>CAWFAI010000001.1:0-68014 GCA_963813725.1 uncultured Solirubrobacterales bacterium
GATATGCGAATCAGCAAGTTTGGGATCGCCGGGCTCGCGGCTTTGGCCCTTTCGGTCTCGGTCGGCGGCGTCGCCAAGGCCGACTACACGCTTCAAGGGCAGAGCCTGGTGGGCGACGTCACGGGTCCCGCCCAGGACAAGAAGAAGCTGGGCCCGATCAACAGCCTGTTCGTGGACGTGATCACCCACTACGCGGGCACCACGGGGGCGGTCGACAGGAAGGCGAACAAGACCAGGGTCTACTTCCCCAAGGACGGCGTCATCAACGCCACCGGCCTCTCGCAGTGCGATCCGAACGGCGCGGGCTTCGGCACCTCGACGACAGAGGCAGCCAGGGCCCAGTGCCCGGCGGCGCAGATCGGTACGGGAAGCGCCGAGATCGTCGGCCCGATCGCCGGCATCACCGCCGTCGTGACCGTGTTCAACGGGACGCAGCCGACAGGAACGCCATCCGTGCTGCTTCACAGCCGAACGACCGCGGGCACGACGACCGTGCTGATCGGGACCATCCAGAAGACCGATGTCCCCGGTTTCGGCCCGGTGCTTGACGTGCCGGTCCCGCCGCTGCCGCTTGGACTCGCGATCAGCGACTTCAAGACGACGGTCGGGAAGGTGCTGCTGCCCGGCAAGGGCAAGGCCGCGGCCTCGGCCAAGAAGAAGAAAAAGAAGAAGGCCAAGCAGTACTACATCATGGCCAGGTGCAGCACCGGGAAGCTGAACTTCCAGGCGGTCACGACATATGACGTTGGTCCTTCGACCACCGCGACCGACCAGGACACCTGCAAGCAGAAGAAGAGCAAGAAAAAGAAGAAGAAGTAGTCAGTTCCTTTTCCTGAGGCGAAAGGGGCGGCCAGCCGGGCCGCCCCTTTCATTTGCAGGGGCCGGGAAGCCGGTGCGGCATCGGGTTGACGTAGGTATTTGACTAAGCCGTCCGGGCGATTCACAGCCTTTTGGCTATGTGTCCGCGCGACAATGCGCTTGATCTCAGTCGCCGGGACAGGTTCACTTCCGCCCCTCCCCAGTCGTCCAAGGAGCGAGGAAGAGATGCCGATCCCAGTGCGTTTGCACCGCAGCGAGCTGTGCGTCCCGGGCACCAGCCTGCCGATGCTGAACAAGGCACCGGGGCTGGGGGCCGACGTGGTCATGCTCGACCTCGAGGACGCCGTCGCCCCCGACGACAAGGTGGCGGCGCGCGCGAACGTGATCGAGGCGCTCCGCGACCTCGACTGGAGCGGCTGCACGGTGACCCTGCGCATCAACGGGCTCGACACGCACTACTGCTACCGCGACATCATCGACGTGGTCGAAGCCTGCGGCGACGTGCTCGACACGATCCTGGTTCCGAAGGCCAGCTGCGCCGGCGACATCCACCTCGTCGCAACGCTGCTGACCCAGATCGAGGACTCGATGGGATTCGAGCAGAGGCTGGGGATCTCGGCGCTGATCGAGACCGCCCCGGGGATGTTGAACGTCGAGGAGATCGCCGCCGCCTGCCCCGAGCGCATGGAGGCCCTGATCTTCGGCGTCGCAGACTACGCCGCCTCGATGCAGAGCCAGACGGCGTCCATCGGCGGCTCGGACCGCAACTACGCCGTGATCACCGACGCCAACGGCGGCGGCCCCGATGACCGCGACCTGCACTGGGGCGACCAGTGGCACTACGCGCTGTCACGGATCGCGGTCGCCTGCCGGGCGAATGGCCTGCGGCCGATCGACGGCCCCTTCGGCGACTTCAGCGACGACGAGGGCTACCTGGTCGCGGCCCGCCGCGCCTCCATCCTGGGGTTCGAGGGCAAGTGGTGCATCCACCCCAGCCAGATCGAACTGGCCAACGACGTGTTCTCGCCCGACGACAAGCTGATCTCGCGCACGCGCCGAATCATGGAGGCGATGGACGAGGCCTCCCGGGACGGCAAGGGCGCCGTCTCGCTGGACGGGCGCCTGATCGACGCCGCCTCCCTGCGCATGGCCGAGCACCTGCTAACGAAGATCGAGCTGATCGAGGAGCGCCAGGAGCGCAAGCTCTCCTCGGTGGGCGCCTAGCTCACTCCCGGCGGAAGCCGATCACGTCGCGCCCCGCCGGCAGCGGCGTGGAGGTGTCGGGCGGCACGCGTGGCGGGCCCCGACCCGGGCGACGCCGCTGGCGAGACGGCGAGGATCAGCACCACGGTCGCCGCCACCAGAGCAGGTCTGCGCACGCCAGAAAGTCTGCCACTTGAGCTAGCGGCTCGTGGCATCCTTAGCCGGTGACCAGGCCCGTGTTCCTGGGGGTGGTCGGCGACTCCGCCGCCGGCAAGACCACGCTGACGCGCGGCATCGTCCGCATCCTCGGCAGCCACGGCGTCTCCTTCATCAGCGGCGATGACTACCACCGCTACGGGCGCCGGCAGCGCGCCGAGATGGAGATCACGCCGCTCGACCCCGCGGCCAGCCACCTGGACATCCTCAGCCAGCACCTCGAGCACCTGCGGGGGCGGGAGTCGATCCTGAAGCCGGTCTATGACCACCGCAGCGGCAGCCTGGGCGCGCCCGAGTACGTGCGCCCCAGCCCCTACGTGGTTGTCGAGGGCCTGCTCGGCTTCCACTCCGAGCAGCTCCGCGACGCGCATGACATCCGCGTTTTCCTCGCGCCCCCCGAGGAGCTGCGGCGCACCTGGAAGCTGACCCGGGACTGCACCCGCCGCGGTTACACAACCCACGAGGTCCTGGCCGAGCTGGACCGGCGCGAGCGCGACGTGGAGGCCTACATCCGCCCGCAGCGGGCGCACGCCGACATCGTCGTCTCGTTCGTGCCGCGCACAGGCAACGATCCCGCCGCCCAGAACCCCGAGCGGCTGGACGCGCACATGATCCTGCGCGACACCCTGCGCCACCCCGACCTCTCCCCCATCCTCGGGCCCGACGGCGAGGGCCCGACCCTGATCCGGCGCGAGGGCGAGTCGCTGCTGCGGATCCCGGGCGACACCGACCCCGACCTCGCCGCCGAGCTGGAGGAGGCCGTGTGGCAGCGGATGCAGTACGCCAGCCACCTCCGCGCACAGCGATTGGGCGAGTTCACCGTCGGGACCGAGCTGCACCGCTCGGAGTCGCTGGCGCTGGCTCAGACGCTGCTGCTCTACCACCTGGTCTCGACGCGCGCCGAGGTGGGCGCGGGGATCGACCCGCACGACCGACACCTGCCCGGCGTCACCGGCGCCGACTCAGCGCTTCACACCTGAGCCGAGGGCGATCGCCCGCCCGGCCGCGGGCGAGTGCAGGTAGTCGGAGAAGATCCTGACCGGCTCGGACGCCGGACCGACGGTCGAGCGCACGACGTACCAGTTTCGCTTCGGCAGCCCTCCGCGCGGATGGATCGTCGCCAGCAGGCCGAACCCCAGCTCGGGCTCGACGGCGGCGTCGGATTGGAGCGCGATCCCCAGGCCCTGGCGGGCGGCGTTCTTGATCGCTCCGTTCGAGCCCAGCGTCAGCAGCTGGGGCTGAAGCTGGTGCGATGCGAAGTAGGTCTCGCAGAGCCGGCGCGTTCCCGAGCCCTGCTCGCGCATGAGCCACGGCCGTGAGGCGAGCTCCTCGACCGCGACCCAGGGCCGCTTCGCGAGCGGGTCGTCGGGGGCCGTGATGATCACGAACTCGTTGTCGGCGAAGGGCTGGCCCTCGAACGCGGGGTCATCGGGCGGGCGGCCGGAAACGGCGACGTCGGCCTGGTGGGAGCCGAGCCGCCGGAAGACCGCCTCGCGGTTGCCGACGTGCAGGCTCACGTCCAGCTCGGGGTGATCCTCGCGGAAGGCGCGAATCAGCGGCGGCAGCAGATGTTCGCCGACCGTGGTGACCGCTGCGATCCGCAGGTGGCGGCTGGCGCCGGCGGCGACCTCGCCGGCCACCTCGGCGCCCTGATGCAGCAGGCCGAGGATGTCGGCCGCGTAGCGCGAGTAGGCCTCCCCCGCCGGCGTCGGCCTGACGTTGCGGCCCACCCGCTCGGTCAGCTTCACCCCGAGCTCGCGCTCGAGCGCCGCCACCGCGGCCGAGACCGAGGGCTGGGTGACCACCAGCTCCTCCGCGGCGGCCGTGACGGATCCGTGCCGCACGACGGAGATGAAGGCCGCCAGCTGGGTCACGGTGACCGCCATGGGCACCGGAGGATATAGATAGAGAGCTATTGATTTGCGGGTTTTCTTAGCTTGAAATCACACCCTCTCCCTGGCAGGGTGGGCGGCCCGTGGGAGAGGACCTGGCCCCCATCTCGCCGCCCGAGAGGCTGCTCTGCGGCCCCGGGCCCACCAACGTCGACCCGGCTGCGCTGGCCGCGATGCGCGAGCCGATGCTGGGTCACCTCGACCCGAGCCTGCACGAGATCCTGGCCGAGCTGGTGTCGATGCTGCGGCGCGTCTATCGCGCCGAGGGGGCGGGCCTGGTGCTGCCGCTTCAGTCCACCGGCACCGCCGGCATGGAGGCCGGGATCGCGAACCTGATCGAGCCCGGTGAGGTGGCGATCATCGGGGTCAACGGCTACTTCGGGCGGCGGATCGCCGAGATCGCGCGCCGGCACGGCGCCGAGGTGGTGGAGGTGGACGCCGATTGGGGCGAGCATGTCCCCAACGAGCGCCTGCTGCAGGCGCTGGAGGCCCATCCCGGCGCGCGGCTGCTCGCCGTCGTCCACGCCGAGACCTCGACCGGCAGCGAGCACCCGCTGGCCGAGTTGGGCGCCGCGATGGCCGGCTCCGAGACGCTGCTGATGGCCGACTGCGTCACCAGCCTTGGAGGCGTCGAGCTCGACTTCGACGACTGGGGGATCGACTACGCCTACTCGTGCACCCAGAAGTGCCTCGCCTCGCCGCCCGGGATGTCGCCGATCGCCGTCTCCGAGCGGGCGATGGAGCGCATCCGCACGCGCCGCACGCCGGTGCCGTTCTGCACGGACCTGGGCCTGCTCGAGGGCTACTGGGTCAAGCGCCCCGTGACCTACCACCACACGGCGCCCATCCTCCACATCTACGCCCTGCACGAGGTGCTGCGCGGGACGCTCACCGAGGGCCTGGAGCGGCGCTGGGAGCGCCACGACGAAGCCGGCCGGCGCCTGCAGGGCCGCGCGACCGAGGCCGGCTTCGAGCTGCTCGCCGAGCCCCAGCACCAGCTCGCGCCGCTGACCGCGATCAGGGTCCCCGAGGGGGTCGACGGCAAGGCCGTCCAGGCCGCGCTGCTGGCGGAGGGAATCGAGGTCGGCGGCGGGTTGGGCCCCGACGCGCCCGCGATCTGGCGGGTCGGCCTGATGGGGCCGAACGCCGATGTCGAGACCGCGGACCGAGTGCTCGACGCGCTCACCGCCGCGGTCGAGAGCCAGGGGGCCGCGGTCGCCGGCTAGGCGGGTCCGGTGCCGCGGGCGCTGGGGGCGTCAGGCCGCTGTGGACGAGGGGACCCGCGCGAGGCTGACGCGCCCGACCGTCCGCGTCCCCTCCGGGTCCGCCTCGGGCGCGATCTCGACGTCGACGACTGCGCGGGTGCGTCCCGCCCGCAGGCAGCGCGCGGTCACCCGGTGGGGCTCATCCCCTGCCAGCTTCAGCGCCTCCATGTGCAGCGAGGCGACGACCCACTCACCAGCCGGGTCGGTCCCGTCCGCCGGCGCGGCGCTCTCGGCCGCGTACCAGGCCGCGGTGTCGATGCACGTGGCGAGCGCGCCGCCGTGCAGGTAGCTGAGGTCGCCCTCGGTGACCACGGCAACCTCACCGGGCTCCAGGCGCAGGGACACGATGCCGTCCTCGGCGCTATCGAGCGTCAGCCCGACGGCGTCGTCCAGCTTCGATGCCACCTCCGGCAGGCTCACGACACTGAGAACCGCATCCCGGCGTGCTCGAACCGCGGCAGGCTGCCGGTGCCCAGCGCGGTCGCGGGGGTGAGGCAGCCGGACCGCTTCGGGGTGCCGTCCGCCTCGGCCAGCAGAAGACCCGCCTCCCCCAGCATCCGCCCGGTCCCGAGGTAGCCGGGATGGCCATCAGCGTCGAGGTCCACGCGCACCGTGTGGCCGCCGACCGTGAGGGCGTCCACGGTCAGGCCCCATTTCCAATCCTCCATTCCCTCCCCTTTCGGCCCGAATCCCGAGCCCGGGAGCAGCGAGCTCATCGCGTCGCCCACCCGGCGGCGGATCTGGGGGCGTGAGCGGATCGCGGCGGCCATCGCCGCCTGTGTGGCCGAGAGCGCGCCGGCGGCCGCGTAGCGCAGCGGCAGCGTCGCGGCCGGCCCGCGGATGGCGACTCCCTCGCGGTAGCGGAACGGCTGGAAGGGCCTCCCCTCCTCGGCCGCCAGCAGCGCGGCCGAGCGCTGGATCACCGCCGGGTTGATGAAGGCGGCCGGGGACATCGGAGCGATCACCGCTCCGCCGTCGCCGCGCCGCGGCGCCAACGCGATCGGGCTGCGCACCCGCACCAGCTCGGCCGAGGCGGCGTCGACCAGCGCCGCCGGGTCGGTCGCGGCGCCGGCGTTGTCGTCGCCCGTGATCGCGGCCATGCTCTGCAGCGTCCCGCCCGAGAGCACGTCGGAGGGGGCCGGCAGGCCCGGCGGCGCGGTCGTCACCTCCAGGTCGGCCTGCGCCAGGCCCTCGTCCCAGCGCTCCCGCGCCGTCTCGGTGGCCAGCAGCACCGCGAGGTCGGGCGGCAGCGCCTCGAAGCCGCTCACCTGCACGACCTTCACGCCGGCCTCCTTGGCGCGCTCGTCGAACTCGTCGATCACGCGGCGCGCGAAGGGAATCTCGCCGGTGAGATCCATGTAGTGGGCGCCGCCCGCCACGCAGGCCTCGATCACCGGACGGGCGTAGAGCGTGTAGGGCCCGACCATGTTCAGCACGGTCTTGGCACGCGAGGCCATCGCCGCGAGGGAGTCGGTGTCGCCGAGGTCGGCCTCGATCAGCTCCGCGTCCTGCACCCCGGCCTCGGCCAGGATCCCGTCCAGCTTCTCGCGGTTGCGCGCCGCGGCCGCCCAGCGCGCGCCGGCGGCTTCCGCCCGCTGGGCGAGGTAGGCGGCGACCAGGCGCCCGGTGACGCCGGTGGCGCCGAAGACGACTACGTCGAGGTCGCGCTCGGGCATGCCCGGACCTTACGCGCCGGGGGCCGGGCTTGCGCCCGGCCCCCGGCCCCTTCCTGCCGCCCGTCCCTGGGCTTACCCCTACTTGACGAACGGATCGACCGCGTCCAGGACCTGCTGCATGTCCAGCTCGGGGTCGAACGCCTCGGGCGCCGGCTCCTCGCCGTTCAGCAGCCGGATCGCGGCCGCGTGGCGCGCCTCGATCTGGACGATCGTGCCGGCCGTGGCCAGCAGGTCCTTCGACTGGATGGACGGGGCGGCGCCGTTGTAGGCGCTGACCCCGGTGTCCTCGAACGTCGTCGCCAGGTCCAGGAACGCGCCCTGGTTGGCGAACGCGTTGCCGAAGTCCACGGCGGGCGCCTTGGCGGGCGTGCCGCCGAGGTCGCTGACAGTGGCCGACAGGGCGGCCACGTGCTCGGCCTCGTCCTTCGCGATCAGGTCCACGAGCTCGGTGGCGTCACCGTCGAGCCCCTTCACCTGCATCTTGGCCTGGTCGTAGAACGCCGACTCCAGGTACTCCAGGGTGAGGGCGAAATTGAGGATGTCGATGTCGCCCATGTCGCCCTGCGCCAGGGCCTTGCGCACGAACGGCCCGACCATGGTCATGCCATAGACGGCGCCGACCGCGATCGCGCCCTTGGCGATGAAGGCGCTGCGGCTCATGTCGTCTTCGACCTGAACCTCGGCCAGCGCCGGATTTGCGATCTGCTGATCAATCATGTCTGTCTCCTTTCGCTGGTCGTGGTCACGCTGACGATGAACGGCTGGACGGAGTCCAGGACCGTCTGGGCGTCGGCCGGCGCCGCGAACGGGCCGTCCGGGGTGATCGGCTTGCCCGTGAGCTGGCTCAGGGCGGCCGCGTGGCGTCCCTCGACCGAGTGGATCGAGAGGGCCGCCGCCAGAACCTGCGGGCTCTCGATCGCGGCGGCTTGGCCCAGATACGCCGCGGCGCCGAGATTCTCGACGTCCGTCGCCGTGGTCAGGACCGTCTCCGCGTCCGAGAGGTCGAACTGGGTCTTCGGCTTCGGCGCGGGCTTGCCGCCCAGCGACTTGGCCGTCGACGTCAGAGCGACGACGTGCTGGTTCTCGGAGTCGCCGAACTTCCTGATCAGGGCGAGGTCGGCGCCCTTGAACAGGCCGCTCTTCGCGACCTCGTCGTAGAAGGCCGCCTCGAGGTACTCCAGGGTCAACGCGTAGTTGACGATCCCCAGGTCGCCCTCGCCGAACTGGGCCAGGGCGTCGTCGCTCGCGGTGGTTTCGGTCGTGCTGGTCGTTCCCTCATCGTCGTCATCGCCGCAGGCTGCGACGAGGACCGAGAGGCTTGCGGTGCCGCCGGTGAGGGCCATGAACTTGCGGCGCGATACGGGGTCCTCCAGGACCTTCCGCGCCGCGGAGCCCTCGGCGGGCGTACGTGGCTCTGCGCTGCTCATACCGCTCCTAACTGTCGATATCCGGCAGGCCCTTTTCTCCAGCTGCAACCTGCCCTGTCCCCTCCCCATTCGCACTCTCCGGACGCTCGGATCACAACAGCCGCAGATCAAGTCGGCGCGAGGGGCCGATTGATCCGGCTCGGGGGCCAGCCCGAACTACCCACATCGACCGAGGCGGTCCCGCCGCCTGAGCCACCTGAAACGGAGCGCACATGCCCAACATCGGACCACTCGAGATCGCGATCGTGCTGGTGGTCGTGCTCGTCATCTTCGGCCCCAAGCGCCTGCCCGAGCTGGGCAAGTCCATGGGCCGGGGGATCCGCGAGTTCAAGGGATCCATCGGCGGCGAGAAGAAGGAAGACGAGCCGAAGCCGAGCCTTGAAGCGGCCGATAGCGCACACTGACGAGGTCACGCTCGTCGAGCACCTCGACGAGCTTCGCTCCCGGCTGATCGTCTCGCTCGCCGCCTTCGTGGTGGCGCTGGCACTCTGCTTCTGGCAGAACCACCTGCTGCTGGAGGTGGCCAACGCCCCCCTGCCCGGCGATCGCGAGCCGATCACCTTCGGCGTCGCCGAGCCGTTCACGACGACCCTCACGATCTCCGCCTACGCCGCGATCCTGCTGACGCTGCCGGTGCTGCTCTACCAGGCCTACGCGTTCACCCTCCCAGCGCTGAAGCCGCGGGAGCGTCGCACGGTGATGCCGTTTCTACTGCTCGCACCGCTGCTGTTCGTGGCCGGCGTCGTCTTCGCGTTCTTCGTCGTGATGCCGGCGGCGACGGAGTTCCTGCTCAACTTCAACGCCGATGAGTTCAACATCGAGATCAGGGCGCGCGACTACTACAGCTTCTTCGCGCTCACCTCGATCGCCGTCGGGATCCTGTTTCAGATCCCGATCGGCGTGCTGGCCGTGACCAGGCTCGGCATCTTCACGCCGCAGCAGATCGCGGCCAACCGCCGCTACGCGATCCTCGTGATCGCGGTGCTGGCGATGCTCTTGCCCGGCACCGACCCGATCACGATGGTCATCTCGATGGTGCCGCTGGTGCTGCTGTTCGAGGGCAGCCTGCTGCTGGCGCGGGTCATCGGGCCGCCGCGGGAGCCCACGGAGGTCCGCTACGTTGAGAGCTGATGAGCCGCGAGGCGTCACGACGACGGCCGCCGCGAGCCCTCGCGGCGACGGCCCTGGCCGCATCGGTGGCGCTGTCGCTCGCCGCCTGCGGTGAGAAGGAGGAGCCCGACCTCTCCACCGTGACCGCCCCGGCCGAGGCGGCGACGGTCCCCACCACCTCCGTCCCCACCCCGACCACGCCGCCGCCCACCCCCGAGGGCGGGACCGGGACCACCTCCCCCTAGCGGCGGGGGCGCTCGAGCGGGGCCTTCACCCGCTGCTTCGCCGCCCGCGCCGCTCGTAGCCGGCGCAGCGCTCCACCGGGAGCCGGGGATAGCGCGGATAGGAGGGATCGGTGCGGGAGCGCTCGCAGAGCGAGAACACCGACCCGCGGGTGTTGGGCACCAGCTGCTGGTGGCGGCAGCTGTCGCAAAGGCCGGCCGCGGGACGGCTCACTGCTCCTGGGCGTCCTCCGCGGCCCCCTCGGCCCCCTTAGCCGCGTCCTCGGCCTCGAGCGCGGCGCGCTCGGCGTCGGCGGCGGCCAGCTCGGCCTCGGCTGCCGCCTTTTCGATGCGCTCGGCGGTTCCCTCCAGGGACTCCGCGCCGCCGGGGGCGACTGGGTCGTCGCCGAAGATGACTCGCCGCAGACCGCCGGCGACGTACTCGCTGCCGCGCTGGGCCTTCTCGATCGGCTCGGTCAGCCTCACCACCCTCGCGAGCAGCTCGTTCATTCGCTGGGCTTGGTCGAGGGCGCTGTCGGTCTGGCGCTGCATGGTCTCGAGCTGGCGGCGCGAGACCTCCATCAGCTCGTTCACCTCCTCCAGGCTGCGGCGCGCCGTCAGGGGCAGCTCGATCAGGGCGACGACCGCCTGCACCGGACGGGTGACCAACTCGGTCAGCACGGTTTCAGCGTAGTTGACCCGGGCGCGGGCGGCGCGCATTCGCGCCCGGGCCGGCGCTCATTACTTCACTTTGTATAGTCGAAGGGTGGCAACCTTCCGCCGCCTGCTCGGCTTCCTGCGCCCCTACCGGCGCCCGCTGATCCTCTCCCTGGCGCTGGCCTGGCTGGCGATGGGGATGACGGTGCTGATCCCGCTGCTGATCGGCAGCGCTGTCGACGCGATCAAGGACGGGAACCGCGACGACATCCTGCCCCTGGCGCTGGGTTTGCTGGCGGCGGGGGTGCTGCGGCTGGCGCTCACGCTCGGTCGGCGCCTGATCGCCGGCAGGGTCAGCCTGGACGTCGAGTACGACCTGCGTCAGGTCTTCTACGAGCACCTGCAGAAACTGGAGCTGGGTTTCTTCGACGGCCAGCAGACGGGGCAGTTGATGTCACGGGCGACCGTGGACCTGCAATCGATCCGGTTCTTCCTGGGCTACGGGCTGATCTGGATCAGCCAGAGCGCGCTGACGATCCTGTTCGCGGCGACTGTGATGTTCGTGCTCGATCCGCTGCTTGCGCTGCTGGCGCTGGCGCCGGTTCCCTTCCTGATCGCCACCGCCACCCGCTACAGCCGCCGCAACCGCCCAGCCGAACAGGAGGTGCAACAGAGGGTCGGCGAGCTCACCGCCGACGCCGAGGAGAGCATCTCGGGCATCCGGATCGTGAAGGCGTTCGCGCGCGAGGGCCACATGTTCGCTCGATTCAACCGGGCAGTCGACCGGGTTTTCGAGCAGAGCATGTTCACCACCCGCCTGCAGTCCTTCTACACGCCGCTGATGGGCTTTTTGCCGAACATCGGGTTGGCCGTGGTGCTGTTGGTCGGAGGGCGTCAGGTGATCAACGGCAGCCTCTCCGTCGGTGACTTCACGGCCTTCTTCATCTACCTCCAGCTGCTCTCGGGGCCGGTGCGCTGGCTCGGGATGTCGTTGAGCATGGCCCAGCGGGCCGTCGCCTCAGGCAACCGCATGTTCGAGATCCTCGACCGTGAGCCGTCGATGACCAGCCCGCCTGGGGCTCCGGCGCTGCCGCCGGGAGGCGGCCGGGTCTCGGTGCAGGGAGTGAGCCTGCGGTACGACGGCGGCGAGCCCTCGTTGACCGACATCGACCTGGAGGTCGAGCCCGGCCGCACGGTGGCGCTGGTGGGACCCACCGCGTCCGGCAAGACCAGCCTGGTGGGACTGCTCGCGCGGCTGTATGACCCCAGCGAGGGCCGTGTCCTGATCGATGGCGCCGATATCCGCGAGGTGGATCTCGCCTCGCTGCGCCACGAGATCGCATTCGTCGCCGACGACAGCTTCCTGTTCTCCGACACCGTGGCGGGCAACATCGCCTACGCGCGCCCGGACGCGACTCCAGCGCAGATCGAGGCGGCGGCGCGGCGGGCGCAGGCGCACACGTTCATCAGCGAGCTCCCCGACGGGTACGAGACGGTGGTCGGCGAGCGGGGGCTGACGCTGTCCGGGGGCCAGCGCCAACGGGTCGCGATCGCGCGGGCGCTGCTGGCCGAGCCGCGCGTCCTCATCCTCGACGACGCCACCTCGTCGGTGGACGCCCGCACCGAGGCCGAGATCAAGAAGGGCCTGGCCGAGGCCATGGAGGGGCGCACGACGTTCGTCGTAGCCCATCGTCTCTCGACGATCTCGCTTGCAGACGAGATCGTGGTGATGGACCGCGGCGGCATCGTTGACCGTGGCACCCACGACGAGCTGCTCGAGCGCTGCCCGCTGTACGAGGAGATCGCCGAGAAGGGCCTGGAGGATTCGGTCTACCTCCAGCGCGATCTGGAGGAGCGCGAGGAGCTGGTGCGGCTGTGAGGGGCGAGCGGCAGCGAGATGGGTCAGAGCCGGATCGAGCGGCGGCCGAGAACGGCGATGCGCGCGAGCGCGCCGTCGAGGAGGTGATCGAAGCCGAGGGGCGGGAGGAAGGCACCTACGAGCACCAGGACACGCGCCTGCGCGCCGTGTTGCTGCTTTTGGGCTCACTCTGGCGTCTCGTCCGCGGGGAGGACCAGCGCGGCCGCAAGGTGCGCTGGCTCCTGACGCTGCTGCGCCCCTACCGCAAGCAGGTGGCCGCCATGTTCGTCGGGCTGCTGATCTCCACGGGGGCGGCGCTGGCACCGCCGGCGCTGGCGGGCCTGGCGACTTCGGAGATCGCATCAGATAACCCGTCGTTCGATCAGCTCTACCTGATCGTCGCGGCTTTCATGGGAGTGGCACTCCTCTACTGGGGCGCGAGCTACGTGCAGACCTACCTGGTGGGCTGGGTCGGCGAGCGCGCGCTCCAGGACCTGCGGCTCCGCATCTTCACCCACCTGCAGAAGATGTCGATCGGCTTCTTCACCCGGAACCGGCCCGGGGTGCTGATCTCGCGCATCACCAACGACGTGGACGCGCTCAACCAGCTGATCAGCACCGGCGTCGTCACCCTGTTCCAGAGCACGCTGACGCTGCTCGGGGTCGTGATCGTGTTGCTCTTCCTCGACACCGGGCTGGCGCTGGTCGTCTTCCTCACCTTCCCGCTGCTTGCGATCGCCAGCATCGTCTTCCGCATCGTCGCCTCCAGCGCCTACCGGATCACGCGCGAGCGGATCGCGGAGGTGACCGCGTACCTCCAGGAGACCCTGAGCGGCATCAGGGTGGTCCGCAGCTTCGCCCAGGAGGGGCGCCACGTCAGCCGCATGGGTGAGCTCAACGAGCTCAACCGGCAGGCGAACATGAAGACGGTCTATCTGAACGCCTCCTACTTCCCGGCGGTCGAGCTGCTGTCGGCTGTGGGGACAGCGGTGATCCTGATCTTCGGCGGCTACCAGGCCCTCGACCTGAGCGGCGACGCGCGGGCCGAGCAGATCGGCGTCGTGGTCGCCTTCGTGGGCTACCTGGCCACTTTCTTCGACCCGATCCAGCAGCTCTCCAACCTGTACACGACCTACCAGCAGGGGATGGCGGCGCTGGACAAGATCTTCGACCTGCTGGATACCGACCCCGACCTGGTAGACGCGCCCGACGCGATCGACCCGCGGCCGCTGCGCGGCGAGATCGAGCTGGAGGGCGTCTGGTTCTCATACGGCCGGGATCGCGTCGCCGGGGTCAAGCGCTCGTCGGGAGCAAAGCGCGGCGAGGCAGGCGGGCTCGACGGTCGGGCGGTGGACGACGACGGTGGCGACTGGGCCATGCGCGATGTCTCGGTCCACATCCCCGCCGGCGAGACGCTGGCGCTGGTGGGCGAGACCGGCGCCGGCAAGAGCACCTTCGCGAAGCTGGTGGCGCGCTTCTATGACCCGCAGCGCGGCCGCGTGCTGGTCGACGGGCACGACCTGCGTGAGCTGAAGGCGCAGTGCCTGCGCAGCCAGCTGGGAATCGTGCCGCAGGAGGGATTCCTGTTCAGCGGGACGGTGCGCGAGAACATCTACTTCGGGCGGCCCTCCGCATCGGCCGAGGAGGTCGAGGCGGCCGCCGACGCGATCGGCGCGGGCGAATTCATCAGGCGCCTTCCCGGCGGCTTCGAGGCGGAGGTCGGCGAGCGTGGCGTTGCGCTTTCGGCCGGACAGCGGCAGCTGATCGCGTTCGCGAGGGCGCTGCTGGCCGAACCCCGCATCCTCATCCTCGACGAGGCGACCTCGAATGTGGACGTGCGCACCGAGCGGACGATCGAGTCGGGGCTCGAGCGGCTGCTGCAGGGCCGAACGGCGATCGTGATCGCCCACCGCCTCTCGACCATCCGCGGCGCCGGCCGCATCGCGGTCCTGGAGCACGGCTCGATCGCCGAGATCGGCAGCCACGACGACCTCATCGCCGCCGGCGGCCGCTACGCGGCGCTGTACGGCAGCTGGGCGGAGCTGGCGGCCTAGGGGCTGACGCCGCCGCCCGGGCTGACGCCGCCGCCGGACCCCGTGTCGGGGGTGTCGGTGACGCCGCCGTCGGCGGGCGCGGGCGCGGCGGGAGCCGGCGTGACGGGCGCCGCGGGCGCGACGGTGCCGCCCGAGCTGTCGGTGGCACCCGTGGTGCCGGAGGTGGCGCTGCCGGTGGTCTCGGCGCCGCACTCCTCGAAGCCGTAGGCCGACGCGGCGGTGGCGGCCTCGGCCTTCGCGGCGGTCAGCTCCTCCTCGAAGGCGAGTGTGTCGCTCTCGCGGTCGAGCGCGAGCGCGATCTTCTCGCCGGCCTCGACCTGGCCCTCCATGGCGGCGAGGAACTCGTCGAGCGTCTCGCGGTCCTCCTCGGGCGGGCCCAGCTCCTCGATGTCTGCGATCACGCCCGCGCGCAGGTCGGCGATCTCGGCCGCCGCGGTCACGCCCTGGCCGGTGTCGGCGTACTCCTGGATTGCGGCGTTGGCCTCGGCGCAGATCGCGTCCGCCTCCTCGATGAACTCGTCCTTCGGCAACGACCCGGTGGTCGACGCCTCGGTCGGGATCACGATCGGCTGCTCAGGCGAATCGTCGCCGCCGCAGGCCGCGAGGGCCACGGCCGCGACCAGAACCACCGCGAGCACGGAAATCAGGCGAATCTGCCCCATCGCGCGCGCAAGGTAGCAGGATGCCCCGCCGTCACCCGCAGGTGCCGTGGGGCCGCAAGGTTGGCGGGTTATGCACGCATAGCGTGACTTAGGCGCCAACCTCGGGGCGCAGGCTGGGCCCCAGGGACTCGAACCCCGAATTCCAGTTCCAGAGACTGGCGTGTTGCCATTACACCAGGGCCCAGTGAGCTGCCCCGGAAGCGTAGCGATGCCGCCCCGAGCGGCCGCGAACAGCCCGCGAGCGGCTCCGGGTCGCGCCAGGAGGCTAGGCCGTGAGTGAACTCAGGTCGCTGCCAGCGTCGGCCAGGACGTCCTTCTTGCCCGACACGTCCACCCCGTCCGCCAGCAGCTCGCGCGCTGTGCCGAGATCCTCGGAGCGCTCGACCGAGAGGGCGCCGGCGACCTTGCCGTCCTTCAGGTAGAAGACGCAGAACTCGCCGGCGTCGCGATCGCCGCGCCAGACCTCCTCGTCCCAGTCCTGGGCCGGCCCGACGTACTCGAGCGAGGCCCAGTCGGCGAGGTCGCTGAAGAAGTAGGGCACGACCTCGTAGGGCGCGGGATCGCCCGCCATGCAGCGGCCGGCGTGCATCCCCTGCTGCATAGCGACGTCCCAGTGCTCCACGCGGAGGCGGCGGCCGTGGATCACGCTGTCGTAGGAGCAGACGTCGCCGGCCGCGTAGATGCCCTCGACCGAGGTCTGCAGCGTCTGGTCGCAGATGATCCCGTCGTCGACCTCCAGGCCCGCCTTCTGCGCCAGCATCACGTCGGGCTTCACCCCCGCGCCGATCACCACGAAGTCCCCCTCCACGGTCTTCCCGCTCTCGGTGACCACGGCCGAGACGCCCTCGTCTCCCTCAAACGCCGCCAGCGTCTCGCCACCGTGGAACTCGACGCCCTTCGACTCCATCACCTCCTGGAACCAGCGCCCCGCGTCCTCGCCGAACGTCCGCGACAGGGCCACGTCCTCCATCATCACGACCGCGCAATCGGTCCCGGTGGCGGTCAGCGAGGCCGCGACCTCGCAGCCGATGTAGCTGCCGCCGATCAGAACCACCCTCTCCGCCTTGGCGGCGTCCTCGCGGATCGCGTCGGAGTTGCCGAACGCGCGCAGGTAGTGGATTCCCTCCATCTCGGCCCCGTCGACGCGCAGGATGTTGACGTTGGCGCCGGTGGCTATCAGCGCCTTGTCGAACTCCACCTCGTCACCCCCCTGCAGCTTCGCCGTCCGCTTCTCGGCATCCAGGCTCATCACGTTCGTCTTCGTGCGCAGCTCGACGTCGTTCTGCTCGTACCAGTCAGCAGGGTTGACGTGAGCGTCCTCGCGCTTGGCCTCGCCGCGCAGGTACTCCTTCGACAGCGGCGGGCGCTCGTAGGGCACCTCGGGCTCGCGCCCGACCAGCATGATCGAGTCCACCCCCCGCTTGCGCAGCTCGGCCGCGCAGTTGGCGGCCGCCATCCCGCCGCCGATCAGGAGATGGTCGACCTTCACGCCAGACCGGTCCGGAGGTGGTCCACCGTCACGAGGGCTCGCCGTCGGGGCCGAAGAAGGCCTTCAGGTCCTCCTCGACGTTCGGGTCGAGGACCGCCAGCACCTCGTCGCCCGCCTCGAGCACGGTGTCGGGACCCGGCACGAAGCCGCCCTCACCCTCCCGCAGCACCGAGATCAGCAGCGTGCCCTCCGGCAGGTTCAGGTCGCCGACCCGCATCCCGGTCACCCGCGCGTCCTCCGAGAGCAGCATCTCGATGATCTCCAGCCGCTCCTCGGGCAGGTCCAGCAGGTGGACCAGCCCGTACTCGGGGACCTCGTGCTCGATCACCCGCAGGATCAGGTCGGTCGCCGAGACGTAGGGCTTGATCCCGAGCAGCTCGAAGTGGGGCCGGTTGCGCGGGTTGTTGATGCGGGCGACGATCCGGTCCACCAGGTACTTCTCCTTCGCCACCTGGCAGATCAGGATGTTGTCCTCGTCGTCGCCGGTCACCGCGATCACCATGTCCGCCCGCGAGATGCCGGCTCGCTCCAGCACCCACAGCTCCGAGGCGTCGCCGTACTGGATGCTGTGCTCCAGCTCCTGCTCCACCGTCAGGTAGCGGTCGCGGTTGTTCTCGATCAGGGTCACCTCGTTTTCCTTCTCGATCAGCTCCCGCGCCAGGTTCCAGCCGACCTTTCCGGCGCCGACGATGATCATGTACTTCCGCTCACCCATCGCGGCCCGCCCCGTTCAGCTCTTTCTCCAGCATCTCGATCGCGACGCTGGTCGGACAGACCGTGTTCATCCCCTGCTTCGCATACCACTCGGCCCGCAGCGGGTCGAGGATGCGGGCCACGACGTTGGGGATGTTGTAGCGGCGCTGCGCGATCTGGGCGATGACGATGTTGGTGTTGTCGCCGTCGGTGGAGGCGACGAACGCATCCGCCCTCTCGATCCCCCCGGCCTCCAGAGGCGTCCGTCTCCAACCCGGTGCCCACCGTGAACTGGCCGCCGGAGTCCTCCCACGAGCTCTCCAGCCCGACCTCCAGGCGCGCGTGCGCCTCGGGGTCCTCGTCGATGCACGAGACCTCGTTACCCGCGCGCAGCATGCTGCGCGCCACCGACGAGCCGACCCTGCCGCATCCGACGATCAGAACGAACATCGCGCGGAATCTTACGACTGCTCGCGCGCCTCGGGCGGCGCGGTGAGCAGGACGCGGCACGGCGCCTTCTTCAGCACGTACTCCGTCACCTCCCCGATCTCGGCCGGCCGCGCGGCGCCGATGCCCGCCCAGCACGGCGCCACCGCGGATCCGGGTCGGCGGCTCCGCGCCCATCACGATCACCTCCGCCCCACGCTGGCGCGCCTCGGCGACGATCCCGGCGCCCGCCGAGCGCGCCCTCACGAACGCCGTCCCCACCTCGACGTTCTCGTACTCATCCCCCACCTGGTCGGCGCGGGCCAGCGCCCGGTCGGCGCGCTCGCGCACGTTCTTCGACAGCGGCGCGTCGATCGGCACCGTCAGCGGCAGCTCCGCGACGAAGACCACGTCCATGCGCGGGTTGGGCTTCCCCTCCTTCACCTCAGCGTCGGCCAGCCGCCCCGCGGTGGCGATGATCTCGTCGTCGAGGTCGGTGCCGAACACCGGCACGAGGATGTTCGAGTACTCGATCTCCGAGGCCTGCTTCTTCAGCGAGACCTCGGGGACCGTCACCCGCTCGGTCAGCGAGGTCTCCTCGACCAGCTTGCGATAGACGACGTAGGTGACGAGCCCGAACAGCATCCAGCCGCCGCCCACGTACAGCGCCTGCTCGTGGAAGGCGATCACGCTCAACCACGCCAGCCCGCTGACGACCGCCGCGAACACCGCCGGCAGCGGCAGCTCCCAGCCGCCGACGCGGACGTTCCAGGGCACCCGGTATGGGCGCTCGCGATCCGGCTCGGTGCGCCGCAGGCTCACGATCGACAGATGCGCGATCGTCGCAGCCAGCAGGGCGCCGAACGCGTACACCCCGGCGAGGAACTCGATGTCGCCTGGGACAGCGAGCGCGAACGCCAGCGCCGCCGCGATCCCGATCGCGATGAACGGCGTCGCGTGGGTCCGCTCCAGGCGCCCCGCCCAGCTCGGAATCTGCCGGTTGGTGGCGAGCACGTAGACGTGGCGCGCCAGCCCCAGCATCGAGGTGTTCGCCGCCCAGACAAGCACCGGCACCGCGGTCAGCACCACCGCCCACTGCATCGCGTCGGCGAGCCACGCGGGCTCGAACGACTGCACCACCCCCAGCACCGGCGCCTCGACGAACTCGCCCGCGAGCGCCGTCTCGGGGCCGTCGGGGCCGGGGACCACGGGCACCGCCATCAGCGCCACCGCCGCCATTCCCGCGTACATCAGCGGCACGATCACCGCCCCGGCGCTCGCCACCCGCGTCAGCTCCCCCTCCTCGAAGTCCAGGTCCGGCGCCAGGTCGCTCGCCGCTTCGATCCCGGCGTAGGCGATCGTGGCCACAACCGCGGCGTAGACGATGTCCTTCAGGCTCGGCGTCGTGAACAGGTCCAGCTCGGCGGTAAGCAGCTCCGGGTCCAGCACCACGACGGCGCCGACCAGGATCACCAGCAGCTGCAGCCCCAGGTCCGCGAGCGCCAGCAGCACCAGACTGTTCTGCCGACCGCCGCCGGTGACGCCGGCGACGTTCAGGTAGGCGGCCAGCAGAATCACGGCCCCAGCGACGACCAACTCCTCGGAGCCCCCCGCGAACTCGCCCCACACCGGCGTCAGGTAGTGGGGCACCGAGATCGCCGCGGCGGAGATCACGATCACGTAATCGATCAGGATCGCCCAGCCGGCGATGAAGCTGATCAGCTCGTTGAAGGCGTGTCGCGCGAAGGTCGAGGAGCCCCCGCGCTCGCGGTACATCGCTCCGCCCTCGACGTAGGTGAGCGTGGTGATCGCGAACATGATCCCGGCGGCGAGGAAGATCAGCGGCGTCAGGCCCAGCCCGCGGTCGGCGACGACGCCGATCGAGAAGTAGATCGAGAAGCCGACCGCCGAGGCGGCGATCGCGTACAGGAAGGGGACCCCCAGGAGTTGCCGCGGCCTCATCCGCGCAGCGACACGTAGAGCCGGCCGGCGCCGATGCCGGTGAAGATGAGCGCCGAACAGCACCCCGAGCGCGGTCGGGCCCCCTCCCCGCGCCAGCGTCACCACGATCATCGCCAGGCCGAAGCCGATGATCGTGACCGAGAACATCCGCACCGCCAGCTGGTAGCCCTCGCTCAGCGGCGCGCGGCTCGGGCTTGTCCTCGCGGCTCACGCCGGCACCTCGGCATGCTCGCCCGTGCCGCCGCCGCGGCCCGGGACCGCCCCGGCTCGCCGACTACGATCACCCGGCAGGGCCGCTCCGCCAGCACCGTCTGCAGCGTCTTGCCGTAGAGCGGCCGCCCGTCGCGGTAGCGCAGCCCGATCACCAGCGCGCTCGCCTCCATCTCCTCCGCCTCCTCGGCGATCGAATGGCCGGCCTGGTTGGGGCGCACGCGGTGCACGTGGCCGCTGACGCGCAGCCCGCCGATCAGCTTCGCCTGCTCGATCTTCGACTGCGCCTCGGACTCGCGCTCCTTCAGCGGCGCATCCAGCGGCAGGCTCTGGGGCACGGTCAGCACCGAGATCACGTGGATGCCGCGCCGGCGCTTGGCCGCGAGCCTGCACCGCCGTCGCGATCGGCTCGGCCGAGAATTCGGCGTCGTCCTCGAAGGCGACGAGCACGCTGCGGTACTCGATCTCCTCGACCCCGAGGGGCTCCAGCGTCTCCACCTTGACCGTCTCGGTCAACGGCAGCGCGCGATAGCGGCGGTAGGCGAAGTAGAGCGCCAGCCCGAACACCATCCAGCCGCCCCCGACCAACAGGGTGACCGGGTCCAGGGCCATCACCACCACGAACGCCCCACGGTACCGAAGGCGCCCAACACGGCGGTCAGCGGCACCGAGACGCCGCGAAGGGGCAGGTTCAACGGGGGCTTCCAACCGCGCTCGAGTTCGGGCTTCGTCTGGCGCAGCCGGATCACCGCAGACGTGCGCGATCGTGAACGAGAGCATCGCCCCGAACGAGTACATCGTCGCCAGGAAGGCCGTCTCGCCCGGGATCACCGTCAGGATCGCCACGCCGGAGAAGACGAGGATCGCCATGTAGGGCGTGCGGAAGGTCGGATGGACCTGGCGCAGGATCTCCGGCAGCTGGCGGTGCTGCCCCATCGAGTAGGTCAGCCGCGAGAGGCCGATCAGCGCCGCGTTGGTCGCGATCAGCAGGATCACCGCCGCGAGGACTCCGACGTAGACCCGCAGCACCTCGGTCATTCCGGCCCCGAGCCCGAGGTTCTCGACGATCCCCAGCACGGGGTCGTCGGCGTAGGTTGTGCCCAGCTCGGTCGTGTACTCGCCCGGCCGCGTTCTGCTCGACCGGCATCGCCGAGAGGGCGATGATCGGCAGCAGCGCATAGAGCCCGATCACAGCCAGCACCACCAGACCCGACCCCGCGCGGGATCGATCCGCGTCGGCGTCCTTGGCCTCCTCGGCCATGTTCGAGATCGTCTCGATCCCGGTGTAGGCGATCATCCCCACCGCGATCCCCAGCAGGAAGTCGCCCCAGGTCGGCGCCGTGCCCAGTTCCACCTGGGAGACGAGCGGTGTCGGGCGAGAGCACGAGCACGATCCCGATCGCGACCAGCACGATCTGCGTCGCCAGATCCGCGATCGCCAGCACCAGGTTCAGCCGTGCCGACTCCTGCGTTCCCTTCACGTTCAGGGCCGCGAGCGCCCGCGATCAGGATGATCGCCGCCGATCACGTCGCCCGGCCCCTCCCCCAGCGGCTCCCAGAAGACCGCCAGGTAATGCGGCACGAAGAAGGCCGAGATCGCGATCGTGATGATGTAGGTCAGCATCTGCCCCCAGGCCGCGAAGAAGCTGACCAGCTCGTTGAAGGCGTGGCGCGCGAAGCTCGAGGAGCCGCCAGCCTCGGGGTACATCACCGTCGCCTCGGTGTAGGTGGCCGCGGTGAACACGAAGACGAGCCCCGCGATCATGAACGTGATCGGGGTCAGCCCGAGCGCGTAGAGCGCGACCACGCCGAGCGCGTAGTAGATCGAGGAGCCGACGTTGCCGTAGGCGGCGGAGAAGAGCGCGCCGGTGCCGTGCACCCGCGCCAGCGATTCGTCCCGAGGAATCCTCCTAGCCAAGGCTCACAGAAGATACGCGCGGCCGAGGCTGCCCCCGGCCGCGCGCGTGTCAAGCGGTGTTTTCGTAGCTACAGGGCGACGATCGGGATGATCAGGATCGCGACGATGTTGGCGACCTTGATCATCGGGTTGATCGCCGGGCCGGCTGTGTCCTTGTAGGGGTCGCCGACCGTGTCGCCCGTCACCGAGGCGGCATGCGCATCGGATCCCTTGCCACCGAAGGAGCCGTCCTCGATCAGCTTCTTGGCGTTGTCCCAGGCGCCGCCGCCGGCGGTCATCGAGATCGCGGCGAAGATGCCGACGACGATGACGCCGATCAGGAGGCCGCCGAGCGCCTGATAACTGAGCAGGCCGACCACGACGGGGATCGCGATCGGAATCAGCGAGGGCAGGATCATCTCCCGCTGCGCCGAGGCGGTCACGATCGCAACCGAGCCGGCGTAGTCGGGCTTGTCCTCGCCCGTCATGATCCCCGGCTTCTCGCGGAACTGGCGCCGCACCTCCTCGACCACCTGGCCGCCGGCGCGGCCGACCGCTTCGATCGAGAGTGCCGAGAACAGGTAGACCATGATGCCGCCGATCAAGAGGCCGATCAGCACGTCGGGCTCGGCGATGTCGAAGCTGAGGGCCTTGTCGGGATCCTCCTCCTGCAGCTCGAACAGGAAGGCGTTGAACAGCACCAGCGCGGCCAGCGCGGCGGAGCCGATCGCGTACCCCTTGGTGACGGCCTTGGTCGTGTTTCCGACCGCGTCGAGGGGGTCGGTGATGTCGCGGACCTCCTGTGGCAGGTCCGCCATCTCGGCGATGCCACCGGCGTTGTCGGTGATCGGGCCGAAGGCGTCCAGCGCGACGATCAAGCCGGTCAGCGACAGCTGCGCCATCACGGCGATGCCGATGCCGTAGATCCCGGCCAGCTCGTTGGCGCCGAGGATCGCCAGCACCAGCACCAGTACGGGCGCGGCGGTGGACTGGAAGCCCTGCGCCAGGCCCTGGATGATGTTGGTCGCGTGACCGGTCTCCGAGGCCTCGGCGATGGTGCGCACCGGCCGGAAGCGAGTCGAGGTGTAGAAGTCGGTGATCACGAACAGCAGCGCCGTGACGCCGACCCCGATCAGGCCGCAGAGCCAGAGGTCGCTGACGCTGACGGCGTCGGCTCCGGCGTCGGCCAGGCCGAGGCGGACGGGATCGCTCATCAGCCAGTCGGTGATCGGGTAGAAGGCTGCCGCCGAGAGCAGAGCCGAAACGGCGAGCCCGATGTAGAGGGCCCGCTCGACGTTGCCTGTACGGGTGCGGACGGAAAGCGCCCCGACGATCGAGGCGATGATCGCGACGCCTCCGAGGGCAAGCGGGTAGATCGCAACCTCTCGGGCGTACTCGCCCGTGAAGGTCAGCACACCGAGCAACATCACGGCGACCGCGGTGACCGCGTAGGTCTCGAACAGGTCGGCGGCCATGCCTGCGCAATCGCCGACGTTGTCGCCCACGTTGTCGGCGATCACCGCGGGGTTGCGCGGATCGTCCTCGGGGATCCCCGCCTCGATCTTGCCGACCAGGTCGGCGCCGACGTCGGCGGCCTTGGTGAAGATGCCGCCGCCGAGTCGCGCGAAGACCGAGATCAGCGAGCCGCCGAAGCCGAGGCCGATGAGCGCGTCAACGGCCTCCTTGTCGGAGAAGTCGAGCAGCACCAGGACGCCGTAATACCCGGCCACGCCCAGCAGCGCTAGTCCGACGACCAACAGGCCCGTGACCGAACCGCCCTTGAAGGCGACGTCGAGCGCGGGCGGAATGCCGCCCCGGGCGGCCTCTGCCACCCGCGAGTTGGCGCGCACGGACACGTTCATGCCGATGAACCCGGCGGCGCCGGAGAGGATTCCCCCGATCACGAAGCCGATCGCCGTCTCCACGTTCTGGAGCGGGATCAGCAGCACGGCGATCACGACGCCGACCCCGGCGATGATCGTGTACTGCCGCTTCAGGTAGGCGCTGGCGCCCTCCTGGATCGCCCCCGAGATCTCCACCATCCTGTCGTTGCCCGCCGGCTTCGCGAGCAGGCGCTGGGTGATCAGCAGCCCGTAGACGACGGCGGCTCCGGCGCAGCCGAGCGCGAAGACGACTCCGTAATCGGTCAGAAAATCAGTCAAGTGCTTTCAGCTCCCTATCTGGCTCTGGATGGCTCTCGGAAAAAGGCGGCGCGGGATCTTAACCGTCGTCCCCGCCCGCGTGCTTCGCGTCCTCGCCCGCGTGCTTCGCGTACAGCAGCTCCATCTCCGAGACCGCCTGGCGCAGCTGCGGCTTGGCGTCCTCGGGGACCATCTCGGTCAGCGCCCGCGCCGCCTCGATCCCCTGCCGGGCCTGCTCCAGGTCGCGCTCGTCGTCCTTGGCCGTGCGCCGGGCAGCCAGGTTGAGGATGCTGACGGCGCTCTGCAGGATCACGTCCTCGACCTTGAGATTGCGGATCTGGTCCTCGAGCTGCGCCCGCAGCTCCTCCTCGCTCTGCTCGGCGGCGGGGGGCTCGCCTGAGGCGGCCGGCTCGGCCGGGGGCTCGCCTGAGGCGGCCGGCTCGGCCGGCGGCTCGCCTGAGGCGGCCGGCTCGGCCGGCTGGTCCTTCTCGGGCTGTTTTTCCTCTTCAGCCACGGGCGGAGTCAACCACGCGCTCGGGCGCGTAGGTTCGCGCCGTGTCAGCCACGGCCTCGCGATAGATCTCCTCGATCGAGGCGCCGTCGGCCAGCGCCGCGCGGGCGCGCTGCGCGCCGTTGCGTTCCGGCAACGCCACCTCGACCCCGAGGCGCTCCCGCGCGGGAGCGGTCCACTCGACCAGTCCCTCGAGCACCTCGCGGGTGGGGACCTCCGCGCGCTTGCGGAAGTCGAGCATCGAGCCGTCCATGCCGTGGCGGATCGCGCGCCACAGGTTCTCCTCGATCTGGTTGCCACCGAGCGGCCCCTTGGGGCCGCGGCCGCCGGGTTCCGGCGGGCCGACCCCGCCGTATCCGCGCTCGTCGTACTCCAGCGCGGTCTGCGCCACGCAGGCCGCGATCAGGCCGGCGAGCGCGAACGACTCCTCCCCGAGTGTCTGCGCATCGCAGATCCGCACCTCGACCGTGCCGAAGGCGTGGTGCGGCCGCACCGACCACCACAGCTGCGTCGACTCGACCACCGTGCCCGTCTGGCCGAGGAAGCCGACCAGGTCCGCATAGCTGTCCCAGTCGCCGAACGGCTCGTGCACGCCGCATCGCGGGAAGGTGCGGGTGAAGATCTCGGTGCGGACGCTGTGCAGGCCGGCGTCGCGATGGTCCAGGAAGGGCGAGTTGGCCGAGACCGCCAACAGGGGTGGCAGCAGCTCGCGGAGCCAGTCGCAGACGGCGACCGCCCGGTCGGCGCCGCGAATGCCGACGTGGACGTGCAGGCTCCAGGTGTTGTTGCGTTGGGCGACCCAGCCGAGGTCCCGCCGCAGCAGCTGGTAGTGCGGCGTGTCGATGATCCGCTGGTCCAGGTAGTTCGCCCAGGGGTGGGTCCCCATCGCGGCCAGGGCCAGCCCCTTCGATGAAACCAGCGAGAAGAGCGCGTCGCGGCGCTCGCGCTGGCGATCGGCGGCGTCGGCGAAGCGCTCGCCGCGCCCCGAGCGAATCTCGATCTCGGTGTCGATCAGCTCCCCGCGGACGGCGGGGGCAAGCACCGGATCGGCCTGAGCAGCCTCGAACAGATCGGGAAAGCGATGCTCCAGCTCGAGCGTGTCGGGGCTGACGATCGCGAACTCCTCCTCCAGCCCGATCGTGAAGTCGGTCGACTCCTCGAAGGTCTGGCGGACCCGCTCCAGGTCGAGGCCGGAGTCCGGCGCTTCGGGATCCGTGGTCATCGCTAGGTCAGATAGAAGTAGAGGGCGTAGAGCAGGTCCACTGCGGGGCTCGACGTGTGGACGGTCACCTCCGGCGGCACCTGGAGCAGCTGCTCGGAGTAATTGAAGATGATCTTGACGCCGGCGCCCACCAGACCGTCGGCGACCACCTGGGCGCTCTCGGCCGGGACCGCGAGCACGCCGACGACCACGTCCTCGGCGGCGACGATGCGCTCGAGCTCGTCGAACGAGCGCACCTCCAGGCCGCCGACCGTGCGCCCGATCACCGCCTCGTCGACGTCGAACATGGCGACGATGCGGAAGCCGTGGTCGGCGAAGATGTCGGAGCTCGCGATCGCCTGTCCCAGGTTCCCCGCGCCGAACAGCGCGATGTTGTGCTGGCCCGCGGTCCGCAGGATCTTGCGGATCTCGCGCACCAGCGAGTCGACGTTGTAGCCGACGCCGCGCTTGCCGAACTTGCCGAAGCCCGAGAGGTCGCGGCGGATCTGGGTCGAGTTGATGTGGGTGTAGTCGGACAGCTCCTGCGAGGAGATCGTGTCCTTGCCCATCTTCCGGGCCTGCGTCAGCACCTGCAGATAGCGCGAGAGGCGCGCCGCCACCCCGAGCGAGAGGCGGTCGCCGTCCCCGATTTCGGTCGGCTCCTGGGCCGTGGCGCCGCCCGGGGCGTCCTCGATCATGGGGACACCGTAGCGAGCCGGGAGCGCAGGCCGTCAGCGTCCACGCCCAGGTGGCTGACCTCCGCGCCGTCCAGCTCGATCACCGGGATCCGCTCCAGGTGGCGGCGCAGCAGCCGCTCGTCGGAGTCGATGTTCACCCGCTCGATCTCGAACGCCAGGCCGGCGGCGCGCAGCGCCTCCAACTCGGCCAGTGCCACCTCGCAGAGGTGGCAGTCAGGCCGCTCGTACAGCTTCACCAGTCGCAAAGGCATCGAACCCCAAATAGTCGGGATACGGGATCGGCTCCGCGTAGCGGGCGGCCGAGGCGATCATCGCGGCGTTGTCGGTGCAGAGGTCGATCGGGACCAGCTTCAGCCGCAGCCCGCGCTGCCGGCAGATCGCCTCGGCGCGCTCGCGCAGCTCGGCGTTGGCGGCGACGCCGCCACCCAGCGCCACCGCCGGCCACTCGCCCGCGTCGAGCGCGCGCTCGAGCTTCGCGGCCAGCTGGCCGGTGAGCGCGCGCTGGTAGGACGCGGCCAGGTCGGCTCGGGAGGTGGCGACGCGCTCGGAGCCGAGCTCTCGCACCTTGTAGACGAGCGCCGTCTTCAGGCCGCTGAAGGAGAGGTCCAGACCCGGGTCGCGAGCCATCGCCACGGGAAACTCGAACGCCTCGGGGTCGCCGCCGGCCGCGGCGCGCTGGATCGCGGGCCCACCCGGATAGCCCAGCCCCAGCAGGCGCGCACCCTTGTCGAACGCCTCGCCGGCGGCGTCGTCGAGCGTCTGGCCCAAAACATCAAACGGCGGCTCCTCCGCTTCGCGTCCGGGGCCGCCTCTGGCGCGGCCGTATCCCGGACTCCCGCCAGGAGCGTATGGCCGCCGCTCGCGATCAGGCAGAGGAACGGGGGCTCGAGCGGCTCGGGCTCGAGGAAGTTGGCGGCGACATGACCGTGCAGGTGGTCCACCGGGATCAGCGGCAACCTGCGTGCCGAGGCGATCGCCTTGGCGGTGCTGAGCCCGATCAGCAGCGCGCCTATCAGGCCGGGGCCCTGGGTGACCGCGACCGCATCCAGCTCGTCGAGCTCGGTCCCGGCCTCGCCCAGGGCTGCGTCGGTGACCGCGTTCACGAGCTGCAGATGGTGGCGCGATGCGACCTCCGGGACGACCCCGCCGAACTCCTCGTGGAAGCTCGCCTGCGATGAGACCACGCTGGAGAGGACGCGGCCGCCGTCGACGATGGCGGCGCAGGTGTCGTCGCAGCTCGTCTCCAGGGCAAGGATCATGCGGCCCGCGCCGATCGCACCGTTGATCCGCGCGCGAGCCGTCGAAGCGTCACTGCGCGAGGCCGGCTCGCACGCGCTCGCGGGCCAGCCACATGATCAGGGCGTCCTCGCCGTTGTCGTGGTAGTAGCTGCGGCGGCGGCCGGCCGAGCGGAAGCCGATGCCCTCGTACATGGCGATCGCCGGCAGGTTCGAGACCCGGACCTCGAGCGTGAAGCGCGCCTCCGCCCCCGCCTCCTCGAAGAGCCGGTCGATCAGCTCCGATGCGATCCCGCGGCGGCGGTTCTCGGTGCTGACGGCGACGTTCATCAGGTGCCAGACCTCGTCGTAGCGGGCGCAGACCAGGTAGCCGATCAGGCCGGTCTCGTCCTCGGCCGCCAGGCAGATGCCCGAGGGCTTCGACAGCTCCAGCACGAACATCGCCAGCGACCACGGGGTAGGAAACGAACGGCGCTCGATGGAGATCACCGACGGCAGGTCGCCGTAGGTGAGCCGGCGGATCCGCAGACCGCCCTGCTCAGCTTCCATCAGCTCCGTCTCGCTTGCGCCATCTCTTTGCATCGGGCTCTCTCAGATAGATGGGCTCGATCCGCTTCGCGCCCTCGGCGCCCACCGCCTGGGAGAGCGCGCAGATGTGCCGCGCCGCGACCCTGTGGGCCGCGTCCCCCGGAGGGGCGACCGTGACGCCGACGGCCTCGAGCTCCGCTCGAAATCGTAGCGCCCCGTCCCCGGCCGCCAACGCGCCTGGCTCGCGCCCGCGCGCGAGCTCGCACAGCTCTTCCGGCCAGAGGACCAGGGGGCCCTCCGGGGGCTCGTCGCCCGCCGGATGAAGCTCGGCGAAGGCCTGGCCCCGGCGCGCGTCGAGCACCGCCAAGCGGGGACGGCCGGCGGCCTCCGGCAGCTCGCCGATCCCCCGAGCCAGCGCCGAGGTGCTTGACACGCCGCGCACCTCGATCCCCCTCGCCTGCGCCAGGGCGCGGGCGGTCGCAATCCCGATCCGCAGGCCGGTGTAGGAGCCCGGCCCCAGACCGACGGCTATGCGCCCGATCCCCTTCCAGCCCCCGCCCTCGGCCACGCAGCGCTCGATCTCGCTCAGCAGGAGCGCCGAGTGGCGCGGGCGCCCGTCCTGGCCCGGCCCGTGCTCTCCCTCGGCGACCGGCTCGCCGTCCTCGACCACGGCGACGGTCAGTACCTCGGTCGCGGTGTCGAATCCGAGCGTTGCCATAGATTTCAGTCACGCGCCTCGCGCGCCGATGCCGAGGCTGCACCGCCCAACTCGAGGAGAGAGAAAGACATGGGAGACAAGTCCAACAGGTTCGCCCCTATCGCCCGGCGCGCGCGCACGATCGCGGTCGGCCTCGCGATCGCCGGCCTCAGCGCGGGCTTCGCCGCCTGCGGCGACGACGAGCAGGACGAGGCCAACCAGGCCGTGGACGAGGCCCAGGAGAACATGGAGTCCGCCCTGGACGAGGTCGACACCGAGGAGCTGCAGCAGGAGGCCGAAGAGGCCCAGGAGCAGATCGAGTCCGCCGTGGACGAGGTCGACACCGAGGCGCTTCAGGAACAGGCCGAGGAGGCCCAGAAGGAGATCGAGGACGCCACCGGCGGCGGCAACTAGCCGCCCGCGCGTCGGCCCGAGCTGATCTCGACCTCGCGATCGTCGCCGCCCGCGTGGCGGATCTCGACGCGCGCGGCGACCCGCTCCAGCCCGGGCGCCGCGGCCTGCGGCCACTCGATCAGGGTGATCGTGTCGGTGTCCATGTAGTCCTCGAGCAGCGCGGGGTCCTCGGCGTCCAGGTCGCCTTCCAGGCGGTAGAGGTCAAGGTGCGCGACCGGGACCCGGCCCTCGTAGCGGTGGCCGATCGTGAAGGTCGGCGAGGTGACGGGCTCGCCGACCCCCAGCGCGCGGCAGGCCCCGCGGATCAGCGTCGTCTTGCCGGCGCCCAGCTCGCCGCTGACCAGGATCACGTCGCCGGGAGCGAGGCCCGTGGCCAGCCTCTCGCCGACGGCCTCCGTCTCGGCCGCCGAGGCCGTCCGCTCGGCCATCTCAGCCGACCCGGCCGTGGGCGACGTCGGCCGGACGAGGCGGTTCGCCCAGGCGCGGCAGCGTGGCCAGCGTCGCGTCGCGGCTGACGGCCGCGATCTCGGCGGGCAGCTCCCCCACGCGCGCGTTGCCGATCGTCTCCATCCCCTGATCCAGCGGCCGGAAGAAGTTGTCGTAGTGGGTCGGCACCACCACCCGGGGATCCAGGCGCGGCAGGATCCGCTCCCAGTAGCGCTCGGTGAAGTTGCGCCCGGCGACCCCGGCCAGGAACACGTCCACGCCCTTGTGCCTCACCGCATCGTCGACCAGGTCGGCGCTGCCCTGGTGGTAGAGGCTGATCCCCGCGACCTCGATGTGGATGCCCCAGACCTGCCCGCACTTGTATGCGTTCGGCGAGAGCCCGTCGAGGTGCTCGCAGGTCAGCTCCCCGGAGTACGGCACCGCCATCCCGAGCAGCAGCTTGGAATGGGCGCTGGGCACGAACTCGGCCTCGAACGGCCCGAGCTCGTAGGTCCGGTACGGCTCGACCTCGACCGCCTGGCCCTCCAGCCCGTGCAGCGCCATCAGGCGCACCAGCGAGCCGGACCCGTAGGCCTTGCAGCCGAAACGCCGGGTCACCGCCGGCGCGTCCACCGCGTGGTCGAAGTGCGTGTGCCCGACCAGCACCCCGACCGCGTCGCCCTTCGCCGGCAGGAAGCGATCGAGCGCCGCAGGATCCGGCACGGCCTGCCGGCGCAGCAGCAGGCTGCTGAGCGGCACCCGCGAGACGTAGGGGTCTATGTAGAGGTCCCTGCCCTCGAATGAGAGCCGGTAGCCGGAGACTCCCAGCCACTCGATCTCGAGGCCGGAGGGGATGTCCAGGTCGCCGGCCTCCAGGTCCCGCAGCGCCGACGCGTCGTCGCGCTGCTGGCGTCCCCTGGTCGCGGCCGAGCGCGCGATCTCACCGAGGTGGCGAAGCGGGTGCGGCACGCGTCGATCCTACGCCCGCTCCTCGCGCGGCTCAGCCGAACAGGTCCATCTGGTCCGGGCCCACCTCGACCGGGCCCGGCTCCTCGGGCTCGTCGCCCGCGCGCGCGAAGGCCGGCTCCGGATCGGGCTCCAGGTCCAGGAGCGGCTCGGCGAGCAGGCCCGGGATCAGCTTGAAGTCCTCTCGCAGCTGCTCGGCGACGCTCTTGGTGCGCAGCCCGGCGGCGGGGTGGAACAGCGGCAGCAGCAGCACCGGCCTGCCGCCGAGCGTGTGGTGCTGGGCCGTGCCGCGGACCTTGGTGATGCCGGTCGGGCTGCCGGTCAGGAGCTTCGTGGCGAAGTTGCCCAGCGTTCCGATGACGCGGGGCTCGATCAGGCGGACCTGCTCCTCGAGCCAGGGCCGGCAGCTGTCGATTTCCTCCGGCTGGGGGTCGCGGTTGCCCGGGGGCCGGCATTTGAGGACGTTGCAGATCCAGACGTCCTCACGCCTCATCCCGATCCCCTCCAGCAGCTCGGTGAGGAAGTTGCCGGCGCGGCCCACGAACGGCAGGCCCTGGCGGTCCTCCTCGGCGCCTGGGGCCTCGCCGACGAACATCAGGTCGGCGTCGGAGTTCCCCGACCCGAACACCACCTGGTTCCGGCTCTCCGAGAGCGGGCACTTGACGCAGACCGAGGCCTGCTTATAGACCTCGACCAGGGACTCGCGGCGCTCCTCGGCGCTCGGCCCCACCTCGACGCCGGGGAGCGCCTGGCCGACCCGCTCCGTGGCGGCCTCAGCCACCGCGGCCCCGTTGGTGGTGACGGCGTTCGGCCGCGCGCTGGGCCTTGAAGCGCTGCTTGGCGCCGCCGCGGTCGGTGCCGCGCTTGGCCTCCAGGCGGCGCTTCTGCTTGGGCGTCAGCTGCCGGTGAAGCGAGGCGAAGCCCGCCGCCGGCTGCCGCTCCAGATCAGCGCCCCCACATTCGGGACAGCGCACGTCCCCCTCCCCCTTGCCAACGTGCGAGCCGACAAGCTCCTCGAATCGAGCATCGCACTTGCGACAGTGGAACCCGAAGATCGGCACGATGGTCAATCTATAATCAGGCGTGGCCGCGACCCGATTCAGGGCGCGGACCGGCCGGAGTTTCCGGCAATCGCTTGGCTTTCATCACCAGCATCACCCAGCAACGACGCACCGTCCACAGCAAGAGCCGTCTGGTATCTCCGATGCGGGAACTGGAACGGGACCTGACCCCACAGCCCACCCCCGAGGCGCCGATCGTGATGATCGGGCGCGGCCGCGTGGGGCGCAGCCTCGCCGCCGCGGCCGAGTCGGCGGGCATCCCCGCGCGCCTCGCGGCCACCGCCGACGCGACCCAGACCGCCGCCGGGGCCACCGCCGTCCTGCTCTGCGTCCCGGACGGGCGGATCGAGGCCGCCTGCGAGGCGGTCGCTGCGTCCGAACCCCTCCCCCCGCTTGTCGGCCACGTCAGCGGCGCCGGCACGCTGGCTGCGCTGGAGCCCGCCTTCGCCGCGGGCGCCGCGACCTTCTCGCTGCACCCGCTGCAGACCTTTCCCGACGGCGGCACCGCGGTCGAGGGCACTCCGGCCGCGGTTGCCGGCTCCGACGACGGCGCGGCCGCCTTCGCCCGGGCGCTGGGCGAGCGACTCGGGATGCGCCCGTTCGACGTGCCGGAGGAGCAGCGCGCCGCCTACCACGCCGCCGCATGCATGGCGTCGAACTTCCTGGTCGCGCTCCAGGAGGCCTCGTCCGTGCTCCTCTCGCGGGCCGGCGGGGGCGGGCTGGACGTGCAGGAGGCTCGCGAGCTGCTCGCGCCGCTGGTGCTGCGCACCGCTGCCAACTGGGCCGAGCACGGACCCGACGCGCTCACCGGCCCGATCGCCCGCGGCGACCGCGAGACCGTCGAGCGCCACCGAGCCGCCCTGGCCGAACACTCGCCGGAGCTGCTGGACGCCTACGACGCGCTCGCCGCCCACACCGAGGCGATCAGCTCGAGCTCGAAGGAGGTGCCGGCGTGATCACCGTGCGGACCAAGGCCGATCTGCGCGAGGCGCTCGCCGCGCCGCGGAGGGAGGGCAAGCGGATAGGCCTGGTCCCGACGATGGGCTCCTTCCACGACGGCCATCTGTCGCTGATGCGCGCAGCTCGACACGACTGCGACTACGTCGTCGTCAGCCTCTTCATCAACCCGACCCAGTTCGGGCCGACCGAGGACCTGGACGCCTACCCCCGCGACGAGGACCGCGACGCCGAGCTGGCCGCGCTCGAGGGGGTGGACCTGCTCTGGACCCCGGGCACCGAGGAGATGTATCCCGCGGGCTTCGGCACCACCGTCGAGGTGGACGCGGCGCTGACGCGCGTCCTCGATGGGGAGCCTTCCCGACGAGGCCCCTCCCACTTCCGCGGCGTCACCACGGTTGTCGCCAAGCTCTTCAATTGCGCGCAGCCGGACGTCGCCTACTTTGGCCGCAAGGACGCCCAGCAGGCGGTCGTGATCGAGCGCATGGCCCGCGACCTCGACTTCCCGGTCGAGATCGAGGTGCTGCCGATCGTCCGGGAGGACGACGGCCTGGCGATGAGCTCGCGCAACGCCTACCTGGACCCTGACGAGCGCCAGCGCGCCGCCGCGCTCTCGCGCGCATTGGGCACGGCCGAGCGGGCGGCCGCCGCGGGCGAGCGCTCCACCGAGGCGCTGGTGGCGGCGGTGACCGGCGAGCTTCGTGAGGCCGGCATCGAGCCCGAGTACGTTGAGGCGCGCGACGCGGAGGATCTGGCTCCCGTTACGGAGCTGAACGGCCGGCCCGTGCTTATGGCCGTCGCCGCCCGGGTAGGCAAGGCCCGCTTGATCGACAACGTCGTCCTCACCCAACCGACGAAGGAGGCGTGACCCGTGACCCGACCGCCCAAGGACATCGAGCAGCGCGAGCCCGCGGGCGAGGGACCCGCCGAGCGCTCCCCGATGACGGTTCCCCGCGTCGCCGAGATGAAGCGGAGCGGCGAGCCGATCGTGATGCTCACCGCCTACGACTTTCCCTCGGCGCAGGTGGCCGAGGAGGCGGGCGTGGACATCGTCCTCGTCGGCGACACCGCGGCGATGGTGGTCCTGGGCTACGACTCGACCCCGCCGGTCGGCATCGACGAGATGGTGATGCTCGCCGCAGCCGTCCGGCGCGGCCTGAAGACGCCGCTGCTGGTGGGCGACCTCCCCTTCGGCTCCTATGAGCGCTCGAACGAGCAGGCGATCGAGAGCGCCCAGCGCTTCGTCAAGGAGGCGGGCTGCGACGCGGTCAAGCTCGAGCGCGGAGGGGTCTCGGTCGAGCGCGCCCGCGCGATCATCAACTCCGGCATCCCGGTGATGGGCCACGTCGGCCTCACCCCGCAGACCGCCTCGGCGCTGGGCGGGTTCAAGGCCCAGGGCCGCACGGCCGAGGCCGCGGCCAAGCTCGCCGAGGAGACCCTGGCGCTGCAGTCGATCGGCTGCTTCGCGGTCGTCTTCGAGGCGATCCCCGCCGCGGTCACCGAGGCCCTGATGTCCCGCCTGGAGGTGCCGGTGATCGGCATCGGCGCGGGGCCCGCCACGGACGGGCAGGTGCTGGTCTTCCACGACCTGCTCGGCATCTACGCCGGCCACACCCCGCGCTTCGTCCGCCGCTACGCGGAGGTCCGCGAGGAGATGGTGCGCGGCGTCAGCGAGTACACGGCCGACGTGCGCTCCGGGCGCTTCCCCGCCGAGGAGCACACCTACTCGATCTCCCCCGAGGAGCTGGAGGAGTTCAAGCGCTACCTCTCCGACGAGAGCCTGGCGGGCACCAACACGCCCTGGGACTGGTAGGCGCTAGGCGCCGCCCGGGGCCGGGGTCGGGGAGCCCCCGCCGACGCGCTCCTCCTCCTCCTCCTCCGCCTCGGCGCGGGCGCGAGCCAGGTCGGCGGAGATCTTCACCGCCGCCGCGGTCAGCGGCGCCGCGAGTATCAGGCCGATGGCGCCGAACAGGGCGCCGCCGGCGATGGTGACGATGAGGACGGCGAGGGGGTGGATGCCGAGTGCGGCTCCGTACGCGATCGGCTGGATCATCTGCTGCAGCAGGCTGTTGGCCAGGAAAACGACGATGGCCATCTCGGCTGCGGTGTCGGGGCCGCCGCTGCCCAAGGCGAGCAGGACGGTGAAGATGCCGGCACTCCAGGCCCCGAGGTACGGGATGTAGGCCGCGGCGAAGTTGACGACCGCGATCGAGCCGGCCAGCGGCACGCCGAGGATCAGAGCGCCGATCCCGATGACGATGCCATTGAAGGCGGCCACGATCGTCACGCCCTCGAAGTAGTCGCGGAGGGAACCGATCGTGCGCCCAGTCACGATGCGGGCGACGTCCTGCGGGACGCCCATGTGGCGTTCGCCCCAGGCGCGGATCTTGGGACCGTCCTTGAGCATGAAGAAGAGGCTGAGCACCGTGAACGCGAGGAAGATCCCTATCCCCGCCAGGACGTCGAGACCGGTCTCGACTCCTTTCAGCAGCGCGCTGACTCCGCCGCTGAGCGACTTGCTGGCGTCCTTGTTTGCTGACTCGGCGCTGTCCTTGTCGATGCCGGCGTCCTCGGCCCACGACTGGATCTCGCTGGCGCCCGCGGTGAGCTCCGAGCTCAGCTCATCCTCCTGGCCGGCGAGCCCACCGACGATCAGCATCAGCATCGCCGCACCCGCTGCCACGATCGCGAGCAGCACGATCGCCGCGCCGATGCCGCGCGGAACGTGATGCCGTGCCAGCCAGGCGACAAGCGGCGAGGCGACCGCGGCGATGATCGAAGCGGTCAGCACCGGCAGCACGATCGTGCTGGTCAGCGCCAGGAGCCAGACGAGCCCCGCCAGGAAGAGCAGGAACCCGATCAGCAGCCAGGAGGCGATCCCGAGGTCACGGAGCCAGTCCGGGGCGCGGAACAGTCCCCTGAGCTCACTGGGGTCGATCTCCATCATCGGATCCGACTCGGATCCGGCCTTCGGCACGGCGTCGACATCCTTGTCGCGGCCTAGGCCTCGCAGCCGCGCCCGGATCATCCGCGGGCTCATGGGGGCAGCCTATTCCCATAGGCTGACGGCGCATTGAGCTCCGAGCAGCTTCAGATCCTGCCCCTCTGCCTGATCATGGTGATGGGGCCGCAGATCCTGACCGCGATCTTCCTCGTCACCAGCAGGGAGGTGGTGAAGAACTCGCTGGCGATGATCGCCGGGGTCGTGCTGGCGGCGAGCCTGGGGCTCGTGATCTGGAGCGTCGTAGTCCGCGCCGCCGGACTCGACGCCCCCGGCAGCGACAGCCCAAGCACGGCCGACTACATCGTCTCGGGTCTGCTGGCGGTGCTCGCGATCCGCGTCTGGATGACGCGGGGTAAGGCGGACCTGCCGAAGTGGATGAGCGCATTGCAGGAGGCCGAGCCGAAACGCGCGTTCAGCCTCGGCTTTCTGCTGATCCTGCTGATGCCGACCGACATCGCGGCCACGATCTCGGCGGCGCACCTGATGAACGAGGCCCAACTGGACGCGATCGACGCCTGGCCGCTGGTGGCGGGGACCGTGCTGCTGATGTCGCTGCCGTTCCTCGCCTACACGGCGCTCGGGCACCGCGCCCGCGACGCGATGCCCGGCATCAAGGAGTGGCTGACCACCCACTCGTGGGTGATCAACCTGGTCGTGATCATCTACTTCATCTACGACCTCCTCGGCTAGCGCCGAGAGCTCGCGGTCGCCGCCACTGGGTAGCTGAGACACGGAGGAGATTTCGCGGGTGCGGCGAAGCCCCGCCTGTGATTCCACTCCTGCTGGCTGCCCGGGAGCTTTCCCGGGCGCTCCGCTCCGTCTGGCGCGACCCCGAGACCAAGGCGCTGCCCATCGTCGCGGGCGCACTGGTCCTTACGGGGACGATCTTCTACTGGCGCTTCGAGGACTGGACGATCATCGAGTCCCTCTACTTCTGCATCGTGACGCTGACGACCGTCGGCTACGGGGACTTCACCCCGACGAGCCCAGAGACGCAGATCTTCACGATCGTCTACATCCTCACCGGGTTCGGCGTGCTCGTCGCCCTGCTGACCTCGGTGGCGGAGAAGTACATCGAGCAGAAGCCGAGGGCGGCGGTGCGCGAGCGCGCCTCGCCGCCCGTCGAGCGCGCAAGCGGCCCGCTGAGGGAGACGGACCCGCTTAGAGCCGACGCTGCCCGCTGTGACGGGCGACGGCGCCGAAAGCTTGAGCTCGGGTTCGTGGAGCTCGACCCGCACCTCCCACGGTTGCTGCTTTAGGGTGAACGCCCGTCGGCGCGCGGAATCACACGATCCGGGAGATAGGGGCGGGCGAGGCCCTCGTGAGGCCGATCTCGCAGGTGTGAGCCGACTGTTCCCGATCCGAAAGGAATCCGAATGTCCGACAGACCAGTCTTCCTCTATGCGGCCATCTACGACGACATCGCCGAGGCGGAGGCCGACTACGAGGCCGTGTTCGACCTCCACGCCGCGGGGGCGATCGGCACCTTCGACTCGGCGGTGATCGAGAAGGATGCGGACGGCAAGGTCCACGTCCACAAGACCGAGAAGCCGACCCAGCACGGCGCCTGGACGGGCGCGGGCGTCGGGGCCTTGGTCGGGCTCCTTTTCCCGCCCGCGCTGATCGGCAGCGCCGTCGTCGGCGCCACCGCCGGCGGACTGGTCGGGCACCTGCGAGGCGGCATCTCGCGCGGCGACCTCAAGGAGCTCGGCGAGGAGCTCGAAGCCGGAAGCGCCGCGGTTATCGTGATCGGGGAGTCGAAGATCGAGGAGCAGCTCGAGAAGGCGATCACGCGCGCCAACAAGCTGATCGAGAAGCAGCTGGACGCCGACGCCGACGAGCTCAGGCGCGAGCTCGACGCGGCGGCCAAAGAAGACGCGAGCTAGGAGCTGATTCCAGATGAAGAGCCGAGCCATCCGAATGATGCTGGTCGCCATGATCTCCGCCGCCGCCCTCGGGGCTCTCACGGGATGCGGGGACGACGACGATGAGACAACGACCGAGGCGACAACGACCACCGAGGCAACGACGTCGACGCCCGCCGAGGATTCGGTCCAACAGGCTGTTGATGGTGCGGTGAGCTCGTGTAGCGACTCGGCCGCTGAAATCGAAGGCGAGGCGGCGAGGACCACGGCCGAGACCGCGTGCAAGCAGGTCGGGCAGCAGCTGGATCAGGAGGTCGCGAGCCTGTCCGAGTCGGCCCGCCAGAACGCGGACACAGCGCTGAAGGAGTTGAGCGCCAAGTGCCGCACCCGGGCAGCCGACTTCCCTCAGGCAGTGCAGCCGACGATCCTGGCGGCCTGCGATCAGATAGCGGCCGCGGGCTAGCTGGCCGGGCCGGACTGCCCGGAATGGATCGAGAGGAGCTTCGCTAGCTTCCCGGCGGTGGCGAGCCACACCGAGGAGCTGTCCGTTTCGACCCGCGGCGATGCCGATGTGATCGACATCACCGCCGCAGGTCCAGAGCGTCGTCGACGCGGCTCCCTCCAGCGAGGGGGTCGCGACGGCGTTCGTGCGCGGCTCGACCGCCGCGATCTCGACGATGGAGTTCGAGCCCGGCGGCGTCGCCGACCTGCGCGGCGCTGCTCGACCGCCTGATTCCCGCCCGAGGGCGACTACGAGCACAACAGGCTGAACCACGACACGAACTCCCACGCCCACCAGCGCGCGACCCTGGTCGGGCCCTCCGAGCAGGTGCCGGTGATGGACGGCCGGCTGGCGCTCGGCACCTGGCAGCAGCTGGTGCTGATCGACTTCGACGACCGGCCCCGCGAGCGCACCGTGATCGTCCAGGTCAGCTCGTGAGCGAGCGGGCCGAGCGCGGCTGGGTCATCGCCGCCGCGCTGGGCGCAGCGCTCGTGGTGGTGGCGGTCCTGGCGATCGCCGGGGTGTTCGACGCAGGCGATTCGGAGCCCGTGGCGGACGACTTCGGGGCTGCGGTCAACGTGCCCGAGCCGAGCGCGCCCCAGCAGCCGTCGGTGAAACGCATCGAGGTCGGCGGCAGGCCGGACACGATCGCCGCCGGCGCCGGCTTCGTCTGGGTCGCCGACTCGCTGGCGGGCTCGCTGAAGCGGATCAACCCGCGCAGCGACCGCCCCACCCCGGTAGAGGCCGCGGGCTTTCCCACCGACGTCAGCGCCGGCGAGGGAGGCGCCTGGCTGGCGCTGCCCGACCGCGGCGCCGTGCAGCGGGTGACGATGGCGGGCCCCGGCGAGCCCGCGAAGGTGCGCGGCTTCCCCTTCCAGATCGCGGCCGGCGAGGGCGGCGTCTGGGCGATGTCGCAGAAGGCGGTGGAGCGAATCGATCCCTCGAGCGGCGAGGCCGATGGCTCCCCGACCTCGCTCGAGGGAAGCGGCGCCGCAATCGCCGCCGGCGAGGGCTGGGTCTGGGTCGTGCGCCGCAACCGCGAGGTGGTCCGCATCAGCCCGGATGACGGCGAGCTCGCCGACGGAGTGGCCGCCGTGCCGGGGGCATTCAGCGTCACCGTCGGGGAGTCGGCCGCCTGGGCCCTCGGCACCGACGGCAACCTGACCCGGATCGACCCCGGGACCGGCGAGGCCGCCGGCGACCCGGTCCCGACCGGCCAGCCGCTCGACGTGGCGGCCGGGCTGGGCTACGTCTGGGTCGCGAGCGCCAACGGCACCGTGCTGCGCATCGATCCCAAGACCGGTACCGAGGCCGGCGCGCCGCTGGAGGCCGGCAAGGAGGCGCAGTCGATCGCGGTCGGGGAGGGAGCCGTCTGGGTCGCATCTCCGGCCGACGGGGCCGTGTTCAGGGTCACCCCGTAGCTCCACGCCCGGCCCCACCTTGGATGGCGCTGGCGCGAGGGATATGGTCTCGCCCGTGAGCCCTGCGAAACCGGCCTCGGCCAGGGGCGGCATCGACCTCGGCGGCACCAAGATCCAGACGGTCGTCGTCAGCGCCCGCAACAAGGTCCTCGGCGAGGCGCGCGTCCCGACCCCGACCAAGGGCGGCCCGAAGGACGTGGCCGCGGCGATGGCCGGCGCCCTGCGGGACGCCGCCGAGCAGGCCGGGGTCGAGACGAAGTCGCTGGTCGGCGTCGGCGTCGGCTCGCCCGGGGACGCAGACGAGGGGACCGGCGTGGTCTCGAACGCCCGCAACCTGCCCGGCTGGAAGGGGTCGTTCCCTCTGGCCGAGAAGCTCTCGGCGGACCTCGGCACGCCGGTCAAGATCGGCAACGACGTCCAGGTCGCCGTCGACGGCGAGTTCCAGCTGGGCGCCGGCAAGCCCTACAAGACCGTCCTCGGCGCGTTCTGGGGCACCGGCGTCGGCGGCGGGCTGATCCTCAGCGGCAAGCCGTGGCTGGGCCGCGGCGCCGCGGGCGAGATCGGCCACGTGGTGATCCGCCGCGGCGGGCCCAAGTGCAGCGCCGGCCACCCGGGGTGCATGGAGGCCTACGCGGGCAGGGCCTCGATGGAGGCCGAGGCCAGGCGACTCGAGAAGAAGGGCGAGAAGACGAAGCTGTTCAAGATCATGGAGGAGCGCGGCCGCGACCGGCTCACGAGCGGCGTCTGGGAACGCGCCCTGAAGCACGGGGACCCGGTGGCGGAGCACCTGATCAAGCGCGCCACGAAGGCGCTCGGCGAAGGACTCTCGTCCGCGATCAACCTGCTCGATCCCGAGGCCGTGATCATCGGCGGCGGCATGGGAACCCGCTTCGGCGAGCAGTACATGCCCCACATCAAGAAGTCGATGGAGCCCTACCTGTTCGACTCCGAGAACCCGCCGCCCATGCTGCTGGCCTCGCTCGGCGACCTGGGCGGCGCGATCGGCGCGGCGCTGCTGGCTAAGCGCGCGAAGGCCTAGGCGAGGTGCCGGTGGCAGACCGCCCAGAGCGCACCCGGCTGGCTACCCGCCTGTTGTCCGACAGGCTCACCGCCCGGCGAGCGGCTTTGATCATCGGGGCCTTCACCGTGGCGGTCACGCTGATCGCCGCCCTGCTCGCTTTCCTGCTCGACCGCGAGGACTTCCCGAACTACGGGATCTCGGTCTGGTGGGCGCTGCAGACCGTGACCACCGTCGGATACGGGGACTTCGTGCCCACCAACACCGAGGGCCGCCTGATCGGCTCCGTGGTCATGGTCGTGGGGGTCGGGTTCCTCGCCGTGGTCACGGCCTCGATCGCCGCGAGCTTCGTGGAGACCGCGAGGCGGCGGCTCGGCGAGCACCCCGACCACGAGGAGCTGACCCGGAAGCTCGACCAGATCGTGGACAGGCTCGAGCGCCTCGAGACGGCGATCGGGCGCTCGCAGGAGAGGCCCAAGCGCGACCCCTGAACGGGGTTCTCCTACTAGGATCGCCGCATGGGTAAGTGGGGTGTCTTGGCGGTGCTGGGCGCCGCGCAGTTCCTCATGGTCCTGGATCAGGCGGTGATGAACGTGGCCATCTCCCAGCTGGTCGAGGACTTCGACACGACCGTCACCACGATCCAGGCGGTGATCGCGTTCTACGCGCTGACGATGGCCGCGCTGATGCTGACCGGCGGCAAGCTCGGAGACATCCTCGGCCGGCGGCGCGCGTTCGTGATCGGGATGTGCATCTACGCGACCGGCTCCGGCCTGACCGCCGCCTCGTGGAGCGTCCCCACCCTGATGCTGGGCTGGTCGGTCCTGGAGGGGATCGGCGCGGCGCTCGTGCTGCCGGCGCTCGTTGCGCTCGTCGCCAGCAACTACAAGGGCGCCGACCGGGCGATCGCCTACGGCGTGCTGGGCGGCATCGCCGGCGCCGGGATCGCGGTCGGCCCCATCCTCGGCGGCTGGGCCACCACCGAGCTGAGCTGGCGGGTGGTATTCGTCGGCGAGGTACTCGTCGCAATCGCGATCCTGCTGGGCTCGCGGCTGCTGTCGGAGCCGGACCGTGAGGGCGCCAAGCCGAGGCTGGACTGGGTGGGCAGCGTGCTCTCGGCGATGGGCCTCGCGCTGATCGTCATCGGAGTGCTGCAGGCCAGCAACTGGGGCTGGCTGAGGCCGCTCAACTCGCCGGTCGAGCCCTTCGGCTTCTCGCTGACTCCGTTCGTGATCGCGGCCGGCGCGGTGGTCCTCGGCGGCTTTCGCGCGTGGGAACGCCGGCGCGAGGCCGCGGGCGCGGACCCGCTGGTCCACTTCAGCCTGCTCGGGATCCCCACGCTCCGCGGCGGGCTGGTGATGCTGCTGGCCCAGAACCTGATCCTGATGGGGATCTTCTTCACCGTCCCCCTCTTCCTGCAGGTGGTTCAGGGCCTCGACGCCCTGGAGACCGGGGTGCGCATGCTGCCGGCGTCGATCGGCCTTTTCGTCGCGGCACTGGGCGGCTCGGCGCTGGCCTCGCGCTTCCCGCCGCGGCCCCTGGTGCGCGTCGGGCTGGCGATCGTGTTCGTCTCGACGCTGATGCTGTTGGGAACGATCGACACCGAGCTCGACGACGGCGCCTTCCTCACCGCGATGGGGGTGCTCGGGATCGGGATGGGACTCGTCATCTCCCAGCTCGCGAACGTCGCCCAGTCCTCCGTCGGGGACGCCGACCGCAGCGAGGCCGGCGGCCTACAGAACACCGCTCAGCAGCTCGGCTCTTCGATGGGCACGGCCTTCCTCGGCGCGGTCGTGATCACGGGCCTGCTCATGGCCTTCACCGCGAACCTGGCCGACAACCCCCAGATCTCGGACGACGTGCAGGAGCAGGTCGAGGTGAAGCTGAGCGCCGGCGGCAGCTTCGTCTCCTCGGATCAGGTCGCGGCCAGCGCGGCCGAGGAGGGACTCGACGACGAGACCGCCGACGCGCTGGTCGCGGACTACGAGGACGCGCAGTTGAAGGCGCTGAAGACGGCCTTCCTGTTCGCGTCCATGATCGTGCTCGCCTCGTTCTGGGCGACGCAGGCGACTGCCGACACGCCGCTTCGCCGAGATCCAGGCCGGGGCTGATCCCGGCACGGCCGAGCCCGCGCCGGCCTGACCGTCGCTCCTAGCGCTGCCGAAACTCGATCTCGCGGATCACCTTGGCCGGGGATCCCGCCGCGATCACGCCCGGCGGCAGGTCGCGGGTGACGACGGAGTTGGAGCCGATCACGCAGCGCTCGCCGATCTGACGCCGCCGGTGACGACGCAGTTGACGCCGAACCAGCAGTTGTCGCCGATCCGCACCGGGCCCTTCGGCTCGAAGCCCTGCCAGGTGATCGGCTTGGTCGGGTCGTCGTAGCGGTGGTCGGAGTCGCCGACGAAGCAGTGGTTGGCGAACATCACGTGGTCGCCGATCTCGATCAGCTCGACCGCCGCCAGCATCGTCTCGCGGTTCAGAAAGCAACCCTGCCCGATCGTGATCCGGGCCTCCGGCCCGAGCGTCAGCCAGCAGCCGGGCTCCAGCAGCGTGTCCGGGCCGATCTGGAGCCTGCCCTCGTCGAACGCCTCGAGCACCTCCCCCTCGACCGGGTGCCGGATGAAGAACCCGCCGCGCGCCGCGTGGCCGTCGATCCGCCTGCGGTTGCGCGGGCGGTGGTTGCGCTCGTAGCGGCGCCGCTTGACGCGCCAGGCCCTCCAGTCAGCGAGGCTCACGCGGCAAGCGTCGCATAGACCTATTGATCGGGGTGCCTTTCACCCGCAACAGGTGATGCCGCCGCCTGCCTCAGTAGTAGTGTCCCCCCGGCCGACGCTCAGCTAGGGGAAGGAGAGGGGCCGGAATGGACCAGGTGGATCCGGGCAGCAGCCGCCAGCACCGCAAGCTGGGCGTCGCGCTGATCGTCGTCGGCGCGCTCGTCGCCTTCCTCGCCGTGTTCTCGATCTGGGCGAACCGGCAGCTGCTGGAGACCGACAACTGGGTCAAGACCAGCAGCGAGCTGCTCGAGGACGAGGAGATCCGCACGCAGCTCTCCAACTTCATGGTCGACACGCTCTACGCCAACGTCGACATCCAGGGCGAGCTCCAGCAGGCGCTGCCGCCCAGGCTGCAGCCGCTGGCGGCGCCGGCAGCGGGCGCCATCCGCCAGCTGATCGACCAACTCGCCAACGAGGCGCTGCAGCGCCCGCGGGTGCAGCAAGCCTGGGAGACAATCAACCGGGCCGCTCACGAGAAACTGATCACGGTCGTGGAAGACGACACCGGCGAGCCGGTGACCCTTGACCTGGGGACCATCGTCGAGGAGGTCGGCAGTCAGGCGGGGCTCAACGTCGCGGGCAAGCTGCCCCCGGACGCGGGCCAGATCGAGGTGATTCCGGCCGATGACCTCTCCGGCGCCCGCCAGATCGTCAACCTGATCGAGAAGCTCGCCGTCTGGCTGACGCTGCTGGCGCTGATCCTGTTCGGCGTGGCCATCTACCTCGCCCGCGGCTGGCGCCGCGAGGCGCTGCGCGCGGTCGGCTTCGCCTTCATAGTCGTCGGTATCGCGATCGCCGCCGTTCGCGGCCTGGCCGGGAACTATGTCGTGGATGCCCTGGCGTCAACGGCCGCGGTCGAACCGGCCGTCCAAGACACCTGGGACATCAGCACCTCGCTGCTCTCGGGGGGCGCGGGGGCCATGGTCTTCTACGGAATCGTGATCGTGCTCGGCGCCTGGCTGGCTGGGCCCGGCGGACTCGCGACCAGTGCGCGCCGGACGCTGACCCCGTTGATGCACCAGCGCGCGATCGGCTACGCGGTGCTTATCGTCCTGCTCCTGGTCCTGTTCTGGTGGGCGCCCACCGAGGGCTTCAAGCGGCTGCCGATCTCGCTGCTGATCATCGCCCTGTTCGTCGTCGGCTTCGAGTTCCTGCGCCGCCAGGCGGTGCGGGAGTTCCCGGACGAAACTTGGGAGAAGGCCCAGGAGCGCTGGCGCCGGGGCGGCAGCTCCCTGCTGAGCCGCCGCAAGACCGGCAGCGACTGACGGCCGCGACCGTGGAGCCGCCTGCCGGCTCGAACGCGGTCACGTTCGTCGGCCACGCGACGGTCGAGCTCGACCTCGGCGGAGCCCGGTTGCTGACCGACCCGCTGCTCGGCCGCGGGCTGGGACCGCTCCGGCGCCGCGCGCCGCTCCCCGACGTTGACCACCTGAGCGGCGTCGACGCGGTGCTGATCTCGCACATGCACCACGACCACCTCGACCTGCGCTCGCTGCGCCGCCTCGGGCGGCCGGTGATCGCGCCCGAGGGCGCCGCCGCCTTCCTGCGCCAGCGCGGCCTGAGCGAGGTGACCGGGATCGCGCGCGGCGACTCGGTCGCCGTCGGCGAGGTGTCGGTCAGGGCCGTGGAGGCGAAACACTCGGGCGACCGTTTCGGCCGCGGCTCTGACGACGCAGAGGCGCTCGGCTACCTGATCGAGGCCGCCGGGGCGCGCGTCTACTACGCGGGCGACACCGACCTGTTCGAGGGAATGGGCGACCTGGGGCCGGACATCGACCTGGCGCTGATCCCCATCTGGGGCTGGGGCCCGAAGCTCGGGCCGGGGCATCTGGATCCCGAGACCGCGGCCGACGCGCTCGCCCTGATCAAGCCCCGGGTCGCGATCCCGATTCATCACGCCACCCTGTCCCTGCCCGGGTCATCGCGCCTCTGGCCCTGGCTGCTCACCCGGCCGGCGGAGCAGTTCGCGGCCGCGGCCTCCGAGCGCGCGCCCGAGGTCGAGGTGCGGGTGCTGGCGCCGAACGAGACCACGTCGATACCCGGCTGAAGGCGCGCCTCCTGCGGACCTCGCGGGCTGAGTCAGTCAGCCCTCGCCGCGTCCCTCGCGGGGACTCGGCCGCGAGGGCGCGCCACCGATCAGGTCCTGCATCCGCCGGCGGCGGCGATTGTGGCGCTGCTCGCGGTGCTCGGATTTCTCGAGCTTGGCGCTGCCCGGCTTGTAGAAGCGGCGCGCCCAGGGCGAGCCCGGCCTGGCGACTCGGATCGCCGCGATGATCCCGATCGGGGCGAGGAACATGCCTGCCATCGCCGACCAGAGCTTGCCCTTGAACGCCACCAGCAGGCAGATCGCCAGCGTCGTCGCGATCGAGGCCAGGATCGCCCCCACCGAGCCGCTGTCCTCGCTGCTCACCGGCACGAACCCCAGCACCAGCGCGCCGCCGATGATCGTCGCCACGATCACGGCGTCGACCGAGCGGCGCCCCTCATCTGACCAGTACACGTCCTCGAGGTAGAGCCAGAGCGCGAACTCGTCGAGCGTCAGGCCGACGCCGATCCCGAACAGCGCCGCCAGGATCTCCAGCCATGGGCTCTCGGGCTGGATCGCGAACCCGAGGAAGCCCGCCAGCATCATCGCCACGATCCCGAATACGAGGTGGTGGATGTGTAGGCCGCCGGGGGTGACGTTGCCGGGCCACCACGAGACCTCGGCGCGGATCATGCGCGTGCTGAAGCGAATGAACCCGAAGGAGAGAAGCATCGCGCAGAGCAGGATCAGGCCTGCGCGCTGGGCCTCTCCCTCCAGGAACTGGCCGTTCTGGAGCTCGATCGATAGTTCGGCCAGCGGCACGCGGCGGAGGCTATCGGGGCCATCGGCGTTTCGCTCAGGGCGCCCGCCCAGAGTCCGGCCCGCACCCGCCGCGCGCGCTCGCGGGCGCGGGCGACGATCACGTCGAGGTCGGTTCGGCACATCACCTGCATGATTCTCGTTCATCGAGCCGATCGGATCACTTGCGGCCGCCGGTCGCTTCCGGGGGTCGTCCGGTCAGGCGGCGACCGGGTCGGGCTTCTTGCGCGCCCGTCGCACCTTGACCTCGGGCTCGACCAGGTCGGCCAGGTACTGGCCGGTGTAGGACTCCGGCACCGCGGCGACCTGCTCAGGGGTGCCGGTCGCGATCACCTCTCCCCCCTCCTCGCCACCCTCGGGCCCGAGGTCGATGACGTGGTCGGCGGTCTTGATCACGTCGAGGTTGTGCTCGATCACGACGACCGTGTTGCCGGCCTCCACCAGCCGCCCCAGGACCTCGAGCAGCCTCTGCACGTCGGCGAAGTGAAGGCCCGTGGTCGGCTCGTCGAGGATGTAGAGGGTGTCCCCGGTGGCGACCTTTGACAGCTCGGTCGCGAGCTTCACCCGCTGGGCCTCGCCGCCCGAGAGCTGGGTCGCCGGCTGGCCGAGGCGGATGTAGTCGAGCCCGACGTCGTGCAGCGTACGCAGGCGCCGCGCGATCTTGGGGATGTCGGCGAAGAACTCGACCGCATCGGCGACGGACATCTCCAGCACGTCGGCTATCGACTTGCCCTTGAAGCGGACCTCGAGCGTCTCGCGGTTGTAGCGCTTGCCGTGGCACTGCTCGCAGGGGACGTAGACGTCGGGCAGGAAGTGCATCTCGATCTTGATCTGCCCGTCGCCACGACACACCTCACACCGGCCCCCTTTTACGTTGAAACTGAAGCGGCCCGGCTTGTAGCCGCGCGCCCGCGCCTCGCGCGTCTGCGAGTAGAGCTGGCGGATGTGGTCGAAGAGGTTGGTGTAGGTCGCCGGGTTCGATCGCGGCGTTCGCCCGATCGGCGACTGGTCGATGTTGATGATCTTGTCCACCTGGTCGGTGCCCTCGATGCGCTCGTGCGCGCCCGGCCGCAGCTTCGCCTGGTGCAGGCGGTTGGCGATCGACGGGTAGAGCGTCTCGTTGACGAGCGTGGACTTGCCCGAGCCCGAGACCCCGGTGACGCAGCAGAAGACGCCCAGCGGCACCTCGACGTCGATCTTCCTCAGGTTGTGCTGCGAGGCGCCCTTCACCAGCAGCCCGCCCTTCGGCTCCCGCCTCTCCGCGGGCAGCGGAATCGTCCGCTGGCCCGCGAGGTACTGGCCGGTGAGCGAGGCTGGGTCCGCCTCGATCTGCTTGGGCGTCCCCTCCGAGACCACAAAGCCCCCGTGCTCGCCGGCTCCCGGCCCCAGGTCCACAACGTGGTCGGCCGAGCGCATGGTGCCCTCGTCGTGCTCGACGACGATCACCGTGTTGCCCAGGTCGCGCAGGCGCTCGAGGGTGCGGATCAGCTTCATGTTGTCGCGCTGGTGCAGGCCGATCGAGGGCTCATCGAGGATGTAGAGCACCCCGACCAGGCTGGAGCCGATCTGCGTCGCGAGCCGGATCCGCTGCGCCTCGCCCCCCGACAGGGTGCGCGCCGAGCGCGCGAGGTTCAGGTAGCCGACGCCGACGTTCTCGAGGAAGGCGAGGCGCTCCGTGATCTCGCGCACCAGCAGCCGCGCGATCGCCTGCTCGGTCTCGGTCATCTCCAGCGCCTCGATCCAGGCCAGTGCGGCTCGCGCCGAGAGCTCCGTGTAGTCGCTGATCGAGATGCCCCCGACCTTGACCGCGAGGCTCTCGGGACGCAGCCGGGCGCCCTTGCAGTCGGGACACGGCTGCTCGGCCATGTAGCCCTCGACGCGCTCGCGGACCGCGTCCGAGTCGGTCTCGTCGTAGCGGCGCTCGAGGTTGTTGACGATTCCCTCGAAGCGGACGCTGTAGGAGCGCCGGCGGCCGAAGCGGTTCGTGTAGCTGACCTTGTGGCGCTCCGAGCCGGTGCCGTAGAGGAAGATCTCGCGCTCGGAGTCCTCCAGCTCCTGCCACGGCTCGTCGGGATCGACGTCGTAGCTGTCGGCGACCGATTCGACCAGGCGCTTCCAGTACCGCGAGTGCCCGAGCCGCCAGGGCTGCAGCGCCCCCTCCGACAGAGAGAGCGTCGGGTCTGGCACCACCAGCTCGGGATCGACGATGCGCTGGAAGCCCAGCCCGTGGCAGCGCTCGCAAGCGCCGTGTGGGGAGTTGAAGGAGAAGATCCGGGGTTCAAGCTCCGGGATCGAGGTGCCGCAGTTGAGGCAGGCGAAGCGCTCGCTGAAGGTGAGACGGTCCGCGACGTCGCTGGGCAGCTTGCCGGCGGCCTTGGCGCCGGTCGAGACCTCGCCCGAGCCGGCCGCGGCGGCCCCCTCCTTGACCACGTCCACCTCGACCACCCCTCCGGCCAGCGCGGCGGCGGCCTCGATCGACTCCGAGAGGCGGCGGCGCAGATCCGACTTCATCACCAGCCGGTCGACGACGATCGAGATGTCGTGCTTGTACTTCTTGTCGAGCTTGATCTCGCCCTCGTCCAGCCGCCGGATCTCGCCGTCGACCCTGACGCGGCTGTATCCCTCCAGGCGGTATTGCTCGAGCTGCTTGCCGTACTCGCCCTTTCGTCCCCTCACCACCGGCGCGGTGACCATGAAGCGGGTGCCCTCTGGCAGCGTCATCACCCGGTCGGCGATCTGCTCGACCGACTGCCCCTCGATCGGGTCCCCGCATTCGGGGCAGTGCGGGTGGCCGATCCGGGCCCAGAGCAGGCGCAGATAGTCGTAGATCTCGGTCACGGTCCCGACCGTGGAGCGGGGGTTCCTGGACGTGGTCTTCTGGTCGATCGAGATCGCCGGGCTCAGCCCCTCGATCGAATCCACGTCGGGCTTCTCCATCAAGCCCAGGAACTGGCGCGCGTAGGAGGAGAGCGACTCGACGTATCGGCGCTGGCCCTCGGCGTAGATCGTGTCGAACGCCAGGCTGGACTTGCCCGAGCCCGAGAGCCCGGTCATCACGATCAGCGCGTTGCGCGGAAGCTCGAGGGCGATGTCCTTGAGGTTGTGCTCCCGCGCCCCGCTGATCACTATCCGCTCGGACGGAGCCATCATCCAGACGATTTTAGGAGCCGAACGGACGTTCCCCGTCGCGGCGGGGCTCGGCTAACGCCCAGCGCGGGCGAGGACGTCGTCCAGCAGGGCGGCGCGGTTCGAGGCGCCGAACTTGGAGTCCAGCTCGGCGGCGATCTGCTCGCGCTCGCGGCCGTCGAGGGCCATCTTCATGGCGACCAGGCGCGCGGCCGAGTCGTCCCCGCCGTTCGAGGAGCTGGGGATGCCGGCCGCGCCGTCGGCGGCGCTGGGGGGCTCGGGCTCGGTGGCCGTGGGCGGCTCGGGCATCGGCTCCGGGGGCGGCGTCGGGTCCGGGCGCGGGGTCGGCGGCTCGGGCGTCGGCTCGGGCGGCCTGGGGTCCGGCGTCTCCCCCACCAGCTCGCTGAGGGCGCGGCGCGCCCTCTCCAGCTTCTCGCGGGCCTCCGCCTCGGCGCGCTCGCGGATGCGCGAGGCCTCCTGCTCGGCCCGCTCCACGATCTCGGCGGCCTGGCGCTCGGCCTCCGCGATCACCTCGCGGACCCGGTCGCCCGCCTGCTGGGCAAGGTTTTCCGCATTGCTCACGAATGGAACGTTAGTCGCTCGACGCAAGACGGCGCGCTACTTCCGCCGCCTTCAGGCGTTCTTCATGTGTGACGACTACCCTAAATGAATGATTCACAAGGAGGGAACAGCCGCCCTCTGCGCGGCCGTGGTTGTCGTCGCCCTCGTCGCCGTGCTCCCCGCGGCGGCCGTGGCGGCTCCCAGGGACATCGCGGACGCCGGCGGCAAGGGCTTCGCGCCCGACCAGGTGCTCGTGCGCTACGAGCCGGGCACGACTTCCGCCGAGCGCGCCGGCGTGCGCCGCGAGCTGGACGCCGCCGTGGAGCGCCGGCTGCTGCTCCCGCGGACCGAGCTGCTGGAGCTTGACCCGGGCGACGGCGTCGGGGCCGCGGTCGCGGCGCTGAACCGCCAGCCCGAGGTGGCCTTCGCCGAGCCCGACTTCGTCTATCACCTGGCCGCGATTCCCAACGACCAGTTCTTCAACGACCTCTGGGGGCTGCGCAACACCGGGCAGTTCGGGGGGCTGGCGGACGCGGACATCGATGCCTCCGACGCCTGGGACGACCCGCCCCGGGGCTCGAGCAGCGTCTTGGTGGGCGTCGTGGACAGCGGCATCGGCCTCACCCACGCCGACCTGGACGACAACATCTGGGTCAACCCCGAGGAGAGCGGTGGCACCCCCGGCGTGGACGACGACGTCCCCGCCAACGGTCTCAACGACGACGTCAACGGCTACGACTTCGTCTCCCCGCGCGACAGCGACCCAAGCGACCGCGAGGGCCACGGGACCCACGTGGCGGGGATCCTGGGCGCCGAGGGCGACAACTCCATCGGCGTCACCGGCGTCAACTGGGACGTCTCGATGATGGCTCTGCGGGCGTGCAACGAGGTGGGCGCCTGTCTCAACTCCGATGTCACCGACGCCTTCACCTATGCCGGCGCGAACGGCGCCCGCGTGGTCAACGCGAGCATCTCGGGCTCGGGGTTCTCCTCGGCGCAGCTCGCCGCCGTCGGCGGCGCTCCCACCACGCTGTTCGTGGCCGCCGCCGGCAACGAGGGAAGCGACAACGACATCTCGCCCCGCTACCCGTGCAACTACAACGCGGCCAACCTGATTTGCGTCGGCGCCACGACCGACCAGGACACCCTGGCCGGCTTCTCGAACTTCGGCGATGAGTCCGTCGACATCGCCGCCCCGGGGGGCGGCGGATCCGGCGACGCGGTGTTCAGCACCTTCCCCTTCAACGACGTCACCACCCAGGCTTTCGAGGCCCCCCTGGGCACGCAGTGGACGATGGGAGGCACCCCGAACACGTGGGCGCGGACGATCGAGCAGTCGGGCCTCAGCGGAGGAACCCTGACCGACTCGCCAGGAGCCGATCACGCTCACAACGCGGACAGCTTCGCCACCTTCGGACCCGAGAGCCTGAGCCTCTACTCCAGCTGCCATCTGCGCTACGAGCTGGACCTCGACCTCCCCGATCCGGACGACCGATTGCAGCTGCAGTCCTCTCCCGACGGGGTCAGCTACACGACCCTGGAGGAGTGGACGGGGGTGGGCGAGGCATTGCTGACGCCCGACCTCGGCCCCGCCACGGGCTCCGGAACGGCCTACCTGCGTTTCCGGCTCCTCACCGACGGCGCCGACGGAGGCGACGGGGTCCACATCGACAACGCAAAGATCAGGTGCAGCGCCTCGGAGTACCGGGAGCTCGAGGGCACTTCCATGGCCACCCCTCAGGTCGCCGGCGCGGCCGCGCTGATGCTCTCCCACAACCCCACGGCGAGCGTCTTCAACCTGCGCCAGTGGCTGCTGGACGGCGTCGATCTGAAGGACACGCTCCAGGGCCGGGTCGCCTCGGGCGGGCGCCTGAACGTCAGCCGCTCGCTGGCCGGGGCCGAGGGCGCCGACATCGACCGGCCCGAGACCACGATCGTCGGCGGGCCCGCGATGAGCTCGAAGACCACCAGCGCGACGTTCAGCTTCATCGCGGACGAGCCCTCAACCTTCAGCTGCAGCCTCAACGGGGCCGGCTTCAGCTCCTGCCCGTCGCCCAAGTCGCTCGCCGGCCTGGCGGTCGGCCAGCACGGCTTCCTCGTCCGGGCCACCGACCTGGCCGGCAACGAGGACCCGACGCCCGCCAACTACAGCTTCATCGTCGAGTCGCCCTCGAGCCCGAAAGAGTGCGCGAAGCTGCGGAAGAAGCTGAAGAAGGCGAAGACAAAGGCCAAGAAAAAAAAGCTGCAGAAGAAGATCAAGAAGCGCTGCACGAAGCACGGGCTATAGCGGACGAGCGAGCGCGGCGCCCTGGGTGGGCGCCGCGCTGTCGTCCGGACTTCGCTGCTGCTAGGCGCGAACCGGCTCGGAGCGCGCCTCGCGGCGAGCCTCGGGCCGGTCGTGGTGCTCGGTGCCGCCGCGGCGGCCTGAGCCCGGCAGGATCCGGTCCAGCCAGTGCGGCAGGTACCAGTTCCAGTCGCCGAGCAGCTTCATCGTCGCGGGGAGCAGGACGCCCCGGATGATGGTCGCGTCGATCAGGATCGCGGCCGCCAGCCCGATCCCCATCTCCTTGAAATCAAGGAACTGGAGAGGTGGCGAACACGCTGAACACGCCGACCATGACGACTGCTGCGGCGGTGACCGTGCCGGCCGTGCGCGAGATGCCCTCGCGGACCGCGTCGTCGGTGCTCATGCCCCGGTCGTAGAGCTCGCGGACCCGCGTGAGGATGAACACGTGGTAGTCCATCGAGAGCCCGAACAGGATCACGAACAGGAACACCGGGAGCCAGTTGGTGATTCCGCCGTTGGACTCGAAGTCCAGCAGCGACTCACCGGCCCCGTTCTGGAACACGATCACCAGCAAGCCGTAGGCGGCGCCCACGGAGAGCAGGTTGAGCACGATCGCCTTGATCGGGATGACCAGCGACCGGAACGTGACCAGGAACAGCAGGAACGCCAGGCCGAGCACGAACGCGAACACCAGCGGCATGCTGTCGCTGAGGACCTGCTTGTAGTCCTCGGTGCTCGCGGCGCCTCCGGTGACGTTGGCTCGGCTCCGTCGACCGCGCCGACCGTCGCCGGGACGAGGTCATCGCGGACCTCGTTCAGGGCGGTGACCGATGCGTCGTCGGTGCCGTTGCCCGGCTCGGCAGCCCGATCACGGCGACCGAGCTGTCGTCGCTGTAGGTGATCTCGGCCGGGCCGATGAACGTGTCCGACGCGGCCGCGTCGTCGACCAGCTGTCGATCGCGCCGGCGACCTCGCCGCCGCGAACGTCGTCGGCCTCGACGACGACCTCGTTGACGTTGACCTTGTCGGGGAACGCGGCCGTGTACCTGTCGTAGGTCTTCATGATCGGCAGGTCCTGCGGCAGGTCGTCCGGACCCGACTGGGTCGTGGTCATGCCCAGAGCCGGGATCGCGAGGGCGATCAGCACGCCCGCGGACAGCGACGGCCGCAGAGCGACCGGCCGGCGCATGACGCGGCTGAACGACGCCGCTCCAGAACCGCGACTCGCCCGCCGGGCGGCGCAGCCGCCTGGTGAACGGGATCCGGCCCTTCTCGACGCGATCGCCGAGCCAGGCCAGCACGGCCGGCAGCACGAGCAGCGAGACGAACATCTCGACCGCTACGACGGTGACCGTCGCGACGGCGAACGACTCGAACGTCGCCTCGCCGGTGATGAACATCCCGGACATGGCGATCATCACCGTGATCCCGGAGATCATGACCGCGCGGCCGGAGGTGCGGCCGCGGCCTGCAGGGACTCCTGCGGGCTCTTGCCGCTCGCCCGTTCCTCGCGCTCGCGGCGCATGTAGAACAGCGAGTAGTCGACGCCGACGGCGAGGCCGATCAGCAGGATCAGCGGCGCGACGTTGCCGTCGAGCGGGAAGATCTGGCTCGGGAATGGCGACCAGCGCCATCGTCGCCAGCACTCCCGTCAGCGCCAGCAGCAGCGGCACGCCCGCCGCGACCAGGCCGCCGAGCGCGACCACCAGGATCAGCAGGGTCAGGGGCAGCGACAGCATGCCCGCCTTGCCCAGATCCCGCTGAACGTCGTCGACGACGGCTCTTCTCGGCCGAGGCCGAACCGAACTGCTCGACGTTGAACTCCGGGTTGTCGGCTTCTGGAGCGCCGCGATCGTGTCCTCGCTCTCGACCACGTTGTCGCCGGCATCGACGTCGGGACCCGTGATCTCGAAGTCGACGAGCACCGAATGGCCGTCCTCCGAGACCGCGCCGCCGCCATCGTAGGGGGCGACGCACGTTGGCGACGTGCTCCGTCGCCTTCAGCTCGGCGGCCGTGCGGCCGACGAGCTGACTGGAACTCGGGGTCGGTCGGCCGTCAGCGATCCTTGCTCTGGATCAGCGCGACCTCCTCGTTGGGCCGCAGGCCGGCGTCCGTGAGGGCGCGCTCGGCCTGCTGGGACTCGCCCGAGAACGAGTCGACCGTCGAGATGTCCTTCTGCTCGACGACCTGCGCGCCCATGATCAGGACGAGCAGGGCGAAGACGAGGCCGAGCCATCCCCAGATGGCCCGCTTGCGGTGGGTCGCGCTCCAGCGCGCGATCCGCTCGGTGAGGTTCATTCGTGGGTGCGTCCGTTCCTTGCATTTGAGCTCCTCCGTTGAGTCGAGTGGATTGCATGCGGGCAGCTTCCCCTCGCAGCGGCCCCCGTTCCCATGGGGCTGGCAGGCGTCTCGGGGTGCGGTTCTCCCGGCCGGAGGTACGGCTAGCCGTATGGGAAAAGCGGCCGCGATCGATGACAATCAGGCCATGAAGCGCACCGTCCTCATCGTCGACGACCATGCTGGGTTCCGCGCCAGCGCCAGGCGCGTGCTCGAGGCCGGTGGCTACTCGGTGATCGCCGAGGCCGCCGACGGCAGCTCGGGCGTCACGGCAGCGGCCGAGTCTCGTCCCGACCTCGCCCTGGTGGACGTGCAGCTGCCGGACTTCGACGGCTTCGAGGTCACCCGGCGGCTCCAGGAGTCCGGCGAGGCGCCCGAGATCGTCCTGATCTCGAGCCACGAGCTCGCCGACTTCGGCTCGCTGGTCGCGACCAGCGGGGCCCGCGGGTTCGTCTCCAAGGCGGACCTGTCCGCCGCGGCCCTGGAGGCCCTGCTGCGGTGAGGGGTCTGCGCGCCCGGCTCGGCCGACTCTCCCCAGGACGAGCTGCGCCGCTTGCTGATCGCTCTCGCCGCGCTCACGCTCGTGCACAGCGCGGTCGCGCTCTGGCTCACCGCTCACCACCGATCAAGACCACGAGCTGGCGGTCGACCTTGTGGCCTCGCAGCTGATCGGGTGGTCGTTCGCCGGCACCGGGCTGTTCGCGTGGTGGCGGCGACCCGCGAACCCGGTCGGGGTCGCTGATGTTCCTGACCGGCTTCTTCTGGTTCTTCAACGTCTACCAGCTGGCCGACACCACCTGGCTCTTCGTCGCCGCCTTCGTCCTGGCCGACGTCAGCTACGGCTTCCTGATCCACCTGCTGCTGGTCTTCCCCGACGGGAAGCTCGAGACCCGGCTCGAGCGGGCGGTGGTCGCCGGCGGGTACCTGGCGGTGACCGTCCTGCAGCTGATCGCCGCGTTCCTGATCGATCCGGCGCTGAACGGATGCGAGGGGTGCCCCGACAACCCGCTGCTGATCGACCGACGATCCTGGTGTCTACGACGCCTACGGCGCGGTCCAGTCGCTGTTCGCGATGACGGTCCTGTCGGCTTGGTCGTGGCACTCGCCGGCGCTGGCGGGACTGGCCCGCGGAGCGGCGGAAGCAGTTCGCGCCGGTGCTCTGGGCCGGCGGTGCGAGCCTCTCCCTGATCTCGCTGCAGCTGCTCGTCGACGTGCTCGGCATCTCGGAGACGCTGCGGCAGGCGCTGTTCCTGGCCTCACTGATCCCATTCGCCTTCGTCCCGTTCGCCTTTCTGTCGGCCTGCTCCGCAGCCGCATTTCGCGCGCCGAGGCGGTGGGCGACCTAGTCGCGGGCCTGGCCGCAAGCGGTGAGGGACCGGACCTGCGTGACGCGCTGGCCGACGCCCTGTCGGACCCCTCGGTCGAGCTCGTCGTACTGGGTGCCCGGAGGCCGACACCTACGTCAACGCCGAGGGCGCGCAGGTCGGGCTGCCCGGCCCCGACCCTGTCCGGCGTTGGGCGGAGGTGACCCACGACGGCAAGCGCGTCGGCGCGATCGTCCACGACGGGCGACTGGACGAGGCCGAGGAGCTGGTCGCCTCTGTCGCCTCGGCGGCGGGGCTGCGAATGGAGAACGAGCGCCTCGACGCAGAGCTGCGCGCCCGGCTCGAGGAGCTGCGCGCCTCGCGCGCCCGCATCGTCGAGGCCGGTTACCGGGAGCGGCGCCGAGTCGAGCGAGACCTCCACGACGGGGCGCAGCAGCGGCTGATGGCGCTGACCCTCAACCTCAAGCTCGCGCGCTCAAAGGTCGAGGAGGACCCGGCCGAGGCGGGCGAGCTGTCTGGACGAGGCCGCCGCGGAGCTCGAGCAGGCGACGGCCGAGCTGCGCGAGCTCGCCCGCGGCATTCACCCCGGCCTGCTGACTGACCGCGGGCTCGTCCCCGCCCTCGAGGCGCTCGCGTCGCAGGGCGCCGGTGCCTGTCGAGCTGACGGCGGAGATCGACCAGCGCCCCGCGCCGGCGTCGAGGCCGCCACCTACTTCCTCGTCTCCGAGGCGCTCGCCAACGTCGCCAAGCACGCGCAAGCCGAGCGCGTCAGCGTCAGCGTCGCCCAGAGCAACGGCTTGCTCACCGTCGAGGTCCTCGACGACGGACGCGGTGGCGCCGACCCGGACGGCTCGGGCCTGCGGGGACTGGCGGACCGGGTGGCCGCGCTGGACGGCGACTTCAGCGTCGAGCAACGGCGAGAACGGCGGCACGATCGTGCGTGCCAGCATCCCGCTCGGCTAGGTTGACGCGGATGAGGCTGGTCGTTGCCGACGACTCGGTGCTGCTGCGCGAAGGAGTGGTTCGCCTGCTCGAGGATGCCGGGTTCGAGGTCGTGGGCCAGGCCGGCGACGCCGAGGACCTGCTGCGAAAGGTGCGGGCGCACAAGCCCGACGTCGCCATCGTCGACGTGCGCATGCCCCCGACCCACACCGACGAGGGCATCCGCGCCGCCCAGGAGATCAGGGCGGAGCTGCCCGGCGGTGGGCGTCCTCGTCCTCTCCCAGTACGTCGAGGAGACGTACGCCCGCGAGCTGCTCGCCGACGACGCCGCGGGCATCGGCTACCTGCTCAAGGACCGGGTCTCCGACATCGACACCCTCACGGACGCCGTCCGCAGGGTCGCGGCCGGAGGCTCGGCCCTGGATCCCGAGGTGGTCTCGGGCATGCTCGGCCGCAGCCGCAAGGACGATCCGCTCGACGCGCTCACCCCGCGCGAGCGCGAGGTCCTGGGGCTGATGGCCGAGGGCCGATCGAACTCGGCGATAGCTGAGCAGCTCGTCGTCACCGACCGGGCCGTCGAGAAGCACGTGACCAGCATCTTCAGCAAGCTCGACCTGGACGCCACCCCCGAGGACCACCGCCGTGTGCTGGCGGTGCTGAAGTTCCTGGAGGCCTAGGCCGGATCGGTTGTCGTAGCCGCCCGCGATGCGCGGTTCGCCGGCCGGGGGAGCTCGAGGCCGAACCTACAAGCCGATGATGAGCACGAGGGTGGCCACGCAGAGCAGGACACCGCTCAGCGCCAACACCACCGAGAGCCAGCCCGGCGTAGAGGCGAACCGTCCCTGGTCGACGGCTGCATTGACTGCACGCGCCCGCAGCGAGCCGTGGACGAAGAGAAGCAGTGCGTAGGCGGCGAAGGCGGCGCCGACGACCACGTAGGGCAGCTCGTCATGGTCCGGACCGAGTTCAGGGACCACTCGCCCGACGGCGATCGCGACCGCAAGCGCCGTCAGCGCGGTTCTCCACCAGGCAAGCGCGGTGCGCTCGCTCGCCATCTCCGTGCGGCGGGCTGCAAGGTCTGTCTCGGGGTCGCTCGCCATCGGCCGACGATCTCGTGCTCGCGGGGTGCTCGCACAAGTATCGCGCGGCGGCCCGATCCGTGCATGCCATAGGTTCGGTTCCTGTCTCTCTGAGGAGAAGGGTCTGAATGGACTGGTCGCTGGCGATCGTGGCCCTGGCGTTGATCGCCGTTGCTGCGTTCTCGAAACGGCTGTCGGGATCGCCGATCACGCCCGCGATCGTCTTCGTCTCGATAGGGCTCCTCGTCGGCCCCAGGGTCCTCAGCGAAGTCGACATCCCAAGCACCAGCTCGACGGTGCGAGCGCTGGCCGAGGCGACGCTGGCGCTGGTCCTGTTCTCGGACGCCTCGCGCATCGACCTCATCGCGCTGCGGCGCGAGATTTCGCTGCCTGCGCGTCTGCTCGGGATTGGCCTGCCGTTGACGATCGCATTCGGAGCGCTCACGGCGGCGGTGATCTTCGGAGAACTGACTTTCTGGGAGGCGGTCATCGTCGGGGTCATCCTGGCGCCGACCGATGCGGCCCTGGGCCAGGCGGTCGTCACCGAGCCACGTGTCCCGGGTCGGATTCGCCAAGCGCTCAACGTCGAGAGTGGGCTCAACGACGGGATCTGTGTGCCACTCCTGTTCGCCGCAGTCGCCGCAGCCGACATCGAGTCGCACATCTCAGAAGGTCGAACCGGGATGACCCTATTGCTCGAAGAGGTCGGCTACGGCGTGTTGGCAGGAGTTGCCGCTGCGCTCGTGATCGGAGCGGTGGTCATTCACGCCGGCCGGAGAGACCTGATCCAGGGCAGCTGGCGCCAGGTGATCCCAGCCGCAGGAGCAGCGCTCGCCTACGGCACCGCCAGCGCACTCGGCGGGTCGGGCTTCATCGCGGCTTTCGTAGCCGGCATCGTGTTCCGCGGAGTCATCAAGCGCGATCCCGAGGACATGAATCGGCTCACAGAGGAGGTCGGGGGCGCTCTCAACGGGGTCACTTTCATCATCTTCGGAGCAATCCTGCTCGGACCCGCGCTCGGGGAGCTGAGCTGGAGCCTCGTCCTCTACGCGGTGCTCAGCTTGACGGTCGTGCGAATGGTGCCTGTCGCGATCGCACTGCTCGGCTCCCGCGTGCGGCTGCCAACGCTGGGGTTTCTCGCCTGGTTCGGGCCTCGCGGGTTGGCCTCGATCGTCTTCGCGGTGATCGTGATCGAGGAGTCGCAGCTTCCCCACGAGAACCTGATCGTGTTGGCGATCTACCTCACCGTGGGGCTCTCGGTCTTCGCTCACGGGCTCACCGCCGCTCCCCTTGCAAACCGCTACGCGGATTGGTTCGATCGCCACCCACGGGACAAAGCGCCGCCAGTGGAGAGCGCGCCTGCCCACCTGACCCGCACGCGTGCGTTCTTCGGAGGGCGCTAGTCCGACCCGGATCAGCGAAACCGATCTCTCCAGACCGATCTCGGCTAGGCGCGAATAGCGTCCAGGTCCGCGCGGAGCTCCTTGAGCTCGTCGCGGATGCGGGCCGCCTCCTCGAAGCGGAGGTCCTCGGCCGCGACCAGCATCTCCTCCTCCAGCTCCACGCAGAGCTTCTCCAGTTCCTCGGGGGTCTTGGTCTCGGTCTCCGCGCGGCGGCGGCGTCGCCGGGCCGGCGCCTGGGACTCCATCGCCAGGAACTCGGCCATGTCGGAGATGCCCTTCTTGACCGTTTCGGGCGTGATCCCGTGCTCCTCGTTGTAGGCGACCTGGATCGCGCGGCGGCGATCGGTCTCGCTGATCGCCTTGCGCATCGCCTCGGTCTCCTTGTCGGCGTACATCAGCACGCGGCCGCGGACATTTCGCGCCGCGCGGCCGATGGTCTGGATCAGCGAGGTCTCGCCGCGAAGGAAGCCCTCCTTGTCGGCGTCGAGGATCGCGACGAGCGAGACCTCGGGCAGGTCGAGCCCCTCGCGCAGCAGGTTGACCCCCACCAGCGCGTCGTACTCGCCGAGACGCAGCTCGCGGATGATCTGGATTCGCTCGAGGGTGTCCACCTCGGAATGCAGGTAGCGGACCCGGAAGCCGTGCTCGAGGAGGTACTCGGTCAGGTCCTCGGCCATCTTCTTGGTCAGGGTCGTGACCAGCACCCGCTCGTCGCGTTCGGCGCGCTCGCGAACCTCGTTCATGAGGTCGTCGATCTGGTTCTTTGTCTCGCGCACCTCGACCGCGGGGTCGACGATGCCGGTCGGGCGCACGATCTGCTCGACCGTCTGGAAGGCCTGCGCGCGCTCCCAGGGACCGGGGGTGGCCGAGACCAGCACCATCTGGCCGACGCGGTCGAGGAACTCGTCGAACTTGAGCGGGCGGTTGTCGATCGCGGAGGGCAGCCGGAAGCCGAAGTCCACGAGCGTCGACTTGCGCGAGAAGTCGCCCTCGTACATGCCGCCGATCTGGGGGATCGTCTGGTGCGACTCGTCGATGAAGGTGACGAAGTCGTCGGGGAAGTAGTCGATCAGCGTGTACGGCGGGTCGCCCGCGGCGCGACCGTCGAGGATCCGTGAGTAGTTCTCGATCCCCGGGCAGAAGCCGAGCTCGCGCATCATCTCCATGTCGTACTTGGTCCGCTGCATCAGCCTGTGGGCCTCGAGCTGCTTGCCCTGCGACTCGAACAGCTTCACCTGCTCGGTCAACTCGAAGCCGATCTGGTCCACAGCGCGCTCCATCGTCTCTTCCTTGACCGCGTAGTGGCTCGCCGGCCAAACCGAGACGTGGTCGATCACGTCGAGGATCTCGCCGGTCAGCGGGTCGAAGTGCTGGATGCCCTCGATCTCGTCGCCGAAGAGCTGGATCCGGTAGGCCGACTCGGCGTAGGCGGGGTAGATCTCGAGGACCTCGCCGCGGGCGCTGAAGGTGCCGCGGCCGAGGCTGGTGTCGTTGCGGCGGTACTGCATGCCCACCAGCTTCCGGAAGAGCTCCTCGCGGTCCACCCACTCGCCCACCTTGAACAGGTGCATCTGCTCCTTGTAGAGCTGGGGCGAGCCGATGCCGTAGATGCAGCTGACGGAGGCGACGATGATCACGTCCTCGCGCGCGAACAGCGACGCCGTCGCCGCGTGGCGCAGCCGGTCGATCTCGTCGTTGATCGAGGAGTCCTTCTCGATGTAGAGGTCCTGCGCGGGCACGTAGGCCTCGGGCTGGTAGTAGTCGTAGTAGCTGACGAAGTACTCGACGGCGTTGTTGGGGAAGAACTCGCGGAACTCGTTGCAGAGCTGCGCCGCCAGCGTCTTGTTGTGCGCGATCACCAGCGCCGGGCGCTGCACCCGCTCGATCACCCCCGCCATCGTGAACGTCTTGCCTGTGCCGGTCGCGCCCAGCAGCGTCTGCACGCGCTCGGAGTCGCCCAGCCCCTCGGCGAGGCCGGCTATCGCCTTGGGCTGGTCGGCCGTCGGGGTGTAGGCCGGATTGAGCTCGAACCTGGGCACCGATTGAGCCTAGCGCCCGGCCAAGCCGGCCCCGCCGGCTGGACCGCCTACTCGAAGGCGCCCGTGGCGTGCACGACCTTGCCGCCAGCAGGGTCAGCGCCGGATACAAGGCTCCAGCGCCCGTTTGTCCGATCCGTCCTAGCCGGTCGCGGCGGCCGCCTGCTGGGCGGCGATCGCCTCGCCGGTGCCCCGCAGGGCCCCCGCGATCATCTCGACCAGGACCTCGACGTCCGGCCCGCCGGTGTCGAGCCAGCTCAGCATCGCGCTCTCCATGTAGCCGATCCAGGCGAGGATCCCGACGCGGACCTCGGGGCGCTCGGGGTCCAGGCCCATCTGCGGCGCGATCCGGCTGACCGCGATCAGCTTCGCCTCGTCGAGCTGCTTGCGCACCTCGGCGAAGCCGACCCCGCGCGTCATCAGGAAGCGGTAGCCCTCGGGATGCTCGGAGATGATCTGCGCGTAGGCGCGCATCGACTGGCGCAGGCGCTCGGGCGGGGGCAGCTCCGGGTCGGGCTGGATCTGAGCCCGGAACTCGGCGATCAGCGGCTCGACGGTCGCGATGTAGAGGTCCTTCTTGGTTCCGAAGTACTGGAAGATGAGGCCGTGCGAGACGCCGGCGGCGTCGGCGATCTCGTCGACCGAGACGTCGTCGAAGTCCTTCTGGCCGAACACCTCCAGCGCCGCCTTCAGCAGCTGTTGTCGGCGCTCGGTCGCGCGCTCCGTGGTCAGGGGTCGCTGTCCCATGGGGCCATTCTAGAGCGACGTTGACTCGGAGTTAGCCCGGCGGGGCGTGGTATGTTTGTGACCAGAGTTGACTCCGAGTCAGACGCCGGGGTCGCGAGGAGGAGTTGAGAGCTTGAAGCAGGCACGGAAGCTGGTCCCACTGGCTGCCCTTGCGGCGGCACTCTTCTGTCGCGCCCAGCGCCTCCGCCGCGGTCCAGACCTGGTCGAGGGCGAGGTCCCGACCGGGACCATCGGCCCCTACGAGGTGAAGCAGGACCTGAAGTTCCCCATCCCTGCTCCCCCGGGCGGCGGCTACATCACCAAGATGGAGACCGACATCGTCGACGCCGCGACCGGCGATCCGGTGCCGATCTCCCGCCTGATGCTGCATCACATCGTCTTCGCGTCGATCGGCAAGCCCGACAGCACCTGCCACGGACAGGGCTTCCTGGGCTTCGACTCCCGGCCCGACCCCTACGCCGGCTTCCCGGTCCAGCGGTTCTACGCCGCCGGCGAGGAGCGCGCCAAGCTCTCGCTTCCCAGCGGCTACGGCTACGAGATCGGCGCTAGCCCGTTCTGGGGCATGACCTACATGGTCATGAACCACCGGAATGTGCCCGACAACGCGGTCATCAAGTACACGGTCACCTACGAGGACGACCCGGCCGGCCAGGGCCTGACGGCGGTGACGCCCTGGTGGCTCGACGTCAGGGATTGCCGCGCCGACCCGATCTACAACGTCCCGGGCGAGAAGAAGAAGTCGAAGAAGAGCAAGGGCAAGAAGGGCAAGGGAAAGAAGACCGCCTCCGCCCCCACCCACACCCTGACCAAGGACTACACGCTCCCCGCCGGGCGGATCGTCGCCGGCGCCGGTCACGTCCACGGCGGCGCCTACAAGCTGACCGTGACCCAGCCGGACTGCGGCAACCGCCAGGTCGCCGAGTCGAACCCCACCTGGGGGCTTCCCGACCACCCCTTCTACACCGTGCGCCCCGTCCTGCACGAGCCTGGGCCGATCAACATGAGCGCGTTCCATTCCCAGGCTGGGATCCCAGTCGGCGGCAGGCTCCGGCTCAACTCGCTGTATGACAACTCGAAGCCGCACACGCGGGTGATGGGGATATTCATCGTCTACCTGGCGCCGCCCAATCCCGGGCCGCCGCCGCAGAGCTGCGACCCGCCGCCGGGCGACGTCCAGACCTTCGCCACCGACCAGCCCGGCCGCACGGGCGGGCCGATCCCCTACACGATCCCCCTCACCGGGCTCAACCAGCAGGGGGAGGCGATCACGATCGACGCCCCGCCCGGGAAGCTGAAGAGGGCGAAATCCGGGTCGCTGGTCGAGGTGAAGGACAGGTTCTTCGGAAAGCCGAACGTCAGACTGAACAAGGGCGACAAGCTCACCTACCTCTTCGCGGGCACGGAGCTCCACAACGTGACGCTCGCCAACGGCCCGCTCGGTATCGGCTCGGACAACCTCAACGGCAACCGGGCCTTCACACAGAAGTTCACGCGCACGGGCACCTACCGCATGTTCTGCGGCCTGCACCCGGTGCAGATGAGCCAGCGCGTCGTGGTGAAGAAGAAGAAGAACAAGAAGCAGAAGAAGTAGAAGCGAACCGGCGCCTCACCGAGCGCCCGAATTCTTCCCGAACGCCTAACGGGGCAAGCGCGTCCCCGCCGGTAGCGTGCACGCATGCCGGATTTGCTGCTGGGACCGCTGCTGCGCTACGTGGACGAGGAGCAGGCCACCGTCTGGGTACAGACCGACGAGCCCTGCGAGGTCGAGGTTCTCGGGCGCCGCGCTCGGACCTTCTGCATCAAGGGCAGCCACTTCGGCCTCGTGCCCCTGGGGGACCTGGAGCCAGGCAGCTCCCAGGCCTATGAGGTGAGGCTGGACGGCGAGCTCCGCTGGCCGGAGCCCGGCAGCGAGATGCCGCCCAGCCTGATTCGCACCATCCACCCCGAGGAGGAACTGCGGATCGCGTTCGGCTCCTGCCGCGTCACCGTCCCCCACGAGCCGCCGTACGACCTGAGCAAGGACGACGACGAGCGCGGCCGCGGCCGCGACGCCCTGCGCTGCTTCGGGCTGAGGATGCTCGAGCAGGACCCCGCCGAGTGGCCGCATCTGCTCTGCATGATCGGGGACCAGGTCTACGCGGACGAGGTCTCGCCCGAGACGCTCGAGTTCATCCGCTCGCGGCGGGACACCTCGGTCGAGCCGTGCGAGCAGGTCGCCGACTTCGAGGAGTACACGCGGCTCTACCGCGAGGCGTGGTCTGAGCCGGTGATCCGCTGGCTGCTCTCGACGGTCGGCAGCACGATGCTCTTCGACGACCACGACGTCCACGACGACTGGAACATCTCGATCGACTGGCTCGAGGAGATGCGCGCCAAGCCGTGGTGGCACGACCGGATCACGGGCGCGCTGGTCTCCTACTGGGCCTATCAGCACCTCGGGAACCTCTCCCCCAAGGTGCTCGCCGAGATGGACCTGCTGCGCGAGACGATGGCCCGCGATGACGCCTGGCCGCTGCTCCGCGACTGGGCCGAGGAGGCCGACCGCGGCAGCGAGGGTCGGCGCTGGAGCTACTCGCGGACCCTGGGGCGCAACCGCCTGGTGTTCATGGACTCGCGCGAGGGCCGGGTCCTGGACCGAGAGCCCGCGCCAGATGTTCGACGACGATGAGTGGGAATGGCTCAAGGAGCGCGTCGTCGGGAACGTCGACCACCTGATCGTCGCCGACACGCTGCCCGTCTTCATGCCGCCGGCTTTGCACGACCTCGAAGCGTGGAACCACGAGGTGTGCGACGGGGTCTGGGGCGGGCCCGCCGCCCGGCTCGGCGAGAAGGTCCGCCAGGGCCTGGACCTCGAGCACTGGGGGGCCTTTCAGCACTCGTTTCGCCAGCTCACCGGAGTTGATGGCCGAGGTGGGCGCCGGGGAGCATGGCGCCCCGCCGGCCACGATCCTGACGCTCGGCGGCGACATCCACCACGCCTACATCGCCGAGGTCGCCTTTCACCGCGACCGCGGGGTGCGCTCGCCCGTCTGGCAGGCGGTCTGCTCCCCGTATCGCAATCCGCTGGACGGGCGCGAGCGCACGATGGCCAAGTTCGGATCGACCCCCGCCGCGGAGATGATCGGGAAGCTGATGGCGAAGGCGGCGAGGGTGGAGGACGTCGGCGCACGCTGGCGCCTGGTGCAGGAGCCCAGCTTCGACAACCAGATCGGGACGATCTTCCTTGAGCGGGCGCCACGCCGCGGGTCAGGCTCGAGCGGGCGACCGCCGATGGCCCGGAGTCGCTCGAGACCTCGCTCGAGCAGCGGCTCAGCTAGGGCCTAGTTCAGGCCGAGTTCCTCGGCGTAGTGATCGCGGTACTCCGCGCGCTTGTCCAGCACTTCCTGCACGTACTCGCGCGTTTCCTCGAAGCGGATGTTTTCTTGGCGCAGAGCCGCGCCACCCCAGGCGGCGACGTTGGTCTCGCCCGCGTTGTAGGCGGCGAGGGCCGCGATCACGTTGCCGTCGAACTTGTCCAGCAGATAGCGGAAGTAGAAGCTGCCGTAGCGGATGTTGATGTCCGGATCGGAGAGGTCGTCGGCCACGAAGGTCGAGCCCCCGCTGAGGTCCTCGATCAGCTCCGCGGTCTGCGGCGTCACCTGCATCAGCCCGCGGGCCCCCGCATGCGACTCCTGGTCGCGAAAGCGCGACTCCGCGTAGATGATCCCGGCCAGCAGATCGGGCGGGACCTGCTTCTGCTTGGCCTGCTGGCGGATGATGTCCTCGTGGCGCAGCGGCAGCGTCACCTCCCGGAGCCGGTCCTGGATGCTTTCGCTGGTCGCCACCACGATGCCCCCGATCGCGAGTGCAGCCAGCACACCCGCGATCACGTAGCGCCTGCGCTTGGCGCCTGAGCTCATCCCCTCCCCTGCCCCGCGAGCTCTTCGATCGCCCGGCGAGCCTCGGCCTCGAGGTCCCCCAGGGTGCCGTCGTTGCGGATGACGTGGTCGGCGCGGCGCGCCTTCTCCTCCTGGTCGAGCTGGCGCCCCTCGCGGCCCTCCAGCCCGGGCTGGCCGCGCTCGGCCAGGCGCCCCTCGCGAACCGAATCGTCGGCGATCACCGCCACCGTCGCGTCGAAGGCGTCCTCCATCGCGGCCTCGAACAGCAGCGGCACCTCGACCACCGCCACCTCGACCTCGGGACCAAGCTCCTGCCGCCACTTCATCACTGCCTCCCCCACGCGCGGGTGGGTCTGGGATTCGAGCCAGCGCAGCTCCTCGGGGCTCTCGAACACGATCTCGGCGACGCGGTTGCGGTCGACGCCTTCGCCCGGAGCCACCTCCTCGCCCCAGCGCTCCACCAGCAGGCTCCGCACGTCGTCGCGGTCCAGCAGGTCGTGGGCGACCTTGTCGGTGGACAGGGTCGCGGCTCCGGCGCGCTCGAAGGCGGCGAGCGCCTCCGACTTGCCCGCGCCTATTCCTCCCGTGAGACCGATGAAGCGAGTCAAGGGCGAAGCGCCCTAGCTCTTCTCGGCCGGGGCCTCCTCGGGAGGGCTGTCCTCCTCGGGCGCCTCCTGGGGCGGCGCATCCTCGGCCGGCGCCTCCTGCTGGAGGGGCGTCCTCTGCGGGGGCCTCGGCCGGCGGCGCGTCCTCGACGGGCGCCTCGGCCGGGGGAGCGTCGGCGGGCACGTCGGCCGGCGGGTCAGCCGCAGGCACCTCGGCCGCGGGCGCCTCCTCTTCGGCCGGCGTCTCCTCGGCGGGAACCTCAGCCGGCGCATCCTCGGCTGGCGCGTCCTCGGCCGGCGCATCCTCGGCCGGCGCATCCTCGGCGGGCGGCGCCTCGGCGGCCGGGGCGCCGTCCAGCGGCGGCGCGTCGCTCATGTCGCGCTGCGGAAGCTCCTGCCCCTCGACGCGCTTGACGCTCAGCGAAAGGCGGCGGCGGGAATCGTCCACCTCGAGGATCTGCACCTTCAGCTCGTCGCCGGGGCGCACGACCTCGGCGGGGCTCTCGACGTGGTGCTGGGCCAGCTCGGAGATGTGGACCAGTCCCTCGACGCCCGGCAGGATCTGGACGAAGGCGCCGAAAGCGACGATCTTGGTCACCTTGCCGTCGACGACGTCCCCTTCCTTGAACTCGTTCAGGACCTTCTGCCACGGGTCCTCCTGGGTCTGTTTCAGGCCCAGGGAGATGCGCTGGCGGTCGCGGTCGATGTCGAGCACCTTGACTCGCACGGTGTCGCCGATCGAGATCACCTCGGACGGGTGGTTGACGTGGCTCCAGGAGAGCTCGGAGATGTGGATCAGGCCGTCAATGCCCTCCAGGTCCACGAAGGCGCCGAAGTCGACGATGTTGGAGATCTTGCCCTCGACCACCTGGCCGGGCTGCAGGCGGCCCAGGATCTGCTCGCGGACCTCCTTGCGCTCCTCCTCCAGCACGGCGCGGCGCGAGAGCACGACGTTGTTGCGGCTGCGGTTGAGCTCGATCACCTTGCACTCGAGCTTCGTGCCCATGAACTCGTCGAGGTTCTGGACGCGGCGGATGTCCACCAGCGAGGCGGGCAGGAAGCCGCGGACCCCGAGGTCCAGGATCAGTCCGCCCTTGACGACCTCGATCACGGTGCCCTCGACGGGCTCGCCGGACTCGGCGGCGCCCTCGATGCGGCGCCACGCCTTCTCGAAGCGAGCGCGCTTCTTGGAGAGGATCAGGCGCCCCTCCTGGTCCTCCTTGGTGAGGACGAGGGCGTCCACCTCGTCGCCCAGGTCGACCTCGTCGGAGGGATCCACGGACTTGCGGATCGAGAGCTCGTTCGAGGGGATGACGCCCTCGCTCTTGTAGCCGATGTCGACCAGCACCTCGTCCTTGTCGATGCGGACGACCTTGCCGCTGACCACGTCGCCCTCCTCGAAGGGATGGATCGTCGAGGCGTAGTTGGGGACGAGCTTGCCGTCAACCTCGATCATGAGGTCGGCGGATCCGGCGCCGTTGGCGGGGGCGGGCGGCGCCTGCGCGGGCTCGCTCGGCTCGGCCGGCGGGGCCTCGGGCGCGGCTGCCGCCGCGTCGGCCTCAGGGTCGGTTGTCGTCTCGGGAGACGGCATGAACGCTGCAGTTTGGCAGAAGGGTGCGTAAAAGTTGGGCGGGGCAGTCACTTCAGCCGCAGGCGCCGCCGCGATACCTTCCAGGCATGGG
>CAWFAI010000002.1:0-51390 GCA_963813725.1 uncultured Solirubrobacterales bacterium
GCGGTGGCGTTCGCGGTAGGCGCGGTTCTTGAGGCGGTTGCCGCAGAGGCCCATGCGGCACCAGGAGCCGGAGCGGTTGCGAGAGTTGTCGTAGAAGGCCCAGCGGCACTCGGGGTTCTCGCACAGCTTCAGACGCTCCCAGGTGCCCTCGATCTGGGACTGGAAGGCGATCGCGAGGAGCTGGGAGCCGAGGCGGGCGAAGTCGTCGACGGGGGAGAGGTCGAGTTCCAGGTGGCCCTCGTCGTCGGCCCGCACGTCGATTGACAGCGTGCGCGCGCCGGCGATCATGCGGGCGGTGGCCCGGGGGTCGGGCTTGCCGTTGCTGTTCGCTTCGAGCGTGTCGCGCAGCGCATCGCGGAGCTCGCGAGCCAGCTCGAGGTGCTGGGGCTTCACCTTGCCACCGGCCGCGATCTGGCCGGTGTCGCGGAGCCACTTCTCGAAGGCCTCGGCCGAGTCAAGTTCGTCGGTCTCGCCCTCGACGTCGACGGTATTCGCAAACGCCTGGATCGCGAGCAGCGGCATCGGCGCCGGCTTGCCCTCGACCCAATCTCTCAGTGCGTCCGCGTTCATTCCTCACACAGTTTACGTGACCTACGTCACAGCTTTGCTGGTCAGGCGGGTCTACGGTGCGTTCGACCCCACCGCGCCACGAACTTGAGGAGAAGGTCATGTTCGGAGGACTCGCAACCGGATTCGTCCACCTGGTCAAGCCCAGCAAGCACGCCCAGGGCATCGCCACTGACAAGCGGCCGATCAGGCGCTAGGACGCGCCCAAGAGATTCAGGAGGACCGAGAGCCCGCCGCGAGGCGGGCTCTTTCGTGCGTGGGCGTGCGTGGGAGCGAGCAGCCTTGCGTGACGGGCATCACAGTTTTGTCCGTCACGTGACTGGTATACTGTTTTTGTCCGTCACGAAGGACTCGAAGGAGGCAGACATGTTTGGTGGACTCGCAGCCGGCTTCGCGCACCTGGTCAAGCCGAGCAACAACGCTCAGGGCATCGCCAGCGACAAGCGCACCACGCCGCTAAAGAACTAGAGCTGTGATGAAAACACACAGCATTTGAGAGCCCGCCGATTTGGCGGGCTCTCTTCGTTCAGGGGCCTGCCGTCAGCCGAGGGTGGTCAGCGTCGGCTCGACGAAGCTGCCATCTGGCAGGCGCAGGGAGAGGCGCAGCTGGCCGTCGACGTCTCGGACCGCTACCTCGGCCTCGTCCGTCGGCCCCAGGGCCAGGCCTGGGAACTTGGCCTCGACCAGCCTCTCGTCGGGAGCGCGGGCTCGCACGATCACCTCGGTGACGCGGCCGCGCACTCGGATCACCGAGGGCGGGCGGACGGGCTTGTCCACGACCTGGCTGACGCCGCGCGTGACCGTCTTGCCGACCGCATCGCCGTTCAGCTCGATCGCGATGCCGCTCGACTCGCTGGCGGTGTCGTCGGCGAGGCCGGCCGCCAGCCTCGTGGCATCGCAGGCGAGGATCGCGACCTGGCTGCCGGCCCAGGCGCGGCAGTCGGTTTGCGTGGGCAGGCCGGGGGCGCCCGCGGGGTCGCCCACAGGGGATTGGACGTCGCAGCTCGCGGCCCGCTCGAAGCCCTCCCCGCTCGGCAGCACGCGCTGATAGCACCAGGGAAAGCGGTAGCGATCCTGCCGGCTGGGCGTCTGCGGGCCTGGGTTGACAGGGCAATCCCGCCCGCCCCCGCTACAGACCAGGCCCCAGAGGCCGCCGAAGGCGTTCCACGATTCGGAGTCCGGATCCGGGACGTGGATCAGGCAGGTGGACGGTCCCTCGCTGCAGTCCTCGCCGGTGTTGCGCCCCCACGAGACCCTTCCGTCGTGGCGCCCCTCCGGGCGGCGCAGCCCGAGGGCGATCGGGAAGAGCTGGGTGCAGCCCTCGCCGGTGCACTCGCTCGCATATGACGCATGGGTGCCGTCGGCTACGAAGACGAAAGGCCGGGAGTCATCCCGGCCCCCGACGCTGATCTGCGAGCGCGCGTAGCGAAAGTCCCCTGAGTGCTCGGCGTAGGTGACGTACTCGATCTCGCCGGGCTTGTCGGCCGAGGTCACCACCGTGATCCCCTCCCAATCCCCCTCGTGATCGCCGCAGAGGGGCCGGAGCTTGGCGGTGCAGGAGGCGGCACTCTGGATGCGGCGGAAGTCGTTGTAGCGAAAGAACCACCAGTAGTCGACGTAGTAGCGGCCGTTGGCCTGCTTGACGTTGTAGTAGATCGCTGTGCCCGGTCCCCCGTTGCAGTCCTGGAGCGGCGGCGCCCGCTCGGGGCAGTCCGAGCGAGGCCCCTCGGAGTCGGTCCCGTTGGCGCCCTCGCCGCCGATGTTGATGAAGCGGTCGGCGGCGCCGTGCCGGGCCTGCGAGACCGATTCGAGGAAGGCCCCGTATCCGAGGATGGGAGGACAGGAGCGGGGATTCTCTTGCCGGCGGCAGAGGCGGTGGGGCGGTGTGCCGGACTCATCGAAGAAGCGATCGACGTTCAGGGGGCGCCAGCTCTCGCGGGTGTCGAAGAGGAGGATCGGCCGGTACTGCTCGGCCAGCTTCCGCTGCTTGTCGAGCGCAACCTCGACGGTGTCGCGATCGGGCGCCAGATCGATCTCGTCGTCTTGCTGTGAGCTCAGAAACACAGCCAAGGCGACCAGGACAAGGACGATCCACAGCAACGCGGCGAGTATATGACCGGCCTTGACCCTCCCCGAGGAGGGCCTAGGCTCACCCGATGCCCCAGCGGATGGGAGTTCGAGTCACGGCCGTTGTGTTCGCCGCGCTGTGGCCCGCGCTGGGGGTGGCGGCTGGGAGCGACGATCCGCAGCCCGCCGAGTTCACGGTTGCGGCGAGCCGGCTCGGGAATCTGGACCGAAACCCGGATTTCGAGGGCTGGCGGCGCCCCGACCAGGCCGGCGATCCGCGCCCCCAGCTGAGGCTGACGGTGACCGGCCCGGCTTGCGCGTCAGGCGGCCGCTACTCGTGGACGCTCAACGGGCAGCCGCTCGGGGCCGAGCGCCTCCCGGGGGGCTGTCGGTTCTCGGCCACGGCTCCGGCCGAGGGTGACGTGACCGTCGACCTCGCGGCCCGCGTTCGCGGCGTCGACTACGCCGGATCGCAGACGCTGAACGTCAGCGACCAGCTGATCGTCTCGATCGGGGACTCGGTGGCGTCCGGCGAGGGGAACCCGGATAACGGCGGCCTCTTCTCGGCGGCGGAATGGATCGGCAGGCGCTGTCACCGCTCGATGTTGTCCGGACCGGCCCAGGCAGCGCTCATGGCCGAGCGGGCCGACGCGGGCTCCTCCATCTCGTTCGTGCCGCTCGGCTGCTCGGGGGCGACCGTCCCCGAGGGGTTGCTCGGCGAGTACAGGGGGATCCAGCCCGACGGCGAGGTGGAGCCCTCGCAGCTGGATCTCGTCAATCAGATCCAGGAGGGACGGGAAATCGACGCCCTGATGGTCAGCATCGGGGCCAACGACGTCGGCTTCTCGGACATCGTCATCTTCTGCGCGAAGGTCGTCGACTGCCCCAACCGCCGCTTTGATCCGGACCAGCCCTGGAAGGAGGCTCCCCCGCCGGCCCGGCCGCTCGGCGAGGTGGTCGCCGATTCGATCGCCGAGATGGAGCGCCGCTATGCGGCTGTCGATAAGCGGCTTACGGACGCGATACCAGTGGATCGGGTCTTCATCGTCGAGTACTTCGATCCCACCCGAGGCGGCCTGGATGCGGACGGGGCCGAGCGGTTCTGCCGGGTCGCGATCCCGCCGCTGGGAGAGATCGCGCCGGCCGAGTCGCAGTGGGCTCGCCGCGAGGTCCTGGTGCCGCTCAACGAGCAGGTGGCCGCTGCCGCGAAAGCCCATGGCTGGACGCTGGCCGAGAACGTGGACGAGACCTTCCAGGACCACGGCATCTGCACCCAGAAGGGCCAGCGCTGGATTCGCAGGCCGGAAGAGTCGGTCGTGCGGCAGGCGGCCCCGGGGCTCTCGACGAGCGCTCTCTTCGCCCGCGTCTCGGGGACGCTCCATCCGAACGAGCTGGGCCATCTGGCGACGGCGGAGCTGATCGGCGAGGAGCTTCAGTCGGCGCTCTCGGAGCCGACCGGGGCAGAGGAGGACGATCAGGGCTCGAGCGGCGTCAGCCCGGCGGTCTGGATCAGCGCTGCCGCGATCGTGATGGGCGCGGTAACCCTGCTCGTGTTGTGGAGGCGCCGGAGGCAGAGGGGCTAGGCGGCGTCGCCGGAATGGGCTGCTCGGCCAGGCCGACGTAGCGCGACGAAGCCCGCCCCGGCGCGGCGGAGCTGGGCCTTCTCCTCTCAGCGGGCGTCCGCGCCTACTTGAGGCTGAACGGCGGGTACTCGTCGGTGACGAGGAGGAACGCGTAGCCGGCCACCCTGTTCGACCACCGGAACACGCCCTCGACGAACCCGAACATGCCCTGCGGGTAGCGGCCCGTGAACAGGATCGCGAACCAGACCACGATCGTCACGAAGAACGCCGCGATGTGCAGGAAGAAGAGGACGAAGTAATGCGGGATCGCCAGGAACCACTTGACCAGCGGCAGCCCGCGGCTCAGCTCCTCGCCGTTGGGGGTGGCGAAGTCCAGGTGGACCGCCTGCCGCTCGTCGGTTGACGGGTAGGTGTCGTCCATCAGATACAGGTAGACGTAGACCCGGTTGCTGAACCGCAGCAGCTCGCGGTTCCAGTCAGACCACCAGGCCGGGTACTTCTTGCGGAACAGCAGCATCAGCAGCGGCCCGAAGAAGAGGATGCCGCCGGCGACGGCGATGTAGGTGGCCGCGTCGCCGGTTCCGGTGCTGTACTGGCCGCCGGAGACCGTCGCGAGCACGAACGCGATCGGGATGATCGCGAACACCCGGAAGAAGGTCGAGACCCGGTTCAGCTCGCGATCCGGGTAGTCGACCGAGAACGTCAGCGGGTAGTGCTTCTCCGGATAGGGCGCTTGCGTCGTCGTGCTCTCCATGGGGCCTCCAGGGGTGGTGCGAGTCGGGGAACAGCGGGCGGTACGGGGCGCAAGCTAGAGGCGGTCCCGGACCCCTTTTCCAGCCCGTTTTCGAATGTGTGACTGCGCCGGGCGTAGGCTGGCGCCGTGAAGCGCCCCGTCGCCTTCCTCGACGTCTTCGCCGAGCGCCCGCTGGCCGGGAACGGCGTGGCGGTCGTGAACGAGGCCGACGGCTTGAGCGACGAAGTGATGCTGGCCTTCGCCAGGGAGACGCGGCTGTCGGAGACGACGTTCGTGCAGAGCGCCGACGCCGACGGCGCCGACTACCGCAACCGCATCTGGACGCCCGGCGAGGAGCTGCCCTTCGCGGGCCACCCCTCGCTGGGGACCGCGGTCGCGGTGGCGCGCTGGCGCGGGAGCCGAGGAAGCGGAGCTGGTGCAGCAGACGAAGGCGGGGCTGCAGCCGATCGAGGTGCGGCGCGACGGCGAGGCGCCGGGTGGGGCGGAGCTGTGGCGGACCTCGATGCAGCTGGCACCGGCCGAGTTCGGAGCCGAGCTGGACCCCGCGGCGGCGATGGCGGCCGTCGGCCTGGAGCCCGCCGACGCGCACCCCGAGCTGCCGCCCCAGATCGTCTCGACCGGCCTCGCCCACGCGATGGTGCCGCTGGCCGACGCCGCCGGCCTCGCGAGGACGGCGCCCGACTACCCCGCGATCGACGCGCTGCTGGCGCCCCACGGCGCGGTGGTGCTGTACCTGGCGTGGACCGAGGGCGATTCGGGCAGGGCGCGCGGCTACTCGCGCATCGTCGAGCTGGGCGAGGACCCGGCGACGGGCTCGGCCGTCGGCCCGCTGTGCGCGTATCTGGCCCAGCGCACCGGCCAGCGCGCGATCACCGTCACCCAGGGCGAGGAGATGGGGCGCCCGAGCGTGCTGCGCGCGGAGATGGAGGGCGAGCGCGTCCGCATCAGCGGCGCCACCGTGGCGCTGATCGACGGGACCGTGGACCTGCCCTAGCGGGCATCCGTCCGGGATACTGCCGGGCATGCACGACTGCGACGCGATCGTGGTGGGCGCGGGGCTGTCGGGCCTGGCGGCCGCGCGCGAGCTGGAGCGGGCGGGCCTGGACGTGCGGGTGCTGGAGGCGCGCGACCGCGTCGGCGGGCGGACCCTCAACCACCCGGTCGGCGAGCGGCCCGAGGACGTGGTCGAGCTGGGCGGGCAGTGGGTGGGGCCCACCCAGCGCGAGGCCATGGCGCTGGCGGGCGAGCTGGGGCTCGAGACCTATCCCACCCACTCCGAGGGCAAGAACGTGTTCGAGCCGGCCATCGGCAAGCTCAGCCAGTACACCGGCACGATCCCGCGCATGAACCCGCTGGTGCTGGCCGACTACGGCCGCGCCGACCTGCGCTTCAAGCGCATGTACAAGAAGGTCAACCCCGAAGCGCCCTGGAACGCCCCCGACGCCGAGAAGCTCGACCACGAGACCTTCGACACCTGGATCAGGCGCTCGGCCAAGACCAGGACCGCGCGCGAGGCGCTGGCGCTGGGGATCCGGGCCGTGTTCTCGGTCGAGCCCGCCGACCTGAGCGTCCTGCACGTCCTCTTCTACGCGGCCAGCGCCGGCGGCTGGGATGACCTGCTGGAGGTCGAGGGCGGGGCACAGCAGGACCGGATCGTCGGCGGCTCGCAGCGGATCTCGCTCGAGATGGCCGACGAGCTGGGTGAGCGGATCCAGCTCGAGAGCCCGGTCGGTCAGATCCGCACCGACGGCGATGCGGTGGTGGTCGGCGATCTGCGCGCGCGGCGCGCGATCGTGGCGCTGCCGCCCGCGCTCGCGGGCCGCCTGGACTACGAGCCGGCGCTGCCGGCGCAGCGCGACCAGCTCACCCAGCGCGTGCCGATGGGCTCGGTGATCAAGTGCATGGCGATCTATGACGAGCCCTTCTGGCGCGCCGAGGGGCTGAGCGGCCAGGCGCTGAGCCTGCCCGGCCCGGTGCAGGTGGTCTTCGACAACACGCCGCCCAACGGCACGCCCGGCGTGCTGATGGGGTTCATCGAGGGGCGCGACGCGCGCGAGCTGGGCCCGATCCCCGGCTCGGAGCGGCGCCGGATCGTGGTCGAGAACTTCGCCCGCCTGTTCGGCGAGCGGGCCGCGAGCCCCTCGGGCTACGTCGAGAAGGACTGGAGCGCCGAGCCCTACTCGCGCGGCTGCTACGCGGGCGTGCCCACGCCCGGCACCTGGACCGCCTACGGCCGCGCCATGCGCGAGCCGATCGGCCGCATCCACTGGGCGGGCACAGAGACGGCGACCCGCTGGATGGGCTACTTCGACGGCGCCATCCAGGCCGGAAGGCGGGCGGCGACGGAGGTCATCGCCGCCGAGGGCGCCTCCGCCCCCGCGTCCGTCGCGGCCCCCGCCACCGGCTAGAGACCGCGGCTAGGCCGCCACCGGCTCGGCGACCGGGTCACGCGCGAGCGCGACCAGCACCGCGAGCTGGCGCTCGAGCTCGGCGGCCGCGGTGTGCTCGGCGAGCTCGGCATCGCCGAGCGCCTCGTGCGCCTGGCCGACGGGGAACTCGGCGTCGAGCACTTCGGCGCCGATGTGGCCCAGAACCTTGCGCAACTCGGCTTGGGCCCAGACCGCGCCGAAGAGGCCGGTCGAGGCGCCGATCACCATCACCGGCTTTCCCTTGAAGACGTTGTCGGGGAATGGCCGCGAAGCCCAGTCGATCGCGTTCTTCAGTCCGCCCGGGATTGACGCGTTGTACTCGGGGGTCGAGACGACGACTACGTCGGCCGAGGCGATCGCCTCGCGCAGCCGCTGCACCGGGGCCGGGGCGGGCTCGGTGTCCAGATCCTCGTCATAGAGAGGAAGGTCGCCGATCCCGACCAGCTCCAGGTCGGCTCCGGGCGGCAGCAGCTCGGCCGCCGCCCGGAGCAGGCGGGTGTTGTGGGAGTCGCTCCGAAGCGATCCGGAGATGCCAACCACCTTGACCCTGTCATGGCTCATCGCTACGCGTCCTCCTGGCCGGCCTTGACCAGCTCCAGGTGGACGTTCAGGGTCACGTCCCAGTCGAGGACGTCCCCGCCGCTCGGCAGCTCCATCTGCCAGTCGAAGCCGAAGTCGCGGCGGTCGAACTTGGCCTCAAGCTCGAAGGCCAGACGCTCCGTGTCGGGTCCCTCGATCGGCTCCGTGAAGGTGCCGGTCGCGGTCACCTCCTTGGTGGTGCCGGCGATCTCCAGCCGGCCGACGACCTGCGCCCGGCCGTCCTCGCCAAGCTCGATCGTGTCCGAGTGGAAGCGGACCTCGGGGTGCTCGGCGGCGTCGAAGAATTCCTCGCCCAGCACGTGGGCGCGGAACTCCGCCGGCTCGCGGATCGAGATGGACTCGACCTTGGCGGCGCCTTCCAGCTCCAGCTCGGCGCCGGCGCGAAGGGTGGCGCTGACATCGTCGAGGGTGCCCCGATAGGTGGAGATGCCGTTGTGGACGACCGAGAAACCGAAGACCGAGTGGATCGCATCCGCCTCGTAGGTCCCCTCGATCGCCTTGGTTGCTGTGACGCTCATCTTCTTGCTCCTTTCGACGTGAACAGTGGTAGTAAACCTCTGTGGTACTGAACCAGAATTATAGTGTACCACTGTTGTTCAGAACCACTATTCTTTGGGGAGCAGATGAGCACACCGGCCACACCCGCCACCCCTCCGCGCACCGACGTCGAACGGCTCCCTTACGGGGTGCTGCTGGCCCGGCTGGGCCAGGAGGCGATGGCGCGCTTCCGCAAGGCCCTGCGTCCCCTGGACCTGAGCGCGCAGCACTACGTCGTGCTGAAGCAGCTGGAGGCCTTCGGCGCCTCCTCGCAGGCGACGCTGGCCGAGGCGCTCGGCTTGGACTACAGCAACCTGGCCACGGTCACCGCCGAGCTCAGCGACCGCGGCCTGATCGAGCGCTACCGGCACGAGAGCGACCGCCGCCGCTACGTGGTCGAGCTCAGCGAGGCCGGCACCGAGCTGATCGCGCAAGCGGATGCGGCCGTCGCCGAGGGAGAGGAGGGGATGGTGCGCACCCTCTCCGAGGAGGAGCGCGAGCGGTTCTGGCTGTTGCTGCGCGAGGTCGGAGACGCCGCCCAGCTCTGCCCCAACACGCCCGCTGCCCGATCAGGCGCCCTGAGCGGCGACAGCTCGTTCCGGCCTTTCGCGTTCCTATGCTTCGAGGGGTCGGCGCAGACCGCGCCGTTGACCTCGATCACAGGAGGAAGAGATGGCCGCAGCGTCGGGCAGCACGGCGCCCGCGAGCGAGCCGACCCAGGCCGAGCGCGAGGCGATCAAGGGGTTCACCAGGTTCTGGTGGCTGTGGCTCGTGTTCGGGCTGGTCTGGATCGCCGCCTCGGTCGTGATCCTTCAGTTCGACCAGGCTTCGATCACGACGGTGGGGGTCATCGTGGGGATCATGTTCCTCGGGGCCGCGGTGCAGAACTTCGCCCTCGCCGGGATGGCCGAGCACGGCAAGTGGCTGTTCGCGATCTTCGGCGCGCTCTTCCTGGGCGCCGCGGTGCTGGCGTTCATCAGCCCGGAGAACACCTTCGCGGCCCTCGCAGACATCCTCGGGTTCCTGTTCCTGTTGGTCGGGATCTTCTGGATCATCGAGGCGTTCGCCGGCCGCGCGGTCAACGAGCTCTGGTGGCTGGGGCTGATCGGCGGCGTCCTGATGGTGATCCTGGCCTTCTACACCGGCGGCCAGTTCTTCATCGAGAAGGCCTACGTGCTGCTGGTCTTCGCCGGGATCTGGGCGTTGATGGAGGGCGTGATCAACATCGTGCGCGCCTTCCAGATCCGCGCGATGGGGCGCCTGGTCTGAGCCTGGACGGGCGCCACCTCGGCCGCGGTGGCGCCCGCTAAGGTCCCCGCTGGGCGGGGGCGATGACGCCCGTGAAGGAATGACGCATGCACGCACGCCTGAGCTCGGTTCGTAGCTTCTTCGCCCCCGGGCCCGACCCGTACGCGGGGGCCGACATGGAGAACACCCAGCGCCTGGGGTCGGTCCTGTGGGGGCTGTTCACGGCGCTGATCGCCGTGCTGTGGGTCCCGAGCCCGCCGAACGAGGCGATCGGCGACGCGGGCTGGCTTGTGGCCGCGGCGATCCTGGTCGCTTCGGCCTGCATGGTCAGCGGGCTGCGGCGGGGCTTGCTGATCAACACGTGGGACAGGATGCTGGCCGTCTCCTATCTCGCCATGCTCGCGATCGCGGTCCTGCAGTGGCTGGCGGGAGGGATCGGCTCACCGTACGAGCGCCTCAGCCTGCTGCCGATCCTGTTCGTGGCGATGCTGCAGCCTCCCCGCAAGATCGCCGCCTTCATGGGCTTCGTGGCCCTGGTCCTGGCCGTGCCCTTCGTCTATGACGGCTGGAACTCCGACGCGGCCGGGGCGACCTTCGCCACCTTCGTGATCTGGTCGGCCCTGGCCGGGATCGGGAGCGTGCTGATGGCGGGCGTTCGCGCGCAGCGCCTGACGCTCTCAGCCGAGGAGGCCAAGGCGCGCGAGGAGGCCCGCGTGGACAAGCTCACCGGGCTCCGCAACCGGCGTGCCTTCGACGAGGCGCTGGAGCAGGAGGTCGAGCGGGCCCGCCGCCACGGCACCCCGCTGACCGTGGCGATGGCGGACGTCCAGGACTTCAAGCAGATCAACGACAGCTTCGGCCACGCCGAAGGCGACCGCTGCCTGCGTGAGGTCGCCGATGCGATCGGCGGCTCGGTTCGCCGGCCCGACTTCTGTTTCCGCTGGGGCGGGGACGAGTTCGCGGTGATCCTGACGGCGACGAGCGCCTCCGAGGCCACCAGGCTGGGTGCCCGGCTGAAGGGCGAGGTCTACACCCGCTGCCGCCGGCCAGATGACGAGCCGATGGAGATCACTTTCGCCGTCGCCGAGCTGGGCGAGGAGATGCCCGCGGCCGAGCTGGGCGAGATGGCGGGCTTGGCATTGACCTCGGCCAAGGCCCAGACCAAGGACCCACTCGAGGACTTCGAGAACCCGGGCTTCTGAGGACCGCCCCTCGGTACCTTTGATTGCATGCGGTCAGCCCACACCGACAGGGAACCGGCCCCCGGATTTCGCTCGCTGCTGCGCCCGCTGGTGGCCTTGAGGAAGCTGTCTCTCGACAGGCGGCTGCTGGCCGGGGAGCCGCCATCGGAGAGCGCGGAGCTGGCCCTGCGGCGCGCCCGGCTGCTGGACCCCGAGAACCTGCGGCGCCTGGCCGACAGGCTTGAGCGCGTGGTGGAAGAGGCGTGGAGGCCGGCGCGGCTCGGCCGGCGCTCGACGCGGGTCCCGCTGCGCCGCCACGAGATCCGCCGGAATCGCTCGGTGCTGCTGGCTTTGGCGCGCGAGCTGCGCGAGCAAGCGGACCCCGAGCTGCGCGGGGTGATCCTGGTGGAACATCTGCTGACCGACGGCCGCTCCCCGCTGTACGCCGGGGAGCTGCTGACCGGCGAGGACGAGCGGCCCTCGATCGAGATCGCGGCGCGCCAGGCCCGCACCGCCTTGACGCTTCACTAGCGGCTGCCATGTCCCGCGGCCTGCTCATCGTCGACATCCAGCGCGACTACTTCCCCGGCGGCGAGCACCCGCTGGTCGAGCCTGAGGCCGCGGCCGAGGCGGCGAGCCGGGTGCTGGCGTCATTTCGCGAGGCCGGCGACCCCGTGGTGCACCTGAAGCACGTCTGGGACGAGCCCGAGGCGACCTACCTGCGCCCGGGAACCGACGGCGTCGAGATCCACCCGGCCGTCGAGCCGGCCGACGGCGAGACGGTGATCGAGAAGGAGGAGCCGAACGGCTTCGTCGGCACCGAGCTCGAGGACGAGCTGCGCTCGCGGCAGGTCGAGCAGCTCGTGGTCGTCGGGATGGAGAGCAGCATGTGCGTGGACTCCACGGTCCGCGCGGCAGCCGAGCGGGGCTTCGAGGTGACGGTCGTGCACGACGCCTGCGCGACCTCGGACCTGGAGTTCGAGGGCACCCGCGTGCCCGGCGCGAGCGTCCACGCCTCCTTCATGGCCGCGCTGGGCGAGGGCTACGCCGAGTTGGTCAGCGCCGAGTAGGAGCTATGGAACGGCCAGAACGCCTGTGGCCTACTCCGACAGCCCGGCGGCTTCGAGGGCCAATACGGGGTCTAAGCTCGCCTGAGCGTCGTTCACAAACGTAGGAGGTCGAGGCGAATGATCGTGCAGGTCGTCAAGTACAAGATCGGCCTCTCTGACGACGAGGTCGCCAAGACCTTCGCCCAGCGAGCGCCGCAGTATGAGGCACTCCCAGGACGACGGCAGAAGCTCTACATCCGGGAGCCCGAGACCTAGCTGAGGATGGATGACCCGAAGGGCAGAACGCCTGTGGCCTGAGTGCCTCGAAAGTCGCGGACGGGTGGATCAAGCAGTGCCCGGCCTTCCACCCATTCACAGATAAACGGGAGGGACTCGCTCTGCCGGTGATCGAGGTCGCGGCGTGACCGCGCAGCTACGCCGACAGCCCGGCGGCTTCGAGGGCTTCGTCCGGTTCGTGGAACCAGGCGTACCGCACGACCCTGCCGTCGCGGACCGTCCACAAGGCCGATTCCCGACCCTCAACTTCGACCCCGCTCTCCCGCCCGAGTCCCCGGTAGCGCAGCACGACCGCGACCTGATCATCCACCGCTCTGAACACCTCCGGCTCCATCTGCCAGGTCTCCCATCCTTCGAAGAGCGTTTCAACCGCAAGCCTGAACGCAGCGATGCCGCGTCGGGTTCCGGGTTCCACCGCCCCGTCGGGATTGACGTACTCGATCTCCGGGTCCATGAGGTCGGTTGGTCGAGGGAACTCGTCACGGGACCACGCGGCATAGAAGCGCCGCACCACCTCGACGTTCTCCTCCGACATCGCCCACGCAGTATCTCGCTCTGGCCGTGACCTAGCTGAGTAGGAGCTATGGAACGGCCAGAACGTCCTTTGCCTCTCCGACAGCCCGGCGGCTGCGAGGGCCTCGTCCTCGATCCCGTAGTTGGAGGACGAAACGATCTTCCCGTTTCGCCATCTGGTGACCTGCCAAACAGTCTGCTCGATGCTCGCGTCGCTCCCTATGCCGTGTCCGCGAACGCGGTACTGCGTAACGGTGACGTCCCGTTGGACGAGAGCGGCGAGATAAAGGTGTCGCATACGTCCTACGACTACACCCGGCCGTACTGGGACCAGATCGGGGCGACACTCGTCGGCCGCCACGTCTTCGACATGACGGACGGCTGGGGCGGGAAGCCTCCGAGCGGGATCGACCACGTGGTCGTCGTGACGCACCGGCCGGAGCCCGAGGGCTGAGACCCCGAGACGCCGTTTCACTTCGTCGACGGCGTCGAGGCAGCCGTGGCGAAGTCGCAGGAGCTTGCGAGGTGACCGCATGGTCGAGGTCGCGCTGCGTGAGCGCGCGTCGTGTTGCTTCGTCGACGAGCTCTACGTTCTCCTCCGACATCGCCTACGCAGATATCCCGGCGGCTTCGAGGGCACGGGCTTTCATCGAGTACTCGTGCGAACCTCGCGAACGCGCCGTCCTTGACGGCGAACACCCAGTAGACCGTCATCGCGAGCTGTGCTCGGGTGCCTTTGACGCGCCCAGGCGCAGCGCCGGTGAGCACCACCTCGTCCCCGGCATCGAGATCTTCGCTGATCGGGATGGCGAACCAGATCGCGTCGAAGATCAAAACGTTGACCGCCCCCACAGCCAACCCTGGGCCGGCTTCCGAGATGGCGTTCAGCCCCAGCAGGTAGAAGAGGCCCGGCAGATGGGTCGCAACGCCCGCGCCCGCAGCGACCGCAAGGGTGGGGTCCCGAAGCGCTCGGGAAACCCTGGACTGTCCCGTTGAGCGCCCGGGGGAGGGGGTTTCAATCCTCCCTGTGGCGATGCCTGCCGCGAACCCGGCGGCGGCGGCCCCCAGGCCCAGGCTTACCACCGAATTCGCCGTCGAGGATCCGGTCTCGACCTTGACTCCATGGAGCACCCCGACGACGAGGATTCCCACCGCGAAGCTCCAAGCGAATCCGACCGCGATGAACGCGACCAGAAGCCGCCGCGGCCTTGTGGTGGACAGCAACGCGAACACAGCGGCGACGCCGGTCGGGCGCAGCGCGTTCACGATTGCCAGCAGGATCGACTCGGGACTCACCGGCACGCAGCTGCGGGCGGGCTAGGCGACCCGCGGCGCCGGCTCAGCCCTGCCCGCCGCCGTCCTCGCCCTTCCCCTCGTCTTCGGCATCGCCTTCGTACTCCCCGTCGCCGTCACCCAGGAACAGATCCGCGTCCTCGACGTCGGTGTCGAGCGGATCGGCGTCGGGCTCGATCATCTCGTCGTCGTCGGGCGGGTTGTCGGCCTGAGCCTCACCGAGGCTCGCCTCGCCGAAGTGCTCGCGGTCGGAACCGTCCATGGGCCGACATTACTCCGACCGGCCCGGCGAATGGCGACTTATTCGGCTCTGGGCCGAAGAAGTCGACACTCGTGGCCGGGGAGGCTCAGCCGCAGCCGGTGTTGTTGCCGCACGAAGAGCACGTGTAGCAACTGCCGGTGCGCTGCATCATGCCGCCGCACTGGTCGCAGGCGGGGCCCAGCTCCAGGTCGGCGCCCATCTTGGCCGGGATCACCGGCGGGGTGTCGGTCAGGGCCGAGGTGGCGGGCTTCGCCGCCGCGCCCGGGTTGTCCGAGCCGCCCGCGTCGCCGCCGGCCTCGGTGGCCTTGGCCTCGCCGTTCGCGTGCCCGTTGCCGGAGTGGCCGTTGCCGTTCTTCCCTCGCCGTTCGCGGCGTCGGCCTCACCGCCGCCGTTGCTGTCGCCGGTCGGCAGGGCGAGCTGCGCGTCCTTCCGGGCGCGGACCTCGTCGGTCATGATCCCGAGCTGCTCGAGGTAGTCGACGTCGTCGATGAAGCGGCTGGCGAGCCAGCGCATGATGTAGTCGGGCAGCGACTTGGCGAACGGGATCTCGGGGTTGCGGGTGATGCCCTCGGGCTCGAAGCGCATGTAGCTGAACTTCTTCACGAAGTCCTCGAGCGGCACGCCGTACTGCAGGCCGATCGAGATCGCGGTCGCGAAGGCGTTCATCAGGCCCTTGATCGTCGAGCCCTCCTTGCCGATGTCGGTGAGGAAGATCTCGCCGAGCGAGCCGTCCTCGTACTTGCCGGCGGTGATGTAGCCCTCCTGCATGCCGAGCGAGAACTTGTGCGTGATCGACTCGCGCTCGCGCGGCATCTTCTTGCGCTCGCGGGGGATCTCGACGATGCCGGACTCGGCAGCCGTGGACTCGTCCTTCTTGTCGCCGGCGTCGGTCTTCAGCGCCTGCGCGGTCTTGGAGCCGTCGCGGTAGATCGCGAGCGCCTTCAGGCCCTTGCCCCAGCCGTCGATGTAGGCGTCGGCGATGTCGGCGACGCTCGCCGACTCGGGCAGGTTGACCGTCTTCGAGATCGCGCCCGAGAGGAACGGCTGGGCCGCGGCCATCATGTCGATGTGGCCGGTGTGGCTGATCGAGCGCTCGCCCACCGCCACGTCGAACACCGGCAGGTGCTCGTCCTTCAGCCCGGGCGCGCCGACGATCGTGTTGTGCTCGTTGATGTAGGCGTCGATCTGCTCGATCTCGGACTCGCCGTAGCCGAGCGTCTCGAGCGCCAGGTCGACCGAGCCGTTGACGATCTTCATCTGGCCGCCGCCGACCAGCTCCTTGAACTTGACCAGCGAGAAGTCCGGCTCGATGCCGGTCGTGTCGCAGTCCATCAGGAAGCTGATGGTCCCGGTCGGGGCGAGCACGGTCGCCTGGGCGTTGCGGTAACCGTGGGTCTCGCCCAGGGCCACCGCCTCGTCCCATGACACGCGCGCGGCGTGCAGCAGGTTCTCCTCGACCAGCTCGTCGGGGATCTCGTAGGCCGCGTCCTGGTGCATCCGCATCACCTGGTTGTGGGGCTCGCGGTTGCGCTCGTACTCGTCGTAGGGGCCGATCGCGCCGGCGATCTCGGCCGACTGGCGATAGCCGCGGCCCGTCATCAGCGCCGTGATCGAGGCGGCGACCGCGCGGCCCTCGTCGGAGTCGTAGGGCATGCCGTCGGCCATCAGCAGCGCGCCGAGGTTGGCGTAGCCCAGGCCGAGCTGGCGGAACGCCCGGGCGTTCTTCGTGATCTGCTCGGTCGGGTAGCAGGAGAAGCCGACCAGGATCTCCTGGGCGAGGAAGACGATGTCCACCGCGTGGACGAAGTCCTCGACGTTGAAGCTCCCGTCCTCGTTGCGGAACTTCATCAGGTTGAGCGAGGCCAGGTTGCAGGCCGAGTCGTCGACGTGCATGTACTCGGAGCACGGGTTCGAGGCGTTGATCCGTCCCGACTCGGGGCAGGTGTGCCAGCGGTTGATGATCGAGTCGTACTGGACGCCCGGGTCCGCGCACTGCCAGGCGGCGTCGGCGATCTGGTTCATCAGCTCGCGCGCCTTCACGGTCTTGACGGGCTCGCCGTCGACGCGGCCGACCAGGTCCCAGTCGGCGTCGTCGGCGACCGCCTGCATGAACTCGTCGGTCACCCGCACGCTGTTGTTGGCGTTCTGGAACTGGACCGAGGCGAAGGCCTCGGAGTCCAGGCGCATGTCGAAGTCGGCGGCCTTCAGGGCAGCGGCCTTCTTCTCCTCGTCGGCCTTGCACCAGATGAACTTCTCGATGTCGGGGTGGTCGACGTCGAGCACGACCATCTTCGCCGCGCGGCGGGTGCCGCCGCCGGACTTGATCGCGCCCGCCCAGGAGTCGGCGCCGCGCATGAAGCTGACCGGGCCGGAGGCGATCCCGCCCTTGGAGAGGGGCTCCATCGAGCCGCGGATCTTCGAGAGGTTGATGCCCGAGCCCGATCCGCCCTTGAAGATGATGCCCTCCTTGGTGTTCCAGGAGAGGATCGAGTCCATGTCGTCCTCGACGCTGAGGATGAAGCAGGCCGAGGCCTGCTCGGAGCCGGGCTGCTTCCAGCCGACGTTGAACCAGACGGGGCTGTTGAAGGCGGCCTTCTGGTTGACCAGGATCGAGGTCAGCTCGGCCTCGAAGGCGTCGCCGTCGGCCTCGGTCGCGAAGTAGCCGGCCTCGCGGCCGGCCTCGGCGATGCGGCCGGCGACGCGGGAGACCATCTGCTTGACCGAGGTCTCGCGCTCGGGCGATCCGGGCTGGCCGCGGAAGTACTTCTGGGCGACGATGTTGGTCGCGTTCTGGGTCCAGGTCTTGGGGAACTCGACGCCGCGCTGCTCGAAGGCGGGGTCGGCGGGATCGCCGATGATCGCGTCGCGGAGCTCCCACTCGAGCTCGTCATAGGGGTGGGTGCCCTCGGTGGTGAACCGGCGTTCGATGGCAAGGCCCTGCTCGCTCGTCCTCGCTGACTTCGACGTGGCCCTGGCCATCACTGGTCTCCTCTCGCTTGCTCTCTCTTAGGGGTGGGCCGTGGAGCATCCTCTTCGTCCCGGACAGAAACCGCCACCTCGGATCGTCCGTATTTGCGGGGATTTCCCAGGTCCGTCGGGATCTCCCCCGGCAGCGTTCCCGCAAACTGCAGAAAGGCTCCCCGGTCGAGCGGCTGCAGCCCGGCCAGACAGAGCTCGCCGATCCGAGCGGCGCTGAGCTCGCCGCCGGCCGCGTGCAACTCGCGCCGCACCCCCTCGACGATCGCCTCGATCGCCCTCGGATCCACGTCGCGCTTGTGGCAGGCCCGCAGCAGCGCCGCCCGCAGCTTGGCCTGATCGAAACGCTGGCGCTCGCCGCCGCGCTTGCGGACCCAGGCCGCCTCGGGCTCGGCCCGCTCGAAGGTCGTGAAGCGCTCCCCGCAGGCCGGGCAGCTGCGGCGCCGGCGCACGGCGGCGCCGCCGTCGGCGCGGCGGGTCTCGAGCGTCCGGGTCTGCTGACCGCAAGCGGGGCAATCCATCGGCCCCTAAGTCTACTAGGAGCAGGGGCTGGAAGCTCACTGCTAGAACGCTATATCTAGCGTCACAGGCGGGGAAATTTCGTGCGCGACGCGACCGGCGTCAGTCGTCCTCGCCCGGCAGCTTCCCGGCCTCCTTCATCTCCCGGATCTCCTTGCGGCCGGTCTCGGGGTCCACGCCGAACTCGTCGGCGTAGTCCCTCGTGCAGCTTCGTCCAGCGCTCCTCGTCGAAGCCGGCGGAGTCAGCCCCGGCGAGCCGCGCCTCGAGGTCGTCGAAGCAGAGCTGCCAACCGGCCGCGGTCTTGGCGGTCTCCTCGCGGGGCAGGGCGTGGGTGAAGACGAGCCGGGTGCCGTCGCCGTCGGGCTCGAGCTCGAAGCGGAGCGTCTGATCGCCCCAGGTGTAGGCCAGGACCCGCGGCCGCTCGCTCTCCAGCACCTCGCCGGCCTCGGTCGGGGCCTCGTCGTTGCGGAAGGGAAAGCTGAGCTCAGCCCCGGCCGAGCCGAGGTCGCCCTCGATGTCGGCCGGGAACCACGCTTTGAGATCGCCGGGGTCGGTGATCGCCTTCCAGACCCGCTCGGGCGGATGCGCGAGCCGGCGCTCGAAGCGGACCGCGTCGCGGCCGTCGAGCTGGGTCAGGGTTCCGTCGCGTTCGGGGCTCTGCTGGGAGGTCATCTCGTCCTCCTCATCGGGTCGGTGGTCAAGGTGCTGCTCCAGAGCTCGTCGAGGCGGCCTGGTCCAGAGCCTGCGGTAGGGCTCAAGCCACTGGTCGATCTCGCTCAGCGGGCCCGGGGTGGACGGCGTAGATGCGCCGCTGGGCCTCGCCGCGGACCGTGACCAGGCCCGCCTCGCGCAGCACCCGAAGGTGCTTGGAGACGCCGGGCTGGCTCAGCTTCAACCGCCGGACCAGCTCGCCGACCGAGCTCTCGCCCTCCAGCAGCAGGTCGAGGATCCGCCGTCGTGAGGGCTCGGCGAGCACGTCGAAGGTGGTGCGCCGTCATCGCCGGCGAGTGTACATTACCGTCGGGTTATATACACCGCGAAGACACTCAGGAATCGCTCGCAGAGGCAGGGCGCCGCCACCCGGTCCGGGTGACGAGCGCCCGCGTCGAGCGGGGGAAGTGCCGCGCCGAGAACTCGAAGATCGCGGTCCTGCGGGGGATGTGAACGACGCGGCGCCCGCGCTCGGCGCCGGCGATCGCCCGGCCGCGACGTGCTCCGGGGTGGCCGTGCCGAGCACGCGCCCGATCCTCGGCACGCGTTCGCGCGACCCGGGGTTGTTGTCGAAGTAGGGCGAGTCCACCTCTGCCGGGACGATCAGGGTGACCTCGACCCCCGTCCCCCGCAGATCCTCGCGCAGGTGCTCGGTGTGGGCGCGCATCGCCCAGCGCGCGGTGCCGTAGCCGTTGGCGCCGGGGAAGTAGAAGTAGGCGGCGGCGGAGGTCATGTTCACGATCTGGCCGGAGCCGCGCTCGATCATCGCGGGGACCAGAGCGCGGGTCAGCTCGAAGGCGGCCAGATACGGCAGGTCCATCTGGCGCCCGGCCTCGCCGAGCTCGTTCTCGTCCACGGCGCGCCAGCGCCCAGCGCCCGCGTTGTTGATGAGCACGTCGGGGACGTTGCCTGCCCGGGCCAACTCGCCCGCCAGCGCCGCCACCTCCTCGGCGTCGGCGAGGTCGGCCGGGCGCACGCTCACCTCGCTCCCACCCGCGCGCAGCTCGCCCGCCAGCGCCTCGAGCTTCTCGCGCCCGCGCGCGACCAGCACCAGCTCGGCTCCGCGCGCGGCCGCCGCGCGGGCGAGCTCGGCGCCGATGCCGCTCGAGGCGCCTGTGACGAGCGCCACACGTCCGCGTAACTTCATGCGGGGGCGAGGCTATCTTGTGCGCGGTGACCGCCGACCGGGCACACCACGGGCAGGACCCGCTCGAGGGAGCGCGCGACGCCACCAGCGAGGCGCTCGACGCGGCCCGCGACCGCGCCGAGTCCGCGCGCGAGGCCGCCGGCGAGCGGATCGACGCCACCCGCGACGCCGCCGGCCGCCAGCTTCGCGACGCTCGCGAGGGAGTCGCCGACGCCGCGATCGGGGTCGCCCAGAAGCTGTCCAAGCCCCGCCTGCGCGGCGTCTCGCACCAGTGGGCCTTCTTCGTCTCGCTCATCACCGGCGCCGCGCTGATCGTCGCCGCGCAGGGCGGCCGCGAGGTGGTGGCCGCCTCCATATATGCGTTCTCGCTCTCCGCGCTGCTCGGCACCAGCGCGCTCTATCACCGCGTGACCTGGAACGACGGGCAGCGCCGCTGGATGCGCCGGCTGGACCACACGATGATCTTCGTGCTGATCGCCGGCACCTACACCCCCTTCGCGCTGCTGGTGATGGAGGGGACGCTGGCCGAGGTCGTTCTGGTCGGCGTCTGGGCGCTGGCGGTCGGCGGGGCGATCCTCAACCTCGCCTGGTGGGACGCGCCGAAGTGGTTCACCTCGCTCGTCTACATCTCGACGGGATGGGTGGCGATCGTCGCGCTGCCCCAGCTCTGGGAGGCGATGGGGCCGGTCGGCGTCGGCCTGATCGCGCTCGGCGGCCTCCTATATACAGCGGGCGCGGTCGTCTACGCGACCAAGCGGCCGGACCCGAGCCCCGAGGTCTTCGGCTACCACGAGATCTTCCACCTGTTCGTGATCGCCGCCGCCGCCGTCCAGTACGCCGCGATCGCGATCTACGCGCTGCCCGAGGGCTAGCCGCGCGGCCAGCCGGGTAGGGGCAACCGGATGCCGCCCACCCGCGTATCCCAGAAGCGATGACCGCGATGGTCTGGTTCCGCCGCGACCTGCGGCTGCGCGACAACCCCGCCCTGCGGGCGGCGCTGGACGGCCATGACCGCGTCGTGCCAGCCTTCTGCTTCGACGAGCGCCTGCTCGGGGGCCGCCACGCCTCGGGCCCGCGCACCCAGTTCCTGCTCGAGTGCCTGGAGGAGCTGCGCGCGGGGATCGCCGAGCGGGGAGGGCGGCTGTTCGTGCGCAGCGGGCGTCCCGAGCGCGAGCTGGTGGCGCTGGCGCGTGAGGCCGGCTGCGATCAGGTCCACTTCGCCTACGACGTGAGCCCGTTCGCCCGCCGCCGCGGGGAGCGAGTCGCCCGCGCCCTGCGCGAGGCCGGGATCGAGCCCGTCGCCCACGAGGGGCTGAACGCCGTCGACGTGCGCCAGATCCGCACCCAGGGCGGAAAGCCGTACACGGTCTTCTCCCCGTTCCATCGCAACTGGCTCGGGATCGACCGACGGGCGACCCAGCAGGCGCCCCGGGAGATTCCCGTGCCGTCCGGCCCCGCGGCGGGTCGGCTGCCGAAGCTCGCCGACCTCGGGCTGGAGCAGGAGGTCTCCGAGCCGGCACGCGGGGGCGAGTCCGCCGCCCGCTCGCGCCTGGACGCCTTCCTCGCCGGGGACGTCCAGCGCTACGCGGACAACCACGACGCGCTCGGCGCCGACCGCACCTCGCGGCTGTCGCCCTACCTGCACTTCGGCTGCGTCACCCCGCGGCAGATCGAGGAGCGGCTGCCGCGCGGGAAGGGGGCCGAGGCCTTCCGTCGCCAGCTCTGCTGGCGCGACTTCCACCACCACGTCCTCTTTCACTTTCCCCGGAACGCCCGCTCGGAGTTCCAGGACCGCTACCGCGGCAACCTCCGCTGGAGCCGCTCGCAGCGCGCGTTCGACGCCTGGCGCGAGGGGCGGACCGGCTTCCCCCTGGTGGACGCGGGGATGCGCCAGCTCCGCCGCGAGGGCTGGATGCACAACCGCGCGCGCCTGGTCGTGGGCTCCTTCCTGACCAAGGACCTCGGCATCGACTGGCGCTGGGGCGAGCGCCACTTCATGCGCCTGCTGCTGGACGGGGACGAGGCCAACAACAACGGCAACTGGCAATGGATCGCCTCGGTCGGCACCGACCCGCAGCCCCCCTTCCGCCGCATCTACAACCCCGCCCGCCACCAGGAGCGCTACGACCCGGATGGCGTCTACGTTCGGCGGTATGTGCCGGAGCTCGAGCGGGTTCCCGATCAGCACCTGAGCGAGCCCTGGAGGATGCCCGAGGAGGTCCAGCGCCGGGCCGGCTGCGTGATCGGCGCCGACTACCCCGAGCCGATCGTCGAGCACGCCGAGGCCCGCCAGGAGGCGCTGGCGCGATACCGAGAGGCCACCTCCGGCTAGCCTGCGCGGCTCCGTGGCCGCGATCGAGATCCAAGGGATAAGCAAGCGCTTCGGCTCGGTGCGCGCCGTTTACGACCTCTCCTTCGAGGTGGAGGCCGGGCGCGTGACGGGCTTCCTCGGCCCCAACGGGGCCGGCAAGAGCACGACGATCCGGATGCTGCTGGGTCTGGTCCACCCGAACGCCGGCCGCGGCACCTTCGACGGGCGGGAGTACGGGGACCTGGAGCACCCGAGCGGTCACGTCGGGGCGGTGCTCGAGGACGCGAGCTTCCACCCCGGCCGCAGCGGGCGCAACCACCTGCGCATCCTGGCCGCGGCCGGCGATCACCCGTCGCGCGCGGGTCGAGGAGGTGCTGGAGCTGACCGGGATCGCCGACGCCGGCAACCGGCGCGTCAAGGGCTACTCGATGGGCATGCGCCAGCGACTGGCGATCGCCGCGGCGCTGCTGGGCGACCCCGAGGTGCTGATCCTCGACGAGCCGGCCAACGGCCTGGACCCTCCCGGCATCCGCTGGATGCGCGACCTGCTGCGCTCGGAGGCCGCCAAGGGCCGCGCGGTCCTGGTCTCCAGCCACCTGCTCTCCGAGGTCTCACAGAGCGTCGACGACATCGTTGTGATCTCGAAGGGCGAGCTCCGCGCCAGCGGCCCGATCGACCAGGTGGTCGCGGGCGCCGAGGGGGGCGCGATTCGCGTCCGCGCCCCCGACGCGAAGGGGCTCGCCGCCGCCCTGGACGCCGCCGGGCTCGCGCACCGCGAGGACCCATCCGGCGCCCTGCTCGTCAGCGGGTCGAGCGGCGAGGCCGTCGGCGCGGCGGCGAACGCAGAAGCAGCGTCGCGCTCTCGGAGCTGACCGAGGTCTCGCGCTCGCTCGAGGACGTCTTCATGGAGCTCACCGGCGAGAGCGAGTCGGACGAGGAGGAGAAGGAGTGAGGGCGCTGCTGCGATCCGAGCTGATCAAGCTGAGGACGACGCGGACCTTCTACGCGTTGGCGGGGGTCACGATCGCCCTCGCGATCGTGTTCGTGACGCTGTCGGCCATCCTCAGCGACCCGACCGAGGAGACGGTGGTGAGCGACGTCTTCCTCAGCGACCCGACCAGCCTCTTCATCCTCATCCTCGCGATCGTCGGGATCACCGGCGAGTGGCGCCACCGGACGATCACGAGCTCGCTGCTGGCGGCTCCGCTTCGGGTCAGGTTCCTCGCGGCGAAGCTGCTCGCGTTCGCGGCGGCGGGGGTTCTGCTCTCGCTCGCCGTCTCGGTCGTGGTCGGGGTGATCGGCATGGTGATCCTCGAGGTTCGCGACCAGCCGACCCCGGAGGTCGGCGAGCTGATCGAGCAGTTCGCGCGCAACGCCGGCGTCGCCGCCCTGCTCGGGGCGCTGGGCGTCTGCATCGGCGCCCTGATCCGCAACCAGCCGACGGCGATCGTCTTCGTCCTGATCATGGGTTTCGTGGTCGACACGACTCTGGGGTTCCTGGCGCCCGCCGTCGAGCGGTTCAGCCCGACGGGTGCGCTGCCGAACGCCGTGCAGGGCCTGGATCCCGACGACGTCGGGATGCCGGACGTCGATTTCCTCGCCGCCGTGCCCGCCCTGGGGCTGGAGCTCGTCTGGATCGCCGTGCTCTTCGCCGCGGCCGCCGCGCTGCTGCGGGCGCGCGACGTGGAATAGCCTCGCCTCTCTGCAAGCTTGCCGGCGTCATGGAAGAAAGGAGACGGACGATGGCTATCGAGCTGACCGAGGAAAAGCAGCGTGCGGTGAAGACCTGGGACGCGGGTGACTTTCCCTACGTGGCGAAGCTGATCGCGTCCGCCGGTGAGCTCTGCGTGGAGCGCGCGAAGCTGGGTCCGGATGACCGCGTGATCGACGTGGCCTGCGGGTCGGGGAACGCCACGATCCCGGCGGCGCGCACCGGCGCGACCGTGATCGGGCTCGACATCACGCCCAGCCTGCTCGAGGCCGGAAAGCGAGAGGCGGCCGAAGCCGGGGTCGAGATCGAGTGGGTCGAGGGCGACGCCGAGAACCTGCCCTACGAGGACGACAGCTTCGACGCCGTGATCTCGGTCTTCGGGGTCATGTTCGCGCCCGACCATCGCAAGGCGGCGGCCGAGGTCGCGCGGGTGCTCAAGCCCGGCGGCCGGATGGTGCTCTGCAACTGGGACCCCGACGGCGAGGCGGGACGGTTCTTCAAGGTGATCGCCGGGCACATGCCGCCGCCACCGGAGGGCTTTCCAGCCGCCGCTGCTGTGGGGAACCGAGGACCACGTGTCCTCGCTGTTCGAGGGCACGGGGATCGATCCGGCCTTCGAGCGCCAGAGCGTGCGCTGGGAGTTCGACTCACCCGAGGACGGCGCGCGAGATCTACATCACCAAGTTCGGGCCGGTGATGATGGCGCGGGAAGCGCTCGAGCCGCAGGGAAAGTGGGAAGCGGCGGAGCGCGATATCCGCGCCTACTTCGAGGAGAAGGCCGGCGACGACGGCAAGGTCGCCTACGAGGGCGAGTACCTGGTCAGCACCGGCACCAAGTCCGGCTGAGGACCCAGACGACAGAAAGGCGCGCGCTACGCCGAGGCGCCGACGGCCTCGGCGTGGCGCCGCTTCGCGGCCTCGATCAGCTCGCGGACCTCGTCGGCGCGGCCGTCGCGCAGCAGCTCGACGGGGTCGGGGTCGCCGTTGACGATCCCCTCGAAGAAGTCGCGGCGGTCGTTGTAGGTCGGCAGCGTCGCCTTGGCCCAGCCCCGGGCCTCGTTCAGGATCAGTGCCAGCTCGGCGTAGGCCGGGCCGAACATCTCGGAGATCTCGCGCTTCATGCGCTTCGCCAGGGCGGGCGAGGCCCCCTGCGTGGAGATCGCGATCGCCATCGAGCCCTGGCGCACGATCGCGGGCAGGATGAAATTGCATAGCGGCGGCACGTCCACCACGTTGACCAGCATCGCCCGGCGCTCGGCATCCTCGTAGATGGCGATGTTGGCCTCGGTGTCGCTGGTCGCGGCGATGGCGATGAAGGTGCCCTCCAGGTCGCCGGGCTCATAGGCGCGGCGCTCCCAGGCGATCGAGCCCTCCTCAGCCAGAGCGCGCAGCTCGGGCACCGCCTCGGGCGCGATCAGGGTCACCTTGCCACCGCAGGCGAGCAGGCCCTCGACCTTCTCAAGGCCGATCTCGCCGCCGCCGACGACCACGCAGCGCCGTCCCTTCAGGCGCAGGCAGGCGACGTAGACGGGGGTGTCGAGCATGTCGCGCACGCAGCTCTGGTCGCAGATCCCGCGCCTCAGCTGGCAGACGCACTCTTTCCCCGCAAAGGCCTGGGCCGGCATGCCGCAAAGGCTAGCGGCCGTCAGGCTGCCGACCTCAGGCGTGAAATTTCGCCGAGGCGTCCGAATGCCCCTGCTACCCTCGCCGCCGATTGAGCCAGGGGTACGGCCGGTGTGGGACCGGCCTCACCCGTACCTTGGAGTGTGCGATGCGTCTGATCGTCACCGAGAAGAACAACAGCGCGAAGAAGATCGCGGAGATCCTCTCTGGCGGGAAGGCCAAGGAGGAGTCCTCCTACAAGACCCCCTACTACACGTGGGAGGGCGAAACGGGCCCGCAGACTGCGATCGGGCTGAAGGGCCACGTGCTCAACCCCGCCTTCCCCGAGGAGTACAAGAGCTGGCAGGAGATCGATCCGCGCGACCTGATCGACGCGCCGCTGATCAAGCAGCCCACCGACAAGAACGTCGTGCGGGCGATCAAGAAGGTCGCCGAGGACGCCGACGACCTGGTGATCGCCACCGACTTCGACCGCGAGGGCGAGCTGATCGGCCTGGAGGCGCTGGAGGAGATCGTCGAGGCGAACCCCGAACTCGCCACCGCGGAGGGCGTCCACGAGGACGGGACGCCGGTCAAGCGCGCCCGCTACTCGGCTTTGACCAAGGATGAGATCGAGCGTGCCTTCAACAACCTCGATGTGCTCTCGATGGAACTCGCGAACGCCGGGGCGGCGCGCCAGGACATCGACCTGATCTGGGGGGCGACGCTTACCCGCGCGGTCTCGCGCGCCACCCGCCGCTTCGGAGCCAACTTCCTCTCGGTCGGGCGCGTGCAGAGCCCGACCCTGGGTCTGATCGTCGAGCGCGAGCTGGAGCGGCGCGCCCACGTGCCCGAGCCGTTCTGGGAGGTCGTCGCCACCTTCGCGCATCCCGACGGCTCGTTCGAGGCGCATCACGCGACCGACAAGTTCTGGAAGGAGGCCGAGGCGAAGGCCGCGATCGAGGGCACCACGAGCCCCGGGACCGTGACCGAGATCAAGGCGCGCAAGCAGACCCGCAAGCCGCCGACCCCCCTGAACACGACCGCCTTCACCACCGACGCCTCCAGCCGGCTGGGCATCAGCCCCGCGCGCGCCATGCGCCTGGCGGAGGACCTGTACATGGACGGCTACGTCTCCTATCCCAGGACCGACAACACGGTCTATCCGGATTCCCTGGACACGAAGGAGCTGGTCGGCGAGCTGGTCAAGATCGAGGACTTCAAGGCGGCGGCCTCTCTGCTCGAGAAGCCGCTCGAGCCCACCCGCGGCAAGAAGGAGACCACCGACCACCCGCCGATCTACCCGACCGCGGCGGTCGACCCGAGGCGCCTGGAGGCGCGCTCCGAGGCCCATCGCAAGGTCTATGAGCTGATCGCGCGGCGGTTCCTGGCCACCTTCAGCCCGCCGATGGTCTCCGAGTCCACCCGCGCCGATATCAAGGCCGGCTCCGAGGACTACTTCGTGCGGGGCTCGGTCGTGCTCGACCCCGGCTTCGCGGCGATCTACACCTACGCCCGCTCGGCCGACACGGAGATCCCCAAGCTCGAGGAGGGGCAGAAGCTCGACCTCGAAGGCGATCCCGAGCTGATCGCCAAGGAGACCCAGCCGCCCCCGCGCATCAGCCAGGGCAAGCTGATCGAGATGATGGAGGAGCGCGGCCTGGGCACGAAGGCGACGCGCGCCGACATCATCCAGAAGCTCTACTACCGCGGATACGTGCACGGCAACCCGCCGGAGCCCAGCGAGACCGGGGTGAAGATGTACGAGGGCTTCAAGACCTACGTGCCCCGGGTGGCCGACTCGGAGATGACCGCCCAGCTCGAGGCCGAGATGGACAGCATCGCGGCGGGGGAGATGAGCAAGGACGAGGTGCTCGTCGACAGCCGCGACGCCCTGCGCTCGGCATACGACGAGATGGGCAAGGACGTGGACGTCGAGGACGAGGACGAGCCCTGGCGCAAGTTCGCGAAGCTCGTCTGGAGCGGCATGGACGAGGACCGCGTGCTGGGCCCCTGCGTCGTCTGCCAGGAGGCGGGCCGCAGGAAGGAGGACGGATCGCCGCACATGCTGCGCGTGATCCGCGCGCGCAAATCGGGCAAGTCCTTCATCGGCTGCACCGGCTGGGACGGGGAGAACCCCGACTCGCCCGATTCATGTGACCAGACCTTCCCCATGCCGCAGCCACGCTTCTACGACGTGCACAAGCTCGAGGACATCTGCTCGGTCTGCGGCCGCACCCCGCGCGTTTCGGTCGCCCAGAAGTTCAAGCCCGGCCGCCCCTGGAAGCTCTGCTTCAACGACGACTGCCCCTCGATGGAGGAGGCGAAGCGCAAGCGCGCCGAGCGCGAGGCCGCCAAGGCGGCCAAGGAGGCCGCGAAGGAGGCCGCCGAGGCCGAGGAGGACGCTGGGGCCGCCAACGGCAAGGGCGACGGCGAGAAGGCCGCGAAGGAGGCCGTGGAGGAGGCGGAGAAGATCGCCGGCCAGGCCTCGGCGACCAAGGTGAAGCGCGCCCGCAACGGCAAGAACGGCGCCAAGGGCAGCGCCCGCTCGAAGACCGGTCCCGCCAAGAGCTGACGGGGCCGACCCCGCGCCCGGATAGCCTGGGAGCGTGTTCATCGCGCTCGAGGGAGTGGACGGCTCCGGCAAGACCACCCAGGCCGCGCGCCTGGCCGAGGCGCTCGGCGCCGAGACGCTGTTGGTGCGCGAGCCCGGGGGGACCGCGGCGGGCGAGCGGGTGCGCGACCTCTTGAAGGACCGCGAGGTCCGCCTGGATCCGATGGCCGAGCTGCTCCTCTTCCTGGCCGCGCGGGCCCAGCTGGTCGCCGAGGTGATCCGCCCGGCGATGGAAGCAGGCCGCGACGTGGTCTGCGACCGCTTCGGCGACTCCAGCGTCGCCTACCAGGGCGTCGCCCGCGGGCTTGGGGCCGAGCGGGTGGAGGAGCTCTGCGACCTGGCGACCGGAGGGCTGTGGCCCGACGTGACGCTGCTCCTGCGACTGCACCCCGAGGTCGCGGCCGAGCGCATCGCCGCCGAGGGCCGGGCGGCTGACCGCTTCGAGGGCGAGGGGATGGAGCTGCAGCGCCGGGTCGCCGAGGGCTACGAGGACGTCGCCCGGCGCCACCCGGACCGGGTGCGGGTCGTGGACGCATCGGGCGACCCCGACCAGGTGCACACGGCGGTGATGGCCGAGCTGCGGGGCGTGCGGACGTGAGCGCGGCCGCCCTGCGCGAAAGCGCGCTTCCGGAGGCGCTGGAGCAGGCCACCCGTCACCAGCCGCGGGCCCGCATCGAGCTGGGGGCGGGCCTGCGGGAGCCGACGCACGCCTACCTCTTCAGGGGGGCATCGGGCTCCGGCAAGTCGGCCGCGGCCCGCGCCTTCGCGGCCGAGCTCTTGGCCGCCGGCGCTGACGACCCCGGTGAGTCGCGCCGGCGGGCGCTGCTGGACCCCTCGCCGCATCCGGACCTGGTCTGGCTGCGCCCGCCCGGCGCCCAGCACCTGGTCGAGGACGTGCGCGAGTCGGTGATCAGGGCCGCCAGCCTGCGCCCCGCCGAGGGAGAGAAGCGCGTGTTCGTGATCGAGGAGGCCGAGGCGCTGCGCGACGAGAGCCAGAACGCGCTGCTGAAGACGCTCGAGGAGCCGGCGCCATTCGCGCACGTGATCCTGGTCTGCTCTGAGCCCGAGCTCTTGGCCGGCACCATCCTCTCGCGCTGTCGCGAGGTCCAGTTCGCCCCGCTGCCTCCCGGCGCGGTCTTGGAGGCGCTGGGCGAGAGCGGCGAGGAGGCCGAGGCGGCGGCGCGGCTCAGCGGCGGCGACCTGAGGCTGGCGAGGCTGTTGTTGGGCGAGCACGGGCGGGCGCTTCGCTCCAGCGCCACCTCCGCCGCGCGGGCGGCGGTGGGCGCCGGGGAAGAGCGAGCCCCCGAGCCCTGGCGCGGAATGCTCCAGGCCGCCGAGCTGGCCGGCGAGGACGCGGCCGCCGAGGAGGAGCGGCGGCTGCTGGAGGACGGGGCCGCCGCGCGGCGGGGGCGCTCTGCGGGCAAGCTCAGCCGCGACCACATAGACCAGGTGAAGAGGACCGGGCGGCGCGCCCGCACCGAGGCGCTGGACCTCGCGCTCGGCCTCTGCTGCGCCTGGTTCCGCGACCTGGCGGCGGTGGCGGCCGGCGCCGATGACGTAGTGGCTAACCGCGACCGGCGCACGGAGCTGGCCGAGGACGCGCAGGGACTGGATCCCGGCGCGGCCGGCCGGGCCGTCGACCTGGTCCTCGAGACGCGCAGGCGCTTGCGCGTGAACGTCTCGGAGGAGCTGGCGCTGGAGGCGCTCTGGCTGCGGCTGGCCTCGACGCTGGCTGGCTGACCTGTTAAGAAATGCTCAGAGATGGCGAGCGCCAGTGCCAGCACGGGCGCCACGAGCGCCTCTAGGCCGGTGAGGGGCCTGCTCCGGGGCCGCCGCATCGGCATGCGCGTGTGGCTGGGTGCCGCCTTCGCCGGGGTCACCCTGATCACCGCGTTCGCCGTCTACATCTTCGTCGACGACTCCTCCGGGCGCACCCTTCAGTCCGAGAGCGCGGACCTGGCGGTCGGCCGCACCACGAACGTCGCCGACGCGATCGGCGGGACCCAGAAGAAGGGTGGCGCGGCGACGGTCCTCGACGAGGCCAACACGGAGACCTATCAGGTGTGGGCGATCAACCGCAACGGCGGGCCGTTCGCGCCGCTGGCGACGCCGCCCGCCGACCTGCGCCAGGTGGAGCGGGCGGGCGAGGCGGCCCAGGCGGGCCGCTCGGGACGCCGCTTCCGCGCCGACCTCTCCGGCGACCGCACCCTCGCGTCGGCCCCGATCTTCGGCCCGCAGGGGGTGCGCGGGACGGTCGTGGTCGTCGCCGAGCCTCCACCCGCGCTGACGCGCGCCTTCGACGAGCTTCAGGGCGACAGGGTTCGCGCGATTCTGATCGCGATCGCGGTGGGGGTCCTGGTCGGGTTCGTCGTCTCGACGCTGATCGCGATCCGGGTCAAGCGGCTCGCCCGCAGCGCCGAGCAGATGGCGGCAGGGAAGTTCGACGCGCCGTTGCCGGCGGGCGGCAGGGACGAGATCGGGGACCTGACCCGCTCGCTGGACACGATGCGCGAGGCGCTGCGCGACAGCTTCGACCTGCTGGCGACGGAGCGCGACCGCCTCTCGGCGATCCTCGACGGCCTGCGTGAGGGCGTGATCGTCGTGGGAGAGGACGGAGCGGTGCGCTTCACCAACCCCGCCGGCGAGCGGCTGGTCCACCGCGGCCAGCCCGCCGCGGGGCTGATTCCCGCGCTGCGGGTGGCAGCCGAGCACGGCTCCGACGACATCCAGGCGCTGCGGATCGACGACCGCACCTATCGGGTCCAGGCCCGGCGGGTGGCGGCCGAGCACGCGGTGCTGGTCGTGGTCAGCGACCGCACCGATGAGCTGAATCGTGAGGAGGCCGAGCGCGAGTTCGTCTCGAACGCCGCACACGAGCTTCGCAACCCGCTGGCCGGGATCAGCAGCGGCATCGAGGTGCTGCGAGGCGGCGCCAAGGACGACCCCGATGCCCGCGAGCTGTTCCTCGGCCGCCTCGCCGACGACGCCGAGCGCATGACCCGCCTGACGCAGTCGCTGCTGACCCTCGCGCGCGTGGAGGCGGCGGGGCAGCGGGGAGAGGCCGAGGTGGTGGACGTGACCGTCGCGGCCGAGGAGGCGGTGGAGGCGGTGGAGCCGCCCGACGGGGTCGAGGTGCGCGCCGAGATCGGCCAGGAGCTGGTCGCGACGGGCGACCCCGTGCTGCTGCGCCAGGTCCTGATCGGGCTGCTCACGAACGCGTGCAAGAACACGCCTGCCCCGGGCGCGGTTAGTCTTCGCGCCTCGCGAGAGGAAGGCGGCGCTGTGACGATCGAAGTCGAGGACACGGGGAAGGGGATCCCGGCCGCCGAGCAGGGGCGGGTCTTCGAGCGCTTCTACCGCGGCAGCGGCGCGCTGGAGAGCGAGGGATTCGGGCTGGGGCTCTCGATCGCCAAGCGGATGGTCGACGTGATGGGCGGGCAGATCGGGCTGCGCTCCGCGTCCGGTGAGGGGTCGACCTTCTGGGTGAGCCTGCGGCAGGCCAAACCGACCTCGACGCCGGTGGCGTGAGCGTGGCTGAGGGGAGCGCCACCAGCGGCCGCATCCTCGTCGTCGACGACGAGCCCTCCGTGCGCGAATCGGTGGGCTACGCCCTGGAGCAGGAGGGCTTCCAGGTGACGCTGGCGGAGGACGGCGAGGACGCCGAGGGCAAGCTCAACAACGGGAGCGACTTCGACCTGCTGATCCTGGACATCATGATGCCCGGCAAGAGCGGCCTCGACATCTGCCGCGAGGTCCGCGCCCGCAGTCCCGTCCCGATCATCCTCTTGACGGCGAAGGACGCCGAGGTGGACAAGGTCGTCGGCCTCGAGGTCGGCGCCGACGATTACGTGACGAAGCCATTCTCGGTCCGCGAGCTGCTCGGCAGGGTGCGCGCTCAGCTGCGCCGCCGCGAGCTCGACCGCTCCGACGACGGCAAGGGCGCGGCGATCGAGGCGGGGCCGGTCACCATCGACCTCGCCCGCCACCTCGTGACCGTTCGGGGAGAGCCGGTCAGCCTCACGCGCTCGGAGTTCCAGGTGCTGCGGCTGCTCGCCGAGAGCCCCGGCCAGGTCTTCTCACGCAAGGGGATCATGGAGGAGCTGTGGCAGACGGAGTTCCGCGGCGACGTGCGCGCCTGCGACGTGCACATCTCGAACCTGCGCCAGAAGGTCGAGCGCGACCCGCAGAAGCCCGAGCTGGTGCTGACGGTGCGCCGGGTCGGCTACCGCTTCGCCGACTAGACGTTGACGAGGTAGCCGCCCTGGTAGCGGCTGCGGCGACCCGCGATGCGGACGGGCGACGAGGTGGCTGCTGACTGTGCCAGATGGCGATTCGCGGCGGCGACGCGAGGGGACTTGGCGCGGGGCCGCGGCGAGAGCTTGGCGTTCAGGTTCTGGACAGTGGGGGTCATCGCGAGTGGGGGGTTCCTGTGGGGCTTCCTTGTGGTGTTTCCAACGGCTTACTTTCTTGGGGGACTATCGATCCCCTGCCTCGCCCGGATCAGGCCGCCTCGGCCGCCTGGACGTTCGTTCGAGGCGGATTTGGCTTGATTACTTGCTTTTCGGCCGTTTCTTGGCGCCGCCGCCCTTGCCGGGCACCGGGCCGTAACGGTTGTAGCCGCGCAGCAGCCGGCGGGTGACGCCGCTGATCGTGGTGGCGCCGTAGCCGAGGCTGGGGTCGCCCTCGGTCAGCACGGCGATCGCGAGCCGGCGGTCGCCCTTGCGCAGCAGCGCCGACTGGTTCACGCGCCAGCCGCCGCCCGCCGGGGTCCAGCCGCCCTTGAAGTGCACGCGCCAGCCCTTGGGATCGGCCCGGGGGACGCCCCAGCGCTGGCCGGGGACGATGCGGCGCAGCAGGCCGAGGGCGTAGGAGCGGTGCCGCTCGGGGACGAGCCCGCGGATGCGGAAGAAGAAACGGGCCTGGTCGCGGGCGGTGATCTGGCTGCCGCCCCAGATCGAGTTGGGGATGAAGCGCTTCATCCCGGCCCGCTTCGCCAACCGGCGCAGGCCGCGATTGCCGACGTCGTCGTGGATCCGCGTCGCGGCCACGTTGTCGGAGCGGCGGATCATCGGGCCGAGCGTCGCCCTCTCGGACCCGTGCAGGCGGCGGGTGCGGACGCCGCCCTTGCGCAGGTAGGCGAGCAGCAGCATCGCCTTGACCACGCTCGCCGAGGAGTAGCGCCGGCCGCGGTGGAAGCCGTGGATGCGGCCGCGCTCGTCCACGATCGCGAAGGCGACCGATCCGATGCGGCGGCGGGCGAAGTGGACCGCGGACTTCATCCGGCGCCGCCAGGGATAGTCCGAGACCCGGCGCTTGCCGGCCGCCACCCCCGCGGGTTGGGTGCGATCTCCATGGCCCCGTTCGGGGCCGGCTGCGGGCCCGCCGGAGCCCGATGCCGCCGCCGGCCCCGGTGCGGCGGCGAGGGCGAGGACAGCGGCTACGAGGACGATCGGCCGGGTGGCTCGGAGGAGGAGGGGGCTCATCGGGCCGCGATCCTCCCGCGATTCGGAGCCCGGCGCAACCCTCGAGACCCGCTTCTGGGGCCCCGACCGCTTCCAGCGCGCCGTGCGCCTGGGAATCCGCCGCGGCGCGGTCCGCCGCGAGGGCTCGAAGCTCGCCGCGGACTAGGCGATCCTGGAGCAGGTCCGCAGGGCAGCGCGACCCCGGCTGGCGAAGCCGCCGGGCCTACAATCAGGCGCGATCGCGCCGGCGTAGCTCAGTTGGTAGAGCACTTCATTCGTAATGAAGGGGTCAGCGGTTCAAGTCCGCTCGCCGGCTTCAACCGCCAGGGTTGGCGCCTTACTCACGCTATGCGTGCATAAAGCGCCAACCTCGCCGGTGACGGACCTGCGCTTTGTGACTAGGGCGAAGTCTCCCCGGGCGTGAGCCCCGCCGCGCGGCGGATGAAGCCCAGCTCGGCCGAGACGCGCGCATAGATGCTGGGAGCCGAGCCGCAGGGAAGGGGCCCGGCGCTGACCACCCCGACCAGGCGCAGCCCTGCGCGCGTGCGGGCGATGAGCGGGCCGCCGCTGTCGCCCGAGCAGGAGGTGGTCGCCAGCGAGAAGCGGCTGCGCAGCCGCGAGGCGCGCACCCCCAGCACGCAGATCATGGAGCGCGAGTCAAAGCCCGACTTCAGGTAGTAGCGCTGGCAGGTGCGGTTGGAATAGACCAGCTCCCGCGTGCTCTTCAGCCGCTTGGCGAGGCGTAGGCCCCACGGGCTGCGCGCGCCCCACCCCGCCGAGTAGACCTGCTTCCCCGTGCGCGTGGCCGCGGCCGACTCGCGCGCGGTCGCCAGCTCGACCGCCGGAGCCGTGGTCGGACTGCGCAGCGTGATCACGGCGACGTCGCGGCGGTCGAGCCTGGGGCGGTAGTCGGGGTCGATGCGGACGCGCCGGACGCGATAGGACGGTCCGGCACGCGGGCCGGCGGACCAGGGCGAGCCCACGATCACCCGCATCCTGCGGGGCTTCGAGCGCCGCACGCAATGGGCGGCGGTCAGCACGCGGTCGGGCGCGATCAGCGAGCCCGTGCAGAAGTAGCCGAAGCCGCGCTCGCGCAGCGCCACCGCGAAGCCCCACGCATGCGGGTCCGCCTTGTGGCCGCCGACGATCGAGGCCTGCGCACCCGGCGAGCCGTCCGCCGCGGCGGGCCCGCCCGGCTGGGCCAGGGGCGCGGCCGCGGCGAGGCAGAGCCCGGTCGCGAGCGCCGCTAGAGCTCGCACAGGGCGCGGTAGCGCTCGCGAAGGAAGTCGAGCGCGTGGCGCCGGGCGTCGGCCGCCTCCAGCAGCTCGGCGTAGGGGAGCTCGGCGCCATTGAAGCCGCTGGCGTTCCAGAGCGGCCCCGAGACCTCCGCGCTCCAGGGCCCGATGTAGATGTAGGGCTCGTCGTGCTCCTCGTCTCCCGGCGAGGCGCCGACGTTGGCCCGCTGTCCCGCCGCCTCGTCCCCGAGCTCGAACGCGAGGTCGAAGTGCTCCGGCCACAGCTGCACCGCCGACGGATCGCCGTCGGACTCCTCGGCGCGCAGCTCCTCCAGCACCGAGCAGGAGAAGCCGTAGAAATCACCCAGCACCCGCGCGGCACCGGGGTCCACCTCGAGCCCCTCGAGCGCCCCTGCGGCGGGCTCCCGTTCCTCGCCCTCGCCGCGCTGGCGCACCAGCTCGGGGCCCTCCACCCGAACCTGGCAATCCTGGCCGCCGTCCCGGAAGAAGGGGGTGCCGAAGCCGCCTCGCGTGAAGCGCAGCGCGATCTCGTTCTCGGGCTTCCGCTCCGGCGCCACGACCTCCTCGGCAAGCCGGTGCAGGGCCTTGCGCGTGTCGGCGAATCCCCCGGGCAGCGGTTCCAGCCGCTTCCAGGCGCCCAGCCAGCGCTCGGCACACCAATCAGCGATCTCGGGACGATCGCGCGCGACCTCGTCCCATGTGAGGTCGCCGTGGTCGCTGACAGGGGAGACCAGCTTGCGGCCCTCGGGCACCTCGCCCGGCGCGACGGGATCGTCCGCGAAGGGCTCGACGTCGACAGCCGGCGGCGAGGGCTCCAGCACCCTCGCCTCGAAGTCGCCGCCCAGGATGTCCTCGGCCTCGGCTCTGGGGTTGCCCATGGCGGGCCGTAGGGTAGAGCGCCCGTGGACGAGCACCGGATCCAGCGGACGGGTCTTCCTCACCGTCACGTTGCTGATCGCCGGGGACTCGGCGCTGTTCACGCTGGTGATCCCGGCGCTGCCGATCTTCGCCGACCGCTACGACCTCTCGGACGCTGCCGTGGTGCTGATCTTCGGCATCTTCCCCCTGACCCAGTTGCTGACCACGATCCGGCTGACGGGAGTCCTGGACCGGATCGGCCGCCGCCGGACGATGGTCGCCGGCGCCTCGGCGCTGCTGGTCAGCACCGCCGGCTTCGCCTTCGCCGAGAGCGTCCCGCTGCTGGTGCTGACGCGCGCGGTGCAGGGCTCGGCCGCCGCCCTGGTCTGGACCGCCGGCCTGGCCGCGATCTCGGACGTCTACCCGCAGAGCGAGCTGGGGTTCAGGATGGGGCTGGCCGAGACCGTGGGCGGGGGGATCGGGCTGATCGGCCCCGTCGCGGGCGGGGCGCTGATCGAGCTCGTCGGCACCGACGAGGCGTTCGCGATCGCGATCGTGATCCCGCTGGCCCTGCTGGCGCTGACCCTGCGGGTCCCCGAGACCGCGCGGCCGAGCGGCCCCGCCCCGCGGCTGGGCCTCGCGTTCAGGCGGATCGCGTCCCAGCCCGAGGCCAAGGCGGGAATAGTCGCCCTGGTGGCGTTCGCCGGAATGCTCGCCGTCGTCGACTCGCTGTTGCCGCTGGACCTGGACGAGCGCCTGGACGCGTCGACCGCGACGATCGGGATCGTCTTCGGGATCGGATTCGCGGGGCTGGTGCTCGTGGCGCCGCTGGCCGGAGCCTGGTCGGACCGCCACGGCCGCCGCCCGGCGCTGATCGCCGGCGCGCTGATCAGCGCCGCGGCGCTGCCGTTCATCGCCATCGGCCCCGTCTGGGTCGTGGCGGTCGGCTTCTTCGTGCTCGGCTGCGGGCTGGCGACTCTGGCGGCGCCCAGCTCCCCGCTGATCGTGCTCGCCGCCGACCGCTCCGGAATGGAGGGGATGTACGGCGTCAGCTCGGGAATCATCAACATCGTGTTCGCCTCGGGCTATGCGCTCGGCCCGATGCTGGGAGCGGCCTCGGCCCTGGCCTTGCCGCTGGTCGTCGTCTCGGTCGTCGCCGCCGTGCTGGTCCTGGGCGCGGCGCTCGCCGCCTATCGCTTGCTACCTGAAGGGGAATGACCGGGCGGGCGGCCCGCCCGCCCGCTGCCGCTAGCGGCTCGGGGTCAGGTCGGCCGCCTCGGTGCCGGCTTCCTTCGAGACCTGCAGGGCCCCCGGTGCGCCGAGGTAGTAGTGGTCCATGTATCGGTAGCAGGCGTCCTGGATCGCGCTGATCTCGATCTCAGAGAGTCGCGTGGCCGCGACGTTGCCGAGCGCGGCGGGGGCATCGACTCCCAGGATCCGCTGCAGCCGCGATGGCTCCTGGGCGGTGACCGTGATCTCCACCGGGCCGCCGTCGGAGGTGACGGTCCCCACCGGCCAGTAGGGCCCCTCGTCGGGGCGGTAGGGGATGGCCCCCTCGATTCCGGGCGGCATCTCGAAGACCTCGTCGCCCACGCGCACCTCGAGCGGCACCACCTCGCTGGCGTACTGGAAGGAGAGGTCCCACGAGCCCTCCGGCAGGGTGATCGTCTGCGTCGCCGACTCGCCGGGGGCGATCTCGGCCGAGGCGCTCTCCTCCGCGCCGGGCTCGACGTCCAGCGGCTCGCCCTCGACCACCCAGTTGAGGCGCTTCGCGATCACCGGCCGCGGCCAGGTGGCGGCCGGGCCCTGGCGCTCCAGGATCCGCTTGAACTTCTCCTGCTTGCAGCGGAACACGCGGCCAGGGCGGGCCTCCTCGGCCAGCACCCCCACGAACGGGGTGGGACCGGTCCGCTTCCAGAGCACGTAGGAGTCGGTGCGGTCCACCTCCTGCCAGTTGGGCGGGGCGCCGCTCTGGTAGTCGGCGTCGGAGGTGACGGCGTAGGCGAACAGGTCCATGTCGCGCGCGTAGACCGAGTCGAAGTCGACCGGGAGGCGCTGGTTCTTGCCCTGGCGGCCGGGGAACTTGTCCTCGGCGTTCTTGGCCGGGCTTCGCACCTCGGCGCCGCGCAGGTAGTAGTCGAAGTAGCGGTCGCTGGTCAGGTCCAGCACCGGCTCGCCGGCGGTCTGGGCGCGGAAGGCCTCGAGCTCGTCGAAGCGGTCGCTGGGTGCGATCACCGAGTCGCGCAGCGCGAGGAAGCTCGAGTAGGCGGCCAGGGCGACGAAGGGGATGGCGATCACCGCCCGCCAGCCGATGCCGCGGGCGGCGCTGCCGGGCGGCCCGGGCTCGGGCTCTATCTCGGCCGGCCCGCCGCCGTGGCGCCGATGGACGCTCGGCAGCAGCAGCGCGCTGATGATGAACAGCATGGTCAGCGCGGCGGGGACCTGCAGGGCCTTGGCCTCGACGTAGAGCCCGGCGCTGAGGATGGACCACAGGTAGACGACGGCGGCCGTCGCGATCGCGGCCGGCAGCGCGATATCGCCGCGGCGCAGCCACCACCAGGCGGCGAAGCCGAGGGCGATCAGCCCGACCGCCGCGAACAGCTGCCAGGCGTCCAGGCCCAGCTCCCCGTAGCCGAACAGCCACTCGCCGCTGGGCCACACCCCGAACGCCTCGGGCAGCGGGACCGGGTAGCGCAGCTTCGAGTCGGTGTCGGTGACGATGCTGACCGTGTCGGAGTTGATGAAGTCCTGGATCCGGGGCAGCTCCGCGATCGCCAGCACCACCATCACGCCCAGGCCGACAAGCAGCAGCGGCGCCGACCTGCGGACCCCGGCGCGCACCTCGTCCATGCGCCCGTGCCGATAGGCCAGCACCAGCTCGCCGGCGGCCCACAGCCCCGCCGTGCCGGCGAGCCAGATCAGGGCGGGGTAGCTGTAGGCGGCGACCGCCGCCGCTCCCAGCGCGCCGAGTGCGGCGATCAGCGCCACGCGCCCCTGCTCGGCGCGCGGCAGCTCGCGCAGGATCAGGGCGAAGGCCACCAGGAACAGGCCCACCAGCATCTCCTTGAAGCCACCGATGCCGAACGTCGAGGCGACCAGATAGGGCAGCGCGACCAACGCCGCCGCCAGGGTCCGCCGCACGGGCGGCAGCTCGGCCAGCAGGTTGAGCGAGGTCAGCGCGGTGATCACGGGGATCGCGAGCAGCAGGCCGAGGAAGCCGTAGAGCGGCTCGGTGCCCAGCGCCTGGCCCAGGGTCGCGACCAGGCCGTGCGGCCCCACCGGATAGCCGTTGGCGATCCCGGACGGGATCGGCCCCGTCGGGCTCTGCAGCCAGTCGGCGAAGATCAGGTGCGCGGCCATGTCGTTGTTGACGCCGATGCCCGGAACGCCGATGTGCCCGGAGGAGATGAAGGGGATCGAGGCGGCCAGCAGGGTCAGCGCGATCACCGGGGCGGCGATCAGGAAGGACTCGCGGTCGGCGAAGCTGAGGCGCAGGTAGGCGATCGAGCCCACCACCAGCACCGCGCACGCGATCAGCGCCAGCTCGGCGCGCTCGGGGATCGCGCCGGTGTTCTCGGCGCCGAAGTGGATCCGCGTCAGGACCGAGCAGACGATCAGCAGGATCGCCAGGCCCACGGGGGTCTCGAGCCAGTGCGTCTGCCGGCGGCCGAGCAGCGCGAAGAACGCCCGGCCGACGTAGAGCGAGGCGAGGACGATCAGCAGCGCGGAGCCGTAGGTCGCCAGCATTGCGCGGGCAGGATAGGCGGGTTGGACCTAGGCGTCGCCGCGCTCGGCGACGATCTCCTCGCGCTCGGCCAGGCGGTTGCGCCTGCGGACCTCGGCCTCGCGCTGGCGGCGCTCCTGCACGGGCCCGTCCACGGCCACCGGTGGGACCGGCGAGGGCTTTCCCTGCTCGTCCACCGCGACCATCGTCAGGTAGGCCGTGCTGGTGTGGCGGACCTGGCCCGTGACCGCGTTCTCGGCCTCGACCCGCACGCCGACCTCCATCGAGGTATTCCAGGCGGCGTTGACGCTCGCGCGGCAGCGCAGCAGCTCCCCCACGTGGACGGGCTCGGTGAAGGTCATCCGGTCCATGCCTGCGGTGACGACGCGCCCCTGGCAGTGCCGGATGGCGGCGATCCCGGCCGCCTCGTCGCACATGCGCATCACGGTGCCGCCGTGCACGAACCCGGCGGAGTTCGCGTCCTGGATGCTCATCCAGCGGATCAGCTCGGAGCGCGAAGCCGAGGCGGGGCGCGGGTCCACGGCGGCGAGGCTACCCTGCGGCGCCGTGGACGTGCCCCTGTTCGCAAGCCGAGCCTCGCTCGAGCCCCTGCTCGACGAGATCGCGGCGCGGCAGCGCGCGGTGCTCGAATCCGGCCGCTACATCCTGGGCCCCGAGGTCGAGGCCTTCGAGTCCGAGTTCGCGGCCTGGACCGGCGCCCGGCACTGCGTCGGCGTCGCCAACGGAACCGACGCGCTCGCGATCGGCCTGCGCGCCCTCGGGGTCGGTCCCGGCGACGAGGTGGTCGTCCCCTCCCTGAGCTTCTTCGCGACCGTCGAGCCCGTGGTCACGATCGGTGCCACGCCGGTCTTCTGCGACGTGGACCCCCGGACCTGGGTGATGACCGCCGCCACCGCCGAGCCGGCGATCAGCGACCGCACCAAGGCGCTGCTGCCGGTTCACATCTTCGGCAACCCCGCACCGATCGGCGAGCTGATGGAGCTGGCCGCGCCCAAGGGGATCAAGGTCCTCGAGGACGCGGCGCAGGCCCACGGCGCCGGCCTCGATGGGCGCAGGGCGGGCGCGCTGGGCGACGCCGCGACCTTCAGCTTCTTCCCCTCCAAGAACCTGGGCGGTTTCGGCGACGGCGGCGCCGTCGTCACCTCCGACCCCGAGGTCGAGGCGCGGGCGCGCCGCTTGCGCTTTCACGGCTCCGAGGACAAGAGGACCCACACCGAGGCCGGCTACAACTCCCGCCTCGACGAGATCCAGGCGGCCGGGCTGCGCGTGCTGCTGCCGCAGATGGACGGCTGGACCGCCGCGCGCCGCCAGGCGGCCCGGGCCTATGCCGACGCCGGCCTGGGCGACCACGTCGCGATCCAGGCCGAGACCGACGGCGGGGAGTCCTGCTGGCACCTGTTCGTCGTCCGCTCCCCGCAGCGGGATCGCCTGGGCTCCTCGCTGCGCGACGCCGGCATCGGCGCCCGCGCCTACTACGAGGTGCCGCTGTACGCGCAGCCGGCGGTGAGCCGCTGGGCCCCGGCCGAGCCGCTGCCGAACACCGAGGCCGTCTGCGCCGAGATCCTGGCGCTGCCGATGGGCACGGCGCTCGACCCGAAGGCGCCCGCAGCGGTCACCGAGGCCGTGCGCGAAGCACTCGGAATCGGGGCGTAGCTCTCAATTTCGTCCCTGTGCCAGGCGCCCTCTAGCGCCAGCGCTCCAGCAGGTCCTCGTCGCCGACCTCGCGGATCTTGCGGGCCGGGACACCGACCACGACCGCGCGGGCGGGCACGTCCTCGGTGACGACCGCGCCGGCGCCGACGAACGCCTCCTCACCGACCTCGACCCCGGGGCAGATGACGGCTCCGCCGCCGACGCGGCAGGCCCGGCGCAGGGTGGGGGCGTCGGGCGGGCCCGGCTGGTGGCGGCCCATCGTGTTGTCGTTGGTCAGGGTGACGCCGGGGCCGACGAAAACGTCGTCCTCGATCACGGTGCCGGCCGTGAGGTAGCAGTTGCTCTGCACCTTGACCCGTTCGCCGACCGCGACGTCGTTGTCGATCGCGCTGCCGCGGCCGATCACGGACTCGGCGCCGACGGTGGCCCGCTCGCGGACCTGGGCCTGGTCGCCCACCACGGCCTTCGCGCCGATGCGGGCTCCGGCGAGGACGACGGCACCGGCGCAGACGGCGGCGCCGTCGGCGATCTCGGCGGGCGGCGGGGCCTCGGCAGAGGCGGTCGAGCGGCTGCCCAGCTTGGGCGGCTTGCCGATCACCGCGTTGTCCTGCAGGGTGACGCCCGCCCCGATCACCGTACCGTCGTGGATGACGACGCCGGTGCCGACGTCGGCGTCCCCGGGGGGCTTCAAGCCCCGACCGCGGCCCCGACGGGCTGCGGCGCGCCGCCTCCGTCAAGCGAGGCCTGAAGCGCCTCGAGCACGCGCACGACCTGCAGGCCGGCGGCTCCGTCGGTGCGCGGGCGGCCGCCCTCGGCCAGGCAGTCGATGAAGTGGCGGCACTCGAGCCGCAACGGCTCGTCGTTGGGGACCGCGGGGCTGACCACGGCGCCGGAGCGGGTGATGTACTCGCCGTAGGTGTCGGCGGCGGGGTCGAAGCCCTTGTCGTAGATCGTCAGCTTGCGCTCCAGCGCCATGTCGTCCAGCGTCGCCATGCGCTCTGAGCCGACGACGGTGAGACGGCGCTCCTTGTGGGGGTCAAGCCAGGAGAGGTGCAGGTGGGCGGCCAGCCCCGAGTCGAAGCGGACGTAGCCGAAGACGACGTCCTCGACCCCCTCCCGCACGTAGGACTCGCCGCGGGCCGTGACCTCGGTGGGGACCGCGTCCGCCAGCTCCAGCAGGACCGAGATGTCGTGTGCCCCCAGGCTCCAGAGCGCGTTCTCGTCGGCGCGGAGCTTGCCCAGGTTGAGCCGCTGGGAGTAGAGGTAGTAGACCTCGCCCAGGTCGCCGTTGGCGATCAGGTCGGCCAGCTGACGGACGCCCGGGTGGTAGCAGAGCAGGTGGCCCACCATCAGAACCAGCTCGCGCTCTTCGGCGATCTGGACCAGGCGCTCGGCCGAGGCCGCGTCCTGGGCAAGCGGCTTCTCGACGAAGCAGTGCTTGCCCGCCTCGAGCGCGCGGGTCGCCAGCTCGGCGTGGGTCGGAACCGGGGTGGTGATCGCGACGGCGTCGAGGTCGTCGTCGCCCAGCAGCTCGTCGAAGTCGGCTGTGAAACGGGCATCGGGGTAGACCGCCGAGTACTTGGCGCGCGAGGCCTCCTCGGCGTCGCAGCACCAGGCCAGCTCGCAGCCCTCGAGGGCGTCCAGGTTGCGGGCGATGTTGGGCCCCCAGTAGCCGAGGCCGACCACGCCGACGCGGGCGGGAGAGCTGTTGACGGAGGCGGCCATGCGAAGAGGCTAGGGGAGCCCCGTCGCTAGAGGCGCACCACGTTTGCCGCGCCCTTGCCGCGGGTGATGCCCCGGAAGTCGAGCACCAGGGGCGCCTCGGCGACGACGCGGTCGTGGTCTGTCTCGGGGTGTGCCGTGACGATGCAGGCCAGGTCGGCCTCGCGCAGGCCCTCCTCCAGCTCAACGGAGTCGAGCTCGAACTCGGCCAGAGCCGGCACGTGGGGGTCGTGATAGACGACCTCGGCCCCGCGCTCTCGCAGCAGCTTGATGATCTTCAGCGCGGGCGACTCGCGGATGTCGCCGACGCCCCCCTTGTAGGAGACGCCGAGGATCAGGATCTTGGAGTCCCGCACCGGCTTTGAGACGTCGTTGAGGGCGTGCTCGACCCGCTCGACGCAGAAGTGCGGCTGGTTCTGGTTGATCTTCCCGGCCAGCTCGATGAACTCGGTGTAGAAGTCCTGCTCGCGCGCCTTGTAGGCGAGGTAGAACGGGTCCACCGGCAGGCAGTGGCCGCCCATGCCCGGGCCCGGCTCGAAGCGCATGAAGCCGAAGGGCTTGGTCGAGGCGGCGTCGATCACCTCCCAGATGTCGATGCCGAGCCGCTCGCACAGCATCGAGAGCTCGTTGACGAGGGCGATGTTGACCGAGCGGAAGATGTTCTCCAGGAGCTTCGTCAGCTCGGCGGGCTCGGGTCCGGAGACACGCACAACCTCGTCGCAGATCTCGCCGTAGAGCGCCGCCGCCGCCTCGGTGCAGCCATCGGTCAGCCCGCCGACGACCTTGGGCGTGGTGCGCACCGTGTAGTCGGTGCGGCCCGGGTCGATGCGCTCGGGGCTGAAGGCGAGGTGGAAGTCGCGCCCGGCGGCGAGGCCGGATTCCTCCAGGATCGGCTTCACCCGCTCTCGCGTGGTGCCCGGATAGGTCGTGGATTCCAGCACCACGACCTGTCCCTCCTGCAGCACGCGCGCCAGCGAGGTGGTGCTATCGACCAGGTGGGTCAGGTCGGGCTCGCGCGAGCTGGTCAGCGGCGTGGGGACGCAGATGATGATCGCGTCGCAGGGCTGCAGGTCGTCGTAGCTCGCCGTCGCGCTGAGGGCGTCGCCGAGCGCGGCGATCCGCTCCGAGGTGACGTCCTCGACGTAGCTCTCGCGCTTTCGCAGCGCCTCGATCTTGCGCGGGTCCGCGTCGAGGCCGATCACCTCGTGCCCCGCTTCGGCGAATGCGACGCCGAGCGGCAACCCCACGTAGCCGAGGCCGATGATGCCGACCTTTCTGGCTGCCATAGACCCGGACAGGATAGGGAGGAGGCGCCGGATCGCTGGTCGGTGGCTGGCGCTCAAGTCATCTAGGCGAGGCGCTCGACCATCGCCTGCGCGACCCGCTCGCCCGCCCCGCCGCCGCCGTACAGCTCGGCCGCGGGGGAGGCGCTCGCCGCGCTCCCGTCGGCCCCGGGCGCGGGCAGCTCGGCCAGCGCGGCCACGGCGGCATCCGCGTCGAGCCCGACGAGGCGGTTCCAGCCCTCGCTGACGGTCTCCACCCACTCCGTCTCCTCGCGCATCGTCACGCACGGGACCGAGGCCAGGAAGGCCTCCTTCTGCAGTCCGCCCGAGTCGGTGATGACCGCGCGCGAGGACCGCACCAGGCGGGTGATGTCGAGGTAGCCGAGCGGCTCGACGGCCGTGATGCCCCGCGCGGCGAGTCCCTCCAGCATGCGCTCGGCCTCCAGCCTCGCCCGGGTACGGGGGTGGACGGCGAAGACCACGGGGGCCACCGCCGACGCGCGCGCGAGCAGCTCGATCAGCGCGCGCAGGCTGTCGGGGTCATCGACGTTGCCCGCGCGGTGGGCGGTGGCGACGATGAACTCCCGCGGCCGGAGGTCGAACCGCTCCAGCGCGTCCGAGCGCTCGTCCGCGATCGGGCCGAAGATCAGCGCGACGTCCGCCATCACGTCGCCGACCAGCACCGCCGTGCGGCCGAGCCCCTCGTCGCGGAGGTTGGCGACCGCGGCATCGGTGGAGCACAGCGACAGCTCCGAGAGGGCGTCGGCGACGATGCGGTTCACCTCCTCGGGCATCGAGCGGTTGAACGAGCGCATGCCGGCCTCGACGTGGGCCAGGGGGACCCGGGCCTTGGCGGCGACCAGGGCGCCCCCGAGGGTCGAGTTGGTGTCGCCGTAGACCAGCACCGCGTCTGGATCCACCGCGGCCAGCAGCGGTTCCAGCCTCGTCACGATCGCGGCGGTCTGCACTGCGTGGCTGCCCGAGCCCACCATCAGCTGGTGGTCGGGTGGCGGCAGGTGCAACTCCTCGAAGAAGACCTCCGACAGCTCCCGGTCGTAGTGCTGACCGGTGTGCACCAGCACCTCATCCGCGCGCTCGCGCAACTTGGTCGAGACGGCCGCCGCCTTCACGAATTGAGGGCGGTTGCCGATCACGGTCAGGACCTTCACGCGAGGACCGTTTCGGTCCGCGCGGCCTCGATCACCTCGGCCATGCGCTCCGCCATGCGCCCGTGGGCGTACTGGCCGCGAGCCCGCTCGAGCGTGGCGGGGTCGAACCCCCCTGACTCGCCGCGGACGAGGGCGATCAGGGCGTCGGCGATCAGCGCCGGGTCGTCCGCGGGGATCGCCGTGCCCGCTCCGGCGCGCCGGACTATGCGCGCGGCCTCGGTGTGGTCCCCCAGCACCAGAATCGGTCGCTGGGCGTAGAGGTACTCGAACAGCTTTCCGGTCGCCTCGCCCTCGTGGCGCCCCGCCGTCAGCAGCAGCAGGCTGTCGGCGTCGCGCTGCAGCCTCAGCGTCCGGTCGCGCTCCAGCGTCCCCGCGGTGCGCAGGACCTCGCCGACTCCGGCTGCCGCGACGGCGGCGCGCTCCTCGCCGGTCAGCGGGCCGGCGAGCACCACCTCGAGCCGGTCCAGCTCGGGGGCGCCCCGGCGCTGCAGCAGCCGCAGCGCCGAGATCAGGGACGCGGGCGAGCGCCCGCCCGTGGCCAGCCGGCCCGTGTAGACGAGCGAATGGCGATCGGGGTCCAGCGGGTGCCCGCTGTCGGCGGCCGGCCGCTCCTCGGGGTCGTAGCCGTTCGGGACGGTGACCGCCTCCAGCCCCAGGCGGTCGCGGAGGTCGGCGGCGATCGGCTCGCTGACCGCGGTCACGCGGTCCGCTTGCGAGAGCACGGTGCGCTCCATCTGGGCGTCCAGCCGCTCCTCGGCCTCCACCGGGAAGTCCCGGTAGGGCTCGAAGCGCCATCCGTCGCGAAGGTCCGCTACCCAGGGGACGCCGCGGCGCCGCATCGCGACCCCCACCAGATGGGTCGACTCCGGGCCCGAGGTGGTGATGACGGCGTCCACCTGGTCGCGCAGGGCGAGCGCGGGGCCGAGCGCGAACGGAAGCCAGGTGACCCCGACGATGTCGGGTACCAGCGCGCGGCCGAGCACGCTCTGCTGGGCGCTGTAGGAGCCGCCGTCGCGGCCCTCGTACGCGCGGATGTTGCGCTGGCGCCAGTTGAGGCGGGTGCCCATCAGGTCGCGGGTCTGGATCAGGTCCCCGGGGGGCTCGGTGGCCGAGGAGTCCCCCCAGGCGCTCGACGTCAGCACCACGACCCGGTAACCCATGCCGGCGCAGGTACTTGGCCAGGCCGAACGGCCTGCGGCTGGCGGGCGACGGGCGCGGCGGGTAGCTGTGGGTCACCAGCAGCACGGCCGAGCCCTCGGCGACCTCGGGCGCGCTCATCCGCGCACCCCCACGGCACACAGGAACTCGCCGCTGCCACGCACCTCGGCCGCGGTCCAGACCGCCGGGTAGGCCGCCAGCGCCAGCCCGTATCCGGCCAGGAAGCCGGGACCCGACGTCGCCATCCGCCCTCCCAGGCGCTGCTGGGCGTTGGCGGCGGGGCCCAGCACGCTCGCGGTGGGTCGCAGCCACTCGAGCTGGAACCCGGCCTGATCCAGCGCCCGGCGCAGGGCCTCGGGGGTGAAGTGGAAGCGGTGGCGCGGCACGTCGAGCGCCCACCAGTCCGCGCCCAGGCGGCGGCGCTGCGGCGAGTCGAAGTTGGGAACCGCGATCGCGACCGCGCCGCCGGGCCTCAGCAGGCGGTGGACCGCGGCCAGCGCCGCCCGCGGGTCGGCCACGTGCTCGAGGCTGTGGTGGAAGACGGCGGCGTCGAAGCTCGCCGGCGGAAACTCGACCGTCTCGAGCGTTCCCTGCCGGGCGTCCAGGCCGCGCTCGCGGGCCAGAGCGCAGGCCCGTGCGGAGGGCTCGACGCCGACGACCTCCCAGCCGTGGGCGTCGAGCACGCCGCCCAAATCGCCGCTGCCCGCCCCCACGTCGAGCAGGCGCCTGGCGCCGGCCCCGTTGGGGGCGACCGCGTCCAGCCTGCGGAACAGCCTGGTCCGCAGCCGGGCCGCCATCGTCGCCCTCGCCAGGGGGCCGCTCGCGCCCGAGCGCTCGTGCGGGCCGTACTCGGTCGCGTAGTAGGCGCCCAGCTCCTCGCTCGTGGCCGCCGGCAGGGTGGTGCCGCCGCCGCAGGCGGCGCAGACGCGGACCTCGAAGCTCCCCGGGGCGACGCCCTGGCGGTCGGGGCTCCTGATCGCTCCGGCCTCTGGCAGCTCCTGTTCGCAGACGAGGCAGCTCGACATCTCGCGGTAGCGTAGGGGCCGTTGCGCGAAGGCCGACTCCAAACCGTGGGCCGAGGGGCGGGCGAGCTGTTCGCCGCGCCGTGGCTGATGTTCGTCCGGCACCTTCCCGGGCCCCTCGGCGTGCGCCTGCGCCGGGGCTACTGGCGCCGCCGGCTTGGCGCGCTCGGCGACGGGACGCGCATCGACGAGGGCGTGAAGATCATGAACCCGGCCGACGTCTTCATCGGCTCGCGCTGCTGGGTAGCGGCCGACGTGCTGATCGGCGCGGGGGAGCCTTCGCTGGAGGGCCGGGACGTCGTGCGGCGCCAGAACGACGAATACGCCGGGCGCGAGGGCCAGGTGCGAATCGGCGACGACGTTGAGCTGGCCCTGGGCGCCGTGATCAGCGGCTCGGGCGGCGTCCAGGTCGGCGACAACGTCAGCCTGGGCCCGGGGGCGAAGCTGTTCAGCGCCAGCAACCACTACCGCGGCCCCGACGGCGAGACCGATGTGCGCTCGGCCGGCGCCGGGATGCGGCGCGAGCCGACGGGGGAGATCGGGCGCCAGGCGCTCTTGATCGGGCCGGTGGTGATCGAGCCCGAGGCCTTCGTCGGCACCCAGGCCGTGGTGCTGCCGGGCGTGACGGTCGGCCGGCGCGCCTGGCTGGGGGCGGGAGTGATCGCCCGGCGCTCGATCGAGTCGGGGCGGGTAGTGAGGCCCCCCGAGCCCGACGTGGACCCCGAACCGAGCTAGCCCTTGCGACTGCTCTACGTCGGGGACACGGCGAGTCCCCACTTCCGGGCCTGGCCGGTCCACTTCTCGGCAGCGGGACACGACGTCCACGCGCTGCACTTGGCTCCGGGCGAGGCCGGCGGGCCGATCGCCCAGGTCACTACGCACCCGGCCCCGCGCGCGGCCGGCTCGCGGCTGCGGGGCGCCTGGCTTGCCGGCGCGGGCGCCGTCAGGCGGCTCCAGAAGCGCATCGCTCCCGACCTGGTGCACTCCCACCAGGTGGTCCCCTGCGGCTATCTCTGCGAGCGCGCCGGGGTGGCCCCGCACGTCGCCACCGCCTGGGGCTCCGAGGTGCTGATGGCCGGCCGGGCCTCGGGGCGGCTGGTGGCGCGCGTCGCCCGGGGAGCCGAGCTTCTGACCGCAGACTCCCGGCACCTGCTGGACGCGCTCGAGCGCGCCGGAGCCGAGCCCCGGCGCCTGCGCTGGGTCCCCTGGGGCGTCAGCCCCGCCTGGCGCGAGGCGGCTCTGGCGCTCTCGCGCGGCGAGGCCGCCGCCAGGGCTGGGCTGCCGGCCGGCCGGCCGCTGGTGCTGTCGCACCGCGGGACCCGTGATATCTATCGCCAGGACGCGTTCGTGCGCGCGATCGCGGAGCTGCGCGGCAGGGCGCCGGCGGTGCTGGGGGTGATCGTGGCCCTCGACCCCAGCCCGCAGGCCGAGGGCGCCCGCCGGGTGCGCGAGCTGGTCGCCGAGCTGGGCCTGGGGGACTCGGTGGCGCTGGTGCCGCCCTATCCCCACGAGCAGATCGCGTTCGCGTTCCGGGCCGCCGCCGCGGTCGTCTCGGTGCCCGAGTCCGACAGCGCGCCGACCTCGGTCATCGAGGCTCTGTCGCTGGGGGCTCCGGCGATCGTCTCGGACCTGCCGTGGGTCGCCGAGCCCGTCTACAGCGAGGCCAGGCTTTCCGTGGTGCCGGTCGGCGACCACCTGGCGCTGGCCGACGCGATCGGGCAGGCCGTGACCGAGCCCTCCCCCGAGGACGCCCGCGCCAACATGCAGCTCGTGGAGCGAAGCTTTGACCGGGACGGCATCTTCGACGAGGTCGGCCGGGCCTACGAGGCCCTGGCAGCGGGGCAGCGGCCGTGAGCTCGGGGCCCGCACCGCAGCCACCGCGCTCGCTCGCGGGCGGCGCGCTGCTCGCCGCCACGGCGCGGATCGGGTTCGTCGTCGGCGGCGCCCTGGTCACCGTCCTGGTGGCGCGCCTGCTGGGCCCCGACGACAGCGGCGCCTTCCTGGTGATCAGCAGCCTGCTGCTGTCGCTGATCACCCTCTCGACGCTGGGGCTGGAGATCGGGGGCGCCTGGATGGTGGCGAGCCGGCGCTGGCCGCTGCCCGGCGCGCTCGCCAGCTCGGCGCTCGCCTCCCTGGCCCTGGGGGCGGTCGGCGGCGGGATCGGGCTCGCCATCTACGCCCTCTCCGCAGACAGCGCGTTCCAGGGGATCGACCTGACGGTGGCGCTGCTGGCGATGGCGGCGCTGCCGCCCGCGCTGCTGGTCAGCATCTACTCGCAGCTGGCGATCGCGACCGAGCGCTACGAGGCGGCGCTGGTGATGTCCGGGACCCAGGCGGTCGTCTACGTCGCCGGCGTCGCGGTGCTGGCGGCCGGACTGGACCTGGAGGGAGCAGCGGCGGGGCTGCTCGCCGGCTGGGTGGCCGGGGCGCTGGTCGCGCTTGCCTGGGGCCGGCGCGCGGCGCGCGATTGGGAGGGCGAGCGCGGGAGGGTCGAGGTCGCGCGGCTGCGCCAGGCGCTGGCCTTCGGGATCAAGCTCTACGCGGCCAACGCCGCGGCGATCCTGATCTACCGCTTCGACGTCTTCCTGCTGAACGCGTACGCCGGCGCCGCCGAGGCCGGGTACTACGCCGTCGCCATTGCCGCCACGACGGCTCTGGTGGTGCTGCCGACGGCGCTCGGCAACGTGCTCTTCCCCCGCCTCGCCTCGCTCAAGGACGGTGAGGCGGATGAGCCGCGGCGCCGCGAGGTCCAGGATCAGGCGATCCGTCACACCGCCCTGATCGTGGTCGCCTCCTCGCTGCTGCTGGCGATGGCGCTGCCGCTGCTGACCGAGCCGGTGTTCGGCCCTGAGTTCGGGCCGGCGGTCGTGCCCGGCCTGATCCTGATCCCCGGTGCGGCCGCGCTGGGGATGGCGACGACGCTCTACTCCGCGCTCGCCGGCCGGGAGCGCCCCGAATACGCGATGTGGATCGCCGTGATGACGACCCCGGTCGCGATCGCCCTCTACTTCGTGCTGATCCCGTGGCTGGAGGCAGAGGGGGCCGCGCTGGGCTCGGACGTCGCCTATATCTCCAGCGCGGTGATGGCGGCGATCGCCCTGCAGCGGGTCTCGGGGCCGGGCGAGGGGATCCGGGCAGTGCTGCCCGGGCGCGCTGAGCTGGCCGACTACCGCGTCCTCCTGCGCCAGGTGCGCCACCGCTTCCGGCGCGGCCTCTTCGCTGACCCCATTCCCGCCCCGGCGGAGGCCGCCCCGGAGCCGGTTCAGCTCCTCACCCCGGGCGCCGGCGAGACGCTTGACGTCGCGGTCGTGATCCCCCACTACAACCACGGCCCCTACATCGGCGACGCGGTCGCGAGCGCTCTGGCCCAGGCCGCCGGGACGCCACGCGTCGTGGTCGTCGACGACGGCTCCACCGAGCCCGGGGCCGAGGCGGCGCTGGCGGCTCTGCCCGACGGGGTCGAGGTGATCCGGCAGGCCAACGCCGGCCAGGCCGCAGCGCGCAACGCGGGCGCCCGCGCCACCACCGAGCCGCTGCTGCTCTTCCTCGACGCCGACGACCGCCTGCCGGCCGACGCAATCGGCGGCCTCAGCCGCGCGCTGGCGAGCGAGCCACGCGCGGCCTACGCGTACGGGCGCATGCGTTACTTCGGGGCGTGGTCCGGCGTCGTCGAGTTCCCGCCGTTCGATCCGTTCCGCATGCTCTACCGCTCGATCGTCGGCTGGCTCGGTCTGATCCGCCGCGAGGCCTTCGAGCAGGTCGGCGGCTTCGACGAGCAGCAGGCCGGCTTCGAGGACTGGGACCTGATGCTGGCCTTCCTCGAGCACGACTGGGGCGCCGTCGGCATCGACTCGGTGGTGCTCGAGTACCGCAAGCACCACGACACCTCGGCGCTCGAGTCCCACCGCAGCAACTACCGCCGCCACTACCGCGAGCTGCGCCTGCGCCACCCCGAGCTCTACGGCCGCGCGCCCGAGCTTGCGGCCCACACCGACCTCTCGGCCTCGGGCCGGCTCGCCTATCGCACGTGGTGGGCGTGGCGGCCGATGCCGGCGCGCGTCGAGCGCGCCCTCTACGGCCTGCGCTTCCG
>CAWFAI010000003.1:0-88030 GCA_963813725.1 uncultured Solirubrobacterales bacterium
CTCGCGCCTGGTCTCGGGATCGATGAGGGTGCACGCAGAGCTGGAGCGGCGCCTGGCGGAATTCAAGGGCAAGGGATCTGCGCTGCTGTTCGGCTCGGGCTACCTGGCCAACACCGGCGTGGTCTCGGCGCTCGCGGGCCGCGGCGAGGTCGTCCTCTCCGACGAGCTCAACCACGCGAGCATCATCGACGGCTGCCGGCTTTCGCGGGCCGAGACCTTCGTCTATCGCCACCGCGACACCGAGCACCTCGAGTGGGGGTTGCGCAAGGCGCGAGGCCGTGCGGCGCTGATCGTCAGCGACGGCGTCTTCTCGATGGACGGGGACGTCGCGCCGCTGCCCGAGCTGGCCGAGCTCGCCGGCCGCTACGGCGCCCGGTTGATGGTGGACGAGGCGCACGCGACCGGCTGCATCGGCCCCCAGGGCCGCGGCTCGGTGGCGGCGGCGGGGCTGAGCGGCGAGGTGGACGTCGTCATGGGCACGCTGGGCAAGGCCCTGGGCAGCTACGGCGCCTACGTCTGCGCCAGCGAACAGCTGACCGAGTACCTGGTCAACGTCTGCCGCCCCTTCATCTTCTCCACCGCGCTGCCACCGCCGGTGGTCGCCGCGGCGGGTCGGGCGCTGGAGCTCGTCTGGCAGCGCCCCGAGCGCACCGAGCGCCTGATGGCGAACGCGCGGGCGCTGCGCGAGGGGCTGCGCGAGGAGGGGCTCGACCCGGGCCAGGGCGAGACCCAGATCGTCCCGCTTGTGGTCGGCGACGCCGAGCGGGCGATGGAGCTGAGCGAGGCGGCGCTGAAGCGCGGCGTCTTCGCGCAGGCGATCCGCCCCCCGACGGTGCCGCCCGGGACGAGCCGCCTGCGCATGACCGCAATGGCCACCCACCGCGTCAAGGACCTACGGCGCGCCGCGCGCGAGATCGCAGAGGCGGCGCGCGAGGTGGGCGTCGCCGGCGCGGTGACGGCCGATCCCCAGGCGCCCGCCGAACCGCTCGAGCGCGCGGCCTAGCGCCCGTTGCGGGGCGTCTTCGTCACCGGCACCGGCACCGAGGTCGGCAAGACCGTCGTCGCGGCCGTCCTGGCGCGAGCCGAGGCCGCCAAGGGCCGCAGGGTCGCCGTCTTCAAGCCCGCCGTGAGCGGCCTGGACGAGCTCGGCGATGCCGAGCCTGACCACCATCTGCTGCGTCTCGCCGCCGGCAGCGACCAGTCCGACGACGAGATCGCGCCCTACCGCTACGGCCCCGCGGTCTCGCCCCACCTCGCCGCCGAGATGGCGGGAGAGGAGATCGAGCCCGCGCGCCTGCTCGCCGGCGCGCGCGCCGCGGCCGAGGGCGCCGAGGTGCTGGTCTGCGAGGGGGTCGGCGGGTTCCTCGTCCCGCTGGCGGGGGACTACCTCATTCGCGACCTGGCCCGCGCGCTCGGGCTTCGGGTCGTGATCGTGGCGAGCCCGAGCCTCGGCACGATCAACCACACGCTGCTCACCCTGGAGAGCGTCCGGGCCGCGGGCCTGGAGGCGAGCGCCGTCGTCCTCACCCCCTGGGCCGAGCGGCCCTCGCGAATGGAGCGGTCCAACCGCGAGACGATCGCCCGGCTGGGAGCGGTGCCCGTTCGCACCCTCCCCCGGCTCGACCTCGGGAGCCCGGAGCGCTGGCCCGCGCTGTGAGCGCCGTGATCAGGCCGAGCGGCGCGCGCGGAGCAGGAAGTCCACCTGGTTCTGCTTGCGCATGATCACGTGCTCCAACAGGTGCTCGAGCGCCTCGGAGCGGCCTTCGCGCCCCGTCGGCTCGATCGCCTCCTGAAGGCGCTCAACCGCATCGCTCTCGGTCTCGATCAGCCACTCGACTGCGTCCCCCGGGTCCCCCGTCCAGCGCAGCTCCGCCACCTCGGTGGTCGGCTCGCCGCCGAGGGCGACGATCTTCTCGACGAGCAGGCGGGCGTCGTGGAGCTCGGCCTGGCCGTACTCCCAGAAGCGGTCGCCCAGGGACTGGAACTCGAAGCCGAACAGGCTCCCGGAGCTGAGCGAGTACTGCAGGGCCGAGCGGTACTGCAGAGCCAGCGCCACGTTGAGCAGCTTCACTGCCTCGTCGATGTCGAGCTTCTCGGAGTCGGTCATGCCCCGAAGCTTGCTCGATCCCGGCGACATCCAAACACGGAGTTCAGCCGATCTCGGCGGCGGGTGCCGCAGGGGCGGCTCCCTCGCGGCGCTGCGACGCCTCGCCGGGGCGCTGCGCCCGGGTTTCGCAACTATTCGCAAGCGAAACCATCTGTGACGTCCGTCACGGGACCTAGATTGCCGGGCGGGGATGCGGACGGACGCCCAACTCGACCACCAGCACCTCTGGCACCCGTTCACCCAGCAGCGCGACTGGCTCGTCGAGGAGCCGCTGATGATCGAGCGGGGCAAGGGGAGCGAGCTGTTCGACGCCGACGGCCGCCGCTACCTGGACGGGGTCTCGTCGCTGTGGTGCAACGTCCACGGCCACCGCCATCCGGTCATAGACCGCGCCGTCGCCGACCAGCTGGAGCGGGTGGCGCACTCGACGATGCTGGGCCTCTCCCACCCCGGCGCGGCGGAGCTGGCGGCCAGGCTGGTGGAGATCGCGCCGCCCGGGCTGAACCGGGTCTTCTTCTCCGACTCGGGCTCCACCGCCGCCGAGGTCGCGCTGAAGATGGCCTTCCAGTACTGGCAGCACCGCGGCGGCCAGCACGTGCGCCGGACCTCGTTCGTCTGCCTCTCCGGCGCCTACCACGGCGACACGATCGGCTCGGTCTCGGTCGGCGGCATCGACCTCTTCCACAAGGCCTTCGGGCCTCTCCTGTTCAAGGCCCACCGCGCGAGGGCCGGCGACATCGACGACATGGCGCGATTGCTTCGGTCCCGCGAGGAGGAGCTGGCGGCAGTGATCGTCGAACCGCTGGTGCAGGGTGCGGCCGGGATCGTGACCCATCCGCCGGGCTACCTGCGGGCGGTGAGGGAGCTGTGCGACCGCCACGGCGTGCTGCTGATCTGCGACGAGGTCGCCACCGGCTTCGGGCGCACGGGGACGATGTTCGCCTGCGAGCAGGAACGCGTGGCGCCCGACCTGATGTGCGTCGCCAAGGGCCTGACCGGGGGCTACCTGCCGCTGGCGGCGACGCTCGCGACGGAGTCGATCTACAAGGCCTTCCTGGCCCCGCACGAGGACTTCAAGGCCTTCTTCCACGGCCACACCTACACCGGCAACCCGCTCGCCTGCGCCGCCGCGCTCGGCAACCTCGATGTGTTCGAGATGGAGCGCACCCTGGTGCGGATGCAGCCCAAGATCCGGCTGTTGGCAGAGGCGCTGCGCGAGGTCGAGGCGATGCCCGAGGTCGCCGAGGTGCGCCAGCGCGGCTTCATGGTCGGGATCGACCTCGGCGCGCACGATCCGGCGCTGCGCATGGGCCACCGCGTCGTCCGCGAAGCGCGCGACCGCGGCGTCATCGTGCGGCCGCTGGGCGACGTGATCGTGCTGATGCCGCCGCTTTCCATCTCCAAGGAGGACATCCGGCGCCTCGTCGAGGTGGTGGCCACGTCGATCCGCGCCGCGCAGCCGCTGGAGCAGCTCGACCCCGCGGCCGCCGGCCGCGCCCACGCGGCGCTGCTCGAAGCGGCGTAGCCGCTAGCCGCTCGCAAGGTCCCTGACGGGCCATCACGCGATGAGGTTGGCGGGTAACTCACGCATAGCGTGAGTTAGGCGACAACTCTGGCGGTTACTCCTCGTACGGCTCGAAGTCGGACTTGCGGGCGCCGCAGACCGGGCAGAACCAGTCGCCGGGGATGTCCGAGAAGTCGGTGCCCGGGGGGACGCCGCCGTCGGGGTCGCCCTCGGCGGGGTCGTAGATGAACCCGCACGAGGTGCAGATCCACATCTGGGCTGTCGAGGCTGCGGCCACGGTCGGCGGCCAATCTAGCGCGGCGAGCAGGATGGCGACCGGCCCGGCCCGCGGGGCCCGGGCTAGGCTTCGCCGCGTGAGCGATATCCCCGAGGCCGGCGGCGAGCCGCTCCGCGGCGCGGACGAGGCGCCGGCCACGCCCCGGCCCGCCGCGACGGTGATCCTGCTGCGCCGCGGCGGCAAACACGCAGAGCGGGGGCTGGAGGTGTGCCTGGGCCAGCGCAACCCCGGCGCCCGGTTCATGCCGGGGGTCTGGGTCTTTCCGGGCGGCGCGGTGGACGCCGCCGACGGCGAGGGCGAGCCCGGCTTCCGCGCCGCCGCCGCGCGCGAGCTGGAGGAGGAGGTGGGGATCTCGGTCCCGGCGAGCGAGCTGGTCCCGTACTCGCGCTGGATCACACCGCGGGTGGTGCCGATCCGCTTCGATACGCGCTTCTATCTGGCGCTGGCCCCTCCCCACTCCCCTCCGAAGCCCGACGGCAGCGAGACGGTGGACGCGGGCTGGTTCGAGCCACAGGCCGCGCTGGACCGCCACTACGCGGACCGCGAGGAGTTCAAGCTCGTCTTCCCGACGATCCGTCACCTCGAGTCGCTGCTGCCATACGCCAACGCGGAGGAGGCGCTGGAGGCGGCGAGGAAGCGAGAGGTGAAGACGGTCGAGCCCGAGGTCGTGGGCGAGGGCTCCGACCAGCGAGTCATCCTGCCCGAAGGCATCTAGGCGGTACCGCGACCGGCAGCGGCCGAGGCGGCCGGCCGCGGGTATTAGAGTCGAGGGCATGACCAGCAGCCTGCCCGCCGAGGCGCGCCAGGCCTTCGAGCGCTTCGTCACCTGCGAGTTGACGACGGTGGGCGCTCGCCAGCAGCCGATTACCTGGCCCGTCACCCCCTATTACCGCGACGGTGGTGCGACGATCGACGTCAGCACCGGCGTCGGCTATCCGAAGAAGGCCGACGACGCGATCCGCCATCCCAGCGTGTCCCTGCTGTTCAGCGACCCGACCGGAAGCGGCGTCGAGCGGCCGATCCAGGTGCTGGTGCAGGGAACGGCCGAGGTAGACGACCGCAACCTGAAGCAGAACGCCGAGCGCTACTTCCGCGAGTCCTCGGTGAAGCTGCCGGCGACGAAGAAGATGCACCCGCCGAAGCCGATGCGCGACATGTTCGGCTGGTACTACACCCGCATCTACATCCACGTGCGCCCAGAGCGCGTCTTCCTCTGGCCAGACGGGGACGTCACCGCCGAGCCCGAGGTGCACGACGCGCACCTGGAGGAGGTCCGCTCGGGACACAGCGAGGAGCCGCCGGTGGATCACGGCGCGGCCGCGCCCGGCGCCGCCGCGTGGGACGAGCGGGTCGAGCGGCTCGGCCGCGACCACGAGACCGCGGTTGTGAGCTGGCTCGGCCCCGACGGCTTCCCCCTCTCGGCGCGGGTCCCCATCAGCGTGGATGAGGCGGCGAGAGCGATCCACCTGGAGCAGGAGCCGACGGGCCTGCCCCTCGCCCGGGGCCGCGCGTGTCTCACGGCTCACCGGCACGCGCCGGATTTCACCTGGCAGCAGAACTTCCAGATCCGCGGCAACCTCTCGAGCGAGGGCGGCTGGCGGCTGATTCCCCGCAAGCTGGTCGGAGGCTTCGAGCTGCCGAAGGGGGTCGCCGGCCGCTACAAGGCCTTCCTGTCGCGGATGATCCCCTACCGCCGCCGGGCGAAGCAGAGGATGCGTGAGGGGCCCGCGGGGCGCTAGCGCTTCGCCGGGAAGGGCTCGAGCCCCGCGTGCCAGGGCCCCGGCACGTAGGGCGCGAGGCCGTTCTCGGCCATCTCCAGCCGCAGCCGCTTGAAGACCCCGGCGGCGCCGGCCAGCGCGGCCTCGAGCTCCTCGCCGCTGAGCGCTCGCAGGCGCCAGTGGAAGAAGAGCTGGGCCTCGGTGATGCCGAAGTCCACCTGGGCCGGGAGCCGGGTGATCCAGTCGATGAACGCGGGGCTGAAGAGCTCGCGCAGCGCCACCGGGTCGTGGTCGCTGGGGACCGTGGCGATGAAGCGCTTGTTGAAGTCGATGCTCTCGAAGCGGACACGCCGGCGCGAGGCGCGGTCCAGCGTATCGCCGGCGGTGCGCTCGATCGACTCGACGTTGAACACCGGCACCACCTCCGCCAGATCGGGCATGTGGGCCTTGACGAGCGCGGCGCCCGGGAGCACGGCCCTGCGGCCGAAGCCGCCCGCCTCGTGCTCGTCGGCGTCGCAGCTGGAGCCCCAGAACCCATCCGTGAGCTCGCCCGTGATGCGGTTGTGTCCGCCGGGGTTGAGCGCCGGAGGCGCGTCGCGGGGATTGATTCCGCCGACCTCCTCGTAGGCAAGGCCGCGCTTCTTGGCGTAGGCGGTGACCGCCTCGGCCCAGCCGCGGGCCTGCTCGCGCGCGCTCATACCGCTGTCGGCGAAGAGCCTGCGGCTGGGCTTACCGGGGTCAACTAGATCGCCTGCTTGTAGAGCTCCTCGAAGTGCTCGGGCTCCAGCTCGCGGGCGTTGGTCAGGGTGCAGCCGTCCCCCATCGCGCCCTCGACCAGGTCGGGTATGCCCGCCTCGGGCACGCCGACCTCCGACAGGCGCTGCGGCAGCCCCATCCGCGACGTCAGCTCGGTGACCCAGCCCGCCAGCGACTCGCCCACCTCCTCGTCGGAGCCGCCGGACTCGGCGCCGAGCAGGGCCGCCAGGTCGCGGTAGCGGTCGGCGACCTCCGGGCCGCCCGCGACGTTGAAGCGGATCACGTGGGGCAGGTTGATCGCGTTGGCGACCCCGTGGGGGACGCCGTACCGCGCCCCGGCGGGATGCGACATCGAGTGGACGGCGCCGAGCGCCGCGGTGCCGCCGGCGCCGGGCACGATCGCCTGGCTGGCGGCGATCAGCATGTTGCCCCGGGCATCCTCGTGGGAGGGGTCCTCCACTGCGACCGCCAGGTTGTCCCGCATCAGCCGCAGCGCGTGCAGGGCGAAGGCCTCGCCGTGCGGGCTGCCCTCGCTGGAGGTGTAGCCCTCGATCGCGTGGGTCATCGCGTCCATCCCGGTCGCGGCGGCCAGGTGCGGCGGCAGGGTCGCGGTGGACTCGGGGTCGAGGATCGCCAGGCGCGGGAAGAGCGGGAAGTCGCCGAACAGGACCTTGAACAGCTGCTCGGGGTCCCTGATCACCGCGGCGAAGGAGACCTCCGAGCCGGTGCCCGCGGTGGTCGGGATGCAGGCGATCGGCGCGACCGGAAGCGGCGCGCCCAGCCCATCGTCCTCACGCGGCAGCGTGTAGATGCCCTCGTAGTCGAGCACCTCGCCCCCGTGGCTGAAGAGGGCGGCCGAGACCTTGGCCGTGTCCATCACCGAGCCGCCGCCCACGGTCAGGAACGAGTCGGCGCCGGCCTCCTTCGCGGCCGCCGCGCAGCGCTCGACGGTCTCGATCGAGGAGTCCTGCGGCACCTGGTCGAAGACCGCGGCGACCTCCAGGCCACCGCCCGTGACGCCGGCCTCGACCTTCTCCACCAGGCCGGTCTCGCGGATGCCCGGGTCGGTGACGATCAGCGGGCGCTTGGCGCCCTCCTTGGTGAACTCGAAGCCGACGCCCTCGATCATTCCCCGGCCGGCGACGATCCGGGTCGGATGGGCGAACTGGTAGTAGTCGGGGAAGCGCCCGGTCAAGCCAGGTTCGTCACTCGGCGTTGACCAGGTCCTCGCGGCCCTGGGCCTCGAGCTGGGCCTTGTAGCGAGGGAAGATCGGCTTCGTCAGCGGCACCAGCTTGAGGATCTTCGCGACCGGTCCCTTGGCCTTGATCTGGCCGCGGGCGAGCGCCGTCGTCACGTTCACCTTGCCGAGGAAGAAGCGGTGGGCGGTGTCGGCCTCCATGCTCATCTCCACCTCGGGCTCCATCTCGGTCGCTCCCAGGTCGACGTCGCCGGGCTCGTCCTCCTTCAGGCGCAGCGTGATCGTCGCTTCGGGATCGCGGTACTGGTACTGGACGATCGTGTTCGCCTTGCGGAACTTCGGCGCCAGCTCGTCGTCGGAGGCGAGGTCCTGGAAGAGCTTGCCGATCGTGTCGTAAACCTCTTGGTCGTCCTTGAACAGGGCCAAGTGACCTCCTCCGGAATCGGGTGCAAGCCAATCCTATGCCGCGGGCGAGCCGCCGGCTCGCGGGCTTGTTGGGCGCTTGCTGTCGCTAGGGGTCCGCTCGGAGCTGTGGCACGGCGAGGTGCCGGCGCGGCTAGTGCCCGAGGAACGCCGCGGCGCGGCCGTAGAGCTTGTAGAGCTTGAAGGCGCCGGCGAACTCGGGTTCGCACTGGCCCTCGAGCAGGTCATATGCCTGGTCGTCGTCGAGGACGACCCCCCGCACCTCCTCGCTCGGCCCGGCGTTGAACTCCCGCAGCTGCCGCACGGTGGTCAGGCGCTCATCGACCCCCGAGCCGTTCCAGTCATCGCAATTGGCCAGCCGCAGCGGCGTGTTGCCGCCGACGCCCTGTTGCGACGGAGGCGTGTCGCCCCCGCAACCCGCCAGGGCGAGGCCCAGCGAAGCGCCGAGGACGGCGGCTAGCCGCTTGGCTTCGGCGGCGTCGTGAACCAGGGGCATGCCGGGTCGCCCTGGGGCACGCCGACGCAGCTCAGCAGCTCGGCAGTCTGACCGTCCACCGAGCCCGTTCCCAGGCTCGTGGCGCAGTCGGAGGGCAGGTTCTTGGGCGTGCTCGTCACGCTCGCGGCGTCGCCGTTGCGGCCGGTGTTGTTGAACCAGCAGTTGTTGGCGTTGCCGGGGTAGGGGTCCCACCAGAAGTCGAGCCCGTTCGGCCGGCGCTTGCCCTTCGGCGTGGTGCCCATCTCGTTGCCGTAGAACTGGTTGCGGTGCGAGGTGGACTGGTCGGTTGGCAGGCAGCCGGGAATCGAGGGGGTTGGAGGCGAGCAGATGAGCGCGTTCGGAACCGCGAACAGCATCGTCCCGCGGCGCCAGTTGTCGAAGAACCAGTTGTTGCGGATGACGTTGTTGTTGCCCCCGGCGATCCACATGCCCGTTCCGACCGGCATCGGGACGGTGGGCCGCACGTCCGAGCTGCCCGTGTAGGGGTTGAAGTTGTTGGAGTAGAACTTGTTCTTCTCCAGCAGGTCGGAGTCCTGGGGGAAGCCGGGGTGCCCCGAGGCCGTGAACACGTCGGTCGTGAACCCGTTGGCGTTGTCGTAGAGGTTGTTGTGGTGCAGCCAGACCGCGTTGCCGTCGGTGCCCGAGTAACCGGCCGTGTTGTGGCGCATGTCGCAGTAGCGGATCTCGGTGTTGTAACGGCGCTTGGACTCGACGGTCTGCTCACCGGTCTCGGGCGAGCCGCCCGGGTACAGGCCCGAGTCGCCGCTTCCGACCGCCTCGCACTTCTGCATCAGGCCGTGGTCGGAGGTGAACGCGAGCACCCCGTAGTCGGCGTTGTAGAAGGCCTTGAAGCGCTCCAGGCGGTAGCCGTCGGTCTCGAGGACGTAGATGCCGTGCTCGTCGGCGTGGCGAACGGTCAGGTTGCGGATCACCGCGCCGTCCGCGCGGTCGAGGCGGATCGCCACGTCCTTGACGGCGCCCACCGGTCCGGCGTTGCCCGACTCCACGCGGCCGGCGTCGACGACGACGTCGTTGGGGGTCGGACCCGAACCCTCAAGTTGAAGGTTGCACTTGACGCATGGGCCGGTGGCGGGGATCCCGCGCCGCTCCTCGTTGGGCGGCTGCGGCGGGTCGCCGCCGAAGGCGCGGCCGCTGATGTTGACCAGGCTCTGGTCGTTCGGACACTTCAGGTGGTGGGCGTACGAGAGGGCGTTGGTCTGGGACTCGTCGTTCAACTCCAGCAGGTCGGCGCAGCTGGGGTCGTTGGTAGGCGCGGCCCGCGACTCCGGCTCGGTGTAGATGCCGGGCATGATCACGATGCGGTCGTTGTTCTTGGCCTTGTCCACGGCGTCCTGAATCGAGTCGAAGTTGCACTTCGCGAGGAGCCGCTCGTTCAACTCGATGAAGCGCTCGGCCTTCTTCGGGCCGATGAACTTGCGCTTGGAGTTTGAGCGCAGCTTGTAGCCGCGGTCCTGCGCGGTGTCCACCGCCTTGTGCAGCCTCTTCAGCGAGCTCTTGCCCTGGCAGACCACGCGCGTCTTGCCAGGCGGCTTCGTCTCCAGGGCCGAGAAGAGGTCGCGCGTCTTCGGCACCTTGCCGCCCGCGGCCGGCTTCACGTCGCCGTCAAAGGCGGGGTTGGGCCAGTAGGAGGCCCGCTCGATGTGAGCGAGCGCGATGGGCGCGCTCACCAGCAGCGCCGTGCCGACGGCGATCGCAACGAACCCGCGCTTCTTGTTCAACCTCTCCCCTTCCTCTCTCCTTGCGAACCCCGGGATAGGCAATTGAAACACACCGAGGGCCCAAACGCTTCGGCGCCCGCGGTCCCGATTCGACTCTAATCTTTGCGGCGAGCCGCGCCCACGAGCCTGCGGCTCGCCTTGACTGCGCGGGCGTTGCCGGCGACGTCGCTGAGGGTCACCCGCAGCCGCACCCGCGCGGCCGCGCCCGCCTGCGCCGCTGCCCTCGCCGCTGCCCTCGCCGCGGCGGCCGTGACCTTGAGCGAGATCCCGCGGGGGCCCGGGCTGACATAGGTGCGCTCGACCCGCGCCAGCGCGACGCCCTCCGCCGATGCCTTGACCACCGCGTCCACCGCCTCTGATGGATTGACGACTACGCGCAGCCGGCGCTTGCCGGCCAGCCGTCCCAGGCTCGCCGTCTTGATCTTGAGCTGTGCGCTGGGCGCGATCGCGTCCGCTGGCAGGGGCGAGCCCGCGGCGGTCACGTTCAGGACCGAGGTCATGCCCGGGTGGATCGGGCAGTGGAACGGGTACGAGCCGGTCGTCAGGAACGGCGCCCCCCGGAGCAGCCGTACCTGCCCCTTTGAGATCACGGGGGCGCTGAAGAGCGAGCCGGCATCCGAAACGACGCCGTGGGCCAGGAACGTGTCGCGGTTGCCGAAGGTGACGAGCTCGCCCCGGTCGATCGTGTAGGACTCGGCCGAGTACTCGGCCAGGAACGTCGCGTCCATGCGCTCCAGCGCCAGCGCGCCCGGCGCGGCCGCGCCCATCAGCGCGGCCGCTAGTGCCCCCGCAAGCGCTCCTCGAAGCCTCATCCCATCACCGAAACAGCGCGGAGCGCCCCAGGTTGCGCCCCGCGAGGATCCGCGGGGCGCGCACGCCACCAGGGCCGGCTCCTCCGCTTCGCGTCCGGTGCCGGCCTTCGCCTAGCCGCTCGCGGCCTTGAAGTGCTCGGCGGCCTTCGTCCAGTCGACGACGTTCCACCACGCATCGAGGTAGTCCGGGCGCTTGTTCTGGTACTTCAGGTAGTAGGCGTGCTCCCAGACGTCCACCCCGACGATCGGAGCGTTGCCTTCCGATACCGGCGTGTCCTGGTTGGGCGTCGAAACCACCGCGAGGCCGGAGCCGTCGTGGATCAGCCACGCCCACCCCGAGCCGAACTGCCCGACGCCCGCGTTCTTCAGCTCCTCCTGAAAGTCGCTGAACGATCCGAACTTGTCGTTGATCGCGTCGGCGAGGTCGCCCTCCGGCTCACCGCCACCGTCCGGGCTCATGATCTCCCAGAAGAAGGTGTGGTTGGCGTGGCCGCCGGCGTTGTTGCGGACCGCGGTCTTCTTGTCGCCGGAAGCGATGAGAGGTTCTGAAGCACCTCCTCGACGGGCTTGTCGGCCCACTCGGTGCCCTCCAGCGCGGCGTTCGCCTTGTCGACGTAGGCCTGGTGGTGCTTGTCGTGATGGACGCGCATCGTCGCCTCGTCGATGTGGGGCTCGAGCGCGTTGTAGTCGTAGGGAAGGTCCGGTACCTCGTAGGCCATCTGCACTCCTTTAGGGCGGGATTGAAGTCCTCTTTCCTAATCTAGCGGGGGTGAGCAGCGGGCCGCCCGGCGGCGGGACCTGGATAGGCGTGGCCGTGGCCCTGGGGGCGGCGTTCACGGCGGTCGCGGTGGCCCTGGCGATCCCCGCCGTCCGCGACGCTCTGGGCGACGCCCTCAGCGGCGACACCGCGTCCGTGCGCGAGGACCTGCGCGACAGCGGCCCCGCGGGCGTCGCGATGGTGGTCGCGCTGGGGATGCTGCACACGGTCGTCTGGTACCCGGCCGAGATCCTCGACGCCGCGGCCGGCTACGTCTACGGCTTCGGCCCGGCGCTGCCGCTGGTGATGGCGGTCTGGGTCGCTTCCGGGCTGGCCGCCTACTACCTGGGCCACCACGCGGCCCGGCCCTTGCTCTACAAGCTCGCCGGCGAGGAGCGCTTCCTGCGTCTTGAGCGCGCCATCGACCGCGGGGGCTGGAGCTTCCTGCTCGCCTGCCGCCTCGTCCCCATCGTCCCCTTCAGCCTCACCGGCCTGGTCGCCGGCGCCGCCCGCGTGCCCCTCTGGCGCTTCACCTGGACGACGGCGGTCGGCTACCTGCCGATCACCGCCTACTTCATCTACCTGGGCAGCAAGCTCGAGGGCTTCTCGCTCGAGGACCCCGTGATCTGGATCGGCGCCGCGGCCCTGCTGCTGGCGCTGCTCGGCGTCCGCCACCTGCGCTTCGGGGAGGACGAGGAGCCTCCCGGCCGCGCCGGGCCAGCGCGAGGGCTAGCTGCAGGACCCGGTTAGCCCGGGTCCGGTGGCGGCGCCCCGGAGCCCTAGGCCGGGTCGGGCGGCAGCGGCTCCTGGGCCGCCAGCCGCTCGGCCAGCTCGCGCAGTTCGGGCTCGCGCTCGGCGCAGAGCCGCTCGGCCGCCTCCCCCAGCTCCCGCAACGACTCCTGCGATGCGTCGTCCAGCGACAGCCCGCGCGGCAGCTTGGTCTGGAAGCGGTAGTACTGGGGGCCGGTCCCCATCTGGGCCGGGGCGACCACGGCCCGGCCCGGCTCGTGGTTCAGCAGCACGTCGGCCCAATGGTGCGCGGCGTCCGACTGCCCGTCGAGGAAGGTCGAGATCAGCGCCGGCTCGCCGTGGCGCGGCCAGACCCAGCCGATCCTGCCCCACCCCCGCACCTTGCGCTGCTCGAAGCCCGACCTCGTACTGGCCCGTCCCCAGCGACACCACCAGCAGCTCCCGCGGCGCCAGGTCGGTGGGCGCGTCGTCGCGGCGCTTCAGCGCCTCGGTGACCGCCGCAATCACGGGGTTCGCGGCGAACACCCCTCCGTCCACCAGCGCCCTGCTCGCCGACCTCGTGCGAGGGAAAGTAGGTGGGGGCTGCCGAGGTCGCCATGCCGACGTCCACCATCGAGGCGTCGCGCTCGGCCGCCTCGCGCGCCCGCCAGCGCTTGAAGAAATGCGGGCCCCGGCTCGCGCATGTCATAGGCCGTGACCACGATCTCGCGCAGGGCCTGCGCCAGCCGCACCTCGCCGAAGCGATCGGCCAGCGCCTCCCGCAGGCCCTTGGGCGAGTGCTTGGGCGCGACCCAGCCGCCCAGCGAAAGCAGCCTTCGCGAGCTTGTCGCCGAAGATCTCCGGGGCCCTCGCTGACGTACAGGTCCTTCAGCCGCTCGCCGCTCAGCTTCGGCCTGGTGGGGCTCCGGGGGTCGGGCACGGTCAGGCCCAGCGCCAGCAGGCCCGCCCGTCGAGGTGCCGCAGACCATGTGGAAGCAGTCGGCGATCCGCCGCTCCTCCCCTGCCCGCTCGCTCACCATCGCCTCGATCCGCGCGATCACCTCGGCGGCGATCAGCCCGCGGATGCCGCCGCCGTCCACGACGAGGATGCGGAAGCGGTCGCGCTCGGTCACTTTCCCTCTCGGAACGCCTCCAGCTCCCCCAAGGCCTTGCGGCGAACCAGCATGTTCATCGGGGGCAGCCCCAGCACCAGGCCGGCCGGCCCCAGGGCCTGCCGCGCCCACCTGTGGAAGGAGAAGGAATCCTCGTGTTCGGCGATCTTCCCGTCGCGAAAGCGGAAGCGGGCACGGATGTCGTTGACGACCGGCCGGCCGGTGGAGAAGGTGTAGGTGGCGATCCAGTGGGCCGAGCCGGCGTCGCCCTCGGCCTCGTGCTCGGGCAGCTCCACCTTCAGGTCCGTGGCCCGCGAGCACAGCATCCGCCACATGTCGCCGGCCTCCTCTCCGCTCAGCTCGCCGAAGGCGGGGTCCCTGAAGCGCGCGTCGGGCGCGTACTGCCGGGCCATCGTCTCGCCGTCGTGGCGGTCCAGCGCGTCGTAGAGGTCGCGGATCACCTGGCCGTTGTCGGGCACGGGCCAACCCTACCCCGCCGCGCGCCCGCGTTGGGTACGCCGCTCTATCCTCTGCGCCCTCGGGGCGTGGCGCAGCCTGGTAGCGCGCACCGTTCGGGTCGGTGAGGTCCCCGGTTCAAATCCGGGCGCCCCGATTTGCTCACCGCCAGGGTCCGGGTCGGCCTGATCTCGCTGGTTGCCGGCGCGCTGCTCGCTGCGCCCCCGGCGGGGGCCACCACGCTGCCGCAGCGCGACGTGCGCGACTCGATCCGCGGCGCCTGGGCGGGCGGCATCGCCGCCGCCGCCTGGGGGTACCCGGTCGAGTTCGACTTCAACGGCCGCGTCGTCCCCCGCCGCCGCATGCCGCGCCACTCGATGAGGCGCGCCAACGAATACACCTTCGACGAGAAGGGCGGCCCCGACGAGACCTACGTCGAGATCCCCCTGCTCGACCCCCTCGCGCGTGATCCCTACGCGAGCTGGCCCGAGTGGGGCGCCGCCTTCGGCGCCACCCGGTTCCGCCTCTTCTCGGCCAACCTGGCGGCGCGGAAGAACCTCCGCGCCGGCCTCCCGGCGCCCCTCTCGGGCGATCCCGACCACAACCCCTACGCCTACAACATCGACTTCCAGATCGAGGCCGACTTCGCCGGGCTGGTCGCGCCCGCGCAGCCGGCGGCCGCGGTCGAGATCGCCTGGCGCGCCGGGCACGTCATGAGCTACGGCGACGGCGTCTATGGCGGCGTGATGGTGGCGGCGATGACCGCCGAGGCCTTCCGCGCCCGCAGCCTGGATCAGATCATCCAGGCCGGGCGCCTTGCCGTGCCCGAGGGGAGCTCCTACCGGGCGATGATCGAGGACACCCTCCGCTGGCACGCCGCCTATCCCGGCTCGTGGCGCAAGACGTGGGGCCTGCTCGAGCGCCGCTGGAACCGCCACGACGCCTCGGTCAAGCGCGACCCGCGCTACGTGGACGAGGAGTTCAACATCGACGCGAGGCTGAACGGCGCCTACATCCTGCTGGGGCTGCTCTACGGGCGCGGCGACTTCGCCCGCACGGTCAGGATCGCCATTCGCGCCGGCCAGGACACGGACTGCAACCCCAACAACGCCGCCAGCATCCTCGGGGCCTGGCGCGGCTTCCGGAGGCTGCCGGCCCGCTTCCGCCAGGGCCTGGAGTACGACAACCCGATTCGCCAGACCGACTACACGCTGCGCGACGCGATCCGGGCGACGATGGACGCCGCGCGGGGGGTGACCGCGGCGACCGGGGGCAGCGCGGGGCCCGGCGGCTGGACCGTCCCCGACTCGCCGGTGGTGACGCCGCCGCTGGAGCAGTGGCCGCTCGCTCCCGACGCGCCGCCGCAGCTCAGCGCCTCCGCGACGCCGGCGGGCCTGACCGTCAGCTTCGACGCGCTGGCCCAGGACCCCGACGGGATCGGCTCCTACTGGTGGTCGTTCGGAGACCTCACGGCTGCGCCCGGCGCGTCCGTCTCGCACGCCTACCGCGCCCCCGGCACCTACCGCGCCACCGTCTGGGCCTCGGACGCCCTGGGGCGCACGAGCGCCACGGTGGTGCCGGTCCAGGTCCCGGGGTAGCCAGGCCGGGCGCGGGCCCAGGCTAGGCTGCGCCACCGATGGCGGACGAGCGAATCCAGGTCGAGACCCTCACGGACGGCGGTCAGGGCGCCGAGCAGGTGGCGCGCCGCGTCGCGGGCTTCTTCGAGGGCGCGCGCGAGTCGCTCGACCTGGCCCTCTATGACGTGCGCCTGCCTGACCCCGTGGGCCAGGTCGTCGCCGACGCGTTGCGCGCGGCGCACGAGCGGGGCGTCGCGATCCGCCTCCTCTACAACCTCGACAGCGAGCGCCCGGCCGCGCTGCACCCCCCTCCCCAGACCCGGCCCGAGATCCTCGAGGAGCTGCCGATCGAGGCGCGCGCGATCTCGGGCATCCCGGACCTGATGCACCACAAGTACGTGGTCCGCGACCGCGCAGCGGTCTGGACGGGCTCGGCCAACTGGACGATCGATTCGTGGTCGCGGCAGGAGAACGTGCTGGCGGTGGCCGAGGACGCGGAGCTTGGCGAGCGCTTCGCCGCCAACTTCGCCGAGCTGTGGGACGGTCGCGAGGTCGAGCGCAGCGGCTACGTCGAGCCCGAGCCGCTCGAGGTGGGCGGCGTCCCGGTGAGGGCGTGGTTCACCCCCGGCCACGGCGAGGACCTGAGCCAGCGGGTCGCGACCCTGATCGGCGGCGCGCGCGAGCGCGTTCGCATCGCCTCGCCGGTGCTGACCTCGGGACCCGTGCTGGCGACGCTGAACGAGCTGGCCGAGCGCGGTCGCTGCGACGTCGCCGGCGTCGTGGACGGCCCGCAGGTCGCGACCGTGTTCGAGCAGTGGGCCGAGAACCGCCAAAGCGCCTGGAAGATCCCGCTGCTGCGGGCGACGCTGACCAAGCTGCCCTTCGCGGCCAAGCCCTCGACGCCCTGGCGCCCCGATGGCGGGGTCCACGACTTCATGCACGCGAAGCTGACCGTCGCCGACGACACCGTCTTCCTCGGCTCCTTCAACCTCTCGCGCTCGGGCGAGCGCAACGCCGAGAACATGCTCGAGGTCCGCGACGCCGAGCTGGCCGCCCGCATGGCCTCCTTCGTGGACGACGTCCGCGGCCGATACCCGGACGCGGTCGCCCCGCTCGGCTAGCGCTGGGGCCGGGCCGCTCGCTCAGCGCTGGGCGCCGATGCAGGCGCGCAGCGCGGCCATCACGTCCCGGGGCTCGGCGGCGAGCTCGGCCTGGGCCAGGTCCTCGGCCGAGAGGCGGCCCGGCGCCAGCAGGTGCTCCTGCATCCAGCGCATCAGGCTGGGCCAGAACTCGCCGGTGCCCGCGAGCACGACCGGGTGGTCCACGGCCTTGCCCGTCTGGATCAGCGTCAGCGCCTCGAAGGTCTCGTCGAGCGTCCCGAAGCCGCCGGGGAAGCAGACGAAGGCGTCGGAATAGCGGACGAACATCAGCTTGCGGGCGAAGAAGTAGCGGAACTCGATGCCGAGATCGACGTAGGGGTTCAGGCCCTGCTCGGCGGGAAGCTCGATGTTGAGCCCGACCGAGAGCGCTCCTGCGTCCCGCGCGCCACGGTTGGCGGCCTCCATGGTCCCCGGCCCGCCGCCTGTGATCACGGCCATCCCGGCCTCGCCGATCGCCCTGCCCACCTCGCGCGCCTGCTCGTACTCCTCGTCGCCGGGGACGGTCCGCGCCGATCCGAACACGCACACCGCCGGCCCCACGTCCTTCAGCTTCTGGAACCCCTCGGTGAACTCGGCCTCGATCCGGGCCAGGCGCTCGGCCTCTGAGCGCTCCGAGATGACGGCGGGCCACTCCGCCTTGATGATCTCCTCGTCGGAGGTCCTGGGTGCCTGCGCGTCGGGCCGCTCGATGCGGCCAGGCTAATGCCCGCGCGCGCGAGAGCGGTCCCTGAGGCGCAGCGCCAGCCCGGCCACGATGTAGACCTGCGCCACCGCCAGCGAGGCGAACTTGAGCCCGGCGAAGATCGCGCCCAGCCGCGGCGCCATGTCGCCTCCCTCGCCCTCCAAGGCGACCAGCAGGAAGACGTCCTCCAGCGCGTCGAACAGGGCGCCGGCGATCGCCAGCGCCACGGCCACGGTGCCGAAGGCCGCCATGCGCCCCCAGCCGCGCCCCGCGGCGAGGTCGCGGGTGGCGGCGCAGGCCAGCGCGAAGAAGGCGCCGTAGGCCAGCAGGTAGAGGAAGTCGAGCCGCAGCGACAGCCGGGCGGCGTCCTGGCCCTCGTCGCCCCAGTCGGCGAGGATCTCGGCGGCGCGCTCCTCGCTCCAGGCGAACTCCCAGGTGACGATGCCGGGGTTGCCCTCGGCCTCGCGGGAGGGGTCGATCGCGAGCAGCGTCACGGCGAGCGCCAGCGCCACCGCCCCCGTACCGATCAGCCAGCGCTTGCGGCTCATCCGCTGACCTGGTCGATGGCCCCGCGGACCTCGGCCAGCGTCGGCGTCTCGATCAGCTTCACGATGCCGCCCGGTCCGCTTACGATCACTGCCGGCTCGGTGGGGATCCGCTCCTCGATCGCCCGCATGTCGTCGTCCTCGAGCGTCTCCTTCACCTCGGGCTCGTCGAAGTCGTTCTGCCATTGCTCGACGTTCAGGTTGAGCACGCCCTTGGCCACCTCGTCCAGGAACTCCTGGGTGACCCCCCGGCTGGTCGCCTCATCCTGGTTGTGGAAGAAGAGCTCGATGAACTGCCACTGCTGCGCCTGCAGCCCCGCGGCGACCGCGCCGTAGGACGCGACCCCGGCGGGCCGCTCGGTCATGGACCAGTGGCGGTACTCCAGCTTCACCTCGCCGGCGCGGACGTCGTCCTCGATCAGGGGCTCGATCACCTCCAGCTGCCAGTCGGCGCAGTCGGTGCACTGGAGGTCGTTGAAGACCTCGACGGTGACAGGGGCGTCGTTCTCGCCCAGCCGCTCCTCGAGCTGCGGGATCCCTCCGACGAGCTTGCGGACCTCCCCCGCGTCGTCTATCCGGATCGGGTCGGTGTCGCCTTCGTCGAGCGAGAGCGAGGCGACCAGCGCGATCCCGAGCAGCGCGATGACGACGAGGACCGCGACCCCGATCGGACGGGGCCGGCGCCGCGCCTCCGGCTCGCTCACCCGGCCAGCGCCTTGTAGTACCGGACCGCCAGGCCGGTGACGAGGGTCCGGAAGGCCTCATCGACCGGTGTGCCGGTCTCGTTGGCCCAGCGCTCCAGGCCGCGCTGCTCGATCTGCTCGCTGCGCCCCACGACCTCGTCCACCAGCTCGGGGTTCTGGTCGCAGAAGTACGCCCCCATCGAGTACAGGTCGGACTCCTGCAGCGACTCGACGAAGGAGCCCGCGGCGTCGGGGGTGGCCTCGGCGCTCATCGGCAAATCGTAGTCTGCGCGATGCGCCCGCCACGGCGCCGTCCCCATGACCGCGAAGCGCGACGAGATCATTGCCTTCTGCGACGAGCTGCTGGACGCCGGCTCGTTCGAGGACTATGGGCCGAACGGCATCCAGGTCCCGGGCGCCGGTGAGGTCGACAAGCTCGCCACCGGCGTCAGCGCCAACCTCGAAACCCTGGAGCGGGCGCTCGAGGCGGGCGCCGGTCTGGTCCTCGTCCACCACGGGCTGCTATGGGGCGACCGGCTCGAGGCCCTCTCGCCGCCCATGGCGGCCCGGCTGCGGGCGCTGCTGGCCGCCGAGGCCACCCTCGCCGCCTACCACCTCCCGCTCGACGCCCATCCCGAGGTCGGCAACAACGCGCTGCTGCGGGGGCTGCTCGGCTTGGAGCCCGATCCGGCGCGGTTCGGTGAGGCGAAGGGCAAAGCCGTGGGCGCCGTCGGCGTCGCATCCGAGCCGCTGTCGGTGGCCGCGCTCAGCGCGCGCCTGGCCGAGGCGACCGGCAGGGAGCCGCTCGTATTCGACGCCGGCCCCGAGAGGATCGAGCGGGTCGGGATCGTCACCGGCGGCGGGGCCTTCGCGATCGCCGAGGCCGGCCGCCTGGGGCTGGACGCGCTGGTCACCGGCGAGCCCTCGGAGCCGGCGATGGGCGAGGCGCGCGAGTACGGGGTCCACTTCCTCGCCGGCGGCCACTACGCGACCGAGACCTTCGGGATCCGGCGCCTGGGTGAGCTGGCCGCCGAGCGCTTCGGCGTCGAGCACGAGTTCATCGACGTGCCCAACCCGGTGTGAAAGCGCCCAGTTTGCGGGCGAATGGTTGACACGTCGCGCCGAGGCGATATACATAGCTGCGGAGCATGTAGGCGAGAGAGAGGACCGATATGGCCGTTCACCTGACGCCCACCGAGCTCGCGGACGAGCTGAAGATGCAACGCCGCGACGTTCTTGCGAAATGCGTCGAGATGAATGTGCCGGTGCTCAAGGGCCGTATCGACAAGACCCTGTTCGAGTCCTCCCTGCGCGCGATGCAGGGCCAGGGCAAGAGCGCCGCGGCCTAGCCGCCCCATACGAATCGAGCCTGGCCAGACAGCCAGGCTCCCAATAGACTCCACTCCGTAGCCGCCGCGGGCGGCTTCCTGTCCAGACCAAACAGGAGGAGAGATGGAGTCAGCCACCGTCGAGAAGGCGGCGACGGACGTCGCCACAGGGAGCGAGACCCTGGCAGACCTGTTTCCGCTCGCGGTCCGCAAGCACGGGCCGAAGCGAGCCGTCATGTACAAGGACGCCTCCGGCCAGTGGGTGACGAAGACCTACGCCGAGGTCGGCGAGATCGTCAAGTCGCTCTCGCTGGGGCTGATGGACCTGGGCATCGAGAAGGGCGACAAGGTCTCGATCCTCGCCAACACCCGCCCCGAGTGGACCTACTTCGACTTCGCGGCGCTGAGCGCCGGCGCCACCGTCGTCCCGATCTACCAGACCAACTCCCCCGAGGAGTGCCAGTACGTGTTGGAGAACTCCGACGCCGTCGCGGTGATCGTCGAGGACGCTGAGCAGCTCGAGAAGGTGCGGCAGGTCCGCGACCGCTGCCCCAAGCTCGAGCACGTGATCCTGATGGAGGGCACGGCCGACGACGCGATCTCGATGGACGACCTGGCCGGGCGCGGGGAGGGCGGCTCGGACGCCGACTGGGAGGCGCGCTGGAGCTCGGTCACCAGCGAGGACATCTGCACCTTCATCTACACGTCGGGCACCACCGGCCCGCCCAAGGGCTGCGTGATCTCCCACGGCAACTACCAGGCGATGCTGGCCATGGTCCACGAGGCCAACGTGCTCGGCGACGAGGAGCTGACCTACCTCTTCCTGCCGCTGGCCCACTCCTTCGCGCTGCTGATCCAGCTGGGCAGCTTCGACCTCGGCGCCACGCTGGCCTACTGGGAGCGCGACCCGCTCAAGATCATCCCCAACCTGACCGAGGTGAAGCCGACCTACTTCCCGTCGGTCCCCCGGATCTTCGAGAAGATCTACACGGCGGCCACCGGCAACGTCGAGAAGGAAGGCGGCCTCAAGAAGGTCATCTTCAACTGGGCCGTCGGGGTGGGCGAGAAGGTGCGCGAGCGCGAGCGCGCCGGCAAGCCGATCGGCGGGCTGCTGCGCAAGCAGTACGAGATCGCCGACAAGCAGGTGCTGTCGAAGATAAGAGCCCTGTTCGGCGGCAACCTGAAGCTCGCCGTCACCGGCGCGGCGCCGATCAACCCCGAGATCCTGCGCTTCTTCGACGCCGCCGGCGTGCTGGTCGTCGAGGGCTGGGGGATGACCGAGACCTCCACCGCGGCCACGATCTCGCGGCCCGAGGCGTTCAAGTTCGGCACCGTCGGCGTCCCCTTCAACTCCTGCGAGATCAAGATCGCCGACGACGGCGAGATCCTGGTCAAGGGCCCGAACGTGTTTCAGGGCTACTACAAGAACGAGGCGGCGACGAAGGAGACGATCGTCGACGGCTGGCTGCACACCGGCGACATCGGCGAGTTCGACTCCGATGGGTACCTGAAGATCACCGGCCGCAAGAAGGACATCATCATCACGGCGGGTGGCAAGAACATCACCCCCGCCAACCTCGAAGCCGAGATCAAGCAGAGCCCCTACGTCTCGCAGTGCGTCGTGATCGGCGACCGCCGTCCCTTCCTGACGGCCCTGGTGACGCTGGACATGGAGGAGGTGGCGAAGCTGGCCTCCGAGAAGGGTTGGGAGGCCGACGAGGCCGCGCTCGCGAAGAACGCCGAGATGCGCGAGATCATCCAGGAGCACATCGACCAGATCAACGAGAAGTTCGCGCGCGTCGAGCAGGTGAAGAAGTTCCAGATCCTGCCGGCGGACCTGTCGCAGGAGGGCGGCGAGCTGACGCCGACGCTGAAGGTGAAGCGCAACGTCGTCGCCGACAAGTACGAGGCCGAGATCGAGTCGCTCTACAGCTAGGCCCGTTGACGAGGCCGGCGAAGCCGGAGGCGAGCCCTGATGCGGTGGCTGGTCGCCCCTGACTCGTTCAAGGGGACGCTGAGCGCGGGCGAGGTGGCCGAGGCGATCGGCGCGGGCCTGCGCGAGGCGGGCGCCGAGGCGACCCTGATGCCCGCCGCCGACGGCGGGGAGGGGACGATGGAGGCGCTGCTGGCGGCCCTGGGCGGCGAGCTTGTCAGCGCCCCGGCGCACGACCCGCTGGGACGGCCGATCGAGGCGAGCTACGCCCGCCTCGCCGACGGCGACACCGCCGTGGTCGAGGTCGCCCGCGCCTCCGGCCTGTCGCTGGTCGCCGAGCGCGAGCGCGACGCCGAGGCCGCGAGCACCGCGGGGACGGGCGAGCTGGTCGCAGCGGCCGCGGCGGGCGGCTCCCGGCGGGTGCTGGTGGCGGCGGGCGGCAGCGCCACCACCGACGGCGGCGCGGGCGCGATCGAGGCGATCGAGGCGGCGGGGGGTCTGGGCAAGGCGAAGCTGGAGGTCCTCTGCGACGTCTCGATCCCGTTCGAGCGCGCGGCCGAGGTGTTCGCGCCGCAGAAGGGCGCCGACCCCGCCGCAGTCGCCCGGCTGACCGCACGCCTGGTCGCGCGCGCGGGGGCCTTGCCGCGCGATCCGCGCGGGCGCGCCATGACCGGCGCGGCGGGCGGGCTCTCGGGAGGCCTGTGGGCGGCGTTCGCCGCGCGCCTGGTCCCCGGCGCGGCCTACGTGCTCGGCCTGCTCGGCTTCGACCGCTCGCTGGAGGGGGCGGACGCGGCGGTCACCGGCGAGGGGCGACTCGACTCGCAGAGCCTGGAGGGGAAGCTCGTGGGCGAGGTCGCCCGGCGCTGCCGGGCCGCCGCGGTGCCGCTGCACGCGATCGCCGGCAGCGTCGAGCTGGACGGGCCCTCCGCCGAGCGCTTGGGACTGGCTTCGGCGACGCAGGCCGGGACCGCTGAGCAGATCGAGCGCGCCGCCGCCGCCCTCGCCTCCTGACCGGCGCGCGGCCGCCCCGGCTCCCTCCCTGACAGTTGGCGCAGTTTGCGGGGTCCGATCCGGGGGGCATCGCAGGGGCTCGCGGCGCGGGGTTAGGCTCGCGCCTGTCCGGGCAGGCGGAGCTGACCGCCGTGCCACAGCCAGAACGTCCAAGGAGCGAGCTTGAAACTGGTGATCGGAATCGTCCGGCCCGAGAGGGCGAACGACGTGCTCGAGGCGCTCTACCGGGCCGAGGTACGCGGGGTCACGATGAGCCGCGTTCAGGGCCACGGCGGCGAGCTCGACCAGGTCGAGACCTACCGCGGCACCACCGTGAAGATGGGGCTCGCCGACAAGGTCCGCTTCGAGATCGCCGTCTCTGACTCGTTCGTGGACACGACCATCAACGCCGTGCGCGAGGGCGCCCGGACCGATGAGGTGGGCGACGGAAAGATCTTCGTGCTGCCGCTGGAGCGCGCCGTCCGCATCCGCACCGGCGAGAGCGACGAGGCGGCCGTGACGCCGGTGGGGGCATGACCCTGCTCGCACAGGCCGCCGAGATCGACACGGGCGATACCTCCTGGATGTTCGCCGCGACGGCGCTGGTGCTGCTGATGACCCCGGCGCTGGGGCTCTTCTACGCCGGGCTCGTCCGCTCCAAGAACCCGCTCAACACGTTCATGATGTGCGTCGCGTCGATCGCGATCGCGACAGTGACGTGGGCCGCCATCGGATACTCGCTCGCCTTCGATGGGACTGGTGATCTCGTCGGAGGCCTGAACTACGCCTTCCTCAACGACGTCACCCTCGAGCCGCGCAACGTGATCGGCACCGCCGATCCGCAGACGATCCCGCATCTCCTCTTCTTCGCCTTCCAGGCGACCTTCTGCATCATCACGGTCGCGCTGATCTCCGGCGCGGTGGTCGAGCGCATGCGCTTCAGCGCCTTCCTCGTCTTTGCGGCCCTGTGGTCGATCCTCGTCTACGCGGTGCTGGCTCACTGGTCCTTCGGCGGCGGCTGGATGTTCGAGCGCGGCACCCTCGACTTCGCCGGCGGCGTTCCGGTCGAGATGGCCTCGGGCTTCTCGGCTCTCGCCGCCGCGCTTGTGGTCGGCGCGCGCAAGGACTACGGCCGCCAGGCCCTGCTCCCCCACAACGCCGTCTACGTGCTGGTCGGTGCCGGGCTGCTGTGGTTCGGCTGGTTCGGCTTCAACGGCGGGAGCGGCATCGGCGCCAACGCCGCCGGGGCGCTCGCCTTCGTCAACACGCTGCTGACCCCGGCCTGCGCCCTGATCGCATGGTTCGCGCTCGACGCGATCACCGGCCGCAAGGTGACCGCGATCGGTGCTGCAACGGCGATCATCGTCGGGTGCGTGCTGATCACCCCGGCGGGGGCCTACATCAGCCCCGGCTGGGCGATGGCCCTGGGCGCGCTCGGCGCGATCCCCTGCTGGCTGCTGGTCGCCTATCGCCCGCGCACTCGGGTGGACGAGACGCTCGACGTGCTCGCCGCCCACGGCCTGGCGGGCCTGACCGGAATCCTCTTCATCGGCCTCGTCGCGCAGGTGGGCTGGAACGGACTCTCCGACGGCCTCTTCTACGGGAACGGCGAGCAGTTCGTCGACCAGCTCCTGGCCGCCCTCGCCGACCCCCGTCTACGCCTTCGTCGCGACCTTCGTCCTGCTCAAGCTCGTAGGGGCCCTGATGCCGCTGCGGGCCAGCGAGCGCGAGGAGGCGATGGGCATGGACGTGATCTACCACGGCGAGGAGGCCTACCCCACGGGCGAGGGCGCGATCCTGGTCGAGCCCGACATCGATCACGAGCACGAACTCGTCAAGTCGGGCTAGCTACCGCTCGACGGCCTTCTCCTCCTGGTCGGACTGCCGCAGCAGCGCACCCGTGGTCTGCTCGAGGATGCGGCGCCAGGCCGAGGCGCCTTCGGGGGCCTCGTCCTCGACCGTGTCGATCACCTTCCTCACGCGGCGGGCCGAGATCTCGATGCCGTGGCGGGCGGCGACCTGCTTGTAGTGCTTGTAGTCGCGGGCGAGCTTCCGGGTGACCGACTCGAAGCCGTGCTTTGCGATCTGCAGGCGCGAGGAGTACTCGAGCACGGAGGTGCCGAACATCAACTCGTCGTCGGGCTCGGGCTCGATCAGGATGATGTCCACGTCCGGGAAGCGGTGCTTCCAGGACTCGACCGCGAGGTGCAGGCGCGCGTGGGCCATCAGCCGGAAGGCCTGGTTGCCGATCCCGGGCAATCCCATGTCGGCGACGCGGCGAACGCGGGAGCCGAACATCGTCGGGATCTTGGTCTCGAAGTCGTTCACGTAGGGCACCAGGGGGTTGACCACGATGATGAACTTGGCCCCGGCCTCGACCGCCACGTCGACGTTGGTGGTCGAGGCGATGCCGCCGTCCATCAGGTGGCGCCCCCGCAGCTCAACCGGTTCGTAGACCATCGGCAGCGCGGTGGAGGCCGCCACGGCCCTGGAGATGGGGACGTCGCGCCACTCGCCGCGGCCCAGGACCAGCCGCTCGCAGGTGTCGACGTCGGTCGCGGTCAGCAGCAGCTCGCGGTCGAGCTCGCGGAAGTCGTTGCTGCGGTCGGGGTCGGCCAGCACCTCGGCCATGTATTCCTCGAGGCCCCTGTTCTTGTAGACGCCGGTGGGAAGCCCCTCGGCCAGGCCCATCACCAGGTCCACCATCGAGACCTCGCCCAGGTTGCTCGCCAGGTGGCGCATCGTGCCCACCACGCGCAGCGGCATCGTCGCCATCTTCGTCGCCCAGGCGCCGTAGTTCGGCCGCAGCAGGTGGCGCAGCTTCGGGTCCTCGATCGGGGACGGCAGCGCCTTGTTCAGCACGCGCATCATCTCCTCGGGCGTGACTCCGTTCGCGGTCATGCTGGCCACGAACGATCCCGCGCTGGTGCCGACGTAGACGTCGAACTCGTTGACGGTCGTGTTCACCGCCAGCAGGTCGAGAGCCCGAAGCGCGCCGATCTCATAGACGCCGCCTGTGAATCCTCCCCCGCCCAGCACCAGGGCGGTCTTGTCGCCCTTGCGGCGCCTGCGCCGTGGGCTCCTGGCGGCGCGCGGCTTTCCCCCGTCGATTGGCACGACCTTCCCCATCAGTCGGCGGATTATTCCAATTGGTACGAAGCGCGGCGCCGCGCACCCGCGCCGGCGGCCGCCCCGGGCACCGCTACCCTCGGCCGCCGAAGATGTTGAACGGGGGAGTGACTCTACGAACCATCACGGCGGCGACGGCCCTGTGCGCGCTGGTGCTCGCCTCGGCGGCCGATGCTCGCGCGGCCAACCCCGACCGGGCCTTCCGCACGCCCGTCGCCCACGGCAGCGCGGCCTCCTCGAAGGCGGTCTCCGCCGCCGGGCTGCAGGGCGGGCTGGCGCGCTACATGCGCATGGCGGGAGGCCGCAGCGGCGCCTGGGTGATGGACGCCGAGAGCGGCAAGGTGCTGTTCGCGATGGGCTCGGGGCGCAAGCTGGCCCTGGCCTCGAACACGAAGCTGTTCACGACCGCGACGGCGCTGGGGAGCTTCGGGCCCGACGGCCGCCTCGAGACTTCGGTGTGGGCCGGCGACCCGATCGACGACGGCGTCGTCAGCAAGGGGCTGTTCCTGCGCGGCGAGGCCGATCCGACCCTGCGCACGCGCGATCTGCGGAGCCTCGCCTCGAAGGTGGCCGCGGCCGGCGTCGAGAGCGTCAAGGGGGCGGTGCTCTACGACGACAGCTTCCTCGACCGCCGCGACGGCATTCCCCAGCACGGAATCGTCCCCGACCCGCTGGGCACGCTGTCCGCGCTGACCCTCGACGGCGGCGCGGCCCGGGCCCCCGAGCGCTCGGCCGCCAAGCGCCTCGGCGACGCGCTGCGGCGGGCCGGGGTCAACGTCGGCCGCAAGATCAAGCGCGATCAGGTGCCCAGGCCTGACGAGGGCGCGGTCGAGGTCGCCGCGGTGGCCTCGCCCCCGATCTCCGACCTGGCGCGGCTCACCAACGTTCCCTCGGACAACTTCCTGGCGGAGATGCTGCTCAAGGCCGTGGGGGGCGCCTTCGGCGATCGCGGCAGCACCAGCGAGGGTGTCTCGGTCGTGCGCGAGTTCGCCGCGGATCGCGGCGCGTCCTTCAAGGGCGAGAACGGCTCGGGCCTGAGCCGCCGTGACAGGGCCTCGCCCGCCTCGGTCGGAGCGCTGCTGCGCTCGTTGCTCGATGACGACGGCGCCGAGGAGAAGGAGCTGCGCGAGGCCTTCATCCAGTCCCTGGCCGTGGCCGGGCGCAGCGGCACCCTGGCGGGGCGCATGCGCGGCGGCGCGGCGGCGGGACGCTGCGCGGCCAAGACGGGGACCCTGACCGGCGTCAGCGCCCTCTCGGGCTACTGCTTCCGCGCAGACGGCGAGGCGACGGTGTTCTCAATCCTCAACAACCGCGTCGATACCACCAGGGCGCGGGCTGCCCAGGACCGGCATGGCCGCCCTGATCGCGCGGTACACGCCCTAAACGGCGGTCAGGACTTCTTCTTGCCCTTGCCCTTGCCCTTGGGCTGGCGGCAGCCGCTGGGCCGCGGGTCGTGGCGGTCGGTGGTCGCCTGCTGGCGCTTGCCCGCGCCGCAGGAGATCCGGGGGTCGCGGAAGCCGTCGCGCGCCAGCAGCACGTCGTTCTGGGGGCCGCCGAACATCAGGTCGCGACCCTTCTGGCCGAAGAGGGCATCGCGGCCCTTGCCGCCGTTGAGGGTGTCGTTGCCGGTGAAGCCGATCAGCCCGTCCGACCCGTTGCCCCCGAACAGCGCGTCGTCACCGGACCATCCCGCGACCGTGTCGCGGCCCCGGTCGCCGCGCAGCACGTCGTCGCCGAGGCCGCCGCGCAGCACGTCGGCGCCGGCCTGGCCGCGCAGCTCGGCCGCGTAGCGGGCCGGCACGCCGTCGCCCTTGCCGGCGTTCAGCACCATCACGTCGTCGCCGTCGCCGAGCGCCGCCGCGATCGAGATCACCGGCCGCGCGTCGCACGAGACCGCGATCGCGCTGACCGCGGCGCAGTCGACACCGAGGGGCAGGACGCCGCCGGCGTCCTCGACCACGAAGCGGTCGCTGACGCCGCCGAAGCCGGCCTCGGCCGCGGTGCGATAGCGGACCTCGACGCCGCTCGGGGTGCCGGGGATCCCATCGACTCGGAGCTGCCCGGCATTGAACTTGCCGGCACCGACCTGGACCACGGATGAGTTCGCCGCCGGCGGCGGCTGGGAGCGGCGAAGCGCCGCGAGCGCGAGCAGCGACACGACCGCGGCGAGGCGGCGGCTGAGCAGGGGCACGCGATGTACCGGCGGTGAGGACGTCCCTGGCCTCATGGGTCGCTGAATCTAACCCGATTGGGGGCGAAAGTAGCGTTCACCCCGACGGCTAGGAGACGAGTTTCTTGAGCCCGCCCTCGTCCAGCACGTCCCTGCCCAGCTCCTCGGCCTTGGCCAGCTTCGTGCCCGGGCTGTCGCCCGCGACGACGTAGTCGGTCTTCTTCGAGACCGAGTTCACGACCTTGCCCCCCGCGCGCTTGATCAGCTTGGTCGCCTGCTCGCGCGAGAGGTTCGGCAGCGTCCCGGTGAGGACGATCGTCTTGCCCTCCAGCGGCCCGCCCTGCCGGCGCCGCTCGGAGGCGTCCAGCTCCATCCGCAGGCCCGCCTTGCCCAGCCGCCCGATCAGCTCCTCGGCCCGCTCCTCGTGCAGCTCCTCGAAGACCTGCTCGGCCAGCACCGGTCCGATCCCCTCCGCCTCCTCGATCTGCTCGGGCTGGGCGGCCAGCAGGGCCTCCATGGTCCCGAAGTGCTCGGCGAGCGACTCGGCGTTGACGTATCCCACGCCGGGAATCCCGAGTGCGTAGAGCACCCGCGAGAAGGGCATCCGCTTGGCGTCCTCGATCTCCTTCATCAGGTTCTCTGCCGAGATCTCCCCGAACCCCTCCAGCTCCGCCACCCGCTCGGCCGTGAGGTCGAAGATGGAGGCCGCGTCGGTGATCAGACCCTCCTGCAGGAAGCGCATCGCGTTCTTCTCGCCCAGGCCCTCGATCTCGAGCGCGCCGCGGAAGTGCTTGATCAGCTGGAATTGCTGGCCGGGGCAGCCGGCCCGGTTCGGGCAGATCGTGAACACGCCGTCGCCGGGCTTCACCGTCGCCGTCCCGCACAACGGGCACTTCTTGGGCGGCTTCGCCTTGCGGAGCCTTCTCCCCTTGCGCTTCTGGATCACCGGCGAGACGACCTGCGGGATCACGTCACCGGCCCGCAGCACGACCACCTCGTCCCCCTCGCGCACGTCCTTGCGCTCCAGGTCCTCCTCGTTGTGCAGGGTCGCGGTGCTGACGGTGACGCCGCTGACGTGGACCGGCTCCAGCATCGCGAACGGCAGCAGGTGGCCCGTCCGCCCCACGTTCCAGACGATCTTGTTGAGCTTGGTGGTCGCGGTTGAAGGCGGGAACTTCCAGGCGACCGCCCAGCGTGGCTCGCGGCCGGCCACCCCCAGCTCGCGCTGCAGTCCCCGGTCGTCGACCTTGACCACGACCCCGTCGATCTCGAAGTCGAGCTGGTCGCGGCGGTCCTCCCACCAGCGGCACCGCTTCGCGACCTCGTCGACTCCCTTGTGCGTCTTCACCTGGTCGTTGACGGGGAAGCCGCGCTCACGGAGCCACTCGAGCATCTCGCTGTGGCTGTCGGGCTCCCAGCCGCCGCGGGCGCCGATGCCGTACGTCCACAGCGACAGCGGCCGAGACGCGGTGATCCTGGGGTCGAGCTGGCGCAACGATCCGGCGGCGGAGTTCCGGGGGTTGGCGAAGGTCGGCTCGCCGGCCTCCGCGCGCTGGGCGTTGAGCTCGGCGAAGGCGGCGATGGGCAGGTAGACCTCGCCCCTGACCTCGACAAGCTCCGGTGCGTCGGTGATCTTCTTTGGGATCGCGTCGATGGTCCGGAGGTTCTGGGTCACGTCCTCCCCGACGCGCCCGTCGCCGCGCGTGGCGCCGCGGGTGAACCCTCCGCCCTCGTAGGTGAGCGAGATCGCCAGCCCGTCCACCTTGGGCTCGGTCACGTAGCGGATCTGGCGCCCGGAGATGTCGAGGCGCTCGAGCTGGCGCTCGACGCGCTCTGCCCAGGCGCGAAGCTCGTCCTCGTTGCGGGCGTTGCCCAGCGACAGCATCGGCTCGGCGTGGGTGACGTGACCGAACTTCTCCAGCGGGGCGCCGCTGACGCGCTGGGTGGGCGAGTCGGGCGTGACCAGCTCGGGGTTGGCCTCCTCGATCTCGCGCAGCTCCCTGAGCAGGTCGTCGTACTCGGTGTCCGAGATCTCCGGATCGTCTCGCTCGTAGTAGAGCCGATCGTGCTTTGCGATCTCCTTGCGCAGCTGCTGCGCTCTTTTCTTGGCCGCCGCGGGCGCCGCCATCAGCGGGCGGCCGCCAGCATCGCGTCGAAGTCCCAGCCGCGCAAGCGGTCGAGCCCGGAGTGGTCGGTGAGATCGAAGTGAACCGGCGTGACCGCGATCCGCCCGTTGGCGATCGCCGAGAGGTCAGAGCCCTCCTCATCCTCGAACGAGGGCTCGAAGCCGTAGATCTGGTACCTGCGCCGCCCGCTGTCGGGGTCCTCTTCCACCAGCTTCAGCTCGTCGTTGTACAGGCGCTTGCCGAGGTGGGTGACCTCGATACCGCTCGGCGTGCCCGCGGGGCAGTTGACGTTGATCAGGGTGTCGGCGGGAAGCGGCTCGCGCGCGACCCGCTCGACCAGCTGTGCAGCGAACGCCGCCGCGACCGAGAAGTCGAAGTCCCGCCCGAGGTGGAAGTCCATCTCCCGGCGCCCCGACTGCTGGCTGATCGCGATCGCCGGGATCCCCAGCACGATCCCCTCCAAGGCGGCGGCCACGGTCCCCGAGTAGGTGATGTCGTCGCCCAGATTGGCGCCGTGGTTGATGCCCGAGACGATCAGCTCCGGCCGCTCGCCGATCAGCCCCAGCTCGGCGAAGCGCACGCAGTCCACCGGCGTGCCGTCGCAGGCGTAGCCGTTGCCGCCGTCATCGAAGCCGATCTCCTCCACCCACAGCGGCGAGCGGGTGGTGATGCTGCGCGCGGTCGCGCTGCGGTTGGAGTCGGGCGCGACGACGTTCACCTCCAGGTCGGGCACGGCGACCAGCGCCCGGCGCAGCTCCTGCAGGCCCTTGGCGGCGATGCCGTCGTCGTTTGTGATCAGTACGCGCATCAGGTGACTCCTGCTCGATTCTAGGTCGGTCGCTCCCGGCCCCCGGTGGCTGACGCCCGGTGCCCGGAATCGCTCACTTACGGTCTCGTTCGTAGCTCACGGAGGCGAGGAACAGGCCGTGAGGGCGGGCGGTGTCGCCGGCGGCCTCGCGGGGCGCGCCGCCCAAGAGGGCGACGAACTCCTCGAGCGGCCTGCGGCCCGCCCCCACCTCGAGCATGGTGCCCACGAGCACCCGCACCATGTTGCGCATGAACGCGTCGGCCTCGATCCAGAATTCCAACAGCTCTGTCCCCTCGCGCGTGCGGCGCTCGTGCCCGAGCGCCCGGCCCCGCCTCCACTCCGCCGCGAGCACCTCGCGCTCGAAGCGGACGTGCTCGGTCTGGGTCGGGGTGAAGGCGGTGAAGTCGCGCCTCCCGACGAGCGCCTCGGCACAGCGCTCGAGCAGGCCCGGATAGAGCTTGTGCGGCCAGAACAGCGACAGCCCGCGCTCGAACGGGCTCGGCGCCGGGGCGGCCAGCACCCGGTAGCAATAGGTGCGCGAGACCGCGTCCCGGCGCGCGTCGAAGCCGTCGGGCGCGCGCGCGGCGCTCCAGACCGTGAGGTCGTCGCCGGTGAGCGCGTTCAGCGCGCGGGCGAGCGAATCCGGCGGCTCCGCGCCGTCCAGCGCGAAGCTTGCGACCTGACCCCAGGCGTGAACGCCCGCGTCGGTGCGGCCCGCGACAGTCAGCTTCGGCGAGTCCCCCAGCACCTGCGACAGGGCGCCCTCCAGCTCCTCCTGCACGGTGCGCTCTCCCGGCTGGGTAGCCCAGCCCGCGAAGCCGGCGCCGTGGTAGGCGAGGTCAAGACGCACGATCATCATCGAATCGGCGAGACTATTGGGCTATGGCTCCCCCGATGGCCGACGATCCGGCCTCGATCCAGCAGGAGGAGGCTCGCGAGGAGCTCCGCGACGAGATGCACAGGCGCGGCGCCTCGAACGTCGGCTACGAGGTGTTCGACTTCATCGCCATCGCCTTGGCGATAGTCGGCGGCGCGATCGCCTTCGAGACGATCGACAACTGGTCGCAGTGGGTCGTCCTGGGCGCGATCATCTTCACCCTGATCGGCTTCATGATCGCGCTCAGCCCCAACCGCCGCGGGGCCTAGGCACGACTGTGCGCGCTCTCACGGTCTCGAAGCCGCCGGTACGCGTAGGCTTCGACCACAAGTTCACGGAGGAGAGATAGATGGGCAACCTCGACGTCACCCAGCGCAACCAGTTCGAGCGCAGCACCCTTTCCGACACCAGCGGCATGCGCCACGGCTCCGAGCGCGGCGCCGCGATCTACACGGTCGTCGCCCTGATCATCGGGATCGCGCTGTGCGTGGTCGCCGTGATGACCATCGAGAGCTGGGCCCAGTGGCTCGTGCTCGGCGTGATCATCGTGACCATGATCGGCTTCATGATCGCGGTCAGCCCCAACCGCCGGGGCTGAGCAGCACCGGGCGCCGGTGCGCCTGTGAGCGCGCGGTCGGATCAGCTCACGTTGGAGATGAAGCGCGTCGTCGGGGCCGCTAGGCCGGCCGTGTTCCGCGCGTTCAGCGAGCCGGTCGAGCTGAGGAAATGGTGGGGGCCGGCTGGGTTCGCCGTCCCGAGCCTCGAATTCGAGCCTCGAGCCGGAGCGGGATACCGGATCGAGATGCAGCCACCCGATGCGGACGCGTTCTTCCTGACCGGGCAGTTCCGCGAGGTGGAGCCACCGGCGCGCCTCAGCTTCACGTTCGCATGGGAGGACCCCCATCCCGACGACGTCGAAACCCTCGTCGAGCTGTCGTTCGAAGACGTCGGCGGGTCCACGGAGGTGGGCCTGACCCAGGGCTCGTTCAAGACCGAGGAGCGCCGCGCCCTTCACACAGACGGCTGGGGCGACAGCTTTGACAAGCTCGAGCGGCTCTTCTGAGCCGCCCCGCATCAGTCGGGGCCGTAGCGGCCACCTGAATCAGTCGCGGCGCTGGCGCGCCGCTCGAGAGAGAGTGGCCTGACGGCCCCTCAGACCAGCTCGAGGAAGACCATCTCGGCCGAGTCGCTGCGCCTGGGGCCGAGCTTGACGATGCGCGTGTAGCCGCCGTTGCGGGAGCTGTAGCGGGGCGCGATCTCCTCGAACAGCTTGTGCACCGCGAACTTGTCCTGGTTCAGCTGGCTCAGGGCCTGGCGCCGCGCGTGCAGGTCGCCGCGCTTGGCGAGCGTGATCAGCTTCTCGAACTCGGGCCGGAGCGCCTTGGCCTTCGGCTGGGTCGTACGGATGCGCTCGTGCTCGATCAGCTGCTTGCTCATCGTGCGCAGCATCGAGCGGCGGTGGGCCGCGTCGCGGCTGAGCTTGCCTTTCTTCTTCGCGTGGCGCATGCGTCAGGGCCCTCTTGGCTCGCGTGAGCTCGGGCCGGGAGGTTACTCGGCGCGCAGCCCCAGGCCGCGGGCGCGGAGCGTCTCCTGGACCTCCTCGATCGACTTGCGGCCGAAGTTCGGGATCGCGTTCAGCTCCGACTCCGACTTGCGGACAAGCTCGCCGACGGTCTGGATGCCGGCCCGCTTGAGGCAGTTGTAGGAGCGCACGCCCAGCTCCAGCTCCTCGATCAGGATCTCGTCGAGCCCGTCGGCGCCCGGCACCGGGGCCGCCTCGGCAGTGCCGGCGCCTGCGCCGTCCCCCGCCGCGAGCGCCACCGCGCCCTCTCCGCGCAGCTCGTCGACGCGGTCGGCCGTGGTGAAGATCGCCAGGCTCTTGATCAGGATCTCGGCCGCGTCGCGCAGCGCCGCGCCGGGCTCGATCGAGCCGTCGGTCTCGACCTCGAGCGAAAGCTTGTCGAAGTCGGTGCGCTGGCCGACCCGGGCGGTGTCCACGTTGTAGGCCGCCCGGCGGATCGGCGAGAAGATCGAGTCGATCGGGACGACCCCGATCGGCTTGTCCTCGGACTTGTTCTCGTCGGCCGGCGAGTAGCCGCGGCCGCGCCCGATCGTGAGGTACATCTCGAGCTTGGTCTTCTTCTCGAGCGTCGCGATCGGGGCGTCCGGGTTGAGGATCTCGACGCCCGCGGGCAGGTCGATGTCCTTCGCCTTCACCTCTCCGGGGCCGGTCGCCACCAGCGGCGTCTCGACCTCGTCGGCGTCCGTGTGCATGCGAACGACGATGTCCTTCAGGTTGAGGACGAGGTCGGTGACGTCCTCCTTCAGGCCCGGGATGGTTGAGAACTCGTGCGCGACCCCCTCGATGCGGACGCTCGTGATCGCGGCGCCGCCGAGCGAGCTCAGCAACACGCGCCGGAGGCTGTTTCCGAACGTGTAACCGAAGCCCTTGTCGAGGGGCTCGATCGTGAACGTTCCCTTGTTTTCCTCCACGTCGTCGGCGGAGATCTTCGGGACTTGAAACTCGGGCAGGGTGGTCATCGCACTTCCTTCTTTTCGGTTCTAAGTCGGGATTACTTCGAGTACAGCTCGACGATGAGCTGTTCCTCGACCGGCGCCGAGATCTCGCTGCGCTCGGGCAGCCTCAGCACCTTGGCGGTGAGCGCGTCGTGGTCGGCCTGGAGCCAGGCCGGGACCCCCGAGGTGAGCTCGGTGGCTCCCCGGACGATGTCCGTGGCCGGACTGCCCGCCTTGATGGCGATCACGTCGTCGGGCTTCACCTGGTAAGAGGGGATGTCCACGCGACGGCCGTTGACGGTCCAGTGGCCGTGGCGAACCAGCTGGCGGGCTTGGCGGCGCGAGGCCGCAAAGCCCAGGCGCACCAGCACGTTGTCAAGCCGGCATTCGAGCAGGCGCAGCAGGTTCTCGCCCGTCACGCCCTCCATGCGGGTCGCGCGGTCGTAATAGCCGCGGAACTGCTTCTCCAGCACCTGGTAGTAGCGGCGGGCCTTCTGCTTCTCGCGCAACTGCACGCGGTATTCGGACTGGCGCATGCGCCCGCGGCCGTGCTCGCCGGGCGGATAGGAGCGGCGCTCGACGCCGCACTTGTCGGTGAAGCAGCGGGAGCCCTTCAGGAACAGCTTCTGGCCCTCGCGGCGGCACTGCTTGCACTGGGGAGAGGTGTCGCGAGCCACTAGACGCGCCTCCGCTTCCTGGGCCGGCAGCCGTTGTGGGCCTGGGGGGTGACGTCCTTGACGGTGGTCACGTCGAGGCCGGCGGCCTGAAGCGAGCGGATCGCCGTCTCGCGGCCCGAACCGGCGCCCTTGGCGAAGACCTCGACCTTCTCCAGGCCGTGCTCCATGCCCTTCTTGGCGGCGGCGTCAGCGGTCACCTGGGCGGCGAACGGCGTGCTCTTGCGCGAGCCCTTGAAGCCGGCGCTGCCCGCCGACTCCCACGCGATCACGTTGCCCTCGGTGTCGGTCAGGGTGACGATGGTGTTGTTGAACGAAGTCTTGATGTGGGCCTGCCCGTAGGTGACGTGCTTCTTCGCGCGGCGTCGGCCCTTCTTCGGCTGTGGCATCTAGCTGCTCCCCCTGCTCACTTGGCCGTCGGGGCCTTCTTCTTGCCCGCAATGCTCATCCGCCGCGGGCCCTTGCGCCCGCGCGCGTTGGTCTTGGTTCGCTGGCCGCGCGTCGGCAGGCCGCGACGGTGGCGCAGCCCCCGGTAGGAGCCGATCTCCTGCAGGCGCTTGATGTTCTGCGAGCGCTCCCGGCGCAGGTCTCCCTCGACCTCCTGGGCCTCGACCGCCTCGCGCAGCTTCACGACCTCGTCCTCGGTCAGGTCCTTGACCTGGGTGTCGGGGCTGACGCCCGCCTTGGTCACGATCTCGTTCGCCGTCGAGCGCCCGATCCCGTACACGTATGTGAGGCCGACCTCGACCCGCTTGTTGAGGGGGATGTTGACCCCCGCGATGCGCGCCATCAGCCCTGCCTCTGCTTGTGGCGGGGGTTCGGGCAGATCACGAGCACGGCGCCGCCGCGGCGGATCACCTTGCACTTCTCGCAGATCGGTTTTACGGATGCTCGGACCTTCATCGACCCTCGCTGCTCGTATCGGACACGGAGTAGGCCCTGGCGCCCCCAGGAGTCGGAGCACGGGCACATGAAATCGGCCGGGAGGCCGACCCCGTGATCCTAGCAGGGGAGCCGAATTCGACCGTTTCTGGGCGTGGCCGGGGCCTGCGTGGGAGCCGGGATGGCCGTGTGCTGGAATCCGTGCGTGGCCGGCGCCGAAACAGGGGCGAGCGAGAGCGAGCAGCGGGTCACCCCGCTTGAGCTGTTCTTCGACCTCGTCTTCGTGCTCTCGTTCACGCAGGTGACCGCAAAAATCGCCGATGACCCGACCTGGGAGGGCCTGGGCGAGGGGCTGCTGATCCTGATGGCCGTGTGGTGGGCGTGGGGCGCATACGGATGGCTCACCAATGCGATCGACGCCGACCAGAACGCAAACCGCCTGGCGATGTTCTCCGCGATGGCCGCGATGCTGGTGGTCTCGCTGGCGATCCCGGAGGCGTTCGGGGACCTGGGCCTCCTGTTCGGCTGCGCCTACTTCTTCGTGCGGGCGATGCACCTGCTGCTCTACGTCCGCAACACGCGCCAGGCCGATGACACCGACAACCTCAGCGCGATCCTGAGGCTCGCCCCGGGGCTGCTGCTTGGCTCAGCGCTGTTGATCGTCGCCGGCGCCCTCGACGGCGGCGCCCGCACCTCGCTGTGGATCCTCGCGATCCTGATCGACTGGGGCACGCCGCTGCTGTTCGGCACCGAGGAGTTCAACATCAAGCCGGGGCACTTCGCCGAGCGCCACGGACTGATCGTGATCATCGCGCTCGGCGAGTCGATCGTCGCGATCGGCGCCGGCGCGGGCTTTCAGCTGGAGACGGGTGAGGTCGTGGCCGCCGTGCTGGCGATAGCGGCCGTCGCCTCGCTGTGGTGGGCCTACTTCGACGTGGTCGCGATAGTCGCCGAGCGGCGGCTGACCGAGGCGCCGCCGGGGGAGCAGGCCCCCCTGGCCCGCGACTCCTACAGCTACATCCACTTCCCGATGATCGCGGGCATCGTGCTGCTCGCCGTCGGCCTGAAGAAGACCGAGCTGGCCGTGGACGAGCCGCTGAAGACCGTGCCGGCGGTGGCGCTGTGCGGCGGGGTGGCGCTCTACCTGCTCGCCCACATCGCGTTCCGGTACCGAAACGTCGGCACCCTCAACCGCCAGCGCGGCCTGGCCGCGGTGGCGGCGCTCGCGCTGATCCCGCTGGCGCTCGAGGTCGACGCCCTCTGGGCGGTGGCCGCGGTCACCGCGCTTCTCGTCGCGCTGATCGCCTACGAGGCGATCCGCTTCCGCGAGGCGCGCGAGCGAGTGCGCGCCAACCCCTCGGCGACCCTGGCCGAGATGCGGGGCCGCTGAGGAGGCCTGGCGGACTATGCGTTGGGGGGCGTGTACTTGCTGGCCGTGAACACCGCCCCCTGTGGATCGGCGAGCACGGTCATCCGCACCGGGGGAGCGTCGAACGGCTCGACGAGCACGGTGGCGCCCAACTCGGACGCCCTGGCCGCGGTGGCGTCGGCGTCCTCGACGTGGAACGTCACCCCCCAGCTGGGGGGCGTCCCCTCCGGCTGTCCCTCCAGCGACATCAGCCAGGCCGTCGCGTCCTCGAACCCGCTCGGTGCATCCTGCTCGGCCAGGGCCTCGCGAAAGCCCGGGTCGCGCTGCGCCAGCGTCTCGCCATAACCCGGGACGCGGAAGAACGTCCAGTCATCCTGGCTCGAGTCGGCCTCCCAGCCGAAGACCGCGTTGTAGAACGCGGCCGCGGCCTCCGGGTCCGAGGTCGCGAGGCCGCTGAAGTTCCACGCGTTGAGATCGTTCACCATCTGCGCCCCCTTGTGCTCGCCGGGCTCCCAGACGTTGAACGCGGCGCCCTGCGGATCGGCGAGCACGGCCATCCGTCCCTGTTCGCCGACGTCGAACGAATCCACCAGGACCTCGCCGCCGGCCTTCTTCGCGGCGGCCGCCGCGTCGTCTGCGCTGCTGACGCTGATGTAGGTGTTCCACGCGGGCGGCCAGTCGGCGCCGTCGGCCCGCGAGCCGACGCCCGCGACGTCCAGCCCTCGCAGCTGCCCCACGAAGTACTGGCCGGGCTGGTCGGCCGGCATCCGGTCCTGGAAATCCCAGCCGAACAGCTCGCCATAGAACTCCGTCGCGGCCTCCGGGTCGGGCTGGTCTGTGTCCACCCAGCAGGTGACGCCGTCGGGGTAGGAATCGCGTCGGGTCAGGTCCTGGTCGCTCATCGGTTCCTTTCGTAGTGGAGGACAACCGTAGGATCCATTTAGGTCAGTTTCGGTCCTAGTTATCGGGGAGAATCCACGGACCGTGAGCGAGACCTCCAGCAGGCTGCTGACCCTTCTCTCCCTGCTGCAGACGCGGCGTGACTGGTCGGGCGGGGAGCTCGCCGACAGGCTCGAGGTCACGAGGAGGACGGTCCGGCGCGACATCGGGCGTCTACGCGACCTCGGCTACCCGATCGAGTCGCTGGCGGGGCCCGCAGGTGGGTACCGCCTCGAGGCGGGAGCCGAGATGCCTCCCTTGCTGCTGGAGGACGACGAGGCGATCGCGATCGCGGTAGGGCTGCGGACGGCCGCGGGCTCCTCGGTCGCCGGAATCGAGGACTCCTCGCTGCGCGCGTTGGTCAAGCTCGAGCAGGTGCTGCCGGCGCGACTGCGGCCGCGGCTGCGGGCACTGCGCTCGGCGGCCGTAGCGGCTAACCCGGGACGCGGCCCGACCGTCGACCCCGAGTGCCTGGCCCTGGTCGGGGCGGCCTGCCGCGACTCCGAGCGCATCCGCTTCGCCTACCGCGATCGCGAGGGCTCAGAGACACGGCGGAACGTCGACCCCCACTCCCTGGTCAACCACGGCCGCCGCTGGTACCTGGTGGCGTGGGACCTCGGCCGCGAGGACTGGCGCAGCTTTCGCCTGGACCGGATCGCGCGGCCCGCGGCCACGGCCGTCCGCTTCCGCACGCGCGAACTACCAGCCCGCGACGCCGTCACCTTCGTCCGGCGGGGCATCGCGGAGATGCCGACCCGGTACGAAGCCAGGGTGCTGCTGAAGGCGCCGGCCGATGAGGTGCGGCGCAAGATGGCCGCCGGATGGGGCCGGATCGAGCCACTCGGCGAGAAAAGCTGCGAGTACCGGACCGGCGACGACGATCTCGATTGGCTGGCGCTCCGAGTCGCGATGCTCGGAGTCGAGTTCGAGGTCCGCGAGCCTCACGAGCTGGCCGAGCATCTGGCCGCGCTCGGTGAGCGCCTCTCGCGGGGGGCTACTCGGGCTGCTCGTGCCAAGTGGTGATCTGCGGATCCTCGTGCATCTCGCGGCCGACCCCGTGGCCGACGAATTTCACGGCTCCAGGCACGAGCGCGCGATGTGGTGGAATCAACCAGTGATGGCGCCGACCGTCGAGATGTGCGGGAGCTCCTGAGCGGGCACGATGCGGACAGAACCCCTACTACGCGCTCGACGACCAGGGGGTCATCCGGCGGCTGGTGCGCGAGAACCCGTGGGGGACGCTCGTCTCGGCTTCGTCCGCCGGACTGGTCGCGTCGCACTACCCGATCCTGCTCGAGGAGGAACGGGAGGAGCTTTCGATCGTCACCCACCTCGGGCGCCCGGACGAGAAGGTCCACGAGCTGGGCGAACACGAGATGCTCGTGATCATCCAGGGGCCCCACGGCTACATCTCGTCGAGCTGGTACGGCGAGCACGTCGAGGTCCCCACCTGGAACTTCATCACCGCCCACCTGTCGGGTGTCCCTCAGATCCTCTCGGCCGAGGAGAACTTCGAGGTCCTGCACCGGCTGGTTCGGCATTTCGAGGAGGAGGTGGCTCACCCCCGCTTTCTCGACGGCACACCCGAGGACGCCGCCAACGCCCGACGCGACCAGAAGGGGACCATCGGGCTCCGCCTGGTGCCGGACCGGGTGGTGGCGAAGCGCAAGATGAGCCAGAACCAGGACCCGGACACGATCGAGGCGGTCATGGCCGAGCTCGAGGGCGACGGGCCCTACGCGAACGAGGCGCTCGCGAGGGAGATGCGACTGGCTCGAGAAGCGGTGGGCTCAGGCGGGGAGTGACCGATTAGTCCGCGCCCGTCCGCGGGTCTTACGGGTATGAGCGCAATCGACGAGACATTCGAGGCGAAGCTGGTGAAGAGCCCAGCCGAGGGCGGCTGGGTCTACCTGGTGTGGCCCGAGTCTGCGGAGTTCTTCGGCACCCGCGGCCTGGTGAAGGTGCGCGGCGAGATCGACGGCGTGCCCTTCCGCAGCTCGTTCATGGCGCTGGGCGACGGGAACCACAAGCTCCCGGTCAAGGCCGAGCTGCGGGGCAAGATCGACAAGCAGGCCGGCGACACGGTCACTGTCCGGCTGATGGAGCGGATCGAGAAGTAGCCGAGCCCGAGGGCTACGGCTGCTCGTGCCAGGGAGTGAGGATGCGCGGGCCCTCGGCGCTGACGGCGACCGTGAACTCGAAGTGGGCGGCCATCGAGTCGTCCTCGGAGTAGACGGCCCAGCCGTCGTTGCCCATGCGGATCTCGGGGCCGCCGGCGTTGACCATCGGCTCGATCGCCAGGACCATGCCCTCCTCCAGCTCGGGGCCCTTGCCGGGGTCGCCGAAGTTGGGGATCTGCGGATCCTCGTGCATCTCGCGGCCGACCCCGTGGCCGACCAGCGAGCGGATCACCGAGAGGCCGTCCTGCTCGACCCTGGCCTGGATGGCGTGAGAGATGTCGCTGAGGCGGTTGCCCGCCCGCGCCATCGCGATCCCGTCGAACAGCGAGGCGCGCGTGGTCTTGATCAGCTGATCGGTCTCGTCGCTGACCTCGCCGACCGGCACGGTGATCGCGGCGTCAGCGACCCAGCCCTCGTAGGTGACGCCGACGTCGATGGAGATGATGTCGCCCTTCTGCAGCTCGTAGGGGCCCGGGATGCCGTGGACCACCATCGAGTTGGGCGAGGCGCAGATCGACCCCGGGAAGCCGCGGTAGCCCTTGAACGAGGGGACGGCGCCCTGCGAGCGGATGAACTTCTCGGCGGTCTGGTCGAGCTCCTTGGTGGTGACCCCCGGGCGCACCTTCGCCTGGAGCATCTGTAGGCAGCGGGCCTGGATCGCGCCCGCCGCCGCCATCCGGTCGAGCTGCTCGGGGGTCTTTTGGATGATGCCGCCGCGGTACACGTCAGGGAACCACCTTCACATCTCCATCTCTTCTTCGCGCTTGAGCGTAGCCAGCAGGCCCCTGATCTGCTCGGCCACGTCGTCGGGCGGCTCGGTGCCGTCCACCCGCTGCAGGATGCCGCTGTCCTCGTAGTAGTCGATCAACGGCTCGGTCTTCTCGCGGTACTGCTGCAGCCTCTTCTGCACCACCTCGGGCTTGTCGTCGTCGCGGACGATCAGCCTGGAGCCGTCGACGTCGCAGACGCCCTCCTGCTTCGGCGGGTCGAAGTCGACGTGGAAGACGTGGCCGCCCTGCTCGCAGGTGCGCCGCCCGCTGATGCGCCTCACGATCTCCTCCTCGGGCACCTCGATCAGGATCGCGGCGGTCATCTTGCGGCCGAGCTTCTCGATCGCCTGCTCCAGGGCCTCGGCCTGTGGCACCGTGCGCGGGAATCCGTCGAGAATGAACCCGTCGCCCGCATCGGGCCCCTGGATGCGCTCGGAGATCACACCGATGATCACGTCGTCGGGCACCAGCTCGCCCCGGTCCATGTACTCGGAGGCCTGTTTGCCGACCTCCGACCCCTCCTTGACGGCCGCCCGGAGGATGTCGCCGGTCGCGTAGTAGGGCAGGCGCAGGTCGTCCTGCAGCCCTTCGCCCTGGGTTCCCTTGCCGCTCCCGGGCGGGCCCAGCAGGATCAGATTGAGCTCAGACATATGCGGCGGCCCCTCCGCCTCGCATCAGGGCCAGCGGCCCGACGCGCCTCTCTACTTCAGGAACCCTTCGTAATTGCGCATCATCAGCTGCGCTTCCAACTGTTTCACCGTGTCCAGGGCGACGCCCACGACGATCAGGATCGAGGTGCCGCCGAAGAAGAAGTTGGCCGAGGTCTGGCTGATCAGGATCGTCGGCAGGGCCGCGACCGCGCCCAGGTAGAGGGCGCCGGGGAAGGTGAGCCTGGAGAGAATCCGGTCCAGGTACTCGGCGGTGGGCCGCCCGGGCCTGACGCCGGGGATGAAGCCGCCGTATTTCTTCAGGTTGTCGGCCTGGTCCACCGGGTTGAAGGTGACCGCCGTGTAGAAGTAGGTGAAGATGATGATGAAGAAGACCTCGCCCACCACGTAGGCCCAGCTGTTGGGGCTGAAGAACGCGGCGAAGTCGAGCGCCGCCGGGGTGTTGAGGAGCTGGCCGATGGTGGGCGGGAAGGCCATGATCGAGGCGGCGAAGATGACCGGGATGACGCCCGCCATGTTCACGCGCAGCGGCAGGTAGGTCGAGCCGCCCGAGGTCATGCGACGGCCGACCACGCGCTTCGCGTACTGCACGGGAATGCGCCGCTGGCCCTCCTGCACGAACACGATCGCGACGATCACCGCCAGCGCGATGAAGGGCATCATCACGACGAAGACCGGGTCGGGGCTCGTCCACCACGCCTGGATCCCTCCCGGAAGGCCGGCGACGATCGAGGCGAAGATCATCAGCGAGATGCCGTTGCCGATGCCGCGCTGTGTGATCAGCTCGCCCATCCACATCAGCAGGGTGCAGCCGGCCGTGAGCGTGATCACGATCAGGAACACCTTGTTGAAGGTGAGGTCGCCGACGACGCTGGTGCCGGCGGTGTCCTGGAAGCTCTGGAAAAGGAAGACGTAGCCGATCGACTGGGCGAAGGCCAGGCCGACGGTCAGGTATCGCGTGTACTGGGTGATCTTCTGCTGGCCGACCTCGCCCTCCTTCTGCAGGCGCTCGAGCGACGGGACCACGACCGTCAGCAGCTGCAGGATGATCGAGGCCGTGATGTAGGGCATGATCCCCAGCGCGAACAGCGACAGGCGCGAGAGGCTGCCGCCGCTGAACAGGTTGAGGAAGCCGAGCACGTTCGAGCCCGTGAAGTTCGACTCGATGTCCTTGATCGTGCCCGCGTCGACTCCCGGCGAGGGGATGTACGCGCCCAGGCGGTAGAGCGCCAGGATCGCCGCGGTGAACAGCAGCTTCTTGCGGATGTCCTGGACCGAAAAGGCGTTGAGGATCGTCTGCAGCACTACTCAGCCGCCTCCGGGACGGGAGCAGCACCAACCTCGATCTCCTCGCAGGTGCCGCCCGCCGCCTCGATCTTCTCCTTGGCGGTGGCGCTGAAGGCGTGGGCCTTGACCGTGAGCTTCGCCGAGATGTCGCCGTTGCCCAGCACCTTGACCGGGTGCTTGCGGGTCGCGAGGCCCTTCTCGCGCAGGCTCTCGGGGGTGACCTCGTCGCCCGCCTTGAAGCGCTTCTCCAGGTCGGCGACGTTGACTGGCTGGGTGCGCGTCCGGAACTTCTCGAACGGCATCGACATCTTCTTGTTGGGGCCGCGCAGCTTGCCCATGCGCATGTGGATCGGGTTCTGGCCGCCCTCGTAGTTCAGCTTGCGCTTGCTGCCCGAGCGGGCCCCGGCGCCCTTGTGGCCGCGGCCCGAGGTCTTGCCGTGCCCGGTGCCGTGTCCGCGGCCCAGGCGCTTTCGCACCGACCGCGAGCCCTTTGCCGGCTTCAGGTTGTGCAGGCCGACCTGCTTGGAGCGCTCCTCGCTCACTTGCCCTGCTCCTGATCGCCCGCCCCATCGCCGACCTCGACGAGGTGCCCCACGACCCGGAGCATTCCCTGGAACTGCTCGTTGTCGGCGTGCGTGGAGCTGGCGCCGATGCGGCCCAGCTTCAGCGAACGCAGCGTCTCGCGCTGGCTCGGGGAAGCGCCGTTGGCGGAACGGACCTGGCGTACGCGGAGATCAGCCATCGGAGGCCTCGGCCTTCTTGGGCTCCTCGGCGGGCGGATCGCCGGAGGGCTCCTCGGAGGGTGGATCGCCGGCGGGCTCCTCGGAGGGCGTCACCGGGGTCTCGGGCGGACTGGGCTCAGAGGCCGGTTCGGGGGCTGATTTTTCCGGCGCCTGCTCCCGATCGGAGGCCTCCCCCTCGGACGCCGCCTCAGCGGACGCGGCCGCCTCGGGGACCGGCTTGGGGGACGCCGGCGTGGGATCGTCCTTGGGGGCGGCGTCTCCGTTCGAAGCGACGCCGAGCACCTCGTTGATCGAGATGCCGCGCAGCTTCGCCACGTCCTCGGGCTTGCGCAGGCTGAAGAGGCCCTCCATGGTGGCCTTCACCAGGTTGATCGGGTTCTGGGTGCCGATGCTCTTGGTGAGCACGTCGCGAACACCGCCCAGCTCGAGCACGGCGCGGACACCGCCCCCCGCGATCACCCCGGTACCGGGGCTGGCCGGGCGCAACACGACGTGGCCGGCGCCGTAGCGGCCGATCACCCGGTGGGTGATGGTCTGGCCGTACTTGGGCACGCGGATCAGGTTCTTGCGGGCGTCCTCGACCGCCTTCTGGATCGCCAGGGGCACCTCGCGGGCCTTGCCGTACCCGATTCCGACCACGGAGTCCTCGTCGCCGACGGCGACGAGCGCGGTGAACGAGAAGCGGCGGCCGCCCTTGACGACCTTGGCGACGCGGTTGATCTCGATCACGCGCTCCTGCAGATCGAGTCCCTTGGGACTGACGGTTTCGATGGTCATGGGCTGAAAGACGGTAGCGGAGCCACGCGGGCGGCCCCGGGAGCCATCAGAACTTCAGTCCCCCCTCCCGAGCGCCCTCGGCCAGGGCCTTGACCCGGCCGTGGTAGCGGTAGCCGCTGCGGTCGAAGACGCAGGTCTCGACGCTGGCCTGGGTGGCGCGCTTCGCGATCATCTCCCCGACCTTCTTGGCCTGGTCCATCCGCGAGAGGCCGCGCAGGTCGTCCTCGGTCCAGTTGACCGCGGTCAGGGTGCGACCGGAGTCGTCGTCGATCAGCTGCGCCGAGATGCCTCGGTTCGAGCGATGGACCGACAGGCGCGGCCGCTCGGCGCTGCCGCGGATCTTCGCCCGCACGCGGCGGCGGCGGCGCAGGCGCTGCTGGGGCTTGGTCAGAACCGTCACCGTTATGCCCGCTTTCCGACCTTGCGGCTGACGTGCTCGCCCGCGTAGCGGACCCCCTTGCCCTTGTAGGGCTCCGGCGGGCGGCTCTTCCGGATGCGGGCGGCGATCTCGCCGACGAGCTGCTTGTCGATCCCGCGCACGACCACCTGGGTCGGCTCGGGGACCTCGAACTCGATCCCCTCGGGCGCCTGCAGCGTGACGGGATGCGAGTAGCCGAGCGACATCTCCAGCGCCTTGCCCTTGAGCTGGGCCCGGTAGCCGACGCCCTGGATCTCCAGGCGGCGCTCATAGCCGTCGGTGACCCCCTCGACCATGTTCGCGATCAGGCTGCGCGTAAGCCCGTGCAGGGCACGGTGCTCGCCTCGGTCGGTGGGGCGCTCCACGGTCAGGGTGGCGCCATCCAGCGACACCTTCATGTCGGGCACGATCTGCTGGGAGAGCTCCCCCTTGGGTCCCTTGACCGTCACCTCGCTGGGCTTGACGTCGATCTCGACCCCGTCGGGGATATCTATCGGCTTCTTTCCGATCCGGCTCATGGGTCTCGTCTCAGCGGGTCACCAGACGTAGGCGACGACCTCGCCGCCGACGCCCTTCTTGGTCGCCTCGTGGCCGGTCATGACGCCCGTGGAGGTGGACATGATCGTCGTGCCCATGCCGCCCTGGACCCTCGGCACGTCGCCGCTCTGGACGTAGCGGCGCCGGCCGGGCCGCGAGACCCGCTCCATGCCGCTGATCACGGGGTCGCGGTCCTCGGTGTAGCGCAGCGTCACGCGCAGCACCTCCCCCTTCTCGCCCTGCTCGGCCGCGAAGTCGGTGATGTAGCCCTGCTCCTTGAGGATGCGGGACATCTCGCGCTTCAGGCGCGAGGAGGGGATCACGACCTCCTCGTGCTCGGCGCCGAGCGCGTTGCGAAGCCGGGTCAGGTAGTCGCCTACTGGATCAGTGAGCATGATGTGGTCCTGGTCGCCTTACCAGCTCGACTTGGTCATACCGGGGACGTAGCCCTGGTGGGCCTGCTCGCGCAGGCAGATCCGGCAGAGGCCGAACTTGCGGTAGTAGGCGCGGGAGCGGCCGCAGCGGCGGCAGCGGTTGTACCCGCGCGTTTTGAACTTGGGCGGGTTGCTCTGCTTCACCCGCTGGGACGTCTTGGCCATCAGCCTTCCTTCTCTTTATCGTCGTCGCCGCTCTTGGCGGCGTCCTCGCTCTTGCCTTCGGGCTTGTCCTCGCCCTCGGGCTTCTTCTCGCCCTCCTCACCCTCGGCGGCCTCGCCCTCCTCGCCCTCCTCGGGCTTCTCGGGCTTGGCGTAGGCCTCGGGGTTCTCCTCCTTCAGCTGCTCCAGCGCGGCCTCCTCGGCCTCGGCGCGCTGGCGCGCCTCCTCCTTGCGCCGCTCCTCCTCCTCCTCGGCGGCCTTGTCGACCTCGCCGGGCCGGCCGTCGGCCGCGAAGGGCATGCCCAGGCCGTCCAGCAGGGCGAAGGCCTCGACGTCGGTGGCGGCGCTGGTGGTGATGGTGATGTCGAGGCCGCGGACCTCGTCGATCGAGTCATAGTCGATCTCGGGGAAGATGATCTGCTCGCGCACGCCCATCGAGTAGTTGCCGCGGCCGTCGAACGAGCGCGGGCTGAGGCCGCGGAAGTCGCGGATGCGGGGGATCGCGATCGTGACCAGGCGGTCCAGGAACTCCCACATGCGGGCCCGGCGCAGCGTCACGGCGACGCCGACGGGCATCTGCTCACGGACCTTGAAGTTCGCGATCGACTTCTTGGCGCGACGAGTGTTCGGCGCCTGGCCGGCGATGGTCGCGAGCTGCTCGATCGCCGCCTCCAGCATCTGGGTGTTCTGCTTTGCCTCGCCCACCCCCATGTTGAGCGTGATCTTCTGCAGCGTCGGGACGGCCATCGGGCTCGAATAGCCGAAGCGCTCGACGAGCGCCGGCTTGACCTCGTTCGCGTAGGCGTCGCGCAGCCGCGGCGGCGGGGCCGCCTGCTTCTGTTGCTGCGTCGCCTTCTTCTCCTTCTGTTCGGTCGCGGCTTCCATCAATTCCTCAGTCGATCTCCGTGCCCTTGCGCGCGCCCACGCGGCGGCGCTTGCCGTCGGCGCCCCGCTCGATCCGCACCCGGGTGGGCTTGTTGTCGGAGGGATCCAGCAGCATCACGTTGGAGATGTGGATCGGCCCCTCCTTCTCGATGATGCCGCCGACCTCGCCGCCTTTGGAGGCGTCCTTGACCGACACCGGGCGCTGGTGGCGCTTGACGATGTTAAGGCCCTCGACGAACACCTTCCCCTTCTTGGGCTCGGTGTGAAGAACGCGGCCCGTCTTGCCGCGATCCTTGCCGCCGATCACCGTGACCATGTCGTCCTTGCGGATCCGCATCCGGCCCATCGCTACAGCACCTCCGGGGCGAGGGAGACGATCCGCATGAAGTTCTTGTCGCGCAGCTCGCGAGCCACCGGCCCGAAGATGCGGGTGCCGCGAGGAGCGCCCTGCGGGTCGATCAGCACCGCCGCGTTCTCGTCGAAGGAGATGTAGGTGCCGTCCTTGCGGCCGAGCTGCTTGCGGGTGCGCACGACCACGGCCTCCACCACCTCGCCCTTGCGGACGCCGCCGTGCGGCGTCGCCTGCTTCACGGTCGCCGTGATCACGTCGCCGATCCGCGCGTAGCGGCGGTGCGAGCCGCCCTTGACGCGGATGCAGAGGATCTCGCGGGCGCCCGAGTTGTCGGCGACTCTGAGCTTTGACTCCTGCTGGATCATCGCGTCACTACTTGGCCTTCTCCATGACCTCGACCAGGCGCCACCGCTTCGTGCGGGACAGCGGCCGGGTCTCGACGATCTTCACCAGGTCGCCCTCGCCGGCCTCGTTCGACTCGTCGTGGGCGCGCAGCGTGCTGGACTGGCGCACGATCTTCTCGTAGGCCGGGTGGCGGCGGGCGACGTCGATGCGAACCGTGATCGTCTTGTCGGCCTTGCTGGAGACCACCGTGCCCTGGCGCTCCTTGCGCCCCGCGGACTCGCGCTCTGCGGCCGGGGTGCCGGTGCCGGCTTCGCCCCCCTGGCGGCGCTTCCTGCGGTAGGACGAGCGGGCCTTTGCGGCGTCCCCGCGGCGGCTCGTCCGCTCGGCGACGCGCTCTGAGGGGCTGCGCTGCGGCCCCGCCTCGCCTGACTCGCGCGAGCGCTCGAGGCGCCGGCGCGCCTTCCAGTCGAGGCCCTCCATCTCATCGGGCCCCGAGTCATCCGCGGCAGCGCCCCCTTCGGCGGCAGGGGCCTCTTCACTCGAAGATGCGTCCTCGGCTTCGCCTGCGGGCGCATCGGCGGGAGCATCCTCCGCAGGGGCGTCCTCGGCCGCCTCCTCCGCCGGAGCCTGCTCGGCCGGAGCCTCCTCGGCGGGGGCGTCCTCGGCCGCAGCCTCGGCCTCGGGGGCCTGATCGTCCTTGGTCTCTTCGCTGCGCTCGTTCTTCTCTTCGTCAGCCATTCTCAGTCCTTCAGTTCCTTCTCGACGTCGATCCCGCGCTCCTTGGCGACGGTCAGCAGCCGCGCCACGTCGCGCCGGGCGTTGCCCATGGCGGAGGTGTTCTCGAGCTCGCCGGTGGCGTGCTGGAAGCGGATCCCGAAGTGCTCCTCCTTGGCCTGTCGCAGGCGCTCGATCAGCTCGGGGTCCTTCAGGTTGTGCACCTCTGAAGCCTTCACGCCTCGGCCCCCTCCCGCCGCACGAACTTGGTCTTGATCGGAAGCTTGTGACCGGCCAGGCGCATCGCGTCCTTGGCCAGCTCCTCGTCCACGCCCGCCAGCTCGAACATGACGCGGCCCGGCTTGACGACGGCGACCCAGCCCTCGGGGTTGCCCTTGCCCGAGCCCATGCGGGTCTCGGCCGGCTTCGCGGTCACCGGCTTGTCGGGGAAGATGTTGATCCAGACCTTCCCGCCTCGCTTGATCTTGCGGGTCATCGCGACCCGGGCGGCCTCGATCTGGCGGTTGGTGATCCAGCCGCGCTCCATCGCCTTCAGCCCGTACTCGCCGAACGCGACCGTGCTGCCGCCCTTGGCGTAGCCGCGCATGCGGCCGCGCATCTGCTTGCGGTACTTGACGCGCTTGGGCATCAGCATCAGCCACGACCCCCTCGGCCCCCGCGCCCGCCGCCGGGGCCGCCGTCCTCGTCCTCGGCGCCCTCGGTGCGGTAGCCCTCGGGCATGACCTCGCCCTTGTTGATCCAGCACTTGACGCCGATGCGGCCGGTGGTGGTGCGGGCCTCGATGAAGCCGTAGTCGATGTCGGCCCTGAGGGTGTGCAGCGGCACGCGGCCGTCGGAATAGCCCTCGGTCCGCGCCATCTCGGCGCCGCCCAGGCGGCCCGAGACCTGGACCTTGACCCCCTTCGCGCCGGAGCGCATGGCCGAGGTCAGCGCGCGCTTCATCGCGCGGCGGAAGGCGACGCGGTTCTGCAGCTGCTCCGCGATCGACTGCGCGACCAGCTTCGCGTCAAGCTCGGGGCGCTTGATCTCCTTGATGTTCACCTTGACCGGACGGCCGGTGATCTTGTGGAGCTCCTTGCGCAGCGCGTCCACCTCGCTGCCGGACTTGCCGATCACGATGCCCGGGCGCGCGGTGGCGATGTCCACCTCGATCTCGTTCGAGCCCTTCTTGATCGTGATGTCCGACAGCCCGGCGTGGCTGAGCTTCTCCTCGATGTGCTCGCGGATCTGGATGTCCTCCATCAGGTAGTCCGCGAACTCGCGCTCGTTGAACCAATTCGACTTCCAGTCGTGGATGTAGCCGACCCTGAAGCCCTCTGGATGGATCTTCTGTCCCATGCTCTCCTCAGTCCTCCGGGGTCAGCGCAACTTTGATGTGGCTGGTTCGCTTGTTGATGCGGGTGGCGCGACCGAGCGCGCGCGGCCGATAGCGGCGCAGCGTCGGCCCCTCGTCCACGGTGATGTCGGTCAGGATCAGGTCGTCTGCGACCAGGTCGTGGTTGTTCTCGGCGTTGGCCGCGGCCGAGCCGATCAGCTTGGCGATGTCACGAGCGGCGCCGCGGCTGGAGAAGCGCAGCGTGGTGAGCGCGTCCTCGAGGGGCATGCCGCGCACCTGGTCGGCGACCAGGCGGGCCTTGCGAGGGGCGACGCGCACGAAGCTGGCCTTGGCCCTGACCACCGGGCGCTCGCTCGGCTCCTTGGCGGCTGCCTTGCCCTTGGGCTTGGTCTCGGCCGCCTTCTTGGCCGCCCTCTTCGCCGCGGGCTTCCCGCTCGTCTTCTTGGCGGTCTTCTTCGTGGATGCCGGCTTGGCCTCTGAGGCGGCCTTCTTGTCGGCCGTCTTGGAGGTCGCCTCGGCGGCGGTCCCCGTCTTGCCCCTGGCGGCGGCCTCGGCCTTGGGGTCGGCCTGCTTCGCCGTCCGCTTCTTCGCGGGCGCCTTCTTCTCGGCCGCCTTCCCCTCCTTGCTAGCGGGCTTCTTTGCGGCGGGCTTGCGCGCCGGCTTCTTCGCGGCGTCCTTCTTCTTGGTGTCCTTGGGCTCGGCCATGCCTAGTCGTCCTTCTGCGCCGAGCCGGCACCCGAGTGGGCGCGGAAGGTGCGGGTCGGGGCGAACTCGCCCAGCTTGTGGCCGACCATGGACTCGGAGATGTAGACCGGCACGTGCTTGCGGCCGTCGTGGACGGCGATCGTGTGGCCGACCATCTCCGGGAAGACGGTGGACTTGCGCGACCAGGTCTTGACCATGGCCTTCTGTCCGGACTCGTTCATCGCGCCGATCCGCTTCATCAGGCGCTCCTCGGCCCACGGTCCCTTCTTGGTCGAGCGTCCCATCAGTGACTTTACCTCTTCTTCCTGCGGCGGGCGCGGACGATCATCGCGTCGGAGCGCTTGCCCTTCTTGCGCGTGCGGTAGCCGAGCGTCGGCTTGCCCCATGGGGTCACGGGGTGGCCGCCGGGCGTGTGGTGGGCCTCGCCGCCGCCGTGCGGGTGGTCCACCGGGTTCATGGCGACACCGCGGGTCTGGGGGCGCTTGTTGCGATGGCGGCTGCGGCCCGCCTTGCCCCCCTTCACGTTCTGGTGCTCGGTGTTGGTCAGGGCCCCGACCGTGGCGCGGCACTCGCCGCGGACCATGCGCACCTCCGAGGAGGGCAGCCGCAGCGAGACCATCGGGCCCTCCTTGGCGACGACCTGGATCGCGGTGCCGGCGGCGCGGCCGAGGCGGCCGCCCTGGCCCGGCGTCAGCTCGACGTTGTGGACCACGGTGCCCGTCGGGATCCTGGCCAGCGGCAACGCGTTGCCCGGGGTGATGTCGGCGCCCTCGCCCGAGACGACCTCGGCGCCGATCGCGAGGCCCTGCGGGGCGAGGATGTAGCGCTTCTCGCCGTCGGCGTAGTGCAGCAGCGCGATATAGGCGCTGCGGTTGGGGTCGTACTCGATCGGTCGCGACCCTGGCGGGGACCCCGTCCTTGGTGCGCTTGAAGTCGATGCGCCGGTACAGGCGCTTGGCGCCGCCGCCGCGGTGGCGCGAGGTGATGCGACCGGCCGCGTTGCGGCCGCTGGAGCGCTTCTTGCCCTCCAACAGGGACTTCTCCGGCGCGTCCCCACTGAGCTCCTCGCGCAGCTGGTAGGTGCCGAAGCGGCGCCCGGGGCTGGTCGGCCTTGTCTTGCGGTTCGCCATCAGATCTCTTTAGCCCTCCACCGCAGCGCCCTCGAACAGCTCGATGCGCTGGCCGGGGGCGAGTTGGACGACCGCCTTCTTCCAGGAGCGGCTGGTGCCCGTGGTGAGGCCGCGGCGCTTCGGCTTGGCGCGGACCTTGGCGGTCTTCACCGACCGCACCTTGACCTCGAAGATGTCCTCGATCGCCTGCGCGATCTGGGTCTTGTGCGCCCTGTCGTGGACGCGGAAGGTGTACTTGCCGTCGGCCATCAGCGCGTAGCTCTTCTCCGAGACGACCGGGCGGATGATCACCTGACGGGGATCCATCAACTCGCCCTCCCCTCGAGCTCCTTCAAGGCCTCCTGCGAGACCAACAGGGAGGCCGCGCCGATCACGTCGGCGACCCCCGCCGCGGTGGCCTGGGCGACCTGCACGCGCGGGATGTTGCGGAAGCTCTTGGCGGCGGACTCCTCCTCGGCTCCGATCACGACCAGGATCGGCCCGTCGGCGCCCCACTTCGCAAGCGCCTGGGCCGCCTGCTTCGTGGACGGCGCGTCGAAGCCCGAGCCGTCCAGGACGGCGACGGTGCCGCGCTCGGCGTGCACGCTGAGGGCGGCGCGGAGCGCGCGGCGGCGGGCCTTGCGGTTGATCTTGAAGGTGTAGTGGCGCGGCTTCGGGCCGAAGGCGACGCCGCCCCCGTAGCGGTGGGGAACGCCGAGGGCGCCGACGCGCGCGCGGCCCGTGCCCTTCTGCCGCCAGGCCTTGGCGGTGGTCATCGCCACCTCGCCGCGGGTCAGGGTCGAGTGGGTGCCGCGGCGCCTCGCGTTCAGGTCGGCGCGCGCCGCCTGGTGCACCAGGGACTCGTGGAAGGGCTCGGAGAACAGCGCCTTCGGCAGGTCCGCCTTGGCCTGCTTGCCCAGCACGGGCGCCTTCAGCGCCGCGCTGGATCCGCCGTTCGTGGCCTTGGCCTCAGCCATCGGAGCGCACCTCCACAGTTGCGTTGCGGCCGCCGGGCACCGAGCCCTTGACCAGCAACAGATTGCGCTCGGCGTCGACGTCGTGGATGGTGGCCCCGCGCTGGGTGCGGCGGCCCGCCCCCATGCGGCCGGGCATCTTCTGGCCGGGAAAGATCCTGGCGGGGTCGGCGCTGGCGCCGGCCGAGCCGGGGGCCCGGACGTTGTGTGAGCCGTGGGTGACGGGGCCGCGGCTGAAGTTGTGGCGCTTGATCGTGCCCTGGAAGCCCTTGCCGATCGAGACGGCGGCGACCTTCACCTTCTCGCCCGCCTCGAAGTCGGCCACGGTCACCTGGTCGCCCACCTTGCGCTCCCCGCCATCAGAGGAAGCGTCCTCGCCCCCGGCTGCGGGCGCTTCATCCTCCTTCGACGGCCCCTCCCCCTCCTTCGAACCTCCGCCGGCGGCTGGGAACTCGGCGTCGCGGAACTCGACGACCGAGCGCGAGGGACCGGCGCCGGCCTTCTTCAGGTGGCCCAGCTCGGCTTTCGAGAGCTTGCGCTCGTCCGTGGGGTCACCGGCCAGCTGGACCGAGTCGTGGCCGTCGCGGTCGGCCTTGCGGATCCCCGTGATCGTGTTGGGGGCGGCCTCGATCACCGTCACCGGGATCGCGGCGCCGTCCTCGTCGAAGACGCGGGTCATGCCGAGCTTCTTGCCGACGATCGCGCTCACAGGCGGATCTCCACGTCCACGCCCGCGGGCAGCGTCTCCATCCGCTGCAGCTCGTCGACGGTCTTCGGCGTCGGCTGGTGGATGTCGATCAGGCGCTTGTGGGTGCGGATCTCGAAATGCTCGCGCGAGTCCTTGTCCTTGAAGGGGCTGCGGATGACGCAGTAGACGTTCTTCTCGGTGGGCAGCGGGACGGGCCCGGACACGGTGGCGCCGGTCCGCTCGGCGGTCCCGACGATCTCCTGGGCAGCCCGGTCTATGGCGTCGTGGTCATACGCCTTGAGCCGAATCCTGATCTTTCCCGATGTCAGTGAGGCCATTGCCTCGTCGCTTCCTTTGTCTTCCTCAAACGTCTGTTTTCAGTGGTCTGATGACGCAACTGGGGCGCTGCCGTGTGAGGCAACGCCCCGGTCGTATGTCTTGTGGTTTCGCGGCCCTTGCCCAACTCATCCGAGGGCCGCACGTAAAGCGGGCCCCGGATCGGGGCCCGCTTGCAGCTATTCGATTACCTCGGTGACGACACCCGAGCCGACCGTGCGGCCGCCCTCGCGAATCGCGAAGCGGAGGCCCTGGTCCATGGCGATCGGCTGGATCAGCTCGACCTCCATCTCGGCGTTCTCGCCAGGGGCCACGAACTCGCGGTCCTTGGGGAGGTTGACGACACCGGTCACGTCGGTGGTGCGGAAATAGAACTGCGGCCTGTAGCCCGTGACGAAGGGCGTGTGACGGCCGCCCTCCTCCTTCTTCAGGCAGTAGACCTCGGCCTTGTACTTGGTGTGCGGCGTGATCGAGCCCGGCTTGCACAGCACCTGGCCGCGCTGGATCTCCTCGCGCTTGGTGCCTCGCAGCAGGGCGCCGATGTTGTCGCCGGCGCGTCCCTCGTCGAGGATCTTGCGGAACATCTCGACGCCGGTGACGACGGTCTTGGAGCTGTCGGTGATGCCGACGATCTCGACCTCGTCGCCCGAGTTGATGATGCCCTGCTCGACGCGGCCGGTCGCGACGGTGCCGCGGCCGGTGATCGAGAAGACGTCCTCAACCGGCATCAGGAACGGCTTGTCAAGGTCGCGCTCGGGCTCCGGGATGTAGTCGTCCAGCGCCTGGGCGAGATCGAGGATGGACTGCTTGGCCTCCTCGTCGCCCTCCAGCGCCTTCAGCGCCGAGCCCTTGATGATCGGGACCTCGTCGCCGGGGAACTCGTACTCGTTGAGCAGGTCCTTGACCTCCTCCTCGACGAGCTCCAGCAGCTCCTCGTCGTCGACCATGTCGGTCTTGTTCAGGTAGACGACCACGTAGGGGACGTTCACCTGGCGGGCGAGCAGGATGTGCTCGCGCGTCTGGGGCATCGGGCCGTCGGGCGCCGAGACCACCAGGATCGCGCCGTCCATCTGGGCGGCGCCCGTGATCATGTTCTTGACGTAGTCGGCGTGGCCGGGACAGTCGACGTGCGCGTAGTGACGGTTGTCCGTCTCGTACTCGACGTGCGACGTGGCGATCGTGATCCCGCGCTCCTTCTCCTCGGGCGCGTTGTCGATCTCGTCGAAGGTCTTCACCTCCGTCCCACCCTTGTCGGCGAGTGTCTTGGTGATCGCGGCGGTCAGCGTGGTCTTGCCGTGATCGACATGGCCGATGGTGCCGACGTTGACGTGCGGCTTATCGCGATCGAACTTCTCCTTGGACATCTCGCTCCTTTGGCTCTCTTGGTCTGTCTAAGTCGGGTTTTTCGTGCGTCTAGAAGTCTGTTGGTTCGTGTGCGGACGAACCTGGGGAATATAGCCACCCCACGCGGGCTTCGTGCCTAGCTCGCTCTCAGCTCGCGGCCCCCACCGGCTCGCCCGAGCGGTGCTCGACGATCTCCTCGGCGATGCTGGCCGGGACCTCCTCGTAGCGCTCGAACTGCATCGTGTAGCTGGCGCGGCCCTGGGTCGAGGAGCGCACGTCCGTGGCGTAGCCGAACATCTCGCCCAGCGGCACGAACGCCTGGACCGCGAGCGCGTTGCCGCGCTGCTCCTGGCCCTGCACCTTGCCGCGGCGGCGGCTGAGGTCGCCGATGACGTCGCCCAGGAACTCCTCGGGCGTCACGACCTCGACCGACATCACGGGCTCCAGCAGAACGGGGCTCGCCTTGCGCGCGCCCTCCTGCAGGGCCATCGAGCCGGCGATCTTGAACGCCATCTCCGAGGAGTCGACGTCGTGGTAGGAGCCGTCGATCAGCTCGACCCGGACGTCCACCATCGGGTAGCCCGCCTTGACGCCGGACGCGAGCGCTTCCTCGATCCCCTGCTCGACCGAGGGGATGTACTCGGTCGGGATCTTGCCGCCCTTGATCTGGTTGACGAAATCGAAGCCCTCGCCCGGAGCCGGCTCGATGTTGATCACGGCGTGGCCGTACTGGCCCCGGCCGCCGGTCTGGCGCACGAACCTGCCGTTCACCTTGTCGACGCGCTTGCGGATCGTCTCGCGATAGGCGACCTGGGGCTTGCCCACGTTCGCGTCGACCGAGAACTCGCGCAGCAGGCGGTCCACCAGTACCTCCAGGTGGAGCTCGCCCATGCCGTGGATCAGGGTCTGGCCGGTCTCGTCGTCGGACTCGACCTGGAAGGTGGGGTCCTCCTCGGAAAGGCGGCCGAGGCTCTCGCTCAGCTTCTCCTGGTCGGCCTTGGTCTTCGGCTCGATCGCGACGGCGATCACGGGCTCGGGGAAGTCGATCTGCTCCAGCTCGATCGCCGCGTCCGGGGCGCACAGCGTGTCGCCGGTCGAGGTCTGCTTCAGGCCGACGCCGCCGACGATGTCGCCCGCGTAGCACTCCTCGATCTCCTCCCGGGAGTTGGCGTGCATCATCAGGATGCGGCCGATCCGCTCGGTCTTGCCGGTGGAGGCGTTCAGCACCCGGCTGCCCGCCTGGAGCTTGCCCGAGTAGACCCGCATGTAGGTGAGCTTGCCGACGAACGGGTCGACGGCCACCTTGAAGGCCAGCGCCGCGAACGGCGCGTCGTCTGAAGGCTCGCGAACGGCCTCGACGGGGCCGCCGTCGCTGCCCTTCTTCGGCTGCTCCAGGCCGGTCACCGGCGGCACCTCGAGCGGGGAGGGAAGCAGCTCGACGACGGCGTCCAGCAGCGGCTGCACGCCCTTGTTCTTGAACGAGGATCCGCACAGCACCGGCGTCACCTTGATGTCCAGGGTGGCGCGGTGAAGCGACTTGGCGATCCGCTCGTGGGGGATCTCCTCCTCGTTCAGGTAGGCCTCCATCAGCTCGTCGTCGTAGTCGGCGCAGGCCTCGATCAGATGGGTGCGGTGCTCGTGCGCGAGCTCCTTCAGGTCCTCGGGCACGTCCTCATAGGAGAACTCCGTGCCCAGCTCGTCCTTCCAGATGAGCGCCTTGTTCTCGATCAGGTCGACGACGCCGGAGAAGTCGGCCTCGTTGCCGATCGGGAGCTGGATCGGGAGCGGGTTGGCGCCCAGGCGGTCGCGCATCGTCTGCACGGCGCCGAAGAAGTCGGCGCCCGTCCGGTCCATCTTGTTGACGTAGGCGATCCGGGGGACCTTGTACTTGTCGGCCTGGCGCCAGACCGTCTCGGACTGGGGCTCGACGCCGGCTACCGAGTCGAACAGCGCGATCGCGCCGTCCAGGACGCGCAGGCTTCGCTCGACCTCGACGGTGAAGTCCACGTGGCCGGGCGTGTCGATGATGTTGATGCGGTGGTCCTTCCACTCGCACGCCGTCGCGGCCGAGGTGATGGTGATCCCGCGCTCCTGCTCCTGCTCCATCCAGTCCATGACCGCGGCGCCCTCGTGGACCTCGCCCATCTTGTGGGTGCGGCCGGTGTAGTAGAGGATGCGCTCGGTCGTGGTCGTCTTGCCGGCATCGATGTGCGCCATGATGCCGATGTTGCGTGTCTTCTCCAGGGGGAAGCTGCGGGGCATGGTTCGGGTCTCTTGTTCCTTGGTCTAAGTTCGTGGATGCCTGTTGGAGAGAGACAACCGCACAAGCGAGCGCTTCGGAGCGGATAGATTGGACCCGTTTCAGCGCACAAAAAAGGCCCTGCCGGGCCTGAGCGCTGGCGCATCAGATGACCCGACCTGCTCCTATGTGTCGTCGTTCTCCATTGAAGCGGCTATTGCCCGCGTCCGCACCCGGCTCTCCGGAGGCGTGCGTGGGCCAGGCGCGATGATAGCAAGGGCATGATGGGCTCCAGAGAGGGATTCAGAGAGCGCCGCAGGCGCAAGAAGGCCGCCAGGGACGCCCTGGCGGAGAAGACGGAGATGGTCCGCGCCGAGGCCAGGGCGAGGGCCGAGGAGAGAGCGCGAGCCGAGGAGCGCGAGAAGGCCGAGGTGAAGGCGCGGGCCAAGGCGGAGGCCGAGGCGAGGACCCGGGCCGAGGCGGAAGCCGGGGGTAAGCCCCAGGCAGAGGCAGAGCGGAAGGCCCGCGCCGAGGTCAGGGCCAAGCAGCGCTCGCTCCGCAGGCCCAAGCAGCCCCGTCGTCCCCGCCGCGGGCCGAAGGAGTCCCGTCGTCGTCGCCGCCGGCAGCGCCGCGGCCTCTCGCGGCGCGAACGCGTCGCGCTCCATCGCGCCCAGCTGGATGAGCTGCGGGTCTGGGTCAAGGGAGTCGGGCTCGAGTCGAGGCGGCGCGCGAAGGGCGCCTGGGCGGGCGGAAGACGACGGGCAGAGCCGGTGCTGGCGCGCGCCCGCAAGTGGCTGGCGCCCGTCGCTACCGCGATCGGGGCCGTGCTGCGCCCGCTGGGCCGAGCCATCCGGGCGGTGCTGGCGCCGATCGCCCCCTACGCCTCGGCGGTCATCCTCGCCCCCCTGTACGGACTCGGCGCCCTGCTTGACGCGATGCTGGCGGCGCTGTCCTGGGCCCGCGACCGGATCGTCGACGCGGCCCGCGCCGGCGCGCGCTGGGTCGACGCTCACGTGACGCCTGCGAGGACGTTCGCGCTGATCGCCGCGGCCGCCGCGGTGGCCCTCGCCGCATCGCAGTTCATCGACTACCGCGCCACCGCCATCGGCGCAGAGCAGTACGAGGGCGTGTACGAGGGCGAGGTCCAGACGGTCGCGCCGCCGCCGAGCATCGACCAGAAGCCGACTGGCGACCCCCACTTCTACGCCCTGCTGCCGCTGGCGATCGCCGCCCTTCCCCTGACCTGGCTGGCGCTGCGCGGCCGCCGCCGCCTGGCCCTGTGGGTGGCGGCGATCGGAGCCGTCGGGGTCGTGGTGACGCTGGCGGTCGACCTCCCTCAGGGCCTCGAGACCGGCAGGGCCGGCGACGCCTACGAGGGCACCGAGGCCCAGCTGATCGAGGGCTTCTGGACGCAGCTGCTCGCCTCGCTGGCGCTGGTCGGCTGCGGGCTGGGGCTGAGCCGCGCCAACACCGAGGCCGGGAGGAATCGCAACCGCGACCTCGCCGCCGGTTCGAGCGTGACCCAGGGCGGCGGGCCCGGCCGGGCCGCCGGCTGGGGGGCCGGCGCGTGAAGCGCCGCACCGAGACGCTGCTGGTGCTCGCCTGCGCCGGCGCCGCAGCGTTGCTGGCCGCCTCCCAGTTCACCAACCTGTTCGAGCTGACGCCGTCGGGCGGCGAAGCCCTGGGCGAGATCGAGGCGACCGACCAGCACGGCTACGCGACGCTGATCGTCGCGGTGCTGGCGCTGGCGCTGCTGGTGGTGGCCCTCGCGGCGCGGGACGATTCGCTCGCCCAGGGCGCCAGCTTCGGCGTCGCCGTCTGCGGAGTGATCTCGCTGTTGATCTTCCTGGTCATCGACCTGCCCGACGCGGGCAGCATCGGGGCTCTCGACGATGACTCCTTCATCGACGCCAAGGCCGAGCCCGCCGCGGGCTTCTGGTTCGAGCTGGTGGGCGCGCTGGTGCTGACCGCGTGCGGCGCGGCGCTGGCGACGATGCGGCGGGAGCGGTCCGGTACGGCCGGCAGGGACGACGTTGGCGGGTTAGCTTCGCATAGCGACACAAACCCGCCAACTTCGGCGGGTATCTACCAGCGGTAGTGGGCGAAGGCCTTGTTGGCCTGCGCCATGCGGTAGATGTCGTCCTTGCGCTTCCAGGCGTTGCCCTGCTGCTTGGCCGCGTCGAGGATCTCGTTGGCGAGGCGCTCGGGCATCGACTTCTCCCCACGGGCGCGGGCGAACTCGACGAGCCAGCGCACGGCCAGGGTGCGGGCGCGGCGGGCGGGGACCTCGACGGGCACCTGGTAGGTGGCGCCGCCGACCCGGCGCGAGCGGACCTCGAGCACGGGGGTGAGCTGCTTGATCGCGTTCTCCAGTTCCTCGACGGGGTTGTTGCCGGTGCGCTCTCCGACCACCGAGAGCGCGTCGTAGGTGATCTGCTCGGCGAGCGACTTCTTGCCGGCCGTCATCACCTTGTTGATGACCTGCTGCACCAGCCGGCTGCGGTAGAGCGAGTCCGGCTCCAAGGGGCGGATCGTGGCCTGGTTGCGTCGCGGCATGCGTCAGGGAACTAGGTCAGAAGCCTTGACGCCGTACAGCGAACGGCCCTGCTTGCGGTCCGAGACGCCGGCGGCGTCGAGCGTGCCCCGCACGATCTTGTAGCGGACGCCGGGAAGGTCCTTGACGCGGCCGCCTCGTACGAGCACGACGGAGTGCTCCTGGAGGTTGTGCCCCTCGCCGGGGATGTAGGTGGTGACCTCCATCTGGTTGGTCAGCCGCACGCGGGCGATCTTGCGCAGCGCGGAGTTCGGCTTCTTGGGGGTCACGGTGGCGACGCGGGTGCAGACGCCGCGGCGCTGGGGAGCGGCCACGCGCTTCTTGCGACCCTGGCCAGACTTCAGGCCCGGCGTCGACATCTTCTTCGGCTTGGGGTTGCGGCCCTTGCGGACCAGTTGGTTCGTGTTCGGCACGGTCGGGCAGGATAGCGAGATAAATCGGCCACCTCCTCGGGCACGCCCTGCGCGGGTACCTCGCGGGCACCCCGCCTCGTAACCTCCAAGCCGTGGAGAAGAGCGAGAAGCCGCTGCTCGCCGTCGACGTGGACGGAGTCATCAGCCTGTTCGGCTATGAGCAGTCGAACGATGACGCGCCGGGCGAGTTCCACCTGGTCGACGGGATGCTGCACTGCATCTCGATGCCGACCGGTCCCCGGCTGAACCGGCTGGCCGAGACCTACGACCTGGTCTGGGCGACCGGCTGGGAGGACCGCGCCAACGACTACCTGCCGGGCATCCTCGGCGTCCCCGAGCTGCCATTCCTGACCTTCGACGGCGAGGCCCGCTTCGGCACCGCCCACTGGAAGCTGGCGGCGCTCGAGGCCTACGCCGGCGATCGCCCTCTGGCGTGGATCGACGACAGCCTGGATCTGAGCTGCTCCAGCTGGGCCGAGGCGCGCGAGGCCCCGACGCTGCTGGTGCCGACCGACCCGGAGATCGGCCTCGAGGACGGCCACGTCGCCGCGCTCGAGGCCTGGGCCGCGGACGGCTACAGCGTCCGCTAGCGCTTTGCGCCGCAGCGCGCGGCGTCTAGACTCCTTCGGGGATGGAGGGCGTGTGGCCGATCATCTTCCTCGCCGTGGTGCTGAAGATCCCGGTCTTCTTCGGCATCTGGCTCGTCTGGTGGGCGTCGAAGAGCTACGACGAGTTCGCCGAGGACGAGAGGCCGGGGGCCGAGGACCACGGCTTCCGCCGCTGGCGCCGCCAGCCGCGCCCCAAGGGCCCCCGCCGCGGCCCGCACGGGGGCACGGCCGTCGCGCTGCCCGATTGCCCGCCGAGGGGTCGCAAGGCCGCCCGCCTTCGGAGCGGCGCGCCAGCGCCGCGACTTGCTCGAAGCGGCCGCCGCGACCCCGACTGATGGCGAAGCCGTCAGCCGGCCCCGGCTTGATGGCGAAGCCGTCAGCCGATCCGCTCGACGCAGCTCGCTGACCCCAGCCAGGTGTGCGGGTTGCCCGCCCAGCACCAGCCCAGCTTCGGAGCGCCCTTGCTGATCCAGATCGCGGTCACCCGCTTGTCGCCGCAGCGCGAGCCGGGAAGCGAGAACCCGGCATTGCGGTCGACGGCCTCGGGGCGCTGGGCGACCAGAGCGATGCCCTCCTGCAGGGTGAGGGGGGAGCGGCCCGCCTGCAGGATGCGCGGCAGGGCGTCGTCCGGAGTGACGTTGCGGAGATCCAGACCCGGGTCGGCGTCCACCAGCTCGTAGTCGCCCTCGGGCAGCTCGATCGCCTCGATCGGCTCGAATCGCTCGTACTCACCGGGCTCGAGCATCGTCAGGGCCGGCGCACCGCGCCACTCGATCGACTCGAGGGCGCGGCTGAGCGTCCGCAGCTCGTTGCTGCGGACCGTGACCCGCGTGGCCGCCCGTGCGCTCAGCTCTTGTCGGAGCCGGCGTCGCCGGAGGCGTCGCCCGAGCCCGAGCCCGCGGGGGTCTCGATCTCGGAGGCGAGCTCCTCGAGCTCCTCGGCGAAGCTGGGGCCGAAGCCCTCGAGCTGCGAGCTCTCGCCGTCACCGGCCAGGTCCAGCTCGGCTGCCAGCTCCTCCTCGGAGAGCAGCTCCTCGGCGGGGGGCTGCGCGGGCTCGACCGGCTCGATCTGCAGCGAGCGGTAGTGCTTGAGCCCCGTCGCGGCCGGGATCAGCTTGCCGATGATCACGTTCTCCTTCAGCCCCATCAGGCGGTCGCGCTTGCCCTCCAGGGCGGCGTCCGTCAGGACCTTGGTCGTCTCCTGGAAGGAGGCGGCCGAGAGGAAGGAGTCGGTCGCCAGCGAGGCCTTGGTGATCCCCAGGATCACCGGCTCGCTGTGGGCCGGGGTCTTCGTCTTCTTGCCCTTGAACTTCTCGTTGAGTGCGTCGAACGTGAGCCTGTCCTCGAGCTGGCCCGGGAGCAGCTCCGAGGAGCCCTTGGACTCGACCCTGACCTTCTTCAGCATCTGGCGGACGATCAGCTCGATGTGCTTGTCATTGATGTCGACGCCCTGGGCGCGATAGACCTTCTGCACCTCGGCGACGATGTAGCTCTCGGTCTCGTCGCGCCCGCGGATCGCGAGGATCTCGGCCGGATACAGGGAGCCCTCGTTCAGCTGGACGCCGGGCTCGACCTTCTGGCCGGGCTTGACGAACAGGCTGGTCCTGGCGGGGAAGCTGTAGGAGGTCTCCTCGCCCTTGTCGTCGGTGAGGATCACCTTGACCGCCTTGTCGGTCTCCTCGACCGAGACCTTGCCGGCGACCTCGGCGATCTGCGCCAGGCCCTTCGGCTTGCGCGCCTCGAACAGCTCCACGACGCGGGGCAGGCCCTGCGTGATGTCCAGGCCGGCGACGCCGCCCGTGTGGAAGGTGCGCATCGTCAGCTGGGTGCCGGGCTCGCCGATCGACTGGGCCGCGATGATGCCGACCGCGTCGCCGATCTCGACCAGGGCGCCGGTGGCGGGCATCAGCCCGTAGCACTGCTGGCAGACCCCGGACTCGGCCTCGCACTTCAGCACCGAGCGCAGGGGGACGGTGGACTCCGTGTCGTCGGCCGGGAACGTCTCCTCCAGCTCGGCGAGCTCGTCCTTGTCGATCATCTGGCCCCGCTTCAGCAGGTCGCGGCCGCGCTTGGTCGTGAACTTCTTGGCTACGACGCGGCCCTCGAGGTTGGGGTTGAGCTGGCCGTCGTCGCGGCGCACCTTCATCTCCACCAGGTCCTTCGTCTTGCAATCGTCGATGCGGACGATCACGTCCTGCGCGACGTCGACCAGGCGCCGGGTGAGGTAGCCGGAGTCGGCGGTGCGCAGGGCGGTGTCGGCCAGGCCCTTGCGGGCTCCGTGGGTGGAGATGAAGTACTCCAGGACCGACAGGCCCTCCATGAAGTTGGCCTTGATCGGCCGCTCGATGATCTCGCCCTTCGGATTCGCCATCAGGCCGCGCATGCCCGCCAGCTGGCGGATCTGCTTGAAGGACCCGCGGGCGCCCGAGTTGGCCATCATGAAGATCGGGTTCAGCTCGTCGAGGTTCTCCTCCATCGCCTTGCCGACCTCTTCGGTCGCCTCGTCCCACTGGCCGGTGATGGCCTCCTTCCGCTCCTCTGCGGTGATGTAGCCGTCGTCGTACTGGCCCATGATCGCCTCGCTCTCGCGCTCGTACTTCTCGAGGATGTCCTCCTTGTTGGGAGGCGCGACCACGTCGTTCTTGGAGATCGTGATGCCCGCCTGGGTCGCGAAGTGGAAGCCCAGCTCCTTGAACGAGTCGAGCACCAGCGACACCGCCGGGGCGCCGTAGTCCTCGACCAGCTTGATGACCATGTTGTTGACGTCGCGCTTCTTCAGCGAGCGTTGACGAAATCGTATTGCCTCGGGGTCGTACTCGTCCTCAAGTGCGTCGCTTGATCGCGCGCTCGACGCGATCGTTGAAAATGATGCGCCCGACGGTCGTCATGAAATGGTCGTGGCGGGACCCGACGGTATTCGGCGAGATCGTGGAGCGCGATGAACCGGTTCTCGTACGCAAGCTCAGCCTCCTGCGCAGAACGGAAGGTGTGGAGGCCGCTTGCCGTGCCTTGGCCTCGTCCCAGGTGCCGTCTCGGCGGAGCTTCTGGTCGAGCTGCTCAGCGAGAGCTCGTTGGGTCGTCGCTCTCCTCGGGCGACGACCCATAGGTCAGGTAGTAGAGGCCCAGCACCATGTCCTGGGTCGGCGTCGCCAGCGGCGCGCCGTGAGCCGGCGAGAGGATGTTGTTGGAGGAGAGCATCAGGATGCGCGCCTCCGCCTGCGCCTCGGCCGAGAGCGGCAGGTGGACCGCCATCTGGTCGCCGTCGAAGTCGGCGTTGAAGGCGTGGCAGACCAGCGGATGGATCTGGATCGCCTTGCCCTCGACCAGGACCGGCTCGAACGCCTGGATGCCCAGGCGGTGCAGGGTCGGTGCGCGGTTCAGCAGCACCGGATGCTCGTGGATGACCTCCTCGAGCACGTCCCAGACCTCGGGGATCATCGAGTCCACCATCTTCTTGGCGGCCTTGATGTTCTGGACCTGCTTGCGCTCGACCAGCCGAGCCATGATGAACGGCTTGAACAGCTCCAGCGCCATCAGCTTGGGGAGCCCGCACTGGTGGAGCTCAGGATCGGGCCCGAGACGATCACCGAGCTGCCCGAGTAGTCAACCCGCTTGCCGAGCAGGTTCTGGCGGAACCGGCCCTGCTTGCCCTTGAGCATGTCGCTGAGCGACTTCAGCGGGCGGTTGCCGGGACCGGTGACCGGGCGGCCGCGGCGGCCGTTGTCGAACAGGGCGTCGACGGCCTCCTGCAGCATGCGCTTCTCGTTGTTGACGATGATCTCGGGCGCGCCCAGGTCGAGCAGCCGCTTGAGGCGGTTGTTCCTGTTGATGACCCTTCGATAGAGGTCGTTCAGGTCGGAGGTTGCGAACCGGCCGCCGTCCAGCTGCACCATCGGGCGCAGCTCGGGCGGGATCACCGGGACCACGTCGAGGACCATCCAGTCGGGCCTGTTGGTGGACTTGAGGAAGGCGTCGACCACCTTCAGGCGCTTCACGGCGCGGGCCTGCTTCTGGCCCTTGGAGGTGTTGATCGTCTCCTCCAGCAGGCCGGCCTCGGCCTCCAGGTCGACGGCGTCCAGCAGCTCGCGCACGGACTCGGCGCCCATGCCGCCGCGGAAGTACTCGCCCCAGCCGAACGGTGAGCCGAAGCGATCCTTGAGCTCGCGGAACGTGGTCTCGTCGTTGATCACGTCCTTGGGCTTCATCTCGCTGAAGATCTTCCAGACCTCGCGCAGCCGGTCGGCGGCTTCGTCCAGATAGCTCTCGGTGTCGGAGATCTCGGCCTCGAAGGTCTTCTTAAGCTCCTTGGCCGTCTTCTCGCGGTCCTCGGCCTTCATCCGCTTCACGTTGGTGATGGTGTCGGCCCAGAGCTCGTCGTCCTCGTTGAAGCCGTCGGTGGTGCCGGGCGGCGGGGCCTCCGGCTCCTCCTTCTTGTCCTCCTTCGAGGTCTTGGCCTTCTCGTTCTTGCCCTTGGACTTTGCCTTGCCCTTCGGCTTGGCCTCCTCCTCCTCCTCCGGGGGGCGGCGGGGCGGCGTCGGGGACGACGCCCAGGTAGGCGAGGCGGCGGTTGAGGCTCTCGTAGAGCTCTTGGGTGCGCTGCTCGCGCTCGGCGTCGTAGGCCGCGACCTGCTTGTCGACCTCCTTCTCGAGCTTCTTGGAGTCCTTCGTGCGGGCCTCCTCGTCGACCCAGGTGATCACCGAGGCGGCGAAGTAGAGGACCTTCTCCAGCTCCTTGGGAGCCATGTCGATCAGGTAGCCGATCCGCGAGGGAACGCCCTTGAAGAACCAGATGTGGCTCACCGAGGCGGCCAGGTCGATGTGGCCCATGCGCTCGCGGCGCACCTTGGAGCGGGTCACCTCGACGCCGCAGCGCTCGCAGACGATGCCCTTGTAGCGGACGCGCTTGTACTTGCCGCAGTAGCACTCCCAGTCCTTGGTGGGGCCGAAGATGCGCTCGCAGAAGAGCCCGTCCTTCTCGGGCTTCAGCGTCCGGTAGTTGATGGTCTCGGGCTTCGTCACCTCGCCCGAGCTCCAGCCCCGGATCTTCTTCGAGGACGCGAGGCCGATCTCGATCGCGTCGAAGTTGTTGATGTCGATCATTTCTTGCTTGCCTCCTCGGCCTCGCTGCTGTCCTTGTCCCCGTCGGACTTCTCCGACGTGCTCTCGTCGGCCGCCGCCTTGCCGTTGCCTCCGTCGGCGCGGACGCCCGAGAGCTCGATGCCGAGCTCCTCGGCCGCGCGCAGCAGGTCGTCCTCCTCCTCGCCCATCTCGACGCCCTCGCCCTCCTCGGAGACGACGTTGGCGTCCAGCGCCAGCGCCTGGATCTCCTTCAGCAGGACCTTGAACGACTCGGGGATCGAGGGCTCGGGGATGTTCTCGCCCTTGACGATCGACTCGTAGGCCTTGACGCGCCCAACCGTGTCGTCGGACTTCACGGTGAGCATCTCCTGCAGGGTGTAGGCGGCTCCGTAGGCCTCCAGGGCCCAGACCTCCATCTCGCCGAAGCGCTGGCCGCCGAACTGCGCCTTGCCGCCCAGCGGCTGCTGGGTGACCAGCGAGTAGGGGCCTGTGGAGCGCGCGTGGATCTTGTCGTCGACCAGGTGCAGCAGCTTCAGGATGTACATGTAGCCGATCGTCACCCGCCCCTCGTAGGGCTCGCCGGTGCGGCCGTTGTAGAGCTGGACCTTGCCCTCGGCGCGGTTCCCCGGCCGCTCGCTCTTGTCGATCCCGAGGTCGATGCCCCGCTCGTTGCCGTGCTCGTCCTGCCACTTGACGAGGGCCTCGTCGACGTCCTCGAGGCTGGCCCCGTCGAAGACCGAGGTGGCCACGTTGACGCGGCCGCGGTTGTGGGCGCGCTGCTTGTAGGCGTCGGTGCCATCGTCGTACCAGCCCTCGGCGGCGACCCAGCCCAGGTGGGTCTCCAGGATCTGGCCGATGTTCATACGGCTGGGCACGCCGAGCGGGTTCAGGATCACGTCCACCGGCGTGCCGTCCTCCATGAACGGCATGTCCTCCTCGGGGACGATCTTGGAGATCACGCCCTTGTTGCCGTGCCGGCCGGCGAGCTTGTCGCCCTCGGCGATCTTGCGCTTGGTGGCGACGAACACCCTGACCAGGTCGTTGACGCCCGGCGAAAGGTCATCGCCGGCGTCGCGGCTGAAGGTCATCACGTCGATCACCACGCCGCCCTCGCCGTGGGGCACCTTGAGCGAGGTGTCGCGGACCTCGCGGGCCTTCTCCTTGAAGATCGCGCGGATCAGCTTCTCCTCGGCGGTCAGCTCGGTCTCGCCCTTCGGCGTGACCTTTCCGACCAGCAGGTCACCCGCCTCCACCTCGGCGCCGATGCGGACGATCCCGCGCTCGTCGAGGTTGCGCAGGGACTCCTCGGAGCGGTTCGGGATGTCGCGCGTGATCTCCTCGTCGCCGAGCTTGGTCGTACGAGCGTCGATCTCGTACTCCTCGATATGGATCGAGGTGAGCTCGTCGTCCTTGACGAGGCGCTGGGAGATGATGATCGCGTCCTCGAAGTTGTAGCCCTCCCAGGACATGAAGGCGACCAGGCAGTTCTTGCCCAGCGCGATCTCGCCGCCCGAGGTCGAGGAGCCGTCGGCGAGCACGTCGCCCTCCTTCACCTTGTCCCCGACCGAGACGATCGGGCGCTGGTGGATGATCGTGCCCTGGTTGGAGCGCATGAACTTGTGGAGCGGGTACTCGTCCTTCTTTGAGCCGTGGCTGACCACGATCTGGTCGGCGTCCACGGTCGAGACCTCGCCGTCGGCGGTGGCCAGGGTGACGTCACCCGTGTCGACCGCGGCGCGGCGCTCCATGCCGGTGCCGATCAGCGGCGGCTCGGGCTTCAGCAGCGGCACCGCCTGGCGCTGCATGTTGGAGCCCATCAGCGCGCGGTTCGCGTCGTCGTGCTCGAGGAAGGGGATGAGGGCGGTCCCGACCGACCAGATCTGGGTCGGGCTGACGTCCATCAGGTCCACCTGCTTGGGCGGCACCGCGGCCGCCTCCTCCTCGCGCCGGCGGCACAGCACGTATTGGCCCTTGAGCTTGCCGGAGTCGGGGTCGACGTCGGCGTTGGCCTGAGCGATCGTCTTCTCCTCTTCCTGCGTCGCGTCGAGATGGACGATCTCGTTGGTGACGACGCCGTCCTTGACCACGCGGTAGGGGGTGGTGACGAAGCCGTGCTCGGAGACCTGCGCGTATGAAGAGAGGGAGCCGATGAGGCCGATGTTCGGGCCCTCCGGCGTCTCGATCGGGCACATGCGCCCGTAGTGGGTGGCGTGCACGTCGCGGACCTCGATGGGCGCGCGCTCACGCGTCAGCCCGCCGGCTCCCAGCGCCGAGAGGCGGCGCCGGTGGGTCAGGCCCGACAGGGAGTTGGTCTGGTCCATGAACTGCGACAGCTGGGAGGAGCCGAAGAACTCCTTCAGCGCGGCGACAACGGGACGGATGTTGATGATCGTCTGCGGGGTGATCGCGTCGGCGTCCTCGGTGGTGAGGCGCTCGCGGACCACGCGCTCCATCCGGTAGAGGCCGATCCTGAAGGCCTCCTGGATCAGCTCGCCGACCGTGCGCAGACGGCGGTTGCCGAAGTGCTCGTACTCGTCGAGGTGGTCGTGGATCGGCTCGCGCGGGTAGGTGATCGCCTCGGCCGCGTAGTCCTTGATCGGGTTCTCCTCGTCGATCTCCTCGGGGATGCCGAGGATCTTGGGGATCGAGACGAGCTCCTTGACCAGGGCGATGATGTCGTCGTGGGTGAGGACCCGCGTGTCGAGGTCGATATCCAGGTCCAGGCGCGCGTTCAGCTTGTAGCGGCCGACCCGGGTCAGGTCGTAGCGCTTGGTGTCGAAGAACAGCTGGTCGAGCAGGGTCCTGGCGGCGTCAACCGAGGGCGGTTCGCCCGGCCGCTGCTTCTTGAACAGCTCGATCAGCGCGCCCTCCTCGTCCCGGGTCGCGTCGGTGTCGGCGGCGATCGTGTGCCGGATGTAGACGGAGTTGTCGAACATCTCCAGCAGCTTCTCGTCGGAGACGTAGCCCATCGCGCGCAACAGCACGGTGACCGGCAGCTTGCGCTTGCGGTCGATGCGGACGAAGACGCGGCCCTTCTTGTCGATCTCGAGCTCCAGCCAGGAGCCGCGGGCCGGCATCAGGTTGGCGATGAAGACCTGCTTCTCGCGGTCCTTGGGCTCCATCACGTAGGCGCCCGGCGAGCGCACCAGCTGGGTGACGACGACGCGCTCGGTGCCGTTGATGATGAAGGTGCCGCGATCGGTCATCCACGGGAAATCGCCCATGAACACGGTCTGCTCGCGGATCTCGCCCGTCTCGCGGTTCTGGAACGCGACCTTCACGTTCAGCGGCCGTGAGTAGGTCATGTCCTTCTCCCGGCAATCCTCCACGGAGTGCGCCGGATCGTCGAAGGTGAACTCGTCGAAGACGATCGCCAGGTTCCCCGTGTAGTCCTCGGTCGGGGAGATGTCGTCGATCGTCGCCCTCAACAGCCCGTTCTTCGGATCGACCAGCTCCTCGAAGGACCGGCGCTGGATATCGATCAGATGTGGGACGTCGAGGGGGTTTTTTAGGCGGGAAAAGCTCCTGCGGGTTACGGTGGCAGCGTTGGATCGGGCCAACTGGGCGACTCCTCAAGTATTCGAAGGACTGCGAGTCCGCGCAGAAATCCTGGCAGCAGGGCTCACCCGGCGCGCGACCGTGCAGATTACCACACCGCTTCAACCTTCTTCAAGGGCTAGCTACACGCCCGGGGCGGGCGCGGCGAGAACCATAGCCATTGTGGCGGATGTGCAGCGGAAAAGCGGAGAGGACGGCCCGCGAGCTACTTCAGCTCCGCGGTGCCGCCCGCCTCCTCGATCTCGCCCTTGAGCTTCTCGGCCTCGTCGCGCTCGATGCCCTCCTTGACGGGGCTCGGGGCCTCGTCAACCAGCGCCTTGGCCTCCTTCAGGCCCAGGCCGGTGGCAGCGCGCACGACCTTGATCACGCCGATCTTCTTCTCGCCGGATCCGGTGAGGACGACGTCGACCGTGGCCGACTCCTCCTCGGCCCCGGCGCCGTCGGCGGTCCCGGCGGCGGCCGGCGCGGCGGCGGCGACCGCGGTCGCCGAGACGCCGAACTCCTCCTCGAGCGCCTTGATGCGCTCGGAGAGCTCGAGCACCGAGATGCCCTTCAGCTCCTCGATCCAATCCTCAGTGGTCACCTTGGTGGCGGCCATCTCTATTCGTCCTCCTTGCTCTTGTCGGAATCCTCTGAAGTCTCGTCTGCGTCCTCGTCTGAAGTCTTTTCCTGCTCGCCCTCGCCCTCGCCGTTCGTGGCCTCCTGGGCCTCCCCGACCTCGGCCTCCCCCTCGCCGGTCTCGGGCACCTGCTCGCCGGCGTCCTCGCCCGCCGGAGCGCTCTCCTCGCTGGGCTCCTCCTCGGGCGACTCGCTCGGCGCCGGATCCGGATCGCCCGCATCAGCGGAGGCGTCCTCGGGCGTCTCCTCCTCGGCGGGGGGCTCCTCGGCGGGGGCGTCCTCGGGCGTCTCCTCCTCGGCGGGGGCCTCCTCGGCGGGCGGGTCGGCGGCAGGAGCGTCCGCTGGGGACTCGCCGGAGACGAGGCCCTGGTCGGCCATCTGCTGCAGCTGGCTCGCCAGGCCCTGCACCATCGACCCGAGCCCGCGGACCAGCCCGGTCAGGGGGCTGGCGACGATGCCGGCGAACTGGGCGTTCATCTGGTCGCGGCCCGGCAGCATCGCGATCGCGGTGAACGAGTCGGCCTCGAGCGGCTCACCGTCCATGATCCCGCCCTTGAACTCGAGCAGCTCCCACTCGTCGCCCAGCCTGCGGATCGTCTTGGCGGCCAGCGCGACGTCGCCCTGGACCAGGGTGAGCGCCGTGGGTCCGCTCAGGTGGTCCTTGATCTCGGCTGTTCCGGCCTCCTCGGCGGCGAGCAGCGTCAGGCGGTTCTTGACCACGCGGAAGCGCGCGTCGGCCTCGCGCAGGCCAGAGCGCAGCTCGGCGGCCTGCGGCACGCTGATGCCGCGATAGTCGATCGCGAAGATCGCGTCAGCGTCCTTGAGCTCGCTGGTGAGCTCCTCGACTACGGCTGTCTTCTGTTCCTTGTTCATCTGACGTCGTCCTCTGAGGTGTCCGAAGAATGAAACCCGCCATGCAGGCGGGCAGGAGAACGCGTCAGCGTGCTGAAGCGACTCTGCTCACCTGCGCCGGTCTTCCGGGCCACGCCGATCGCGACCCCGCCGACGGTCTTTGGCGGCTATTGCGAGGGCGCAGTGTAGGGAATCGGGCGCCCGCTGCATCCCCGACTGCGACGACCGCGGCCCCCTTACCCTTGAGCCGGTGCGGGGATCGCAGAATTCGCCCGAGAACGATGCGACCTGGTGGCGGCCGCTCGCCACGGTCGCGCTCTTCTCGGTCCTCCCGTTCGCCGCGTTCCTGAACGCGAACCGCCTCGAGGTGGACCTCGACGGCTCCCTCGCCTCCTACGTCCTCTTCCTGCTGGTGCCGGGTCTGGTTGCCGTGGCAGCCGCTGGACTGCTGCGCGGCCGGGCGGCCGCCGAGCGCGCCGCCGTGCTGTTCGCGATCACAGCCTTCCTGCTCTTCAGGTTCGAGCCGATCGAGGATCTCGCCGGGGTGCTGGGCATCGATTCCGGGGTGGGCGACGGTCGGCCTGTGGGTCGTCGTGCTCGCGGCGTGCCTCTTCCTCGGGGCTCGCCTCGCGCGGCATCGGGCGATGTGGGCCTACGCGCTGGTGGCGGGCGCGTTGCTGACCGCTCTGCCGGCCGCGCAGTACGCGAGCTACCGGGCCAGCGGTGACGGCACCGCGTCCGCCGGGCCACCGCCCGAGCTCGAGCTGCCGTCCAAGCCCCCCGCGGGCATGGCCCTGCCCGATGTCTACTTCTTCCTGCTTGACGGTTACGGGTCGCGCGAGCAGCTCCGGTCCCTGGCCGGGTTCGACAACTCGCCGTTCCACGGGGAGCTCCGGCGACGGGGGTTCGACATCGCCGAGGACGCCACCTCGCCCTACAACACGACCATCCTCTCGGTGCCCTCGATCCTCCGCATGGACTACGCGCTCGAGGAGGGACGCGTCGGCGGCTACGCCCCGTACTACGAGACGATCACGGGCGAGAGCCCGGTCGTCGAGGAGTTCGACCGCCTGGGCTACGACTTCGCCTTCGCGACCGACTGGCCCTCCCCCGGGTTCATCAAGTGCACCCCCGTGATGGACGTCTGCATCAGGCCCGATGAGACGCTCACCGAGCGGGAATGGGCGCTGCTCGGCGCGACCCCACTCGATGCGGCGCTGCCCGAGCTCGGGATCGCGGAGGAGGACCTCGCCAGGAAGGACTCCGTGCTGAGGCCCGAGGAAGCGGTCGAGCGGATCGCAGAGCAGCGCGACGGCGATCGCCCGCTGTTCGCCTACAGCCATCTGATGTCGTCGCACGCCCCGTTCCTCTACGGCGAGGACTGCGGGATCCAGGGGCTGACGTCGGTGACCGCGTGGGGAGACCCGATTGACGGCGCCGACTCGTCGTGGGGAACCGCCGCCGGCGAGGGAGGCGAGAGGTACTCGACCGCGGTCCGCTGCCTCAACGAGAGCCTGCTCCGCGCCGCGGAAGCGATCGAGGCGAGTGACCCGAACGCGATCGTGGTCTTCGCGGGCGATCACGGGCCAGGGTGGGAGTTCGACATGACAACCCCGCCCGAGGAGTGGTCCCGCGCCGACATCGAGATGCGCTACTCGGTCCTGAGCGCCGCCCGGCTGCCGGGCTGCCCGGACGGGCGCGCTCCCAAGAACGTCGTGAACGCGTTCCGGACCGTGCTCGGCTGCATCTCCGGTCAGCGGGTCGAGACGCTCCCGTCACGGCGCTTCGCGGTCCAGGACGGAACGGAGCAGCACGTCACCCCGTTCCCCCTCGACGGGTAGGAGCTAGGAGGAGGCTTCGGCGGGCTCGGGCTGCTCGGCGGCCGCGTCGGCCTCGCGCAGGCCAGAGCGCAGCTCGGCGGCCTGCGGCACGCTGATGCCGCGATAGTCGATCGCGAAGATCGCGTCAGCGTCCTTGAGCTCGCTGGTGAGCTCCTCGACTACGGCTGTCTTCTGTTCCTTGTTCATCTCAGGCCTGCGTCGGTCTTCCGGGACACCTCGGAAGGTGGCCCCGCCGGCGGTCTTCGGCGGCAGTTGCGAAGCGGCAGTGTAGGGGATCGGCCGCCGCAGCCGGTCCTCTGCCCGCGCCGGGGCTAGAGGTCGTCGAGCTCGGAGCTCCGGATTTCGCGTGGCGGCGTGCCGGGCACCGAGTGGACGCTGTCGGGCGCGGTGTCCTTCATGATCAGCGCGCCGGCGCCGATCACCGAGCGATCGCCGACGCTGACGCCGTTGCGAATCCTGGCTCCGCCCCCGATGAAGCAGCGGTCTCCCCACCCGGCTCCTGCCCATCAACACGGAGTCGGTCGCGAGGTAGCAGTAGTCCCCGACCACCGCGTCGTGGCTCACGGTGGTCGAGACGCAGACGATCGATCCCGAGCCGACCGTCGCGAACGGCATGACCACGGCGCCGGGTCCGAGACGCGACGTTGTCCCCGAGGCTCACCCATAGACGTGGGCGCCGGCGGCGATGAGGTTGGGCAGGCGGTAGCCGGCATGCACGAGCCTGCTCGCAGACCTCGGCGCGAAGCGCGTTCGTCTCGCGATAGCCGGAGGCCGCGAACAGCTCGAAGCGATCCGGCGGATGGGAACTCTGGAGGTCCTCGAAGGGGACGACCGGCAGGCCCTTCCAATTCGCGCTCGCGCATGTACTCGGCGTGAACCGTGAAGGCGACGGGGGTGTGGGCTGAGTCCTGATCGAACAGGGCCCGGACCCAGCGGGCCAGGTCGCCGGCCCCGAAGATGACGAGCTCGCTCACTCGGTGATGGCGGCCTGGGCCACCGGCTCGGCTCGTCCCCGCAGGAAGCGGGGCGCGTCGGCGCCGACGCTAAACGAGCAGGTCGAGGATGCTGACCCGGGGCTCGAACGGGAGGGTGGAGCTGGGGGTAGGCCGGGTAGCCGGGGTAGTCGAACCAACGCACCTCGATCCCGGCCCGCTGGAACGCGCTCTCGTCCAGGTAGCTGCGGGCAGCCGGGCCCGAGACGTACTCGTCCGCCCCCGCGGCGAGGCAGAGCTCGAGCAGCCTCCGGCTCTTGGTGCCGCTCGCCCCATAGATCCTCGACGGCACCAGCGGCGTCGCCACCCCCAACTCGGCGCAGATCCCCTCCAGGAGTACGCGGTTCACCTCGCTCAGGAGCGAGCTGCTCGCCTGCTGGTAGAGCTCGGTCGAGCCATGGCAGGCATTGCTCCAGGCAGGGGGCCGACCGATACGCCCGGGCGAGGATCTCCAGGTGCCTGCCCGCCCAGTCCGGGTCGGCGACCTCGACCTGGTCGATTCGCTTGTGCAGTGCGCCCCGCACGGGGATGGTCAGCCAGACGACCCCGTGCTCGGTCTTGATCCGGTTGCGGTTGCGCCAGTCCTGTTTGGTGTACTGGACGTCGTCGAGCAGGATGAACTCGTCCACCGACGAGATCAGGTCGAAGTAGCCCCTCCAGGGAATGTAATTCGACTGCACGATCGCGACGCTCTTCATCGCATTCGCATCGGCTCGGAGTCGTTCGAGGCGCCCGCTTGCAGCCCGGCCCCAGCGGCGGCCTCCATGTCCACGACGACAGCGGGCCGGCGCCTCAGCGTGCGCTCGACCCGGTCAAACCACCGCGCTGCCGGGGCCGGGAGCGCGCGGCGCAGCTTCACCGCCGCCTCGTGCAGCAGGTTGCCGGCGGCGACGCGAGTGAGGCTTCGCAGCGTGTAGGAGCTCTCGCCGGCGTGACGCTCGTCGCGGCGGACCGGGACCACCGCGTGGCTGAAGCCCAGCCCGCGGGCGGCCGTCAGGTAGCGCAGGGACATCAGGTAGGTGCGGTGGCGGTTGCTCGACGAGAGGACCGCTTCCACGACCCGGCGCGAGACCAGGCTGTACCCCGAGTAGCGGGGCAGGGGCGCCTCCGAGGCCAGGTTCCTGAGCCGGAAGTACGCGGCGGTGCCCAGGCGCCGCGCCAACCCGTAGCTCCGCGTGCCGCGGGTGGTGAAGACGGCGTCGTGGCCTTCCCGGGCCCGGGCGAGGAGCAGCGGGATCGCCTCGGGCGGGTCCTGGAGGTCGCAGTCCATGACCACGACCCGCTCGCCACGCGTCCGCGCGAGGCCGGCCATGATCGCCGCGCTCTGCCCGGCGTTATGGCTCAGGTGATAGGCGCGAACGCGTGGATCGCCGCGCGCCAGGTCCACCAGCAGGGGCCAGCTCTCCCCCGGGCTGCAGTCGTCGACGTAGACGATCTCCCACTCGACGCCGGATTCCTCGAGCGTCGCGGTGAGGCGGGCGTGAAGCGCCCGCAGGCAGTCGGTGCAGCCATACACCGGGACGACGACGCTGAGGCCGGGCATTTGGGAGCTGCCCCTAGGCGGGCGCGGGCTCGTCCTGCTCCTCGGTGGGCTCCGGCTCAGGGTCGTCCGGCTCCTCCGGCGTCTCGGCGGGCTGTTCGGGGGCGCCCTCCTCGGCGGCGTCCTCGCCGGCGCCGTTGCTCGAGGCCGGGCCGGCTCCGGCCATGATCTCCGACCCGCGCGTCTTCGCCGAGTCGATCCGGACGCCGGGGCCCATCGTCGTGGTCATTGTCACCGAGAGGATGTAGCGGCCCTTGGCGGCCGCGGGCTTGGCGCGGATGATCTCCTCGATCACCGCCGCGTAGTTCTCCAGCAGGGCGGATTCCTCGAAGCTGGTCTTGCCGATCGAGAGGTGGACGATCGCCTGCTTGTCGGTGCGGTACTCGACCTTGCCGGCCTTGGCCTCGCCCACCGCCTTCGCGACGTCGTCGGTGACGGTCCCGACCTTGGGGTTCGGCATCTTGCCCTGCGGCCCGAGCACCCGCCCGAGCTTGCCGACCTTGGGCATCAGGGCCGGGGTCGCGACCGCGATGTCGAAGTCGGTCCAGCCCTCTTCGACCTTGGCGATGAGGTCGTCGCCGCCGACGTGGTCGGCGCCGGCCTCGGTGGCCTCGCGGGCGCCGTCGCCGTCGGCGAAAACGGCGACGGTCAGGTCCTTGCCCAGGCCGCGCGGCAGCGCGAGGGTGCCGCGCAGCTGCTCTTCGGCATGGCGGACGTTGACCCCCAAGCGGATGTGCAGCTCGACCGTCTCGTCGAACTTGGCGGCGCCGCCGGACTTGATCAGGCTGACCGCCTCGGCGGGGTCATAGGCCTTGGTGCGGTCGATCCGGTCGTAGGCCTCCCGGTAGCGCTTGCCGCGGGCCATCAGTCGCCCTCCTCGGCGCCGGCGCTGATCGGGGCGGGGTCGTGCATGCCCTCGACCACGACCCCCATCGAGCGGGCGGTGCCGGCGACGATCTTGGTGGCGGCGTCGAGGTCGTTGGCGTTCAGGTCGGGCATCTTGCGCTCGGCGATCTGGCGGGCCTGGTCGACGGTGATCGACCCGACCTTCTCGGTGTGGGGCTCGCCCGAGCCCTTGTCGATGCCCGCGGCCTCCTTGATCAGCACCGCCGCCGGGGGCGTCTTGGTGATGAAGTCGAAGCTGCGGTCCTCGTAGACCGTGATCTCGACCGGGATGATCGTGCCGGCGTCCTGCTGGGTCTGAGCGTTGAACGCCTTGCAGAACTCCATGATGTTGACGCCGTGCTGACCCAGCGCAGGGCCGACCGGCGGCGCGGGGTTGGCCGCGCCGGCGGGGATCTGCAGCTTGATCATGGTCAGGACCTTCTTGGCCATGGGCTCGTCAGCCTAGACCCTCGGTCATCGAATGCTCCGCCATCAGATCTTCTTGACCTGGTCGTAGTTCACCTCGACCGGCGTCTCGCGGCCGAAGATCGAGACGAGCACCTTGAGCTTGGCGGCGTCCTCGTTGATCTCGGCGATCTCGCCGGAAAAGTCGGCCAGAGGGCCCGAGATCACCTTGACTGACTCGCCGATCGCGAACTGCGCGCGGGTGCGGGGGCGCTCGGCGGCCTCTCGGTGCATGAGGCGGTCGACCTCCACCTTCGAGAGGGGAATCGGGTTGTTGCGGGAGCCGACGAAGCCGGTGACCCCCGGCGTGTTCTTGACCAGGTTCCAGGCCTCTCCGTCCGGCTTCAGCTCCATGTTGACCAGCACGTAGCCGGGCATCGTCCGCTTCTCGGTCTGGACCTTCTGGCCGTCCTTCATCTCGGAAACCTGCTCGGTCGGCACGACGACCTGGCGCACGTTGCGCTCCTGGCCCATCGTGTGGACCCGGTGCTCGAGGTTCTGCTTGACCTTGTTCTCGTGCCCGGAATAGGTGTTGATCACGTACCAGCGAAACATTTGTCGTCCTCGGTTCGGGGGCTAGAGGAGCTGCTTGATCAGCCAGTTGAAGATGCCGTCCAGCGCGCCCAGGTAGGCCGCCATGATCGCGACGAAGATGATCGTCACGGCCGAGGCCTGGACCAGGGTGTCGCGGTCGGGCCACTGGACCTTCTTCAGCTCGGCCCAGCAGGAGGCGAAGAAGCCGAAGACGCCGCCTCGGCGCTTCTCGGTCTTCTCGGCCTGCTGTGATCGCTGGGCCTTCTGGAGCGCGCGCTCGTGCTCCTGCTTGCGCTCCTGTTTCTCGCGCTTCTTGCGCGCCCGGCGCTCCTCGCGGGTCTCGCGGGGCTGCTCCGGCGGCGCGTCGGCGGGGGCGCCCACGTCCGCGCGGGAGGGGGCGGGAGCCTCGGGAGGCTCAGTCAGCTCGGGCTCGGGCTCGACGGGCGCCGGGGCGACCGGCTCGGGGGTGACCCCCGGGACGGCGGCCCTGGCCTGCGTCGGGCCCTCGGCCTCGTCAGGGGTGGTGCGCTCGCCGTAGTCCTCGGGGCGAGCGCCGGTCCGCATCACGGCCTCGGCTTCGGCCACCTCGCCCGAGACCGGCGCCTGGGTGTCCTGCTGCGCGCGGGCCTCGCTGTCGCGCTCGGCGCCGTCGCCACCCGTCTTGCGCTCGCGCTCGAGCTGCGCCTCGCGGCGTCGCTTCTCGGCCTTTCGCTGTGCCCTGGTCTTCGCCATCGGCTAGCCGTCCCGCCCGGTCAGCGGGTTTCCTTGTGGGACGTGTGGCGCCCGCACCAGCGGCAGTACTTGCGCATCTCGATCCGGTCCGGCGAGTTCCGCCGCGACTTGTTCGTCTCGTAGTTGCGTCGCTTGCACTCCTCGCAGGCGAGCGTCACACCGATTCGCACATCTGAGGCCATTTCTCCTCTGATTCTGAAGTCGGGCGTCGGGCGGTCGAAGTGAGGCCCGACGTAAAAAACCCCCGGCCCGGAGGACGAGGTGCGCCAAGAATAGCGCCCCCACAACGAGCCGGGCCCCCGATCGGGGGCCCGGCGGTGCTGCCTGGAGCTGCTCTCAGCTCACTTCTTCTTTTTCTTGTGAAGCGGGAGGCCGCCTGCCCGACGGCCTCCCCCCACCATGCGTTACGACCCGAACTGGTAGGTCGTCTCGTTGATCTCCCACTCGCGCAGCAGCCGGCGAGATTCGTGCCGGCGGTGAAGCCCATCCGACGGTAGATGCCCGAGACCACTTCGATCTCCGTGGTCTGCCTGGATCGGCGAGTACGGCGCACCGTTCACCCCGTAGGGCGAGGGCGTCCCGGTGCCTGTGCACCCGGAGCGTCAGTCGAGGTCGAGCCAGGAACCGTCCGAGTCGTCGTCGTAGCGCCACAGCCCGACGTTGCGACCCACGTGTGGAACTGACCCTGACGATGTCAGGGTCGCGGCTGCGTGTTCGGCGAGAAGATCGCGTCGTGCGTATCGCCCTCGAGGAAGATCCGCAGGTACGGAACGCCGACCCCACCTGTGTCCTTGTCCGCCGTGTACCTGGCGGTGAACACCAGGCTCTCCACTGCGTTCAGCGGCTGTCCGTTCAGCCCGCTGTAGAGCACCGAGCCGTAACTCGCGCCATCTGCGAACAAGCCCACCGTCCGCGTAGGGCCCAAACTCGATGCCGTCCGGGGTCATGCTGACCGAAGCGTTCGTCGCCTCGAAGCCGTTGCTCGGCAGCGAGGTGACCTTCGTGGCGCCAGGGTCACCTGGGTCACCGGGGTCGCCCGGACCGCCGGGGTTGCCGGGGTTCCCCGGCTTCCCGTGCTTGATCGCCACGCACTTGCCCTTCTTGTTGCGCTTGCGCTTGCCCTTGCACTTCTGCTTCTTCTTCGCGGCCTTTGCCACGGTCGTGTCAGCCGTCGATGCCGACACCGACTCGCCGAGAACTCCGACGATCAGCGCCACCACCGCGACCATCACGATGCTCAATCGCGTTTTCATGCTTTCCCTTTCATAGTTTCCACGTTTGATGTTGTATGATCTTGATTGTGAATACACAAGCAGACATAAAGGTTTCAAACGTGGATACGAAACGCATAGAAGCGCGGACCTCGCCGGCCACCGCGCTCATCTCGCGCCGGTCGGATGGGACTGCGGGCATGAAGGCCGAGGAGGTTGCCGCGTCCCCTGCTGCCCTGGCTGGGGCGCGCCTGTCGCCAGGCGCGGGAGGAGCGCAGCGTCGTGCAGGTCAAGATCGCGGCGGCGATCGAGGTAAACCAGGCGACGATCGCGCGCTTTGAGGACGGCATCTCCTGGCCGCGCAAGCCCGAGGAGGTGCTGATGGCCTATGCGGGCGAGCTCGAGATGGACGTGCGGCTGCTCTGGCTTCACGCCTTCGTGCTCTGGCTCGAGCACGACCCGGTCTTGGACGAGGGGAGCCAGGAGGAGATTCGGGCCGCGCTCAAGCGGCTGCGGATCTAGGGCGGGCACCGCGCTCGCCCGCGCGGAGCCCAGCGGTCCCTTCTTGCCCCAAGAGCGCCACGGCGAGATCAACAGCTGCCCCTTCATCGGTGGTCCTCCGGCACAGAGCCGGTAAGCCGGATTGAGGCAATCCCTGCCCGGGCGGAAGTCCTACCGCCGTTACCCCCCAAGGGCTCAGGCGGAACGATCGGCAAGCTAACAGGCTGACCCGGCCTGTGCGCCGGTACCCGCTAGAGGCCGAGCGTCTTCGCGATGATGCCGCGCTGGATCTCGGAGGTGCCCCCGTAGATCGTGGAGACGAGGGTGGCGCGCACGAGGCGCTCCATGTCGTACTCGGAGGAGTAGCCGTAGCCGCCCATCATCTGCATGCCGGCCAGCGCGACCTTCTGGGCGGTCTCGGTGACCTTCAGCTTCACCATCGAGGACTCCTTGGGCAGGACGCCGTCGGGGTCCTCGTCGGTCAGGGAGGCGACCCAGTGGGTCATCAGGCGTGCGGCCTGCAGCTCGGTGGCGAGGTCGGCGAAGCGGTGCTGGAGCGCCTGGAAGCTGCCGATCGGGCGGCCGAACTGCTTGCGCTCCTTGGCGTATGCGAGGGCGTCGTCGAAGGCGCGCTGGCCGATGCCGAGCATGATCGCCGAGAGGATCAGCCGTTCGACGTTGAGCCCGGCCATCAGCTGCATCCAGGCCCGGTCCTGCTCGCCCAGGAGCTGCTCGGCGGGGACCTCGCAGTCGTTGAAGTAGACGGTGTTGGTCTCGCGTCCGCCCATCGTCTCGATCGGGGTCATCTCCATCCCCTCGGTGTCCCTGGGTACGAAGATCATCGAGAGGCCCTCGTGCTTCGACTCGCCCTTGGTGGTGCGGCAGACGACCAGCACGTGGTCGGCGATGTGGGCGTTGGAGATGAACACCTTCTGCCCGTTGATGACGTAGCCGCCGTTCGATCGCTCGGCCTTGGTGGAGAGGTTTCCGACGTCCGAGCCGGCCTCGGGCTCGGTCATCGCGATCGCCTCGACCGAGCCCTTGGCGATGTTGCCGAGGATCCGGTCCTTTTGCTCGGAGGTGCCGAAGCGCTGGGTGGCGCCGGCGACGATCAGGGTGGTGCCGTAGCCGCCGATCGGGGCCATGCCGCGGGAGGTCTCCTCCATGAACAGGCAGGCGTCGAGGTAGCTGCCCCCCGAGCCGCCGTGCTCCTCGGGGATGGTGAGCCCGAGCCAGCCGAGCTCGGCCATCTTCTCGTAGAGATCCTGGTTGTGGTGGATCGTGTGGTTCTCGGTCAGCGCCTCGCGCTTCTCGGCGGTGCCGGCCTCGCGCTCGCAGAAGTCGCGGAGCGAGGCGACGAAGTCGTTCTGCTCGTCGCTGAGCTTGAAGTCCACCCGCGGCAGGCTAGGCGAGCTGCTGGACTGTGGTCGAGCCGCTGTCGACCTTGAACTTGGCCAGGGTCGAGACCACGCCTCCGTTGCGCTCGGTGATCGTGCTCGGCGCCTTGAAGGTGCAGGTGACGTCCTTGGGCCGCACCTCGAGCACGCCGTAACCGCGGCTGGCGAACTCGGCGAACTTCCAGTGCGGGTTGTTCGCCTTCACCGTCTCGAGGAAGCCGGGGGTGAGGCCGGTCTCCTCGGGGAGGCCGGGGGAGCTGGCGGAGCCGCCGACGAACTCGGTCATCGCCGGGGTGCCGTCGGACTTGCCGCTGTTGGTGACGGTGCCGGCGAAGAAGTTGTGGATGTCGCCGGTGATGCCGACCACGTCCTTGATCCCGTGGTGGGTGATGTGGTTCATCAGCTCCCGGCGCTCGGCCTTGTAGCCGTCCCACTCGTCGACTGATCGCGTCGGTGGTGTCGGTGATCTCGAAGTTCATCAGCATCACCTGGTTGCCCCACACCTTCCAGTTGGCGGGGGAGGCGTTGCAGGGTGCGCTTCCACCAGTCCTTCTGGGCGGCGCCGAGCAGTCCGCGGGGGTCGTCGGCCTCGGGGCAGGGGGTGACGATGCCGTCGCCGCAGGGCTGGATATCGCGGTACTGGCGCTCGTCGGTGAGGATCAGGTCGACGAGCTTGCCGAGGCGATAGTCCTCGTAGATGCGGTCGCGCTCGCCCTTGAAGCGGGTGCGCGGATGGAAGTTGAAGAAGGCCTTGTAGCCGTTGGCGCGCCGCTCCAGGTAGGGGACGCGGCGGGGGAAGCCGTTGTTGGTCTGGCCGGGCGTCGTGCTGGGGCTCTCGTTGGCGCCGGCGTTGTTGTTCTCTGACTCGTGGTCGTCCCAGATCGCGATGAAGGGGTGGGCGGCGTGCATCGCCTTCAGGTCGGGATCGCTCTTGTAGACGTGGTACTTCTGGCGGAACTCGTCGATGAACTGCGCGTCGCTGTCGCCGTTGCGTCCGACCGACTCGTCGCGGACCTTGCGGTCCTCGTACTGGTTGGACTCGTAGATGTAGTCGCCCAGGCAGACGACGACGTCGACGTCGCGCTCGTTGGCGATCGCGCGCTGCGCGTTGTAGTAGCCGTTCTGGTAGTTCTGGCAGGAGTAGAAGACGATCTTGATCGGGGTCTTCGAGTCCTTCGGGGGGGCGGTGCGGAAGCGGCCGATCGGCGGAGTTGGAGTTGCCGGTGACGAAGCGGTAGAAGTACTGCTCGGCCGGGTCGAGGCCGCGGACCTTGGTCTTGGCGGTGTGGCCGCGATCGGCGCGGGCGATGACGTCCTTCTCGAGCACGACGTTGCCGAACTTGCGGTCCTTTGCGACGAGCAGGCGGAGGCGCTCGTTGCCCTTGGCGTTGCCGAGATGGGTCCAGAGGACGATCCCGCGCGGGCGCGGGAACCCGGAGGCGACGCCGAGCTTGAAGGTGCCGTCCTTGGCGAAGGGCACGGCGCGCGCGCGAGCGCGGGCGGCGTAGTTGAGGGGAGCCGAGACGGCGGCGCCGGTGGCCAGCGCCCCGATCAGGAAGCTGCGCCGGCCGAGGGTGTGCGAGCCGTCAAGCGACTCGAGGTCGACGGCGTCCGACTCGAAATCCATTGCTCTCCTCCTTCAGGGCGTCTGCCCCCTGCTTATGCAGACGCGCGTGGCCGCGCTCTTCTTATCACGGGGCGCCGCGAGGCGCTAGGGCAATAACCCTCGGCCTGACGGATCGGATCGGTCGCGGCGCTCGCGAAAAGTCGGTGCTTCAGCGGAGCTCGGTGCCCTCGAGCTCTTCGCGGATGGTCTCGATGACGCCGTCCAGGCTGTCCTCGGTGACGTCGAGGATGACGATGGCCGAGACGAAGGCGATCAGGGCCAGCGAGGAGAGGAGGGCGCCGAGGATGCCGCTGGCCCGTCCGATGCGGGCGAGGGCGCGGTGGGCGTCGCTGCGGCCCTGGTCGATCCTGCGGACGCCGATGCCGCCGAGGACGATGGCCGCGATCGCGCAGGGGAGGGAGACGAAGAAGGCCGCGCCTGTGCTGAAGAGGAGCAGGGCGATGGAGAGGGGGCCCAGGAAGACCGCGGCGAGGGCCGGGACGTTGTCGTCGTCGTGGGGGCGAGGGGCGAGCCGGCGGGGGGCGGGCCCGCGCCCCGGTGGGCGGCCGCTCATCGGAAGCCCGGAGCCGGACTTGAACCGGCGACCCCTTCCTTACCATGGAAGTGCTCTACCAACTGAGCTATCCGGGCGGGGGAATCACTGTAGCGAGAGGGGTTGGCTCAGCGAGGGCGGCGCGAATTGGCTTACCTGACGGTGGACGAGACCCGAGGCTTTCGGGGTGAGGCCGACCGAGGGCTCACTGGTCCCTTCTACAATCGCCCAGCCCCAGCGGGGGAGCGCCGGAGCTGGAGAGCCGGGCTGGACTGTAAATCCAGTGCCTCAGGCTGAGTGGGTTCGAATCCCACCTCCCCCACTGTGCCGCCCCCTGTTGCGGCAACGCTCGCGGCCGCTCGGAGTCCAAGAGGTCGCGAGCGATGACGTCGCCGCCGTCACATCACCGAATGAGTGAGGCCGGCTGGGCCCGAACGCCTCGCCCTCGTTTACGTCCGTGTCGAGGGTTGGTCTTTCAAACCCTGGCAGGAACCGGATCGGGTCCGGTGTAAAGCTGCCGGGATCCGGGACCCAGCCGGCCCCGCGTTCGCCAAAACGCTCTGGGTGCCTTGATCGCCGCTCGCGAGCGGGTCTAAACCCTTTTCCCGGCCAAGTTCCCGCTATTTGGGGCGAGTCAGGCGTCCGCGCGCAGCCGCTGCGCGTCGGGCAGCGCCTTCAGCTTCTTCAGCGTGCTCGTCTCGATCTGGCGGATCCGCTCACGGGTGACCCCGAACGCACGGCCGACCTCCTCGAGCGTCATCGCCTGGCGCCCGCCGATGCCGTACCGCAACTCGAGCAACTGGCGCTCCCGCAGCGGCAGCGTGTCCAGCACCCTCTCCACATCCTCGCGCTGGAGGTTGTCGGCGGCCTCCTCGTAGGGCTCCGGCGCACCCGGATCGGCCACGAAGTCCCCCAGCTCCGAATCCTCCTCATCCCCCACCGGCTTCTCCAGCGACACCGGCACCTGGCTCACCCGCATCACGTGCCGCACGTCCTGCACCGACCAGCGCAGCTCGGCCGCGACCTCCTCCACCTCGGGCTCCCGCCCCAGCCGCTGGATCAGCTGCCGTTCGGTGTGGCCCACCCGGTTCAGCTTCTCGACCATGTGGACCGGAATCCGGATCGTCCGCGACTTGTCGGCCAGCGCGCGCGTCACCGCCTGGCGGATCCACCAGGTCGCGTACGTCGAGAACTTGTAACCCCGGCGGTAGTCGAACTTCTCCACCCCGCGGATCAGCCCCAGCGACCCCTCCTGGATCAGGTCGAGGAAGCTCAGCCCCCGCCCCAGATACCCCTTCGCGATCGATACCACCAGCCGCAGGTTCGCCTCCACCATGTGCCGCTTCGCCAGCATGTCCCCCCGCTCGATCCTCTTCGCCAGCTCGACCTCCTGCTCGGCCGTGAGCAGCTCCACCGTGCCGATCGCGCGCAGATACAACCGCAGCGAATCCAGGCTCGGCTCCACCGTCAGGTCGAGCTCCTGCTTGCGGCGGCCGTCCGCGTTCTGCCCCGCCTCGGCCCCCTGCTTCGCCTCCTTGTACGCCGTCACGCCGTCCGCGGCGATCACGTCCACCCCGTTCTCGACCAAGAACGAGTGCAGGTCCGACACCTGCTCCTTGGTCACGTCCACCTCCTCCAACGTGGACGCGATCTCCTCGAAGGTCAGATAGCCCCGATCGGTGGCGTCGGCGATCAGGCGGCGCAGGTCGTCGTTGTCCGCGAACGGCTGCTCACCCGAAGCGACAACTGGCTGGCGACTGCTCGCCAAATCCCTCTCCTTCCTCCCAACCCGCCGAAGGGCATGCTCCAAGCCCAAGAACGCGCGCAGTATATGTACGAACCGGGTGGGGAGCGCACCCACTATTCACCGTTTCGGCGGGGCGACCCGGACGCTCCGCCGTCCGCCCCGCCCCACCCGGTTACCCTCTGTGGCCAGCGCAATGTCCGAATCCGGCAGCACCCTCGAGACGTTCTCGCGCGACGCGCAAGCCGCCGCGCCGGCCACACGCGTCAGCCTCTCGCGCGTCGGCGTCACCGGCGTCGAGAAGGTGATCCGCGTCTGCGGGAGCCAGAGCGGCAACGGCTCGGCCGCCGACCGTAACCTCGACGCCGGCACCTACCACGCCGAGCTGGAGTGCTTCGTGGACCTCAACCCCGAGCAGGCCGGCGTCCACATGTCCCGCTTCGAGGAGGTCGTGAACGAGGCCATCGACCAGGTGGTCCTGAGCGAGTCGCTGCGCGCCGAGGGCCTCGCCGCCCACATCGCCGAGCGCGTCCGCGAGCGCCAGGGAGGCCTGCGCGCCGAGGTCCGCATCGCCGCCCGCTACCCCGAGACCAAGCCCGCGCCGGTCAGCGAGATCCCGACGCAGGAGATCTACACCCTGTTCGGGACCGCCGTCTCCTCCGAGCGAGGCACCCGCACGCTCACCGGCGTCGAGGCCCAGGGCATGACCGCCTGTCCCTGCGCCCAGGGTCTGGTCGAGGAGGGCGCCCGCGAGCGGCTCGCCGCCCACGGCTACTCCCCCGAGCAGATCGACGAGATCGTCGAGACGGTCCCGCTCGCCACCCACAACCAGCGCGGCATCGGCCGCCTCTACATCGGCCGCCCCGAGGGCTCCGGCGTCGACATCGACGCCCGCGACCTGCTGGCGATCGTCGAGTCATCCATGTCCAGCGAGATCTACGAGCTGATGAAGCGCTCCGACGAGCGCGCCGTGGTCGAGAAGGCCCATGCCAACCCCCGTTTCGTCGAGGACTGCGTACGGGAGATGATCCGCCGCGTCGCCGACGCCTACCCCGACCTCGCCCCCGAGGCGTTCGTGCAGGCCCGCCAGGAGAACCTGGAGACGATCCACCGCCACAACGTCGTAGCGGAGCGGTACGGCCTGATCTCCGAGATCACGGCCGAGCTGGAGAGCGAGCAGCACTCCCGCCACCACACGACGATGCGCGAGTGGCTCGAATTTCCCGTCGCCGGCTGACCCAGCAGGAATCGCCGGCCGATCTGCGGCGCAAGGCCTGACCCCTCAGGCCTTCTGCGCCTTCTGGGCCTTCTGGGCCTTCTGGGCCTTCTGGGCCCGCTGCGCCTCCGAGACCATCCGCCGGAACCCGAAGAAGTAGTCCACCCCGCTGATCACCGTGGCCGCCACGGCCGCGTAGACCAGGATGTCGACGCCCAGCGGCGCCGGGTCGGTCGCGATCAGGGCGATGATCGCCGCGATCTGAAGGATCGTCTTCACCTTGCCGAGCCAGCTCGCCTGGATCACGACGCCCTGTTCGGCGGCGACGGCGCGCAGGCCCGTCACCGCGAACTCGCGGGCGATGATCACCATCGCCACCCAGGCCTCGAGCCGTCCCAGCGAGACCAGCGAGACCAGCGCGGCCGTCACCAGCAGCTTGTCGGCCAGGGGGTCCATCAGCTTCCCGAAGGTCGTGATCTCGCCGCGGTTGCGCGCGATCCAGCCGTCGAGCCCATCCGTCAGCGCCGCCAGCGCGAACACCCCCGCGGCGATCGCGTCCCCGTTCGGCGTCTCGTCGAGCAGCGCGACGACGACCACCGGCACCAGCAGGATGCGCAGCAGCGTCAGCGTGTTCGGCAGGTTGAGCGAGAACACCCACGCGCAGAATAGGCGGGCCGGCGACCGTCACCGCGCCCTCAGCGCGCCGCCATCACCCGCGCCCGGGCCAGGACCGCGTCGATCATCGGCTCGGTCAGCTTGCCGGTGAAGGTGTTCTGCTGGCTCGGGTGAAAGCAGCCGAGCAGCGCGAACGAGCGGGACGTCCTCGGCCGCGGCACCTCGATCGACGCCTCGGCCCCGTGGCCGAACCTGGGCCTGGGCCGCGGCAGCTCCGCTCCCAGAGCGGCCAGCGCACGGAGCGCTCCGTCCCACGCGTACGAGCCGAGCGCCACCAGCACCCTCGCCCCACCCAGCAGCGCCAGCTCGCGCTCTAGATAGGGCAGGCAGTTGTCGCGCTCGGACGGGGTCGGCCGGTTGGCCGGCGGCGGGCAGCGGTTGACCGCGGTCACGTAGGCGCCGGTCAGCTTGAGACCGTCGCCGCGGTGCTCGGAGACCGGCTGGTTCGCCAGCCCGGCGCGGTGGAGCGCGGCGTAGAGCCAGTCACCTGAGCGGTCTCCGGTGAACACCCGCCCGGTGCGGTTGGCGCCGTTCGCCGCTGGGGCCAGACCGACGACCACGATCGCGGCCCGCCGGTCGCCGAAGCCGGGCACCGGCCGGCCCCAGTATCCCTGGCCGCGAAAGCGGCGCGGCGGATCGGCCGCCACCGCCTCGCGCCACGCGACCAGCCGGGGACAGCGCCGGCACTCGACGATCTCGCCTTCCAGCCGGCGCCAGGAGTCCCGCTCAGTAGCCGAGCCCGCTGCTCCCGCCCGAGTCGTCGTCCCCGCCGGATCCGCTGTTCGAGCCCGAGCCTCCGGAGTCGTCGCCGGACTCCGTCGTCGTCTCCTCGGTGGTCGTCTCCTCGGTCTCGGTCGTCTCGGTCTCGGTGGTCACGCTCTCGACCTCCTCGACCGTCGTGGTCGAATCGTCGTCGTCATCGCCGCACGCGGCGACGCC
>CAWFAI010000004.1:0-98925 GCA_963813725.1 uncultured Solirubrobacterales bacterium
TGCGCTCGGTGCTGTACGCGGTGGCGACGGCGGCGCTCTGCCTGGCGATCGGCTACCCGATCGCCTACTACATCGCCCGCTTCGGTGGCAAATACAAGTACGTGCTGATCGCGGCCTGCTGGTGCTGCCGTTCTTCGTCAACTACCTGGTCCGCACCTACGCCTGGGTCGCCCTGCTCTCCGACGAGGGCCTGATCAACAACTTCCTGATCGACCTCGGCGATCACCCAGACCGGGATCCAGATGATCAACACGCCCTGGGCGGTGATCGGCGGCCTCACCTACGGCTACCTGGTGTTCATGATCCTGCCGATCTACGCCTCGCTCGACCGCATGGACCCGTCGGTGATCGAAGCCGGCAAGGACCTCTACGGCAGCAAACTCCAGACCTTCCTGCACGTGACCCTGCCCCAGACCAAGCAGGGGATCCTCGCCGGCTCGGTGCTGGTCTTCCTGCCGGCGGTCGGTGACTTCGTCGCGGCGCAGCTGCTCGGCGGCCCCGACACCTACATGGTCGGCAACCTGATCCAGGACCAGTTCTTCGCCGGCAACAACTGGCCCTTCGGCTCGGCGCTGACCGTGGTCATGATGCTGTTCCTGTCGATCTTCATGATCGGCTACCTGCGCGTCGGCCGCGCGTGAGTCGAGGCCGGCGCTGTGAGCGGCGGCACCGCAACCGTCGAGGCTCGCGGGCGAGCGCGCCGGGCGAAGGCGAAGGCGAAGAAGCACAAGGCCTTCGACCGGCCGCGCTTCCTGCGCGTGTTCGTCGCCTTCGCCTACCTGTTCCTGTTCGCGCCGATCTTCGTCGTCGTCCTCTTCTCCTTCAACTCGATCAAGTCGCTGCAGAACTTCGAGGGCTTCTCGCTGCAGTGGTACGAGGAGTTCTGAACGACTCGACCCTGCGCGACTCGCTGTTCGCCTCGCTGGAGATCGCGGTGCTGTCGATGATCGCGGGGATGATCCTGGGGACGATGCTGGCGATCGGGCTGGTCCGCTCGCGGGCCAAGTGGAGCGGCGGCGCCAACATCCTGATGCTGTCCCGCTGGTCGTGCCCGAGATCGTGGCCGGCATCTCGGCGCTGCTGATCTTCTCCCAGATCGGGCTGCAGCTCTCGATCTTCACGGTCGATGCTCGCCCACATCACCTTCTCGATCTCCTACGTGGCGATCGTGGTGCGGGCGAGGCTCGCGACGATCGGCCCCGAGGCCGAGGAGGCGGCGATGGACCTGGGGGCGACCCGCTGGCAGTCGGTGCGGATGGTGCTGCTGCCGGCGCTGTGGCCGGCGATCGTCGCCGCGGGGCTGCTGGTCTTCGCGCTCTCCTTCGACGACTTCGTGCTCTCGTTCTTCACCACCGGCGAGGACGTGCAGCCCCTGCCGGTGCGCATCTGGTCGGCGATCCGCTTCGGGATCTCGCCGACGATCAACGCGATCGGGACGCTGATGATGGTCGTCTCGATCACCGCAATCGGGCTCGCGATCCTGATCCCGAGGCTGTTCGGGCGCCGGGAGAGCGGCATCAAGGTCCTGACCGGACAGGAAGGAGGCTGAGCATGGCGGAGGCGATCAAGCTCGAGGACGTCAGCAAGCGCTTCGGTGACCACACCGCGGTCGACGACGTTTCGCTCGAGATCAAGAAGGGGGAGTTCTTCTCGCTGCTGGGCCCCTCGGGCTGCGGCAAGACGACGACGCTGCGGATGATCGCCGGCTTCGAGCAGCCGAGCGAGGGCCAGATCCTGCTCGAGGGGGATGCGGTCGACGACGTGCCCCCAAACGAGCGCAACGTGAACACCGTCTTCCAGAGCTACGCGCTGTTCGAGCACCTCAACGTCGAGGACAACGTCGCCTTCGGCCTCAAGCGCAAGAAGGTGGAAAAGGACGAGATCGAGCGGCGCGTCGCCGAGGCACTGGATCTGGTCAGCCTCGAGCACCGCGCCCAGGCGCGCACCGCCGAGCTCTCGGGCGGCATGCAGCAGCGCGTGGCGCTCGCCCGTGCGCTGGTCAACCGCCCGGCGGTGCTGCTGCTGGACGAGCCGCTGGGCGCGCTGGACCTGAAACTGCGCCGCCAGATGCAGGTGGAGCTGAAGGACATCCAGCGCGAGGTCGGGATCACCTTCGTCTACGTCACCCACGACCAGGAGGAGGCGCTGGCGATGTCGGACAGGATCGCCGTCATGCACGAGGGCAGGGTGATCCAGTGCGGCGAGCCCGAGGAGATCTACGAGAAGCCGGGCGAGGCCTTCGTCGCCGGCTTCATCGGCGTCTCCAACCTGATGGAGGGCGTCGTCGACGGCAAGGACAAGGTGAAGCTTGCGAGCGGCCAGAAGGTGAGCGCGCCGCTGCCCGAGGGCCTCGACCTCGGGGAGACGGTGCAGCTCTCGGTCCGCCCGGAGAAGATCGCCCTCGACGAGCTCGAGCAGGGGATGGTCAGCATCGACGGCACAATTGAGCAGCGCGTCTACCAGGGCGTCAACACGCAGCTGACGGTCTCGCTCGGTGAGGGCGCCCGCGTGGTCGCGCTCGAGCAGAACACCTACCGGGCGAGCAGCGACGACCGCTGGGATCCCGGCACCAAGGTCAAGGTCGGGTGGCACCCCGACCACTGCCCTGGTACTGCGCTAGGGGCCGTTCAGTTAACTAGGGCTCCGCCGTCGCCTCGGCCAGGGCCGGGCCGCCGGCCGAGCCGGTCACGGCCTCGTCCTGGGTCAGGCGGTGCGCGAAGTAGACGGGGATCGCCGAGAGGATGATCACGATGGTGGCCACCACGTTGACGATCGGCAGCTGGTTCGGCCGCGAGAGGTTGCTGAAGATCCAGATCGGCAGGGTCTGGTCGGCGCCCGCGGTGAACGTGGTGACGATGATCTCGTCGAAGGAGAGCGCGAAGGCCAGCAGCGCTCCCGCGACCAGCGCGGTTCTGAGGTTGGGGAAGGTGACGTGGCGGAAGGTCTGCCAGGTGTCGGCCCCCAGGTCGGCCGAGGCCTCCTCGAACGAGGTCGAGACGCGGCGCAGGCGCGCGACGACGTTGTTGTAGACGACGACGATGCAGAAGGTGGCGTGCGCGGTGACGATCGTGAACAGGCCGAGGTCGATGCCCAGCACCTGGGTGAAGGTCGTGTTCAGCGCCATGCCGGTGACGATCCCGGGTAGCGCGATCGGCAGGATCACCAGGAAGGAGATCGTCTCGCGGCCGAAGAAGCGGAAGCGCGCGACGGCGAGCGAGGCGAGCGTCCCGAGCAGGATCGCGAGCCCCGTGGCGAGCAGCCCGACCTTGAGCGAGGTCAGAGCGCCTCGCGCGCGCCCTCGTTGTCGATGGCCTTGCCCCACCACTCGAGCGTCAGGCCCGGCGGCGGCCACTCGAGCAGCCGCGACTCGTTGAAGGAGTAGAGCACGACGATCGCCAGCGGGATGTAGATGAACGCCAGCGTCACGCCGACGCCGGCGCGAAGCGCCCAGCGGGATCCGCCCGAGAGTCTCACGCCGGCTCGCCTCATACGTGCTCGAACGCTCCCAGCCGCCGCGCGATCAGCAGGTAGATGATCATCACCACCACCGGGACCAGGGCGTAGGCGGCCGCCAGCGGCAGGTTGTTGGCGATGCCGACGTTGTTGTAGACGACGTTGCCGATGAACTGGGTGCTGGTGACCAGCTGCGGGGCGATGAAGTCGCCCAGCGTCAGCGAGAAGGTGAAGATCGAGCCGGCGACCACGGCGGGGAAGGCGAGCGGCAGGATCACCCGCCGGAAGGTCGTCCACGGCTTCGCCCCGAGGTCGTCCGAAGCGCTCAGCAGCGAGTCCTGGATCCGCTCCAGTCCGGCGTAGATCGGGATCACCATGAACGGCAGCCACAGATAGCACATCACCAGCCAGAGCCGGAAGATGTCGCCCTCGGGCGCGCTCAGCCCGATCGGGTTGAGAACCCAGTTGAGCGCGCCCCCCTCGCTCAGGATCGTGCGCCAGGCGTAGACCTTGATCAGGTAGCTCGACCACAGGGGCATCAGCACCGCCACGACCAGCAGCGAGCGCATGCGCGGGCGTCGCGACCTTGGCCATGTAGAAGGCGATCGGGAAGGCGAGGATCGCGTCGGTCACCGTGACCAGCGCGGCGACGCCGATCGTCCGAGCCGTGATCGCCCGGTAGACGGGCTCGGTCAGCGTCTCGAAGTTCTCGAAGCTGAAGCCCTGCTCGATCTCGCCGCTGAGCTCGTTGAGGTGCCAGAAAGCGGCGGCGAACAGGATCGCGAGCGACCCCAGGTAGGCGACCACCAGCCAGCCGACCGGGCCGGCGAGCAGCGCGCCCGACCTGAAGCCGTTTGCGACCGTGGAAGAGGTCGGCGAGCCTGCGGCCCGCCGACCTCCTCTGCGGCTCAGCGCTTAGGCCGGCCGCTTCCACGAATCGGTACTGGGTCGATCCTCGGTCAGGATCAGCCCTTCACTTCCGTCCAGCCCTGGACCCACTCGTCGTAGGTCTTGCACTCCTCACCGCGGTCATCGCCACAGTCAGCGACGGGGGTCTTCCAGTACTCGATCTGGTCGAAGAACTCCTCGTCGTTCGCATGGAATATGTCGCAGTGCTGCTTGTCTGCCGTGAGCGCACACGACTTCTCGTTCGCAGGGGCCTCGCCGAAGTACTCGGCCACGGCTGCGTTCGCCTCGGGGCTGACGATGTGGTCCATCCACAGGTACATGCAGTTCGGGTTCTTCGCCTCCGAACTCAGCATCCATGTGTCTGACCAACCCGTCGCGCCTTCCTCGGGCAGGGTGTTCTCGACCTTGGCGCCCTCGGCCTGGAGCAGGTTCGTGATCACCTGCCAGGTCGTGCCCACGGTCGAATCGCCGTTGGCGAACGCCTCGATCTGCTTCGTGTAGTCGGACCAGTACTCGCCGATGAACTCGTTCTGCGTCTTCAGCAGAGCGATGGCGGCGTCGAACTGCTCCTGGTCGAGCTCGTACGGATCCTCGATCCCGAGGTCCGGCTGGTGCTCGCGCAGGTACAGCGCCGCGTCGGCGATGTAGATCGGGTTGTCATACGCCGTCACATGGCCCTTCTGCTTGGCCAGCTCGGCCTCATCGAATACAGCCGACCAGGACGTCGGCGCGGGCTTTACCTCGTCGGTGTTGTACTGCAACAGGTTGGACCCGCGTCCGTGGGGGATCCCGTAGTTCGTGCCGTCCACGGTGTTCCACGGCTGGTCCTTCAGCGCCGGGAAGATGTCGGCGTAGTTCGGGACCAGGTCGGTGTTGACCGGGTCCACGTCGCCGCCCTCGATCAGGCGCCCGGAGGCGTCACCCGAGGCGGAAACGCCGTCGTACTCGCCGGTGCGCATCAGCGTCACCATCTCGTCCGACGTGTTGCCGACCTTGACGTTGACCTGGCAGCCGGTCTCCTTCTCGAAGTCGGTCACCCAGTCGACGGCGGGGTCGGTCGACCCGTCCTCGACGTAGCCGGCCCAGGCGACCAGGTTGAGCTCGCCCTCGGGCTCGCCGAGCTCGGTCAGCGCCTCACTGTCGCTGCCGCCGTCATCGTCGTCATCGGACCCGCAACCGGCGAAGGCCAGCATGAACAGGGCGAACCCGACGACGATCAGTGCGGGCGCCCACGCGGGATGAGTTCTGAATCGACTCAATTTGATTCCTCCTCTCCCGAGACAGCGACCGTGTGCTCCGGGCGCCATCCGATTTTCACTTTCCGGCCGCTCTCGTCCCGGACGTCCTCGGATGAGGTCTCCAGGTTCTGGCGGACCACTTGAAGCTCTCCCCCCGCATCCAGCGCGACGAGGAAGCGGGTGATCATCCCCGCGTAGGACACGTCGCGGATCGTTCCCTCCTCGACGTGCAGGCCCTCCGGTGCGCTGCCGTTCAGGAACTGGACCTTCTCGGGCCGGATCGTGAAGCGCTTGCCGTCGCGCTCCAGCAGGTTCGAGACCCCGACGAACCCGGCCACGAACTCATTGCCGGGCTGCTCGTAGATCGCGGTCGGCTCGGCCACCTGCTCGACCCGGCCCTCGTTGAAGACCGCGATCCGGTCGGACATCGTCAGCGCCTCCTCCTGGTCGTGGGTGACGTAGACGAAGGTGATCCCGACCTCCTGCTGGATGGACTTCAGCTCCACCTGCATCTGCTCGCGCAGCTTCAGGTCGAGCGCCCCCAGGGGCTCGTCAAGCAACAGCACGCGCGGGCGGTTGACGATCGCGCGCGCCAGCGCCACGCGCTGCTGCTGGCCGCCCGAGAGCTGGCCCGGCCTGCGGTCCTGGTAGCCGCTCAGGCGCACGGTGTCCAGCGCCTCCGCGCTGCGCTTGCGGCGCTCCTCGCCGCCCACACGCGTCACCCGCATCCCGTACTCGATGTTCTCGCCCACCGTCATGTGGGGAAACAGCGCGTAGTCCTGGAAGACGGTGTTGACCTCGCGGTCATACGGGGCAAGCCCGGTCACGTTCTTTCCGGCCAGCTCGACGTGGCCCTGGTCGGGCTCCTCGAAGCCCGCGATCATGCGCAGGGTCGTCGTCTTGCCCGACCCAGAGGGCCCCAGCAGGGTGAAGAACTCACCGCTCTCCACCTCCAGGTCGATCGAATCCACCGCGACGACCTCGCCGTACCGCTTGCCCACGCCCACCAGGCGGATGTCCGGCTCGCCTGCGCCGGCTTTCTGTGCGCCGGGTGCGTCTGAGGCGGGGGATGATTCGGACGAGGCTACGAGTGTCTCCTTCTCCCTCGGGCCGCCGGGCCCGTGATTGTCCGCCCTGTACAAGGGCGCGTGCGTGCGCCAAACCTATACCGAGTGCGGGCACGGGCGCGGTGACGGGTTGGCCAACGTTGGCAGCCGGGGTTTGGACAAAACGGGCCCGCGGCTCCCTGGTCAGCCCAGCGCCCTGGCCCCCGCGGTCAGCGCCATCGCCACCGCGATCGCCAGCAGCAGCGGGCCCCGGAGCAGCAGCACGACCCCCGCCCCCGCCACGCCCAGCACGCGCTCGTCGACGACCAGCTCGCTCCCCGATCCGCGAAACGTCTCGGTCATCACCAGGGCGGCCAGCAGCGCCGGGGCCAACAGGGCGATCACCGCGCCCGCGCGCTCGGGCAGCTCGCGGCCGCCCAGGAGGACCGGCCCCGAGGCGCGGATCACGGCCGTCGTCACCACCAGCAGCCCGACCAGGGCCCAGCCCTCAGCCAACGGGGTCACCTTCGATCTCGGGATCCGGCTCGCGGTCGCCGGCGGGCCGCTCGGGCAAGCAGCCCGATCAGGGCGGCGGCGCTGGCGACGATCACGGGCACCCCCACGGGCGCCACCGGGGTCAGCGCCAGGCCGATGGCACCTCCGATCAGCGCGACGACTATCGCCCTGCGGCCCGAGCGCAGCTCGCCCTGGAGCAGCAGGGCCAGGAAGAACGCCGGGAAGAGCACGTCCAGACCCAGGTCGGCCGGATCGCCGATCGCCTCGCCCGCGAAGACACCTGCCAGGGTCCCGCCCACCCAGGCCGGATAGGCGGGGAGCGTCGCCCCGATCATGAAGATGGGATCGAAGCGGCCCCCTCCGCGGCTGGCCATCGCCCAGGACGCGTCGATCATCGCCTGCCCGATCGCCGCGCGGCGCAATGGGCCGCCGCGGAGCGAGGGCGCGAGCGCGATCCCCATCGGGACGTAGCGCAGGTTCAGCAGGATCGCGGCGACCGTGGCGGCGACCAGGCTTCCCCCCGAGCCCAGAACGGCCGTGGACGCGAACTGGGCCGACCCGGCGAAGACGAAGATCGACATCGCCATCGTCGCGCCCGCCCCGACCACGGGCTCGGCCAGCACGCCGAACGAGATCGCGACGACGAAGACCGCGATCGCGATCGGGACGCCGGCCCGCACGCCCTCCCTGAGGGCCGCACGCCGATCCTCGGCTCGGGCATGCTCGGTTCCGGGCTGCTCGCTCACGGCGGCGGACTCTAGGCGCGCGCCGGAGCGCGGGCCAGTCCCACAAGTCGAGTCCCGGTCATACAAACGTGGCTGCTGCCTGAGTCGAGGCAGCGCGCGGGCACGTTCCCCCGCCCACCCAGTAACCGCTGGCTTATGCCCGGACCCGGGCCGCGTTACTCATCGCAGGCGGGCTCGACGCCTGGCGCGCCCACGTCGGACGCTGCTCAGAGGCCGCCGACGTGGCGGACCGTGTAGCCCTTGGCCGAGCGCTTGGTCGCGCGCCAGCGAGGGCCGCTGCCGTTGTTGATCGGCTCGTTCACGGCCGAGGTGTCCCAGCGCAGGCCGGCGATGACCGCGTAGGCGTGCCCCCCGTTGGCGTAGACGCTGATCCAGGCGCCCTTGCCGGGCTCGCCCCACTTCATCAGCGAGCCCGAGGGAAGCGGGCTGTCGAGCAGGCCGGCCGCGTTCAGCACGTAGCTGACGGCGCCTGAGCAGTCATACCCCTTGGCGGTGAAGCTCTTGTGCCCGCCGCCGTAGATATATGGCTTCTTGCGGATCCTGTTCGCCGCGGCGATGGCGTCGATCACCTGCTGGGGGGCGTCGGCGGGCGCGATCGCCCTGCCGTTCTTCTTCAGCTTTGCGACCGAGCCCGGGACGGTCTGGGGCGGCGGCGCGGCCTCGGGCGGCGCCGCGGCGCCTCCCGTCTGAGCGGCGGCCGGCGCGGTGACCAGCAGCGCGGCGGCGAGCGCCAGCGTGACCACCTGGGTGCGCCTGAGCTTGTGAGGTGCCGTCCGCAAACCGTTCTCCTTCGTGGGCCTACGGGGTTAGCTGTCGGGCTGGCGCTATAGGAGCCTGCGCCCCCACTCGGTGTGGGTTCGCCCCAAAACTCGGTTCCCCCGCTCCCGTCTCTCAACTTCTGGTCTGGACGGGATTCGGCGTAACGCGCGGCACCCTAACAGAGGTGAATGACCATTTGCAGCAGTCGTTCGGGCCCGGAGCGTGTAGGTTCCGCCGCCATGGAGCTTGACGGCAAGCGCGTGCTTCTGAGCGGCGCCACCGGCGGTCTCGGCAACGCGATCGCCACCGAGCTGGCCGCGAAGGGGGCGGAGCTGGTGCTGAGCTCGCGCCGCCGCGAGGAGCTGCAGGAGTTGGCCCGCTCGCTCCCCGGCGGGGCGGACCGCCACACGGTGATCGTGGCCGATCTGGCCACCGACGAAGCCGCCTCGAGGCTGGTCCGCGACGCCGGCGACTTGGACGTGCTGGTGGCCAACGCGGCCCTGCCCGGCACGGGTCGCCTGGACTCCTTCACCAGCGAAGAGGTGGCCCGCGCGCTGCGCGTCAACCTCGAGGCGCCGATCATGATGGCCCGCGAGCTCGAGCCGCACTTCGCCAAGAAGCGCTCGGGCCACATCGTCTTCATCTCGTCGCTGGCCGGCAAGGTCGGCTCGCCGCGCTCCTCGATCTACAACGCCACCAAGTTCGGCCTGCGCGGCTTCGCCTTCGGGCTGCGCGAGGACCTGCACCCCTACGGCGCCGGCGTCTCGCTGGTCTCGCCGGGCTTCGTGCGCGAGGCGGGAATGTTCCACGACGCCGGGTCCAGGGAGCCGCCGGGCCTCGGCACCACCACGCCTAAGAAGGTGGGCCAGGCGGTGGTCAGGGCGATCCGCAAGGACAAGTTGGAGATCACCGTGGCCCCGCGCCGGCAGCGCTTCGTCAGCGAGATCGGCTACCGCCACCCGGGCGTCGCCTCGCGGATCCAGCGCAGCGGCGGGGCCGACCAGATCGCCGACGAGCTCGCCGCGGGGCAGTCCGAAAAGCGCTAGCCCCGCGCCGGGAGGCGTGTATCCTGGCTCGCTGGCCAGGAGGGCCACAGGGGCAAAGGGCAAGGACTCGAAGGGAACGGAGAGTGGGATGCGGAAGCTCGTAGTTGCGGCGGTTGCGCTGGGCGCGCTCTGGATGGCGCCGGGCGCCGAGGCGGCGATCGACGACGTGTTCGGGGGGACGGTCACCTGCACGCTGCAGGCTGACAACGACCGCATCTGCGGCAACACCACCCCGCGCAGCACCGCCGAGACCTGGGACGGGCTGCCGATCGACGTCAACGTCGCCTTCCCCGCCGATGACGGGGGGCCCGACGGCAACTACCCGCTGATCATGAGCTTCCACGGCTACGGCGGCAGCAAGCTCAGCTTCAGCAGCTTCGAACGCTTCCTCGACCGCGGCTACGCGGTCTTCAGCATGACCGACCGCGGCTTCCACCAGTCCTGCGGCACGCAGCAGGCCCGCGACGACTCCGTGACCGACACGCTGCCCGGGGACTGCACCGACGGCTACATCCGCCTTCTCGACACCCGCTACGAGGTCCGCGACGCTCAGTACTTCGCGGGGCGCCTGGCCGACGAGGAGCTGATCGACCCGCAGCGGATCGGCTCGGTCGGCGGCTCCTACGGCGGCGGCATGTCCATGTCGCTGGGCGCGCTGAAGGACCGGACGATGCTTCCCAACGGGACCCTGGTCCCCTGGACCAGCCCCGGCGACGGCGACGCGATGAGGATCGCGGCGGCGACGCCGAACATCCCCTGGACCGACCTCGTCTACTCGCTGGTGCCCAACGGCGGCACCCTCGACTACGTCAGCGACGCGCCCTACCAGGGCCGCTTCGGCGTGATGAAGAACTCGCTGGTCGAGGGCCTGTACGCGAGCGGCTCGGTCACGGGCGACTACGCGCCGCTCGGGTATGACCCCGACGCCGACCTGGAGGGCTGGATCAACCGGCTGCGCGCGGGCGAGCCCTACGACGGCGACCCGCTGGTCGCCGACGTCGTCGAAGAGCTCACCACCCACCACTCCTCCTACTACATCGACGACTCCCAGCCCCCCGCGCCGATGCTGATCTCAAGCGGCTACACCGACGACCTCTTCCCCGCCGACGAGGCGCTGCGCTACTACCACCGCACCCGCGACACCCATCCGGGAACGCCGCTGGCGCTGTTCTTCGGCAACTTCGGCCACCAGCGCGCTCAGAACCGCCCGGCCGACGCCGGCCTGCTGCGCTCGCGTGAGGACGCGTGGTTGGACTTCTACGTCAAGGGCGCGGGAGCGACCCCCTTCCAGGGCGTCGAGGCGCAGACCCTCGTCTGCCCCGCCTCGGCCGCCTCCGGCGGGCCGGTCGGCGCTGACAACTGGGCGGAGCTGGCACCGGGCGAGGTCCGCTACACCAGCAAGCCCGCGCAGACCCTTACCCCGGGGTGGGGCAGCACGGCGATCGGGACGACCTTCGATCCCGTCAACGCCGGCGGCAACCCGTGCCGCACGGCCGCGGGCGCCGACCAGACGGGCGTCGCCAACTACCGGCTGCCGGCCGCCAAGTCCGCCTTCACGATGATGGGCGCCGCGACCGTGATCGCCGACATCAGCTCGCCGACCGCCAACTCCGAGCTGGCCGCGCGGCTGTTCGACGTCGCGCCCGACGGCACCGAGACGCTGGTCAACCGCGGCACGCTGCGTCCCGCAGTTGGTACGGGCCGCCAGGTCTTCCAGCTCCATCCAAACGGCTGGGAGTTCGCCAAGGGCCACGTGCCCAAGCTGGAGCTGCTCCCCCGTGATTCGGGCGGCTCGATCCTGTCCACCTACATGCGCCAGGCCAACGGCCAGGGGCCGATCACGGTCAGCAACCTCGAGCTGCGGCTGCCGGTGCTGAACAAGGTCGGCGCGCTCGACGGGTACGTGAAGGCGCCAGCTCCCAAGGTCGTCCCCTCGGGCTACGCCCTCGCCAAGGACTTCGCGGCGCTGCCCCGCAACAACGCCCGTCTGGGCAAGGGCAAGCTGAGGATCGGCAAGGGCGGCGCGACGGTCGACTCGCCCGACAACTGGGCGCTCTGCCACGCGACGGTCGAGGTCCTCGCCGCGCGGCGCGGGCTCAGTCGGCCAAGAAGAAGGGCAAGGTGCTGGCGCGCGGCAAGGTCAAGGTCAAGAACGGCAAGAAGGCCAAGGCCAAGCTGAAGCTGACCAAGGCCGGGCGCAAGGCGCTGCGCGGCCGCAACAGGGCCAAGGTCAGGGTCAACCTGACGACCACGGAGCAGAGCGGGACGGTCAAGGCCAAGCGGGTACTGCTGCTGCCGTAGGTAGCGGCGCCGCGCCTGGGTAATACTGGGAGTGTGAGCGCGAAGGACAGCTTCGGCGCCCGCGCGGCCCTGGAGGTCTCCGGGCGCGAATACGAGGTCAACCGGCTCGACTCGTTGCAGTCGAAGTTCGACGTCGCGCGGCTTCCCTACTCGCTGAAGGTGCTGCTGGAGAACGCGCTGCGCCTGGAGGACGGGCAGTCGGTCTCATCCGATGACGTCGAGGCGATCGCCAGCTGGGACGCCAAGGCCGAGCCCTCGGTCGAGATCCCCTTCCAGCCCGCCCGGGTGCTGATGCAGGACTTCACCGGCGTCCCGGCGGTGGTCGACCTGGCCGCGATGAGGGACGCGATGGAGGAGCTGGGGGGCGACCCCGCGGCGATCAACCCGCTCGTGGACGTGGACCTGGTCATCGACCACTCGGTCCAGGTGGACGCGTTCGGAAACGCCAAGGCGTTCGCGATCAACGAGGAGCGCGACTACGAGCGCAACGGCGAGCGCTACGCCTTCTTGCGCTGGGGCCAGGAGGCCTTCGACAACTTCCGCGTGGTGCCGCCGGCGACCGGCATCTGCCATCAGGTCAACCTCGAGTACCTGGGGAAATGCGTCTGGACCCGCGAGACCGACGGCGGGACGCAGGCGTATCCCGACACCCTGGTCGGCACCGACTCCCACACGACCATGATCAACGGCCTCGGCGTGCTGGGCTGGGGCGTGGGCGGGATCGAGGCCGAGGCGGCGATGCTGGGGCAGCCGATCTCGATGCTGCTGCCGCAGGTGATCGGCTTCAAGCTCGGCGGCGAGCTGCCGGAGGGCTCGACCGCGACCGACCTGGTGCTGACGGTGACCGAGATGCTGCGCGAGCGCGGCGTAGTGTCGAAGTTCGTCGAGTTCTTCGGTGACGGGCTCGACAACCTGCCGCTGGCCGACCGCGCGACGATCGGGAACATGTCGCCCGAGTTCGGCTCGACCTGCGCGATCTTCCCGATCGACGCCGAGACGCTGCGCTACCTGGAGTTCACGGGGCGGCCGACCGAGCAGATCGAGCTCGTCGACGCCTATGCGCGCGAGCAGATGATGTTCCGCGAGACGGGCTCCGAAGAGGCGACTTACACCGACGTGCTGGAGCTGGACCTGGGCGACGTCGAGCCGAGCATCGCCGGCCCCAAACGCCCTCAGGACCGAATCCCCGTCGCCAACGCCAAGCCCGCCTTCATCGAGGCGATGAACGAGTGGGACCCGGAGGCCGGCGAGCAGCTGGGGAACATGGTCGACGAGGCGAACGCCGACTCCTTCCCTGCCTCGGACCCCCCTGGCGAGGACCACGACGGGGACGGGGGAAAGCCCAGACGCGAGGGTCAGACCGCGGTGGCCGAGCACCCGGCGACCAGCGACGCCGTCAGCGTCCAGCTCGAGAGCGGCGAAACGGTCGAGCTCGACCACGGCAAGGTCGTGATCGCCGCGATCACCAGCTGCACCAACACCTCCAACCCCTCGGTGATGCTCGGCGCCGGGCTGGTGGCGAAGAAGGCAGTCGAGAAGGGCCTGCGCAGGCAGCCGTGGGTCAAGACCTCGCTGGCGCCGGGATCGACGGTCGTCACCGACTATCTCAAGAAGTCCGGCCTGGACAAGTACCTGAACGAGCTCCAGTTCAACCTGGTCGGCTACGGCTGCACAACCTGCATCGGGAACTCGGGGCCGCTGCCCGAGGAGATCTCGAAGGCGGTGAACGAGAAGGAACTGGTGGTCTGCTCGGTGCTCTCGGGTAACCGCAACTTCGAGGGCCGCATCAACCCCGATACGCGCGCCAACTACCTGGCATCGCCGCCCCTGGTGGTCGCCTACGCCCTCGCCGGGCGCATGGACATCGACCTGGCATCCGAGCCGCTCGGGCGCGACGCCGACGATGAGCCGGTGTACCTGAGCGACATCTGGCCCAGCGCGGCCGAGATCGCCGACGCGGTCGGGCAGGCGGTCCGCGCCGACATGTTCACCAAGAGCTACGCCGACGTCTTCACGGGTGACAAGCGCTGGAAGGCGATCGAGGTCCCCGAGGGGGACCGCTACACCTGGCCCGACTCGACCTACGTGCGCCGCCCGAGCTTCTTCGAGGGAATGAAGCCCGAGCCCGAGCCCGTCAAGCCCATTCAGGGCGCCCGCGTGCTGGCGGTGCTGGGCGACTCGGTGACGACCGACCACATCTCGCCCGCGGGGGCGATCAAGAAGGACAGCCCCGCCGGCAGCTGGCTGATCGAGCAGGGGGTGGAGGTGCGCGACTTCAACTCATACGGCTCGCGGCGCGGCAATCACGAGGTGATGATCCGAGGCACGTTCGCCAACGTGCGGCTGCGCAATCGCCTGGCCGAGAGGGAAGGCGGATTCACAACGAAGTTTCCGCAGGACAGCGAGGCCGACCCGTCCGAGACCACCATCTATGAGGCCGCGATGGGCTACGCGGAGGAGGGGGTCCCGCTGGTGGTGCTGGCGGGCAAGGAATACGGCTCCGGCTCCTCGCGCGACTGGGCGGCCAAGGGCACGGCGCTGCTGGGCGTCCGCGCGGTGATCGCCGAGAGCTTCGAGCGCATCCACCGCTCCAACCTGATCGGGATGGGCGTGCTGCCGCTGCAGTTCCCCGGCGGCGAGACGATCGACTCGCTGGGGCTGACCGGCGAGGAGAGCTTCGACGTCGGCGACCTCCAGAACGGCGAGGCGAAGACGGTGGAGGTGACAGCGACCCGCGAGGGAGCCGACCCGGTCAGCTTCGAGGCCACCGTCCGCATCGACACCCCCAACGAGGTCTCCTACTTCCAGAACGGCGGCATCCTGCACCGCGTGCTGCGCGACCTGCGAGCGCGAACGGGCGTTACCTGAAGCCGGTGGCGCTTTGGGCGCTGACGAGCCTCGTCTCCGGCTCCCCCTGGTGGCCGGCGTCAGGTGAAGTAATGGCGTGGCGGGGCCGCGGGAGGCAGGGGGTCCACGCGGCCCGCGCCACGCCTGCGCGTCGGTAGCCAGGGAGGGATTTCCGACGCGATCGACCCCGGAGGCGGGACTGGCCCGGGGTCGAGCCTTTTGAGTTCTGTGTTTCTCCCCGCGGGGTGATTATCCACTCTTTGGGTCCGCGGTGTCAATACCCGGAGGGGACGAGGGCGACTCGACCCCCCAGCCGCGGCGCTCGATCAGCTCGATCCCGATCACGCTCCCCACCGGGCCGGCCGGCGTCAGGGTCGCCGCCAGCAACGGCCAGGGCGCCTCACGGCGGACGATCGCCGCGCAGATGAGCAGGCAGAGGGCGATGTAGCCGACCCCGTGGGCGAGGCCGAAGATGAAGGTCTGGTGCTCGTAGCCCGGCGCCAGCCAGAAGAAGAGCAGCGCCGCGAACAGTCCGAGCTCCACCCACGAGGCGACCTTGCAGACGGCGAACAGCCGCCCCGGCACGGGCTTGCGCAGGACGGCTTCGCCATCAGGCGGGGCCGCCGGCGAGCGCCCCTCACCAGTCGCTACGGGCTTCGCCCTCCGCTCCAAGGCCGGCGCTCTTGCGGCCCCTAGGCGGGGTCGGCCTTGCCCATCAGGCAGGTGAGGACGATCCGCTCCTGCTCCTTGGTGTGGGCGACCGCGTAGCCCTCGCCGGGGCTGGCGCGCGGCGGACGGCCGACGTAGCCCAGTTCGACGCCCTCGGGCAGCAGCTCCGGCATGCGGCGCTGCATCACCGACCAGGCGCCCATGTTCCGGGGCTCCTCCTGGGTCCAGACGATCTCCTTCAGGTTCGGATAGGTCTCGATCACCTCGGTCAGCTGTTCCTTGGCGAAGGGGTAGAGCAGCTCGACCCGGGCGACGGCGACGTCCTCGGTCCCCTCGCGCTTCGGCGCCGAATCGATGTCGTAGAAGATCTTGCCGCTGCACAGCACCAGCCGCTCGACCGCGGCCTTGCCGTCGGCCCGGCGCGGGTCGTCGAGCACGAACTTGAACGAGCCCGAGGTCAGGTCCTCGGGGCTCGAGGTGGCGCGGGGCAGTCGCAGCAGCCCCTTCGGCGTGAACACGACCAAAGGCCGCGCCTTGGCGATGTGGGCCTGGCGGCGCAGCAGGTGGAAGTACTGCGCCGCGGTGGTGGGATTGGCGATGCGGATGTTGCCCTCGGCGGCGAGCTGGATGAAGCGCTCGATGCGCGCGCTCGAGTGCTCGGGGCCTGCGCCCTCATACCCGTGGGGCAGCAGCAGCGTCAGCCGGGTCATCTGGCCCCACTTGGCCTCGGCCGAGACGATGAAGCTGTCGATGATCACCTGCGCGGAGTTGCCGAAGTCGCCGAACTGCGCCTCCCACAGCACCAGGCTGTCGGGCGAGGCCGCCGAGTAGCCGTACTCGAAGCCCAGGCACGCGGCCTCCGAGAGCGGGCTGTTGTGGAGCTCCATCGGAGCCTTGGCGTCGGGCAGGTTCTGGATCGGGGCGTAGCGCAGGCCGGTCTTCTCGTCGTGCAGGACCAGGTGGCGGTGGCTGAAAGTGCCGCGCTCGGTGTCCTGGCCGGTGAAGCGGATGTGGACACCCTCGGTCAGCAGCGAGCCGAGGGCGAGGGACTCCGCGTGCCCGAACTCGATGCCGCCGCTCTCCAAGGCCTCGATGCGCTTCTCCAGCGGCTTCCGGAGCTTGCGGTGGATCGTGAAGCTGTCGGGGACCCGGATCAGCTCCTCGTTCAGCTTCTTCAGCGGCTCCTCGTCCACGGCGGTCTCGACCTTGGGGCTGCGGGTGCGGTCGAGCTCGCCGGTGCCGGTGGCGGTCGGGTCCTCGAACTCGCCGGCCTCGATCTTCGAGCGCAGCTCCTCGTGGGTCCGCTTCAGGGCCTGCTGGCGCTCCTCCTTGCGGGTCTCGACCTCATCGCTGGTGGCGATGCCGTCGGCCACCAGCGACTCGGCGTAGAGCTCGGCGACGGGCTTGTGGTCCTTGATCTTGGCCGCCATCAGCGGCTGGGTGTAGGCGGGCTCGTCGGTCTCGTTGTGGCCGAACCGGCGATAGCCGATCAGGTCGATGACGACGTCGCGGCCCCAGCGCTCGCGATAGGCCATCGCCAGGCGGATCGCCGCCACGCACGCCTCGGGAGCGTCAGCGTTGACGTGGACGATCGGCACGTTGAAGCCCTTTGCCATGTCGGCCGCGTACGGGGTGGAGCGGCCCTCCTGGGGCTCGGTCGTGAAGCCGATCTGGTTGTTCTGGATGAGGTGGATCGTGCCCCCCGTCGCGTAGCCGGCCAGCGACTGCAGGTTGAGCGTCTCGGCGACCACGCCCTGGGCGGGGAAGGCAGCGTCGCCGTGCAGCAGCACCGGCACGGCGCAGGCCGGGTCGTGGTCCAGCCTCGCCCCGTCGAGGGTCGTCTGCGCCGCCCTGGCGGCGCCGGTCACGACCGGATCGACGAATTCGAGGTGGCTGGGGTTCGGGTACAGGCGGACGCCGATCTCCTCGCCGTCCTTGGTCTTGAACGCCCCCCGGTGGCCGTAGTGATACTTGACGTCGCCCGTCCCCCCGGTCGGGATCGCGGCCACGGCCTTGACGGCTTCGATCGCCTTGGCCCCCTCGAACTCGGCCAGCAGCGAGGCGGGCGGGCGCCCCAGGTTGTGGGCCAGCACGCTGAGCCGGCCGCGGTGGGCCATCCCGATCACGACCTCCTTCGCCCCCTCCGAGTGGGCCATCTCGAACACCTCGTCCAGCATCGGCACGACCGCGTCCAGGCCCTCGATCGAGAACATCTTCTGGCCCAGGTAGGCCTTCTCGACGTATCGCTCGAAGCCGAACACGTCGATCAGGCGGTCGAGCAGCGCGTGCTTCTCCTCGGGCTCCAGCGGCTTGCGGTGCCAGCCGGTCTCGATCATCTCCCGCAGCCACATGCGCTGCTGGTGGCTGGAGAGGTGCTCGATCTGGTACGCCACCTTGCCGCAGTAGGCCTCTCGCATCCGGGGCAGGGCATCGAGCAGCGTCTCGCCCTCGACGCCGATGCGCAGGATCTCGGCGGGGATCTGTGCCATCAGCTCGGGGGTCAGGTTGAGGTTCTCGGGCTGGATCGCGGGGTCACCCTTGGGCTCGGAGCCGAGCGGATCGAGGTCGGCCGCGAGGTGCCCGTGGGTGCGGTAGGCCTTCAGCAGCGAGGTGCCCGCCTGCACCGCCTGCAGCAGCTCGGTGTCGGCCTTTGCCCCAGCGGGCGCGCCGGCGGCCGCGGCGGTCGCGAGCGGCGCCGCTGACGCCGCCGCCGCGTGCGCCTTGGTCAGCGCCGTCTCGTCGACCTCGAGGTCGCGTGCGACGGACTCGTAGAACTCGTCCTCTCCCTGCAGCAGCTCCTCGATCCGGCGCAGGAACGAGCCGGACTCCGCGCCCTGGATGACCCGGTGGTCGTAGGTCGAGGTGGTGGTCATCACCTTGCTCACCCCGAGCGCCTTGACCTTGTCGGCCGGCGCGTGCGCCCACTCGACCGGGTAGGCCAGCGAGCCGCAGGCGATGATCGTCCCCTGGCCGCTCATCAGGCGCGGGACCGAGGCGACGGTGCCGATGCCGCCCGGATTGGTGAGGCTGATGTTCGTCCCCTGGAAGTCGTCGGCGGTCAGCTTGTTCTCGCGGGTCTTGGTGATCAGCTCCTCGTAGTAGGCGTGGAAGCCCGCGAAGTCGAGGGAGTCCGCGCCCTTGATGCAGGGGACCATCAGGCTGCGCTGGCCCTTGCGCTCGACGTCCACGGCGATCCCCAGGTTGATGGCCCCGGGCTCGACGACGTTGGGCTTGCCCTCGATCTCCTCGTAGTGGCGAGCCATGACCGGGAATTCCTGAGCCGCCTTGACGATGGCCCAGGCGATCAGGTGCGTGAAGCTGACCTTCATCCCGCGCTCCTTCAGCACCCCGTTCAGCGCCTTGCGCTTGGCGTCGAGCGTGTCCACGGCGAGGGTGCGGAACGAGGTCGCGGTGGGGATGCCGCGGCTCTCCTCCATCGCCTTGGCCAGCATCGCCGCCGGCCCCCGCAACGCCTTCGCCTCGCCCTCCAGCGCCGCCGGGGCGGGACCGGGGCCCTCGCCGTCGCCGCTCGCGGCCAGCACGTCGGCCTTGGTCACCTTGCCACCGGCCCCCGATCCCTCGATAGAACCCAGGCTGACCCCGTTGGCCGCCGCGATCCGCTTCGCGACCGGGGTCGCCCTCGCATCGTCGTCACCGGCGGCGGCTGAGGGGGCCGCGGGCGCCGCATCGGGTGCTGATTCGGCGACTCGCCGGTCGGTCTCCGCGGGCGGCGAGGCGCCTGCATACGCACCCGCGCGGCTCCGCGGCCCCCCGCGGCCCCCTCAGCCATCTCGCCCAGGGGCTGGCCGACCTCGATCGTCTCGTCGGGGCCGACCATGATCTTCGTGATCGTCCCGTTGGCCGGGCGCGGGAACCTCCGCGTCGACCTTGTCGGTGGAAACCTCGACGACGGTGTCCCCCTCCGCGACAGTGTCCGCCCTCCGCGACGTGCCACTCGAGCACGGTGCCCTCGGTGACGGACTCGCCCATCTCGGGCATCACGATCTGGACCGTCTCGCCGCTTGGCGCCTCAGCCTCGGCCGCCGGCGCCTCGGCGTCGGTCGCGGGGGGCGTGGGTGCCGGTGAGGATGCGTATGCAGGCGCCTCGCGGCTCTCGGAGGGCGCTCCGTTGGTCGCCGAATCAGCATCCGAAGCGGTGCCCGCGTCCGCCGCCGCAGCGCCATTGGGGTCGATCTCGGCCAGCGGCTTGCCGACCTCGATCGTCTCGTCCGGCTGAACGAGGATCTTGGCGACGGTGCCCGAGGAGGGCGCGGGGACCTCGGCATCGACCTTGTCGGTCGAGACCTCGACCATGTTCTGCCCCTCCTCGACGGCGTCCCCCTCGGCGACGAGCCACTCCAGCACCGTCCCCTCGGTGACCGACTCGCCCATCTCGGGCATAAGCAGCTGGACCGTGGACTTTGTCGCCATGCGGTGCCTACAACTCTATGAGGTTGGGCATGGGGGGCTGGGCAAGGTCAGCCGAGCCGGGCGATCAGGTCGACGCGGGGCCAGCCGTGTTCGCGCACGTAATCGCGGGTCGGCGCCTCGGCCTCGCAGAAGGCGCAGGCGATCGGCTCGCGCCAGCCGACGGGCGCCGGGACCGTCACGGGCACCCCGCAGGACGGACAGGCGAGCGAGCGGACCGCGAGCGTGGCGACCCGGTTTGCCGGGCGCAGCTCGATCCGGGCGCCGCTGGAGCGCAGCTCGTGCTCGCGCTCGGGGTCCGGCTGGGAGTGCGGGTCGAGGTGGAGAGCCACTGAACAAAGTGTAGATTCCGCCTGCGTCCGTACGTGACCCGCGTCGAGGAGAGGTGGAGATGAGCTACTTCGTCACCGGTGGGACCGGCTTCATCGGCCGCAACCTGATCGAGCAGCTGCTCGAGCGCGAGGGGACCATCTACGTGCTGGTGCGCGAGGGATCCCGCGGACGGCTGGAGGAGCTGCGGGCGCGCTGGGGAGCCGACGACGACCGCATCGTGCCGGTGATCGGCGACCTCTCCCAGCCCAAGCTCGGCTGCGAGGACGAGATCTCCGAGCTGAAGGGCGAGATCGACGAGTTCTTCCACCTGGCGGCGATCTACGACATGACCGCCGACGCCGAGTCCCAGCGCGTCGCCAACGTCGAGGGCACGCGCGAGGCGCTGGCGCTGGCCGAGGCGCTCGATGCCAAGCGCTTCCACATGGTCAGCTCGATCGCGGCGGCCGGGCTCTACAAGGGCACCTTCACCGAGGACATGTTCGAGGAGGCGCACGACGTCGAGAACCACCCCTACTTCCAGACCAAGCACGAGTCCGAGGCCGTGGTGCGCGACGAGGCCCAGATCCCCTACCGGATCTACCGGCCCGGGATCGTCGTCGGCCACTCCGAGACCGGCGAGATGGACAAGGTGGACGGGCCCTACTACTTCTTCAAGCTGTTGCAGCGCGCGCGAAACATGCTGCCGCCCTGGGTCCCCGGGATCGGCATCGAGGGCCAGGAGATCAACATCGTCCCGGTGGACTTCATCGCCAAAGCGATGGACCACATCGCTCATGAGGACGGGCTCGACGGCAAGGTCTTCCACCTGACCGACCCGAATCCGATGAGCGCGGGCCAGATCATCAACCTGTTCGCGAGGGCCGCCCACGCACCCGAGGCGGCGATGCGGATCGACTCGAAGATGCTCGACTTCATCCCCAAGCAGGTGCGCTCGGGCGTCCAGATGCTGCCCCCCGTGAAGCGGATCTCCGACCAGGTGCTGGCGGATCTGGGGATCCCGCGCGAGGTGCTGGTCTACATCAACTACCCGACTTCGTTCGACTCGACGAACACACAGAAGGCGCTTGAGGGGACGGGCATCTCGGTGCCGCCGCTGCCCAGCTACGCCGATCGCCTCTGGGACTACTGGGAGCGAAACCTCGACCCCGACCTGTTCAAGGACCGCTCGCTCTCGGGCGCGATCGGGGGCAAGACGGTGATGATCACCGGCGCCTCCTCGGGAATCGGCAGGGCCGCGGCGATCAAGACCGCCGAGGCCGGGGCCAAGGTCCTGCTGGTGGCGCGCACGCCCGAGAAGCTGGAGGAGACCAAGAACGAGATAGAGGAGGCAGGCGGCGAGGCCCACATCCACCGCGCCGATCTCTCCGACACCGCGGACGTCGAGCGCATGGCCACCGAGGTGCTGGCCGAGCACGGCAAGGTGGACATCCTCGTCAACAACGCCGGCCGCTCGATCCGCCGGTCGATCGCGCTCTCATACGACCGCTTCCACGACTTCGAGCGCACGATGCAACTCAACTACTTCGGCTCGCTGCGGCTGATCCTGAGCCTGCTGCCGGCGATGCGCAAGCGCGCGCCGGGCAAGAAGGGCGGCAAGAAGGGCGGCCACATCATCAACGTCAGCTCGATCGGCGTGCAGACCAACACCCCGCGCTTCTCGGCCTACGTCGCCAGCAAGGCGGCCCTGGACGCCTGGTCGCGCTGTGCGGCCAGCGAGATGGTCGACGACAACGTCAGCATCACCACCATCCACATGCCGCTGGTGCGGACGCCGATGATCGCCCCGACCAAGATGTACGACGCCTTCCCGACGATCACCCCCGAGGAGGCGGCGGACATGATCTGCGACGCGATGATCCGCAAGCCGAAGAAGGTGGCGACGCGCCTGGGCAACTTCGGCGAGCTCCTCTACAACGTCGCCCCCAAGGCCTCGGACGCCCTCCTCAACACCGCCTACAAGCTGTTCCCGGAGTCGACCGCAGCCAAGGGCGAGGACAAGAAGAAGAAGGACGGCGCCAAGCCCGCCAAGGACGAGGAGCTCTCGACCGAGGGCGTCGCCTTCGCCTACCTGATGCGCGGGGTGCACTGGTAGACCTCGCGCGCCGCAGGCGGGCGCTGGCTCTGCTGCCAACGCGGGCGGCGCAAGCCCCGCCCGGTAGGGTCGGCGCGTGGAAGCCGCCACGCGACGCCTGAAGCACTGGGGCTGGGGCTACGAGGACCAGCATCCCGACCGCGCCGCGCTGGAGGCGACGGCCAAGGCGATCGGTGAGCGGCTCGGCTTCGAGGTGGACCGGATCGAGGAGCCCGTGCCGCTGGACCGGGTCGAGCTGCCTGAGCCGCGGCTGCAGGCACCCTCGGAGCTCGAGGGGCTTTTTTCGGCCACCCGGTATGACCGCGTCGCGCACGCGCTCGGCAAGGCATACCGCGACGTCGTCCGCGGGTTCCGGGGCGAGTTCCCGAATCCGCCCGACCTGGTCGCCCATCCGGAGTCCGCCGAGGACCTCGACCTCGTCCTCTCGTTCGCCGACGAGGCCCGCGCCGCGGCGATCCCGTTCGGCGGCGGCACCAGCGTCGTCGGCGGCGTGGAGCCGCGGATCGCCGGGGAGTACTCGGGCGTGGTCAGCATCGACCTGCGGCGGATGGACCGCGTGCTGGAGGTCGACGCGGTCTCGCGCGCGGCGCGGATTCAGGCGGGGGCGACCGGCCCGGTCTTGGAGGACCAGCTGCGCGAGCACGGGCTGACCCTGCGGCACTTTCCCCAGTCCTTCGAGTACTCGACCCTCGGCGGCTGGATCGCGACCCGGGCGGGAGGGCACTTCGCGACGCTCTACACCCACATCGACGACCTCGTCGAGTCCGTGCGGGCGCTGACGCCGGCGGGCGAGCGCGAGTGGGAGAGCCGCCGCCTGCCCGGCTCGGGCGCCGGGCCCAGCCCCGACCGCCTGCTGCTGGGCTCCGAAGGGATCCTCGGCGTCATCGCGGACGCCTGGGTGCGGGTGCAGGAGCGCCCGCGCTGGAAAGCGTCCTGCGGGGTGGCGTTCGAGGACTTCGCGGCGGGCGCCGAAGCGGTGCGGGAGCTGTCGCAGTCCGGGTTGCACCCCAGCAACTGCCGGCTGCTCGACCCCGAGGAATCCGCGGTCACGGCTGCCGGGCCGCCCGGAAAGGCGCTGCTGGTGCTGGGCTTCGAGTCGGCGCATCACCCGGTGGACGAGTCGATGCGCCTGGCGCTGGACCTCGCCCGCGAGCACGGCGGCCAGCCCGGCGAGGTCCGCTCCCGAGGCCCCGAGGACGCCGAGCGCGCGCGAGACGATTCCGACTCCGTCGGCGCCTGGCGTCAGGCCTTTCTGCACGCTCCTTACCTGCGCGACTCGCTGGTCGCCTGCGGGATCCTCTCGGACACCTTCGAGACCGCGATCACCTGGGACCGCTTCGCCGACTTCCACGCCGAGGTGATGGAGGCCGCCCGCAAGGCGGTTGCCTCAGCGTGCGGGGGCCCGGCCGAGGGGCCCGGGGCGCCGCGGATCGGCTGCCGCTTCACGCACGTCTATCCGGACGGGCCGGCGCCCTACTACACCGTGCTCGCCAAGGCGCGCCGCGGCTCCGAGGTGGCCCAGTGGGACGAGATCAAGGCCGCTGTCTCGGACGCCGTGATCGATTGCGGCGGCACCATCACCCATCACCACGCCGTCGGCCGTGACCACCGTCCCTGGTATGACCGCCAGCGGCCCGACGCGTTTGCGGCGGCGCTGCGCGCCGCCAAGTCAGAGCTCGATCCGAGGGGCGTTCTGAACCCCGGCGTCCTGATCGATCCGCTGCGCGACTGAGTCGGCCCGCCCCCTAACCTTGCCTCCCTTATGGAGGGCACGACTCTCGAGCAGACCCCCCGGGTGAGCGAGGAGCCGACGGCTCCCACCGCGTCCCAGAAGCCCCGCCGCGGGCCAGTGCGCGCCGTGATCGTGGCCATGCGCCCGCAGGAGTGGGTCAAGAACCTGCTCGTGTTCGCGGGGCTGCTGTTCTCGGGCCAGTTCGACGAGGTCAACGCGGTCGTGGCCGCGACCGTCACCTTCCTCGCCTTCTGCGCGGTCGCCTCGGCCGGCTACCTGATCAACGACGCCCACGACGTCGAGGAGGACCGCCAGCACCCGAAGAAGCGCTTCCGGCCGATCGCCGCGGGCGAGCTCAGCATCTCCACCGCGATCGCGCTCGCGATCGGCCTCACCGTGGTCGGCCTGGCCGGCGCCACCGCGCTCGAGGGCCCGGCGGTCGGCGGGCTCGTGCTCGCCTACGGCATCGGCACGACGCTCTACTCCTACGTGCTCAAGCACGAGGTGATCCTCGACGTGATGACGATCGCGGGGCTGTTCGTGCTCCGCGTGCTGGCGGGCGCCGTCGCGGTCGACGCCGACGCCTCGGCCTACCTGCTGCTCTGCACGGGCATGGTCGCCCTCTTCCTCGGCTTCACCAAGCGCCGCCAGGAGGCGACCTCGGAGCTTCACTCGGGGACCGAGAGCCGGCCGGTGCTGGAGCACTACTCAATCCCCTTCCTCGACCAGATGGTGGCGATGGTGACCGCGGCGACGGTGATGAGCTACGCGATCTACTGCGTCAACTCGCCGCTGATCGGCTCGAAGATGCTCGGCACTCTGCCCGCGGTCGTGTACGGGATCTTCCGCTACCTCTACCTGATCTACGACCGCAAGGACAGCCGCTCGACCGACGCGATCCTGCTGCAGGACAAGGGCATGATCGGCGCCGCCGTGGTCTGGGTGGCCTCGGCGATCATCCTGCTCGCCCTCTACAAGTAGGTGACTGGCCGGTCAGCCAGCGCGATAGTGTGCGCAGCGTGGACCTGTCGCTGACCGAGTCCGAGGCCACCTTCCGCGACGAGGTGAGGAGCTGGCTGCAGGAGAACCACCCCGGTCCCGCGCCCGAGGGAGACGACCAGGCCGAGTTCGAGTTCCGCCGCGCCTGGCAGAAGAAGCTGCACGAGGCCGGCTGGGCCGGCCTCTCGTGGCCAGAGGAGTTCGGAGGCAAGGGCGCGACGCTGATCGAGCAGGCGATCTTCAACGAGGAGCTGGCCAAGCAGCGCGTCCCAGCCCCCGCCAACGTGCTCGGCCTGGTGATGGGCGGGCCGGTCGTGATCGCCCACGGGACGAACGAGCAGAAGGAGCGTTGGCTGGAGCCGATCCTCTCCGGCGAGGAGATCTGGTGCCAGGGCTTCTCGGAGCCCGAGTCGGGTTCGGACCTGGCCTCGCTCAAGAGCAGGGCGGTGAAGTCGAACGGCTCCTGGAAGGTCACGGGGCAGAAGGTCTGGACCACCTATGCGCACGAGGCGAAGTTCTGCATGCTGCTCGCGCGCACGGACGCCGACGCCCCCAAGCACAAGGGCATCACCTACTTCATCCTCGACATGGACCAGCCCGGCGTCGAGGTGCGGCCGCTGCGCCAGATCACCGGCGAGGCGGAGTTCAACGAGATCTTCATGGAGGAGGCCGAGATCCCTGACGAGAACGTCGTGGGCGAGGTCGGCGGGGGGTGGCAGGTCGCGATCACGACCCTGATGTTCGAGCGCGCCGGGCTGGGCGCCGTCGCCGTCGTCGGCCTTCGCCGGACTCTGGAGGACCTGATCGCGCTGGTCCGGGAGCGTGGGCTCGAGCACGACCCGCTGATCCGCCAGCGCATCGCCGAGTTCCAGATCGGGATCGAGGCCATGCGGCTGGGCTCCCTGCGAACCCTGACCGCGACGATGAAGACCGGCATCCCCGGGCCCGAGGGCTCGCTCGGCAAGTGGCAGTGGGCCAAGTACAACCAGGCGATGACCGAGCTGGCGAGCGAGGTCGCGGGCCCCGAGGGCGTCACCGTCGGCACCGACGCCAGCTACCGCTTCCTGCGCAGTCGCGCCAACTCGATCGAGGGCGGCACCACCGAGGTGCTGCAGAACATCATCGCCGAGCGAGTCCTCGGCCTTCCGAGGCTGCGGTGATCCGATGAACTTCGACCTCTCCGACGAGCAGCGCGAGATCAAGGACACCGCGAAGCAGTTCTTCGCCGACCGGTTCAAGGCCGAGAAGGTGCGTCGAGCTTGCCGAGGCCCGCTCCTACGACGACGCCCTCACGAAGCAGATGGCCGAACTCGGCTGGCCGGGCATCGCCATCTCAGAGGACGACGGCGGCCAGGGCCTAGGCCTAATCGAGCTCGTGGTGATGCTGGAGGAGTCCGGGTTCGCCTGCGCCCCGAGCCCGTTGCTGGGCACGGCCGGGGCCGCGCTTGTCATCTCCGCCGCCGGGTCCGACGAGCAGCGCGCCGAGTGGCTGCCGAGGCTCGCCTCGGGCGAGGCCACGGGGGCCTTCGGCGGCGTCGGGCCCAACGGCGATTCGACCCTGTTCTGCGACCTGCCGACGGCGGACGTAGCCGTCGTCTTCGACGGCGAGGGGGCGCTGCTCGCGCCCGCCTCCGAGCTCGACGCCGAGGCGGTGCAGACGATCGACGCCACCCGGACCTACGCGACCGTCTCGGCCCCGGCGGGCGACCGCCTCCCGGGCGATGTCGACTCGGGCCGCGACAGGCTGGCGGTGGCGATCGCCGCCGAGCTGACCGGGATCGGGCAGCGGGCGATGGAGATGGCGGTCGAGTACGCGCGCGAGCGCAAGCAGTTCGACCGCCCGATCGGCTCCTACCAGGCCGTCTCCCACCGCTGCGCGGCGATGCTGCTGGGCGTGGAGGAATCGCGCTCGCTCACCTACTACGCCTCGTGGACCGCCGACTCCGAGCCGGAGTCGCTGCCGATGGCCGCGGCGATGGCGAGCGCACGCGCGTCGGACTCCGCCTGGGAGACGGCCTCCTCGGCGCTCCAGGTCTTCGGCGGCATCGGCTTCACCTGGGAGCACGACCTGCAGTTCTGGCTGAAGCGCTCGCGCGTCGCCGGGCGGATGCTCGGCAGCCCGCGCGAGCATCGCGACCGCGTCGCCGAGCTGGTCGGCTTGGGCGCCGGCGAACCTGCGGGCGTCGCCTGAGGCAACGCCCCGGGAACTGCCGGGCCGGCCCTAGGGCAGGATCTCGGGTTCGCTGACCGCCTTCAGCTCGCCCCTGAGCTGGAAGTGGATGTCCACGGTGTCGTGGCGCCCGTAGCTGCCGAACAGGCCCAGCGCCATCGCCAGCCAGCGCCCGCCGCTGACCTGCTCCTTCATCAGCGGGCGGCTGAACAGGATCTCGTTGCCGCGCAGCGTGTAATCGGCGCCCTCGGCCTGCTCGGTGCCGTTGACGAACACCTTGATCGGCGGCTCCGCCCCGGCGGGCAGCCGCACCCGCCTGCCGGCCTCGACGCTCTCGCTCGCCATCGGCTCGCAGGTTAGTCGGCACCTCCAGCGGCTGCTAGAGGCAAATGCCGGTGGAGCTGAGGGTGCCGGGTTCGCTGCCGAGGTTGAAGGCGGAGGCCGCTCGGGCGCCGCCAGATTGCGCCGAGGCGGTCGGGACCGCGACCTGGCTGGCGGCGCTGGGGTTGCTGAACCCCCCGCCGACCAGCTTGCGCTTGCCCGGGCATACCGGGGCGAGCGCCGTGGCCTCAGGGTTGGCCGTGCCGCCGGGCAGCTCGGCCGTCGCGGCGGAGACCACGGGCGCCTTGCCGCCGCGTACGCAGTAGGCGTAGGAGGTGGCTGTACGGCTGACCGTCCCTATGTTCAAGGCGGAGGACTGCCAGCTAGCAAGGCCGATCGGGCTGCTCTGCAGGACGACGGGAAAGCTCGTCGGGGTCCCCAGATTCGGCGCCGGCGCGACCGAGAAGCCGCCGCCGAGGAGCCTGCGGGTGGACGGACAGACCGACGTCGCTGTGACGGTCTCCATGTTCCCGCCCGAGACTCCGGTCGCCTTCACCTCGAGCACCGAGAGCTGCTTCTTTCTCTTCTTTCCCGTCTTCTTCGACCTGGTCAGCTTGGGATAGCGGCACTGGACGCTCGCCGTCACGGCCAGGTTGGGCCCGGCGACCCCGTTGTCGCTCGCGCCCGGCGGCGACGACCCAGGCTTTGGTGCCGCTGCGCCTCGACTCGTAGATGACGTTGAAGTCGGTGACCCCGCTGACACCGCGCGAGACGGGACTGGTGAATCCGCCGCCGACCGCGAGCGTGCCCTTCGGGCACCTGGCCACCGCGGTGGCCAGCTGGCCGTTGGCCGTCGTGGCGACCGTCGCCGTACGCGTGACCACGGCGGGCGCCTTCGGCTTCTTCTTGCTGCCCTTCTTGGCCTCGGCCGGCGACGCGGCCAACAGGGTCAAGGCCGCAGCGGCAGCGAGGACCGCTTCCGTGCGCATGGCGCGAGCGTAGCGGCCGCCGGCGGTCCTAGCTGCCGGCGAGGGCCTCGCGCAGCTCCTCGAACGCCTCGTCGAGGGTGTCGGCGTCCAGCGCCTCGCGGTTGATGCCGCCGCGGTAGGCGATCACGGCACCGTCGCCCATCACGTCGACGCCCGCCTCGGCACCGCCGAAGAAGCGGTCGGCGCCGATCTCGATGCGCGCCTGCACGCGCACGTCTGGCGTGAACTCCCGCAGCATGCTGACGGTGCCCAGGCGGCCCTCGCGCAGGGCGACGTCGACGCGGTCGCGGGCGTGCTCGAGCGCCTCGTCGAGGGTGTCGAACTTGCCCTTGGTCACCTCCGAGCCGTGGCGCTCTGTGACGCGCCAGCGCCTGGCCATCGGCAGCTCGGGGCTAGGCGCCGCGGCGGATCAGCTTCGGGCGGCGGGCGGGCGGGCCGGTGATCTTCTCGGGGCCCTCGCGCTCTTCGACCGGCGTGTAGTCGACGTCGCGGCGGCCCGTGTAGATCTGGCGCGGACGGGCGATCTTCTGCTCGTCGTCCTCGATCAGCTCCATCCACTGGGCCACCCAACCCGAGGTCCGGGGGATCGCGAAGATGACCGTGAACATGTCGGTCGGGATCCGCAGCGCCTCGTAGATCAGGCCCGAGTAGAAGTCCACGTTCGGGTAGAGCTTGCGCTCGGTGAAGAAGTCGTCGTCTAGCGCCCGCTTCTCGAGCTCGGTGGCGATCTCCAGCAGCGGGTTCTCGCCCGTCACCTCCAACACCTCGTCGACGTGCTTCTTGATGATCCGGGCGCGAGGGTCGTAGTTCTTGTAGACGCGGTGGCCGAAGCCCATCAGCTTCTCCTCGCGTTTCTTCACGCCCTCGAGGAACTCGGGGATGTTGTCGGTGCTCTCGATCCGGCGCAGCATCCGCAGCACGGCCTCGTTCGCGCCGCCGTGCAGCGGTCCGTAGAGCGCGGCCACGCCGGCCGCGACCGCCGAGTAGGGATCGACGTCCGAGGAGCCGACCGAGCGCACCGCGTTGGTGGAGCAGTTCTGCTCGTGGTCGGCGTGCAGGATGAAGAGCACGTCGAGGGCCTTCGCCAGGCGCGGGTCGGGCTCGTAGCTGTTCTCCATCTTGAACAGCATCGAGAGGAAGTTCTCGGGGTAGGTGAGCTCGTTGTCGGGATAGACGTAGGGGTATCCCTGGCTGTGGCGATAGGCGAACGCCGCCAGCGTCGGCATCTTGGCGATCAGGCGGATCGCCGCCATGTAGCGCTCCTCCTCGTCGTCGATCTCCTTCGCGGTGGGGTAGAAGGTGGAAAGCGCGCCGACCGAGGAGAGGAGCATTCCCATCGGGTGGGCGTCGTGGCGGAACGCCTCGTTCAGCTTCTTGATGTCCTCGTGGACGAAGGTGTGGTGGGTGACGTCATAGACCCAGCGCTCCAGCTGGGCCCCGGTCGGAAGCTCGCCGAAGATCAGCAGGTAGGCGACCTCGAGGTAGGTCGAGTGCTCGCACAGCTGCTCGATCGGGATGCCGCGGTGCTGCAGCACCCCGGCCTCGCCGTCGATGAAGGTGACCGCTGAGCGGCAAGAGGCGGTGTTGGTGAAGGCCGGGTCGTAGCCCATCATCCCGAAGTCGTCCTCGTTGACCTTGATCTGGCGCAGGTCCATCGTGCGGATGGTGCCGTCCGTGATCTCGACCTCGTAGGACTCGCCGGTGCGGCTGTCGCTGATCGAGAGGGTGCCCTCGGCCGCGGGCTTGCCGTCCGCGCCGCCGTCGGCCTTGGCCTGGCTGTCCGCCTTGGCCTGGCCGTCGGACTGGGACTTCTCCTCGGCCTTCTCCTTGGTCGCCATCGAGCACCTCCTCTAGCTGGGGATCGCCGGTTCGCCAGTATCTCACGCCCGCCGATCCGGCCTGCGTCCTGCTCGTGAACGCGCGCGGGCGATTCTGCTAGGGCTCAGTCGATCTCGAACTGCGTGATCCGCCTGAAGTCGGCCAGGCGCTGGGCGATCTCCTGCATGGTCAGTGTGCTGACCCTCCCGGTCCCGAAGTCCTCGACGTTGAACGAGGCGAGCACGGAGCCGTACGCCATCGCCTGGCGCAACACCGCCGGATCGCTGATCGGGGCCCCCGCCGCGCGGCGGTTGTCCAGATAGCCCAGGAACCCGCCGGCGAAGCTGTCACCCGCCCCGGTCGGGTCGCGGACGTCCTCGAGCAGATAGCCGGGGATCGCGAAGAACTCGCCGTCGGTGAACAGCGCCGCGCCATACTCACCGCGTTTTGCCACCGCCACCGAGGGGCCCATGCCCATCACGGCGCGCGCTGCCCGCGCCAGGTTGGGCTCGCCGGTCAGCATGCGGATCTCGGCGTCGTTCAGCAGCACGCAGTCGGTCTCGGCGATCGCTGCGCCCAGGGCCTCCCGCTCGGTGTCGATCCAGAGGTTCATCGAGTCGAGCGCGGCGAACGCGGCGCCTGTGCACTCGGCGCGCACGCGGCGCTGCAGGTCGGGCTGGATGTTGCCCAGGAACAGCATCTCGGAGCGCCGCGAGGCCTCCGAGAGCTTCGGGTCGAACTCGGCGAACACGTTGAGCCGGGTGTCGTCGGTGTGGGCGACGTTCATGTCGTAGTCGTAGTGGCCCTTCCAGAAGAAGGTCTCGCCGCCCTCGACGCGCTCGATGTCCTCGGTGATCACGCCCCTGCCCTCCAGCACCGAGAGCTGCTCCGGTCCGAAGTCGTCGCCCACCGGGCCCACCACCCGGACCTCGGTGAAGAAGCTCGCCGCGAGGCTGAAGTGGACCGCCGATCCGCCCAGCATCCGCTCGCGCTCGCCGAACGGCGTGCGCACCGAATCGAATGCGATTGAACCGACGACTGTTAGGGACATTTCTCTGTTCGGATCAGGGTTGCCAGGGCGCTGGCGCCCTCACCCGGCACGGCCGCAGGCATAGCCGAGGACGTGGCCGGGGTATGTTGGAGGAGATGCGGGTTTATGTCGCCCGGTAGGTAACGTCCCGCCCGCGTGAAGGCTATTCAGATCGAGGAATTCGGGGGCCCCGAGCAGATGAAGCTCGTCGACCTGCCCGACCCGGAGGCGGGCGACGGCATGGTCGTCGTGGACGTGGCGCGCTCGGGGATCAACTTCGCCGACACGCACTCGATCCGCAACGACTACCTCTCCGAGCAGACCCTGCCGTTGATTCCAGGCGCCGAGGTGAGCGGCACGACGCAGGAGGGCAAGCGGGTCGCGGCGATGCTCGGGAACGGCGGCTACGCGCAGAAGGTCGCCGTCCCCGAGGCGTTCCTGGTGCCGATTCCCGACGAGGTGAACGACGACCAGGCGGCCGGCCTGCTGCTGCAGGGGGCCACGGCTCACTCGCTGCTGCACTACTGCGCCCGCGTGCGCGAGGGTGAGACGGTCGTCGTCGAGGCGGCCGCGGGCGGCACCGGCAGCCTCGCGGTGCAGCTCGCAAAGCGGGCCGGGGCCAAGGTCGTCGCCCTGGCCTCGAGCGAGGAGAAGCGAGACCTGGCGGCCCGGCTCGGGGCCGACGCGACCGCGGACTCACGGGCCGAGGACCTGACGGGCGCGATCATCGAGGCGAACGGCGGAGAGAAGGTGGACGTGGTGCTGCACATGAGCGGCACCGGCTTCGAGGCCGAGCTCAAGTCCCTCGACGCGCTGGGGAGGATCGTCGTCTTCGGGAACGCCGCCCGCCACCCCAACCAGGTCGAGACGAACTACCTGCTGCAGACGTCCAAGTCGGTCATCGGCTTCTGGCTGATCCCCCTGATCGTCAAGCGACGCGACGTGCTCTCGGCCGCGATCACCGAGCTGCTCGGCGCGGTCGCCGCGGGCGAGCTCGAGGTCGTCATCGGCGAGGTCTATCCGCTCAGCAAGGCCGCGAAGGCCCATGAGGACATGCAGGAGCGCCGCAGCACCGGCAAGCTTCTGCTCGATCCGTCGAAGTGAGCGAGCGGGCGACCTCCTTCTCCGAGCTGGGCCTCTCGGCGGAACTCCTGCAGACGCTGGAGGAGCTGGGGTACGAGGAGCCGACCCCGATCCAGGCCCAGGCGATCCCCGAGCTGCTTGGCGGCCACGACGTCATAGGCCAGGCCCAGACGGGCAGCGGCAAGACGGCCGCGTTCGGGCTCCCCATGCTGGAGCAGATCGACCAGTCCAACCCCGAGACCCAGGCGGTCGTGCTGACGCCGACCCGCGAGCTCTGCATCCAGGTGACCCAGGCCATGCGCGCCTACGCCGAGCATCTTCCCGACGTCAACGTGGTCGCGGTCTTCGGCGGCGCCCCGATCCGCGACCAGCAGTCGCGGCTGCGCGACGCAGCCCAGATCGTGGTCGCGACCGTGGGCCGGATGATGGACCTGATCTCGCGCCAGTCCCTGGTACTCACCTCGGCCCGCTACGTCGTCCTCGACGAGGCCGACGAGATGCTCGACCTGGGCTTCATCGAGGACGTCGAGAAGATCCTGCGGATGACCCCGAGCGGGCGCCAGACACTGCTGTTCTCGGCGACGATCCCCGAGCCGGTCGCGCGCCTGGCCGAGACCTACATGTACGACCCGGTCACGATCCGAGTGACCCCGAAGAAGCTGACGGTGGACTCGGTCGAGCAGGCCTACGTGATGGTCGAGCCCCGCGACAAGCTGAAGCGGGTGATCGAGGTGCTGAAGGCCGAGGAGCCCGAGCAGGCGATCATCTTCACCCGCACCAAGATCGGCGCCGCCAAGCTCGACAGGGCGCTCGCCGACAAGGGCCTGCGGGTGAAGGCGCTGCACGGCGACCTGAGCCAAGGCCAGCGCGACGGGGTGATGATCTCGTTCAAGGAGCACAAGGTGCCGCTGCTGGTGGCAACCGACATCGCCGCGCGCGGCCTCGACATCGAGCACGTCACCCACGTCATCAACTACGACCTGCCCAACAACCCCGAGATCTACGTGCACCGGATCGGGCGCACCGGCCGGGTGGGGCGCACCGGGCGGGCGATCACGTTCGCGACCGCCAAGCAGCGCGAGGACCTGAAGACCATCGAGCGGGTGGTGAAGGCGCCGATCGGGGAGTGGGAGCCCCCCGAGGAGCGCCTGGAGCACGCGCCCAGGCCGAGGCGCCGCGAGCGGAGGGAGCGCGCGGCGCCGATCGGCGGCGATGGCGCCGGCGACGGACTGGTGAAGCTGTTCGTGAACCGCGGCAAGCGCGGCGGCATCAGCGAGGAGGACCTGCGCTGGGCGCTCACCGAGGGCGCCGTGATCCCCGAGGACGCGATCGCCTCGATCCGGGTCCTGGACCGCTTCTCGTTCGTGGAGCTGAAGGCCGGTGAGGCCGAGAAGGCCGTCGAGTTCCTTGACGGGACGAAGCTCAAGGGCAAGCAGATCCGGATGGAGGTGGCCCGCTCCTGAGCAATTCCATCTTCCCCGACGGCTGCCCAATGCCGATCGAGGACTACGCGATGATCGGCGACCTGCACACCGCCGCGCTGGTGGGCCGCAACGGATCGATCGACTGGCTCTGCGTGCCGCGCTTCGACTCGGGAGCGTGCTTCGCCGCGCTGCTGGGTGACGAGCGCAACGGGCACTGGCGCCTGGCGCCGGCGGGCGAGGTGACCGGGGTCAGCCGGCGCTACCGCGGCGAGACGATGGTGCTGGAGACCGACTTCGAGACGGCGGAGGGAGCCGTGCGGGTCGTCGACTGCATGCCCGTCAAGGGTCACGGGCGCACCGTGGTCCGGGCAGTCGAGGGCCTGCGAGGCGAGGTCCAGATGCACATGGACCTGGTCATCCGCTTCGACTACGGATCGACGATCCCCTGGGTGCAGAGCGGGCCCACCGGGACCTCGGCGGTCGCCGGGCCCGATTCCCTCTACCTCTGGACCGACGTGGAGACGCGCGGGGAGAAGCTGAAGACGGTCGCCGACTTCGTCGTCCGCGAGGGCGAGGACATCCCCTTCACGCTGACCTGGAACCCGTCCCACGAGGAGGCTCCCGAGGCCGTTTCGGGCCTTTGGGCGATCCGCGATACAGAGGACTGGTGGCGGCAGTGGAGCGGCAGCTGCTCGTTCTCGGGCGAGTACCGCGACCAGGTGGTCCGCTCGCTGCTGGTGCTGAAGGCGCTCACCTACAGGCCCACGGGGGGGATCGTCGCCGCGCCCACGACCTCGCTGCCGGAGGCCCTGGGCGGCGAGCGCAACTGGGACTACCGCTACTGCTGGCTGCGCGATGCGGTGCTCACGCTGGACGCGCTGATGCTCGGCGGCTTCAGCCAGGAGGCGCTGGACTTCGGGGCCTGGGTGCTGCGCGCGACCGCCTCGCATCCCTCCCAGACCCAGGTGCTGTACGGCGTCAGCGGCGAGCGGCGGCTGATGGAGTACGAGCTGGACCACCTGCCCGGCTACGAGGACTCGAAGCCGGTGCGGGTCGGCAACGCGGCGTCCGACCAGTTCCAGCTCGACGTGTTCGGCGAGCTGCTGGACGCGGCCTACCGGGGGCGAGAGCTGACCGGTTCTCTCAGCCAGAGCGGATGGCAGCGCCAGCAGGCCTTGCTCGCGTACCTGGAGGAGATCTGGCGCGAGCCCGACGAGGGGATCTGGGAGGTGCGCGGACCTCGCCGCCAGTTCACCCACTCGAAGGTGATGGCCTGGGTGGGGTTCGATCGCGCGATCAAGACCGTCGAGCACCAGGGCGCGGAGGGGGACGTCGAACGCTGGCGCCGGGTCCGCCAGGAGATCCACCACCAGGTCTGCACCGAGGCCTACGACCCCGAGCGCAACACCTTCACCCAGTACTACGGCTCAAAGGAGCTCGATGCCGCGACCCTGCTGATTCCGGCCGTCGGCTTCCTGCCGCCCGACGACGCGCGTGTGATCGGAACCATCGACGCGATCCAGGCCGAGCTGGCCGGCGACGGGTTCGTGCGCCGCTACTCCACCGGCGAGGGCACCGACGACGTCGATGGGCTGCGCGGCGAGGAGGGGGCGTTCCTGCCCTGCTCGTTCTGGCTGGCCGACGCCCTGGCGATGGCCGGGCGCACCGACGAGGCCCGCGAGCTGTTCGAGCGGCTGCTGGGGCTGCTCAACGACGTCGGCCTGATCTCCGAGGAGTACGAGCCCAAGCAGGGACGGCTGATCGGGAACTTTCCCCAGGCCTTCACCCACCTCGCGCTGATCAACACCGCTTCGCTGCTGGGCGGCGCCAAGTCGATGAGCCGGCCCCAGGGCCGCGAGGGCGACCACGGCCACGTGCTCTAGCCCGGCCGCAGCCGCCGCCCTAGCTCGCCAGCTCCTCGATCCGGTTGATCAGGTCGTCCCACTCGAACGGCTTGGGGATGACCCCGTTGGCGCCGAGCGCCTTCATCCGCTCGGGCTGCTGCGCGTCGAGGTGCGCGGAGATGATCAGCACCGGGATCTCACAGCCCGAGCTGCGCAGCTCCTGCAGGGCGTCGATGCCCGAGAGCCGCGGCATCATCGCGTCCAGCAGGATCACGTCCGGGGCGGACTTGCCGTCCTCCTCCTTGAGCGCGTCCAGGACCTCGATGCCGTCGGTCGCGGTGTCCACCTCGTAGCCCGCGACCTCGAGCCGCCGCTGCAACATCAGCAGCACGGTCTCGGAGTCGTCGGCGACGAGCAGCCTGGTCACGCTCGGGCCTCGGTCGCAGCCTCGCGACCGTTGTCCGATGCGTCCGGGGCCGGACGGCCATCCTTGGCGATCGGCAACACGAATCTGAAGGTAGCGCCCTGACCCGGCTGGGAGGCGGCCGAGATCGCTCCGCCGTGCAGTTCGACCAGCGACTTGGCGATCGCCAGCCCCAGGCCGGTTCCGCCGATCTCCTGCGTTTCCCCGCTCTGCGCCCTCCAGAAGCGCTCGAAGACGTGGTCCAGCTCCTCGGTGTCCAGCCCGGGGCCGTCGTCGGCGACCGCGAACTCCACCTGCGCCCCGGCGGTGGCCGCGGTCAGGCTCACGAGGGCGCCTTCGGGGGCGTACTTGTTGGCGTTGGTGAGCAGGTTGGAGAGGACTTGGCTGATGCGATCCGGGTCGGCGACAACGTCGGGCACGTCCTTCTCGACTTCGACGCTCAGCCTCTGGCTCTTCTCTTCGAAGTTGGGCCGCATGTGGCGGCCGACCCGCTGTGCCAGCGGCCGAACGGGAGTCGGCTCGGGGTCGATGCGCAGCTTCCCGGCGTCGCTGCGGGCCAGGTCGAGCAGGTCGTTGATCATCTTCTGAAGCTGGCCGGCGCTGTCGGCGATGATCTCGGCAGCCTCCATCTGCTGCGCGTTGAGCCCCTTGGGCTGGGCGGTCAGCATCTCGGCGAAGCCCTTGACGACCGTGACCGGCGTCCGCAGCTCGTGCGAGACGGTGAGCACGAAGTCGTCCTTCATGCGCTCGATGCGGTCGCGCTCGCGCGCGTCGCGTTCGAGCGCGGTGGCCATCTCGTTGAAGGCCTGTCCCAGGGTCGCGATCTCGACCGGGCCCCCGACCTCGACCCGGGTTTCCAGGTCGCCGCCCGCGAGGCGGCGGGCGCCGTCGACAAGGCGGGCGAGCGGCGCGCGCATCGAGTTGATCAGGCCGGAGAACAGGATCAGAGCCGCGAACAGGGCGCCGGCCAGCCCGACCGCGACGAGGATCGTGGTGTCGCGGGTGTCCTCGCGGGCGTTGTCGCGCACGGCGTCGCGGGCGCCGCGGGTGGCGACGCTGAGCTGCTCGGCGCTGGTGGTGACGTCGGTGGTGAGCCGCCGTTCGACCCTGCGCGGCGGCTCGTTGCCGCGCAGCCGCGGTGCCGCCACCGCCTCGCGCCACGCGGCCTCGTCCGCCACCAGTCGTTCCAGGCGCGCCGGGAGGACGGGGTTCCCGCCGGTCAGCTCACCGGCGCGGTCCGCGGCCTGGCTGAAGTCCTCGGTCGCGCGCTCGAACTCACGCGCGTCGGGGGGCACTCCCGGCGCGGGCGGACGGATGGCCGCCTGCTCGAGGATGAAGCTGGAGCCCAGGCGCTCGGCCTCCAGCTCGAGCTGGAAGTAGCGGCTGGTCTCGTCCTCGAAGTCGACCCGGATCTGGAACAGGCGCCCGACCCCGAGCAGCGAGACGGCGAGCAGCAGCGTGAAGAGGATCAAAAAGCCGATCCTCAAGCGTGCCGTGAGGGAAGGGTTGAATCGCATCGTTGCCTCGCCGCTGAGCTATATCTACACTACTGAGTAGAAGTTGTATGGGTAATGGAATGCTTTCGCAATGGCGCCGCGGAATGGTGGCGCGAGGCCTCGCGACGGCCGCTCTGCTTGCCGTGCCCGTCACGGTCGCGGCCGCGATCGGCTTCGAGGGCAGCTTAGGCGGCCTCTACGACGGCCTCGACGCCGTCGTCTCGGGCCCCGATACCGCTCAGACCGAGCCCGCCTCGGCGGCCTCCGACGTTGAGCGGGCGGCCGCGACGGCGCCGGCGACCGTTGGGGCCGCGACCGCCCGCGCCAACCGCAGGAACGCAGCCGGCAATGACACGGCGGACGCTCCCGTCTCGGGCGGTGGCGGCGGCGGCGGCGGCGGAGCGCCGATCGGCGGATCCGGCGGCGGCTCGGGGGGCGCGGACCTCGGCCTGCCCACCGGCGGCGGCGGTTCGGGCGGCGGCGGCGGGATCCTGGGAGGCGGCGGCTCGGGCGGCGGCGGCATCCTGGGAGGGGGCGGCTCGAGCGGCGGCGGGGGCAGCGTCGGTGGGGCAGTCAATGACGTCGTCAACGGCGTCAACGAGACCGTCGGCGGCGTGCTCGGCGGCCGCAACTAGTCATCTAGACGGCGGCGCCGGTCAGCCTCTGCAGCCGCGCGATCGTCTGCTCGGCGTCGACGTGGCGGATCGCGGTCATGCCCACGGCCTCGGCTCCCTCGCAGTTCTCCCGCAGGTCATCGACGAACAGGCACGCTCGCGGCGCCACCCCCAGGCCCTTCGCGGCGAGCAGGTAGATGTCGGGCTCGGGCTTGTGCATCCGCACCTCGGCCGAGATCACGACCTCGTCGAAGAGCTCGGCGAGCAGATCGCGGTCGTAGTGGTCCACGCTCCAGGAGTTGCTGACGAGGCCCGTCGCGAGGCCGGCGGCCCGCACGCCGCGCACCGCCTCGACCATCGCCGGCAGCGGCCTCATCCCGGCGAACATGCTGTCGATCAGCCCGGCGTGGTCCTTCAGGCCCAGCCTGGTCCCGAACTTGCGCTCGAACTCGTCCTCGGTCAGGGCCCCGGTCTCGAGCCCTCGCAGGTCGGCCAGAGCGTCGGGGTCGTGCCGGAAGAGGTCCTTGACCGCGTCGGGCTCCAGCCCTTGATCGCGGCAGAAGGCCGCGAAGCTGTCCCAGACCGGGGTGGTGAGGACACCGCCGAAGTCGAAGAGGACCGCCTCGTAGGTGGGTGACCCGGGGGGCGAGCCCGAGGGGTCGCCGCCATATGCTTGCGCGGGCATGGCGGAGCAGGCTACCGACGCACCCGAAGGCATCGACCGCGCAGGGGTCGAGGCCTGGTTCGAGGCGAACGTCCCGGGCGCGAAGCCGCCGCTGAGCTTCGACCGCATCTCCGGTGGCCGCTCGAACCTGACATTCGCGGTCCACGATTCGGCCGGCGAGAGCTGGGCCCTGCGCCGGCCCCCGCTCGGCAAGCGCCTGGGCTCGGCGCACGACATGGGCCGCGAGCACAGGGTGATCGCGGCGCTGCAGGACACGCCGGTGCCCGTGCCCCCCGTCGTCGGTTTCTGCGAGGAGGAGGCGGTGAACGGCGCGCCGTTCTACGTGATGGGCTTCGTCGAGGGGCCGATCCTGCGCTCGGCCGAGGACGCGGAGCCGTTCAGCGAGGGGCAGTGCGCGGCCATCGGCGAGCGCGTCATCGACACGCTGGTCGAGATCCACGCCGTCGACCCGGACGCGGTGGGGCTGGGGGAGCTGGGGCGCAAGGAGGCCTACGTCGAGCGCCAGCTGAAGCGCTGGCACGGCCAATGGGAGAAATCCAAGACACGCGAACTCGAGACGGTCGACGAGGTTCACCGCCGTCTCTCCGAGCGCATCCCCGAGCAGGGGCCGGCGACGATCGTCCACGGCGACTACCGCCTGGACAACATGATCCTCACCGGTGCCGGCGAGGTCGCCGCGGTGGTGGACTGGGAGCTGTGCACGCTCGGCGACCCGCTCGCCGACGTCGGGCTGCTGCTGGTCTACTGGTCGCAGGCCGGGGACGAGTTCATGCCGCTGTTCGCGCCGGCGACGATCGCCCCGGGGTTCATCACCCGCGACCAGGTGAAGCAGCGCTACGCCGAGGGCTCGGGCAGGGACCTCTCGCAGGTGGACTTCTTCGTCGCGCTCGGATACTGGAAGCTCGCGATCATCCTCGAGGGCGTCTACGCCCGCTACGCCGAGGGCCAATACGGCAAGACCGACGAGGGCTTCGAGGAGTTCGCCAGGATCGTCGAGCGCCTCGCGGCGGCCGCCGAGGAGGCCGTCGGGCGGCTCGGCTAGCGCGCTGCTTCGACCTTCGAGGGCTTTATCAGCATATTCTTGGCCGGTCCAAGCCGAACGGGAGGTTTGCCTGTGGCATCGACGTCCGATTCAGAGTTGAAGGGCCGCCATCGCAAGATGTGGGCGGCAGGCGATTACGCCTCGATGGTGGAGCTGTGGCTGCTGCCGTTAGGACCGCGGCTCGTCGAGGCTTGCGGCATCGAATCCGGAATGCGCGTTCTGGATGTCGCCGCCGGCAGCGGCAATGCTTCGATTCCCGCGGCGGAGACCGGCGCCAGCGTCACCGCCAGCGACCTGACGCCCGAGCTGCTCGAGGCGGGCCGTGCCCGGGCGGAGTCAGCCGGGCTCGAACTCGAGTGGGTGGAAGCGGACGCAGAGAACCTGCCGTTCGATCAGGGGTCGTTCGACGTCGTGATCTCGGCGATCGGTGCGATGTTCGCCCCCCACCACCAGCAGGCGGCCGACGAGCTCGTCCGCGTCTGCCGGCCGGGCGGCACGATCGGGCTGCTGAGCTGGACCCCCGACGGCATGCTCGGCGCCCTGTTCAGGACGATGGGGCCGTTCGCCCCGCCGCCCCCGCCCGGTGCGCAACCGCCGCCGCTGTGGGGCAGCGAGGAGCATCTGCGTGAGCTCTTCGGCGACTCGGTGGATTGGCGCACGCTCGAGCGCGACGAGTTGGCGATCACGGTCTTCGAGCGTCCAGGCGACTACGGCGAGCATTTCAAGGAGCGATACGGACCGACCATCGCGGCTCGCGCCAACGCGGAAAAGGACGGGCGGGAGGCCGAGTTCGACGAGGCGCTCGAACGCTTCTGCGAAGAGTGGAACCGCGGTACCGCAGAGGACGCGCGGTTCGAGAAGGAGTATCTGCTCGCGGTCGGGACGCGCGCCTGATCGGCTAGGGGCGCGAGGGGCTCAGGCGCCGGGGCCGGGAGCGGCGGCCACCGGGGCCTCGGCGCCCTCGCCGGCGCCGTTGCTCGCGCCTGCATCGCCCTTGGCCTCGGCGCGCTTCGCCGCGCGGTTCAGCTCCCGGCGGGCGATGACCATCTTGTGCACCTCGTCGGGGCCGTCGGCGACCTTGAGCATGCGGCTGAAGCGCCACATGCCGGCGAGGGGGGTGTCGTCGGACATGCCGAGGCTGCCGTGCACCTGGATCGCGCGATCGAGCACGTCCATGACCATGTTCGCCGCCACGACCTTGATCTGGCTGATCGCCTGCCGGGCGCGCCGCTTGCCCTCGGTGTCCATGAGCCAGGCGGCATAGAGGGTGAGCAGGCGGGCCTGGTCCACCTCCATGCGGCTCTTGGCGATGAAGTCCTGGACGAACTGCTTGTCGGCCAGCGGGCCGCCGAAGGCCTCGCGAGAGTTGGCGCGGTCGCACATCATCTCGATCGCCCGCTCGGCGGTACCGATCGCACGCATGCAGTGGTGGATGCGGCCGGGGCCCAGGCGGTCCTGGGCGATCACGAAGCCGGCGCCGCGCTCGCCCAGAAGGTTGTCGGCGGGCACCCGGCAGTCCTCGTAGCGGACCTCGCAGTGGCCGGGGCCCTTGTCGTGACCCATCACGGGCACGGACCGGACGAGGTTGAAGCCGGGATTGTCGACGGGGACCAGGATCATGCTCGCCCGCGTGTAGGGGGCGGCGTCGGGATCGGTGACCACCATCGCGATCGCGAACCTCGCACCGACGGCGCCCGAGGTGAACCACTTGTGGCCGTTGATCACCCACTCGTCGCCGTCGAGGACGGCCTGGGTCTGCAGCGTGGTCGGGTCGGAGCCCGACACCTCGGGCTCTGTCATCGAGAAGCAGCTGCGCGCCTCGCCCTCCAGCAGGGGCTGGAGGAACTCGGCCTTCTGCTCGGGGGTGCCGTGGTCGATCAGGATCTCGGCGTTGCCGGTGTCGGGCGCGGCGCAGTTGAACGACATCGGCGCCGCGACGGGGCTGCGGCCCATCTGCTCGCAGAGCATCCCGTACTCCCAGTTGGCCAGCCCGGCGCCGTGCTCGTCGTCGGCGATGAAGAGGTTCCACAGGCCCTCCTCGCGCGCCCTCGCCCGCAGCTCGATCAGGATCTGCGGATAGGGGACGCCCGGCTGGACCTCCTCGTCGAGGGCCCGCATCACCTCGGCTTCGCCGGGATAGACGCGCTCGGCCATGAAGGCCTCGATCCGCTCCAGCAGCGACTCGACGGCGGGGCTGGGGCTGAAGTCCATGCCTGGAGCTTATGCCCTGGGGTCATCCGGTAGCGCGTGAACAGCTCGCCCTCCGCCTCCAACAGCCAGGCGAGCTGCAGCTGGAGCGGGTCGGGCAGCGCCGCGGCGATGATCGAGCGCTCCTCACGCCCAACGAGCTTCGGCGCCAGCGTCAGGAACAGCTCGTCCACGGCCCCCCGCGCCTGGAGCTCGCCGTGCAGCACCGGTCCGCCCTCGCACAGCAGGCTGCGGACCTCGCGCTCGCGTCGCAGCCACTCCAGGGCGGTCCCGAGGTCGACCCCGTCCTCGTGCCTCACCACCTCGACCGGCGTTTCCGTGCGCGGCGGCTCGGCAGTTCCATCGGCGGCGAAGACCACGACCTCGCCGCCCCCGTCGGTGAACAGCCTGGCGTCCCAGGGCAGGTTGAGGCTGTTCGAGATGAGCACCGCCAGCGGGTCCCCGGCGAGCCCGCTGCCCTCGCGGTAGGCGCGGAAGCCGGCGTCGGAGACGATGCGCCCGTAGCGCTCGGCGCGCATCGTGCCGGCGCCGATCATGACGGCGTCCACGCGGGTGCGCAGGCGCTGCAGCATCTCCGTGTCGGTGCGGCTGCCCAGGGCCCCTGAGCGCTCGTCCACCGTGGCGCGGCCATCGACGCTGGAGACGAAGTTCATCAGCAGATAGGGGCGGTCCTCGTGCGCGCCTGCTCCCGTGGTCCAGGGTGGCCAGCTGCTCGGCGACGGTCGTCTCGGCCCAGTCGGGCAGTAGCCGCCGGACCGGATGCGTCTCGCCTGGGATCGAGAGCTCGGCCACGCTCGCCGCCTACCCGGAACGCCGCGATTCGATGTCCCCGAGATGAGCGACGTTGGCGCGGTCCTCCTCCTCGGCGCTCGGACCACCGGCGAACCAGGCGTCCAGGATCTCGGCCAGCTCGGCCTCGGAGGTCGCGCGCAGGCTCAGCGCCAGCGCGTTGGCGTCGTTCCAGCGCCGCGCGCCCTCGGCGGTCTGGGCGTCCAGGCACAGCGCAGCGCGGACCCCCTCGACCTTGTTCGCCGCGATCGAGGCGCCCGTTCCCGTCCAGCAGCAGACGATCGCCTGCTCGGCCCGCCCCTCGGCCACGTCGCGGGCGGCGGCCTCGCTGGCCCAGGCCCAGTCGTCGCGCTCGTCCTCGCTCAGGGCGCCGTGCGGGATCGCCTCGTGCCCCCGCCTGGAGAGCTCGGCCAGCACGGCATGGGCGACGCCCACCTGCTCGTCGGCTGCGACCGCGATCCTCATCCCGCCGCTACGCGTACTGCTTCCAACGCGGGAAGTCCCGCCCCGCGAACTCCTGGATCCGCCTCGAGTCCTCGCCGAAGAAGCCCAGCAGATGCGACTCGAGCTCGGGGGTCAGCTTCGGCTTCGGGGCCTCGGGGGCGTCGGGGTCGTGCACGACCTTCTCGACCATCCAGCGCATGCGCTCGGGCAGGCGGTCGAAGTTGCGGTCGAACGAGCGGAAGCCGGGCAGCTTGATCAGCTTCTCCATGAACTGGTACCGCTCGCCTTCCTTCGCCGTGGACCTCTCCCACTCCCGGTCGAACTGCTCGGAGGTGAAGCCGGAATCGACCCCGGCGAACTCGAAAGCGCGCCGCATGGTCGCCTCGCGGTCCTGCTGCAGCTCCTCCTGGGCGATGACGCAGATCTGCTCGGCGGGAAAGAGCTGAAGGTAGGGCTGCAGCTGCATCCAGTACATCGATCGCGTGACGTAGGTCTGGTCGTCGCGCGTCAGCACCTCGTCCATCGGCCGCGTCTCATACCCGGCGCCCGTGGCGTGGCGCCAATGGCTGAGGATGCGGCTGATCGGGTCGCGGACCATGTAGAGCAGCTTCGCGTCGGGCAGGTTGTCCCTGATGCGGGCGGCGACACCTTCGTAGCGGGGGAGGTTGGTGTAGTGAGGGGAGGACTCGCCGCGTACGGGCGAGCGGCCGTCGAAGCGGCCCTCGTACCAGGGGATCCCCAGGTCCCAGTTCAGCTCCCTGACGAAGAAGTTGAGCTCCTTCGGCTTCGACATGTTGATCTGGGGGTGCAGCCCCAGGTAGTGGTGGATGCTCGTGGTCCCGCACTTGAGCCCGCCGATGATGATCAGGTTCGGCATCGCGGCGCGGCGGCGCTTGCGCCTGGGCACGTTGCCCATGCGCTTGCGGTCGGTGGCATAACGCTCACGCGCGCGATCGCACATCGCCTCGTCGGCGGGGTCGTGGGCCGTGCCCGTGGCCGGGGGAGCCGGCGGAGGTGCTGGACGGCGGCCCTGCTCGGTCGTCGCCATAGGCGCGACAGTGTAGGGGCATGAAGCACGGGCGGACGGCGGATCCGCCCCGCCAATAGCCTGCCCTGCGTGGACGTGTTCCGCACCCCCGACGAGCGCTTCGAGGGCCTGCCCGGCTACGACTTCGACCCCCACTACGCCGAGGTGGACGGCCTGCGCCTGCACTACGTGGACGAGGGCGAGGGCCGCCCGGTCGTCTGCTTCCACGGCGAGCCGGACTGGTCATACCTCTACCGGAAGATGCTGCCGCCGCTCGTAGACGGCGGCTACCGCGTCATCTGTCCCGACCTGGCCGGATTCGGGCGCTCGGACAAGGCGACCGACCGTGGCTGGTACAGCTATGACCGCCACTGCGAACTGATGTCGGGCCTGCTGGCGCGGCTCGATCTCAGCGACGCGGTGGTCGTCGGTCAGGACTGGGGCGGACCGATCGGCCTGCGCTGGGCGGTCGAGAACGACGACCGCGCCGGCGCCCTGGTGATCATGAACACGGGCATCTTCACCGGGCGGGTTTCGAAGGGGTTTCTCGCCTGGCGTGAGTTCGCCGAGAAGAACCCGGACCTGCCGGTCGGGTTCGTGATGCAGGGCGGGACGGCGACTGAGCTGCCGGAGGAGGTCGTGGCCGCCTACGACGCACCCTTTCCCACCGTCGAGTCGAAGGCCGGCGCGGCCCAGTTCCCGCTGCTCGTCCCGACCTCGGAGCAGGACCCGGTCGCGGGGACGATGCGCGAGCTCGCCGACGCGCTCGGGCGCTGGGAGAAGCCGGTGCTCCTCGCGTTCTCGGACAGCGACCCGGTCTTCCCGTACCCGAAGGCCGGCGAGCGCTTCATCGAGCTGATCCCCTCGGCTGAGGAGCAGGTCAGGATCGAGGGTGCCGCGCACTTCCTGCAGGAGGATCGCGGCGAGCAGGTCGCGGAAGAGATACTGAGGTTCCTGCGCGCGGGGAAAAGCTGAAGCCGCTGCGCGAGCTGACCCGGGCCCAGTGGAAGGCGGTCGGGCGCCAGTCGTATGAGCGCTTCGGCGAGGTCGGCCTTACCGATCGTGCCGCGGCCCTGGCCTACTACGGCTTCCTGTCGCTGTTCCCGGCGCTGATCGTCGGCGTCGCCCTGCTCGCCCTGTTCGGCAGCTACCCCGAGACCTACGAGAGCATCGTCGAGACGCTGCGCGACGCCGCTCCCGGCGAGGCCGTGAACACGATCGACAGCGCGCTCAAGAACGTGCTGCAAGGCGGCGGCGCTTCCGGGTTGCTCGGGATCGGCCTCGTGACCGCGTTCATCACGGCGTCGGGGGCGATCGGAGCGTCGATCCGCGCGCTTGAGGCGATCAACCAGACCCGGGAGGACGCCAGCTTCGTCCGCAGCAACCTCACGCGCCTGTGGCTGACCGTGGCGCTGATGGCGCTGATGTTGGTCGCGACCCTGGCCCTGCTCGTCGCCGGACCCCTGTTCGGTGCGATCGCGGACGCCGCCGGCCTCGGCGACACGGGTCGTAGGATCGTGCAGCTGCTCCGCTACCCGACAGGCCTGGCGGCGCTGCTTGCCGCGCTGCTGCTGCTTTACACGCTCGGGCCGGCGGGCACCAGGCGCCGCCCGATCGAGCACCTGCCGGGCGCCGCCTTCGCGGGCCTGCTCTGGCTGCTCGCGTCGGTCGCCTTCTCGTTCTACGTCGACAACTTCGGCAGCTACGACAAGACCTACGGCAGCCTGGGGGCGGTGATCGTGCTGCTGATCTGGATCTACGTCGGCGCCGTGGCGATGCTGCTGGGCGCGCTCCTCAACCGCGAGCTGACCCGGATCCGATAGGGACGCGCGGCGGGCTATCTTGCCCGCCGTGAGCGCGCCTCCGCTCGGCTTCGACCCGAGCTCGTCATGGGATCGGTTCCTACGGGGGGCCGACGAGTTCTTCGACCGCCTCGGGGACATCGGCTGGCCGGCCATGGCCGTGGCGCTCGCGTTCTATCTGGCGCACCTGCTGGCGCGGACCCGCGCCTGGCAGAACGTGCTGCGGGCTGCCTATCCGAACAGCGAGGTCTCCTACGCGAAGATCACGGCCTCCTACCTGGCGGGCGCCGGGCTCAACAGCTTCATTCCCGCTCGCGTCGGCGACGCGGTCAAGATCTTCCTCGCGAAGAAGTCGGTCAGGCGCTCCTCCTACCCGGCGATCACGTCCTCGTTCTTCGTCCAGTCGGTCTTCGACACGACCGCGGGCATCCTCGTATTCGCCTTCGCCCTCACGCAGGGGCTGCTGCCGGCGCCGCCCGACCTGCCCAACCTGCCCGCCTTCGAGATCTCCTTCTGGGCCGAGAACCCCGACCTGCTGATCTTCTTCATCACCGCGCTTGCGATCGCCGCCGTGATCCTGTTCGCGGTCCTGGCGCGCCGGGCCGAGCGGTTCTGGGAGAAGGTCAAGCAGGGCGTCGTCATCCTCACCGACATCCCCCGCTACCTGCGCGAGGTCGCGCTGTGGCAGGGGGTCGGCTGGTTGATGCGCTTCTTCAGCTTCTGGTTCTTCCTCGAGGCGTTCCACATCGGCGGCTCGTTCGAGAACGTGATGGTGGTGATGAGCGTGCAGGCGGTCTCGACGCTGCTGCCGTTCACCCCCGGCGGCGCCGGCGCCCAACAGGCCCTGCTGGTCGCGACCCTGACCGGGCCGGGGCCGATCGCGGTCCTCACCTACTCGGTCGGCCAGCAGATCGCCGTCGCGGTCTGGGCCGTGTTGCTGGGGTTCCTGGCGCTGGCCTTCGTCTTCCGGACCACCGACTGGCGCAGCCTGATCCGCAGCGCCGGAGAGGAGGCCGACGAGCATCGCCGGCGCACCGAGGAGGCCGAGGGGCGCAGCGAGGCCGCCGAGGCCGCGCGGGAAAAGCAGCGCGCCCACCCCGGGTAGACGCCGCTCAGCCCGGCGAGCGTGAGGGAATCCGCCACCGCCACGGCGGGCGCTCGCCGGCCCCGAAACGATGGTGGTTGCGCCCGGCGAGCGTCTCCAGCGGCACCAGCGCCGGGGCGTCCTCGAGGTTCAGGCGGATCGCGGCCGCCGAAGCCAGCTCGCGGGGGCCGCCCGAGCGCAGCAGCGAGGTCCAGCCCAGGGTGGGCCGGTAGAGCCAGTAGGTGACCAGCACTCCGCCCCCCGCCCGCCGCAGGTCCTGGACCGACGTGAACGCGGTGACCCTGCGGTTCGAGGCCGTCAGCCCGGGCTCTCGCCCCGGCGCGGCGCAGCTCGCCCGCCGACAGCGGCGGTAGTCGACGGGCAGCAGGCCCCTCACAGCCAGCGAGCCCGGCGGGGGCGCCAGGTGGCGGACCAGCTTGCCGAGCGAAAAGCCGTAGGCGAGCGCCAGGGGGTTGCGCCCGCATGGGACCGGATGGCGGGGCGCGCAGGCGATGCGGCGGGCGATCGAGCCGCCCAGCTCGCGCGCGGAGTCGCCCGGGGGCGCCCCGGCCAGTGCGCCCACGCCGGCCGCAAACAGCATCGCGACCAGGAGGGCCAGCGCCACGTGCTCGACGGCGGCCGCCCCGCGCTGCCGGGGATCGCTGTAGCTGGCCACGCCGTGACGCTCCCGGGCGCAGGCGCGCGAGGGGCGCGCGGATCGTCACCTATGATCGGCGGATGGAAGCCGGAGGATTCGGTGGCCTGTTCGGGGACCCCGACGAGATGCGGCGCCGGATGGAGGAGCTCGCCGAGCAGATGCAGAGTTCTCAGAAGGTCGCCTGGGCGGACAACGCGATCAAGCTCGCCGTGGACATGACCGTGGCGGCGATCAACTCGATCGAGCTGACCGGCTCGAGCGAAGAGCAGGCCGCGCAGGTCCGGGACGCGATCCGGGTGATCTTCCCGGAGGCCGTGACCCTGGTGCGGGAGGCCCGCGAGGGCCTGGCCTGAGCGGCCGCCCATGGCCCTGCCCACACCCTCGGTCGGCAGCACCGCGCTGATCACCGGTGCCTCGGCCGGCATCGGCGTCGCGATCGCCCGCGAGCTGGCGAAGCGGGGCCACAACGTCACCCTCGTCGCCCGGCGCGAGGACCGGCTGCGCAGCCTGGCGACCGAGCTCTCCGAAGAACACGGTGTCGAGGCGGCCGCGCTCGCCTGCGATCTGATCGACCCCGAGGAGCGGGATCGGCTGGCTGGCGAGGTCCACGGCCTGGGCCGCTCGGTCGAGGTGCTGGTGAACAACGCCGGCTTCGGCTCGCGAGGACGCTTCGTCAGCAACGACCCCGGTCGCATGGTCGGCATGGTCCGCCTGAACGTCGAGGCGGTGGTGGACCTGACCAGCCGTTACCTGCCGGGCATGGCTGAGCGCGGTCGCGGGGCGATCGTCAACGTCGCCTCGGTCGCAGCCTTCCAGCCGCTTCCGGGGTCGGCCACGTACGCCGCCAGCAAGGCCTTCGTTCTCTCGTTCAGCGAGGCGCTGCACACCGAGCAGCGCGGCAGCGGCGTCACCGTCACCGCCGTTTGCCCGGGGCCGGTCAAGACCGAGTTCACGGATGTGGCCGGGATGTCGGGCGTCGAGAACGAGACGCCGGACGCATTCTGGATGTCGGCCGAGGAGATCGGCCGCCACGCGGTCGACGGCGCCGACCACGGCAAGCGGGTGGTCGTCCCCGGCGCGCTCAACCGGGCGCAGTCGCTGGTGGGCCAGCACACCCCGCGCGTGCTGGCGCTGCCGGTGATCGACCGCATCTGGGGGTCGGCCACGAGGGGCTCGCTGGAGCGCTGATGCCAACGCTCGAGGCCCGCGGCGTCGAGCTGAGCTGGAGCGAGATCGGCAGCGGCAACACGGTGCTGCTGGTCCACGAGACCGCGACGAGCTCCGAGTCGTGGGAGCCGGTCGCGTCGGCGCTCGCGGAAGACGCCAGGGCCGTGAGATATGACCGCCGGGGCTGGGGCGCATCGAGCGCGCCCGACGGCTATCGGCGCACCACCATCGAGGAGCAGAGCGAGGACGCCGCCGTGCTGCTGGACTCGATCGAAGCCGGCGCCGCGGTCGTCTGCGGGGCCGGAGTCGGAGCCGTGATCGCCCTGGACCTGGTCATGCGCCGTCCGGAGTTGGTCGCGGGGGCGGTGCTGGTGGAGCCGCCCCTGATGGCGCTGTTGCCCGCAGCGACCGAGGCGCTCTCTGAGGACCGCGCGGCCCTGCAGGACGCCGTCGCCGATCGCGGGGCCGAGGGAGCGGTCGAGCTCTACCTCTCGGGGGCGCTCTCGGCCCTGGGCGCGGGGGCCGGCCGCCTGCCGCCCGACCTCACGGCCGGCGCGGGCGAGCGCCCCGCCGTCCTCTTCGCCGAGCTGGGCGCCCCTGCGGGGTGGCGCATGCCGCTGCCCGAGCTGGCCTCGGCTGCGAGGCCATCGCTGATCGTGACCGCGGCCTCGACGCCCCAACTGCTCCGCGAGGCAGCCGAGGCCCTTGGTTCGCGGCTGGCCGGCAGCGAGCTGCGAGAGGTGGACGAGGAGCGAACGGCTCCCCACCTGGGCGACCCGGGCGGCGTCGCCGCGCTGGCGCTGGAGCTGGCCGGCCCCGGCTAGGCGGCCTGGCGCGGCGCCGCGGTGACCTCGATCACGCCGCCCCGGCGGGCAGCGACGGCGCCGCCCTCCAGCACCACGGCGAGGATCGCGGTCGGGATCGCCGCCAGGACCGTGACCATGACGTCGATCGCGTAGGCCGCCCGACCCCTCCCGCCGCCGGGCCGCAGCCGGCCCGAGAGCGCCTCGGAGGCGAAGTCGCGGTGGAAGGTGAGCAGGTTCAGCAGCGTCTGCCACATCGAGGCCATCCCGGCGCGGGCCAGGTGGCGGACCGCGCTCACCTCCAGTCCGCGCTTCGCCAGCAGCAGCTCGGCGGCGCGCGGCGAGGGCGTGAGCGCGGTGTCGCCCGGGCGCAGTGCCGCCCAGTTCTCGGCTCCGAGCCAGGCCTGCATGCTCGAGGCGTTCGGGGCGCGGAAGACGTGATGGCCGTTGCCCGCTGCTCCCATCAGCTGCGCAACCGCCTCCTCCGCGCCGGGGACGGCGTCGCGCGGGGCGGCGAGGCCGCAGTTCTCGCAGCGGTCGATCACCTGGTCCTCGCGGGGTCCCCAGCCCTCGGTCTCGACCCAGACGAACAGGGGCTGATCGCAGGCCGGGCAGCGCGCCCCGCCCGGAGCCGCACCCTGCTCGAGGGTCACGGTGGGCCGACGGGCGGCCCTGCCCCTCGCGCGGGCCATCAGGCAGCCACCGCTGCGGGCTCGCGGGGCTCGGACCCGACTTCCCACTCCACCTCGAAGCCGGCCAATCCCTTCAGGAACTTGCGGGTGTCGAACGCCTGCGAGGGAGCAAGGCCGCCCGAGGCGGGGATCCCGCCCTGGGAAGCGATCACGGCGCCGCGGGCGGCGGCGGCCGCGGTCAACCCATAGGGGTCACGGCCACGGATGACGCCGCGCCGGCGCTTGCGCCCCCGGGTCACGTCGCAGACGATCGTGAAGCGCGCCGCCGCACGGTCCTCGGGACTGGGGCCCTCGGGCAGCCTGGAGACGAGCGCCCCGAGGGCGCGCTTCAGCGGCGTCCTCATCGCGAGGCCCATCGGCCGGGTCACCAGGGGAAGCAGCGGGCCCATCGCCGGCGGGGCGATGGTCGAGGCGCTGAGGATCGTGCGCACGCGGCGGGTCGGGATGTGGCGCGGAACGGTGATCTGCTCGCCGGCGGGGTAGCGGATCATGCGCTTGCTGCCGATCGGCTCGCCGAAGTCGAAGCTGCCGCGACCAACGCTCTGGTCGGCGGGCATCCACTGCAGCTTGCGCCACTCGACGTCCCCGCCCTTCAGCATCTCCAGCGCCGACAGGGTCGTGCCGCGGGTCCCGCCGAACCCGGTCACCGCGTAGGCCAGCAGCACCTCGTCGACCTCGCCCATGCCCTCGGCCGTGAGCGAGGCGATCATGTCGCCCGGGACGTAGTCGAAGCCCATCGCCGGGATCACGGCCACGCCGGCCTCGCCGGCCCCGGGGCCGTAGCGCTCCAGCGCCATCCGCATGAAGGGCTGCTCGCCGGTCGTGTCCAGGTAGTGGGTGGCGGTCTCGACCGCGGCCCGCAGCACCGGCTCGCCGTGCTGGGTGAAGGGCCCGGCGCACGCGATCACCGCGGCGCACTCCTCCAGCAGCGAGCGCAGCGACGCCAGGTCGTCCAGCGCGGCGGGCTGAACGCGGACCCCGCCGCCCAGCTCCTCGGCCAGGGCCTCGAGCTTGGAGCGGTTGCGGCCGGAGATGACGAAGTCCGCGCCCGCCTTGCGCAACTCGGCCGCGGTCAGCCTGCCGGTGTAGCCGGTGGCGCCGTAGAGCGCGATCGGGCCTCGCTGTCGCGAGATCAATGGCATCGGCGCCGATGATAGGCAGACCGTGGAGCCCGCTCGCGGCCGCGCGGGTAGGCTCCAGCCATGCAGCTCCGCGAGATCATGACCGCGGGGGTCATCACCGCCGGCGAGGGGGAGGAGGTCCGCGCCGTGGCGCGGATGATGCGCGACCGCAGCGTCGGCTCGGTGGTCATCTGCGACCCCGAGGGCGCCCCGGCGGCGATGATCACCGACCGCGACGTGACGGTGCGGGTGGCTGCCGGCGATCTGGACCTGTCGGCGCCCGCCGGCCAGCACGCCTCGAGGCCGCTGATCTCGGGCACCCCCGAGATGGACCTGGAGGAGGCCGCCGCGTTGATGGTCCAGCACCGGATCCGCCGCCTTCCCGTGGTCCAGGCGGGCGAACTGGCGGGCATCGTCACGCTCGACGACATCGCCGTGCGAACCGGCGACCTCGAGGTCGCCCAGCGCATGACCGCCGAGGTGATCGAGGGCGCACTGCCCGAGTTCTACTTCCACGAGCGCGGCTAGAACGCCGACGGCCATCGGCTTCTAAGATGCGCGCCCCTTGAATCCCCCTGCGAACAGCGCGGCCCTGCTCGAGCGCGAGCGGCGCCTGATGACACCGGCGGGCTACGCGGCCCTGCTGGGGGTGCTCCTGTTCGTGGCCTCGATCGTGATCCAGGCCGGCGCCTCGGGCGAGAACCTCGACACCGACGCCGGCCTGCTGGCCCAGTACGGCGAGGAGGGCGGCAGGCTGGTGGCGGCGCGGGTCGTCTACGGACTGGCGTGGCTCTGCTTCACGCTTCCCCTGTACGTCCTCTTCACCGCCCTCCGGGCGCGCTCCGACAGGGTGCGTGGGATCCTGGTGGCCTTCTGCTTCATCGGACCGGTGCTGCTGGCGATCCAGGGACCGGTCCAGGCGATCGGCCTGAAGGACGCCGGCGAGAAGTTCCTGGAGGCGGAGCCCGCGGCCGAGGTCGCCGAGGCCTCCGGCGCCGAGGACGCGGCCGCCGAGAAGGCCGAGACGAAGCCGGGTGAGGCCGGGGCGGAGGATCCGGACGCGGGCGCCTCCGCCGGGTCCGGGGACGCCGAGGGGCAGGGCGGCGAGGTGACGACCACCCCGACCGAGGAGCCGACCCCGGCGACGACCGATGAGGAGAGCGACACCGACGACGCCACCGAGCAACGGGCCGAGGACCAGATCGAGGACAGCGGGCTGGTCTCGTTCTCCCGGGCGCTGCTCCTGCCCGCCCTGCTGGGCCTGGTGATGGCGATGGTCTACACGTCGGTGTGGGCCATGCGCACCGGCCTCATGACCCGCTTCTGGGGTTCGCTCGGGGCCGCGCTCGGGGTCGCGGTGATCCTGCTGCCGTTCGCTCAGCTCGCGCTGCTCATCTGGTTCCTCGCCTTGGGTCTCCTGCTGCTCGACAGGTGGCCCCGCGGGCGCCCCCCGGCGTGGGATGCCGGCGTCGCGATCCCGTGGACGCGCCCGGACCAGGAAGCGGGCCAGGCGGCGCCCGATGCCGTCGAGGGCCGGGGGCGCGAGGTCCAGCCTGGCGAGCCGGCCGACGCCCCGGAGGGGGAGGGGCCCGGCAGCGAGGGGGAGGGGCCGGGCGGCGAGGCTCCAGGCGGCGACGACGGCCAGAACGGCGGCCAGAACGGCTCCGGCGGCACGCCGCCGCGCAAGCGCAAGCGCCGCCGCTGAGCTACCCTCGCGCTCTCGTTCAACCGAAGTGGGAGGGGCAGGGGCCCCGGAAGGGATTTTGCATGTCCAAGCACGACCTGGGAGGTCGCCGCGCCGTCGCGCTGCTCGCCGCCCTTGCATTGAGCGCGACCACCGTCGCGGCCTGTGGAGACGACGACGATGACAGCGGTTCTTCGGATCCCAGCGCCGTAGCGATCGAGGTGAGCGGCAGCGGCAAGGCACCGGAGATCACCGCGCCGGCCGAGGCCGAGGCCGGCCCGGCCGAGGTCACGCTGACCAACAGCTCCGACGCGGAGGCGGACGGTCAGCTCGCCTTCGTCGCCGAGGGCGAGGAGCGCAGCGACGAAGGAGGTGATCGCCGAGCTCGACAACGCGGTCCAGGGCCGGCCGGTCGCCGACTGGTTCCAGGCGGCCGGAGGCCCCAGCGCCACCGATGCGGGCGCGTCCTCGACGGCGACCCTGGTCCTGGAGGCAGGCACCTACTACGTGCTGCCCACCACCGACGAGGGCACCCCGCCCGAGAGCCTGACGAAGTTCGAGGTGACGGGCGAAAGCGACGGCGAGCTGCCCGAGGCCGACGGCACGGTCAGCGCCGTGGAGTACAGCTTCAGCGGCGAGGGCCTGAAGGCCGGTGAGCAGGAGCTGCTGCTGGACAACACGGGCGGCACCTGGCACCACTTCCTGGCCTCGAAGCTGAAGGACGGCGCCACGATCGAGCAGGCCAAGGAGTTCCTGACCAGCCAGGGCCAGGGCGGCGGCCCGCCGCCGTTCGAGGACGAGACGAACCCGGTGGCGAGCACCGTGCTCGACGGAGGCAAGTCACAGATCGTGACCGCCAACCTCGAGCCCGGGAGCTACGCCTTCTTCTGCTTCATCTCCGACAAGCAGACTGGCGGCCCGCCCCACGTGGCCAAGGGGATGGTCTCCGAGGTGGAGGTCACCGAGTAGCCGATTGCGCCCGCGTCGCCGCCTACCCGCCGGTGGGCGGCGGCGCGGCCATCAGCTCCACCCGGTGGCCGCCGGGCGCCAGCGCGAAGGCGCGGTCGGCGCCCCACAGCTGCCTCGTGTCCTCGACCTCGAAGCCGGCCTCGCGCAGGCGGGCCTTGGCATCGGCGTGATCGGGGACCACCACGGCGGCGTGCCCGAGCGCGGGAGCCGTGTGGCCCTCCGTCGAGATCAGGTGGATCTGCGTGCCCTCGCGCTCGACCCAGACGATCGAGTCGCCGAGCGCCTCGGGCGAGGCCACCCGCTGGAAGCCGATCAGTCCCCAGAACTCGACCATGCGCTCGAGCTCGTCGGGCGGCACCTCGATGGAAACGTGTTGGAGCATGAAACCGAACGGAGGGGCTAGGCCCCGCCCTCTGCGAAGCGCCGCTGCACGTCCTCCACCACCTCTGGGTCGCGCAGCGTGGTGACGTCGCCCAGGTGCTCGCCCGTGGCGATGTCGCGCAGCAGACGCCGCATGATCTTGCCCGAGCGGGTCTTCGGCAGGTCGTCGCAGATCACGATCCGCTTCGGGCGTGCGAGCTTGCCGATCTTGTGGGCGACGTGGCCACGGAGCTCCTCCGCGAGCTCCGGGCGCTCCTCGTCCTCCGGGATGGCGAAGGCGATGATCGCCTGACCGGTGTGCTCGTCGGGGACGCCGATCACCGCCGCCTCGGCCACATGGGGGCTGGAGACGAGCGTGGACTCGACCTCCATCGTCGAGAGCCGGTGCCCCGAGACGTTGATGACGTCGTCGATGCGTCCCACGATCCAGAAGTAGCCGTCCTCGTCGCGCCGGGCGGCGTCGCCGACCAGGTAGATGTCCTTCCCGTAACGGTCCCAGTAGGTCTCGACGAAGCGGTCGCGCTCCTTGTAGAGAGTGCGCGCCATCGAGGGCCAGGGCCTGGTCAGCACCAGGGTGCCGGCGCCCTCTTCGATCTCGCCGCCGTCGGAATCGAAGATCTTCGCCTCGATCCCCGGGAAGGGAACCGTCGCCGAGCCCGGCTTGGTCGTGGTCAGGCCGGGCAGAGGCGTGATCATGATCGCCCCGGTCTCGGTCTGCCACCAGGTGTCCACGATCGGGCAGCGGCCTCCGCCGATGTGCTCCTGGTACCAGAGCCAGGCGCGTGGGTTGATCGGCTCCCCGACCGAGCCCAGCAGCCGCAGCGATGAGAGGTCGTGCTTCTGCGGATGCTCGGTGCCCCACTTCATGCAGGCGCGGATCGCCGTGGGCGCGGTGTAGAAGATCGTGACCCCGTAGCGCTCGATGATGCTCCACCAGCGGTCCTCGGCGGGGTAGTTGGGCGCTCCCTCGTAGATGACGCTGGTGGCGCCGTTGGCGAGCGGGCCGTAGACGATGTAGGAGTGACCGGTGACCCAGCCGACGTCCGCGCCGCACCAGTAGACATCGGTTTCCTCATGTAGGTCGAAGACCAGCTTGTGGGTGGCGGTGACCCCGGTCAAATAGCCGGCGGTGGTGTGGAGGATCCCCTTCGGCTTCCCGGTCGAGCCGGACGTGTAGAGGATGTAGAGCGGGTCCTCGGCGTCCATCGGCTCGGGCTCGCACTCGGCGTCGGCCTCTTCCAGCAGCTCGTGCCAGAAGCGGTCGCGGCCCTCGCTCATCGGCGGACCGGTGCCGCAGCGGTCCACGACGACGATGTGCTTCAGCGTGGAGATCTCGCCGGCGACGGCGTCCACCGCCTCCTTCATCGGAATCGGTTCGCCGCGCCGCAGGGTGGCGTCGGCGGTGACCAGGGCCTTGGCGTCCGAGAACTGCATCCGCTCCTTGACGGACTCGGCCGAGAAGCCGCCGAAGACGACGTTGTGGATCGCCCCGATCCGGGCGCAGCCCAGCATCGCCGCGACCGTCTCGGGCAGCATCGGCAGGTAGATCCCGACCACGTCGCCCTTGCCGATCCCGAGCGACCGCAGCGCGTTGGCGAAGCGCTGTGTCATCTCCAGCAGCTCGGCGTAGGTGACGGCCCTGCGCCCCTCTTCGCCAGGGGAGTCCTCGGCGTCCTCGGCCTCCCAATGCAGCGCCACCCGCTCGCCGTTGCCGGCCGCGACGTGGCGATCCAGGCAATTGGCCGACGCGTTCAGCTTGCCGCCGCCGAACCACTTGGCGAACGGCGGCTCCGACCAGTCCAGGACCTGGTCGTAGGGCTCGATCCACTCCAGCTTGTCGGCCCACGAGGCCCACCACGCCTCGGGGTCGGCCTCCGCCCGCTCGTAGATGGCGGGGTCGCCGGCGTTGGCCTGCTTCGCGAACTCGGGCGGGGGCGGAAAGGTCCGCTCGGTATGGAGCAGGACGTCAAGCTCGCCTCGGCTCTCGCCTTCTCTGGGTTCGGTCATCGCTCCTCCTCTGGTACCCGAAACCTATCCGGGCGACGCGGCGGTTGACGTCGCGCCGCTAGAGCGAGAAGAACCGGGCCCGGCGCCTTCGTCCCGCTTCGCCCGCGACGTCCAGGCGGCGCAGGACCGAGCCGCTGCCCAGCAGGGCCATTCCGACCGCCGCCAGTGCGATCGCCGCGAAGCCCGTGGCAGGCAGGCTCGAGCTGGAGCCGGCCGCGCCCGGGGATGCGACCGCGGCGGCCTCGCTGGTGCCGGATGAGGAGGCGCCCGAGCCGCCGCTGCCGCCGCCTCCCCCGCCCGAGGAGCGAACCTCGATCGTGCCCGACTGCGCCTGGCCGTGGACGGTGCAGAAGTAGGGGACAGTGCCCACGTTCGTGAAGGTCTCGGAGCGGCTCTGGCCGCCGTTGAAGACGCCCGTGTCGAAGCTGCCGTCGTCGGCCGTCGCGGAGTGGGGGGCCGCGCCGTTGTTCTTCCAGGTGACCGTGTCGCCGACCGTGATCGAGACCGTCTCGGGCCTATAGAAGTTGTCGCCGATCGAGACCGTCTTGTCCGCGGCGGCCTTCGCGAGCTTCTGCTTCTCCTTTGCCCCATCGGGCTCCGGGGCGGCGGTCTCGGTCGTGATTTCGCCGGTCACCTGCTGGGTCTCCGTGCCGGTCTCGGCCGGGCCCTCTGTGGGCACCTCACCGGCTCCCGGCTCGGGGGTCGCCGGCGTCGTCGGCGGCGGCCCGCCCGGCTCCGCGTCGGGGTCATCGGCGCCCCCTTGTGCCGCCGACAGCGCGGGCGCGGCGACGGTTACGGCCAGCACCAGCATGCCCGCCCCTACGGTCTGCATTCGCCCCGCGATTCTCCTCATCCATGGCAAGCCTACCGGCCGACCCTGAGGGGGAAGCGAAGACGCGCCCGAGGACGGCTGGGTTCGCGTCAGCCCAGGGCGCTGACGCCCGGCGGCGCGTCCGAGGGCTCCGGCCGGCGGTCGGCCTGGACGCGCTTGCGGTGTGTGCGGATCTCGCTCATGATCCGCTCCAGGCGCGGCTCGCGGGAGCCATCGACGTGGACCATCGCCGCCGCTATCGCCGGGTGCACGTCGGCGATCCGCTCGTGCATCGCCTGGGCGACGGCGCGGTAGGTGGGGTGCCCCTCGCGGCCCGAACGCAGCTCGATCAGGTGCATGGCCTCCCTGGCGTTCAGGTCCAGCACGTAGCGGATCCGGTAGCCCAGGCAGAGCGCGTAGGGGGCGGCGGCCGGCATCCCGGCGGCTTCCAGGCGCTCGTACTCGAGGCGCGAGATCGCGAGCGCGCGCTCGTATTCGCCGCCCGCGCCCGCCTCGCGCACCTCCTCGGGCACCCCGGCCCCCAGATGCGGCGACAGGGCCTGCCACTGGCAGGTCAGCATGCGGTGGCGCTGCAGGTCGCGGAAGCCGCCGTAGTCCGAGACGATCTCGAAGCGGTAGCGGACCGCCTCCCAGCCGCGGCCGGGGCGGTGGCGGCGGTTCGCGCGCTCGCCCGCGAGGTCGGCGATCACCTCGGCGCGCTCGTCTGGAGGCAGGGCCCGGACGCGGTCGAGCACCCGGCGGTCCGATGCCGAGGCGGCCTCGTACAGGGACGAGGCCAAAAGCTCCTCCTCGCCGCCGTCCACGTCCACCAGCTCCACCGAGGGGGCGTCGGAACTGGCGGGCTCGTCGAGCCCCAGGCGATGGACCCAGCGCTCGGTCGCCTCCCGGCGGGCCTCCAGGTAGCCGATCCACTCGCCGCCGCGGTCGGGCCGCTCGACCCGCGAGACGAAGCTCGGCATGACCTTCTTCAGCTCCTCCAGGATCATCGTCGCGAACGCCCGCGCCTCGGGCAGCGGCGAGGCCATCATCCGCAGGAGCAGCTGCTCATAGGCCTGGCCCGAGGCGAAGATGCCGACGTGGCTCAGGGTCGCGGCGGGGAGGAGCCCGCGCAGGAGGTCCAGGGCCTTGGCCCGGATCGAGCTCTGCCAGGCGCGCTCGGGCTCGTCGTCGCCGCGCGGCCAGCGCTCGGCCGCCCAGGCCGTGACGACCTCAAGCGAGCGCGAGTAGATCGAGAACAGCTCGTCCATCGCCTCCGCGTACTCCGGGCCGAGCTCGTCGTCCCGGTAGTAGCGGTAACGACCGCTGCCGGCATCGCCCTCGCCGTCGATCGGGTTGTCGTAGGGGATGTAGCGGGTGGACTGCTCGAGGTAGGCGGCCAGGCGCCCGCGCTGCAGCAGCTTGGTCAGGATGTTCGAGACCCACTCGCAGGCCAGATGCGCCCCTCCCACCTGGGCGATCGAGTCGTCGCCGTAGCCCAGGAAGACCCGCTCGTAGAGGCCGGCGGCTCGCTCGCCCTCCTCGCCCTCGAACGGGCGGCCTGCGGCCGGGACCTCGGCGGCGAACTCCTCCAGGTAGAGGCGCCGCAGCGACCCCGGGTAGCGCGAGTAGCGGGCGAACAGGGCGCCCTTCACCGTCTCGGGCAGGTTCACCAGCGCGAACACGGGACGGTCGAGATTCGTGAAGTGGGGAGCGAGCAGGGCCCTCTCCTCGTCGCTGAATTGCTCGACCGGATAGCGCACGGACGTGCCATCGTAGTCATCGAGGTGGCGTCGCTGACGGCCTGGAGCCCGGCGAGCTCCTTCCTAGCCGCGAGCCTTCAGCCTGGGCGCTAGACGGCGAGGGACGCCAGGGCCGCGATGACCGCGATGGCGGTGCTCCAGGCGACCGCCTGGGCCGACAGCTTCAGGTCGAGGCCATAGACGTGGGCGATCAGCAGGGTGTTGATGCCGCAGGGCATCGCGGCCAGCAGCAGATATGGGCCGGGGAGGTCGATCAGGGGGAGGGAGAGGAGCAGGAGCAGGCCCGGCGCGACCACCAGGCGCAGCGCGATCGCGACCGAGACCGGCGGCCGGAAGGGCGAGCCGAGCGTCAGGTAGCCCTCCTCCGCCTCCTCGGCCAGGATCGCGCCGACCGCGAAGAAGCCGATCGGCAGCAGGGCCACCACTGCCGCCCGCGAGGCGTCAACGAGCGCGTCCGGGGCCAGGGCGTCGGGCACGATCAGGGCCGCGATCGCCGCATACAGCGGCGGGTTCCGGGTGAAGAACGCGACCACGCGCTCCCGCGGCCCCTCCCCGGCGTCCTCGCCGAAGGCGGCTCCCACCGAGAAGCCACCCAGCAGAAGCGCGGGCGCGCTGACGAGGATGTCGTAGGCCACCGCCTCCCCCAACGCGTCGAAGCCCAACAGCGAGGCGCACAGCGGATAGCCGAGGTAGCCGGTGTTCGCGATCAGCACGCAGACGATCAGCGCGCCCAGCGAGGGCCGCGAGAGGTTCATGGCCCGTCCCGCCCACCAGGCGAGGGCCGAGGCGGTGATCAGGGCGACGTATCCGAGCAGGATCCCGATCCCGATGTCCACGTCCAGCTCGAGCCGCGCGATGTTGAAGAAGACGACGATCGGGACCAGCGTGTAGAGCGAGACCGTGAGCGAGGAGCGCGCGGCGGCGGCGGCGCGGTCACGCCAGCGCAGCTCGGCCGCGACGCCGGCGGCGGCGGCGATGGCGATTACGGCGACGGTGAGCAGAACCCCCACGGCCGCATCCTCCCGGACCGGCCCGCGGCCCTACAGCGTGGTGCCGAGCGACTCGGCCGCGTTCGTGGCCCAGTCCACAAGCGGGTCCGGATAGAAGCCGAAGGCGACGGTCGCGGCCGCACAGAGCACCCCGGCGCCGACCACCAGCGCGCAGCGGCTGGCTCCCAGCGGTCCCTCGGCCGGCGGCGCGCCGAACGAGACAGCGGCCGCGCCCGGCTCCCGGCCGCCCACCGGGCCCAGCGGGGCGCCCCCCGCGATCGCGGGCAGCGGCTCCTGCACCGGCGGGGACTCGGGCCGCATCCAGACCGCGGCCAGCACGCGAAGGTAGTAGGCGAGGGAGACCATCGTCCCGATCACGATCGCCACCCCGAGCCAGGTGTAGTCGGCCTCGACGGTCGCCTCGATCAGGAACAGCTTGCCGATGAAGCCCGAGGTGCCGGGCAGCCCAGCCAGGGCCAGCACCCCGATCGTCAGCGGCCACGCGACCCACGGCTTCGACTTGCCGATCCCGTTGAGGGCGGCGATGTCGTCGCCCTGGTCCGTCTCTCGCTCGCGGATGGTGATCGCGACGAACGCGGCGAGGTTCATCAGGCAATAGGCGGCGAGGTAGAAGACCAGGGCCTCCAGTCCGGTCTGGGTCGCGACCACGACCCCGGCCAGCATGTAGCCGGCCTGCGCGATGCCCGAGTAGCCCAGCAGCCGCTTCAGCGAGTCCTGGCCCAGGGCGCCGATGTTGCCGACCGCGATGGAGATCACCGCCAGCGCCGCCAGCGCCGGCTGCCAGTCGCCGGAGACCGGCCCAAGCGCCACCTCGAACAGCCGGGCCAGCGCCACGAAGGCCGCGGCCTTGGTCGCGACCGCCATGAAGGCGGTGACCGGCGTGGGGGCGCCCTGGTAGACGTCCGGCGTCCACTGATGGAACGGCGCCAGCGAGAGCTTGAAGGCCAGGCCCACCGCGACCATCGCGACCCCGATCAGGATCAGCGAGTCGTCGGCCTGGCCGCCGGAGCCGAGTGCCTCGGCGATCGCGCCGAAGTCGGTCGATCCCGAGCCGCCGTAGAGCATCGCGAACCCGTACAGCAGCGTCGCCGAGCCGACCGAGCCGATCACCAGGTACTTCAGGCCGGACTCCAGCGAGCGCTCCCTGCGGATCGCCGACGCGCACATCACGTACAGGGGGATCGAGAGCAGCTCGAGCCCGATGAAGAAGCTGACCAGGTTCTGGGCCTGGGACAGGATCACCATCCCCAGCACCGAGCCCAGCAGCAGCGCCCCGAAGGCGCCCTGCCCGGCGTCCTCGGCGGCCGGCTCGCGCACCGCCAGGACCTGGGCGACCGCCGCTGCCAGGATCGCGATCAGCGCCGCCGCCAGCCCCAGCTCGTCCAGGCGCAGCGCGCCCTCGACCAGGTCGGTGCGCTCACCCCACTGCCAGATGCAGAGCCCCGCGGTGATCGCGAGGATGCCCAGCGTCGTCGTCGGCACCACCCAGCGCGGCAGCCGGAACAGCCCGACCAGAACCACCACGCAGATGCCCGCGGTGAGGGCGATGACTGGCGAGAGCCCGGCATAGTCGATGTCAGGGGCCTGGAAGCTCATCTGCGTGCGACCTCCTCACCCGACTCCTGGACCGCCCCCACGGCGGACTCGACCGAGGCGTCGGTCCGCTCCAGGATCAGCCCCGGGTACAGCGCCAGCGCGACGATGCATGCGACCAGGGCTCCGACGATCGCGCCCTCGCGCAGCGGTATCTCCTTCGAGGTCACGTCCTCGCGCTTGCGGTCGTGCATCGCGTGCTGGAACAGGCGCAGCGCGTAGAAGGCGGCCAGCGCGATCGCGATCGAGGCGACCAGGGCGAACACGACCTTCTCCTGGAAGACGCCGTTCAGGATGTAGAACTCGCCGATGAAGTTGGACGAGCCGGGGATCGCCAGCAAGGCCATCGTCACCACCAGGAAGAGCGTCGCCAGCACCGGCGCCCTGAATGCAAGCCCGCCCATGCGCTTGATGTCGTCCGTGCCCGCCCGCTCGGCGAGGACGACAAGGATCAGCATCAGCGGCACGATCACGAGGCCGTGGTTCACCATCTGCAGCACCGCGCCGTCGGCGCCATCGGGGCGCAGGGCGAAGATCCCGAGCGTGATGAATCCGAGCTGGGCGACGGACGAGTACCCGGCCACCAGGCGGGCGCTGTCCTGGGTGAAGGCCATCACCGAGCCGTAGAGGATCGAGGCGAGCGCGATCACCAGCATCGCCTCCTGCAGCTCGACCGTGGCGTCGGGGAATATCGGCAACACCACCGCCAGGAACCCGTAGGCGCCCACCTTCGACAGCACGGCGCTGAACACGGCCAGCACGGGCAGCGGCGCGACCCGGTAGGCGTCGGGCATCCAGCCGTGGACCAGGAACGCCGGCATCTTCACCAGGAAGGCCGCGGCGAAGAAGCAGAAGATCCAGATCTGGCTGTCGGGGTCGAGCGGGTTCGACCTCAGCTCCGCCATCGAGAAGACGGGGGTGCCGCCGTCGCCGGCGATCACGCCCGCCGCGATCGCTCCGGCCAGCATCAGCAGCGACCCGACCAGCGTGTAGACGACCATCTTGATCGTGGCGGGTGTGGGGCTGATCTTCCCCTCCCACTTGCGCCCGGGGTGCTCGGCGCCCCAGCCCCCGAACAGGAAATAGAACGGGATCAGCATCAGGTCGAAGAAGAGGACGAACAGCAACAGGTCCTGGGCCAGGAAGGCCCCGAGCGTCGCGGTCTCGGCCACGCCCAGCATCAGGAAATAGGTCTTGGGACGGTCGGGCATCCGCAGCGCGGACCAGGTGGTGACCGCGAACCAGGCGACGGCGGTGAGCAGCACCAGGAACAGGCTGATGCCGCTGACCCCCAGCGAGTATCGGACCCCCAGGTCGGGGATCCAGGACTCATCGACGGCGTGCTGGAGCCCGGCGGCGCTCGCGTCGAAGTCGAAGACCAGGCCGACCGCCAGGCTGAGCGTGGCGAGGGCGCCTGCGGTGGTCACCCATCCGATCAGCCGCAACGGCAGCAGGCAGGCCAGCAGCCCGGCGGCGAACGGCAGCCAGAGCATCACGTTCAGCATCTGCGACCCCCTTGGCGCACGCCCGGACGCGAAGCGGAGGACGTGGCGCTCATGCCCCGGCCACCAGGAAGTAGAGGCCCAAGCCGGCGAAGCCGACGAACAGCAGCAGCGCGTAGGAGCGCAGATAGCCGGACTGGGCGGTTCGCACGGCCGCGTTGGCGCCCTTGGCGGCGCCCGTGGCGCCCACCACCAGGCCCTGCACCACGTAGCGCTCGAAGGACGAGTTGGCCCAGCGCCCGATCGCCAGCGCGGGCCGGACCACCAGCACGTCGATCGCCTCGTCGAAGTACCACTTGTTCTCGAGGAACTTGTGCAGGCCGGACAGGCGGGCCTGAAGCGCGGCCGCGGCAGCCCGGTTGTGCAGGAAGAAGTAGTAGGCGACCGCGATCCCGAGGATCGAGACGACGCCGCCGACGCTGAGCCCGCGCCACTCGGCCGCGGTCGACGGCCCCTCGAAATAGAGGGTGGAGCCCTCGAATGAGCCCTCGAGGAACTTGTGCACGACGTCATCCACGCCGGGGATCTGGACCAGGCCGGAAAACAGGGCGCCCGCGCCCAGCACCGACATCGCGATCTTCATCGGCCAGTTGTCCTCGGCGACGTTGTGCTTCTCGCCGGGGAAGCCCACCTCGGTGTCCTCGGGTTCGCCCGTGGCCGGGTTCTGCGGCTCGGCGTGGAGGTGGACCCCCTGCTCCAGGTCCCGCGCGACCGGCGAGGGCTCGCCGAACGCCACCCGGAAGCCGATGCGGAAGGCGTAGATCGCCGTCATGAAGGCGCCGATGTAGCCGCCGATCGCGAACACCCAGTAGAAGCCACCGCGGAACTCGGCGAAGGCCAGGATCTCGTCCTTGGAGAAGAAGCCGGAGGTTCCGGGGAAGGCGGCCAGGGCGAGGCAGCCGATCAGCAGCATGGCGCAGGTGAAAGGCAGCGCGCGGCGGAAGCCGCCCATCAGGTCGATGTTCTGGCGGTTTGCCATCGCGCCGATCACCGAGCCCGCCGCCATGAACAGCAGCGCCTTGAAGAAGGCGTGGGTCATCAGGTGGAAGAAGCCGGCTGAGTAGGCGCCGATGCCGACGCCCATGACCATGTAGCCGATCTGGCTCATGGTCGAATAGGCGATGATCCGCTTCAGGTCGGTGACGACGAGCGCGATCGTCGCCGCGATCAGCAACGTGACGAGGCCGATGATCGCCGCGATGTCCGCCGCGGTCAGCGCGATCTCGAAAATCGGGTGGAAACGGCCGATCAGGTAGACGCCGGCGGTGACCATCGTCGCCGCGTGGATCAGGGCGCTGACCGGGGTCGGGCCCTCCATCGCGTCCGGCAGCCAGGTATGGAGCGGCACCTGAGCCGACTTGGCGAAGGCCCCGACCAGCAACAGGATCCCGATCAGGACGACGACGCCCTCGTTGGTCGTGAACTCATTCGGCGCTTCCTCGAAGATCGCCAGCAGGTCGAAGGTGCCGAGCTCGCGGAACAGGAACAGGGCAGCCAGCACCAGCCCGACGTCGCCGACGACGTTGATCACGAACGCCTTCATTCCGGCGGTCGTGGCGGTCGTGCGTCGATACCAGAAGCTGATCAGCGCGTACGAGGCGAAGCCGACGAAGGCCCAGCCGACGATCAGGAGCACGACGTTGCCCGCCAAAACGAGCAGCAACATCGAGAAGACGAAGAAGTTGAGGTAGCTGAAGAAGCGGTTGAAGCCCCGATCGCTGGTCATGTAGCTGATCGAGTAGAGGTGGATCATCGTGCTGACCCCGCTCACGATCAGGCACATGTAGACCGACAGCGGGTCCACCAGGACGTTCATCTGGATGTCCAGGCCACCGGCCGAGGCGTAGTCGTAGAGCGAGTTGGTGAGCTGACGCTCCTGCACCGGCAGGTCCAGGATCTGGACCAGCATCCCGACCGAGGCCAGGAAGCTGAGCCCGATCGCGGCGGTGCCGATCCAGCCCGCGCTGCGCCCCGGAAGCGACCGGTAGCCGACCGCGATCAGCAGGCTGCCGGCGAGCGGGAAGGCGAGGACCAGCCAGCCGTAGGTCGTCGCCTCCACCGGTTCAGCCCTTCAGGGTCCGCAGCTCGTCGACGTTGAGCGGGATCCGGCGGCGATAGGCGGCGACGATGATCCCAAGCCCCACCACGACCTCGCACGCCGCGATCACCATCACGATCAGCGCGAACACCTGCCCGTCCTCGTTGCCGAGGGTGCGCGAGAACGTCAGCAGCGCCAGGTTCCCCGCGTTCAGCATCAGCTCCAGGCAGAGCAGGATGACCAAGGGGCTGCGGCGCATCAGCACGCCGGTTGCGCCGGTGGCGAAGATCAGCGCGGAGAGGACGAGATACCAGGACATGTCCACTAGGCCGTCACCTCCTCGCCGGAAGGCGGCTTGCCCTCGCGCCGCCTCGCGGCGAGCACGACCGCGCCCACTGCCGCGATCAGCAGCAGCAGCGAGGCGGCCTCGAAGGCGATCAGGAAGCGCTCCAGCAGCAGCTTGCCGATCGCCTCGGGCGAGCCGAAGCCAAGCTCGACGGTGGGGCCCTCGGTGTCGAGCGACTTCAGGCCCGAGCCGATGATCGCGATCGAGACCTCGACGAAGAGCGCCAGCCCCAGCAATGGCGCCAGCAGGCGCTGCCCCGGTATCGGCTCCCACAGGGATTCGTCCACGTTGCCGACGTAGGCGGCGACGAACACGTACAGCACCATCACGGCCCCGGCGTAGACCACGATCTGGGCGGCGGCGATGAACTCGGCCTGGAGCAGCAGGAACAGCCCGGCGAGCGAGATCAGGTGGACGATCAGCGCCAGCACGCTGTAGAAGGGGTTGCGAAGCCCGATCACGGCGATGGCGCCGCCGAGCGTGCCGATCGCGCCGGCGAAGAAGCAGACCTCCTTCACGCGGCGGACCTCCAGATGCCGGCTTCGCGCTCGGCTTCCGCCCGCTCCCCGTAGGACTGGATCCGGATGATCTCGTCCGTCGCGGAACTCGTAGAGCAGCGCGAGGGGACGTCGAGCTCGATCCCGCTCGCCTTCGCCCTGTCGACTGCACGCGGACGTCCGCGAGGACGAAGTCGCCGCTCTGCTCGTCTCCTCGCGGCGCTCGAAGTGGACGTACTCCCAGTCCTCCTCCCACTCCACGAGCGCCTGCCGCAGCCCGTCCGGGCCCGCGATATGAGCGCCCCTCAAGCTGTGAGCGGAGGCTGCGGAGCACCGCGTCGTCGGCGAGGGTGCCAGGAAGCAGATCGTGGTTGCCGGCGTTCCATGCCTCGGCGATCTCGACGAGCGAGTGAGACTTCCGTTGCTCGTCCATCGCCCCGCCATTATCACTCTCCCTCCCTGCGCAGCGGGGTGCGCTCGATCGGCTCGGCCAGCAGCATCTCCTTGGTGAAGATCAGGTCGCCGCGGTTGTAGTCCGACATCTCGTAGTCGTGGCCCATCGTGATGGCGTCGAAGGGGCAGGCGACCTCGCAGTAGCCGCAGAAGATGCAGCGGCTGAGGTTGATCTCGTAGACCTCGGCGTAGCGCTCGCCGGCGCTGATGCGGTGGGCCGGGTCGTTCTCGGCCGCGACGACGCGGATGCAGTCGGCCGGGCAGGCAGCGGCGCAGAGCGAGCAGCCGACGCACTTCTCCAGCCCCGTGTCCTCGAACTTGTGGAGCTTGTGGCGCCCGCGGAAGCGCGGATAGACGGGCGTCTTCTCCTCGGGGTATTGGATCGTGACGGGGCCCTCGATCACCCTGGCCATCGTCGTCCGCAGCCCCTTCAGGGTGGCGCCGAAGACGCGGGCGACGGCGCCGATCCCGCCCGGCTCGGGGCCGCGCTGGACCGCGATCACGTCGGCCGAGTCGAGGTAGGGGAACTGCTCCCAGTCGGTGTGCTCCTTGTTCAGCTTCGCCTCCATCAGAGCACCGTGACCAGGATCGCGGTGACGAGGACGTTCAGGGTGGCGAGCGGCAGCATGATCTTCCAGCCCAGGCTCATCAGCTGGTCGTAGCGCAGGCGAGGCACCGTCGCCCGCACCCAGATGAAGACGAAGATCAGCGCCAGCACCTTGACGATCAGCCAGACGGGGTCGAGCCAGCCGGGACCGGGGCCCATCCAGCCGCCGAGGAAGAAGGTGACCGCGATCGCCGAGACCACGAACATCTCCAGGTACTCGGCCAGCAGGTACGAGCCGAAGCGCATCCCCCCGTACTCGGTCATGTAGCCCTGCACCAGCTCGGCGTCGGCCTCGGCCAGGTCGAAGGGGGCGCGGTTGGTCTCGGCGAACCCCGCCAGCATGAAGATCAGGAAGCCGAAGATCTGGGGCACGATGTACCAGACCTCGTCCTGGGCCTCGACGATGCTCGTCAGCGACAGCGAGCCGGCCATCATCACCGCGCCCAGCAGCGCCAGGCCCATGGACACCTCGTAGGAGATCAGCTGCGCGGCGGCCCGCATCGAGCCCAGGAAGCTGTACTTCGATCCCGAGGACCAGCCGGCCAGCAGCAGGCCGTAGAACGAGAGCGAGCCGAAGGCGAAGAAGTAGAGGACGCCGATCGAGACGTCGATCCCGTAGAGGCCGACCCCGTCCTCGACGTTCCCGAAGGGGATGATCGCCAGGGTGAGGATGCCGCTGAAGATGACCAGCGCGGGGGCGATCGCGAACAGCAGCGGCACCGCCCCGGTGGGCCGGAACAGCTCCTTGCCGGCGAGCTTGCCGATGTCGGCAAGCGGCTGCAGCAGCCCCATCGGCCCCACGCGATTCGGGCCGTAGCGGTTCTGGAAGCGGCCGATCAGCTTGCGCTCGGCGACGGTCAGCACCGGGACGATCATGAACACGAGCAGGAAGATCACGATCGACTTCACGACCATCACCCAGGTCGCCTCGACGAACCCGACCTCTGCAAGCGGCAGCGTCACCGCTTCTCCACCTTCACCGGCCCTGGATGGCCGTTCGCCAGCACGTTCGCGTTCTGCTCGCTGGTCCCCTCGATCAGAAACGCGGCCCCGGGCCGCATCCGCTGCCTGATCGCGACGCGGGCCTCGACGCTGGACCCGTTGGAGGAGACGGTGACCTCGTCGCCGTTCGAAAGCCCCATTCCCTCGGCGTCCTTCGGCTGCCAGCTCCAGCCTCTGCTGCCGGCATCAGGAATCGCAGCGCCGGATTGCGAACGGTGACCTCCGAGGCCCACAGATCTCTATGCGTGCCGAGCGTCAGGCCCTGCTCTTCATCGTCCGAGGCGGCCGGGGGGCCCGCCACCGGAGCGTATGCAGGCGCCGAGCCGCCCTCGGAGGGCGCGCGGCCGACCGCCGAATCAGCGACGGGGGCGGGCGCCCCGGCCGCCCCCGCACGCTCCGGGGTCCATGACCCACCGGGATCCCGCTCTTGCCAGCGCAGGCCCTGGCCGCCGATTTCCTCATACGCCGTCTCGCCGTAGAACGGGACCTCGATGCTGAGCTGTTTGAAGACATCCTCGGCGCTGGCGAAGTCCCAGTCCTGGCCCAGGGCCGAGGCGATCTCGTTCAGTGGACCCACCAGCCTGGGCGCAGACCCTGAGGGGGCGGAACGTTCGGGCGCAGGCGCTGGAGGCGGCCGTCGGGGTGGGTGACGGTCCCCTCCTTCTCGGCGTGGGATTCCGCCGGGAAGACGATGTTGGCGTGGCGGGTGGACTCGTCGTCGAACATCGAGAAGGCGACGACGAAGGTGCCGGCCAGGGTCTTGGCCCAGGCGTCGGTGCCGGGGTAGGTGCGGACCGGGTCGGCGTTCAGCAGCAGGACGGCGCCCGGGGAGCCGTCGCGGACGCCGGCCGCGTCGTCGCCGGTGATGGCCTCGGTGAACCCCGGGCCGGCGGCGGGCTGCATGCCGGCCTCGCGCAGGCCTCGGGTGTTGGCCTCCTCGGGCACGCAGAGCAGGCCCGGACCGATCTTCTGGTGCATGTCGAGGGCCCTGGCGACGCCGTGCAGCGCCCTGACCGCGCCCGGGCTGCGCCACAGGCGCTCTCCCCAGACGATCACCGGGTCGGGCACGGCGCGGAGCTGCTCGGCGATCTCGGCGACGTCCTTGGCGACGCGATCGCCGTCGTAGCCGTCCGCGCCGAGGGCGCCGGCGAGCGCCGCCAGGAAAGCCGCGCCCTCGCCGGGCTCGTAGCGGACCGGCTCGGCCGCGGCGCCACCGTCGAGCGAGGTGGGGCGCTCGGAGGCGACCAGCAGCCTGGCCCTGCCCGCGCCGCGCGGCCTTGCGGATTCGCAGGTCCAGGATCGGCATCTCGTGCAGCGGGTCGGCGCCGACCACGAGGACCGCGCCCGCGTAGTCGAGGTCGCTGACCCGCGAGGTCAGCTCGGGTCGCGCAAGCTCGGCCAGCAGCCCGGGATCCGCCGGGTTGGGCGAGCAGTCGAGGCAGCCCGAGCCCAGCGCGTCCCGGAGGATGCGCTGGGCCAGATAGCCCTCCTCGTTCGATGTTCCCCCGCCGCCCAGGGAGGCCGCCTTGGTGCCGGCCTTTCGCAGGCCGTCGGCCGCCTTCGCGATCGCGTCCTCCCAGCTCACCGGGCTGAGGGTGCCGTCGCCGCTGCGGACCATCGGCTGGGTGATGCGGTCCTCTGCGGCGAACATCTGGAAGCCGAAGCGGCCCTTGTCGCAGAGCCACCCGTCGTCCACCGCGTGGTTGTCGCGGGCGAGCACCCGCACGACCCGCTCGTCGCGCACCGTGAACTTGACGTTGCACTGGCTGGGGCAGAGGGTGCAGACCGAGCCCGCGTCCTCGATGTCCCAGGGCCGCGCCCGGAAGCGGTAGGTGTGCGAGGTCAGGGCCCCGACCGGGCACAGCTCGGTGATGTTGCCGTGAAACGGCGCGATGTAGGGCCGCTCCTCGAAGGTGCCGACGAAGCTGCGGTCGCCGCGCTCCAGCAGCTGCAGCTGCTCGTCCTCGGCCACCTCCTGGCTGAAGCGCACGCAGCGGTAGCAGAGGATGCATCGCTCGCGGTCGATCGCCACCAGCGGCGAGAGGTCGAGCGGCTTCTGGAAGTGGCGCTTGGGGTCGGTGAAGCGGCTCTTGCCCGGCCCCCATCCCATCGCGATGTCCTGGAGCGGGCACTCGCCGCCCTTGTCGCAGACGGGGCAGTCGAGCGGGTGGTTGACCAGTAGGAACTCGACGACCGCGTTCTGCGCCTGCTTCACGTGGTCGGTCTGGGTGTAGACGACCATGCCGTCGCGGACGGGGGTCGAGCAGGCCGTCTGCAGCTTCGGGATTCCCTCGATCTCGACCAGGCACATGCGGCAGGCGCCGACCGGCTCGCCCAGCTTCGGCTCGTAGCAGAAGACCGGGATCTCGATGTCGCCGCCCTTGGCGGCGTCCACCAGCATCGTGCCCTCCGGTGCGACGACCTCGCGCCCGTCCACGACCAGCGTGACCGCGTTGCGGATCGGCTGGCTCACATCGACCGCCCCGCCTCGGTCCGGTGCTCGGCCTCGCGGCGCGCGACGCGGCCCTTGGCCTGGGCGCTGCGCGACGCGCCCTCCGCGTGCCCGTTCATCGAGGGCACGCCCTTCTCGATCGCCTCGTCGAACTCGTCGCGGAACTTCTCGACCATCGAGCCCACCGGGGCCGCCATCGAGTCACCCAGCACGCAGAGGCAGTGGCCGATGATGTTCTTCTGCACCGAGGCCACCGTGTCGAGGTCGATCGGCGTCGCCTCGCCGCGGATCATCCGCTCGAGCATCTTCACGGTCCAGTTGGTGCCCTCGCGGCAGGGGGTGCACTTGCCGCACGATTCGTGGTGGTAGAACTTCGCCGTCCTCAGGGCCAGCTGGACGATCGAGGTCGTGTCGTCGAAGACGATGATCGAGCCGGACCCCAGCATCGAGCCCGCCTCCTGCATGGCCTCGAAGCTGTAGGGCAGCTTCATGCCCTCCTCGGCGGTCAGCACCGGGGACGAGGAGCCGCCGGGGAAGAAGCCCTTGATCTTGCGGCCCTTCAGCACGCCGCCGCCCAGCCCGTTGATCAGCTGTCGCGTCGGCACGCCCAGCTCGACCTCGTAGTTGCCGGGGCGCTGCACGTCCCCTGACACCGACACGACCTTCGTCCCGGGCGACTGCTCGGTGCCGAAGCTCTTGAACCAGTCGGCGCCCGAGGAGACGATGTGGGGCACGTTGGACAGGGTCTCGACGTTGTTGATCAGGGTCGGCCCGCCGTAGAGGCCCTGGACCGCGGGAAACGGCGGTTTCAGGCGCGGGTTCCCTCGCTTGCCCTCCAGCGAGTCCAGGAGCGCCGTCTCCTCGCCACAGATGTAGGCGCCGGCGCCGCGGTGCACCACCAGCTCCACCTGCTCGCCCGTGCCCAGCACGTCGGCGCCAAGGAAGCCCGCCTCGTATGCCTCCTCGACGGCCTTCTCGAGGATGTCGCCCTGCAGGTCGTACTCGCCCCGGATGAAGATGAAGCAGCGGTTGGCGCCCGCGGCCCGGGCGGCGATGATGATCCCCTCGATCAGCTGGTGGGGGTTCTTCTGCATCAGCTCGCGGTCCTTGAAGGCGCCGGGCTCGGACTCGTCGGCGTTGCAGCACAGGTACTTGTCCATGTCGCCCCGCGGCAGGAAGCTCGCCTTCTTGCCCATCGAGAAGCCCGCGCCCCCGCGCCCCCGCAGACCGGACTCCTCCAGCTCGGAGAGGAGCTCGTCCGGCGCCATCTCCTTGAACGCCTTGTCGATCGCCTGGTAGCCGCCCAGCCGCTTGTAGGTGCGCATCGAGGCGAGCCCGGGCTCGTCGACGTTGCGGAGGAGGATCCGCGTCTCCTTCGCGTCCTTGGCCGCGCCCGCCATCAGGTCTTCCTCCCCGTCTTCCTCGCGGCGGGCTTCTTGGCCTCGGTGCGCTTCTGCTTGACCTTGTTGATCGCGTGCCCGGTCACGCGCGCATCCGTGCCCACGCGGGGCCCGGCGCCACCGGCCGCCTCGCGGCTCTCCAGGCGCTTGTCGGGCAGCACGTCCGGTTTGCTCTTGCGCAGCTGCTCGACCGCGTCGGCCGCGTCGCCGGGCTCGAGCGGCCCGTAGTAGCGCTCGTCGATCGAGGCCATCGGGGCGATGTCGCAGGCGCCGAGGCACTCGAAGCCCCGCACGAACACCTTGCCGTCCTCGGAGCTGGTCCCCGGGTGATCTATGCCGGCCGCCTCCATGAAGGCGCTGAGCAGCTCGTCCCCGCCCCGCAGCCAGCAGGAGATGTTGGTGCAGACCAGCACCTCGTGCTCGCCCTGCGGCTCCAGGTGGAAGAGGTCATAGAAGCTCGCCACCGACTGCAGGTAGGCGGGGGTCAGTCCCATCACCGCGGCCGCCTGGTTGATCCCCTCCGGGGAGCAGTAGCCGTAGCGGCGCTGCACCGCCCACAGCGCCGGGATCGAAGCCGAGCGCTTCTCGGGGTAGCGCTTCATCGCCCGGCGGATCTCCTGCGCCAGGCCGCGCGGCACCTCCACCTCCGCGGGCTCCGGCACCGGCGCGGCCTCGCCCCGCGGCTCTCGCGACTCCTCGGACGCCTGCTGGGCGGAGATGGAATCGATCGCCGGGATGTCCACGCCGACGTGGTCCTGGTGCTCTTCGACGGGCAGCTCCAGCACCTCGACCTCGGGCTCGTCGCTGGGAGCGGGCGCGTCGCGGATATGGCCGGGGTCGTCCTGCCAGGGCCGCTTGCCCTTGGGGAGCAGTGGGCTCACCGGTCGATGCCCCCCGAGGATCGGATCCAGCATCGCCAGGTTCTGGATCAGGTCGGCGACGTAGCCGCCGACCGCCATGTCGCGGAAGGACTGCAGGTTGACGAAGCTCGGGTCGCGGAAGTGGACGCGCGCCGGCTTCGCGGAGCCGTCGGCGACGATGAAGCAGCCCAGCTCGCCGCGCGGCCCCTCGATCGAGTAGTAGAGCTCGCCGGGCGGGACCCGGAAGCCCTCGGTGACGAGCTTGAAGTGGTGGATCAGCGCCTCCATCGAGGTCGAGAGCTCGTCGCGCGGCGGCAGCACGATCTTGCGGTCGTCCGCGATCCAGGGACCCTCGGGCAGCCCGTCCAGGCACTGCTCGATGATCTTCACCGACTCGCGCATCTCGGCGACGCGGCAGCGGTAGCGGTCATAGCCGTCGCCGACGGTGCCGACCGGGATCTTGAAGTCGAGGTCGGGATAGGCCAGGTAGTCGGTCGCCTTGCGGAGGTCCCAGGGCTCGCCCGTGGCCCGCAGCAGGGGCCCGGTCACGCCCAGCTCAAGCATGCGCTCGCGCGAGACGATCCCGACGTTGCGGGTCCGCTGCAGGAAGATCTCGTTGTTGTCCAGCAGCGCCTCGTACTGGTCGATGCGGCTCGGCATCACGGCGCAGAACTCGCGCACCTTCTGCTCGAAGCCCAGCGGGATGTCCTCGAAGACGCCGCCGACCTGGAAGTAGCGGGTGTGCATGCGCTGGCCCGCCGACATCTCGAACAGGTCGAGGATCGTGTCGCGCTCGCGGAAGCAGTACCAGAACATCGAGACCGCGCCCAGGTCCAGCGCCGACGTTCCGAGCCAGACCAGGTGGGAGTGGATCCGGTTCAGCTCCATGTGCAGCGTGCGCAGGTACTTGGCGCGGGGCGGGATCTCCAGCTCCAGCATCCGCTCGACGCAGCCGCAGAAGGCCTGCATGTTGAAGAAGTAGGCGAGGTAGTCCATCCGCTCGACGAAAGGGATCACCTTCCAGTAGCTCTTCTGCTCGCAGGACTTCTCGATCCCGGTGTGGACGTAGCCGACGACCGGCTTCAGGTCGACGACCGTCTCGCCCTGCAGGGTCACGATCAGGCGCAGCACCCCGTGGGTCGCGGGATGGTGCGGGCCCGAAGTTGATCGTCAAGAGCTCCTGCTCGGGCTCGAGGTCGACGTCAACGTCCGGCGGGCGCGTCTCGACCTCGGCCGCCCGCACCAGCGGCAGCGAGGGATCCTCGACCTCGGGCTGCATGCCGCGCTCGGTCGCATACGGCTCGTCCAGGGCTTCGTCCCTGAGAGCTGTCTCGAGTCCCGTCCGGTGTCATCGGGGCGCCCCGCATCACTCGTACCAGCGGGGCATCTCGATCTCGTTGTGCGTGAACAGGACCGGCTCGCCGCCGACCGGGAAGTCGCGCCGCTGGGGCCAGCCCACGTAGTCCTCGGGCATCAGGATGCGCCGCAGGTCCGGGTGGTTCCTGAACACGATCCCGAAGAAGTCATAGGCCTCCCGCTCCTGGAACTCGGCGGTGGGGAAGAGCTCGACGCAGGAGTCGAGCTCGGGCAGGGGCTGATCGTCGGCCAGGACGTTGCCGTTCCCCGCCGCGGGGTCGGCCAGCAGCGCCTTGACGTGGATGCGCTCGACGCGGTCGCGATTCAGCAGCTCGTAGTGGACCGCAAAGCGCGGAGTCGCCGGCAGGTAGTCGGCGGCGTGCAGGCTGGAGAGGAAGGTGTAGCGCTGGCCCTCGGTCTCGCGCAGCCAGTTCAGCGTGGCGAGCACCTTCTCGGGGTTGATGACCAGGGTGGCGCGGCCGTGCTCGAGCGCGGTCTCGGTGACCGCGCCCTCGTCGGCGTCGTTGATGCCCTGCGCGATCAGCTCCAACCCCGGCGCGTCAGGCATCGCACGTCACCGGCCCGCGTCCTCGGCTTCGGCATCGGGCGGCGGCAGCGCCGGCGTCCTTGGCGACCCTGGATGCGGCCTCCAGCGCCACGGGGGTGGGCTCGCCGGACTCGAATCGCGCCCACTCCTCGGTCCCCGAGCGCGTTGTAGCGCGCGCGCCATCCGAGGTCCGGGTTGCCCTTGATCTTCCGCTGCAGCTTGTTGAAGCCGTGCATCAGCGCCTCGGGGCGCGGGAGGGCAGCCGGGAACGTGGATGTCCACCGGCATCACCTTGTCGGCGCCCTGCACCACCGCGTAGTTGGCGAACATCCCGCCCGAGGACGAGCAGGCTCCCATCGAGATCACCCACTTCGGCTCGAGCATCTGGTCATAGAGCCGGCGGACGACCGGCGCCATCTTGATCGAGAGGCGACCCGAGAGGACCAGCAGGTCGGCCTGGCGCGGCGAGGCGCGCAGCGCCTCGGCGCCGAAGCGCGCGAGATCGGTGCGGGCGCTGATCGATCGACATGATCTCGATCGCGCAGCAGGCGAGGCCGAAGGTCGCGGGAAAGATCGAGTTGGCGCGGGCGACGTTCAGGCCCTTCTCCAGGGTGGTCGTGAACACGCTCTGCTCGACGTGCTCCTCGAGGTCGCGGCCCTCGAGGTCGCCGCGCAGCAGCTCGCGCGCCCGCAGCTGCTTGGCCCGGAACTCCTCGGGAGTGCTGGGCTGTTCGCCCGGCGCCGGAACGCGCAGCTTCCGGCGCTCTACTTCCAATCCAGCGCTCCCCGTCGCCAGACGAAGACGAGGCCGACCAGCAGCAGGAACACGAAGACGATGATCTCCACCAGGACGAAGACGCTGTCGGCCGCCTGCAGGATCGCCCCGACCGGGTACAGGAACACGACCTCGATGTCGAAGAGGATGAACAGCATCGCGACCATGTAGAAGCTGACGCCGAAGCGGAAGCTGCGGGTGACGTGGGAGGGCAGCCCGCACTCGTACGGATCCCCCTTGATCGGGTTCGGCCGGCGCGCCCCCAGCACCCCGTTGAGGAGCACGAACACGCTCCCGACGACGATTCCGATGCCGGCGAAGACGAGGACGGGGATGTAGCTCTCAAGCACGCCGACCGCGTTTATATCACCGACTTTGTATCAAGCTGTTACATAGTGGCTTTCCGCATCAGAAAGCGAAAACTCCGACCTTCTGAGGCGGAAATCCCTGTCGGCGGCGGGGGCCGCTGATCTAGTCTGGCCCGCGTGATCGGCCTCCACATCGCCTGCGGGATCGCCCTGATCGCGGCCAATCTGGTGGCCGGGGCCTGGGGCGGCATCGCCTGGCTGCGCGGCGAGCCGACCGTCGGCTTCTGGTACGCCCTCCGCGTCGCCCAGGTCACCGTGGTGCTGCAGGCGATGCTGGGACTGATCCTCGTCTTCACCGGGCGCGAGGCCACAGAGCTGCACTACCTCTACGGCGCGCTGCCGCTGCTGGTCAGCTTCCTCGCCGAGCTGGCCCGGGCCGGGGCGGCGCAGCAGGAGCTGGGCGCGCTCGACTTCAGGGCCCTGCCCGAGGAGCGCCAGCGCGCGGTCGCGTTCGCGGTCGTCCGCCGCGAAATGGGGATCATGGCCGTGGCCTGCCTCGTGATCCTGTTCCTGGCACTGCGGGCGGCGGGCACGACGCCGCTTCTCTAAGCGGTCACAAACTGACCTAGTTGTTGGCTACCGTGGCCCGCTCATGGCGGACGCACCGGCGATCGAAGCACAGGGCCTGAAGCGGTCCTTCGGCAAGGTGAAGGCCCTCTGCGGGGTCGATCTCAGCGTTCCGCAGGGAACCGTGCTCGGCCTGCTGGGGCCGAACGGCGCCGGCAAGACGACCGCCGTCCGGATCCTGACCACCCTGCTGCGCCCGGACGCCGGCAGCGCGCGCGTGGCCGGCCTCGACGTGGTCAAGGACGCCGGCCGGCTGCGCTCGCAGATCGGCCTCGCCGGCCAGTACGCGGCGGTGGACGAGAACCTGACCGGCCGCGAGAACCTGGAGATGGTCGGGCGCCTCTACCACCTGGGCAAGCGCGTCTCGTCCGAGCGGGCCACCGAGCTGCTGGAGACCTTTGACCTGACGGACGCCGGCGACCGCCTCGCCCGGACCTACTCGGGCGGCATGCGACGCCGCCTCGACCTCGCGGCCGCGCTGGTCGCGAAGCCCCCCGTCGTCTTCCTCGACGAGCCGACCACCGGCCTCGATCCCGTCAGCCGATTGGGGCTGTGGGAGACGATCGAGGAGCGCGTCAAGGCGGGGACGACCGTCCTGCTCACGACCCAGTACCTGGACGAGGCCGACCGCCTCGCCGACCGCATCGCCGTCATCGACCACGGCAGGGTGATCGCCGAGGGCACCTCGGACGAGCTCAAGGACCGCGTCGGCGGCGAGGGCCTGGAGGTGAGCCTGGGTAGGCGCGAGCAGGCAGAGGCGGCGGTGGCGGCGCTGTCGGAGATGTGCGCCGAGCGCCCCGAGGTCGAGGACGGACGCGTCTTGATGCAGCTCACCGGGCGCGACGGGGCCATCGCCGAGGCGGTACGACGCCTCGACGCCGCCGGGGTCGAGATCGAGGACATCGCCACCCGCCGTCCCACCCTGGACGACGTCTTCATGGCGTTCACCGGCCACGCCGCGGAGCCCGATCAGGATGGAGACGAGCCCGAGGCCGATCGGGAGGAGCCCGAGGGCGATCGGGACCGGGACACCAGCCGAGCGCGAGAAGGTGCCCAGGTGAGTGGCGTCGGCTATGCCCTCTCGGACACGCTGGTGCTGGCGGTGCGCAACCTGCGCCGCATTCCCCGCGCGCCCGACCTGCTGATCAGCTTCACGCTGCAGCCGCTGATGTTCGTGCTGCTGTTCGTCTACGTCTTCGGCGGCGCGATCGAGACCCCCGGCCACAGCTACGTGGATTTCCTGATCCCCGGCATCGTCGCCCAGACGATGTCCTTCGGCGGCTTCGTCACCGCGCTCGGCCTGGCCGATGACCTGAAGAAGGGCCTGATCGACCGCTTCCGCTCGCTGCCGATGTCGCGCGGCGCGGTGCTGGCCGGCCGCACCCTCGCCGACGTCCCCACCAACCTGCTCTCGATCGTGATCATGGTCGGCGTCGGCATGATCGTCGGCTTCCGCTTCGACGCCAACCCGATCGAGATCCTCGCCGGCGTCGGCCTGATGCTGCTCTTCGGCTACGCCTTCTCCTGGGTCTTCGCCTACTTCGGCCTGGTCGCCTCATCGGGCGAGTCCGCGCAGGCGATCGGCTTCATGGTCGTGTTCCCCCTCACCTTCGTCTCCTCGGCCTTCGTCCCGATCGACACCCTGCCCGACGGCCTGCGCCAGTTCGCCGAGGCCAACCCGTTCACGATCGTGGTCGACGCCCTGCGCGCCCTCTGGATCGGCGACCCCGCCGGCGACAACATCTGGCTCGGCGTCGTCTGGTCGGTCGGCCTCAGCCTCCTCTTCGGCTGGCTCTCGGTCCGCCGCTACAAGCGCGCCGTCAGCGCCTAGATCGGAGCGCCAAGCGATCGAGGAGATCGGCGAGGGCCTCGGGGTCTTCGGCCATCGGGAAGTGGCCGCCTGGGATCTCAATCGGCTCGATCCCCAACAGCTCGCGCGCCATGAAGCGCTCCCAGGCCGGCTCGAAGAACTCGTCGTCGGAGGCGTAGACGAGCGCGGTCGGAACGTCGGGATGGTCGGGGAGCGGGTATTCGCCTGCCGGCATGGCCATCGGCTGCAGGTGCTGTGCCAGCGCGCGGGCGGTCTCGGGCGGCAGCCGCGGGTACATCGCGCTGATCGCTACCTCAGCATCCCAAGCGCTGGTGCCGTCCGGGCGGTCGGCAGGGAACGGAAAGCCCTCCCGAAAAGGGTCCGGTGCGCCGTGCGGCGGCACGAACCCGCCGAGCCTCGGGCAGAGGTGTACGAGCAGCGAGCCCGGCCGCGCCACGGCGACCAGCGGCGAGTAGGCCGATCCCTGCGAGTGGCCAACGACGACTACCGGGTCGTCGATGCCGTCGAGCGCATCGAGCGCGGGGCGGGCGCGCTCGGCGAATCCCGCATTGGGATCGTGGAGCGGCAGGTCGGGCGCCACGGCATCGTGACCACGCTCCAGCAGACACGGCACCAGCCACTCCCAACACGAACCGTCGTGCCAGGCGCCGTGGATCAGGCAGAACGTCGCCACGCCCGGTCGTATACCCGCGCTAGCTCTCCGCGAGCAGGTCCCGGTAGGCGCCGCGGTGAAAGATCAGCGGCATCGCCTCGCGGGAGTCGGCCTCCAGAACCGTGCCGGTCGCGATCAGGTGATCGCCGCCATCGATCAGGTCGCGCAGCTCGCAGGCGACCCACATCAGGGCATCGGCGAGGCGAGGGGAGCCGTGGCTCTCGGCCCACTCGACCCCGTCCCACTTGCGCGGCGCCGGGTCCTTGGCCGCGAAGCGCAAGGCCAGCTCCTCCTGGCCGGCGGCGAGCGCGTTGACGCCGAAGCGGCCGGCCGCGCGCACCGAGGTGAGCGTGCGCGAGCCGCGGTCCAGGCAGGCGAGCATCATCGGCGGATCGAGCGAGAGCGAGGTGACCGCGTTCGCGGTGGCGCCGGCCGGCCCGTCGGGGCCGATCGCGGTGACCACGGTGACGCCGGTCGGATAGGAGGCCAGAGCCTCGCGGAAGCTGTCCGGGCTGGGCACGGAGGCGGCCATGGGGCAACGCTATCGCCGCGCCCGCCTGCCATATGATCCCGCCGCGTGCGACGGGCTTTCCCACTGATTGCAGCTGCCGCCGCGGCGCTCGTGCTGAGCGCCTGCGGGTTTGAGGGCACCGAGGGCATCGAGGTGCCGGAGGACGACCCGGTTCACAGGGGCGCTGAGCTGTTCGCCGAGCGCTGCTCGGGTTGCCACACGCTGAAGGCCGCGGGGGCGCAGGGGAGCGCCAACCGCAGCCAGCGCGCCCAGGGCCCGAACTTCGACGAGCGCAAGGAAACCTACGAGGACGCGATCTTCGCGATCGCCAACGGCGGCTTCTCGGGGGCGATCATGCCTCAGAACATCGTGGTGGGCGAGGACGCGCAGGCGGTCGCCCGGTTCCTGGGCGAGTACTCGGGCAAGGACGTGGGTGACCCCGACGAGAGCAGCGAGCCGGTGATCGCCCGGCCCGAGCGCGAGCCCTAGATCGAGGCCGAGCCACGCTTGACCTGAAGCAGATCCGTCGCGATCCCGGCCCCGCGCGGGAGGCGCTCGCGCGGAAGGGGGCGGGCGACGAGATCGACAAGCTGCTGGCGCTGGACGAGCGCCGCCGCGAGCTCAACACCCGCATCGACGAGGGCCGCGCCGAGCAGAACAAGGTCAGCGAGAGGATCGAGCGGGCGGCGCGCGAGGGCAAGGCCGACGACCCCGAGGTGAAGAAGCTGCGCGAGGAGTCCTCGGCGCTGAAGGCGGAACTGAAGGCGCTGGAGCCCGAGCTCGCCGAGCTGAAGCAGGGTCAGGACGAGCTGCTGGCGGTCCTCCCGAACCTGCCCTCCCCGGAAGCGCCCGACGGCTCGGAGCCCGAGGACGCGGTGGTCCTGCGCGAGGTCGGCGAGCGCCCGGAGTTCGGCTTCGAGCCGCTCGACCACCTGGAGCTGGGCCAGCGGCACGGCTGGATCGAGATGGAGGCGGCGGCCGAGGCCTCGGGCGCGCGCTTCGCCTACCTGCTGGGCGACCTGGTGATGTTGGAGATGGGGCTGGTCCGGTTCGCGCTCGAGACGCTGCGGGGTGAGGGGTTCGTGCCGGTCTCGCCCCCGGTGATGGTGCGCGAGCAGGCGCTCTATGGGACGGGCTTCTTTCCTTCAGAGCGCGAGACGATCTACGAGGTCCCGCGCGACGAGCTCTTCCTGACCGGCACCTCCGAGGTCGCGCTCGCCTCGCTGCACGCCGGGGCCAAGCTTCCGGCCGGCGATCTTCCCCTGCGCTACGCGGGCTTCTCGACGTGCTTCCGCCGGGAGGCGGGCGCCGCCGGCAGGGACACCCGGGGAATCTTCCGCGTGCACCAGTTCGACAAGGTGGAGATGTTCAGCTTCGTCCATCCCGACGAGTCCGGCTCCGAGCACGAGCGCCTGCTGGCCCTGCAGGAGGGCATCCTCGGCGAGCTGGAGATCCCCTACCGCGTGGTGGACATTCCGGCCGGCGACCTGGGCGCCTCGGCGGCCCGCAAGTTCGATTGCGAGGCCTGGATACCCAGCCAGGGGCGCTATCGGGAGGTGACTTCGTGCTCGAATACCACCGACTATCAGGCGCGGCGCCTCAATTGTCGGTACCGTCCCGCTCAGGGTGCCTCACCGGAGCCGATACACACGCTCAACGGCACGGCTGTCGCCGTGGGCCGCACGCTGATCGCGTTACTTGAGAACGGACAAGAGGAAGAGGGAAGCGTCTCGATGCCAGCCGTATTGAAGGAGTTCGGCGTTCCGGAGCGCATTCCCACCGTATGAGCAGCGGGGCTCCCAAGCGAGTCGTGCTCTGCGACGACCACGAGATCGTCCGCGAGGCCGTCAAGGCCCGGATGGCCTCGATCGAGGGCGTGGAGATCGTGGGCGAGGCCGCGACCGGCGAGGAGGTCGTCGGGGTCGTCACCGAGCACAAGCCCGACGTCTGCATCGTCGACGTGGAGCTGCCCGGGCAGGATGGGATCGAGGCGACAAAGGACATCCTCAAGGCCCTTCCCGAGACGCGCGTCATCATCTTCACCGCCCACGCCCAGCCCGACCTGCTGACGCTGGCGCTCCGCGCCGGCGCCTCGGGCTACGTACTGAAGTCGGCGCCCAGCGAGGACATCGCCCGGGCGATCGAGGTCGTTGCGGGCGGCGGCACCTTCGTCGGCACCGAGCTGGGTCAGGGCGCCGGCGAGGTCGAGAAGCTTCTGGAGCTGACCCCGCGCGAGCGCGAGATCCTGGAGCTGCTGGCCGAGGGCCTGCGCGTGAAGCAGATCGCCGACCGCCTCAGCCTCAGCCCGGCCACCGTCCATACGCACGTCCGCAACGCGATCGCGCGCATGGAGGTGGACACCCGCACCGAAGCGGTGGCCCTGGCCGTCCGCTTCAGCTACCTCGGAGCCGGCGGCAAGGTCTAGCGGCCACAGGCCGCCCTCGAACTACTCCTCGTCGAAGGTCAGCGCGCAGCCGTTGATGCAGTACCGCTTGCCGGTGGTCTCGGCGGGGCCGTCGTCGAAGACGTGGCCCAGGTGGGCGTCGCAGCGCGAGCACAGGACCTCGGTGCGGCGCATGAACATGCTGTTGTCGGCCTCGGTCTCGACGGACTCGTCGTCCATCGGCGCGTCGAAGCTGGGCCAGCCGGTGCCCGAGTCGAACTTGTTCTCGGAGCTGAACAGGGGCTGCCCACAGGCGACGCACTTGAACTTGCCCTCTGACTTCTCGTCGTTGAGCTCGCTGGTGAACGGCGCCTCGGTGCCCTTCTCGCGGACGATCTTGTACTGCTCGGGGCTGAGCTCGGCCTTCCACTCGGCCTCGGTCTTCTTCACCTTCTCCACTCTTGCCTCCGTTGTTGGGGGTGGATCAAGCGTACCCGCGGCGCTTATTCGCGCCTAAGGCACCTGCCGGTCAGCCCCGCCGAGGGGTCAGACGGGCTGTGCGGCGGGATCCAACTCGGCCGCTCGACGTTCCAGCACCTCGAGCCGCACGTGGGCGAACAGCCCGTAGCCCGGTGGCGGGTCCATCTGGTCGATGAACTCGGGGACCCAGAAGCCGCGCTCGCCGTGCAGCAGCCGCGCGCAGCGCTCCGCAGTCAGCGGCTTGAAGGAGGACTCGTAGAGCTGGATGGCCGCCTCGTCCACCAGCTCGGCGACCGGCTCCAGCCGCTCGGCGTCCCACTCGGCCCAATCCGCCTCGTCCTTTCCGTATGAGATCCCGTCGCAGTGGGCGACGAACCCGCTGGCCGCCAGCTCCTTCGCACGCTCCTTCTCGGCCGCGCACGCGGTCTTCGACCCCTTGAACGAGCCGAGATCCGCGTACAGGTCGGGGCGCAGTCGCAGGCCGAAGCGCTTCACCAGCCGAGCGGACTTGTAGCCGCGGCGGTGCTGCTCCATCCGCTGCTCGGGACTGCGAGCGCTGGACCCCACGTAGACCCACGGGATGCGCGGGTCCCGCCGCTTGCCGGCGGCAAGGTCGAGCTCGATCACGTAGACGCGCGAGGCCACGTCCATTGGTTCTAGGGCGGGTCGCCCCGCCCTGCCGCCCACGCCGCGCGGCAGGCCCGGTACGTCGCGCGTCGCGCGGGGGGAGGCCGGGACCAGCGGCTCGCCGCTCAGCGCAACCCGGGGACCAGGCGGCGGGCGCGGACCCCGAGGCCGGCGGCGCCCATGGTCAGCTTCTCCGCGGCGCTGCCCTGGGCGGGCCAGAGGCCGAGCTGGCGCAGCGAGCTGGTGACGTCGTAGAAGGAGTGCTCGCGGCTGACCTTGCCGTCGCGGAACTCGAAGATGTCGGTGCCGATCGTCTCCAGACGACGTCCCGTCGCGGGCAGCCCGATCCAGAGCGGGCCGGAGTTGAGGCAGCGGCAGCGCCAGGGCTCGGCCACGCGGTCGCCGCCCCCCTCGGCCACCACGGGCTCGCGCAGCGACCACTCGATCTCGGTGAACGCCCTGAAGAAACCATCGACATAGTCGCGGTAGCCCTCGGCGCCGCGGATGGGCTCGGCGAGGGTCACGTCCCAGTACTCCACGTCGTCGGTGACGTGCTTCATCACCTCGTCCGTCCCGGTCTCCCAGGCGCGCTGCCAGACCTCGAAGAAGCGCTCCGCCTCGCTCATCAGCCGCCATCCTAGGATGCCCGGCGTGTCCGAGTCGTTCTACGAGCCAGACGGCGGCGCTTTCACGGCGACCGAGCTGACCCGCGGTCCCTGGGACCCGGGCCACCAGCACGCCGGTCCCCCGGCCGCGCTGATCGGGCGCGAGCTGGAGCGCCTGGGCGAGGGCCGCATCGGCGGGCCGGGCGGGCCGCCCGCCCAGCTCGGCCGCGTCACCTACGAGGTGCTGCGGCCGGTGCCGATCGCGCCCTTGCGGGTGGAAGCCGAGGTCGTGCGGCCCGGACGCAGGGTGGAGATGGTGGCCGCGACGCTCACCGACTCCGACGGCGAGGCGCTGATGAAGGCGCAGGGGTGGAGGCTGCGGGTCGAGCCCGTCAGCTTCGAGCGCCCGCCGGGGTTTCCCGAGCCGCCGCCGGGACCGGATGCCGGGGAGCCGGGCGAGTTCTTCCACACGGGCTATGACGTCGGCTACCACACGGCGATGGAGTACCGGTTCGTGGAGGGCGCCTTCATGGAGCCCGGGCCCGCGACGGTGTGGATGCGGACCACCGTGCCGCTGCTGCCGGGCGAGGAGCCGACGCCGCTGCAGCGCGTCCTGCTGGCGGCGGATTCGGGCAACGGGGTCAGCTCCGCGCTGGATTGGCGCCGCTGGCTCTTCATCAACGTGGACCTGACCGTCCATCTGCACCGGATGCCGGAGGGGGAGTGGGTCTGCCTGGACGCCGTGACGCTGCCCGAGGCGACCGGCGTCGGCATCGCCGATACCGCCCTGTCCGACGAGCGGGGCCCAATCGGCCGCGCGGTGCAGACCCTGCTGGTCGGCGAGCGCTAGGGCCGTCGGCCATGAATGACCGCGGGCGCCGCGTGGCGCTCGGTGGGCGGCTACGCCCGCGTCGCCACGGGGGCCGGAGTCCGCGCCTGACCGTTCACCTGCGCGGCTACGGCGGCGCAGAGCGCATCGACCACGCTCGGGTCGAACTGGGTGCCCGCGCAGGCGCGGATCTCGGCGACCGCCTCGCCGGCGGAACGCCCCGTCGCATAGGGGCGGTCGCTGGTGATCGCGTCGAAGGCGTCGCAGGCGAAGATGACGCGTGCCGCCAGCGGGATCTCCCCGCCGGCGAGTCCGTCGGGGTAGCCATCGCCGTCCCAGCGCTCGTGCGTGGCGCGGACCACGCGGCCGAGGGTCGCCAGCGAGTCAGCGGCCGAGAGGATGCGCTCCCCCAGCACGGTGTGCTGCTTGATGAAGCGCCACTCCTCGTCGCTCAGCGGGCCTGGCTTCTCGAGGATCGCGTCGGGGATGGCGACCTTGCCGATGTCGTGCAGCTCGGCGGCGCGCCGCAGCGCTTCCAGCTCGCCTCCCACGATGCCCAGCTCGCGCCCGACCCGCACCGAGAGCTCGGCCACCGAGTCGCCGTGGGCGCCCAGCTCGGGGGCGCGGTGCTGGAGGATGCGCAGCAGCACGGCCTGGACCTCGACGCCGATGGATGGCCGACGCGAGTCCTTCTGCTCGTACATGCGCTTGTCGGCCAGCTCGAGCGCGGCGGCGGTGTCGCCCGCCTCCCGAGGAATCTCGGCGAAGCCGCAGGAACTGCCGATCTCGAAGCCCTCGCCGTACTCGGAGAGGGCGGTGGAGGCAGCTTCGATCGCGCGCGCGGCCATGGCCGAGTTGCCGGTGGCCAGCACCGCGAACTCGTCGCCGCCCAGCCGGTAGGCGCGCCCGCGGCCCTCGACGGCCGCCTGGAGCTGGCCGCCCAGCCGGATCAGCAGGGCGTCGCCGGCGCCGTGGCCGAAGGCGTCGTTGTAGGACTTGAAGCCGTCGAGGTCGAGGATCGCGACCAGGTGGGGATCGCCGTCCTCGATCGCGCGCGGGAGGTCGAGGAACAGCTTGCCGCGGTTGGGCAAGCCGGTCAACAGGTCCCGCTGGAGCTGATCCATCAGGTGGCGGTTCTCGGCGAAGGTGATGGCCAGGCGGACGACGACAGCGACCAGCGTGGCCGCGGTCAGGACCGCGACGACCGGCGTATCGGAGGTCTGGTTCTCCAGCAGCAGCAGCGCCAGCACCGCCAGGGCGAAGACCACCGGGGACGCGAACGCGCCCCAGCCCTCGGGCAGGCCCTTGACGGTGCGGCGGGGCGGGGTCTGCCAGGCGCCGGCCGCGATCAGCGCCGTGGCGAGCGGCCACAGGGAGTTGTTCCAGGCGGCCGGGTCGTAGGTCCCAGCCAGCGACTGGTGGGTGTAGACCGCGTCGCCGATTCCCGCGCAGACGATTCCGGCCGAAACGAGCGCCAGGGCGCGGCCGGGTCGCCAGCCGGTCAGCGCCAGCGCCGCGGCGGCCACCACCAGGGTCACCAAGTCCATCAGGGGGTAGCCGACAGCCACCGCGATCTGCATCGCGGTGCCGGTCGTGTTATGCAGCACGAAGTCCATCAGCAGGGAGGTGCCGATCGCGGCAACGCACAGCGAGGCGATGGCGACGTCGGTCCAGACGACGGCGGACATGCTGCGCACCCGCATCTTCACCAGCAGCACGACCCCGGCCAGGACGAACGCGTAGCCGCCGAGGTAACCGGCGTCGGCGGCCGAGGGGAAGGGAGCCGCCTCCATCTTGCCCAGCACGGCGCTCCAGTAGATGTCGGCGCCCGCCCAGGCCAAGAGGCCGGTGCCGATCAGCGCCCAGGCGACCCGGCCCTCGGGCCGGGCGACGGCGACGCCGAGCGTCAGCAGCGCCGCCGACAGCGTCACGAAGTCATAGACCCACTCCTGGATGAAGAAGTCCCGCTCGGGGGAGCCGAAGCCGAAGGCCGTGTGCGCGATGTGGACGAGCACGCCGACGCCGACCGCCGCAAAGAGAGCGAGGGCCGCGTACCGGCCGGTCGTGCGGGTGTTCGCTGCCTCTGTCTGCATCCGTTCGTCGCCGCGCCTCCGTGGGCGCACGCCTACACGGGCTCTGAATCGGCTTTCGCGAACGGTTCCTAAAGCCCTTCACGCCTGCGGCGGAGGGCTTTCACGCCTGCAGCGGAGGGGGTGGGATTCGAACCCACGAAGCGCCGAAATGACGCTTAACGACTTTCAAGGCCGTCGCATTCAACCGCTCTGCCACCCCTCCGGGCGGTGCTCCCAAAGCCTAGTTTGATCGGCCGCTGCCGCTGCCGCTCAGCTCGCGCATTAGGGTCTTCGCGATGGCCAAGGAGTGGCGCAACTGGGCCGGCGACCAACGCTGCCAGCCCACCCGGATCGAGGCGCCCGCGAGCCGCGCCGACCTGGCCGACGCGGTCGCGCGCGCCGGCGATGAGGGCCTGCAGGTGCGCGCCGTGGGCCAGGGCCACTCCTTCACCGACATCGCGTGCACCGGCGGTGTGATGCTCGATCTCAGCGGCCTCGACCGGGTGCTCGACGTCGACGCCGAGGCGGGCAGGGTCAAGGTGGAGTCCGGCATCGGCCTGCGGGTGATGAACGAGACGATCTGGGGGCACGGGTTGGCGCTGGAGAACCTGGGCGACATCGACCGGCAGACAATCGCCGGAGCAGTCTCCACCGCCACGCACGGGACGGGGTCGCGCTTTCGCAACGTTTCCTCCCAGATCGAGGCGATGGAGCTTGTGCTGGGAGACGGCACGCTCTTGGAGGTCTCGGAGGAGACCGATCCCGCCGCGCTCCGGGCAGCGAGAGTGGGGCTGGGGGCGCTCGGCATCGTCGCGACGGTCACTCTCCGGACCGTCCCCGCGTTCAGCATCAGAAGGCTCGACTCGCCGCTACCCCTCGACGAGGTCCTGGAGCGGATCGATGACCTGGCCGACGGCTCGGACCACTTCGAGTTCTACGTCTTCCCCCACACGCGGACCGCGCTCTTGCGCCAGAGCGAGCGCACCGACGAGGAGCCCCGTCCCAAGAACCCGGCCGGCCGCTTTGCCACCGAGGTGATCGCCGAGAACTGGGTCATGGGGGCGATCGCCAGGGTCGGCCGGGCCAGCCCCAGCCGCATCCCGCGCCTGGCGCGGTTCGTCTCGAGCCAACTAGGGCGCAGCACCAAGCTCGACCGCAGCTACCGGGTCTTCGCCAGCCAGCGGCGGATCCGGTTCACGGAGATGGAGTACGCGATCCCCCGTCGCCACGCCGCCGAGGCGGTGCCGCGCGTGCTGGAGGCGGCGGAGCGGGCCGAGCCCGGCGTCGGGTTTCCGATCGAGGTCCGGTTCGTGGCCGCCGACGACTCGATGCTGAGCCCGGCCCACGAGCGCGACACCACCTACATCGCCGTGCACCAGTACCGCGGCATGGCCTGGGAGGGCTACTTCCGCGCGGTCGAGGAGGTGATGGACACCTACGGCGGGCGCCCGCACTGGGGCAAGCGCCACTTCCAGACCGCCGCGACGCTCGCCGAGCGCTACCCGTGCTGGCAGGACTTCGCGGCGGTCCGCTCCAGGCTCGACCCCGAGGGGCGCTTTCGCAACGAGTACACCGACAGGGTGCTGGGGTGAGCGCGGGCCGCTAGACCAACAGCTCGCCGTAGCTGGCCGACTGCAGCAGCTCCCCGAACTCCTCCGGGGGCTGGGGCCGAGCGAAGAAGTATCCCTGGGCGCGGTCGCAGTCGAGCTCGCGCAGCTCGGCCAGCTGTTCGGCGCTCTCGACCCCCTCTGCCGTGGCCGTCAGCTTCAGCCCGTGTGCCAGGCCGACGATCGCGGCCACCCCCACGGCGTCCTCGCGCGAGCGACCCAGCCCGGCGATGAACGAGCTGTCGATCTTGATCGCGTTCAGCCGGGGGAGCCGCTGGATCGCTCCGAACGACGAGAGTGCGACCCCGAAGTCGTCGATCAGCAGCCGCACCCCCAGGGCCTCCAGGTCCGGCAGCGAGGCGAGGGCGTCGCCGCGGCGGTCGAGCACCGCGCGCTCGGCCACCTCCAGGCAGAGGGAGTCGGCGGGCAGCTGATTGTCCGCGATCGCCTGGGCGACCTTGTTGGACAGGCCCGGCTCGGCAAGACGCCGCTCGGAGAGGTTGACCGAGATCACGAACTGGGCGTCGTCGGGCATCTGGCGCCGCCAACGCGCGGCCTCGCGGCACGCCTCCCCCATCACGAAGTCGTCGATGGCGACGATCAGGTCGGAGCTCTCGGCGACGACCATGAACTCCGCCGGCTCCAGCAGCCCGCGCTCGGGGTGCTGCCAGCGCACCAGGGCCTCCGCGCCAGTCACCCGGCCGCTCGCCAGGTCCACCTCTGGCTGGTAGTGGACGGTCAGCTCGCCCTCGGCGATCCCCCTCCGCAGCTCCTGCTCCAGGCCGCCGCGGTCGGGGTGGTCGTCTCCCATCCAGCCCTCGAACATCGCGTAGCGGGAGTTGCCCGCGGCCTTGGCGCGGTACATGGCCAGGTCCGCCCAGCGCAGCACCTGCTCGGGATCCATCGGGTGGCCGCCTCGGGGTTGCACGGCGACGCCGATGCTGGCGGCCTGGTGGACCTCGCGGTCGCCGACCTTGAACGGCGTCGCGAACGCGTCGATCATCCGCTCGGCGACCAGCCGTGCCGCGGCCTCGTTGGTGTCGTCGCACAGCACGGCGAACTCGTCGCCGCCCAGTCGCGCCAGGGTGTCTCCCTCTCTCAGCCTGCCCTCCAGCCTGCGGGCCACCTGCACCAGCACCTGGTCTCCGGCCGCGTGGCCGAAGGTGTCGTTGATCGGCTTGAAGGTGTCGAGGTCGATGTAGATGACGCCGAAGTTGCCGCGCTCGCGGCGCGCCGAGGCGACCCGGACCCGGTCGGCGAACAGCACCCGGTTGGGCAGGCCGGTGAGCGGATCGTGCATAGCCTGGTGGGTGAGCCTCTCCTCCTGCTCCTTGCGCTCGGTGATGTCCTCGATCTGCGCGATCAGGTGAATCGACTCACCCTCCTCGTCGCGGATCGGCGAGACGTTGACCGCGGTCCACACGTAGTGGCCGTCGGCGTGCAGGCAGCGCTTCTCGGCCCGGTACCCGAACCGCTCGCCGGCGACGATCTCCCGGAGCGCCGTGACGCTCGCCTCCACGTAGTCGGGGTGGGTGATATCGGGGAACGGGGTCCCGAGCAGCTCGTCGGGGGTGTAGGCGAGGAGCTCGCAGAAGGCGCCGTTGACCCGGGTGAACTCACCCTCGGAGGAGATCAGCGCCATCCCCACCCGGTTGTCCTCGAAGGTCCGCCGGAAGCGCTCCTCGGCTTCCTGCAGTGCGCTCCGAGCCCGAGCCCGCTCGGTGATGTCGTGGATGAATGCATTGAACGTCCAGCTCTCGCCGACCAGGATCGGCGCGACCGACATCTCGATCGGGAAGACGCTCCCGTCGCTCCGGCGGCCGATGGCTTCGAATCGGGTCGTAGGCAACGACCCGCCGCCCTCGGCGAAGCGGCGCAGGCTCTCCACGGCCTCGTCGTAGCTCTGCGGAGGCACGACCGTGTCCAAGACCGAGCGGCCCAGGACCTCCTCGCGGCGCCAGCCGAAGGCCCGCTCGGCCTGGGGGTTCCACTCGATGATGGCGCCGGCGCCGTCGACGGCGATGAACGCGTCCTGGGAGCTGTCCAGGATCGCGCGCGCCTCGTTGGCGAGGCTGCGCGTGGCGGCGACGAGCGCCTGGACCGCGACGCCCGTGGTCGCGCCGATCGCGGCGGCGATCCCGGCGCGGATGACCTGGTCGCCGGGGTAGGCCGGCGGCCCGATCAGCAACGGCGGCAGGACCAGGACCGCCACCATCGCTGCGAGCCCGGCGAACAGCTGCATCCGGGTCCCATACAGGGCGAACCAGATGATCGGCACGATCACCAGCGGCTCGAAGATGAGGGCGTTATCGCCGCCGGTGTCGCGCAGCAGGGCGATCACCGCGTAGCCGGCCAGCACCGGCAGCGCCTGGGTCCAGTGGGGCAGTCGCTCCCAGGGCAGCAGCAGCGCGCTGGCGGCGATCGCGACCGAGATCGCGAAGGCCATCACGACCCGCCAGTCCGCGAACGAGACCCCCAGGAACGGCAGCAGCACGAACGGGAGCGCCCCCGTGGCCAGGAACGGGGCGATGCGCAGCAGCACCCGGTCGCCCTCGAAGTATCGCCCCGCCGGCACCTCGGCGCCGATCCAATGCAGGGCCTGTCGGGTCGCGGCGGTTCCGCGACCGGCCGCAGCCGACGGCAGCCTCATCCCACTCGATCCATTTCGGTCTCCTACGCCCCCCTGCAGAGACAGCGAAGGTAGCCGGGGAGCTGCGGGTGCGTAAGGCCTTTATTCGGTAGCGGGCCCGCTTTGGACACCCTTACTAAAGAAACGCGCGGCCCTCTCCCCTGTAGGTGGGAACTTGATCGCGGATCGTCGACCCCGTAATCAGGTAGAGGCTGTTGAAGCGCTCGCACAGCTCGCCGGCCTTGATGTGGCGGAAGTAGACGCGGTCCCCCACCGAGAGCCGTCCGGCGGCGGAGCCGATGACCGGTGTCTGCACCTCTCCTGTGCCCTCAAAGGGATCGAGTCGCAGGCCCTCGGGCAGATGCGGGACGGGCATCCTGTCCTTCGCTCCGACTCCCGATGCCAGGTAACCGCCCCCGAGCACGGTCGCCACCTCCGCGGTGGGCTTGCGCACCACCGGCAACGCGAACATCGCCGCCGGGATCAGCTCGAAGGAGCGGTAGTGATCGAACAGCGCGGGCGCGTAGAAGCCCGACCCCGCGGCGACCTCGGTCACGGCCCACTCCGATGCCGTCTGCTCGATCGAGCCTGTGCCCCCTCCGTTCACGAACTCGAGCTGCGCCACCTCCGACACGGCGGTGACCACCTCGGCCCGGCGCTCGCGCACGTCCTTGGCGGAAGCCGATTGCATCGCCCTGATCGCGCGGTTGGCGATCGCCTTTCCCGGCACGTCGTCGCCGACGCCCGCGATCTGTCCCTCGTAGGCCATCAGGCCCACCAGGGTCACGCGCTCGCGGCGGTCGATCTCGCGGGCCAGCGCCGCGGCCTGCTCGGCGGTCCTCACCGGCGAGCGCTTGGGGCCGATCTTGACGATGCCGCCCAGCGGCCACCACGAGACGTCGATGTCGATCGCCACGCGGATAGGCGCCACGAAGGACGCCGCCGACTCCTCGATCAGGTCCAGGTGCTCGACCGAGTCGACCATCACCACGGGCGCCTCGGCGGGGTGCTCGGCGGTCAGCCGCGCCAGCCGGGTCAGCGACGGGCCGTCCGCTGTGGGGTAGGCGAGCACCAGGTCGCGCTGGCCCTGCTCCCAGAGCCACAGGGTCTCGGGCAGGGTGAAGCTGAGCACCCCCTGGAAGCCCCGGTCCAGCTCCAGCAGGCGCTCCAACACCGGGCGGCAGCGCACCGACTTGCTGGCGATCCGGATCGGCTTGCCCTGGGCGCGGCGCAGCATGTCGGCGGCGTTCGACCAGACCGCATCCAAATCCAGAAAGGCGAACGGCGCCTGGACGTCCTTGAAGATCTCCTCGTAGCGCTCGAAGGCCTCGGTGCCGGGCATCGCCAGCCAGCCTACAATCGGCCCCGTAATCGCCCGGAGAGGTGGCCGAGCGGCTGAAGGCACTCGCCTGCTAAGCGAGTAGGGGGCTAATAGCTCTCTCGAGGGTTCGAATCCCTCCCTCTCCGCTCCTTCATGCGGCGCCGCGCGCGAGGCTAGCGGCGGCGCACGTGGGACGCGCCGAGCGCCGCGGGGGAGGGGCAGCCGAGCAGCGCCAGCGCCAGCGCCAGCTCGTCCCGCAGGATCGCGAGCGCTCGCTCGGCCCCGGCCTGCCCGTCCCAGGCGAGCCCCCACAGGCAGGGCCGCCCCACCAGCACAGCGTCCGCTCCCAGCGCCAGCGCCACCGCGATGTCCGTCCCGCGCCGGACGCCGCCGTCCACAAGCACCGGGATGCGACCGCCCACCGCATCGACCACCTCGGGCAGGGCATCGATCGTCGCCGGCGAGTTGTCGAGCTGGCGGCCCCCGTGGTTGGAGACGACTACGCCCGCGGCGCCGTGCTCGACCGCCAGCTCGGCGTCGTCGGCCCGGACCAGGCCCTTCACCAGCATCGGCAGCTCCGACGCCTCGGCCAGCTCGGCGAGGTCCTCCCAGCCCAGCGCCGGGTCCACCAGCCCGAAGACCTCGGGCACGGTCAGGTCACGTCCGCCCGAGGCCTGCTTTACGGCCGGCGCGGTCAACTCGGCGGGCACCTCGAAACCGGTGCGGAAGTCCCGCTCGCGCTTGCCCGCGTAGGGAGCGTCCACCGTCAGCAGCACCGCCTCGAACCCCGCGTCTGTGGCCTCGTCCAGCAGCGCCCGGGTGATCCCCCGGTCGCGGAAGCTGTAGAGCTGCATCCACTTGCGCCCGGCGCAGGCGCGGCCGACCTCGGTCGGGCCGCAGGTGGCGATCGTGGACAGGCACATCACCGTCCCCGCCGCCTCGGCTGCCCGCGCCATCGCCACCTCGCCGTCGGGATGGGCGAGCTTCTGAAAGGCCACAGGCGCGACCAGTACCGGCAGCTCCAGCTCGGCCCCCATCAGCTCGATCGCGGTGCTGACCTCCGATACGTCCACGAGCACCCGCGGCCACAGCTCCCACTCGCGGAAGGCCTCGACGTTTCGCCTCAGCGTGCGCTCGTCTCCGGCCCCGCCCGCGAAGTAGCCGTGGGTCCCGGGCTCGAGGCGGTCGGCCGCCAGCGCCTCGAGGTCGTCGACGTTGAGGGGTTCGCTCACGAGCCCTCTCCCCGCAGTCGCCGTCCGTGCCGGGGGTGGATCAGCATCGGCCAGCCACCCTATATGCGCCGCTACGCTGTCCCCCGCACGCGCCCGTAGCTCAGTTGGATAGAGCGTCGGTCTACGAAACCGAAGGTCACTGGTTCGAGTCCAGTCGGGCGCGCTTGAGAAAGGCTACTAAGGACGGCGTTCCAGCCACGGCTGGCCGAAGGAGCGCAAGACTCGGACGGCTCATCCAGCCGTTGCCGACGGCCGGCAACGCACGCGGCGATGCGACCGTCACGGCCTCGCGAGGGTCGCACCCGCACTGCGGCAGCAGCGCTCGTTCCATTGAGTGCCGTCAGCCTGTCATCGCGGGCCGAAGTCCGCCGCGGCTAGCAAACTGCTGGTCAAGGCATGCCTCGAGCTCCTGGCAGCCGGTCGTCGCGGTGCTCCCGACCGCCTCGCTCTCGAGGGCAGCGCCGAATCGGCGCAAGAGGTGACGGCGGTGTCCCCAGCCGCTGGCCCTCGTCCTCGACAGGCGTCGTGGTGGTCGGGACGGTAGTCGTCGCCTCCGATGCTCGTTGCACTCGTCGATTGTGCTGTCGTCATCGTCTCCGCATCCTCCGAGAATCCCAAGGACGGCGGCGCCGAGGACAGCGAACACCATCATCCGGCTGGCTAGATAAGCAGGGATCGGCGCATAAGAGGCCGGCCGCCCACGGGGGCCGGCCCTTTCAATCCTTGCCTACGGAACGAAGGCCGAGAAGACGTTGGTTCGGTCTGCGGTGTCGACGCCGCCGTCAAGCACCGGCTTGGCCGCAGTCGAGCCCTGGGTCGAGATCCAGAAGGGCTCAAACGACGCTCCGATCGAGGCCAGGCCGTCGTAGTCGCCCAGGAAGTAGCCGATCGCATACGGCGCTTTGCGCGTGTCGAAGGACGTGCCCAGGATCTCGTCCTGCCCGAACGACGCCCCACCATCCGACGAGCGGCGGATCCAGTGCGCCGTCTCGAGCCCGTCGTTGGAGTTGACGTCGTTGAAGCGGTAGTCGTAGTAGCTGACCGCGACGGTGCCCTCCTCGTCGACCGCCACCGACGGCGTATGCGCGTCCGTGCTGGGGACGCCGTTGACGACGCCCATCTGCGTCCAGGTCTGGCCGTGGTCGATCGACTTCGCCAGCCGGATCTGCACCTTGCCGTTCGCGCCGCCGTCCTGCCAGACGACATACGCGGTGCCGCTGTCCATGTCGACGGCGATGTCGGCGACCCCGTCAGCGGTGCGCAGCCGGCAGATGTAGGGGGCGTTTTTGTTGCCGAGCTGCTCGGGACAGGGCGCGCCGTCGGGGTCGGTGTCGAAGGGAACCGCCCCGGCGAGCGAATCGATGACGACCGGATCCGACCACGTATCGCCAGAGTCGGTCGACCACATGGCCGAGATCTTCTCCCCCTTGCGGCCGTGCTTGTTGTCGTTGTGGATCCAGTCGAACACGTTGATCAAGGTGCTCTCCGTCTCGCCGGCCGCGCGCGGCAGGACGGCGATCTGGTTGGCGATCGTCTGGTCGTTGCGACCGAGATCGAGGATCTTCCTCGTCGTCCAGTCGCCGCCATCGTCATCCGTCCCGTTCTCGGTCTTCGAGAGGTAGGTCGGTCCCTTGAAGGCTGCGGCGTGCAACGCGGAGGAGTCGCCCTGGGACCGCTCGTTCGGGAACACCAGCCGGTCCCAGATCGCGTACACCAGATCGGAGTCGTTGGGGTCGGCGGTGAGGGAGTTCTTGTCGTTGAAGACATGCGGGTTCGAGTCGTCGATCAGGGTGACCGGCTCGGTCCAGTGCGCCCCGCCGTCCTCGGACTTGCTGACCAGCATCGCGTTGCGCAGGTTGCGCGTGTCGTTGAAGGAGAGGCTCATGAACCACATGTCGCCGTTCGGCGAGATGTCGCTCCATGGATCGGTCGCCCGCTCCCAATCGGAGCTCGTCCCGCTGTGTGTGGGGTCCTGACAGTTCGTGATCTTGGGCTGGTCGGCGAGGGGCGGGACCACCCAGCTCAGCCCGCCGTTATGCGAGAAGGCGACCAGCAGTCCGCTGGCGCCGCCGGACGAAAAGCGATCCTGCTGCCAGGTGCCGATCAGCGAATCGCTTCCGCTGAAGCTGCCAGCGTCGCCGACCCAGGGCTCGACCTCGGAGTTCACGAAGAGGGTTCCCGACTGCGGTGCACCGTGGCACCCGCCCGGATTGGGGTAGGGGCTCAGGCCGTGGACAAAGGTCGCGGGGGCGGCTTGAGCGCTTCCGGCGGCAAGCCCCGCAAGCACCACGCCTAGGACGATCGCTCTGCGTCGCATCGACTATCCCTATCTGCTCGTTGGGATCAGGCTACTCCTTCCTTGGGGTGTCGAGATCGTCGAAGGGAGCGTTCCCGATCTCCATTCTGGCTAGCGCCTATGCGAGGGGCTCCCGTTTCATCCAGTATCTCGTCGAGCGTTTTCTGAAGTTCCTCCCGCTAGCGCGATAACCCGGCCCCGCGGTCCCGTCGGACGAGGGAACGCAAGTATCGAGCTCCGCCGATCGTTACCTGCATGTGAGGAGTCTCATGCGGAGGAGCCGCCGACTCGTCTTATCAGCCGTGGGCAGTGCTGTCCTCGCGCTTGCAGCGTCGGCAAGCGCAGAAGCTGCGACCTACCCGAGCGGCTTCTCGGAACAGACCGTGTTTTCGGGCTTGACCAATCCCACCGCGATTCGGTTCGCCCCTGACGGACGTGTGTTCGTGGCGGAGAAGAGCGGCCTGATCAAGGTCTTCGACTCGCTGTCGGATCCGCAGCCGGACGTGTTCGCCGACCTGAGGACGCAGGTGCACAACTTCTGGGACCGCGGCCTGCTTGGGGCTCGCGCTGGACCCGGGCTTCTCCGAGCACCCGTACGTGTATGTGCTGTACACCCATGACGCGGCGATCGGCGGCACGGCGCCGCGTTGGGGCACGCCCGGGCGCGACCTCGGATGGATGTCCGACGCCGCCTGGGGCGACGGGTGACGGGTGCGTGGTCAGCGGGCGCCTGTCGCGTCTCACGGCGTCCGGGAACTCGATGGTCGGCAGCGAGCAGGTGCTGATCGAGGACTGGTGCCAGCAGTACCCGAGCCACTCGGTCGGCGTCGCTCGACTTCGGCGCCGACGGCGCGCTCTACGTGTCCGGCGGCGACGGGGCGAGCTTCAACTTCGTCGACTACGGCCAGGACGGCAACCCGCTCAACCCGTGCGGCGACCCGCCCGGGGGCGTGGGCGGCGTGCTGACCCCGCCGAGCGCCGAGGGCGGCGCGCTCCGCAGCCAGGATCTGCGCACGCCGGCCGACCCCACCAGCCTGGACGGCGCTCTGCTGCGCGTGGATCCTGCGACCGGCGCGGGGCTGCCCGACAACCCGAACGCCGGCTCGAGCGAACGCCAACGCGCGCCGGATCGTCGCGTACGGATGCGCAACCCGTTCAGGTTCGGCGTGCGCCCCGGGACCGGGGAGGTCTGGATCGGTGACGTGGGCTGGGGCACGTGGGAGGAGATCGAGCGGCTGCAGGCGCCGACCGCCGCGGTGACCAACTTCGGCTGGCCCTGCTACGGGCTCCGGCCGCCAGAGCGGCTACGACTCGGCCGACCTCTCGATCTGCGAGAACCTCTACGCCGGGGCGCGGCGGCGGTGCGGGCGCCGCTGTTCGCGTGGAACCACGGCGCGAAGGTTGTGCCCGGCGAAGGCTGTCCGACGGGAAGCTCGTCCGCGGCCGGAATCGCCTTCGCGCCGGCGGATGGCAGCTACCCGACCGAGTACCGGGGGCGCTCTTCTTCGCCGACTACTCGCGCGACTGCATCTGGGCGATGCTGCCCGGCGCGGACGGGGTTCCCGACCCGGCCGAGCATCCGCACGTTCGCGGCGGGTGCGGCGAATCCGGTGCAGCTCCAGATCGGCCCCGGCGGCGACCTGTTCTTTGCGGACTTCGACGGCGGCACGATCCGCCAGGTCAGCTTCACCCCGGCGAACCGGCCGCCGACAGCCGTCGCGACCGCCACGCCCGAACACCGGGCCCGCGCCGCTGACCGTTCAGTTCGACGGCTCGGGCTCGAGCGACCCGGACGCGGGTGACACGCTGAGCTACGCCTGGGACCTCGACGGCGACGGCCAGTACGACGACTCGACGGCGGTGGCCCCGAGCCACACCTACACGAGCCAGGGCGTCCATACGGCGAGCCTGCGCGTGACCGACAGCCACGACGCGTCCGAGCACCGCCGCCGTGACGATCAGCGCGGGGAACACCGCCCCGAGTGCGACGATCAACTCGCCGGCCCCCGGCACGACCTGGAAGGTCGGCGACCTGGTCGAGTTCGCGGGAGGCGCGACCGATGCTCAGGATGGTCCGCTGCCGGCCTCGGCGCTGTCCTGGACCTTGATCCTCCACCACTGCCCGTCCAACTGCCACAGCCATCCCCTGCAATCGTTCGACGGAGTGGCGGGCGGTTCGTTCACGACGCCCGACCACGAGTACCCCTCCCACCTCGAACTGCGGCTCACGGCGAGGGACTCCGGGGGCCTGACCGACACCCGGTCCGTCCAACTGGACCCGCAGACGGTGAACCTGACGCTCAACTCCAGCCCGGGCGGGCTCGCGCTGGTGCTGAACGGCTCGCAGGCCGCCACGCCGTTCACCAGAACGGTCATCCGGGGATCCCGGCACTCGATCTCTGCGCCCACGCCGGCAAACGACCTGGCAGTTCAAGGCGTGGTCCGACGGCGGCGCGCAGACGCACGACGTGACCGCCAACAGCTCCACGACCTACACCGCCACCTACAAGCAGCGCTGATCCCGGGTACGCCTACGCGGGCGCCTACGCCGAGACGCGCGCGTACGTCGCCCGATCCTCGCCCAGCTCGACGGCGCCGGCGCGCCTGTCCCACCGCTCGAGGTGAGGCTGGGCGGGTATGGGCGGGCGTGTACGCAAACGGTCACGGGGGCTCCCATCAACTGCGCGGTAGTCGACCACTCTGCCGCCTAGCGGCCAGAAATCCACTGCCGGCTTCCTCAGCCGTCTTTAGGGCGCTCCGTGGCTCCCTGATGCGTGCGGAATTTCCCGCAGTAGGCGACCATCGCGCGCTCTATCGCGCAGCCCTCTCCTGGGTCCGAAACGTCGTTCGGAGCGGAACCTGTGGCCCGGCCCGACCATCTACGAAACCAAGGTCACTGGTCCGAGTCCAGTCGGGCGCGCTTCAGGGGTGGGCGGCAAACCGCAGCGGTGGCGGAAAGGCGGGTGTTGTGTCTTGGCCGCCCGAACGGCGGAGTCAGAGCGATTGAGTGCCCGTG
>CAWFAI010000005.1:0-97233 GCA_963813725.1 uncultured Solirubrobacterales bacterium
TGCCGACGCCCGGTTTAGTTGCCGCCCTGCAGGGACTCGAGCAGCGACTCGGTGTCCTCAAGCAGCTTTCGCTGGCGCTCGATCAGGAGCTCCAGTCGGCGCTGAACCTGGGCGTCGCCCTTCGGGGCCGGAGCGTCCGGGGTGGCCGGTGTGGCTGGCGGCGCCGTTTGGTCTGCTTGGCTGAGGGCGGCGTTGGCCGGGAGCACCCCGGTCTCGAGGTAGCCGAGCAGGTCCTGGTCGGCGTTGGGGTCGGTGTCGTGGTTGAAGATCGCAATCACCTTGTTGCGGGCGGCGTCCACGATCACGCTCTTGGTGACCGAGTTGGCCGTCTCGGGGACGATCGAGACGAGGAAAACGAGGCGGCCGCCGATGAAGACCGGCCGCGGCTCGACCACGTCGAAGCGGCCGCCTCCCTCGGTCTGGATCTCCTCGTCGGAGAAGACGATGCCGGGGATCGAGACCGACTTCACCGTCTCGATCGCGCGCTGGTTCCCGCTCAGGCTCTGGTCCTCGGGCACCCGCCAGATCTCGGTCTCGCCGCTGATCGTGTCGGTGAGGAAGATCGCGTTGGCGGCGAAGGCGCGACCATAGGGCTCGGCGACCGTGACCCACTTCGAGCGCCCGTCGAAGTCGATCAGGTAGGGCTGGCGGTTGAGCTCGGTGTCCGTGATCTGGGTCTGCTCCTCGTGGATGAAGAAGCGGTTCCAGATCCCCTCCTTGAAGGCGTAGGCGTCCTGGAGCTGGCGCGCGAGCTCCTCGGGGAAGAGCCGCCCGGAGTCGCGGATCTCGGGCCGCTCGGCCGCCTCCTCGGGCGAGAGGTCCTCGATCTCGCCGTCGGGATGGATCTCGAAGACCCCACCCAGGACCGGGCGGCGCACGAGGAAGCCCTCGTATTCGATGTAGGGGACGATGATCGCCGGCTCGCCCTCGGCGTCGAGGATCGGCACCGGGTTGGTGAGGTCGATCAGGTAGTGCTCCTTGAGCAGTCGCCAGCGCAGGTTGTCGGTGATCTGCAGGCCCGGCGCCGTCTCGAACTCGGCGTCGGCGGGGGTCACGCGGCGCTCGGTGCTGAAGGCGTCGAGGCTGACCAGCCCCTGGCTCTTCTTGGTGAAGGTCCGCACGATCCCGTCCGGGGTGCGGAGCGCGTTCCAGGCGAGGTTGCCCTCCGGAGTCTTCACCGAGCGGAAGTCGGTGAGGGTCTCGGTCGGCGAGTTGAACCCGCTGGAGGCGATCTCGACCGCGACCTCGCGCGGCACGATCCGCACGGTGCCGCCGGCGGGGAGCCCAGGGATCTCGGTGTAGGTGGTGTTCTCGTAGATCGAGCGGTTGACCAGGGCGCTCTCGAGGATCGAGAAGAAGATCAGCGAGAACAGCGAGGCGGCCAGGACCAGGCCGGCGACGATGCGCCGGCCCCGGGTCGTCGCCTTCCGCTGCGAGATCGCGCGCCTGCCGATGTAGACGCTGGCGACGATGATGCCGACCATCGGGATCCAGATCAGCGGGTGCTTGTAGAAGAACATGACGAAGCCGTGGAACCACGGCCGCAGCAGGTACGCAATCAGCAGGCCGATCGCGATCACGCCCAGGCCGCCATAGATCACTGTCGGTCGGGCCTCCCAGCGCGGCAGCCGGTCGCCGACGCCCAGGCCTCCTCCCCTGCCTCCGCGTCCTCCCCCGTTGGGGCCGCTCATACCTCGACCACGACGGGGAGGATCAGCGGGCGGCGGCGGAGCTTCTCGTGGACGAACTCGGCCACGTCGTCGTGCAGGTCCTCCTGGAGCAGCGCGATCTCTCGGACCTGGTCCTCGGCGGCCTCGGCCAGGGTGTCGTTGACGACCTCGGCCAGCTCCTCGCGCATGCCGTCTGCCTCCTCGGCGTCGGGGACGCCCCGGAAGATGATCTCGGGCTCGGCTACCTGGGAGCCGTCGTCGGCCGAGATCGTCGCGACGACGATGACGACGCCGTCGTCGGAGAGCTTGCGACGGTCTCGCAGGGCGAACTCGTCGGGCTCGCCGACCGAGACGCCGTCAACGAAGATCATGCTGGCGTGGAAGTCCTCGCCGAACTCGGCGCCGTCTTCGCTGATGTCGAGGGCGAGGCCGTTGCGCCCGATGAAGATGTTCTCTCGTTCGATCCCCACCGATTCGGCCAGGTCGGCGTGCAGGCGCAGGCGCTTGTGGTCGCCGTGGAAGGGGAAGACGTGGCGCGGCTTGGTCAGGTTGAGCATCAGCTTCAGCTCCTCCTGCCAGCCGTGACCCGAGGCGTGGATCGGCGCGTCGGCGGCGGTCACGACCGAGGCCCCGATCTGGAAGATGTGGTCGATCGTCTCGTTCACCGAGCGCTCGTTGCCGGGGATCGGGGTCGCCGAGAAGATCACCGTGTCGCCCGAGTGCAGCTGCACGTCGCGGTGGTCGTTGTGGGCCATCCGCCGCAGCGCCGACAGCGGCTCGCCCTGGCTGCCGGTCGAGATCACGACCACCTTGTGATCGGGGTAGTCCTCGATCTCCTTCGGCTGGATGAAGAGCGACTCGGGCGCATCGGCGATGCCGAGGTTGGAGGCGATGTTGAAGTTCTTGCGCATCGAGCGGCCCACCAGCGCCACCTTGCGGTCCAGCTGCGCCGCGGCGTCGATCGCCTGCTGGACCCGGTGGATGTTGGACGCGAACGAGGTGACGATGATGCGGCCCTCACAGCGCCCGAACACCTCCAGCAGCGCCGGGCCCACGCTCGACTCCGACGGCGCGATTCCGGGACGGTCGGCGTTGGTCGAGTCCCCGCAGAGGCAGAGGATGCCCTCGCGCCCCAGCTCGGCCAGCCGCGAGACGTCGGCGGGGTTGCCGTCGACGGGGGTCTGGTCGAACTTGTAGTCGCCCGTGATCAGGACCGTGCCGACCTCCGTCGTCAGGGCTACGGCGCAGGCGTCGGGAATGGAATGCGACATGTGCACCATCTCGATCCCGAACGGGCCCAGCTCTATCCGCTTGCCGGCCGGCAGCTCCTCCAGCGGGGCCTCGCGGAGCTTGTGCTCGTCGAGCTTGGAGCGGACCATCCCGATCGTCAGCAGGCCCCCGTAGATCTTCGGCGGCATCCCGATCTCGCGCAGCACGTAGGGCAGCGCGCCCGACGTGGTCCTCGTGGCCGTGGGTGAGCACGATCGCCTCGATGTCGCTCGGCGCGCTCCCGGAGCATCGAGAAGTCGGGCAGCACCAGGTCGATGCCCAGCATCTCGGCCGTCGGGAACATCAGCCCGGTATCGACGACCACGATCCGGCCCTGGTGCTCGACCACGGTCATGTTCTTGCCGATCTCCCCCAGCCCGCCCAGGGGGATGATTCGAACCGGGGCGCTCAAGCTACGCCGCGCTCGCGGAGAGCAGGCCGTGCGCCTCGAGCGCCTGGCGGACCTGCGCCCGCTGCTCGGAGTCGGCCTCGACCATCGGCAGCCTCATCCGGGCCGACGGGATCAGGCCGAGCATCTCGGTCGCGGCCTTGGCCGGGATCGGCCCCGCGGTCACGGTCATCGCCTCGAAGATCGGCCTGATCCCCGGCCTCGATCTCGGCGGCGCGATCGGAGTCGCCGGCCTTGACCGCGTCGTAGATCTCCCGCATCTCGGGGCCTACCACGTGCGATGCGACGAGGATGCCGCCGACGCCTCCGGTTTCGAGGCAGCGCAGGAAGACGTCATCGTTGCCGGCGAGCACGTCGAGCCCTTCGACCTTGTCGATCTCGTCGTTGTTGGCCTGCTTGACCGCGACCACGTTGTCGATCTGCGCCAGCTCGGCCAGCAGCTCGGGCGGGACGTTGACCACGACCCGCGAGGGGATGTTGTAGAGGATCACCGGCACCTCGCCCGCCGCCTCGGCGACGGCCTCGTAGTGCGCGAGGATCCCGGCCCGGTTCGGCTTGTTGTAGTACGGCGTCACCGACAGGACCGCGTCGGCGCCGGCCTCGGCCGCGGCCTTGGTCAGGTGCACGCCGTGGCGGGTGTCGTTGGAGCCGGTGCCGCAGATCACCGTCGCCTCGGCGCCGATCTCGTCCTTGACGGCGCGCAGCAGCGAGATCTGCTCGTCGTCCGCCAAGGTCGGCGACTCGCCGGTCGTCCCGGCCACGACCACGCCGTGCGAGCCGTTCTCGACCAGGTGGCGCGCCAGCTTGCGCGCGGCCGCCTCGTCCACCGAGCCGTCCTCGGCGAACGGCGTCACCATCGCCGTCAGCACTCCGCTCGAAGATCAGCCATCGCGCCAGTATCGCGGAATCGGCCTGGCACACGTCGTCGCAGCGGACTCTCCGGCCCACAGACGGGCGGGCGGCGACCGGCCCAGGGCGCCGCCTGCTCGAGCTGCGGGGCGACGCGCAGCAGCAGGTCCTCGCGCCCCTGGGGGGCGACGAGCTGGACGCCCGTCGGCAGGCCCTCCTCCGTCATCCCCAGCGGCAGCGAGATAGCGGGGTGCCCGGTGGCGTTGAACAGCGCGTTGAAGATCGCCGTCTTGCGCGCGCGCTCGATCGCGCTCAGGGGATCCGGGCCGGAATCGTCGAAGGTGCCGAGCGGAGGCGGCGGCTCGCCCGTGGTCGGGGTGAGGAGCAGATCGTGGCCCTGCTCGAACCAGTCGCTGATCAGGCGCGCCAGGCCCTGGTGGACGGCGACGGCGCCCAGGTACTCGCCCGCGTTCTTGCGGCGGCCCTCTTCGGCGAGCGCCCAGGTCAGCGGCTCGACGTCGTCGGGCCCGAGCTCGCGCCCGAGGAGGAACGACGAACTGGTCGAGCGACGCGGCCTGGCCGGCCTGCCAACGGGTCATGAACGACTCGATCACGTCGAACGGGCTCCCCGGCTCGGCCGCAGGGACCTGGGGCGTGTCGTCGTCCACGGTATGCCCGAGCTCCTCGAGCAGGGCCGCCGCCGAGCGAGCGGACTCCTGGACCCTCGGGTCGACCTCCTGTTCGACGAAGGCATCGGTCGTCAGCCCGATCCTGAGCTCGCCCGGGTCGGCGCCGACCTCCTCGGTGTAGGGCCGCTCGTGGCGCGGGCGCGAAGTAGGGGTCGCCGGGAACGCCACCGTGCACCGCCTCCAGGATCGCCGCCGTGTCGCGCACCGAGCGAGACACGACCAGCTCCTCGGTGAGGCCCGAGAGGGCGTCGCCGATCAGCGGGCCCTGGCTGGTGCGCTGGCGGGTCGGCTTCAGGCCGACCAGGCCGTTGTGGCTGGCCGGGATCCGGATCGAGCCACCGCCGTCGTTGGCGTGGGCGACCGGCACGATTCCGGCGGCCACCGCGGCGCCGGCGCCGCCGCTGGAGCCGCCCGGCGTGTGCTCGAGGTTCCAGGGATTTCGGGTGGCGCCGTAGGCCCTCGGCTCGGTCGTCGGCAGGATCCCCAGTTCGGGCACGTTCGTCTTGCCGATCGTGACGAAGCCGGCGTCGCGGAAGCGCGCGCCGAGGTAGGTGTCCATCGGCAGGCGGAAGCCTGCGTCCTTCAGCGCCTGCATGCCCAGGTGGTAGGGCTGGCCCGCCAGGCCGGCGCCGATGTCCTTGAACAGGAACGGCACCCCCTTGAACGGCCCGTCGGGCAACTCGCCCGATGCCTGCTCGCGCGCCTCGTCGTAGAAGCTGTGGATGATCGCGTTGAGCTCGGGGTTCAGGCGCTCGGCGCGCTCGACCGCGGCCTCCACCAGCTCCGCGGACGATGCCTCACCGCTGCGGACCAGCTCGGCCTGCGCGGTCGCGTCCATCTCGGTCAGCTCGTGCTCGCTCATCTCTCCCCTCCCCCGCCCCCGAGCAGGTTCTCCAGCCCGACCACGAAGCGCTCGGGCATCTTCCCCACCTCGCGCACTGCCAGGACCACACCGGGCATGAAGCTGTGGCGATCGATCGAATCGTGGCGGATCGAGAGCGTCTGGCCCTCGCCGCCGAAGATCACCTCCTGGTGGGCGACCAGGCCTGGCAGCCGCACCGAGTGGATCGGCTCGTGCACATTGCCGCCGGCCTCGCCGATCAGCTCGGCCGTCCGCTTGGCCGTGCCCGAGGGCGCGTCCAGCTTGCCGTCGTGGTGCAGCTCCACGATCTCGCACTCGGGCATGTGGGGGGCGATCAGCTGAGCCGCCTGCATCATCAGCACGGCGCCGATCGCGAAGTTCGGAGCGACGAAGCACTTCGCCTCGCCCTCGGCGGCCTCCACCCTCGAGCGCAGCCCGTCGAGGTCGAACCCGGTCGCGCCGACCACGGCGTGCACGCCGGCCTCGACCGCCCTCGCGGCGTTCTCCAGCACCGACTCGGGTGTGCTGAACTCGACCATCACGTCGGCCCCCTCGAGGGCGTCGGCCAACGGCGCGTCCAGCTGGGGATCCGCCTTAGCGGCGAGCTCCATCCCGTCGGCGGCCTCGACGGCCTCGCACACGGTCTGCCCCATGCGCCCGGCGGCGCCGGAGACGGCCACGCGAATCGGATCGGCCATTGCGGGAGCCTAGTTCCTGCGCTGCCGCCTAGGCGGCTGCTGCGAGGGACTCGTTGATCGGCGCCAGCGCCGCGCGGAAGCGCTCCTCGGACGGGGCGATCGCGGCGGCGGCCAGGCCCTCGGGCGCGTAGAGCTCGTCGGCGAGCTCGGAGACGTCGTCCAGGCCCACGGCGTCGACGTGGGCGATCATCTCGTCGAGGGTGAGCAGCTCGATGTCGAAGAGGACGGACTTGCCGATGCGCGACATGCGAGCAGCCGTGGACTCCGAGGAGAGGACCATGCGGCCCTTGACGTGCTCCTTGGCGCGGGCCAGCTCGTCGTCCGCGATGCCGTCGGCGTGAATCGAGGACAGCTCGCGGCCGATGATCTCGCAGGCCTCGGTGACGTTGTCCTCGCGCGTGCCGACGTAGAGGCCGATCAGGCCGCCGTCGACGAACTGCTGGGTATAGGAGCCGACGGCGTAGGCCAGGCCCTTCTTCTCGCGCACCTCGCGGAAGAGGCGCGATGAGGTCGAGCCGCCGAAGACGGTGTCCAGGATCGCGAGCGCGTAGCGCCGGTCGTCGCCTCGCGGCAGGCCGGGGCCGCCGAGGGTGACGTGGTACTGCTCGGTCTCCTTGCAGTGGAAGCCGACTCGCGCCTGCGTCTTGGGGGCGGCACCGTCGTGCCGCTCGCCTCCCTCGCCGATCCGTGGCTCGACGTGGATGCGCGCCAGCTCGGCGATGGCGTCGTGCTCGACGTTGCCGGCGGCCGCGACGACGATGTTGTCGGCCGTGTAGCGCGAGCGGTGGTAAGCGTCGATGTCGGGAACCGGGATCGAGCTGATCACCTCGGCCGCGCCCAGCACGCGGCGGCCCAGCGGGTGCTCGCCGAAGATCGCCTCGTCGAGCACGTCGTGGACGCGATCCGACGGCTCGTCCTCGTACATCGCGATCTCCTCCAGAACCACCTCGCGCTCGGAGTCGATCTCGGGGTAGGTCGGTGCCAACAGCATCTCGGCCAGCAGATCAAACGCGCGCTCGGTGTGGGTGTCGAGGAAGCGCGCGTGCAGCTGGGTCGACTCCTTGCCGGTGGCGGCGTTGATCGAGGCGCCCAGGCCGTCGAAGATCTCGGCGATCTCGATCGCGTTATGGCGCTTGGTCCCCTTGAACAGCAGGTGCTCGAGGAAGTGCGAGACCCCGGCCTGGGCCGGGGTCTCGTCACGCGAGCCTGTCTTCACCCAGAGCCCGAGGGCGACCGAGCGCACCGAGGGAACGGCCTCGGTGACGACGCGGATGCCGGAGTCGAGCCGGGTGACCTGGGCGGAGTCAGCCAATGACGCTAGCGGCGCTCGCGCCGGCCCCTGTCGCCTCCGCGCCCTCCACGGCCCTCGCGGCCTCCGCGGCCACCGCGGTTGCCGTCGCGGCGCGGCGGGCCCGGGTCGCCGGTGCCGACCTTGGCCAACTCCTCGGCGCTCTTGCCCTCGACGTCGGGATCCTCGGTCAGGCGCAGCCCGATGCGGCCGCGCTCCTTGTCGATCTCGACCACGGTGACGTCGATCTCGTCGCCGGAGCTGAGCACGTCCTCCACCGCGCCGACGCGCTCGCCGGGCTTCACGTTGGAGATGTGCAGCAGGCCGTCGGTGCCCTTCGTCAGCTCGACGAAGGCGCCGAAGTTGGTCGTCTTCACGACCTTGCCGGAGGTGTAGCGGTCCCCGATCTCGGCCTCCTTGGTGATCGACTCGATCTTCTGCACGCACGCCTCGACCAGCGCGCCGGTGGGCGCGTAGACGCGCACCGAGCCGTCGTCCTCGACGTCGATCTGCGCCTCGAACTCCTCGGAGATCGAGCGGATCGTCTCGCCGCCCTTTCCGATCAGGGCGCCGATCTTCTCGGGGTCGATGTGGATCGTGGTGATCCGCGGCGCGAACTCCGAGAGCTCCTCGCGCGGGCCGTCGATCGCCTCGGACATCTTCTCCAGGATGAACAGGCGGCCCTTGCGCGCCTGCTCCAGGGCGTCGGTGAGGATCTCGAAGGTGACGCCTGTGATCTTGATGTCCATCTGCAGGGCCGTGATCCCGTCAGCGGAGCCGGCGACCTTGAAGTCCATGTCGCCCAGGTGGTCCTCTACGCCCGCGATGTCGGTCAGCACGACGTGCTCGTCGCCCTCCTTGATCAGCCCCATCGCCACGCCGGCGACTGGTGAGCTGACGGGAACGCCGCCAGCCTGCAGCGCCATCGAGGACGCGCAGACCGAGCCCATCGAGGACGACCCGTTCGACTCGAGCGTCTCGGAGACGACCCGCGTCACGTAGGGGAAATCCTCGATGTCCGGGATCGTCGGCTGCAGTGCGCGCTCGGCGAGCGCGCCGTGACCGATGTCCCGGCGCTTCGGGCCTCGCATGAAGCCCGCCTCCCCGACCGAGTACGGCGGGAAGTTGTAGTGGTGCCAGAAGGTCTTGGTCTCCTGGAGGCCCAGGTTGTCGACCTTCATGTCCATGCGGGTCGTGCCCAGCGCGACCACGGAGAAGATCTGCGTCTCCCCGCGGGTGAACAGCGCCGAGCCGTGGGCCCGCGGCGCGATGTCGACCTCGGTCTCGATCGGGCGGATCTCGTCGGTGGCGCGGCCGTCGGGACGCTTCTTGTCGACGGCGATGCGCTTGCGGATGATGTCCTTCTCGAGCTTCGCGTAGGCGGCCTTGACGTCCGAGAGCCGCTGCGCGGCCTCCTCGTCATCGGCGCCGCTGGGCGCATACTGCTCGACGACCTCCTCCTCGACCGCGTCGATTGCGTCCTGGCGATCGAGCTTGGCCTGGATCTGGGTCGCCTCGTCGAGCTTGGCGCCGTGCGAGCCCTTGATGGACTCCAGCAGCTCCTGGTCGACCTGCGGCTCCTCGATCTGGATCTTCTCCTTGCCGACCTTGTCCTGGAGCTCCTGGAAGGCGGCGACGAGCTTCTTGATCTCGCCGTGGGCGATATCGAGGGCGTCGAGGATCTCCTGCTCGGTGACGCCGGACGCGCCGGCCTCGACCATCAGGATCGCTTCGTCGGTGCCGGCGACGATCAGGTCGAGCTCGAGCTCCTCCTGCCGCTCCTCCTCCGGGTTGACGACGAAATCGCCGTCGAGCTTGCCGATCCGAACGGACCCCACGTGCTTGCTGACGGGGATCTCGGAGATCGCGAGAGCGGCGGAGGCGCCGTTCATGGCGAGGATGTCGTAGGGGTGGACGTGGTCCACCGACATCGGGGTCGAGACCAGCTGGGTCTCGCGGTGCCAGCCCTTGGGGAACAGCGGGCGCAGGGGGCGGTCGATCATGCGCGCGGTCAGCGTCGCCTTCTCGCCCGCTCGCGCCTCGCGGCGGAAGAAGCTTCCTGGAATCTTGCCCGCGGCGTAGTGGCGCTCCTCGACGTCAACCGTCAGGGGCAGGAAGTCCACGTCGCGGTCGTTGCCGGCCGTAGCGGTGCATAGAACCATCGTGTCGCCGGCGCGGACGACGACGGCTCCACTCGCCTGCTTGGCGAGTTTGCCGGTCTCGAAGGAGATCTCGTTGCCGCCGACCTCCGCCGAGACGCGGGTGACTTCGAACATGCTCATCTCGTATGTATCCCTTCAGCCGCCCGGATGGCGGCTTTTCGCTTAAGAACTATCGTTCTCTAACCCGCGCGATGTTAGCGGCAGGGGCGCTGGAAAGCGGCTGCATCGCCGCTAGCCGGCCAGCGAGCGCAGCCCGGACTCGACCTCGCCATCTATGCGCTCGCCCCTGCTGAAGGCGGCCGGGGTCCCTGCGACGCCGGCCCGGATCCCGCTCTCGAAGTCGCGGCGCACACGCGCGGCAACGGCGTCCGAGCGGCGGTCGTCCTCGAAGCGGTCGCGGTCCAGCCCGAAGCGCTCGGCCCGCTCCCAGAGGTGCGGATCGTCCACTCGGCCCCGGTCGGCGTAGAGCGAGTCCACCATCGTCCAGAACGCGCCCTGGGAGGCCGCGGCCTCGGCCGCCGCGTGCAGGGCCGGGGATCGCGGGTGCTTTGAGGCCATCGGGAAGTGGCGGAAGCAGAGGCGCAGCGGCAGCTCGCGGATCCGCGGCCAGGCCGCGGCGCATGCGGGGCAGGCGAGGTCCATGTAGAGGATCGCCTCGGGGCCCTGACCGTCCAGGTGGTCGCCACCGCCGAGCGGCGGGGCGGCGGCGCTGGTGAGCTCGTTCACAGCTCGACGCCCGCGGCCTCGAGGGCATCCTGCTCACTGTCGAAGGGTCGCTGGCGCAGCAGCCGGCCCTCGCGCATCTCCTGCACGTAGTAGAGGACCCTGTCCACCTCGACCCCGCTGGCGCCGCCGCGGCCGGCGAAGCGCACTTTGAGGATGTGCATGTCGTCCTCCTCGTGGACCACCTCGAGCATCTCGAGCGTCAGCTCATCCCAGGCTCCGGCGAGGTTCTGGAAGAGCATCCGGACCTCGTCGTGGCCCCGGAAGACCTGCTTGTCGGGCGGCAGGTCGGGGAGCTGGAAGGTGAGGTGCCACTCGACCTCGGGGTCCATCTCGGCCAGGCAGGCATCCCAGTCGCCGCGCGAGAAGGCCGCGAATCCGCGTTCCATCGTGTCGATGTTCCGCTGGGACATCAGCCTGGGGAAGGCGTCGCTTACGCCGCCAGGGCGTCGAAGATGAGGTTGGCGCCGGGGATCTCGCCGCTGCTGGGCGAGGCGTAGGACCAGCGCACCACCCCGTCCTCGCCGACCAGGACCAGCGAGCGGTTGGTCGAGCCCCTGTCCTCGCGGTAGGCGCCGTAGGCGCTCGACATCTCGCCCTTGGGGTGGAAATCGGCAAGCAGCGGCATAGTCAGGTTCAGGTGCTGGGCGAAGGCCGCGTGGCAGAAGGCGGAGTCGACGCTGATCCCGACCAGGTTCGCCCCCTTGTCCTCCAAGTCGGTCAGCACCTCCTGGTAGAGGCTGAGCTGGTCGGTGCAGACCGGGCTGAAATCCAGCGGGTAGAAGGCGAGCACGAGCTTTCGCCCCGCGAAGTCCCCCAGGCTGACCTCGTTCAAGTCCTGATCGCGGAGGCTGAAATCGGGGGCCTTGGCGCCCGGCTCGATCATCGCCCCGGGGCGCGCCTCAGTGACGCAGGCCCAACTCCGCGACCAGCGAGCGGTAGCGCTCGAGGTCGCTGCTCTCGAGGTAGCGCAGCAGGCGCCGGCGTCGCCCGACCATCTTCAGCAGGCCGACGCGGGAGTGGTGGTCCTTGGTGTGGGTGCGCAGGTGCTCGGTGAGCTCGTTGATCTGCTCGGTCAGCAGCGCAACCTGGACTTCGGCGGAGCCGGTGTCGTCGTCGGCCCGCCCGTACTTGCCGATCAGCTCGGCCTTTCTGTCCTTCGTCAGGGGCATCGGTTCGCGGACAGGGTAGCGACCGCGGTCAGCTCGAAGCGCCGCCCTCGTAGGAGGCGCAGACCTCGCGTGCGCGCTCGACGTCCTTGGTCATCGCCTCCACCAGCTCCTCGCTGCTCGAGAACCGTTTCTCGCCGCGCAGCCGCTCGACGAACGCGACCCTCAGGTTCTGCCCGTACAGGTCGGCGTCGAAGTCGAGCAGGTAGGACTCCACCAGCAGGCCCCTGCCGGTCTCGAACGTCGGCCGCACCCCGACGTTGACGGCGGCCGGGTGGCCGTTCGCGAACGCGGCGTAGACCCCATGGCCCGGCACCACCAGCGAGTCGTCGGGCACGACGTTGGCCGTCGGGAAGCCCAGCTCGCGCCCGCGCCTGTCGCCGCTGACCACCTCGCCCTCGAGCATGAACGGCGCCCCCAGGCAATGCATCGCCTGCTCGACGTCGCCGGCCGCGACCAGGCCGCGGATCCTGGTTGATGAGATCGTCTCCCCGTCCACCTCGACCAGGGGCACGACGCGGGTCTCGAAGCGGCCGTCGGCCGCCAGCATCTCCACGTCCCCCTTGGCCTTGGTCCCGAACCTGAAGTTCTCGCCCACCGAGACCCTCTTGGCGTTCATCTTCTCGATCAGGACGTGCTCGATGAAGTCCTCGGCGCTGCGCTTCGAGAACTCCCTGTCGAAGGGGATCACCACCAGCTCGGTCACCCCCAGCCCGTCGATCACGTCGCGCTTGACGTTGAACGGCATGATCAGCTTGGGGGCCGCCTCGGGGTGGATCACCGTCAGGGGGTGGGGCTCGAACGTCAAAACCGTGTCGGCCTCGTCGATCACCGCCTGGTGGCCGAGGTGAACGCCGTCGAAGGTCCCGATCGCGACGTGCCTGTCCCGACCGGGCTCGGCGTCGGGCAGCTGGGTGACGGTGATGGTCATGCGATCTGGTTCATAGGAGCCGGGTCATGCGAGGACGACCTCGGGCCGAAGATTCTCACCATCTGCGCGAGCGATTGCGATCAGCCGCCCGTTGTGGGTCAGGCGGAGGTGTCCGTGGGCGGAGCCTGGAAGTGAGCGTCCATGGCCCACCGCCTCGGTCTCGTCGTCGTCGAGGGCCCGCTCTGGAAGAAAGCTCATCAGCTCCTCGATCGGGATCTCCTCCTCCCCAGCCTCGGGCACCCGATGGGGGCCGATCGCCGTGCGGCGCAGGGATTCGCAGTAGGCGTCTGAGAGCGTCTCGATCAGGGTGCGGACGTAGGTGCCCGACGAGCACTCGATCTCGAAGCTGGCGCGCTCGGCGTCGCTCTCCAGCAGGTGGGCCCTGTGCACCGTGACCGTCCGGGTCGGGGTCTCGATCTTCTCCCCCCTGTGAGCCCTCTTGTAGAGGCGCTCGCCCTCCACCTTGACCGCCGAGGTCATCGGCACTTGCTGGGTGATCTCGCCCGTCGGCAGCTCGAGCTCGGCCGGGATGGTCCCCGTCTCGGTCAGCTCGCCGTCGGGGTCCCCGGTGCTCGAACGCCATCCCAAGCGGGCGGTGGCGACGTAGGTCTTGGGGAGGCCCAGCAGGAAGCGCTGCAGCCTGGTGGCCCTGCCGAGCAGCACGATCAGCAGCCCGGTCGCAAAGGGGTCCAGCGTGCCGGCGTGGCCGACCTTGGCGACGTCCCGCTCGCGGCGGACGCGCGCGACCACGTCGTGCGAGGTGAGCCCGGCGGGCTTGTCGACCAGCAGGGCGCCGGTCAAGGCGTTCCCGGTTAGATCTGCGCGCCGACCTGGGCGCGCAGGAACTCGACGACCTCGGGGTAGTCGAGGTCGGTCCCGAAGCCCGCGGCGCGCTGGTGTCCGCCGCCGCCCTGCTCGCGCGCGATCGCCGAGACGTCGACCCGGCCGTCGGTGGAGCGCAGGCTCACCTTGCGGCCGGCGCGGCCGCGCTCGGGCTGGTCGCGGACCACTGCCGCGACAGCGGTGCCGTCGAGGGTGCGCAGGTGATCGATGATCCCCTCGGTCAGGACCTCGCTGGCACCGGTCGCCTCGTAGTCCTCTCTGGAGATGTAGGTGACGGCCAGGACCCCGTCGTCGTGAACCTCGATCTTCTCCAGCGCCCGCGCGACCAGCCGCAGCTTCTCGATCGGGACGTGCTCGTACAGGCGCCGGTAGATGTCGTTGACGTTCACTCCGGCGTCCACCAGAGCCGCTGCCATCCGATGCGTGCGCGAGTCGGTGTTCTCATACATGAACTTGCCCGTGTCGGTGACGAGGCCGACGTACAGGGCCGTAGCGACCTCGGGGGTCAGCGCCACGCCCAGCATCCCGACCAGGTCGAAGACGATCTCCGCCGTGCTCGATGCGTCGACGTCCACCAGGTTCACCGTCCCGAACCGGGTGTTGTCGTGGTGGTGGTCGATGTTCAGGACCTTCTCGGCGTCGTCGCGGAGGAAGTCCACAGGCATGCGATCGATGTTCCCGCAGTCGAGGAAGATCACCGTGCGGTCAGCCATGTCGGCCGGCGGCTCGTGGAAGACCTCCTCGAGCGGCATGAAGCGGTACTCGACCGGCAGCGGGAACTCCTTGGCCGCCAGGAACATCACCGAGTCCTTGCCAAGGGCCTCGAGCACATTGTGCATCGCAAGCAGCGATCCGAGCGCGTCGCCGTCGGGGTTCTCGTGGGTCGTGAGCAGGAAGCGCTCGCCATCGCGGATCGCCCCCGCGACCTGGTCCAGGTCGCTCTTGACCATCTCCACGGACTTCGTCATTCGTCGAGCAGCTCGGAGAGCCTGATGCCGCGTTCCACGCTCTCGTCGTAGTGGAAGGTCAGGGTGGGCGTGCGCTTGAGCCGTATCTCCGAGGCGAGCTTGCCCTGGAGGAAGCCGTGCGCCGAGCGCAGGCCCTCGAGGGCGCTCTCACGCTCCGACTCGTTTCCAAGCACGCTCACGAACACGCGCGCGGTGCGAAGGTCAGGTGAGGTGTCTACATCGGTCACGGTCACGAAGCCGATTCGCGGGTCCTTCAGTTCGGTGGCGATCGCGGCAGCGAGGATCTCGCGAATCACCTCGTTGACGCGCCGCATACGAGCGGTGGGCATCCCCTAGCTGACGTTAACAGGCATGTGAAGGGCGCAGGCACGCCCGCCGCCGGCGTGTGAACCTATCCGCGGATGTCGCTGAGGCTGAGAAGGTCGCGCTCGAACGCGCAGCCGTCCGGACAGCGACTCTCGATGAAGCGCTCCATGCCGTCGGCCCGGTCGCCGACCTGGGAGTCGCCCACCAGCGCGCAGACGAGCGTCGTGCGCTGCCAGGTGTCGTGGCCCTCGGTCTCGGAGACCGCGGCCCCGAAGCGGCGTCGGAGCTGGTCCTTCAGCGACTTGACGAGCTTCCTCTTGCCCTTCAGGTCCTGCGACTCGCCGAAGTGCAGCTTGGCCTCCACCACGCAGACGAACGCGGACACCGCTACTCCAGGGTCTTCTCGACCTGCTTGACCTCGTAGAACTCGAGCACGTCCCCCTCCTTGACGTCGGCGAAGCCGTCGAGCACGATGCCGCACTCCATCCCGGACTCGACCTCGGCGACGTCGTCCTTGAATCGCCGCAGCGATCCCACCTTGCCGCTCCAGATGATGGTGCCGTCGCGGACCAGGCGGACGTTTGCGGTGCGAGTGACCTTGCCGTCGGTCACCTGGCACCCGGCGATCGTGCCGACGCGCGAGGCCTTGAAGGTCTGCAGGATCTCGGCGCTGCCCAGGGTCTGCTCGACCTCCTCGGGCTCGAGCAGGCCCTCCATCGCGGCCCGGAGCTCCTCCGTCACCTTGTAGATCACGGTGTAGGTGCGGATGTCGACGCCCTCCCGCTCGGCGGCACGGCGGGCCTCGGCCAGGGGCCGCACGTTGAAGCCGATGATGACCGCATCCGAGGCCGCCGCGAGCATCACGTCGGACTCGTTGATGCCGCCGGTCTGGGCGTGGATGACGTTGACCGGGACCTGCTCCTGCGGCAGCTTTGCGATCTCGTCCTCCAGCGCCTCCAGCGACCCCGCGACGTCGGCCTTGAGCACGATGTTGAGCTCCTTCAGCTCGCCCTCGCGGGCCTTCTGGAAGACCTCCTCCAGGGTGACCTTGCGGGCCTGGCGGCGGGCGAGCTGCTCGGACTTGAGCCTGGTCTCGCGCTCCTGGGCGAGCTGGCGGGCGCGGCGCTCGTTCTCCACCACCTGGACGTGCTCGCCGGCCTCGCAGACGCCGTCGAAGCCCAGGACCTCAACGGGCATTCCGGGTGTCGCGGCCTCGACGCGCTCGCCGCGGTGGTCGAGCATCGCGCGGACCTTGCCCCAGACCGCGCCGGCGACGACGGCGTCGCCGACGTGCATGGTGCCGCGCTGGACGAGCACGCCCGTCACCGGCCCACGGCCCGGGTCGAGCTCGGACTCGACGACGGTCCCGGACGCCTCGGCGTCGGGGTTCGCCCCCAGCTCCTCGAGGTCGGTGACCAGCACGATCATCTCCAGCAGGTTCTCGAGGCCGTCCTTGGTCTTGGCCGAGACGTCGGCATAGACGGTGTCCCCTCCCCACTCCTCGGGGTTCAGATCGTGGTTGGCGAGCTCGGTGCGGACGCGGTTGGGGTCGGCGCCCTCCTTGTCGACCTTGTTGACGGCGACCATCACCGGCACGTCGGCGGCTCGCGCGTGATCGATCGCCTCGACCGTCTGCGGCATGACCCCATCGTCGGCCGCGACCACGATCACGGCGATGTCGGTGACCTTGGCGCCCCGGGCCCGCATCGCCGTGAATGCCTGGTGGCCGGGGGTGTCAAGGAAGGTGATCGTCTTGCCGTCGTGGCTCACCTGGTAGGCGCCGATGTGCTGGGTGATGCCGCCGGCCTCGCCGGCCGCGACCTCGGTCTGGCGGATCGCGTCCAGCAGCGAGGTCTTGCCGTGGTCCACGTGGCCCATGATCGTCACGACCGGCGGGCGCTCCTTCAGGTCGCCCTTGGCGTCCTCGGCCTCGGGCGCCTCGACCTCCTCCTCGGCCGCGGTGACGATCTCGATCTTGCGGTCGAACTTCTTGGCGATCGCCCCCACGGACTCGTCTGTGAGCGTCTGGGTCAGCGTCGCCATCTCGCCGCCCTCCATCAGGGCCTTGATCACCTCGGCGCTGCCCAGGCCGAGGCTCTCGGCCACCTCGCGCACGGTGGCGCCGGAGTTGACCCGGATCGCCGGCGCCTCTTCGGGCGTCTCCGGTGTCTTGTCCTCGGGCTCCTCCAGCAGCGGCCTGCGGCGGCGCCCGCCGCGACGGCGCGGCGGCCGGGGCGGCGGCTGGTTCTTGGCGATGTGGTCCCGCCTGGCGGCCTGCGAGTCGATCACGACGCGCCGGCGCTTCTTGCCCCCTCCGGCCTTGGCGCCGTCGGCGGTCTTCTGCGCCACGGGCCGCGCCGCCTCGGCCTGCTCTCCCCCGTCGGACTTGGCGGCGGCAGCGGGCTTCGCCTCTGCCTTTGCGGCCGGCTTCTCGGTGGCCTGCGCCTTCGGCTTCGCGGCGGCCTTGGGGGCGGCCTTCGCCTTCGGGGCGGCCTTGGCCTTGGGCTTCTCCTTGGTCGCGGTCGCGGCGCCGGAGCCGGCGGCCTTCAGCGCCGCGAGCGCGTCGGATTCCTCGACGTTCGACTGGGCGGCCTTGGCCTCGACGCCGGCCGCCTTCAGCGCCGCCAGCAGCTCCTTGCTGGTCGTGCCCTGCGCCTTCGCTATCTCGTGGACGCGCTTCTTCGCCACTCCTAGCCCTCGGCCTCCTGCTTCTCGGCCTCCTGCTCGGCGGCCTCGTCGGTCGCGGCTTCCTCGACAGCCTCGCCGGCCGCGGCTGACTCGACCGCGTCGTCTGCCTCGGATTCGGCCTCGAGCTCCTCCTCGGCCTCCGCGACCCCCTCCGTGGCGCCCTCGGCCTCGATCTGCTCCTCGTCCGCGGCGGCGTCCTCCTCGCCCAGCTCGTCCTCGACCTCGGCGACGGCCTCTTCCTCCTCGGCGGCCTGCTCGGCGTCGGCGACCTCTGCCTCGACCTGGGCCTCGGCATCGCCGACCTCCTCGGCCTCGGCCTCAGCCTCGGCCTCCTCGACGATCTCCTCCTCCAGCTCGCCCTCCTCGGAGGCCACGTCCTGGACCGCCTCGGCCTCGACGAACTCGGCCTCGGCCTTCTCGACGATCGCGGCGACATCCGCATCGCCGGCTTCGGGGTTGGCCAGGGTGGCTACCTCGTCCTCGCTCAGCGGGGCCAGCACGGCAGCCTGGCTGGTCGAGAACCGGGCCAGCGCCTGGTGCTGGGGCAGGCCGCAGTAGCGAGAGCCGTCCAGGCCCGCGTTGGGGCAGCGCCGTCCGGTGGTGAGAACGGCGGCGCAGCGGCCGTCAGCGGCCTCCTCGCCTTCGTACTCGATGTCCTCCTCCTGCTGGGAGAACTCGGTCTCGGAGGTGATGTCCACCTTCCACCCGGTCAGGCGGGCGGCGAGGCGGGCGTTCTGGCCGTCCCGCCCGATCGCCAGCGAGAGCTGGTCGTCGGGGACGATCACGGTCGCCTCCTTGGTCTCGTCGTCGACTAGCACCTCGCGCACGCGTGCCGGCGAGAGCGCCTTGGCGACGAACCGGGCGGGCTCCTCGTTGTAGGGAATGATGTCGATCTTCTCGCCGCGCAGCTCGCTGACGACCATGCGGACCCGGGAGCCCCGAGGGCCGACGCAGGCACCGACCGGGTCCACCCCGTCGGCGTGGGAGATGACGGCGATCTTCGAGCGCCAGCCCGGCTCGCGGGCGACGCCGGTGATCTCCACCAGCTTGTCGGCGATCTCGGGCACCTCGAGCTCGAACAGCTTCTTGATCAGCTCCGGGTTGCGGCGCGAGACGACGATGCTCGGGCCCTTGTTCTCGGCCGAGACGTCGGTGATCACGGCCTTGACCCTCATGCCGTGGTCGTAGCGCTCGTTGTAGACCTGCTCGGACCGGGGCAGCAGCGCCTCGACGCGCTCGCGCAGCTGCACCAGCGTGTAGCGGTTGTCGGACTGCTGAATGATCCCGGTGATCAGCTCGCCGACGCGGTCCTTGTACTCGTCGTACATCATCCCGCGCTCGGCCTCGCGGATCCGCTGCAGGATCACCTGCTTGGCGGTCTGGGCGGCGATACGGCCGAAGTCGTCGGGGGTGACGTCCTGGGTCTGGAGGTCGGCGGCGTAGGGCTCCAGGCGCTCGGGCTCGACCTCGGGCTCCTCGCTCTCGCGGCGCTCGCCGGTCTCGGGGTCGATCGTCGGCCCCACCTGCTGGATCTCGGGCACCGGCTCGCCCGCCGCCTCGGCTGCCTCGGCGACCTGCAGCTGCTCCTCGAACTGCTCGTCCAGCAGGCGCTGCTCGAGGTCGTCGGGGACCTTGATCTCGAACACGCGGAAGTCCGCGGTGCCGTGGTCGAGCTCGACCTTGGCGTACTTGGCGGCGCCCGGGGTCTTCTTGTAGGCCGACAGCAGGGCGTCGGCGAGGGCGTCCATCAGGGTGTCGGCGTCGATCCCCTTCTCCTGCTCGAGCGCCTTGACGGCGTCAACAATGTCCTGGGTCACGCCTGCACACCTCCGTTCGCGTGTTTGTCACTTCGGTCGCCGGCGGGTGCCAGGCGCTCCACTTCCTCGTCAGCAAGGTGCGAGCGGCGAACCGATCCAAGGGGGATGGTCACCGTCTGCCCATTGACGTCAAGGCCGAGCTGGTCGTCGCCTGCGCTTTCGAGCAGGCCCGTGAAGCTGCGCTGCCCGTCGATCGCCTCGTGCGTCTTCACGCGCACGCGGTGGCCGACGAAGCGCTCGAAGTGCTCGGGCTTCGTCAGAGGGCGCTCGGGCCCGGGCGAGCTGACCTCCAGCGCCCAGTCCTCGTTCAGATCGCGCAGCAGCTTGGTCACGTCCTCGCACAGATCGAGGTCCACGCCCTCGGCCCGGTCGATGACCAGCCGCAGGCGCTCCGAGGCGGGGCGCTCGAGCGCGAGCAGCTCGACCTCCGGCCTCACCACGCGCAGCCGCTCCTCGATCTGCTCCTGGATGCTCTCCAGCTCCTTGTCGCTCATCTCCTACCTTCCGATGCCCCGGTGAGGGCCCAAAAAAAGGCGGGCGCTCGCCCACCTTTCGAACCACGAATCGGTGCGAAAAAAGTCTTCGCGCGCGAGTATAGCCCCGGCATTAGGGACCGCAAGGCCGCTCCACTTGGAGCGACTGCCGAGCGGTCAGACCTCCAGCATCACGGTGACGGGCCCGTCGTTCACCAGCGCCACGCCCATGCAGGCGCCGAAGACGCCGCGCTTCGCTCCGAGGCGCTCGCAGAAGCGCTCGTAGAGCGGCTCGGCCTGCTCGCCCGGCGCGGCCCGGACGTAGCTGGGGCGGTTGCCCTTGCGGGTGTCGCCGTAGAGGGTGAACTGGCTGACGCACAGCACCTCGCGCTCATCCCCCACCGGCTCGTTCATCCGTCCCTCGTCGTCGTCGAAGATGCGCAGCTTCGCCACCTTGTCGGCGAGCTTGTCGGCCTCGTCCTCGCCGTCCTCGGTCGAGACCCCGAGCAGCACCAGCATCCCGGGCCCGATCTGGGCCACGCGCTCGCCCTCGACGTCGACGGCGGCCTGGCTCACGCGCTGGACGAGCGCCCTCATCGGGCTCTAGCGGGCCAGCTGCTCTCGGTACTTACGGTAGTCGCGGCGCTCGGGGCGCAGGTTCGAGGCCAGCGCCAGGTGGTGGCGGGCCCGCTTGGTCTCGCCGGTCTTGGAGAGCGCGCGGCCGAGGCAGAAGTGTGCGTAGTCGTTGACCGGATGGGTCTCGACCACCGCCTCGAACTCGGTCGCGGCCTCGGCGTAGTGGCGGCTGCGAAACAGCGCTCGGCCGAGCGCCTCGCGCACCGAGCTCTTCTCGGGGGCCTGGCGCGCCGCCTCCTTCAGCGGCACGGTCGCCTCGGCGAAGGCGCCGTCCTCGAGCAGCTCCATCCCGCGACGGTAGAGCGTGTAGAGGGACTCGCCCTCGTTCACGTCGTCGTCACGGGACATGCTCTGAGTGTACGGACGGGCCTCCCGCGTCTCGGGGGAGCTCGCCGTCAGCCGCGTTCGCGGTCGGCCGAGGTCGCGCGGATCGCCTCGACCCGGTCCAGGATCGCGTCCGCGACCTGCTCCTTGGAGGCGAGGGGGACGGGATGCTCGCCGCCGGGCTCGACGATCGTGACCTCGTTCTGCTCGGACTCGAAGCCGATCTCGGGACGGGAGACGTCGTTGAGGACGATCGCGTCGGCGCCCTTGCGCGCGAGCTTCTGCCGGGCCCTTTCCAGGCCCCCGGGTCCGGGCGAGTCGGTCTCTGATGGGGTCTCCGCCGCGAAACCGACGATCGTCTGGCCCTCACGGCGTGCCGAACCGAGCCCGGCGAGGATGTCCTCGGTCGGCTCCAGATCGAGCTCGATCGTGCCCTCGCGGGCGATCTTGCTCTCGGCCGACGAGCTGGGACGGAAGTCGGCGGGAGCGGCCGCCATCAGCAGCACGTCGGTGGTGGCGAACTCGGCCTCCATCGCGCTCGCCAGCTCGGCGGCGGTCTCGACGTCCACGCGGCGCACCCCGGGCGGCGCCGGAAGCGCCACGTTGGCGGCGACGAGCGTCACCTCGGCCCCCCGGGCGGCGGCGCGCTCGGCCAGCGCCAGCCCCATGCGCCCGCTGGAGCGGTTTCCGATGAAGCGGACCGGGTCGATCGGCTCGCGGGTGCCTCCGGCCGAGACCAGCACCCGCAGGCCGTCCCAGGGACCGCTGGGTCCCGGCAGCGCCGCGGCGACCGCATCCAGCAGCCGGCGCGGGTCGGGCAGGCGCCCGACGCCGTGCTCTCCGCGCGAGGCGAGCGGCCCCTCCTCGGGATCGATCACGGCGATCCCCCGTTCGGCGAGGGTCCGCAGGTTGGCCTGGGTCGCGGCGTCGCGGTACATGCGGTCGTTCATCGCCGGCGCCACCAGCCGCGGAGCTGCGCAGGCCAAAAAGGAGGTGGTGACCATCGAGTCGGCGATCCCGGAGGCGAGTTTGGCGAGGGTGTTCGCGGACGCCGGGGCGATCAGGTAGGCGTCGGCGTTGGCGACCACCTCCAGGTGGCCGATCGGGTCGTGCTCCGGGGCCGGGTCGCCGGGAAAGGCGCCGCGGGCGGGGTCGCGCTCGAACTCGTCGCTCAGCACCGGGGCGCCGACGATCCCCTCGAAGGAGGCCGCGCCCACGAAGCGCTCCGCCGCCGGCGTCATCAGCACGCGCACGGCGTGGCCCTCGCGGGTCGCCAGGCGCGCCAGCTCCAGCGCCTTGTAGGCCGCGATGCCACCGCTGACTCCGAGCAGGATTCGGGCCATCAGCTCTCCTTGGAAGGCGGGGTGCTTAGGCTTTGTACTCGTACTTGATCTTGCCCGCCGCCACTTCCTCGAGCGAGATCGTCAGGTAGTTGCTGCCGCTGTCGGTCTCGACCATCGGCGGCGTGTACTCGCCATAGGCGCCCTCGGAGAGGGAGTGGTAGTAGGCGTTGATCTGGCGGGCCCGCTTGGCGGCCACGATCACCGCGGCGTAGTGCGAGTCCGTCTGGTCCATCAGCTTGTCGACGCGAGGCTTGATCATGCTCATGAGGGCAGCAGTGTAGGGGGTCGCGGGTGGCTAGTCGGCAGTACCCGTTGCGGGCAGCTTGGAGCGGACGAGCCGCTCCAGCTCCGCCGCGGCCCTGGCGACGTCGTCGTTGGTGACCACGTGAGGGAAGTCCGCCTGCGCCTCGAGCTCGGCCTCCGCCCGGCGCAGGCGCTTCTCGATCTCCTCGGGCGAGTCCGTGGCGCGCCCGACGAGGCGCTCGCGAAGCACCGCGGGGTCCGGCGGGGCGATGAAGATCTGAACCGCCTCGGGCATCGCCTGCCGCACCTGGCTCGCCCCCTGCACCTCGATCTCGAGGACGACCGAGCGGCCCTCGTCGAGCCGGTCGTTGACCGCCGAGCGCAGGGTCCCGTAGCGGTTGCCCGAGTAGGTGGCGAACTCCAGGAAGTCGCCGGCGTCGACCCGGCGCTCGAATTCCTCCTGGGTCAGGAAGTGGTAATCGCGGCCGTCACGTTCCCCCGCCCTCGGAGCCCGGGTGGTCGCCGAGATCGACAGCTCCAGCTCGGGCGCCGCCTCGAGCAGCCTCGCGATCAGCGTCCCCTTCCCGACCCCGGACGGCCCGGTGATCACGAACACCTTGCCGCGTTCGGACATGGGGTGACCCTAATGACCGGACCCGAGCGAAAGACGTGCGAATGCCGGCGTTACTTGCGCAGCTGAGCGACGAGCTCGGAGCGCTGCCGCTCGGACAGGCCCCCGATCGTCTTGCTTGGGCTGACCCGGCACTGGTTCAGGATCCGGTTCGTCTTCACCCGGCCGTACTTGGGGACCGCCATCAGCATGTCGATCACCTTGGCGGTGAGGACGTACTCCGGCGGGTCCAGAAGCAGGGTCTGGATCTTGACCTTCTCCGCCTTCAGGTCGCGCTTCAGCTGGGCCCGCTTGGAGCGGATGTCGTTGGCCCTTTTCAGGGCTTGCATCCTCTGGTCCGGTGATCTCTCGGGGGCGGCGTTGGAGGACTGGACCGGGGCCTGCATCGGGCGGGAGTATAAGACCGCCTCCGGTGAGTGGAAGGAGGAACCCCGCATTTGCGAGAAAAAGATTCAGGCCGGCGGGACCAGGCGTAACTCCGCCGCAAGCTCCGATGCCACCCGGTGGCCCGCCGCGGGGTCCCTGAAGCTCTCTGTCCCGACGGCGACCGCGGTCGCTCCGGCCGAGATCAGCGCGGCCGCGTCGGCCCCGCTGGAGACCCCGCCCATGCCCACTACCGGGATCGAGACGGAGGCCGCGACCTCCCGTACCTGAAGCAGCGCCACCGGCCTCACCGCCGCCCCCGACAGCCCGCCGCTGCCCGCGCCAAGCCAGGGCCCGCCGAGAGGGTCCGCCCCGGTCGCCCGCAGCGTGTTGATCAGCGAAACGGCGTCGGCCCCGCCCGCTTCGGCCGCAAGGGCGACCGGGGTCGGGTGGGCGTTGGGCGTGAGCTTCACGATCAGCGGCTTGCTGGTGAGCGGGCGCAGAGCCTCGAGCAGCGAGGACGTCTCGTCGGGGGACTCGCCGACGATCAGCCCCGACTTCACGTTGGGACAGGAGATGTTGAGCTCCAGCGCCGCCACCTCGTCGCGGCCGCCGACCCCCGCCACCAGCCTCGCGAACTCGTCGTGGCTCGTGCCCATCACCGAGACGATCAGCGGCACCGGCAGCTCGGAGAGCTGCGGCAGGTCCCGTTCGATGAAGCCGTCCAGCCCCTTGTTCGGGAGGCCGATCGAGTTGATCAGCCCGGACGGCGTCTCGAACAGGCGCGGCGGCGGGTTGCCCGCCCTGGGCTCCGGGGTGATGGTCTTGGAGACGAACGCCGAGAACGGGAAGTCGGCCAGCAGCGCCTCGCCGAACACCCGCCTGGCGGCGATCGCGTCGAAGGTCCCCGAGCCGTTGATCACGGGGTGGGCGAGCCGCAGCCCACAGAGGTCGACCTCCGGCCCCGGGGCGCTGCCGGGATTGCCGCCGTTGGACCCCATCAGTGCCCGGACCCCGGAACCAGCGCGGTCTCGATCTCATCGCCGCGGACCACCGGCCCGTCGACGCAGAGCCGCATGTAGCCGCCGGCGGCCAGCGGCACAGCGCAGCCGAAGCAGGCGCCGTAGCCGCACGCCATCGGGGCCTCCATCGCCAATTCGCACGCGGCCCCTCGCTCGGCGCACAGCGCCCGCACGGCCTCCAGCATCGCCGGCGGCCCGCAGGCGTACACGGCGGCGGAGGCGGCGTCATCCCCCTCCAGCATCACCGCCAGCAGGTCGGTGACGTATCCGCGATGTCCGCGGTGGCCGTCCTCGCTCGCGAGCCTGACCTCGCTGCAGTCGAACAGGTCGAGGCCGCCCGAGCGCTCGCGGTCGCGAAAACCGAGCAGCACCCGCGCCGGAACGCCTGCGCCCGAGAGGCGGCGGCGCCAAAGCGCCATCGGGGCGACCCCGATCCCGCCGCCCACGAGGATGGCGCCGCTCGCGCCGTCGCCCAGCTCGCCGGGTGCGGTGAACGGCCGCCCGAGCGGGCCGGTGATCACCAGCCGGTCCCGGCCGGGCTCGAGCGCGCAGAGCCGGTCGGTACCGGCGCCGACGCCGTGGACGAGGAAGTCGAGCCGCAGCCCGCCGGCCTGGGGCTCGCAGTCGGCGACCGAGAACGCGCGCGCCAGATAGGGACGCCCGTCCCGCAGCGCCCAACCCGGCTCGGCGGCGAGCATGTAGAACTGGCCCGCGGCCGGCTCGGGCCCGTCGGGGTCAAGCGCGGAGAAGATCCGGTAGCCGTCTGAGGCGACGTTGCGGGTCACCTCGCAGCTCCGGCGCCCGAACGGCGCCTCGACCCGCGTCCCCAGCTCGGTCGCCTGGCTCACCGCCGCGATCCCTCGCGCGCCTCCGAGCCCGCGTGCAGCTCCTGCAGCGAGAGGACCTCGGCCTCCCCGCGGGCCTGGGCGAAGATGGCGCGGGAGGCGGCGGAGGCGCCGGTCATCGTCGTCACGCAGGGGATTCCGTGGCGAACGGACTCTGAGCGGATCTCGTACCCGTCGGCGCGCGCGCCCGACCCGGTCGGTGTGTTGATCACCAAATCGACCTCGCCCGAACGGATGCAGTCGACGACGTTGGGCGAGCCCTCGCCGATCTTCTTGATCATCCGCACGGGCACCCCCATGCGCGAGATCGCCTGGGCGGTGCCCGAGGTGGCGATCACCTCGAACCCAAGGTCGTGGAAGCGGGTGGCGAGCTGGGTCGCCGCCGGCTTGTCGGAGTCGGTGACGCTGATGAAGATCGTTCCCTGCTCGGGCAGCGAGACGCCCGCCGCCGCCTGGGCCTTGCCGAACGCCGTCGGGAAGTCGGCCGCGATGCCCATCACCTCGCCGGTGCTGCGCATCTCCGGGCCCAGCACCGAGTCCGCCCCGGCGAACCGGGCGAAGGGCAGCACGGCCTCCTTGACGCTGACGTGGCCCGGGGTCTCGCGCGGCAGCTCCTGATCGGAGAGTGGCTCGCCCAGCATCAGCCGGCAGGCGATCTTGGCGAGGGGCGTCCCGATCGCCTTGCTCACGAACGGGACCGTCCGCGACGCGCGCGGGTTCGCCTCGATCACGAACAGCTCACCCTCGGCGACCGCGTACTGAATGTTGATCAGCCCGATCACTCCGAGCTCCACCGCGATCCGGCGGGTCGTTTCGCGGATCTCCTGCAGCATCTCCTCCCCCAGGCTCATCGGCGGGATCACGCAGGCGGAGTCGCCGGAATGGATCCCGGCCTCCTCCACGTGCTGCATGACCGCCGCTACGAAGCACTCCGAGCCGTCGGCCAGGGCGTCCACGTCCACCTCGATCGCGTTCTCCAGGAACCGGTCCAGCAACAGCGGGTGGGCCTGGTCCGCCTTGACGTTCGCCTCGAGGTAGCCCCCCAGGGCCTCGGCCGAGTAGCAGATCTCCATCGCTCGGCCCCCGAGCACGTAGGAGGGCCGGACCAGCAGCGGGAAGCCGACGTCCTCGGCGATCGCGATGGCCTCGTCGGCCGAGAAGGCCGTGCCATAGGGAGGGTGCTTGATCTCGAGCCGCTTCAGCAGCGCCCCGAAGCGGCCGCGGTCCTCTGCCAGGTCGATCGCGTCGACGGGCGTACCCAGCAGCGGCAGGCCCGCCTCCTCCAGCGCCTTCGCCAGCCGCAGCGGGGTCTGCCCCCCGAACTGGACGATCACGCCCTCCGGGCGCTCGACGGCGGCCACCGCAAGCACGTCCTCGGCGGTGAGCGGCTCGAAGTAGAGGCGGTCGGAGGTGTCGTAGTCGGTCGAGACCGTCTCGGGGTTGCAATTGACCATCACCGCGTCGCGGTCTGACTCCCGAACGGTCATCGCGGCGTGGACGCAGCAATAGTCGAACTCGATTCCCTGGCCGATCCGGTTCGGGCCCGAGCCCAGGATCATCACCGACGGCCGCTCCCCCCGCTCGACCTCATCGCTCGCGACCCTCTCGTGGGCGCTGTAGAAGTAGGGGGTGCGCGCCTCGAACTCCGCGGCGCAGGTGTCCACCGAGCGGAAGCCCCGCTCCAGACCATCGGTGCCGTCGCCGTCTGTGGCGAGGCCGCGCAGCTCATGCAGGAACCAGGGATCGATCATGGTCGCCTCCTGCACCCGCTCCAGCTCCACGCCGCGCTCGAACGCGGCGAGCACCAGGTCAAAGCGGTCGTGGGAAGGCTTCGCCAGCCGCTCCAGCAGCTCGCCGGTCGATTCTGGGATCGCGGGCTCATCGTCGAGCTCGCGCGAGCGCATCGCCTTGGCAAAGGACTCGCGGAGGGTCCGCCCGATCGCCATCGCCTCGCCCACCGACTTCATGTGGGTGGTGAGCTGCCCCTCCGCGCCCGGGAACTTCTCGAACGCAAACCGGGGCACCTTGGTGACCACGTAGTCGATCGTTGGTTCGAAGGAAGCTGGTGTTGCTTGTGTTATGTCGTTGGGGATCTCCTCCAGCGCGTAGCCGACGGCGAGCTTCGCCGCCATCTTCGCGATCGGGAACCCGGTCGCCTTCGAAGCGAGCGCCGAGGAGCGCGAGACGCGGGGGTTCATCTCGATCACGACGACCTCGCCGGTCTCGGGGTTGACCGCGAACTGGACGTTTGAGCCGCCGGTCTCGACCCCGACCGCTCGGATCACCTTGATCGCCTGGTTGCGCAGCTCCTGATAGAGGGGATCGGTCAGGGTCTGCGCCGGCGCCACCGTGACGGAGTCGCCGGTGTGGACCCCCATCGGGTCCACGTTCTCGATCGAGCAGATGATGACCACGTTGTCATTGCGGTCGCGCATCACCTCGAGCTCGAACTCCCCCCAGCCGATCACGGACTCCTCCACCAGCACCTGCCCGATCGGGCTGGCGGCGAGACCCTCCGAGACGACCTGGGCCATCTCGGTCCCGGTGCGCCCCACTCCGCCGCCGTGGCCCCCGAGAGTGAAGGCGGGACGGACGATCGCCGGCAGGGTGATCTCGCCGTCGGCGAGGGACTTCTCGGCCTCGGCGACCGAGGTCACGATCCGCGACCACGGAACCCGCAGGCCGGCCGACTCCATCGTCTCGCGGAAGGACTCGCGGTCCTCGGCGCGGTGGATCGCCTCGTAGTCGGCCCCGATCAGCTCGACGCCGAAGCGCTCCAGCGTGCCGTCGTCGTGCAGCGCCTTGGCGAGGTTCAGCGCCGTCTGCCCGCCCAGGGTGGGGAGCAGCGCGTCGGGCCGCTCGCGCTCGATCACCTTGGCGACCGGGCCCGGAAGCAGCGGCTCGACGTAGGTGCGGTCGGCGAACTCGGGGTCGGTCATGATCGTCGCCGGGTTCGAGTTGACGAGCACGACCTCGTAGCCCTCTTCCAGCAGCACCTTGCAGGCCTGCACGCCGGAGTAGTCGAACTCGGCCGCCTGCCCGATCACGATCGGCCCCGAGCCGAGCAGCAGGATCTTGTGGATGTCGTCGCGGCGCGGCATCAGCCGGCTCCCTCGCTCCACCGATTGGCTTCCCCGCGAGCCTCATCGTGAGAGAGAAAGGCCCGTCCACGAACCCCCCTGCCGTCCTCCATTTCATAGACGGCTCCGTACTCGCTCTCGAACTCCGCGCCGCTTCCCTTGCCGACGATTCGCATCCGGCTCAGCACCAGCACGATCGCGTCGGTGATCGCCTCCACCTCCAAGCCGTACTGGACCGCCTCGTCGGTGATCTCCTCGATGTCGTGCTGCCAGTCCCGGAACCCTTGCAGCCCGACGTAGGTCTTGTCGCCGAGGTCAGAGACGGCCGGTCGCCACTCGAAGTCGGGATGGAAGAACTCGTCGAAGCGAGGTTCGATCGCCCACGGCCCCTCGCGCTCGTACAGCTCCGCGAGCCTCTTGGCGATCTCCAGGGTCTTCTCCCGGGTTGTTGCCTCGCTCACTTGGTCAGCTCCAAAAACCGGTCGAACAGGTAGCGGGCGTCGTGGGGACCGGGGCCGGCCTCGGGGTGGTACTGGACGGTGCAGCCCGGGACGTCCTTCAGCACCAGGCCCTCGACGGTGCGGTCATACAGGTTCAGGTGCGAGAGCTCGGCCTCGCCGAAGTCGGTCGACCAGCGGACCGGCTCGTCCCCGGGGATCGTGCCCTCCCCGTCGGGTCCGCTGACCGCGAAGCCGTGGTTCTGGGAGGTGATGTCGATGCGACCCGTTTCCAGGTCCTTCACCGGGTGGTTGGCCCCGCGGTGCCCGAACGGGAGCTTGAAGGTGTCGAGCCCCACCGCGCGGCAGAGCAGCTGGTGGCCGAGGCAGATCCCGACCACCGGCTTCTTGCCGACCACCCCGCGCACGCTCTCGACCACGTAGTCGAGCGCACCTGGGTCGCCGGGGCCGTTCGCGAGGAAGACCAGGTCGGGGTCGCGTTCGAGGACCTGCTCGGCGGAGGAGTCGCAGGGAAGCAGCGTCAGCCGGCAGCCGCGCTCGCGGAGCTGGCGGACGATGCTGAGCTTGATCCCGGTGTCGATGCCGACGACGTGCGGGCCCTCGCCCTCCATCTCGACCGGCTCGGACGGAGTGACGTCGCGGGCCAGGTCGGCGCCGTCCATCGGCGGCTCGGCCGCCACGAGCTCCCGCGCCTCGGCCTCGGCCAGCTCGGCCGGGAAGATGCCGCCGCGCATGGCCCCGCCGTCGCGGATGTGGCGCACAAGCGCCCGGGTGTCGACGCCCGTGATCGCGGGCACCCCGCAGTCGCGCAGCCAATCGAGCCAGCCCCCCTCGGCGCTCGAGGCGTCCTCGGAGTTCCTGGCCTCGCGCATGATCACGCCGCGGGCGTGGACCCTGTCGGACTCCATCGCCTCCGCCGAGACGCCGTAGTTGCCGACCATCGGGTAGGTGAAGATGATGATCTGGCCCGCGTAAGAGGGATCGGTAACCGCCTCCTGGTAGCCGGTCATCGAGGTGTTGAAGACGACCTCGCCGGTCACCTTCCCGGGATCGCCGCAGAGCTCGCCGTCCAGGCGGGTCCCGTCCTCGAGCAGCACGTAGCCGCTCACGCTTCGACCTCGGCCTCGGCGCCCGGGTTGGGGGCGAACTCCAGGATCAGCTTCTGGACGACCTTGAACTCGTCGGTGCCCGCGCGTCCCAGCAGCTCGAACAGCGCCGTCTCGACGCTCGTCAGCACCGCCCCGGCCTGCTCCATCTTGGCCAGGCCGATGCGCTTGGAGTCGTCGAAGCGCGAGGCGACGGCGTCCTCGGCGACGTGGACCTCGGTGCCGCCTGCGAGCAGGTCCAGGACGGTCTGGTTGACGCAGACGTGCGTCTCGATCCCGCAGACGAGGGCCTGATCGCGGCCGCCGAGGTCGAAGCCGTCGGCCTCCGCGGCCGAGAACACGGTCTTCTCCAGCGGCTCCGATCCCCGGGGCAGGGCCTCGGCCACCTCGGGCGCGGTCGAGCCGAGCCCCTTCGGATATTGCTCGGTGATGACCACGGGCACCTCCATCGCCTCGGCGCCGCGGATCAGGGTCGCCGTCGCGCGCGTGACGTCCTCGAACCGCGGCATCGCCTTGCGGAAGGCCTCCTGCACGTCCACCACGACCAGAGCCGCGCGTTCTCGATCGAGCTTCACGCCGCCGCTCCTATGGCGAAGCTGCGCTGGCGGAAGGCGACCTGGCCCGCCGCCACGGTCATCAGCACCCGCCCGGTCAGCGTGCGCCCGGCGAAGCAGCTGTTGTGCGAGCGGCTCTCGTAGCCGTCCTCCCCCACGACCCACTCCTGGGCCGGGTCGATCAGCACCAGGTTCGCGGGCGCGTCGGGCTTCACGCGCGGCGCCTCGATGCCGAAGGGCTCGCCGCCGCTGGTCATCCTCTCCACCAGGGTCTCCAGCGAGAGCGTGCCTGGCAGGACGAGCTCGGTGTGCAGCGCGGCGAACGCCTGCTCCAGCCCGGTCACCCCCATCGCGGCCTGCTCGAAGGGGACCTCCTTCTCCTCCGCGGCGTGAGGTGCGTGATCGGTCGCGACGCAGTCGATCGTGCCGTCGCGCAGGCCCTCGATCAGCGCCTGGCGGTCGTCCTCGGTCCGCAACGGCGGGTTCATCTTGAAGCGGGAGTCGAGGCTGCGCACGGCCTCGTCGGTGAGGGTCAGGTGGTGGGGGCTCGCCTCGCAGGTGACCCGCACGCCGGCGGCCTTGGCTCGGGCGATCTCCTCGACCGAGGTGCGGGCCGATAGGTGTTGCACGTGGATCCGCCCCTCTTCGTATAGGGCAAGGGAGCAGTCGCGGGCGATCGTCGTCGACTCCGAGACCGACGGGATCCCCGCCAGGCCGAGCACCGCCGAGACTTCGCCCTCGTGCATGACCCCGTCGCCCGAGAGGTCGGGGTCCTCCTCGTGCAGGGCGATCACCCCGCCCGCGAGGCGCTGGTACTGGAGCGCCCGCCGCAGCACTCGGGCGCTTCGGATCGGCAGCCCGTCGTCGGAGAAGGCGATCGCCCCCGCCTCGCGCAGCTCGGCCATCTCGGTCAGCTCCGCGCCCTCCATCCCCCGGGTGACGTTGGCGACGAATCCCACCGGCACCGAGGCCTCGCGCTCGGCGAGGTCCCTGACCGATCCCAGCACCGCCGCCGAGTCGATCGGCGGCTCGGTGTTGGCCATGGCGATCACCGCGCAGTAGCCGCCCGCGGCGGCGGCCCTGGTGCCCGTCTCCAGGTCCTCCTTGTGCTCCTGGCCCGGAACGCGGAAGTGGACATGAGGGTCCACGAAGGCGGGCAGCACCAGCATCCCCTCGGCGTCTACGACCTCCGCCCCGTCGGGCGCCTGCGCGCCTCCCGGCTCGGCCAGCTCGGCGACCGCGCCGCCGCGGACCACCACGTCGCGCGCCTCGTCGATGCCCTCGCGGGGATCCAGCACCCGCGCCCCTCGGATCACCAGCGCGGCGGGGTCCCCGTCGCGCTGGACCAGGAAGGCAGGGCCGTTCTCCGGCGATGCGGGGGCGGTCATGCCGGCTGTCCGATCCGCGGCGGGTCGGCGGGCGCGGGCCCCCGGTCGGGCTTGGCGCGCTCGGTTCCGGTCAGCAGCTCATAGAGGATCGCCATCCGCACCACGAGGCCGCTCTCCACCTGAGCCGTGATCAGGGACTGGGGCGAGTCGATCACCTCGGGCGCAAGCTCCACTCCGCGGTTCACCGGGCCCGGGTGCATCAGCACCTGTCGCGGGCCCAGCCGCCGCGCGTCGATCTGGTAGCGGGCCGCGTACTCGCGCAGCGAGGGGACGAAGCTCTCGCTCATGCGCTCGCTCTGCATCCGCAGCGCGTAGACCACGTCGGCCTCGCCGAGCCCGTCCAGGTCGTAGGCCACCGAGACGCCCGTGGCCGCGGCGATCCCGCGGGGGATCAGCGTCGGCGGCCCGCACAGGGTGACCTCGGCGCCCATCAGGCCGAAGGCGAGCAGACAGGAGCGCGCCACCCGGCTGTGCAGGACGTCGCCGACGATCCAGATCTTGGTGCCCTCCAGCGAGCCCAGCTTCTGTCGCAGGGTGAAGACGTCCAGCAGCGCCTGGCTCGGGTGCTCGTGCTTGCCGTCGCCGGCGTTCACCACCGAGGCGTCGGTCCACCCCGCGACGAGCGCCGCCGCCCCCGCCTGCGGCGAGCGGATCACGATCGCGGCGGGGTCGTAGGCCGACAGGGTGGCGATCGTGTCCTTCAGGCTCTCGCCCTTGTCCACCGCCGAGCCCGCGGACTTGATCGAGACGACGTCGGCCGAGAGCCGCTTGGCGGCAAGCTCGAAGGAGCTGCTGGTCCGGGTCGAGGACTCGTAGAAGAGGCTGACGATCGTGCGCCCTCGGAGCGTCGGGACCTTCTTGATGTCGCGCCTGCCCACCTCGGCGAAGCTCTCGGCGCGGTCGAGGATGCGCTCGGCCTCCTCGCGGCTCAGCCCCTCGACGCCCAACAGGTGCTTCACCGCTCCTCCTCGCCGTTGGCCGACACCCCGGCCGGGACCGGGACGATCGCCACTTCGTCGCGCCCGTCGGACTCCTCCAGGCGCACGTTCACCCGCTCCCCCGCCGCCGTCGGCAGGTTCTTGCCGACGTAGTCGGGACGGATCGGGAGCTCGCGGTGGCCGCGGTCCACCAGCACCGCAAGCTGCACGCGGTCGGGCCGGCCGTAGTCGAACAGCGCCTCGATGCCCGCGCGGACGGTGCGGCCCGTATAGAGCACGTCGTCCACCAGGATCACGGTGCGGCCCTCGAGGTCGAAGTCCAGGTGCGAGGCATGCACGACCGGGGCCTCGAGCGGCTCGCGCCGCTTCATGTCGTCGCGGTAGAAGGAGATGTCGAGGTCGCCGAGCGGCACCTCTGATCCGGTCAGCTCGCCGACCAGCGCGTGCAGCCGCTGCGAGAGGAGCGCCCCCCGGGTGTGGACGCCGACCAGCGCGATCGCCTCACCATCGGGGTTCTTCTCGACGATCTCGTTGGCAATGCGCACGAGCGCCTTGCGCAGATCGTCGTGGCTGAGCACGACCCTGTCGTCCATCTTCCGCTCCTTCCCGGCCTCACGGGACCGTGGTTAAAGGTGCCGGGCCAGCCTAGCAGCGGCATTGGCGGCTGCCGCGATCTGACAGCCGCAGATCAAGCAAATAGCGCAATCGCCCAGCCGCCCCGCCCGGACGCCGCCGGGCGGGGTGATCGAGCGCCTTGCCTACTCCGTCTCGTACTTGAAGGACACGCCGAGGCGGATGCGGAACTCGGAGACCTTGCCGCCGTCGATGGTCACGTCCTGGCGAATGACCTCGGCGATCCGCAGGTCTCGCACGGATTTCGAGACCGTCTCCACGGCGTTATTCGCCGCCTGCTCCCACGAGTCCGAGCTGACGCCGACCACCTCGGTGACGCGGTAAACGCTCTCTGCCATCACTCCTCCTTCGGTTAAACGGTCCGAGCAGCCTCGCACGGCGGGCCGGACCGTGCTTGCTCAACCGCCCGCTGGGGCCGGCTCGGACTCGGGGCCCTCGCGCTGCTGTTTCGCCCCGCGCTCGATCAGGCGCGGCTCCCCGCGCTCGGGGAACGGGATCTCGACCAGGTCGAAGTCGCGCACGGCGTGGCAGTTGGGGAACGCCTCGCGGGCCTCGTCCAGCACAGCGCCCACGTGATAGCGGGAGGAGACGTGGACGAGCGCCAGCATCCCGACGCCGGCCTCGGCCGCCAGCTCGGCCGCGGCGCGCGCGGTGGAATGCCCGGTCTCGGCCGCCCGCGCGGCCTCCTCGTCCGAGAAGGTGCCGTCGTGCACCAGCAACTGGGCACCGTGCGCGGCGATTCGCGTCATCTCGCAGGGGGCGGTGTCGCCGGTGATCACGACCTTGCGGCCCTGGCGCGGCTCTCCCAGCACCTGATCCGGGCTCACCTCGCCGCCTGAGCCGGTGACGGCCTCCCCCCTCTGCAGCCTGCCGAAGTCGCGGACGTCGCTGACCCCCAGCTCGCGCGCCCGCTCGGCGTCGAAGCGCCCGGGTCGCTCGGCCTCCACGAACGCATAGCCGTTAGCCGGCATCCGATGCTGGACCTCGAAGCAGAGAAGCTCGAACCCCTCGTCGGGATGCGCCAGTCCCTCGCCGGGGGCCAGCTCGGTCAGCTCGACCTCGTAGCGGATCTTGCCGAAGATCCGGCGCAGCGCCTCGAACAGCGCCCCGAGGCCCTGCGGCCCGGCGATCCGGAGCGGGGCCTGGCGGTCCTGGAGGTCGTAGGTCTTGAGCAGGCCCGGCAGGCCGAGATAGTGGTCGGCGTGCAGGTGGGTGATCAGGATGTCGTCCACCTGCACCAGGCCGGTCGAGCGCATCATCTGCCGCTGGGCGCCTTCCCCGCAATCGACCAGGACGCGCCTGCCGCCCGCCCGGATCAGCACGCAGGCGGTCGCCCTCCGCGCCGTGGGCACGGAGCCGCCGGTGCCGTAGAAGACGACCGAGAGGTCCATCGGGCAAGCGTAGATATCCGCCTGCCCAGGCGGCGGGTACGATCGCCCCGGTGCCGCCGTTTGGGAGAAGAAGGGCGAGAGGGTCCCGCGAGCGACTCGGCCACGAGAAGCCGGGCGCGGTGCTGCGCGGGCCCCCGATCACGCTCAGCTGCGAGTGCGGCGAGAAGGCCGACGTCCCCTATGGCGAAGTCTGGCGCTGCCCGAACTGTGGGCGCAACTACGACACGAACCGGATCCCGCGCGAGGACTATGAGCAGATCCGCAGGACGCAGCTGAGATTCCGGATCCTGCCCATCGTCTACAGCCTCGTCTTCTCGGCGGCCGCGGTCTTCTTCATTGCGACCGGGAACGCCTTCAGCGTCTTCCTCCTGCTCCCGGTTGCGGTGATGGGCTGGTTTCTGCTGATCAGGCCGATCCACCGCAGCCGCTACCGCTCGGCGATCGCCGATCTCCCCAAGTGGGATCTACGAGCGGACTAGGGTCGCAAGGGTCCCCGCCTGATGGCTACGCCGCCGCCTGCTCGAGGCGTGCCGCCTCCTCCGGCGTCGACGGCGTCTCCTCCCTCAGGCGCAGCCCGGTCCGGTCCTGGACCACGTGCCTGAACACGTAGAGGACGAGCGAGACGGCGAGCACGAGCAGACCGACCTCGGTCTTGTCTATGCCGTAGCCGTACTCGTCCGCGTAGACGAAGCCGCCGAAGATGATGAAGATCAGGTTCGCCGCCGCGAGTAGCGCCGCGATGGGTATCCAGATCGCCGACAGCTTGATCGGCCTCGGCCATGCGGGCCTGTCCCTCCTCAACAGGAGGAAGCCGGTGAGCGCGAACACGTGGGCCAAGATGTAGCCCAGGTTGCCGGCAGCCAGGATTTCGATCGCGCTGGCGAAGTACGTCAGCAGGAACAGGTTGAGGATCGCGTCGAGCGTCATCGCCCGCGCCGGAACGTTGTTGCGGTTCAAAACCCCGAGCTGTTTGATCGTCATCCCGTCCTTGGAGATGCCGTACAGGGCTCTCGAACCGTCCATGGTCGCGGTGTTCATGGACAGCAGCAGGCCCGCGATCAGGCATAGGACCATGACGGTGCCGAGCGCGTTCCCCACCAGGATGTCGAACGCCGTGGTGTAGAAGGCGATGAAGGTCGGGTCGGCTGCCACCGCCTCGGTGCCGAGCGTCCCTCCCAGCCCCAATGGCAGCAGCGCGTAGACCACTACCGAGAACGCGGCCGATGCTCGCAGGGCTCTCGGCGTGTCCGTCTCAGGCGAGTGGTACTCGGGCGCGAACGCCGCCACGGTCTCGAATCCGTACGAGGACCACCCCATGAAGTAGAGCCAGGTGAGCGCCAGGCCCAACCCCCCTCCGGCGCCGATGTTCCACTGCATGTTGTCGCTCGACCAGTCGCCCGTTATGTAGGGCAGGAACATGAGCACGAAGGCGGGCAGGATCAACAGCGCGCCGGTCAGGTAGCCGAACCAGACCGCCGGACGCACCCCGAAGACGTTGAAGAGCCAGACCAGCACGATCGCGCCCATCCCGAGCGCGATCGCGAGATTGAGGTCGAAGCCGGCGCCGGCCTCGGCCCAGGTGGAGTCGGAGAAGAACTCGGCCTGGATCAGGGTCCCGACCACGAGCCCGTTGATCGCCAGCACGCTCGACCATGCGAACCAGTAGCCGAAGGTGGCGATCGGCCCCACGAAGGTGAAGTACTTGCGCCAGGCCTCGTGCGCGAACAGCGCGATGCCGCCGGGCTTGTTGGGGAACATCGTCGCCAGCTCGGCGTAGACGTTGTTCTGCAGAGCCCCGATGCAGACCGAGACGGTCCAGAGGACGAAGGCACCGGTGGTGCCGAGCGCACCGATCGAGGCTCCAAGCGCGGCGATCAGGAACCCGGGGTTGGCGAGCGCGACCACGAAGCCGTCCCACCACGTCATCGCCTTGAGAAGTTGGCGCTCCTCGACCTGGGCGGTTGCCATTGAGCCTCTCCTCTCGCTCGCTTGTACCGATTATTCCTATTTGTTCAATTGCCGGAAGTCAAGGGTTCCGCGGTGGTCCGGATGGCCGCGATGTACGTATTTGGGACAGGACCCATACGGATCTAGACTTTTGAGCACCACCGATGAGCATCCTCGTCAAGAACCGCGGCGACACGAGCGAGCGGGTTGAGGACGCCGCCGTCTCGGGACGGCCGGTGGTGCTGGGGACGCTCGCGTGCCGGATCGACGCCGCCGCCGAGCGGATGGCCTTCGAGTCGGCGATCGACGCGAGCTCCCCGCTGCTGGTTACGAACGTGATGCATCTCCCGAACTACCCGACGACGCTGATGCTGATCGGCCCCGACGCGGCCACGCTGCCGCACGAGGAGGCACTGGACGAAGTCAGGGCGACGGCCGAGCGCGCCGCCGCCCTCGGGATTCGCACCGAGCACCTCCGGGTCTCAAGCAAGCGTCCCGTCAAAGCGCTGCTCGAGGTCGCGCACGAGCAGCGGGCCGGCCTGCTTGTGTTCGGGCCGGACCCGACCCAGATCAAGCCGCGGCTGTTCCGGCGCGCGGCGAAGCGGATCCGCGGCGACGCCAACTGCCTGGTCTGGGTCACCCCCGACGGCTAGCCCGGAAAGGTCCACACGCCCGCCTTTACTTCGCCTCGGGGGTGCGGCAGAATCCCACCTGGACGTATTTGTTCGAAGGGCCGCCCGGCGGAGCCCGGGAGGCCGCGGAAGGAGAGCCTATGGCGGAGAAGATGTGGGGCGAAGAGCCGTTCTGGGGACTGGGCTACGACTGGGATCCCGACTGGGTCCTGACCGACCGCCAGCAGGAGCTGCGCGAGACGCTGATCTCGCTCTGCGAGAAGGAGATGCGCGCGAACGCCAAGCGCTCCGACGATGAGCTGCTCTACCCGCGCCGCAACTTCGAGATCCTGGCCGAGAACGGCTTCCTCAGCCTGACCGTCCCCAGGAGCACGGGGGACTGGGCGAGAACCACGTCGCCTTCGCGATGGTCTGCGAGACGCTGGCCCGCTACGGCTGCGCCTCAACCGCGATGTGCTACGTGATGCACATCGGCGCGGTTGCGACGATCATGCTGCGCCCGACCGACGAGCTGGTCGACAAGTACATCCGCACCCTCGACAAGGACGTGCGGATCGGGACCCTCTCCTACTCCGACCCCGAGACGGGCTCGCACTTCTGGTACCCGTTCTCCTCCAGCGCCGAGAAGTCGAACGGCGGCTACAAGGTGAACAAGAAGGCGTCGTGGACCACCTCGGGCGGCTTCGCCGACTTCTACGTCGTGCAGACGACGAGCCCGGACTTCACCGGCTACGACGACCTCTCGGTGTTCGTCATCGACGGCGACGACGTCGAGGCCCAGCCCTCCCTCTGGGACGCCCTCGGCCTTCGCGGCAACCAGTCCGGCCCGATCCAGGTGGACGGCGTCGAGATCCCGGCCGACCAGGTGGTGGGGCCGCTCGGCGACGGCGCCAACTCCAACGACGAGGCGGTGGACCCCTGGTTCCTGATCGGCTCCTCCTCGGTCTGGAACGGGATCACGCTGGGCGCGATCGACATCGCCAAGCGCCACACCACCCGCAAGAAGCACGTCGACGTGGGCATGCGCGTCGCCGACTACCCGACGATCCAGGACTACGTCGGTGAGGCCGTGATGGACACGAACGCCTGCCGCGTGTTCGTGTACTCGGTGGCGCAGGCGATGGACAGGGCCACCGACGACAACACCAAGATCCTGAAGCCGGGCGAGACGGCTCGCGCCGACTACCTCCACTGGGCGTGGCAGATCAAGTTCGAGGCCGCGAAGAACACGGCCCACCACGTCGACAAGATGCTGCATGCCTGCGGCGGCACCGGCTACAAGAAGGACATGGAGCTGGAGCGCTACGTGCGCGACGCCAAGGCGGGCTGGGTGATGGGGCCGACCAACGAGGTGCTGCGGCAGTTCGTGGGCAAGGCGGTGCTGAACGGGTTCGACTCGCTCGACTACTGGAACCAGAACTACAATCGGCGTGTGGTCGAGAACGAGGTGAAGAAGCTCGACGCGGCCGGCAAGCGTGAGCTCGCGGAGCAGCTGGTCGAAGAGGCCGAAAAGGCCGAGGGCACCGAGCCGGCGAAGGCGTAGGCCTGTGGCTGCCACCACGCGCCCGGTGGTGATCGGCAACGGCCTGTTGCCGGTCGATCGCTCGCTCGAGTCGCACTGGGTCCGTCCCGGGGCGGCGACGGCCGTGCGCCTCAGCCCGGACGACCGCCTCACGGTGCTAAATCGGGACGGCGGGCAGGTCGCCGAGCTGACCGTGCTCGATGCCGAAGGGGGCGAGGACGCCGCCGCGATCGGGGCCCGGGCGGACGGCGATGCCACGGTCCTGCGCGGCCTGGCGGGGAACGGGGGGCCGGCGGGCGCCGCGAACGGCGGAGCCGACGGATTCCTTGCGCAGCTGCACGAGCGCGGCCTGATCCCCCACGATGCGAGGGCCCTGAGGCTCTTCGACACCGACACCCCGCGCGGGGCCACCGAGACCTTCCTGGCCGAGCGCGAGGCGACCGCGATCGTGGCAGCGCCCGGCGGCCGGATCGTCGAGGGCGACTGGCCGGCTTCGCCTCTGGTGGTGGAGGTCAACCGAGCGACTCCACGGGCGTTCGAGGAGGTCGAGCTGCCCGCGCCGCTGGCCGAGCCGCGGCTCGACTTCCGCGTGGACAAGGCGAGCGCGCTCGCATATGAGGTCCACGAGGGCGAGTACATCCAGATCATCGACGTACGGGGCAAGCAGTGCTCGGACTTCCTCGCCTTCAACCAGCGCAAGCTCGAGCGCGGGATCGAGCGAGGGCTCGACGCGACCACTACCCGCTCCCTGATGGGCTCGGCCTATCCGACCCCCGGCCTCTATCGCAAGAGCTTCGACATCGACCAGGACCCGCTGGTGGAGGTCGTCCAGGACACGGTCGGCCGCCACGACAGCTTCGGGCTCGCCTGCTTCCCGCGCTACTACGAGGCGCTCGGCTACCCGGGCCACATCAACTGCACCGACAACTTCAACGGCGAGTTGGTCCCTCGCGGAGTCGAGCCGCGGGCGGGCTGGAACGCGCTGAATCTCTTCTACAACACGAGCTTCGACGTAGCCAACGCCCTGATCGCCGACGAGCCCTGGTCGCGGCCGGGCGACTACGTGCTGATGCGCGCGGCGAACGACCTGCTCTGCGCCTCGTCGGCCTGTCCCGACGACGTCGACCCGGCCAACGGCTGGGAGGTCACCGACATCCACGTCCGCGTCTACTCACCCGAGAACAAGTTCTCGCTGGCCATTGCCCACCGCGTCACACCGGAGGCCGAACCCGTCATGACCAAAGAGACCGCCTTCCATCCCCGCACCTCGGCGCTGACGGGCAACATGGTCGAGTACCGCGGGTACTGGCTGCCCGACTGCTTCACCGGCTCGGGCGGCGGCACGATCAGCGAGTACTGGGCCTGCCGCGAGAAGGCGGCGATCATGGACCTCTCGCCGCTTCGCAAGTGGGAGGTGCTGGGGCCCGACGCCGAGATGCTGATCCAGCGCGCGATCACGCGCGACGCCCGCAAGCTGGCGATCGGCCAGGTCACCTACACCGCGGTCTGCAACGAGACCGGCGGCATGCTGGACGACGCGACGGTCTATCGGCTCGGCGACGACAACTTCCGCTTCGTCGCGGGCGACGAGTACACGGGCGTCCACCTGAACCGGCTCGCCGACGCCGAGTCGATGCGGGTGTTCATCAAGCCCTCGACCGACCAGCTGCATAACGTCGCGGTGCAGGGGCCGGCCAGCCGCGAGATCCTGAAGGGGATCGTCTGGACCCCGCCCGACCAGCCCGCGCTGGACGAGCTGAAGTGGTTCCGGCTGCTGATCGGACGGATCGGGGACTACGACGGGATCCCGATCGTGATCTCCCGAACGGGCTACACCGGCGAGCTCGGCTACGAGGTCTGGTGCCATCCCGACGACGGGCCGGCGGTCTGGGACGCGATCTGGGCGGCGGGCGAGCCGCACGGCATGGCGCCGCTGGGGCTCTCGGCGCTCGACGTGCTGCGGATCGAGTCCGGCCTGATCTTCGCCGGCTACGAGTTCGATGACCAGGTCGATCCGTTCGAGGCCGGGATCGGCTTCGCGGTCGCGCTCGACTCCGAGGACGACTTCGTCGGCAAGGACGCCCTGATCGAGCGCTCCCAGCACCCTCAGCGCAAGCTGGTCGGCCTGGAGCTGGAGGGCCAGGAGACCGCCGGCCACGGAGACTGCGTCCACGTGCCGGGCGAGCGCGCCTCGGTCGGCGTCGTCACCAGCGGCACCCGCAGCCCCGTCCTGCGCAAGAACATCGCCCTGTGCCGAATGGCCATCCAGCACGCCGAGCCCGGCACCGCGATCGAGGTCGGAAAGCTCGACGGCGAGCAGAAGCGGATCCCGGCGACGGTCGTGCCTATCCCCTTCTACGACCCGAAGAAGGAGCGCCCCCGCAGCTAGGCCATCTCGGCGCCGCTGCTGAGGTCGCCGTACTGGCCGCCGTGGAAGAGCAGCGGCTGGGCGCCCTCGTCGTAGCTCGCGAACTCGACCCGGCCGAGGAAGAGGGAGTGGTCGCCTCCCCAGTAGGACTTCTCGACCTTGGAGACGAACTGCGCCGCCGAGCCCTCGACCAGCGGGGTCTCGTGCACGATCTCGAAGCTCGGCTCCTCCGCCCCGTCCCCGGCCCTGCCCGCGAAGCGATCCGAGAGGTCGCGCTGCGTCGAGGCCAGGACGCTCACCCCGAAGCGCTGCCCCTCGTGCAGCATGTTGCACATCTTGGTGCGGCGGTCGACCGAGATCAGCACCAGCGGGGGCTGGAGCGAGACCGACATGAATGCGTTCGCCGTCATGCCGTGAATCTGGTCGCCGGCGGCCATGGTGATCACCGTGACGCCCGTCGCGAACATCCCGAGCGTCTGGCGCAGCGCCGTCGCCGGGTCGTCACCCTCGATCTCCAGCTCCTCGGCGGCGGAATCCCCGACCGCGGTCTCCCCTATCCCCTCCGGTCCCGAGCCGACCCAAGCCGCCGCCTCGGCGAGGCTGAGGTCGAACTCCGGTGGCTTCGCTTCGGGATCGGGCACGAGTGGATTATCCAGCCCTGGAACCAGCGCGCCCGGCAGGATTCGAACCTGCGGCTTCCTGCTCCGGAGGCAGGCGCTCTATCCACTGAGCTACGGGCGCTCGTCGCTGAGGTTATCCGCTAGTCGCTGGAGGACAGCCCGGCGGCCTCGCGGGCCTCCTGGTGGCTGGTGTAGCCCTCCAGGCGGACGATCTGGTCGTCAGCGAAGGTGTAGAGGGCGCCCACCTCGAACTCGAGGGGATCCTCCTCGCGCTCGATCCGGGCCGCGCCGAGGGCGAGGACCCGGTCATCGCCCACCTCGACGAACTCGTCGAGGTCGACCTTGAACAGCTCACCCTGTTCACGCTCGAGGCGCTCAACCTCGGCGAGGAACTCGCGGACCCCCTGGTGGCCCTTGTAGTCGCCGCGGCCGGTGACGAAGGCGGACATCTTCCACTCCACGTCCGGTGAGAAGCTGGCGACGTAGGCGTCAGCGTCCACTCGCTTGAAAGCAGCAAATGAGCTCTTTGCCAACTCGACGTTCGTTGACGCCACTGATCGAAGTATCCCACCGCCACGAGGCGACGGCAAGGCTGACGGGCAGGCCGTCGCCGCGGACTCAGCTGGGCGCCGGGGGGCGCGCCTCCGGGTGTTCCCGGTACCACTCGAGGGTCCGCCCCAGCCCCTCGCGCAGGTCCACCTGCGGCTCGCCAGCCGGTGCACCTCGCGGATCTTGGCCGAGTCCAGGAACTGGCGGTCGATCTCGCCCTCGGGGTTGCCCTCGCCGCGGATGTCAGGCTCGACCTCGGCGCCGGCGAGCTCGCAGATCAGTTCGACGACCTCCCGCACGGGGTTCGGGTGCCCCCAGCCGGCGTTGAAGGCCTCCCCCGCGCCGCGTCCCTCGGCCAGCGCCTCGCCGATGGCGACGTAGGCCCCGGCGACGTCCTCGGCGTAGAGGAAGTCGCGCTCGGGGCTGCCGTCCGAGCGGATCACGGGCCGGCGGCCATCGATCACGGCGCTCACCGTCTCCGGGATCAGACGCGAGAAGTTGAGGTCCCCGCCGCCGTAGATGTTCGCGAAGCGGGTAACCGCCACCGGCAGCCCGTAGAGGTGCCAGTAGCTGCGCGCGATCATTTCGGCCGCGGCCTTGGAGACCTCGTAGGGGTAGATCGGCCGCAGGGCCAGGTCCTCCGTGTATGGCAGCACCTCTTGCGCGCCGTAAGCCTTGTCGGAGGAGGCAACCACCACCCGCTCGGCCCCAGAGGCGCGGGCGGCCTCCATCAGGTTCCAGGTGCCCTCGATGTTCGCCTTGAAGGTCGGCACCGGCGACTCCAGGGCAGCACCCACGATCACCTGCGCGGCCAGGTGAAAGACGGCGTCGGGCTTGTGCCGCTTCAGCACCGCGCCGACGCGCTCGGCGTCGGTCACGTCCCCGGCCTCGTTGGCCACTTCGCCGTCGATGCCCAGCAGGGCGAGGCGCGAGGGGCGCCTTCCCTCGCGGTCGAAGCTGACCACCTCGTCCCCACGCTCCAGCAGGACCTTGGCCAGCCAGGAGCCAGCGAACCCGCGCCCCCCTGTGACCAGCGCCTTCAGGCCGCCACCTTCATGCCGGCTCGATCACGTCACGGGCTCCTCGGCCCAGACCCGCCACGGCGGCTCCCCCCCAGCCCAGAGGTCGTTGAGGAGCACCGCATCCTTGTAGGTGTCCATGCAGTCCCAGAAGCCCTCGTGCCTGAAAGCGTTGAGCTCACCCTCGGCTGCAAGGCGCTCGAGGGGCTCGCGCTCCAGCACGCTGTCGCTGGCCAGGTAGGCGAAGACGCCGGGCTCGAAGCAGAAGAAGCCGCCGTTGATCCAGCGGCGCAGGCTGGGCTTCTCCTCGAAGCGCAACACGCGGCCGTCATCGCCAAGCTCGGCCACTCCGAACTGAAGCGTGGGGCGAACGACCGTGACCGTCGCCTCGGCGCCGCTCTGGCGATGCGCTTCGAGCAGGCGCGCCAGGTCGATGTCGGCGACGCCGTCGGCGTAGGTCGCGCAGAACGGCTCGCCGCCGAGGCGCTCCTCGACCGCCTTGATGCGCCCGCCGGTGGGGGTGTCGAGGCCAGTGGCGACGCATTCCACGGCGACCCCGTCTGGCCACTCGGTCTCCCCCGCCCACGCCTCGATCTGCTCGCCCTTGTAGCCGGTGCAGAGCAGGAAGCGCCGGAACCCCTGCGCCGCGTAGATCGAGATCACGTGCCAGAGGATGGGCCGGGCGCCGATCTCGACCAGCGCCTTGGGAATCGACTCTGTGCGCTCGCGCAGGCGCGTGCCGCGCCCGCCGCAGAGGATCACGACCGGTGTCTCGCCCGCGTTCACGGCCCGGAACCCTAGAGAGCGGCCCGCGGCGGCGCTTCCCGCGGAGTGCGCTCAAGCCCCGCCGGCGACGGCGGGGAGGATCGTCACCTCGTCGCCGTCGTTGACGGCGGTATCCAGGCCGTCCTGGAAGCGGATGTCCTCGCCGCTCACGTAGACGTTGACGAAGCGCCGCAGGTCCCCGTCCTGGGTGATGCGCTCGCGCAGGCCGTCGTGCTGGTCGAAGACCGCGTCGAGGGCCTCGCCCACGGTCCCGCCCTCGACCTCGAGCTCGCCCTCGCCGCCGGTGGCGGCGCGGAGCTGGGCCGGGATCTTGACGGTGACGCTCATCGCGCCTGAATCCTAGATGACCGCCTCGGCCGCGAACTCTCGCTCGAAGTCCTCCGGCGTGGGCTCGATCTCGTGCATGTTGAAGGACTCCCTGGCGGCGTCGAGGGTCTTCAGGCCCTCGCCGGTGATGTAGACGACGACGCGCTCGTCCCGGTCGATCGCCCCCTGCTCGGCGAGCTTCGCCAGCACGCCGACGGTGACGCCGCCCGCCGTCTCGGTGAAGATGCCGGTCGTCTCGGCCAGCAGCCGGATTCCCGCGCGGATCTCGTCGTCGCTGACCGATTCGATCGAGCCACCCGTGCTGCGCGCCAGGTCAAGCGCGTAGGGCCCGTCGGCGGGATCCCCGATCGCGAGGCTCTTGGCGATCGTGTCCGGCTTCTGGGGCTTGCACACGCTCGTTCCGTCGGCGAACGCGGTCGCGACCGGCGAGCAGCCCTCGGCCTGCGCGCCGCAGAAGGTCGGGAGCTCGCCCTGGACCAGCCCCAGCTCCAGCCACTCGCCGATGCCGCGGCCCAGCTTGGTGAACATCGAGCCCGAAGCGATCGGCCCGACGATCCGGTCGGGCAGCTCCCAGCCGAGCTGCTCGACGGTTTCGTAGGCGAGCGTCTTCGAGCCCTCCGCGTAGTACGGCCGAAGGTTGACGTTGACGAACGCCCAGGGACGTTCCTGGGAGAGCTGGGTGCAGAGGCGGTTGACGTCGTCGTAGTTGCCCCTGACGCCGACGAGCTTGGTGCCGTAGATGCCGGTGGCCAGCAGCTTCTGCTCCTCCAGGTCGGAGGGGACGAAGACGTAGGAGTCCATGCCCGCCGCCGCGGCGTGGGCGGCGACCGCGTTGGCCAGGTTTCCGGTGGATGCGCAGGCGACGGTCTCGAAGCCGAGCTCCCTGGCCTTGGCTAGGGCGACGGCCACAACCCGGTCCTTGAAGGAGTGCGTGGGGTTGGCGGCGTCGTTCTTGATCCAGACCTCGCCCAGGCCCAGCCGCTCGGCCAGGCGGTCGGCACGCACCAGGGGGGTCAGGCCGGGCTCGAGCGGGTCGCCCGGGCGGCCGTCGAAGGGAAGGAAGTCCGCGTAGCGCCAGATGCCGCGCGAGCCCGCCGAGATCTTGCGCCGGGCCTCCTCGGGGTCGAGCTTCGAGAAGTCGTAGCGGACCTCGAGCGGCCCGAAGCAGCTCTCGCAGAAGAACGCGGCGCCCAGCTCGTAGGCGGCTCCGCACTCCTTGCATCTCAGCGATTCGACGGCCATGGCTTCCTCTACGAAAAAAACCTCCGCCTGATCTCTGTGGGCGGAGGTTCCGAGGAAACTCTTCCCACATCTTTCAGGCCTGACAGCGGTCCTGATGGATTTGGCACCTTCCTCGAACTAGCGTCCGAGTGGTTGCCGGGGCTTCGCAGGGCCATTCCCTCCACCCCTCTTGATGTGGTGCAGCTATGTGGCGCGGGACTATACCAGCGGCCCCCTGTCCTCCGGGCGGGAACGCCGTTGCGCTCGCCCGCAGGCCGGTTGCGTAAAGTTGGCTGGCGATGGACGACGCGACGAGCACACAGGAGCCGGCCGATGCCGAACCTCCCTCGCCCCCGGCTGCGCAGGACCACCCGCGCACGGGACGGCCTCGTCGCGCCTCCCGAGCCTGAGCCCCGCACCCCCCACGTCGAGGAGATCGCCGCCGAGGGGCTGCGCTGGCTTCACATCGACGACCCGACGGCCGTCGAGCAGGCCTGGCTGGAGGAGCACTTCGAGTTCCACCCCCTCGACTTCGAGGACGTGCTCTCGCGCAACCAGCGCCCGAAGATCGACAAGTACGACGACTACCTGTTCATCGTCCTGCACTTCCCGGTGTTCGACAGCGCCGCCGGCCGCCTGGGAACCGGCGAGCTGGACATCTTCGTCGGTCCCGGCTTCCTGATCACGATCCCGAACCAGCCGCTGCGGCCCGTCGAGTACCTGTTCGATCGCTGCCGCCAGAAGGAGGAGGTGCGGGAGCAGATCTTCTCGCGCGGGTCGGGCTACCTCCTGTACCGGATCGTCGACGACGGCTTCGACTACTGCTTCCCGATGCTGCGCAAGATCGGCAACAAGCTGGACGCCCTGGAGGAGGAGATCTTCGAGGGACGCTCGGAGGAGATCGTCCGCGACATCTCAAACGTGAAGCAGGAGATCATCAACTTCCGCAAGGTGATCCGCCCCCAGCGCCCGGTGCTGCGCGACCTGGAGCGGGTCAAGGACCGCTACCTCTCGCCCGAGATCGACCTGGAGATCTACTTCGACGACATCGTCGACGCCCACGAGCGCATCTGGGACATGCTCGAGAACTACAAGGAGGTCGTCGAGGCATACGAGGGGACGAACGAATCAGTCATCTCCCACCGCGTCAACGACATCCTCCGCGTGCTCACCTCGATCAGCGTGATCGTGCTGCCGCTGACCTTCCTCGCAAGCCTCTGGGGAATGAACGTCGGCGTGCCCGGCGAGGGGAACGACACCGCGTTCTACGTGATCGTCGGTGCGATGCTCGCGCTGCTGGTGGGCATGGTCGCCTACTTCCGCCGCCGCGGCTGGCTGTAGCCGGTAGAGCCGGCTATCCGTACGATGGCGCGTGTGGCCAACGAGCGGATCTGGGCGCCGTGGCGCCTCGACTACGTGAAGGACGCGAGCAAGGACTCAGAGGACGCCTGCATCTTCTGCGCCAAGCCGGGCGAGGGGCCCGAGGGTGATCGCGAGAACCTGATCGTCCATCGCGGCGAGTGCTGCTTCGTGATCCTCAACAAGTTCCCGTACACGAACGGGCACCTGATGGTGGCCCCGTACGAGCACGTGGGCTCGCTGCCTGCGCTGGATCCGGAGACGGTGGCCGAGATGATGGCCCTCGCGCAGCGGGCGATGACGATCCTGGAGGCGACCTACTCGCCGCACGGCTACAACGTCGGCTTCAACCAGGGACGGGTCGCGGGAGCGGGCGTAGAGCACCACATCCACATGCACGTGGTGCCGCGCTGGGGCGGCGACACCAACTTCATGCCCGTCCTGGCCGACACCCGGGTGATGCCGCAGACGCTCGAGCAGAGCTACGAGGCGCTCGCGGGATCGTTCGGCTGAGGGGCGCCACCCGCCGGGGCCTGTGGCGCAGGCCCTAACCTGCGCCGCCGATGGCCACCACTCCCCCGCCCTCGATCTTCAAGGCCTACGACGTCCGCGGTCTCTACGGCGATGAGATAGACGGCGACACGGCGTATCTGATCGGGCGGGCGTTCGCGCGAGTGCTGGCCGCCCTGCGCCAAAAGCCGACCGAGCAATTGGTCGTCGGCATGGGCCATGACATGAGACAGAGCTCGCCCGAGATCGCCGAGCGCGCCCGCGAGGGGCTCGTCGCCGAGGGCGTGCGCGTGCTCGACGCGGGGCGGGTCGCGACCGAGGTCCTCTACTTCCTGGTCGGCTCGCGCGAGCTCGACGGCGGCGCGATGGTGACGGCCTCCCACAACCCGCGCGCCTACACCGGGATCAAGCTGCTGCGCGACCGGGCGCTGGCGCTGTCGGGTGACGCCGGCATCCAGGAGGTGCGCGCGCAGGTAGAGGCCGGCATGCCGGAGCCGCCGGGCGGCGGCGAGGTCGAGGAGGTCGCGGTCGCCGAGGAGTTCCAGCGCCACGTGCTGAGCCTGGTGGATCCTGCGCGCATCGGCCCGATGCGTCTGCTGGCCTACGGCAGCGACGGCATGGCCGGCCCGATGATCGGCCCCATCCTCGAGCAGCTGAACCTGGAGGTGAGGACCGCGAGCTGGGCGCCCAGCGGTGACTTTCCCGAGCGGGGGCCCAACCCGATGCTGGAGGAGAGCCAGCGCGAGATCGCCGACGCCATCACGCAGGAAGGCGTCGATCTGGCGATCGCCTGGGACGGCGACGCGGATCGCTGCTTCTTCTTCGACTCCGAAGCCGTCTTCTGCGACGGCGACTTCATCTGCGCCCTGCTCGCCGAGGCGATGCTCGCCAAGGATCCCGGCTCGACCGTCCTCTATGACCCGCGCTCGAGCCGCGCCGTCCCCGACACGGTCGCGGCGCTGGGAGGCCGCTCCGACCTGAGCAAGGTGGGGCACGCGTTCTTCAAGACCCGGATGCGCGAGGAGGGAGCGGTCTTCGGCGGCGAGGTCTCGGGCCACTACTACTTCCGCGACTTCTACTGCGCGGACTCGGGCTCGATCCCGGCGCTGCTGATGCTGGAGCTGCTCTCCGTCGAGGGCAGGTCGATGACCGAGCTGATGGCGGCCTTCCGCTCGCGCTACTTCATCTCCGGCGAGATCAACTCCGAGGTCGACGACCAGCAGGCGAAGATGGCTGAGATCGAGGAGCGCTACTCCGATGGCGAGGCCGGCCACCTCGATGGCGTCTCGATCGACTACCCGGACTGGCACTTCAACGTGCGGCCCTCGAACACGGAGCCGCTGCTGCGCCTGAACCTGGAGTCGCTGGTCTCGCGCGAGCACATGGCCGAGAAACGGGATGAGCTGCTCGCCTTGATCCGCTCGTGAGCCACTCCGATGATGTTTGGCAGCGGATCACCGACGCCGGGATCCGGATGCTCCGCATCCCGACCCCGTTCCAGGTGGGCCGGGTCAACTGCTACCTGCTCGAGGACGACCCCCTGACGTTGATCGACGCCGGCCCGAACTCGGCCAAGGCGCTGCACGAGCTCGAGCGCCAGCTCACCGCCCTGGGTCACCGGATCGAGGACCTCGAGCTGGTCGTCATCAGCCACCAGCACATCGACCACCTGGGGCTGGTCGACATCGTGGCCACAGCGCTCGGGCGCGGCGGTCGCGGCGATCGACGTCGTGGTGCCGTTCGTGGAGAACTTCGGCGAGGACGCCGAGCGGGACGACCGCGAGGCGGCCGAGCTGATGCTGCGCCACGGCATCTCCGAGGAGGTCGTGACCGCGCTGCGCCAGGTCACCGGCAGCTTCCGCGCCTGGGGGTCGAAGACCAAGGTCACCCGCCCTTTCGCGGACGGCGAGCCGTTGCGGTTCCGCGACCGGATCCTCCAGGCGCACCTGCGCCCCGGCCACAGCCCCTCGGACACCGTCTTCTGGGACGCCGACCGCCGCGTCCTGATCGCGGCCGACCACCTGATCAAGCACATCTCGTCCAACCCGCTGATCTCCCGTCCGCTGGACGGATCGAGCGAGCGCCGCCAGGCACTGGTGGAATACATCGGCTCCCTTCAGAGGACCCGCGAGCTGCCCGCCCAGATCGTGCTCTCGGGCCACGGCGAGCCGATCACCGACCACCGCGCCCTGATCGATCAGCGCTTGGCCATGCACCAGCGGCGCGCCGAGAAGCTCTACGGCCTGATCGCCGAGGAGTCGCGCACGGGCCACGACCTGGCCCAGGCGATCTGGGGCGACGTCGCCGTCACCCAGGCGTTCCTGACGCTGTCGGAGGTGATCGGCCACGTCGACCTGCTGATCAACGCGGGCCACGTGCGGGAGGTCGATGACGATGGCGTGCTCCGCTACCAGGCCATCGAGGATCGGGGCGCCGCGGCGGAGCTCGGGGACCTGATTCCCGGCCGCTAACGGCCCGCGCCTCTAGGGTTAGAGACGACCGTGCCGCCGACGATCACCCCCGACCGCGAGCAAGCGCCCGCGCAGGCCCAGCCGCTCGCTCCTGGGGCGATCAAGAAGCGGATGCTGATCATCGTCAACCCCTACGCGACCACGGTCTCGGACCGGCTCAAGAACCTGGTCGTCTACGCGCTGCAGGCTCGCTACGAGGTGGAGGCGATCGACACCGAGGCCTCCGAGCACGCGATCGAGTTGGGGCGGGACGCCGGCCACGGCGAGTACGACATCGTCGTCGCCTTCGGAGGGGACGGCACCCTGAACGAGGTCGCGAACGGCCTCGCCGGCACGGACGTCCCCGTCTCTGTGCTGCCCGGCGGCTCCACCAACGTCGTCTGCCGCACGCTCGGCATCCCCAACGACGTCGTCGACGCGACCGAGCACCTGATCGCGATCGCCGACGATTTCAGGCCCCGCAAGATCGACCTGGGGCGCATCAACGGCCGCCACTTCGTCTTCGCGTGCGGCATGGGCCTGGACGCGAGCGTCGTCAAGCGGGTCGACGCCCACCCCCGCATGAAGGCCAGGGCCGGCCAGTGGTACTTCACCTGGGCGGCCGTCTCGGACTTCTACCGGCAGTACCTGCGAAACCCCGTGCGCATCTCGGTCGAGCTGGAGGGCAACCGCTTCGAGGGCGTGACCACGATCCTCCAGAACTCCGACCCCTTCACCTACTTCGGCAACCGCCCGGTGCGGGTCTGTGACGGGGCGGCGCTCGACAACGGCACCCTCTCGCTGGCCGTGCTGCGCCGCTCGGCCCAGCGCGACATGCCGACGATCGCGGGCCGCGTGCTCGGCGAGAGCGAGCGCTCGCGGCCCACCGCCCACCGCCAGATAGACCACGCCGAGGGAGTCACCGAGGCGCTGATCCAGTCGGTCTCTCTCGACGAGAGCGGCACGGTCCGCCGCTTCCCCGTCCAGGTGGACGGCGACTACATCGGCGATTTCTCCGAGCTCGCCGTGGGCGTCGAGCCGCGGGCCCTGACCATCGTCGCCTAGGGCGGGGCGACCGGAGTTGGCGGGCACCGATGACTGCGCCTTCTGCCGGATCGCAAGCGGCGACGAGTCGGCGCATATCGTCTTCGAGGACGAGCGTTCGCTCGCGTTCCTCGACAACCGCCCGCTGTTTCACGGCCACTTGCTGCTGATCCCCCGCGAGCACCACGAGACCCTGGGCGACCTGCCCGACGAGCTGGTTGGCGCGATCTTCGCCAACGCCAGGCTGCTCAGCAGGGCCGTGCCCGAGGCCATGGGCAAGCCGGGCTCCTTCGTTGCGCTCAACAACGTCGTCAGCCAGAGCGTCCCGCATCTGCACGTGCACGTCGTCCCCCGCAAGCCGAAGGACGGGCTGCGCGGCTTCTTCTGGCCGCGGACCAAGTACGCATCCGAGGCGGAGATGAAGAAGGTCGCCGCCTCGGTCAGGGAGGCGGTGGATCGCACGCGCGCAGACGGCTAGCGCGTGCGAGGAGCTACTTGTAGGTGCGCTTCGCCGTGTCGGGCGAGCCGAAGGGGACCTCGCCGGTCAGCTTCAGCTTGGCGCTCTTGCGATCTGCCAGCTTCGACTTGCCGGACTTGCTCAGCTTCAGCGTCAGCTTGCGACTCTGGCCGGCGGCCAGGTCGAACGGCTTCTGGGAGGCAAGCTTGCTCTTGCCGAGCTTCAGCTCGAGCTCGACGTCGTCGCTCTTGGTCACGCCCTTGACGGTGACCGGGAGCTTGCCCTTCTTGGCGATCTTCTCGAGCTTGCCGGCGCCGAGGATGACGTCGATCTGGGGGCGAGCGACGGGGGCGCCGGCGCCCGAGACCTGGAGGTTGCCCTGCATGCTCAGCGGGTGGGTCGTGCAGAAGAAGGCGTAGGTGCCCGTGGTCAGGTACTGCGTGCCCTCGACGGTGGTCGACCCGTTGCCGATCGTGGGGCTGATGAAGAGGAAATCGCCGTCTGGCCCGTTGGTCCGGGCGGTGACGTTGTGCTGGTTGACGCCGGCGTTCTGCAGCGTCGGGCGCTCGCCCTGGTCCATGTTGTAGGCGGCGGCCGCGAAGAAGTCGTCGGAGGCGACGATCGTGTCGGCGATGGCGAAGGCGCTCGAGGCGCCGATCCCGCACGCGAGCGCCGCGGCGCCGAAAGCCGCGGCGAAGGCCCTGCGCCTTCTCCCTGACTCGAACATCCCCGCAAGAATAGCGGCGGTTGACCAGCGGTCAAGAAGCGCTGAGGAACCCTTTATTCCTGTCCTCGCGGCCGCTCAGGCGCCCGGCGTGACGCGATATGCGTCGAAGACCGAGTCCAGGTTCCGCAGGCGCGAGATCGCTCCCTTGAGCTGGTCGGTGTCTCCGACCTCGACCACGAAGCGGTTCTTCACCATCGGGTGCTTGGTCGCGCAGCGCGCCTCGAGGATGTTGATGCCCGCCTCGGCGAACGTCCGCGAGAGGTCCTCCAGCAGGCGGTGGCGGTCCCAGGCGTCCACCTGCAGCTCGACCCTGTAGCCCGCCTCGTTGTCGCCGTCCCAGCTGACCTCGGTGAAGCGCTCGGGCGCCTTGCGCAGGGCGGCCACGTTGCGGCAGTCCTCTCGATGCACGGTGATGCCGCGGCCCAGCGAGATGTAGCCGACGATCTCGTCACCGGGAACAGGCCGACAGCACTTCGCCAGCCGCACGGCGACCTCGTCGACCCCCTTGACCTTGATCCCGAAGCTGGTGGCCTCCTTGACGCGGGCGCGCGAGTCGTCGGCGCCCTTGATCAGGCCCTCGGCCGGCTCCTCCTCCACCGCCTCGCCGCGCTTGAGGCGCTGCATCACCTTGTTGGCTACGACCTTGGTCGAGATCTTCGACTGCCCGAGCGCGATGTAGAAGTCGTCGGCCTTGCGGAAGCCCATCTCGCGGATCACGTCGACCAGCAGCGGCGAGCCGGCGACCTTGGAGTGCGGCAACCCGCGCTTCTTAAGCGCCTCGGCCAACGCCTCGCGGCCGTGGCGCTCGGCGTCCTCGCGGCCCTCCTTCTGGAACCAGGCGCGGATCTTGTTGCGCGCCCGCGATGTGCGCACCAGCTGCAGCCAGTCGCGCGAGGGCCCGCGGCCCTGCTTCGCGGTCATCACCTCGACGATGTCGCCGCTGCGCAGCTGGTAGTGCAGCGGCACGATCTTGCCGTTCACCTTGGCGCCGACGCAGCCGTGGCCGACGTCGGTGTGGATCGAGTAGGCGAAGTCGAGCGGGGTCGAGCCGGCCGAGAGGTTCTTGACCTCGCCCTTCGGCGTGAACACGAACACCTCGTCCTCGAACAGGTCGACCTTGAGCGCCTCCAGGAACTGCTTCGGGTCGGCCTCCTTCTCGTTCTCGAGCAGCTGGCGCAGCCAGGTCATCTTCTCCTTGCCGGCCACCTCCGCCCCGTCCCCTTCCTCCTTGTAGATGACGTGGGCGGCGATCCCGTACTCGGCCAGGTCGTGCATCTCGGGGGTGCGGATCTGGATTTCCAGCGGCCGCCCCTCGGGCCCGATCACCGTCGTGTGCAGCGCCTGGTACATGTTCGCCTTCGGCATCGCGATGAAGTCCTTGAAGCGGCCCGGCAGCGGCTTCCACAGCGAATGGATGATCCCGATCGCGCCGTAGCAGTCCTTGACGGAGCCGACGAGCACGCGCATCGCGGTCAGGTCGAAGATCTCGTTGAACTCCCTGCCCTTGCGGGTCATCTTCGTGTAGATCGAGTAGAAGTGCTTGGCCCGGCCTGAGATCTCGGCCTCGATCCCGACGTCCGCCAGCTCCTTGCCCAGGAACTCGCCGGCCTCGGTCACATAGCTCTCGCGCTCGGCCCGCTGCTGGGCGACGAGCTCCTTGATCTCCTGGAACTTGCGCGGGTGCAGGGTGGAGAAGGCCAGGTCCTCCAGCTCCCACTTGATCGCGTGGATCCCCAGCCGGTGGGCCAGCGGGGCGAAGATCTCGAGCGTCTCGCGCGCCTTCTCCTGCTGCTTGCGCTTGTCCAGCGCATCGAGGGTGCGCATGTTGTGGAGGCGGTCGGCCAGCTTGATCAGGATCACCCTGACGTCGGTGGCCATCGCCACCATCATCTTCCGGTAGTTCTCGGCCTGGCGCTCGTCGCGGCTCTGGAAGGTGATCTCGGTCAGCTTGGTGACGCCGTCCACGAGCTGGGCGATCTCGTCCCCGAAGCGCTCGCGCACCTGCTCCAGGCTCGCGCTCGTGTCCTCGACCGTGTCGTGCAGCAGGGCCGCGCACAGGGTCGCGGTGTCCAGGCGCAGCCCGGCGCAGATCCGCGCGACGCCGAGGGGATGGGTGATGAAGTCCTCGCCGGACTTCCGTTCCTGGCCCGCGTGGCTCTCGCAGGCGAACGCGAAGGCGCGCTCGATCTCCTCGCGCTCGATCGGCTCGGCCAGCTCGGCCTTGTGCTCGGAGACGACGGCGAAGAGGTCGCCCAGCAGGGCGCGCTGCTCGTCGCTCAGCTCGCGCGTGATCGCGTCGGCACGAGGGGCGCTGCTGCGCTCGGGGGCCTCGCCTACGCGCAGGTGACCCCGGCGATCGCCGTCCTTCAGCTGCTCGGTGCTCTGCTTTGCAGGAATCGCTTGGCCTCCTCGTGCCTGGCGACGCAGGCGACGTACGCCCGCGATCGCTCAAGCTGGGTCTCCTGCGAGGATAAGACCCGAAGCCGCTGAGCGCCGGAATCGGGCGTCCATTCGCAGAGGCCGAGCTCATCCAGCACGGCCACGCAACGAGCGGCGAGCTCGGGCGTGCGCGGGTACTCGCCGGCGCCCGCCAGCAGCGAGCGCAGCGGATCGCCGGCCGCCTCGCCCCCACCCTTCACCAACAATCGCCAGATCTGCCCGACCCCTCCGCGCGGCTCCCACTCCAGCGCCACGCAGCGCAGGGCCAGCTCGGCCTCGGGCGGCCCCCAGGCGAGGTGCACGTATCCGGGGCCGTCAGCCGGCGCGGCGCGGGCGAGCCCGTCGAGCTGCTCGAACGGCGGGGGATCGATCAGGACCACGTGGCGAAAGCGGGTGGCGGCTTCCGGCCTGCGCGCCAAGGCGCCCCAGTCGGCAAGCACCAGCCCGGGGCCCGCATCCTCGGCCGGGGCTATGGGTCCCAGCGCACCGTCCAGCGCCCCCTCGCCGCAGCGACAGCACGCCAGCAGCGGCTCGGAGGCTCCGAAGCGGCGCGGGTCGGCCGCCGAGTCGGCCAGCGCGCGGCGGCGGGAGGCGTCGGCGCACAGGGCCAGCACGGATTCTCCGCTGGACACGAGCTCCGCGACGGCGGCTACGGCGGCGCCCCCGCGGCGCTCCACGGGCTCGCGGAGGCGCCCGCCGGCGGTGCGGCGGCCCAGCGCCGGCGGGAAGCCCTCGGCGGCGCGCCCGAGCTCGGCCCCCAACCGGCCCCACCACTCCTCGGCCGCGGCCGGGCAGCTTTCATCGGCACAGCCCGGGCGGGGCCCGTCGCCGGCAGCTTGATCGGGCAGCGGATAGAGCTCGCGCAGGACCACCCGCGGCTGCACGGCGCCGTTCCAGCGATCCACCTCGAGCTTCACCGAGACGTCCAGGGGCTCGTCCTCGCGGCCGTCGAGGTCGCCGTTGATTCCGAAGGCGACTCCCATCGCCCGCCCGGCCCCGCTCTCCAGGTCGAAGCGCGAGTGGCGGCCCTCCTGCCCCATCGGCCGGATCGTCCGCAGCCGGGCGGAGGGCACGATCAGGCGTGGGTCCGGATTGCCCTGCCCGAAGGGCGCGAGCCGCTCGAGTTGCTCGGCCAGGTCCATTCCGATCCCCTCGCGCCCCACCCCCACCAGCGCGTCGATGCGCTCGACCTGGACCAGGTCGCCGGGGTCGATCGCGGCGGCCGCGTGCGCCACGAAGTCACGGCGGAAGGCGTCGACGTCCGAGCGGCGCAGCTCCAGCCCGGCGGCGGCCCGATGCCCGCCGTGGCGCACGAGGTGCTCCGAGCACGCGTCCAGCGCCTCGATCAGGTCGAAGCCCGGGATGCTGCGCGCCGAGCCGCGGGCGACGTCGCCCTCGAGCGACAGCAGCACCACCGGCCGCCAGTAGCGGTCCGCGAGGCGCGATGCGGCGATCCCGACGACGCCCGGGTGCCATCCCTCGCCCGCCAGCACCAGCGCGGGAGCCTCGGCCTGCTCCGGTGCAAGCGCGGAGCGGGCGGCCTCGGCGCCGTCGGCGACCCGGCGCTCGGTGACCCGGCGCTCGGAATTGGCCTTCTCCAGCTCCTCCGCGATCGCGGCGGCCCGCTCGGGATCGCGCGTAAGCATCAGCTCCACCCCCGCGTCGGCGCGGTACAGGCGCCCCGCCGCGTTGATCCTGGGGCCCAGCCGGAAGCCGAGCGCGCCCTCGTCCACCGTCTCGGGCTCGACGCGGGCCGCGGCCATCAGCGCCCGCAGCCCCGGCCGAGGATCGCTGCGCAGGACGGCCAGGCCCTGGCGCACCAGGCGCCGGTTCTCGCCGATCAGGGGGACCATGTCGGCGACGGTCGCCAGCGCGACCAGGTCGAGCTCCTCGCGCCCGTCCCCAGCCCCACCCCCGGCCCGCCGCAGCGCCAGCGAGAGCTTGTGGGCCACCCCGGCGGCGCAGAGGCCGGTGAAGGGATAGCCGCTCAGGGACGGATGAAGGATCGGGCAGGGGGGCAGCTCCGCGGGGGGCTCGTGGTGATCGGTGACGATCACCTGGACGCCCGCGGCCTGCAGGGCGTCGACCTCGGCCACCGAGCCGATCCCGCAGTCGACCGTGATCACCAGCTCCGAGCCGCGGCCGCGCAGCCGCTCGACCGAGGTCGCGCTCAACCCGTAGCCGTCGCCGAGACGGTCGGGGATGAGCCAGTCGCAATCGGCCCCCAGTTCGCGGAGGGTGGCCACGAGGATCGCGGTGGAGGTCACCCCGTCCACGTCGTAGTCGCCGTGGACCGTCACCTTCGCCCCCCGCCGGGCGTGTTCGAGCGCCAGCCCGACCACCTCCTCCATCCCCTCGAAGCGGAGAGGGTCGTGCTCGTCCTGGGCCGCAAGGAAGTCCCGCGCGGCCTCGACGGTGCGGTAGCCGCGCCGGACGAGGGTGACGGCGATCGGCTCGGCCAGCTCCAGCTCCGCAGCTATCCGGCGAGCCGCCCCGTAGTCATAGGGATCAGCGACGAAGGTCCTTGCCGGTTCACTGGCTGCCACCGGCCCACAGTAGGTTCGGCCCCTGACGGAACCGGGGCCGAGTGGCGTGGGAAGCCGCACGGCCCCGCGGCCCCGGCCCCGGCCCCGGCCCCGGCAATGTTGGCGCCTAAGTCACGCTATGCGTGAGTAAACCGCCAACCCCGGGCGATTCGAGCCCGAGCGCGCCCGGCGAGTCCGCGACAGGGCCCCTAGGTGCGCCCGGCGAGGCCGCGAGAGGGCGCCTAGGCGCCCGGCGAGTTCGCCCGAGGGCGCCTAGGCGCGCTCGGAGCGCAGGCCGGCGTAGTAGACGGCGGCCAGGCCGAGCATGGTGCCGGGGACCGCGAACAGGGCCGTCGCGAGGTCGGTCTCGCCGATCCCCTGGCCGAGGGCGGCCTGGGCGATCGCGCCGGTGACCATCGCCCCGGCGGCGGCCCCCAGGAAGGCGCCGACGATCCCGCCCCAGAAGCGGTCCGGGACGAAGACCGTGAAGTGCCACAGCGCGACACCCATCGTGAACCAGACGAGCGCGGCCATTAGGTGGCCTCCCTCATCTTGGTCTCCCTCACGTTGGGCTCCATGATGGTGAGTCTCCTCATCGGTTCCTCCCGTGCTTGCGCTTGCGCCGCTTGCCCTTGCGGCCGCCTCCGCCCTCGCCCTGGATGCGGCGCAGCGCGGCTGCGCTCGCCTCACTCAGCTCGGGCTTGTCGCCGAGGCCGTCGCCCTCGCGCGCGTCCTCACCGTCGCCCTCGGGAGTCGGGGCGGACGTGGCGGCGTCGGCCGGCGCGGGCTCGGTCTCGCGGACCGGCGCACTCGGCTCCGGCGGCTGCGAGTCGGGAGCCGGCGGGGGCGTGACCGGCGCGGGCTGGTCGGGCAGCACGCCCGGCACGGCGGAGGTGTGGGCGGGCGCGGCGGGCTCAGGCGCCCGCGGCGGGGGCTCGGGCTCGCGCTCGGGCTCGGGCGGAGTCGCGCCCGTCTCGGGCGGTCCCTCCAGCCGCGAGATCACGTTCTCCTCGGGGAAGGGCGGCACGGTCCCCATCTGCTCCTCGATCCGCTCGCGGCGGCGGCGATAGGCGGGCTCGCGCTCCTTCCAGGCGGTGAGGACCGGGGCGGCGATGAAGATCGACGAGTAGGTACCGGAGGCGATCCCCACCCCCATGGCGAAGGCGAAGTCCTGCAGCGTGGCGCCGCCGAAGATGTAGAGCACGCTGACGAGGAAGACGCTCGAGAGGCCCGTGATCAGCGACCGGGTCAGGACCTCGCTCATCGAGCGGTTCACGATCTGGCTGAAGGTGGCCCGCGGCAGCCGCGGCACGTTCTCGCGGATCCGGTCGAAGACGATCACCGTGTCGTAGAGCGAGTAGCCGAGGATCGTGAGGAAGGCCGCGACGGTGCCCGAGGTCACCTCCCGCTCGGTGAGGGAATAGACGCCGCCCGTGATCAGGATGTCGTGGATGACCGCGATCATCACCGGCACGGCGTACTTGGGCTCGAACCGGAAGGCGACGTAGGCGCAGATGACGAGGAGGCTGAAGATGATCGCGTAGACGGCGCTGCGCGCGACCTGCTCGCCGAAGGTGGGCCCGATGCTCTGGCTGTCGAACCCGTCGGGGACGATCCCGTAGTCGGCCTCGAGCGCCGGCTGGATCTGCTGCACCTGCTCGGGCTCGATGTCGGCCTCGATCTGGATCACGTTCGCCCCCAGCTCCTCGCTGGTCGCCTCGGTGATCTCGGCGTCGGGGATGCCGGCCGCGTCCAGCGTGGTCCGCACCTCCTCGACCGTCGCGTCCTGCTCGAGCCCCGCCGTGATGCGGCTGCCGGACTCGAAGTCGAGGCCGAGGTTGAGGCCGAGCGTCGCGAAGGAGAGCGCACCGACCAGCAGGATCAGCCCCGAGACCGAGAAGAAGTACTTGCTGAGGCCGGTGAAGTCGAAGTGCCAGCGGACACGCTCCTCGGTGGCCCCGAGGAAGGTCGGCGACCGCATGAAGCGCGCGCGCCCGAACAGCCCCAGGAAGGCCTGCGTGAAGACGACGGCGGTGAACAGCGAGGCGATGGTCCCGACGCCCAGGGTGAAAGCGAAGCCCTTGACCCCCGCCGTCGAGAGCACGAACAGGATGAAGGCCGTGATCAGGACGATCACGTTCGCGTCGATGATCGTCGCGATGCCCTTGCGATAGCCGGTCGCGATCGCAGAGGGCATGGATTTGCCCGCTCTCGCCTCCTCCTTTATTCGCTCGAAGATGACGACGTTGGAGTCGGCCGCGACGCCGATCGTGAGGATCAGGCCGGCGATGCCCGGCAGCGTCAGCGTGATCGGGATCAGCTCGACCAGGGCGTAGAAGAAGATCCCGTAGACGATCAGCCCCAGCGCGGCGACCACGCCGAGGAAGCGGTAGTAGGCGACCAGGAAGAGGATGACCAGGATCAGGCCGGCGAGCCCGGCCTTCAGCCCCTGGTCCAGCGCCTCCTCGCCGAGCGAGGCCGAGACGGTCGATTGGGAGATCAGCTTCAGCTCGATCGGCAGCGCGCCGATCTTCAGGAACTCCGCCAGGTCCTGTGCCTCGGTGATCGTGAAGTTGCCCTCGATCTGGGCGCCGGTGCGCCCGTCGATCCCCTGCGGGTTCTCGGCGAAGTTGATGATCGGGCGGCTCACGACCTCGTCGTCGAGCACGACCGCGAAGTGGTCGGAGAAGTCGGCGGCGTCCTGCGGCGAGGTGCCCGGCGGCGCGGTGTTCAGGCCGCGCTCGGCGATCGCCCTGGTGACATCCTCGAACGCCTTCCGTCCCTCGTCGTTGAACTCGAAGGCGACGTTGGGCTGGTTGGTGTTCGGGTCCTGCTGCTGCTCGGGGTTGCGGATCTCGTCGCCCGAGAGGGAGGGGCGGTCGCGCAGCACGTACCAGCCCCGGCTCTCCTCGTCGTCGCTCTCGTCGGCCGAGGTCTCGGGGTCGTCCGGGGGCGCCTCCTCCTTGACCACGATCGTGCCCTGGGGCACGGTGAGTATCTCGCTGCCGGCTGGCTGCTTCTCGCCTGGCTGGTCGACGAAAAGGTCGCCCTTGGTCGCGCCCGGTCCGGCGATCAGCTCCTTCGTCTGCTGGTCGAACAGGTAGTAGGTCGGGCCCGTCGTGGTGCAGGTGTTCTCGAAGCACTCCGGTTTGCGCGACGAAGCGAACGCAACCGCGTCGTAGAGCCGGTTGAACGGAAACTCGGTGGCGCGGTCGGGCTGCGCGTTCGGGTTGGGTACGACATTCGGCTCCCAGTCATAGAAGAAGAGCTGGGCGGTGTCTCCGACCTGGGCGATCGCGCGCTCGGCGTTCTGGACGTCCGGCAAGCCCACGCGGACGGAGTCCGTGCCCAGGCGCGAGATCTCGGGCTCCGAGACGCCCAGGGTGTCGGTGCGCTCGCGGATGATCTCGATCGAGCGATCCATGTCGTCGCCCTCGATCTCGGGGTTCTGAGGCGTGGGTCGCCCCTGGTAGATCAACTCGGTGCCGCCGCTCAGGTCCAGGCCGAGCTTCGTGTCCTTGGACTTGATCACCGCCAGCGAGGCGAGCGTCAGCCCGAGCACGAAAGCGAGGATGAAGAGGTTGCGCCGGCGGCTGCCCACGGCGGCGTTTACTCGGGAGTGAGGACGAGCAGCAGCCCGCCGTCGTCGTCGTACGCGGGGAAGACGTCGGCTACGGCTTCGGTCGGAAGGTCACCCTCGGCCTTGACGGCGACCTTCTTGCCCAGCGAGCGGACGCCCCATTCCAGCGTCGTCTCGATCGGGTCGGCGTCGCCATTGCCACCGGTGTCGGCGGCCTTGCCGCGGTCGCCCTTGTCCATCCACTCCAGCCCCAGCACGTCCTTGACGGAGCGGCCGATCGCATCCTCGTCCTTCAGGCCCGTCAGCTCGAAGGCGTTCTTGCCCAGGTCCAGCAGGCGTCCGTCCTTGTCGCAGGTGAAGAAGGCCGCGCCCGGAGCCGGGTAGTAGTCGTCGAGGAGCTCGAAAAGGAAGCCGAACCCGCACTTCGAGCAGCCCTTGGGACGGTTCGAGAAACCGACCGTTCGCTCGCCGCTCAGCTCCCTGTTGCCGCAGTTGGGACAGATGAAGAAGGGCACCGGCGAAAGGCTAGCCGACGGCCTCAGCAGGGGCTAAGGCGGCTTGAGCCTAGAAAAGGCTGGCGGCGCCGTCCGGCGCCTCGAGCCCCAGGTGCTCGTAGCCGCGCTCGGTCAGCACCCGGCCCCGGGGCGTGCGCTTGACCAGCCCCTGCTGCAGCAGGTACGGCTCGAACACGTCCTCGACCGAGTCGGGCTCCTCGCCGACCGCGACCGCCAGGGTCGAGAGGCCTACGGGGCCGCCACCGAACTTCTCGGCGATCGTCGCCAGCAGCCTGCGATCGTGGCGGTCGAGGCCGGAGCCGTCGACCTCCAGCATCTCCAGAGCCTCCGAGGCAACGGCCTCGTCGATCGCCCCGCTGCCGCGGACCTCCGCGAAGTCGCGGACCCGGCGCAGCAGCCGGTTGGCGACGCGAGGCGTGCCGCGGGCGCGGGACGCGATCTCCCCCGCCCCCTCCTCGGTCACCTGGGTGCCCAGGATCCCGGCCGATCGCATCACGATCTGCAGCAGGTCGCCGGCGTCGTAGTGCTCCAGGCGGTGGCTGACGCCGAAGCGGTCGCGCAGCGGCGTCGTCAGCAGCCCCGTCCGCGTCGTGGCGCCGATCAGGGTGAACGGCGGCAGGTCGAGCGTCACCGTGCGCGCCCCGGCGCCCTGCCCCAGCACGACCGGCAGCCGCCGGTCCTCCATCGCCGGATAGAGCGTTTCTTCGACCGCGCGACCGAGGCGGTGGACCTCGTCGATGAAGAAGACGCTGCCTGGCTCGAGCGCGGTGAGGAAGGCCGCGATGTCGGCCTTGCGCTCCAGCGCCGGGCCCGCGGTCTGCACGAGCGGCGCCCCAAGTTCGGCGGCGATGATGTGGGCGAGCGAGGTCTTGCCCAGGCCGGGCGGACCGGCCAGCAGCACGTGGTCGAGCGCCTCGTCGCGGCGGCGCGCGGCCTCGATGAAGACGCCGAGCTGCTCGGTGACCTGCACCTGGTTGACGAAGTCCGCCAGCGTCGGGGGGCGCAGAGAACGGTCAAAGTCGTCGTCCGTCCCCACGGCTCTCGCGTCGTGAATCTCGATCTCGTCGGCGTCGGGCGTCTTGATCCCCTTGCCGGGCTCGACCATCAGCGAAGTCCCTTCATGGAAGTCCGCTCACGCCGCCTTCGCCCCCGCGGCGCGCCGCAATGCGGCCTGCACGATCTCCTCGGCGCTCTCGCCCTGGGCGTCGTCCAGCAGGCGCTCGGCCTCGGGGGGCGTGTAGCCGAGGTTGAGCAGGCCCTCGCGCGCCATCGCCCGGGGGTCCTCCTGCCCATCCGCTGCGACGCCGTCGGCGTCACCCTCGATCTCGCCCGCCACCCTCTCGCGCAGCTCGACGATGATGCGCTCGGCTGTGCGCTTGCCGATCCCCGGCACCGCCTGGAAGCGCTTGGCGTCGCCGGCGGCGATCGCGCGCAGCAGCTCGCGCACGGGTCCGCCGGACAGGGCCGCCATGGCGACCTTCGGGCCCACCCCGCTGACCGAGGTGAGGTGCAGGAACAGGTCGCGCTCCTCCTCGCTCGCGAAGCCGTAGAGGCTGAGCGCGTCGTCGCGCACGACCAGGTGGGAGTGCAGGACGGTGCGCTTGCCGCACGCGGGCACCGACTTGAGCGTCTCAGCCGAGACGGCGAGCCGGTAACCGACGCCGGCGGCGTCGATCACGACGTAGTCGGGCCGGCGCACCAGCACCTCGCCAGCGATCGAGGCGATCATGGGGACTGATTCTGCGGGCCGCCCCGGATGCCTTCCGGGGTCGAGCAGCTCCAGCTACTTGGCCAATCAGCCTGCCAGCCGCTGCTTGGCGGCGACGGTCGTGGTGCCGACGGCGGGGCGGGCGAAGCCGGCCGCGGCGTCGGCGACCGCGGCGCCGCCCGCGTGGCAGATCGCCACGGCGAACGCGTCCGCGGCGTGGTCGGGAGCCGGCGGCTCGGGCAGCCCCAGCAGCGTGGCCACCATGCGCTGAACCTGGCCCTTGTCGGCCGAGCCCGATCCGCAGACGGCCTTCTTGACGGCCTGGGGCGTGTAGTCGAAGCAGGGAATGCCGCGCTGGGCAGCCGCGAGCATCACGACCCCGCGCGCCTGGCCCACGGCCAGCGCCGAGCCCACGTTCTTGCCGAAGAAGAGGTCCTCCAGAGCCAGCGCCTTGGGCTCATGCCACTCGATCAGCTGGCCCAGGGACTCGTGGATCCTTGCCAGGCGGTCCCCGGTTGGCTGCTCGGGCGCCGTCTCGATCACGCCCCCGTCCAGCGCGACCATTTGGTCGTTGATGGTGCGCACGACTCCGAATCCCGTGTTGGCCGCCCCCGGGTCGATGCCGATCACGATCATGCCCCTTGATTCTCGCCCCCACCCCGGATGTCCTCCCGGGGCCTCCTAGGGCGAGCGGGGCTTGATCCGGACCTTGAAGCAGTTGAGCGTGCCCACGCCGCCGGTGGTGTCATCGAGGATCCGCAGGGTCCACCTGCCCGTGGCCCTACCGCCGTCGACGATGTTCAGAGGCGCTGGGAGGCCCTGGGGCTCCACGGACGCCGCCCACGGCGCCAGGATCTCACCCGGCTCGTTGACGGCCGCCGCGTTCGAGATGAAGTTGAAGGTCTCGTCGTCGAACGTGGTCAGCCCGCCGCTGCAGTTGGCGGGGCCTGAGCCGTAGCCCGCGGTCCCGACCGGACCCGAGTTGTCGAACGCGAGGCCGACCGTGCCGCCGTTGGGCGCGATCAGGAAGATGTCCAAGTCGTCCGGAGCGGGGTGGGTGATGCGAATGCTGACGTTGGCGTCCGCCACCTCCTTGCCCTTCATGACCCTGCCGACCCGGATCCCCGCGTCGAGCTGGCCCGGGAAGCCCGCCCCGGGGGGATCGTCGGGAATCAAAAACTGTGTCCCGTTCTGGAAGGTCTTGGCCTTGTTCCCGCGCTTCTTCTTGGCCCCCTGCGCGGCGCCACCGGCGGTGAGCCCGAAGACCAGGCTCGCGGCGAGCGCGAGCACGCCGATCAGCGCCAGACGCGACTGCTTGCGATTCACCCTTGCTCCCTCCGTTCGCTTTCGTTCCTGCCCTGCCGGGCGAAGCGTACTCGCCCGCACCCACAGAACACACGCGCAGCAAATAGGATGCGCTCCTACCCCGCGGCCCGCTCCAGGATCTCCTCGGGCACCTCGAAGTTGGCGTGCACCGAGTCCACGTCGTCGTGCTCGGAGAGCGCGTCCATCAGCCGCAACAGCGCCGGCGCGTCGGGCTCCCCCACGTCCACCGTGCTGCTGGGCTCCATCGAGAGCTCGGCCGACTCGATCGCGACTCCCCTTTCCTCGAGCGCGGATCGGACGGCGGCCAGGTCGGATGCCGCGGTGATGACCTTGAGCACGTCGTCGTCCGCGGCAACGTCCTCGGCGCCCGCATCGATCGCCGTCATCAGGTCGTCCTCCCCGTAGCGCTCGCCGTCGACCAGGATCACCCCTCGCTTCTCGAACTGCCACGCGACCGAGTTCGGCTCCCCCAGGCTGCCCCCGTGCTTCTCGAACGCATGGCGGATCTCCGAGCCCGTGCGGTTGCGGTTGTCGGTCAGCGCCTCGACCAGGATCGCGGCGCCGCCCGGCCCGTAGCCCTCGTATGTGACGGACTCGATCGCCGCGGTGTCATCCCCCTCGCCGGTGCCGCGGTCGATCGCGCGCTGGATGTTGTCCTTGGGCATCGACGCGTCTCGCGCCTTCTGCACCGCCAGGCCAAGCGCCGGGTTCGCGTCCACGTTGCCGCCGCCGTCGCGCGCGGCGATCGTGATCGCGCGGGCGAGCTTGGTGAAGAGCTTGCCGCGCTTGGCGTCGGCGGCGCCCTTCTTGTGCTTGATCGAGGACCACTTCGAGTGACCGGACATGGTGGCCCTGAGTTTAGGAACGCGACGGGGCGCCCGCAGGCGCCCCGTCGATTCCCCGAATCAGCGTCGCTGCTACTTCTTCTTCTTAGGGTTGGTCGAGGCGATCGTGAGCTTGAAGCAGTCCAGCGTCCCCGCCGGGTTGGCGTTGCTGTCGTCCTCGGCCAGCAGCGTCCAGGTGGCGTTGGTCGCCTTCTTGTTGCCCAATCCGGCGAGCTGGTCCAGGCTCTCCTCAGGCGCGAAGGCTGCCCGCGAACGGGGCGTTCAGCCCCGGCGTGCTGATCAGGGTCGGGTTGTCGCTGTCGAACAGGGTGAACTGGCCGACGCAGCTCGCGGTTGCCGAGCCGTAGTTGTTGCCGGCCCCGCCGTTGTCGGAGCTGAGGTTGATCACGCCCCGCGGGGTCGCGAGGTAGAACTCGAGGTCGGTGGCCTGCGCGTGTGTCGCGCGCACGCCGACGTTGACGTCGACGATCTTCCCCGCGGGTTCAGGCCCTTGACCGGGATCGCCGCGCGCACGACCTGGGTCGCGGTGCCGCCGCCGTCGGGGATCGTGGTCTGGACCCCGCCGAGCGATGCCGCCGACGCCCTTGGTGTAGGTCTTGGTCACGAGCTTGGTACTTCTTGGCCGTCTTGCCCGCCTGGGCTGCCGGCACCAGGGCCACGCAGCCCACGAGGGCGATGGCGAGCGCTGCGACCACCGATGCGGCCGAGCTTGCCTGCGTTCATCGTTCCTCCTTGCGAACGGCAGGCCCGCTTCTCCCCACGGACGAGACCTACCTGGTTATCAGTAAGCAGAACCCGGCACGAGGCCGGGGGTTGCGGTCGCTCAGACCACGAACCTGCCGTCTTGCTGAAGCCGCTTGCCGTCCACCTCGATGCGGCCGCCGCGGCGCAGGTCGCAGATCATGTCCCAGTGGATCGCGGACTCGTTGACGCCGCCCGTCTCGGGATATGAGCGCCCGACCGCGAGGTGCACCGTGCCGCCGATCTTCTCGTCCAGCAGGATCTCGCCGGTGCCGTCGGTGATCCCGTAGTTGGTGCCGATGCCGAGCTCGCCCAGGCGGCGCGCGCCCTCGTCTGTGTCGAGCATCTCGATCAGGAACTCCTCGCCCTTCTCGGCGGTCGCGTCCACCACCCTGCCGCCTTCGAACCGGAAGCGCACGCCGGCGACCTCGCGCCCCGAGTAGGTGGCGGGCAGGTGGAACTTCACCTCGCCCTCGGCCGAGTCCTCGACGGGGCCGGTGAAGAACTCCCCGTCGGGCATGTTGTGCCTGCCCCCGGCGGCGATGAACTTGCGGCCCTCGATCCCCAGCTTCAGGTCGGTCCCCTCCCCCGTCACGTGGACCTCCGAGCGCCCCTCGATCCAATCCTTCAACCGCTCGGTCTCCTCGGACTGTCGGCGCCAGGCGGCGACCGGGTCGTCCTCGGTGGCGAGGCAGGCGCCGTAGTAGAAGGCCTCGTAGTCCGACAGGCTCATGCCGGCCTCGGAGGCATAGGCGTGGGTCGGAAACAGGGTGAGCGCCCAGCGGTATGAGCCCTCGGCGCTGCGCTCCATCATCCGGGCCATCAGGTGCTGGCGCGCGGCCTGCATCCTCGTCTGGCGCTCGGGCGGGACCTGCGAGAGCGCGCGGGTGTTCTGGGAGGCCATCACGGCGATGCGCACGTCGGCGTTCTCGACGATCCACTCCGAGGTCGGGCTGACCCATTCGAGCTGGGAGTCCGAGGCGTGCTCGAAGAAGGCCGGCGCCTGCTCCTCCAGCGCCATCTGCACGATCGGGTTGCCGCCGGCGGCCAGCACCCGCTCATAGACGGCCTGGAGCAGCGGCTCGGCCGCCGATCCGCCCTCGATCGTGCAGACGTCGCCCTCGCGCACCTGGGCTGAGTGCTCGACCAGGATCCGGGCGAGGTTCTCGACGCGGGGATCACGCATCCACGTTCACCTCCGAGGACGCCGTGACCATCGCCATGAACAGCGCGTGGAGGCGACTGTCGTCGGTGAGCTCGGCGTGGAAGGCGACGGCCAGCAGGTTCCGCTCGCGAACGGCGACAGGGCGGCCGTCCACCTCGGCGAGTACCTCCACGCCGCTCCCGGCCTCCTCGACCCAAGGGGCGCGAATGAAGACGGCCCGCAGCGGCTCCTCGCCCAGGCCCTCGATCCGCAGGTCCTGTTCGAAGCTGTGGCGCTGGCGGCCGAAGGCGTTGCGGCGACAGCGGTAATCCCCGATCCCGAGATGGTCGCGGTCGCAGACGATCATGCCCGCGCAGCTGCCCAGAATCGGGCGGCCGGCCGCGGCGTGCGCGCGCACCACCTCGTCGAGGCCGTCGCGCGCCATTCCCTTGCTGATCGTCGTCGACTCCCCGCCGGGGATGACGAGGCCATCCAGCCCCTGGAGCTGCTCGGGCGTGCGCACCTCGCGCACCTCGGCCCCGAGCGATTCCAGCATCGATCGATGCGCTGCGAAATCCCCTTGGACCGCGAGGATCCCTGTCCTAAGAGCCACGGGTCTGAAGCAGGCCGCCGTCCGCGGCGAGGGCCTCGATCTCCAGGCCGGGCATCGCGTCCCCCAGTGCGATCGAGGCCTGGGCGACGCGCTCCGGGTCCTCGTAGTGGGTGGTCGCCTCGACGATCGCCTTGGCGCGGCGCTCGGGGTCGGAGGACTTGAAGATGCCGGAGCCGACGAAGTTGCCCTCGGCGCCGAGCTGCATCATCAGCGCCGCGTCCGCGGGAGTCGCGATGCCTCCGGCGCAGAACAGCGGCACCGGCAGCCATCCGCGGCCGGCGACCTCCTGGACGACGTCGAGCGGGGAGGCCAGCTCCTTGGCGGCGCCCGCGAGCTGCTCGGGGCGAAGGGTGGCGAGATGCCTGATGCCGTCCGTGATCGAGCGCATGTGGCGGACGGCCTCGACGATGTTGCCGGTGCCCGCCTCGCCCTTGGAGCGGATCATCGCGGCGCCTTCGCCGATGCGGCGCAGCGCCTCGCCGAGATTCGTGGCGCCGCAGACGAACGGGATCTCGAACGCCAGCTTGTCGATGTGGTTGGCCTCATCCGCCGGAGTCAGGACCTCGGACTCATCGATGTAGTCGACCTCCAGGGACTCCAGCACCTGGGCCTCCGCGAAGTGGCCGATCCTGGCCTTCGCCATGACCGGGATCGTGACCGTCTCCTGGATCTGCTTGATCATCGCCGGGTTCGACATGCGGGCCACCCCGCCCTGGGCGCGGATGTCGGCCGGGACGCGCTCCAGTGCCATCACCGCGCACGCGCCGGCGTCCTCGGCGATCTTCGCCTGGGAGGCGTCGGTGACGTCCATGATCACCCCGCCCTTCAGCATCTCGGCGAGGCCGGTCTTGACCCTGAAGGTGGCGCGCTCAGTCATCGGGCACCGAATAGTAGAAGCCGGGCGGTCATTCAAACCGCGCGCCGCGGCTAACCCTGCGCGGGGATGTTTGCCTGATTGAACAGCGGGGACACTTAATAGTGAGTAACGGGGTCGTCCCCCGCGACCCCGCATCAAGGTGCTGGCCCGGGTCGCCCCCCGGGCCTGGCGCCGTTTCGCCCGGCTCCCGGCGCGGTGCGGCTACTTCAGCTTGAAGGCGCGGATGCGGTCGCGGTGGGCCGCCTCGTCGCGCGAATAGACCCCGTGTGCGAGGGCCTGGACCAGTCCCATCAGCGCCGCGTTCGAGCGGATGTAGGAGGGGCCGTTGGAGGAGTAGTAGAGGATCAGCTCCGAGTGCTCGGTGACGTCCGAGAGGGTGGCGTCGGTGATCGACATCGTCCGCGCCCGGCGATGGCGCGCCAGCTTCAGGGCGCGCAGGATCAGGGGATGGGCGCGGCCGGCCGTGAGCGCGACCAGCAGCGTGTCCTCGTCCATGCGGGAGAGCTTCTGGATGTTGTCCTGGCTGGCTGAAGCGACGATGTCGGCGCGCACGTCCAGCAGGCCCAACAGGTGGCGCAGATAGCTCGCGAAGAAGGCCATCTGCTCGACCCCCACGATCAGCACCTGGCGCGAGGTTGCGAGCGCCGAGACGGACGCCTCGACCTGCTCGCGGGTGAGGCTCTTGGCCGTCTCCTCGATGTTGGAGTAGTCCGCGCCAAGGCTGGCCTCGAACTCGGAGTGGTCGAAGTTGAACAGGGCCGCGGCGCCGCCTCCGCCGTTGCCGGCGCCGGCGCTCTCGGCGACCTTGTGGCGGTACTCCTCGATCGCGGACTGCTGAAGCTCGGGGTAGCCGTCGAATCCCAGGGCCTGGCTGAAGCGGACGACGGTCGAGGAGGAGGTGTTGGCCCGGCGGGCCAGCTCCTCCGCGGTCTGGAAGGCGGCCTCGTCGAGGTGGTCCACGATGTAGCGCGCAACGTCCTTCTGGGAGCGCGAGAAGTCGTCGAAGCGCTCGGTTATGTAGTCCGAGAGGCTTTTGCGCGCGGACGGTGCCTTGGTCGCGGTGCGTGCCACGGCGGCTGATTTCGCCCCCCCGCCCCGTTTCCCTTCATCCGGCTCCTTGGTGTGGTTGTATCGCGGTGAGGTGGAGCGGGAGCTGAAGACCCTGAACCGCAACATGATCGCCTTCGACCTGGCGCTGGGCGCCGGTGCGCTGCTCGCCCCCACCGCCACCCTCAAGGTGCTGGGCCACGACGAGCCCTCGAAGGACGCCGAGCACCTGTTCCGGCGCTGCGGGCCGATCTGGCTCACGTTCGCGGGGGCTCACCTCATCGCCCACCGCCGCGGCAGGCCCCGCGACTGGTGGGCGCTCTCGTGGCTGCGCGGCACCGAGCTGGCCACGGACGTCGTCTGGGCGCGCTCGGACGCGTTCTCGCGGCCCGGCGCCAAGGCGGGGATGTGGCTGGCGGGCGCCGCCAACCTGGCGATGGCCGCCGGCTTCGCGCACCTGGCGCGCAACGGTGGCACCGGCCGCTGAGCGGTCACCAGGCCGCAGGCTTTGGAGCGCCCGCATGGCGGGCGCGACTGATGGTGGCGGCCGCTCGTGACCGCGACCTGATGGCGAAGCCGTTGCCCTACCGCTTGGAACACTGCTTGAAGCCGACGGCGCGCGCCAGCTTCAGGCGTTCGGGCTGCTCGGCCGCCGCTCTCGCTTGGGCCCTCCGGTAGGCCCGAGCGTCCCCCTCCTCGGCGGCGACGCGCCCCCGTTCCAGGAGCTTCAGCGCCAGCCCTTGGGCCTCGAGGTAGGCGTCGTATCTCTCGCGCAGCTCGTCCGGTGGGCGGATGCCGCGGAGCTCGTCCAGCTCTCCGATCGCGATTTGGACCAGCTCGTCGGTTTGGCCCGCCGCGGCCTTGGCGCTGGCTGGCGCCCGGGCCTGCGCCTCGGCGAACGCTCTGCGGCCCTCGGCGCAGATCTCATCCCCCCGGCTGATCAGCTCCTCGACGCTGAGGGGCTCGGTGTCGCCGCCGCAGGGCGGCGGCGGTGGCGGCCGTCACGGCGGCGAGCGCGATCGAGGCGGCCCGGCGGGGCATGGAGCGGCCAGGCTAACGGGATGCCCGACGGGGCGGCCTGATTGAATGTCGGGACCGGAGAAAGGAGGTGGTCCTACTGATTCACATGCTTATCGGGACGCCGGAGGTGCAGGGCCGCTAGGCCCGGGCGCTGGAAGGCCACCCGGCCTTCCGTTGAAGTGCCCAGGGTCCGTGGAGCGCCGCGCGGGCGCCGAGCGGAATCCAACCCGGGCACCGGCGGACGCGGGAGATGGGAGCTGTCCCTACCCATCGCAACTCCCGAGCCCGTTCAGACCGCGTTGAATGCGAGGGGCCGCCCGTGGGCGGCCCCTTCGCATTCCGTTCGCTCGGCTGCCGGCTAGGGCTTGGCCTCGAGCTTCGCGACCTTGCCGCTGAGCTTGTTCACCTCGTCGGTCAGGGTCGAGATGCTGCCGGACTCCTGCTGCTGCGCCGTCTGCAGGTTCGCGACCTCGGTCTGCAGCTTCTTCACCGATGACTCCAGCGACGAGACCGAATCGCTGACGCTCGCCTCCGAGGACTCGAGCTTCTTGGCCTTGGCGGCCTCAGAGCTCTGCAGCTTCGACTCCGTCGAGCTCAGCTCCTGGTCGAGCCTGGCCTGGGTCTGCTCGGATGCGTCCTTCGCGTCGTCGCTGCTGTTCTTCGCAGTGATGCCGAAGACCAGCCCGGCCGCGCCGACGACGAGCGCGACTATGGCGACTATGAGTGCTGTGCGTGGGTTCATGCGCGGAAGCTATCGGGTCAATCGGTCCATTTGCTTCCGCTTCTGGACTTGCTTTCGGGCGGCTCGGCGTGGCCGCGGCCCGGCTCTAGAAGCCGGGGGCGTGCCGGACGGTGAAGCCGCGCGGCGAGCGCTTGGTCGAGCGCCAGCGGGGGCCGTTGCCGCCGCTGCCCATCGACGAGGTGTCGAAGCGCAGCCCGGCGACCACCATGTAGGCGTGCCCGCCGTGGGCGAAGACCGAGATCCATTTGCCCTTGCCCGGCTCGCCCCACTTCATCATCGGGCCGGAGGGCATGGGGCTGGACAGCAGGCCGGCCCCGTGCAGCACGTAGCTGACCGCGCCCGAGCAGTCGTAGCCCTTGGCCTTGAAGCTGGCGTGGCCGCCGCCGTAGATATAGGGCTTCTTGCGGATTCGGTTGCCGGCGGCGATCGCGTTGATGACCGACTGCGGCGCGTTCGCGGGAGCGACCGCCATGCCGCTCGACGTCAGCGTGGCCTTGCCCGCCGGCCCGGTCGCGGCGGTGGAGCCTCCCCCGGGAGCGCTGATGCCTCCCGAGGCGGCGTACGCCGAGGATGCCCCCGTCAGCAGGCAGGCAGCGACAACTCCGGCCACCGCGAGATGCCTGGAAAAGCTCGTCTTTGACCGCAAAGCAATCTCCTTCGTCGGCCTGCGGGGTTAGCTGACGGGCTGGCGCTAAAGGAGCCTGCGCTCCCACCCTTTGGTGGGTTCGCCCCAACTGCTTCGGTTCCCCCGCTCCCATCCCTCGTTCGGGACGAGACTCGGCGTTTGCTGCGCGGCAGGCTAGCAAACAAACAGGAAAGTATGAGTGGTTGCTCAGAAACCCACGCCTGCCCAGGCGTGGTCACTAGGATCCTGGCCAAGTCCCTTCGAGCGAGGTCAAGGAGGAACCGCAGATGAAGATGCGCGCAGCGGTACTGGAGGAGTTCGACAAGCCGCTCGAGGTCCAGGAGGTCGAGCTGGCCGACCCCAAGGCCGGCGAGGTGCTGGTGCGCCTGCAGGCGTGCGGCGTCTGCCACACCGACCTCTACACGGCCTCGGGAGCGGATCCCTCGGGCTACGTGCCCACCGTGCTCGGTCACGAGGGCGCCGGCGTCGTCGAGAAGGTCGGCCCCGACGTCAGCCTGCTGGCCGAGGGGGACCATGTGGTCACCCTGTTCTCCGCGCGCTGCGGCGAGTGCGTCCACTGCCTCGACGAGCGCACCAATCTCTGCCTGGCGATCCGCGACGAGCAGAACAAGGGCCACCTCCCCGACGGCACCACCCGGCTCTCCCGCGGCGGCGAAGACATGCGCCACTTCATGGGCTGCTCGACCTTCGCGGAGTACACGGTGATGTCCGAGCTCTCCCTCGCCAAGGTCAACCCCGAGGCGCCCGCCGAGCACACCTGCCTGTTCGCTTGCGGGCTCTCGACCGGGCTCGGCGCCGCGATGTACACCGCGGGCGTCCAGGAGGGCACCACCTGCGTCGTTTTCGGGGCGGGGATGGTCGGGCTCGGCGCGGTCGCGGGCTGCCGCCTTCAAGGCGCCGAGCGCATCGTCTGCGTCGACCTCTCCGACGACCGGCTCGAGCTGGCCAAGGGCCAGGGTGCAACCGACGTCTTGAAGGGCGGCGACGGCGTCGTCGAGCAGGTCCTGGAGATGACCGATGGCTTCGGCGCCGACTACACCTTCGAGGCGACCGGCAACGTCGGTGTCATGGCCCAGGCGGTCGAGGCGGCGCGGATGGGCTGGGGGCTCTGCACGGTCGCCGGCGTGGCGGGCAAGGGCGAGACGCTCGACATCGTCCCCCGCTTTCTGATCACCGGACGCCGCGTCGCCGGCTCCTCCTTCGGGGGCGTCAAGGGGCGGGACCAGGTTCCGGGTCTCGTCGACCGCTACCTCGCCGGCGACATCGACGTCGAGCCCTTCATCTCGCACGGGCTGACGCTGGACGAGGTGAACAAGGGCTTCGAGCTGATGGAGGCCCAGGACGGCATCCGCAGCGTGATCCGCTACAGCTAGTGGCAACCGACCCCGAGGAGCGACCTTGATTCTGCAGCGAGTGGAGCATCCCGACTGGCTCTCGAACGCCTATCTGATCGTCGACCGGCCCGGCGGCAAGGGAGTGCTGGTCGACTCGAACGAGGTGACCGAGCCCCTGACCGAGCGCATCGACCGCGAGGGCACCGAGATCACTCACGTGCTGCTCACCCACCACCACTGGGACCACGTGGTCGGGGCCGAGAAGCTCGCCGAGCGCTACGGCGTGCCGGTCGTGGCACACGAGCTGACCGCGAAGGAGCTGGGCGACGTCGTCAGCGAGACCCTCACCGAGGGCGACGCGGTCGAATCCGGCGAGCTTCGCATCGAGGCGATCCATACCCCGGGCCACTGCGCCGACCACACGGCGCTCCGGGTTGACGACACCGACTGCCTAACCGCCGACGTCATCTTCAAGGGCACGGTCGGAGGCACCATGGCCCCCGGCGCCACCGGCTTCGAGGACCTGAAGGCCTCGATCATGGAGAAGCTGATGAAGCTGCCGCCCGAGACCAGGATTCACCCCGGCCACAAGGAGCCGTCGACGATCGGCACCGAGTGGGAGCAGAACCCCTTCATCCGCATCTGGCGCGGGCTCGACGAGGAGGGTAAGGACAGCTGCACGGTGGGCCCGCCCGACGCCTCCGATCGCCGTCAGGCGACCCTGGTCCTCTGGGCTCCCGACTACGACGGAGGCAACAAGGCCTGGGTCCGCTTCGAGGACGACGGCTCCGACGCGATCGTCGGCGGCTCGCAGGTGAAGCGCGAGCGCTGAGCCGGATCGCGCCTGGGCCCTGGCCCGGAGGGACTCAGCTCGGCGGGGGCGCGTCAGCCTCGTCGCGCAGGCGCTGCAGGGTCGAGCGCAGCAGGCGCGAGACGTGCATCTGCGAGACGCCGACGCGCCTTGCGATCTCGCTCTGGGTCATGTCCTCGACGAAGCGCAGATAGAGGATCTCGCGCTCCCTCGGCTTGGCCCGCCGCAGCGCGGGCTCGATCGCGACGCCGTACTCGACGGCGTCGAACATCTTGTCCTCGGCTCCCATCCTGTCCATCAGCGACAGGCCGTCGGAACCGAATGAGTTGAGGGGACGGTCCAGCGAGGTCGCGTGGTGACCCTGCGAGGCGTGCATCGCCTCCAGCACGTCCTCGTTCTCCAGCTCCAGCCAGCGGGCGATGTCGGTCACCGTCGGCTCCCGGCCCAGGCGGGCGGGGAGCTCGGCCGCCGCCTTCTCGACCTTCAGGATCCGCTCCTGGACTCCGCGCGGGACCCGGATCGACCAGCCGCGATCGCGGAAATGGCGCTTCAGCTCGCCGAGGATGGTCGGTACGGCGAAGGTCGAGAACGCGGTTCCCCGGCTGGGGTCGAAGCGGTCGACCGCTTTCACCAGGCCCATGTTGGCCACCTGGATCAGATCGTCGAGCGGCTCGGCGCCGCGCGAGTATCTCCGCGCAAGCCGGCGCGCGAGCGGCATGAAGCGCTCGATCAGCTCCTCTCGGGCGGCCTCGGACCGATCTCTCGCGAAGCGCCGAAGCAGCGCGTCCTCGCCGGCCAGATGCTCTTCGACTCCCGGCGCCGGGGCACCGACCTCGGGAGTTCTCGCCTGGGCAGTAGCCATCTCTCCTCACCTCCGGGACACTCGATACGTCCGTGTCGATCGTGCTCGGAAGCCGGGCTTCGGCTTTCCCGGCGGATGGGGACCCTCTGAGCCCCTGGTTCACCCACCAAGGGCGCTTTACCCGGAATCCGCTGGGGCACACCTGCCCGAGCGGTCTTTGTCATCTCGATGGCGGATCCACCGGGCGCAGCGGACGGTGGCGGGAGTCAAAGCCGGTCGGGGAAGCGCACGAAGCCACGGGGGCCGCGGGATGACCCCCGTGGCCTCGGCCGGCTAGTCGTCGTCGCCGTTGTCGCCGTTGCTGTCGTCGTCGGTATCGACGTCGACCTCGGACGGGGTTTCCGGTTCCTCCGGGGTCGTCCCGGGCTGCGGAGTGCTCTCCATCGTCCTCTCCTTCCCTTGCGTTGATCGTTGCTGGGGCCAGGCATTCCCCGCCGGAGTTGGCCGCAAACCAGGGGAGTGAGCGGGGCGACGCTGATCCTGGGGCAATAACGACCCGCGGACGCTGCTGACAGCTCAGGCGCCGCCTGCTTCGCCGTTGGCCAGGAACTCGAGATGGGAATCCAGGCCGCAGAGCTTCAAGACCCGCTCCACCTGAGGCCCGCCCCTGGTGAAGGACAGCCGGTGTCCGTTCTGCTTCGCGCTTCGATCGGCGAGCAGCAGCGACTGGATCCCGGTGGAGTCGATGAACTCGAGCTCGCTCAGGTCGACCACGATCCAGCTGGCGGCGCCCTGCTCCGCTCGGGCGAGCGCCTCGGAAACCCGGCCGGCTCCGTCGATGTCGAGCTCGCCGCGAAGCGTGACGCGGTACTGGGTCGGGTCGTTCTGGACCTCGATCTCAAGGGTCGCGCCACGGTCCACCATTTGCTCTCTCCTCACATCGCGAGACGCACGAGCCGGATGACCCCAAGCCGGTCGGCCTGACACCGGCGCCCCATGGGGACTCATGACGCTCATCGCACTTACCAACTAGTGCGTGTGGGTGTCCCCAGTCTACTCCCCGCACTGTTGCCCGCACGCTTAAGGGCCTGGCAGCGGCGCTTGGAATGGGCGCGTGCGGGTAGTAACGCCGCCGAGCGATGAGCGCCACACCCTCCAGCGGACCCGCTGTTCCCGCGACCTTCGGCGCTGAGAGCCTGTGGACGCTGGGAATCGAGGAGGAGCTGCTCGTCGTAGACCAAGCGGGAGACCTGGCGAGCCATGGCGGCACGATCGTCGAGGACGCCGATCCTCCCGACGGGGTGGTGGAGGAGGAGCTGTTCAAGGCCATGGTCGAGGCGAAGAGCGACCCTCGCGCGAACGCCCGCGAGGCGGCCGGCGAGCTGCGGCGAATCCGCAAGGAGATGCTGGAAACCGGCCCGCGGCTGATGGGCTCCGGCGTCCACCCCACCGCCGTCCCGGCGGATGCCGAGATTCAGGGGACACCCCGCTACGCGGCGATCGGCGAGGACCTGGGCGGCATCCTGCGCACCCCGATCTGCGGACAGCACGTGCACGTCGGGATGCCGGACGAGGAGACCGCGATCCGCGCGTACAACGGCATCCGGACCCACATCCCCCTGCTGAACGCCCTCGCGGCCAACTCGCCCTACTGGTTCGGCGACGACTCCGGGCTCGCCAGCGCCCGCACCGCAATCTTTCGCAGCTACCCGCGCGCTGCGATGGCGCCCGAGTTCGAGAACTACGCCGACTTTCGCCGGGTCACCGACCAGGTGGTGGTGGCGGCGGGCGTCGACGACTACACCTACATCTGGTGGGATGCCCGCATCCACCCCGCCCTCGGCACGGTCGAGGTCCGCGCCATGGACACCCAGTTCGACCTGCGCAGGGTCGCCGCGCTTTCTGCGCTCATCCACTGCCTGATGAGGGTCGAGGCGGAATCGGACCAGGAGGGCCTCCCGGCCCGTGAGGCACTGGCCGAATCGAGCTTCCAGGCCACGCGGCACGGGATGAAGGCGAAGCTGATCGACCGCGACGCCGAGCCGCTTCCCGCGAACGAGCTGGCGGCCCGCACCCTGGAGCGAGCGCGGTCGGTGGCGGCCGAGCTCGACAGCGAGGCGGAGCTTGACCACATCGAGACGATCATCGCCGAGGGCACCGGCGCCGACGTCCAACGGCGCATGAAGGAGGAAGCCGGCATGCCCGGCTTGCTCAGGTTCCTGATGGACGCCACCGCCGACCCTCAGGGCTGATCTAGAGCCTGCCGCCGCTCAACAGCCGGCGCAGGAACTGCTGGGTCTCGGGGCGCTCGGGCGACTCCAGCACCTCGGCGGGAGGACCCTGCTCCAGGATGCGGCCGTCGTGCAGGAAGCAGACGGCGTCGGCCACATCGCGGGCGAACGCCATCTCGTGGGTGACGATCAGCATCGTCATCCCCTCGGCCTTCAGCTCGCGCACCGCCTCCAGCACCTCGCCGACGAGCTCGGGGTCGAGGGCGCTCGTGATCTCGTCCAGCAGCAGGGCTCGCGGGCGACCCGCGATCGCGCGCACGATCGCTACCCGTTGCTGCTGGCCGCCCGAGAGGTCGTCGGGGCGGTCATCCTCGCGGCCGCCGAGGCCGAAGTCCGCCAGGAGCTTGCGGGCGCGCTGCTCGGCCTCGTCCCTGGGCTCGCCGTGCGCGTGGACGCTCCCCAGCATCACGTTCTGCAGCGCGCTCAGGTGCGGGAACAGGTTGTAGGCCTGGAAGACCAGCCCCAGGCGCCGGCGGACCGCGACCGTGTCCACCGCCGGGTCGGTGATCACCTCGCCGTCCAGGAAGACGTCGCCGTCGTCGATGTCCTCCAACAGGTGCCCCCCTCCCCTGCCTGGGGTGTTGCCCAATTAGTTGCCCACCAGGCGTTCTGAGGCGACGGTGCGACATCCTGGCCGTGAGAAAACCCCGCCGGAGCAGGGCTTGTACGCGAGCCATTGACCTTGACTTTTCAGGCGCCGCCGTGTTCTAATCGTCCCGTGAGGCGGCGGGCGAATCGAGGGGTTCTCGGGCTGATGGTGGTTGGGCTGACGGCGTTTGTCGGTATGGCGGGGGTAGCCGAGACGGCGAAGAAGCCCAAGAAGGCCAAGAAGGCCAAGAAGGTCACGATCAGCGGGAAGCTGGGGGTTCCGGGGGTGGCCATCGACGAGGCCTCGGCAATCTCGATGACGTTCATCATCAAGGGCGGTGAACCTCAGAAGCTCAAAAACGTCACGGTCACCTACAGCTACGAGTGCTCAGACGTACCTCCCCGCACCGGGGTTGCCTACTACAAGTTCCCCGAGCCGATTGACGTTGACTTCGAGCCGGGCTCGTCGCCTGACCGATTGGACTTCGAATGGCAACATCCGCAGGGAGGCTTTACCGGGCTCTTCGGCGATGTGACGAGGAAGGGCAGCAGGGCATTCGGCCAGGTTTTCATCGGCTTCGAGAACGACTTCTGCGGTAATAATTTCTCGGACTACACGGCTACGAAGTAGCCCGGAACGCGAGCCGAGCGGCCATCGACACTCCTTCCTTACCGCGCCGACTCTTGAGCGGCTCGGCGGCGTAAGCCTAGGTCCGGGTTGCGGGAGCCTCGGCCCAGAGATGGGTTCCCCGGAGGTTGAACGGCAGGGCGCGGAGCCATGGCTCGCCGTCAGCGATGGAGAGCAGCGGCAGGTCGGGGTGCCCTGGGCGAACGCACCGGTAGCGCCGCAGGAACGCGTCCGTCGTCGGGTCGGCGTCGATGACGACGCGGCCACGGTCGAGTTCGAGGCGCCCGACCGTGCTCGCCTCGCCGCTGCTTTGGACGACGCGGATTAGGACCGTGAGACGGCGAGCGTCACGACGACCGAGCGTCACGACGACCGAGAACTTGCCCAACTCGGCATCGCGCAATCTGGGCAAGTTCAGTTCCGATCACGATCCGCCGCCACATTCCGATCCGAATTCCAGGCGATCAAACGGCGCGGCCCAGACGGAGGAAGCTGCGAGGCAACATGCGCGGGCCGCGCCACGTTGGACCCTAGCGGGCGTTCCCCGGGGCCAAGTTTGGGGCCAAGTTGCGGGGCCGCACAAGGCGAAACCGCCCGATAGCGGGCGATTCTCGAATGGGCCGGGGTGGACTCGAACCACCGACCGACGGATTATGAGTGTCGCCTAGTGCGTGGCGACTGGTGCCGCGGGGCGCGGATCCGTGCCTGTAGTTTCGCTCAGTTGCGGTTGGTTCTCGGCAGTTCGGGACACGTTCGGGGACACGGTGGCCTGGTTGCGTTCCCGCTAGACGACCTAGGTGGGTGGAGCGCCCGGGGGTGCCGCTTTGCATGGAAAGCCCAACTTCCGCGAGAGCGTGATTAGCTGTCCGCGCGATGCCCACGCGCCTACTGATCGCGGCCGGTGAGGCAGCTGACAGCGCCGACGCGCTGCCTTTCGGAGTCCGCGAACTCATAGATACGGCCGATGAGGTCCTGGTGGTGACACCGACATTGCCAACTCGGTTCGAATGGCTGGCTTCGGCAACCGACAAGGCGCGCGAGCAGGCCGACGAGCGCCTTCAGGCGGTTTTGGGCCAGATCGAGGAGCTTGGAACGCAGGCGAGCGGAACGGTCGGAGCCGACGATCCACTCCTTGCATTCGAGGATGCCCTCGCCGCATTCCACGCGGACCACATTCTCGTCGGGCTGCGCCCTCCGGACCACGCCGATTGGCAGGAACGAGGATTGCTCGACGAGTTGCTTCGCCGGTTTGGAATTCCAGTCACGGTCTTCTCGCTGCGCGAGTAGCGCTTTGGACGAGAAGCTGCCGTTCGCATGGGAATGCGGGAGACGGTCCCGCCCTTACCTCGTTAGCCACCCCGGCGCAGGCTGCGGCCTGCGCCGGGCATCCTCGTCTGAGCCGACATTCCACGGGGCCCGGGCTAGTGTTTGGCCAAATCATGGATGCCTCCCAACCCGACGGCGAGCTGCTTACCGTGCTCGGACGCTGGAAGGGCTCACCGGTAGTTGTGCGGGTGGTGGCCACTGCGTCGAACGAGCTTGTGGCCGTCTTCAGAGGCCGACTGCTGGATCGCTCAAGCGAGAAGCATCCGGCGCTGTTCTGGCCTGTGGAGTCAGAGAACCCCCTCGAGGCTGAGCGACTGGGTATCTACCTCCACCCCGACTCGTACGAAGGGGGTCGGGTCCACGAGGGTGGGTTCGTGATCGAATTCGAACAGGCCGGCGTCACCACCAACATTCGCCGGCTCGACCAGAGCCCGACCTAGCCGCGGGTTGCCCACCGCGTAGCGCGGATGGGGGAAACGTCCCATCGACACCGCACCTGCCCCGGGTGATGCTCCATCCAGCCCGGCGAGCTCGTCCTGACGCCTCGAGGTGACGGGGCGCGCCACCGACGCTAAACCCCCCGAGCGCCGCTTTTCCCGGCGCCGACCGACAACCAAGGAGTTCCCATGAACGCAACAGCCACCCTCAGCCCGTCTGAGCTTTCGCTGAAGGAAGGGCTGCGCCGCCTCTGGTCCGATCACGTGATCTGGACCCGCGACTACGTCGTTGCCGCGATCGCCAACTCGCCGGACGCCGATACGGTCGCGACGAGGCTGCTCAAGAACCAGGAGGACATCGGCAACGCGATCGTCCCCTTCTACGGCAAGGAAGCCGGCGAGGGGCTAACCGATCTGCTCAAGCAGCACATCATGATCGCCGTCGAGCTGATCGAGGCCGCTAAGGGCGGCGACGAGGAGAAGTTCGCGGACGCCGACAAGAAGTGGGATCAGAACGCGGCGGAGATCGCCTCGTTCCTGAGCAACGCGAACCCGAACTGGCCCGAGAAGGACGTTGTCGACCTGCTCAACCAGCACCTCGTCCTCACCAAGGACGAGGCGGTCGCGAGGCTCGAGCAGCGGTGGGAGGACGACATCGAGGCATTCGACCAGATCTTCACCGAGATCCTGACTGTCTCCGATGTCCTCGCCGCCGGCATCGTCAAGCAGTTCCCGGAGAAGTTCTGAGGACTGCCCGATGCCGACCGCCGACACAGTTAAGCCCGAGGCACAGAGGCGGCTCGTCAGCCGGCTGCGTGGAGTGGATGGCCGCGACCATTCGCTCCACGCGTCGGCCGGGGAGACGGCGACAGTGGTCGTCTTCGTCTCCAACGGCTGTCCCACCGCGCGGGCCTACGAGGAGCGATTGATCGCCCTTCAGGACAAGTGGCGCCCGCGCGGAGTCGAGCTGATCGCGATCAACTCCAACAACGCGTCCCTGTCGCCGCCGGACACGCTGGATGGGATGGTCCGTCGCTCCTCGCGTGGGAGGTTCAACTTCCCCTATCTCAAGGACGAGGACGGCGCTCTCGCCAAAGAGCTCGGTGCAATCTGCACCCCCCATGCGTTCGTCCTCGACCGGGAGCTACGAGTCGCCTACAGCGGTCGCATCGACGACTCGCGTCTCGGCGACCGGATTACCACGAACGACCTCGACGACGCGATCACCGACGTCGTCGCCGGCCGCCCCGCAAGCGTCGATCGCACCGATCCGTTCGGCTGCAGCATCGTCTGGTCATGACCGGCGCGGCCCCCCTGATCCTCGCCCACGTTGCCGGGATTCCGTTCGAGGAGGCTGTGCTCTCCCTCGCCCCGGTGCTCGCGCTCGGCGGCTGGGCGTATCTGCGCGCTTGGGTTGGCCGTGGAGGGGCCGCGGCGCGGCCGAATGCGCTCGGCGAGTGCGATGAGTGAGCTGATCGGACTCACCGGAGCGTCACTGGCCGGCTACGCCTACCTGCCCCAGATCACCCACCTGGTCCGCGAGCAGTGCTCGGCCGGGATCAGCCGCAGCGCCTTCACCATTTGGCTGCTCGCATCGGTCCTGATGACGATCCATGCGGTCCTGCTCCCCGCGGTGGTCTTCATCGCCCTCGGGGCGATCCAAATCGTCGCGATCATGACCATCCTCCTCTACAGCTCTCGGTACCGCGGCCTGGTGTGCTCAATCCATGCGCTAAGCCCGGCCTACGACTCGCTGAAGCCGGCGCTGCATCCGCCGTCCGCCGGTGGCGCGCCCGGGGATGGGGGGAAGCACCCATAGTCGGGCGCTCGTTCGCGGGGGATTATCCGACCTATGGCCAAACGACAAGGAGGCCACGCAGCGGTCAGACTCGGACCGATGCCGCGCCGTCGGCATCCACGAGCAGCTCTGTGAGCGGTAGAGAGTGGTGGGCGCGGATCCTTTCGGCGAGGTCTCGTTCGCGCCAATGGCGGTCGTAGTCGCTGTGGACGGCGATGACGATCTCGTCAGCCGGAAACTCGGCGAGCGCGTCGCCGATCGCAGTCACTATGGAAGTGTCGTCGCCCACGGCTCCCTCGGCCTCGATCTCTCGGTCGTATAGCTGCTGAAGCGTCGAGGCCAGTCGCTCCTCTGCGTCTGCGACGGCGTCAGGATCGTCCTCGTTCGTGACCCACTCCACGCGGGTGATCAGGAGAGGGGCAAGCACGTAGACCTCGCTGGCTTCGCGTTCGGCGACCGCCCGCACCGAGGGGCGGACCACTCGGGCGTCGCTGATCGTGGGGTCCACGACGAGAAGTATGCGCTTCTGCCTGCTCATGACGCCCATCTTCGACGATTGAAGCACGAGTCGGAATGGGCGTTTACACCCATGGAGCAGCGGCGTCGCCGCAGGGAGCATTGGCGGCATGACGACCCTCCAGGTCCGAGCCAAGCGCATCTACGAGGAGCCGCAACGTGGTGATGGCTACCGGATCCTGATCGATCACGTGTGGCCACGCGGCGTCTCGCGCGAGCGCGCCCAGCTCGATGAATGGGCACGTGAGCTGGCGCCAAGCGACGAGCTCCGGACGTGGTTCGACCACGTCCCCACGCGTTTCACGCAGTTTCGAACCCGCTACCGCCACGAGTTGGCCGCTCATCCCGAACGTCTCGACGAGCTTCGCCGTCGCGCTGCGAGGCGTCGGCTGACGGTCCTGTACGCAGCCCGCGACCAAGAACACAACAACGCCGTGGTGCTGGTCGAGCTGCTGAACGATGGCTGAGCCCTTCTGTGACTAGGGCTCGACCAGTCCCCGCTTGATCGCGTACCGCGTCAGATCGACGCGGTTTCGCATCCCGAGCTTCTCGAGGATGTTGTCGCGGTGGCGGTCAACGGTGTTCTTCGCGATCACAAGTGTCTCGCCCACCTCCTCGCTGGTCAGGCCCTCAGCGATCAGCTTGATCACCTCCAGCTCGCGCGGGGTCAGCGGGTCACTTGGAGTCTCCTCCCCCTGGCGGGCACGCTCGAGGTAGTCCTTAACGAGCGCTGAGGCCGCCGCCGGGTAGATAAACGGCTCGCCGCGCATTGCCCCGCGGCAGGCTTCGATCAGATCGCGGTTGGCCTCTGACTTCAAGACGTAGCCAGAAGCGCCGGCCTTTAGCGCCTCAAAGAAGTACTGCTCGTTGTCGTGAACCGACAGCATCAGGGTGTGCAGTTCGGGCCGGTGGCTGTGAAGCTCGGCGGCAACCTGGAGTCCGGTCAGCCGCGGCATCGACACGTCGAGCACCGCCAGGTCGAGCTCCTCGCTGATCGCGATCTTCAGCGCCTCCTCCCCGTCGCTTGCCTCCACCACCACCTCCAAATCCGGCTGAGAGTCGAGGATCAGCTTCAGCCCGCTGCGGACCAGCTCGTGGTCGTCGGCGAGAAGGATGCGGGCGCGCAGAGGAATCGACATCAGGTGCGCTCCAGGGGAAAGCTGAGCTTCACCGTAGTTCCGACCCCGGTTTGGGAGTCGATCGCCAAGGTCCCGCCCGCGAGCAGCGATCGCTCGCGCATGCCCTCGATCCCGATCGTCTCGTCCTCGGGGCGATCGGGAATCCCCTCTCCGTCATCGCTGACGGTCAGGTTGATCGCGCCGTTCGAACTCTCCAGCTCGAGCACGGCATGCGACGCCTGAGCGTGGCGGAGGACGTTCGTCAACGCCTCCTGGGCCACGCGATAGAGGACCAACTCCTGATCTGAGGAGAGATCGGGCAGGTCATCGGAGAGCCGACGCTCGATTCGCAGCCCGCCCTGGCGAGCTGCCCGGGAGCTGAGCGCGATCAGGGCGTTGATCAACCCGAGGTCGTCGAGCGCCTCGGGGCGCAGCTCGCGGGCGATCCGCCTGATCTCGTCGAGCGTGGAGTGGAGCTCGCCGGCGAGTTCGGCCATTCGCTTTCGCTCACTCGCGGGGCCCTGCGAAGCCGCGCGCTCGATCTCAAGGGCCACCGCGGTCAGGGTCTGACCGGCCTCATCGTGAAGGGCCCGAGCGATTCGCAAACGCTCCCGCTCCTGGGCGAGGAGCGCGGCGCGCGAGCCCGCGCGTCGCTCGTCGGCCAAGCGGCCGAGCATCGCGTTGAACGCGTTCGTGAATGCGGCCAGCTCGACGCTGTCGCTTGAGCCACCGATCCGCGCCCGCTCGGGGTGGCGCAAGTCGACCTCACCCATCTCGGCCGCGAAGGTCCGAAGCGGCGCGAAAGCACGACGGACGCGAATCGCGTTGACCGCCAGCATCGCCACAAACGCCAAGACCAAGATCAAGAGCTCGCCGGCGCGGATCGGGTGGCTGACGGTAACGGGTGTCACCACCAGGAGAACGAAGATCAAGGCGAGCAGCGCACTGCTTGAAAGAAGTGCCCGGCGCGCGATCGATCTCGACTCCCGGGAGGAGGGTTCGGCGCTGGAAGTCATCGCCTAACGAAAGCACGCTCCTCCTCGAATAGCGAGACGGTCGCCTGTGCGGCCCGCTGCAGCGCCCGTCCCTGCCCGAATGAGGATTACCACCCATGGACCGGCGACCCAGCCGTTGCGAGTCTTGCGCCATGGTCAAGATCGCGATCCTCTGCCACCCGTGCACGCCGGCCCCCACCGGCGACCTCGAGGATTGGCTTGAAGGTCAGCTCGACCAACTCCGGAAGGCCGCGCCCGTGGGCATCATCCGTCTGTCCCGGCTGGCCCAGGGCCTCCCCGACACCGAGATCGAGGTCGGGTGGCTTGTCGAGCTGGAACTGCCCGAGGAATCCGTCCAGCTGGGACGCGATCGCCTTGCCGACGCCTTGGCCGATCTCGTCACGGATATGCGGTTCCTCGGGCTGCAGCCGAGGGTCCTGACCCCGAACGAGTGCTCCGAGGCTGAGATGGGTGGAAAGCCCCATCGACACAGCGACCGCCTGAGTCGATCATTTGGGTCATGGCAACCATCGGCCCCGCAGGAGTTCTGATCTTCACTCGTCGCGTCGAACGCATCCAGACGCCTCGGCGTGCTGCTATGGGGCGACGGCCAACCCGCGAGACCAAGGCCGCGATGAGGGAGTTCAGGCGGCTGCATCGCACCCGAGGCAAGAACGCCTCCCTCCCGGCCGCAAACAGGGGGCCAAAGCAATCAACCGGCCTGATCGCCGCCGAGGAAGGAAAGGGATGACCGTCGCATCGCCTGAGACATTCGTGATCGTCGGCGCCGGGCTAGCCGGCGCCAAAGCGGCGGAGACCCTGCGTGAAGAGGGCTTCGACGGTCGCCTCGTCCTGGTGGGCGATGAGCCCGAGCGCCCCTACGAGCGCCCGCCCCTGTCTAAGGACTACCTGCGGGGGGAGGCCGAGGACGCCCCCTACGTGCATGACCAGACCTTCTATGACGACCATTCGATCGAGCTCCTGTGCTCGACGCGCGTCACCGGTCTCGACGCCGGCCTTCAGGAGCTCTTGCTGGAAGGCGACCGCCGCCTCGGCTACGACCGCCTCCTACTCTCGACTGGCGCGGTTCCGCGCCGACTCGACGTCCAGGGCGCCGACCTCGACGGGATCCACTACCTGAGGACGTTGGCCGACTCCAAGCGGATCGGCGAGCGGATCGAATCGAGCCAGGGACTTGTCGTGGTCGGCTCGGGCTGGATCGGCGCGGAGATCGCCGCCTCGGCTCGCCAAAAGGGATGCGAGGTGACCATGCTCGAGGTGGCCTCACTGCCCCTTGAGCGGGTGTTGGGACCCGAGCTCGGGCAGATCTACCTCGGCCTGCACCGCGACCACGGCGTCGAGTTCCTGCCCGAGACGACGGTCGAGCGCTTCGAGGGCCAGGGCTCTGTGGAGCGGGTGATCACCCGCGACGGCGCCTCGATCGAGACTGGGTTCGTCGTCGTCGGCATTGGCGTCGCCCCCCGCACCGGGCTGCTTGAAAGCGCCGGGCTTCGGATCGACAACGGCATCGTCGTCGACGAGTATCTCCAGAGCAGCATCCCGGGCGTGTACGCCGCGGGTGACGTCGCCAACGTTCGCCATCCCTTCTACCGACGCCACCTCCGCGTCGAGCACTGGGACACCGCGCTGCATCAAGGCCCCGTCGCCGCCAGGAACATGCTCGGCGCAAGCGAGCCCTACGAGCGGATCCCCTATTTCTTCTCCGACCAGTACGAGACCGGAATGGAGTACAGCGGCCACGCGATCGAATGGGACGAGGTCGTCTTCCGCGGCGACGTCGGAGCCCGCGAGTTCATCGCCTTCTGGCTCGAGGACCAGCGCCTCGTCGCGGGAATGAACATGAACGTCTGGGACGTAAGCGACCCGATCCGGGAGCTGATCGCCTCCCGCCGGCGACTCGATCCGCGTGAGCTCGCCGACCCCGACACTCCGCTGGCCGAACTGAGCGAGCCCGGCGACGCTGACGACGACGAGGACGAGCGCGAAGTCCTCGGCGCGTGGGCATCCGAGGGTGGATCATGGTGAACCGCCTGCAGCACCTCCAGGACGCCGGGGTGTCGATCTGGCTTGACGACCTCTCCCGAGAGCTGCTCGACAGCGGCGAGTTCATGCGCTATGTGCGAGAGCTCGCGGTGACCGGCGCGACCTCGAACCCGACGATCTTCGCCAAGGCGATCACGCGCTCGGACCTGTATGACCCCCAGATCCGCCGCGTGCTTGATCTGGGCCTGAGCGATCCGCGGGAGATCTTCTTCGAGCTCGCGCTGGAGGACGTCCGCCGCGGCGCCGACAACCTGCGCGCGGTCTACGAGCTGAGCGACGGCCGCGATGGCTTCGTCTCCTTTGAGTGCACCCCCGATCTCGCGGACGACGCGAATGCGACCGTGAAACAGGCGCTGGACGTCTGCAATCGAGTGAACGTGCCCAACCTCCTGATCAAGGTCGCCGCGACCGACGCCGGGATCACCGCGATTGAAGAGCTGACGGCGCGCGGCGTCAGCGTCAACGTCACTCTGCTCTTCTCGGTGCGCCGCTACGAGCAGGCGATCGACGCATATTGGAGCGGCCTCGAGCGCCGGCTGGGAGTCGGCAAGCCGGTCGTGGAGATCTCCTCGGTGGCGTCCTTCTTCGTCTCGCGGGTCGACACGATCGTCGACCCGTGGCTCGCGCCCGACTCGCCACTGCGCGGGCGAATCGCGATCGCAAACGCCCAGATCGCCTACGCGCGCTACATCCGGTCCCTCGAGACCACGAGATGGAAGGACCTCGCGGTGCGCGGTGCCACACCGCAGCGCCCGCTGTGGGCGAGCACCGGCGCGAAAGACCCCGACTACTCCGATGTCCGCTACATCCAGGAGCTGATCGCCCCCGGCGCGATCAGCACGGTCCCGATGAAGACGCTGCGAGCCTTTGCGGACCATGGGGACGTCGGCGCGTCACTCGGCCGCGACGCAACCAGCGCCCAGCGGCTACTCGACGAGCTGGCGGAGACCGATATCGACTTTGCCGCGATCACGGACGAGCTCGAGCGCCGAGGCGTCGACTCCTTCCGCGATTCCTATCGCGAGCTATTGGCGTGCATCGAGGCGAAGACGACCGAGGTGAGAGCCGACGCTCGTGAGTCTGTCCATGCGTAAAGCCCATCCGGGGCGAATGATCATTTCGCCCCATGGCCGCAGGCCGTCTTCCGCGGGAGCCTGTGCTGGATGGCCGATCCCGGCCGTCCAGAAAGGAGTCAACATGTCTTCGGAAATCGCAATCCCCACCACGGCCTCGGCGCAGCGGCCACCCGCGCCCTGGGCCCGGCTCTGGCTGCGCCTTCGCGTTCGGGGGCGCGCCCACAAGCTCGACAGGGCGCTCGCCGTGGGCGCGAGCCCGCTAGACAGCGAGGAGCTTTCGCTCCGCGCCGATCAGCTCAGCAGGCCCGAGGTGCGCAAGCGGCTGGCCGGGACGTACACCCGGCTGACCGACGAGCGCGAAGGCCAGATCGGGCTGCTGCCGTTCCACTACGACAGGGTCCGGGTCAACCGCGGGCCACTGGGCGAGATCGGCGATCTGCTCGGCGGCAAGGGCCCCCTCCCGCTGCGCGGGGTGGCCCTGGCCTCGGCCCTGCTCGATGACCGGATGGGCCCGCTGTACGCGAACGATGTCCCGGCCGATCTGGCCGGTTCCCTGAAGCGGATCCTGGCGGCCCTCGGCCGCTAGGGCCCGCTGTAGGACCACCGGCCGGCGCCGATACCCCTCGCGCCGGCCGGTCGGCCGTGCAGGACGCCCTCCCACGGTCATCGTCGGCTCGCGCAGCCCGACCTAGAGTGCTTCATGGGCCGGGGTGGACTCGAACCACCGACCTACGGATTATGAGTCCGCTGCTCTGACCAGCTGAGCTACCGGCCCTGGTCGCATCCTAGAGCCGAATCCTGGCCCCCTTCCCCACGCTCCGAGGCCCGGATTGCTAACCGATTGCTAACGCGCCGCCCTAATCGAGCAGAGCCGCGACCTTCGCCGCGGTCTCTTCCTCGAGCGCCGGCACGCTGGCGGCGTAGACGTCCATCGTGAACGCGGTGCTGGCGTGACCGAGCCGCTCGGAAACGGTCTTCACGTTGGCGCCGCTCTGCAGCATCAAGCTCGCCGCCGAATGCCTTAGGTCATGCAGCCTGAGCCTCGGCAGGTCGAGCTTGGCGACCTGGCGGGTGAACATCTGGCTGAACGAGTCCGGCTTCAGCGGCTCGCCGAGCGGGTCCGTGAATATGAGCCCGTCCGCGGCCGGACGTCCGAGGCCGAGCGCGATCCGCTCTTCGAGCTGGCGGCGCCGGTGGGCGTCGAGGATCGCCACGGTGCGCGGGTCGAGCGCGAGGCTGCGACGCCCGCGCCTCGTCTTCGGTTCGGCGAGGGCAAGCTCTCTCCCCCGCTGCGTCAGCGACCGCACAACCGCCAGTCGGCGCGCTTCAGGGTTCAGGTCCTGCCAGCGCAGCCCGAGCACTTCGCCGCGCCTCAAGCCAGCGGTGCTGAGAAGCCACCAGGCTCGAGCGCCACTTCTCGGTGAGGCCGCCGAACTCGCGGATGTTCCAGGTGGCGACGAGTAGGTTGCGATCGGCCTTCTTCGGAAGCTCGCGCGAGAGGTGGCGGCGGAGGGCGGTGAGCTCCCGTTTGGTTGCGGCGGGGGGTGCGGAGATTGTCGCCGGCACGTGGCGCGAGCTTAGTGCTCCAAGCCAGCAATGCCGCTCTTCGCGCAATGCGGCAGCGAGGCCATACTGCGCCGGTGCCTGGCCAAGAGCGCGATTCGGTCTTCGTGCCGGTCTTCGCCAGAGCAATAGCCGACGCTCGGCCTGGCGTAGAGCTCCATCGGACGCGGCGACTACTTACAAGACCCGGTTAGTTCTCCCTACCTCGGTTGGCGCATCGCCGCTGCCTTCAGCGAAACGAGCGCAGCCGCCAGGAAGCCGCACACAAGCACCCCGTAAACAAGCCCGAACACGGCCGGAATCGCGATCAGCTGGGAGTCTCCGAGTCGCAGTCCGAGCGAGCCCGCGACGCCGGGGGCAAGGAAGATGGCGAAACCGACGCTCGCAAGCGCATGCAGGATTTCGTCTATTGCCGGCTCTGGTTTTCGCCGGAGATCCAACGCGGCCCAAAGCCCTACCTCGGCTCGGTATGTGTTCTCCAGGCTCGTTCCGTCGGCCTCATGCGGCGTTTGTTGAAGAAAGAGCCATCTCTTGTAGTGAAAGGAACTTGCTCCAACGACCGCGCTGTAGAAGGCCAAGGAGATAACAGCCCATCCCAATTGGTATAGCGCCTTGCCGCTAGCGCCCCCGACCGCTTCGTAGATGGTCCCGCCCCCGAGAGCTCCCAGGATCCCCACGACCGGCGGCCCGAGAAAGCGCAGGAGCGAGCGGACACTCGTCCACGGCTTCAGGGTCTCATTGAGGTCCCGAACCTGAGCGCGGGCAGCCACAAGCCAATCCGCAGACGGAAGGACTATTGATACAGGACTGGCATAGGTGAGGTACAGGTATGCGCGGTCGAGCTGGCTTAACCGTTGGTTGATGTGAGACTCGATGAACGGCAGCACAAGAAAGCGAAACGCGATCGAATCCGAGAGTCGAAGCAAGGCGTCAAAGGGGATCGACAAGAGGAATAAGCCCCTCCATACCGGACCCAGATCGCCAACTTGTCGCCGCGACTCCGCCCCCCACCTGTCCTGACGGATAAGCGCCGGAAGCTGCGAGGACCGCAGCAGGATGCCCGCATAGGAGCTGAGCAGCTGGTCATGCATGGCCCTGACTTCGTCCGGAGTCGGATTGGCGGCCTGTTCCTCGGCCAAGACCGCCGCCCGAGCGGCAGGCTGACCCCCCGCGTCAGGCTGATCCCCCGCGTACTTCATGGCAGCAGCCGGTGAGAGCCACCGGCCCCCCATGACTCCGTACGCCTGATCGCCTCATCCTGGCTCGAAACTTCCTCCAGCAGCGCTTCGATATCACGGCGGTTGATCGCCTCAACTCCACGCTTGTGAGCCTCGACGTTCTCCTCCGACATCGCCTACTCCGACAGCCCGGCGGCTTCGAGGGCTTCCGAGCGGCTCCCATAGCCGCGTACTCGGACGGCCTTCCCTTGCCGGACGGTCCAGACGTTGTAGATCATCGCTTCCACGGGGGCGCCACTGCCGCGCCCCTCGGCGACGAAACGCGTGGCGACCACGACATGGTCGCCCTGATCCAGATACTCCTGCGGCTCCCACGTGAAGTCTCCGAAGGCTTCCCGCAACGTCTGAAAGAAGCGGTGAACGCCGTCGTGCCCGTGGAACGTGCCGGCATCGAGCAGTTCCTCTATCGGAGTCATATCGATGTCGGGGTGCAGGTACTCGAAGATCGCCTCTTCGCCGGATTCTCGAAAGGCTTCGTGGCCGCGACGAACCAGCTCGACGTTCTCCTGCGACATCGCCTACTCCGACGGCCCGGCGGCTTGGAGGGCTTCCTGCTTCGACTGGTAGAGCGTGAGCGAGGTCTGCTTCCCGTCTCGGAACTTGATCAGCCACGCGCTTCGAGCCTCTACCTCGATGCCGTCCCGACCTCGCGTGTACCCGACGTTCTCCACGATCACCTGGTTGTCGTCGACCTCCATCAGGTCGACGATCTCAAGCCGAATTTCCTCCCATGCCGCTTGGCGCTCTTGCCAGAACGCCCGGATTTCGTCGCGTCCTCGGTAAACGCCCGCATCGAATCCGTGGCCGTTGGACCAGTCCCAAACGGCGTCGGGTGCCCACTCCTCCAAGGCGCCTTCGACGTCATCTCGGTTGTACTCGGCGAAGGCGCGGCGCACCGTCTCGAGGTTCTCCTGCGACATTGCCTACTCCTCAAGCCCGGCGGCTTCGAGGGCTTCGTCGAGATCGAGGTAGTTACGCATCCGGACCACGCGACCTCCCTCGAGGTCGTAGACGATGGCGACGTTCAGCTCGACCGGGACGCCACTCGCGCTGCCCGTCGCCGATTGGTGAAACACCGCCACGACCCGATCCTCGCCGACGTCGAGCAGCCGCTCCAGCTCAATGTCCCAGTCCTCGAAATCCTCGGTCCAGCGGCGCATGAACTCGATGAACCCGTCCCGACCCCGGAACACCTCTGCGCCCAGGTCCCGGACCGCAATCCACTCAGCGTCGGGGGCGAGGACGTCGGTGTCGTCGTACGCGGCACCTGGATCGCCTCGCTCGAGGCCCGCCTGAAACCCCTCGAACACTCTGCGCACAATCGCAACGTTCTCCTCCGACATCGCCTACTCCTCAAGCCCGGCGGCTCGAAGGGCCGCGTCGCGGTCCACGTAGGGCACCGCCAGCAGCATCCTGCCGTCGCGGATTGTCCACAGATGGGTCTCGTCCCGAGTGACCTCTACGCCGCTCCCTTTTCCTTTCCCGACGGCGCGGACAAACACGACAACCCGCTCACCACCGTCAAAGAACTCGAACGCTCCGGGGTCGAAATGCCACTCCTCCCAGACGGACGAGAAGTCACGCCAGAACTGTGCAAACCCCTCACGACCGTGGTAAGTGGTCTCGTCGAGGTACATCTGTTCGACCTGCAGTTCCAGATCATCGTGCGCGAACTCCTCGAAGAACCAAGACCAGTCACCGAGGAGGTCGCGTTCGGCCAGTTGCTCGTATGCCCGTCGGACGATCTCCACGTTCTCCTCCGACATCGCCTACTCCGACAGCCCGGCGGCTTCGAGGGCTTCGGCCCACGTAAAGAAATTCAAGACGCGCTGAATCCTGCCATCCGCGAGCTCGATCACCTGTGTGGCCTCACCGGGAAAGTCAATGCCGCTTTCCTGCCCATGCAAGGTCAGCTCATTCCGCAGCACCACCGTCTCACCCGTGGCTCTCACATCGACGATTGTGAACTTAAACTGCCCGACAGCGCCGGCCTGATCCGTCAGGTAGGAAGCGACCGCATCCCTGCCCCGCACCACCCGCGAATCGGGGAGGTTCGGGGGATCGTGCCATTCACCGTCCTCCACCCAGAACTGCTTGATGGACTCCGGGCCGTGCTCATTCCAGGCCTCGGCTGCGCGGCGGGCCAACTCCACGTTCTCCTCCGACATCGCCCACTCCTCGAGCCCGGCGGCTTTGAGGGCTTCCGCGTGGCTCAGGAAGTCATGCGAGCTGAGGATCTTCCCGCCTCGGAATGTCATGAGCAATCCGACCTCCTGGCTGAACTCGATGCCGGTCGTCCGGGCGGTGAGGTCGATATGACCGAGGACCAGGACCGAGTCGCCAAGGTCGCGAATGTCCTGAGCATGAGCCGTGAGGCGTTCCCATGCTCCGCCGCGATAGTCATCCCAGGCCTTACGCGTACCGTCAAGGCCCCGATAGGCGGTTTCGCCGCCCTCCAACGCTGGCTCGATGGAGGGATGCCACTCGACCTCGGGATCAAGCTCGGCCAAGTAGGCGTCAAGATCGTCGGTGTTCCAGGCCTGCAGTGCACGCTGAACGGCCTCGACGTTCGCTTGCGACATCGCCCGCTCAGTATCCCGCGACGTAGGGGACGGTGCGAGGCGAGACCTCTCGCTCTGGAAACCGCCGATTGGCAGAGCGCGCGCGCCGAAGGAGTCAGATCTGATGCCCGGCCTACTCCGACAGCCCAGCGGCTTCGAGGGCTTCGTCCCGGTCCATAAAGACCTGACGCCTGGCGATCTTGCCCTGCGTGGCCGAGAACAATTGCCAATAGTGGAGTTCCACCGGCACGCCGCTGCTCTTGCCGCGCCCGGTGAGGAGGGTCTCGGCGAGCACCCGGCCATCGCTCAGATCGGCGATCTCCTCGAGCTGGGTGTGGTTGCTCTCCCCAACTTCGAAGAACTCAGTGATCAGCTGACGCACTTCCGCTCGCCCGCGATAGGACTCTTGAGTTCCGGGAAGCTCGGGGTGTACCTCCCACACAACATCGGGGCTAAGGAGAGCCACGATGGCGTCCAGGTCGCGTCGGTTAGCAGCCTCGGTCAACTCGCGTACCAGATCGACGTTCTCCTCCGACATCGCCTACGCCCGCTCTGCGGCTACGTCGCCCGCCTTGCCGCGCTTTTCGACAATCCAGAAGTGCTCGTATTCCTTGACCACCACTTCAACGCCCGGTTCAACGTCAGTGGCTGTATGCCCAGGCGCGACAGCGAAGCGCTCCGCTCGCGACCGGACCTCCTTCCATTCCCGCTTGGACAGTTGTATGCGGACGCCGCAATCGAGCCGCCAGCACTCGCATCGAAAACCTGCCACCTGAAGCCCACTGCTGAGCCAGTCGTGCCTGCTCTTGTTGAGATCCCGGCAGAAGTCCTCGTTTTCCGCGATGCGCTCAGCTCGCGACATCGCCTACTCCTCAAGCCCGGCGGCTTCGAGGGCCTCCTCGCGCCGGGGGAACGTCTGGCAGCGAACCGCCTTGCCCTCGCGCATCGTCCAGAGGTGCCCGACGCGGTTCTCGATGACCGCGTCACTTCCCGAGGGCCGGGCCTTGAAGCGCACGAAGACCACGATCTGATCGTCACGGTCGAAAAACTCTTCAGGCTCAAAGACGGTCTTCTCGAACGGCGCAGTCATCTCCTCAACGAAGCGCCTCACTTCCTCGTGGCCATGGTGGGTCCCGGCACGAACGGTCTTCCATTCAATGTCGGAATCCAGCCCTGCAAAGGCCGCGTTCCAGTCTTGGCGGCTGGCGGCCTCGTAGACAAGGCGAAGGGTCTCCACGTTCTCCTCCGACATCGCCTACTCCTCAAGCCCGGCGGCTTCGAGGGCCTCGGCCGGGTCGGAATACATCTCCATCCGGGCGGCCTTGCCATCGCGAATGATCCAGACCTGGGCGAAGGCCATCTCAACGGGCATCCCGGTCGATTTCGAGCGGGCGCGCTGGCGCACGAGTACAACCACCTTGTCGCCCGCGTCGTGGAAGGAATCTGCCTCCATTTCCCAGTCCTCCCACGCGTCCGCCCACTCTCTGAGGAAGGTTCGCGCGCCGTCAGCGCCGTCGTAGACCTGCTGTCCGGGCCAGTGGAGGTTCGACACGTCCCACACGAAGTCGGCCGTGGCGACCGGGGCGAAATCACCTGTGGCCGCGAACCGCTCGTAACCGGCTCGAACATTCTCCACGTTCTCCTGCGACATCGGCTACTCCCGCAGCCCGGCGGTTCGAGGATGTCTCAGTACCACTTGCCCCTGGCGAAGCCTCCGAAGGCGATCAGTCCGATCAGCACGATGATCAGCCCGATCACGAGGCTCCAGAACAGCGCCACCACGATCCCGATGATTACGAGGATGCCTCCGAGGGAGATACCGCCAATGCCGCCGCCGCGACGTTCCGGTGTGGCCATTGTTGCCTCCGTTCTAGGGGATGCGGCGAGCCTACTCCGACAGCCCGGCGGCTTCGAGGGCCTTCCTCGGTGGGCGGGTCGGGATCCCCGACCTCGCCCCATAGCTCGCGCTGCTCGTCGGTCATCGTCCCTCGTCGACCATCACGGTCACCGCGTCCGTCTCCTCCGCTTCGCCTTTCGCTTCTTCGCCCTCGCCTTTCGCTCCTTCGCCCACCGCTCAACGGCGGCTCGTCGCCAGACCGGTGTAGCTCGAAGCCGCGCCACCGGCTCGGGGAAGTCGGGTTCGCTCGTAAGCCGGATCGCGTGGCGACGGGTCACCTGCAGCACCTCCGCGACTTCCGCGAGTCCGGCCAGATTGAGCTTTCGCTGTGCTGCCATCTTGTCTACGATGGTGTCACAAAGTAAATGCTCCCGCGACGCCGAAACGTCCGGGGGCCCGCGGCGTAGGGGGAGGGTGCGAGGCGAGAACTGTCCGCTCTGGAAACCGCCGATTGGCTTCCCGCGAGAAAAACGCGCGCGCCTGAACATCCATGAGTGAGTGCCTGCACTGCGGAGTCCAGTTTCAGCCACGACGCCGCGGCCACGTCTTCTGCAGCCCCCGGTGCCGGCATCGCGGCGCCCGCAAGCCCGAGGACCGCATTGCGGTCGACTCTGAGCAGATCGCGCGGCTATTCGATGAGAGTCGCGACCCCGAGGCTCGGGTCCGTGACGATGATTGGCATCCCGAAGCGCCAGGGTCGCCGTGGCGGGAGCTGGACTGGTGCCACACGGTGGGGCAGCGGCGCCGGTGGTATCTGGCCCTGCTCGACGAGCCGTCACCGAGGGACTAGCGGTCCGATGCCGGGCAGTGGCCGGGAGCACGCTTCCAAGAAACGTGGCGCCTGGGAGGTTCCCAGACGCCACGCCCTACTCCCGGTTGTTCCTACTTGACGAGTGTGATCGTGCGCTTCGCGGTCGCCACGTTCCCGGCCGCATCCGTCGCGCGGACGGTGACCTTCGCCTTGACGTTCTTGCCCTCGTCGAGCGCCTCGCGGACTTGCGCTGCTCCTGTCTTCCCCAGCCCCGGCCCCATGTCGGCCCTCATCCAGTATGGACAAGGCCTGCCATCGGGGCTTGGGTTCGTCGGCGGACACCAATACCAGGGAAGGGCCTGGGGGCCGACCGGGTCGAGCTTGTCCATCTTGACGTTCGTCAGCCTCCCCGTGGCGCGTAGGGTGCACACCTCGTCACAGCTCACCTTGACCATCAAGTCGCAATTACCCTTCTCGTTGCTGCAAGCCGAGGAAACGCATCCTGGGCAATTATCCTTCTGGGGGTGCTGCTTCTTCGGGCCCCAGACCTGGAGATCCGGCGGGGTGCTATCGACGGGGTCCCCCGTAGTTCGCATGGACGGTGGATACGTCTTCCAGAGCATCCCACTCGTGTCGGCGCGGCACACGAACCCATCGCCCACCTTGGGCGTCACCTGGGCATACACGTCAAGGTCACGGAGCACCTTTTCGTTCGCCTCCTTGTTCGCCCCCTTGACCCAGAACCGCCAGTTGTGTGACTTTGCCTGGGGGCCGCTTCGGGTAGCGCCGAGCTTGCGATCCGGCCCGGGCCGCTTCTTGAACACGATCACCTCTCGCCCCTCCCAGCACTCTCTGACCCCCGACCTCACCTGGCCGTGCAACTGCGCCCCGTCCTTGTAGATCGTCAGCTTCGTGCCGTAGCTGACGACGCCCTCGGAGGCCGCCGCCCCCGTCTGCGCCCCGAGCGCCATCACGCCGGTCGCGGCCATGCCGATCAGGATCGCGAATCGCTTACCCATCTTGTGCTTCTTCTTCGTCTCAGCCCTCATCTCGGGCCTCCTTCGAGTCGTGGCGTCGGACCTCCCAATGAGCCGAGGCCCCGGTGCCTGTTTGACAACCAGAAGCCTCCGACACGGCGGTACATTCTCAGTACATTTGGCGCCGGGCTAGGCGTGATTTACGCCTGTGAGCGCCTGGAGTGCTGGACCTTCTTCGGTGGCGAGCCTCGGTGGTGACCGCCGCGGTGCTAACGGATTGCTAACGGGTGACGCCGGAATCCACGGAAACGGGCTCATTCAGCGTGACGGCACCACGCCCCGATTCCCCTGATTTGCAGCAGATACCGGAATGGAGCCGATTAGCGC
>CAWFAI010000006.1:0-186196 GCA_963813725.1 uncultured Solirubrobacterales bacterium
GGGCCGCATTTGCGGCCCTTTCGTGAGGTAGCGGGGGCGGGATTCGAACCCGCGACCTTCGGGTTATGAGCCCGACGAGCTACCAGACTGCTCCACCCCGCGTCGGTGACGCGATTTTAGCGCGCCGCGCATCAGCTGATCGGGACGATCGCCCCTGATGTTGCGAGCTCGAGGGCCCGCGCGGGGTCCGGGTGGAAGACCTCGATCTGCTGGTCCGAGTCCGGGTAGGCGATGTAGACGTTGCTCGGGTTGTCCTTGGTGGCGACGACGAGGCCGCCGTCGGGGGTCGTCTCGGTGATCGCCCCCGGTTGCTTTGCGACCGCCCGCAGCGCGCCATCGGCATCGAGGTAGGGATAGGTTCCGACCGTGAGCGAGGGCACACGGCGCGACCCGACCGGGACGCCGGGGGCGAGGTAGCGGATGAAGACCGTGCCGTCGCGCTCCACGGTCAGCTCGAGCTCACCCGACTGTTCGCCCGCCCAGTAGATCGGATCCTCGACCGAGCTCGCGAGCGCGCGAAGCTGGTCGGCGCTGGCTGCCTCCGGGCCATCCGTGGGCTGCGCGTCGGGGGCGGGCTGGCCGTCGCCGGCCTGACCGCCGTCGTCGCCGGAATCGCCGGAATCGTTCAGCAGCAGGAAGGCGGCGATCAGAGCCGCGGCGGCCAAGCCGATAACGATCGCGATACGGGTGCCCGGGGACCGCTCGCTCACGCCCCTCCGCTCAGGGCGCGGGGACGCACACCGTCACTGGTCCGTCCGCGTGGTGGTGATCATCCGCGTGAACGGACACGGCGCGCCCGCGGGCCCCGGCGGACCCTGCGACCCCGTCGCGCCCGGTCGGTCCCTGGGGTCCCTGTGGCCCCTGCGGTCCTTGGGGCCCTTCGGGGGCCCTGGGGCCCCTGTGGGCCGACCGGCCCCTGTATTCCCGGTGGACCCTGAGGCCCGCCCGGGGTGCCGGGAGGCCCCTGCGGGCCCGTCTGGTTCACGAACAGGCCCCGCTCACCGCTCTTGCAGATTCTGTTGGCGGGCATCCGCAGCGCGCCCTTGTTGGGTTTCTTCGTCTTGGCGCAAATCAAGAAACCCCCCTGCGCGGGAGCGGAGACGGGCCCGATCAACGCAAGGGTCGTCGCCATTCCAAGCCCGGCCAAACCCGCGGCAGCAAGCTTCTTACGTGCGTTTCCAGTCACTTTCACAGTGTTCCTCCCTGTGCATTTCCCGCATCTCTTCCCTCCCAATCATTTCCTGGCTAAGTTCAGCCCTCGGGCGTGAGGGCGTGTCCGGCGTCGGGTTTCGGGGCGGGAGCGCTCGAGCCCCCGCCACTGCCGCCGCCCCCACCGCTGGGCGCGGGGACGAAGACAGGTGCGCACCGGCGACTCCGGCGTGCTTGCGACCTCGCTCGCCTCCTGCTCGCGGCGCGCTGCAGCCGCGGCCTTCGCCTCCCGCCTGCGCTCGGCCGCAGCAGCTGCGGCTCTCTTCGCGGCCAGCCTCTCCGCGGCCAGCCTCTCCTGCCGGGCCTCCGCTCGGGCGGCCGCTCCCAGCGTCGCCGAGTAGTCGGCCAAGGGAGAGAGGGCGGCCGATGGCGAATCCAAGTTCGAGATCTCGCCGTCGCTCCCAAAGGGCCCGACCAGCGCGGCGAGCAGCAACAGCAGCGCGGCGGCGATGGCGATGCCGCCCGCGAGCCGGCGTCCGCCGAGGGCGCGAAGCCGGGTCGGGACTCCGTCGAAGCTCGGCAGGGTCGGAGCTGCGTCGAATCGGAGCCGGCGCCGAATCGCCTCCCAGCTCAGCCAAGCGGGGACGCCGTCCCGGCGCAGCCGGCTTCGAGCTGCCTCCGGGTTCGAGCCAATCGGGAACGCCGTCCCGGCGCAGCCGGCTTCGAGCTGCTTCCAGGCTGAGCCCGCCAGCGGGAAGCGACCAACGCGCCAGGCCGCTCGGCGGCTCGCCGCGAAGCGCGTGAGCGAGGCGCCCACTCATCTCCGGGCTCGGCGCCTCACCCTGTTCGATGCGGACGACGCCATCCAGGCCGATGCCCATCTGCGCGGCGAGCTCCTCCTGGCTCATCCCGAGCCTCTGGCGGCGGAAGGCGACCAGGCGGCCGAATTGCGCCTGTTCCTCGTTGACCGCGACCCCGTCTCCATTGACCTCGACCCCGTCTCCGTTGACCTCGGTCGGGGCGGGAGCGGACGGTTCAAAGCGCCGGCGGTCGCCCGAGGCCCTCGGGGGTGCCGTCTTCCTAGCCGTTTTCTGGCCCGACCCACGCATCCTTCGCGACTCCGATCGTCTCAATTGGAAACTTGAGCAGCTCGCTCCACCCTGGACGGATGAACGAGCCCTGCAAGGCTAAACGAACTGCGCGGCGCCGACGCCGATGGCAGCGCGCGCCGCGGTTTGAGGCGGATGTGCTCGGGGTAGGGACGCGTCATGCATATAGGGCTAGGGGGCCATCCGCTGGTCTTCGAACAGTCGGTCGTGGGCCTCACGTCCACCAGCAGCACCGCTAGAGTGGCGCGCGGTGAGTGGGAGTCGCAAGGAAGCGCTGCCACGGCGATGAGGGTCGCCGTCGTCGACATCGGGACGAACTCGACGCGCTTGCTGATCGCTGACGTCGAGGGGACCGAGGTCCGCGAGGTCGAGCGCAGGACGACCGTGACCAACCTCGGGCGCGGTGTCGAGCACACGGGCAACCTCTGCTCGGACGCCGTGGATGGCGTCTGCGGCGTGATCGCCGACTACAAGGCGCGCTACGAGGAGCTGGGGGCCGAACGGGTGTTGGCGATCGCTACCAGCGCTGTGCGCGATGCCGTCAACGGCGAGGCCTTCATCGCCGAGCTGCGGGAGCGTTTCGGCCTTGACGCCCGGTTGCTGACCGGCGAGGAGGAGGCCCACCTGACCTACCTGGGGGCCACCGCGCAGCGGGCCGGCGACGAGACGATCCTGGTCTTCGACATCGGCGGGGGCTCGACCGAGCTGATCGTCGGCCGCGGCAGCGATGTGGACTTCCACACCTCGCTGCAGGCCGGGACGATCCGGCAGTCCGAGCGCCATCTGACCGCCGACCCGCCCGAGCCCCACGAGCTGGAGGAACTCGCCGACGATGTCCGCGGTCTGATCGCCGACGCGGTGGCGTCGAGGGGATCGCGCACCGAGGTGATGGCGATCGCCGTCGCCGGCACGCCGACCTCGCTGGCCGCGATCGACCAGGAGCTGGAGCCGTATGACCCCTCGCGGGTCCACGGCCATCGCCTGGGATTGCGGACGATCCAGCACATGCTCTCGCGTCTCGCCTCGCTGCCGCTGGCCGAGCGCTTGCGGGTCCCGGGACTCCACCCCGGGCGGGCACCGACGATCGTCGCCGGCGCCGTGATCCTGGTGCAGGTGATGCGGGCGTTCAGCCTCGACGAGATCGAGGTCTCCGAGCAGGACATCCTGCACGGCTCGGCGCTGTCGGCGGCGTTCGCGCCCGCCTAGCCATCCCACGCGGTTAGATCAGGCGTCCACCAGGCGTCCGCAGTTTTTAGGACGAGGCGTCGAAATGCGTGCGTCAGGCACGCCCATCCGTACCAATTATTGGATTACCTGAATTTTTGGTATTGCCTTTTCTTCCAACCTCTGCCGATACTTCGCGGGCCGGGAGAACAGGTGCTGGGCCGGACGCCCAAAACCATCTTCTGGCTCATAGGTCCCGGGCGTTTGCCGCAAGGCGCCTCCCGTCGTCTGGGACCGCAACATACCCCCCAAGTAAGGCCCCCGAGACGTACCCCTGCCCGTCCTGACGGGGCCGATTGCAGAGACCGGCCGCCATTCACTTGGCGGCCGGTTCTCGTTCCGCCCCGGCTCCCCACCCCCATACCCAAGATCGAAGGCTGGTCGAGCGGGCCATCCCTGGCCCATCGACCATCCGCGGGCAGCTTTCCACCCCGCGGCGCCGCGCGCATCCGTATTAGTCCGTAAATCGCCGGGGGTTCAGGCCGCGGCGCGCCGGGTCAGGCCGCCGCGGGGCCTGCGGCCGCGTCGGCCGCGACCCGGCCGAAAGCGTGGCGCGCCAGCAGGCCGGCGACGATGCCGGCGACCCCGGCCATCACCAAGGCCGCGCGCGGGTCGAGCGCTTCGGAGAGGTAGCCCGCCAGCGGGGCGCCGATCGGGGTCGAGCCGAGGAAGACGATCGAGTACAGCGCCATCACCCTTCCTCGCATGCCCGGGTCGCTCGCGAGCTGAAGCGAGGAGTTGACGCTGGCCGCGAGCATCACGCTCGCGGCGCCCAGCGGGGCCAGTGCCACCAGCTCCAGCGCCATGGTCGGCGCCCCGGCCGCCAGTAGCGAGAGTCCGCCGAAGGCGATCGCGGCGCCCGCCAGCAGCGCCGGGCTGACCCGGCCGCGCGCCCCCGTGGCGAGCGCGCCGGCGATCGCTCCGACCGCCATCGCGCAGACGAGCGCGGCGTAGGCGCTGGCGCCTCCGTCGAAGGTGAAGCGGGCAAGCAGAGGCAGGATCGCCTGGAAGTTGAAGCCGAGCGTTCCCACCGCCGCCATCAGCGCCAGCGGGATCCACAGCTCGGGCGTCGCGCGCACGTAGCTGAGCGCCGCGCGGACGGCCCCCGGCTCGCGCGGAACGGGGTCGTCGGGGCGCAGCGCGCCGACGTCCATGGTCGCGAGCGCCGCGATCATGAACCCGAAGCTGAGGGCGTTGAGCGCGAAGCAGGGCTCGGGTCCGACGGTCGCGATCAGCACGCCCGCCAGCGCCGGACCGACCACGCGGGCTGCATGGACGAGGACGCTGTTGAGGCTGACGGCGCTGACTACGCGCTCGCCGCCGACGATCTCCATCACGAAGGCCTGGCGGGTCGGGTAGTCGACGGCGTTGACGCAGCCGCGGACGAAGACGAGGGCGAACACCATCGGGGCGGTCAGGCCGACCGTCAGCGCGAGCGCGAGCATCGCCAGCGGCGCGGCCATGTGTAGGGCCTGGGTCAGCAGCAGCAGGCGCCGCTTCGGCATCCGATCGGCGATCAGGCCTCCGAAGGCGCCCAGCAGCAGCATCGGGAGGAACTGCAGCGCGGTCGCGAAGCCGACGGCGACCCCGCTTCCGGTCAGGGTCAGGATCACCCAGATCTCGGCGACGGTCTGCATCCAGTTCCCCGAGAGCGAGACGAGCTGGCCCGCGAAGTAGCGGCGATAGTTCGGCACGCGCAGGCTGACGAACGAGCGGCTGAGGGCCTCGGTCACGCCGGGCCCTTCCCCCGGGCGGGTTGCTCGATGGTGGGATGCTCGAGGCTGGAGTCCTCCTCGAGCATCCGCTCGAGCACGCCGGCGGCGCGCTCGAGCGCCTCCAGCTCGGCCGGGTCGAGGTCGCGGAGCTGCGCGGCCAGGTAAGCGGTCTTGCGCGCTCGCAGACGCCTCAACAGGGCGCGGCCCTGGGCACTGGCGCTGAGGATCGAGCTGCGCCCGTCCTGTGGATCGCCCACGCGGTCGAGCAGACCGGCCCCCTCGAGCGACGCGATCAGCTTGGTCGCGGTCGGCCGCTTGATCCGCTCGCGCTGGGCCAGCTCGCTCGGCGACAAGGGGCCGTGGCGCTCGATCGTCGCCAGGGCCGATGCCTGCGCCGGCCCCAGGGAGCTGCCCGCCTCCTGCCGCAGCCTGCGCGCCGTGCGCGCGACCACCAGCCGCAGCCTTGCGGCCAGCTCCAGGTCGGGCTCGCTCGTTCGTTTGGTGTCAGGGGTCGGGATAATCTGATTAGCCTCACTAACTAATGTAGCAGGACGGTCCTGGCGGACGGCCGAGGCGCGGCTCTCCTAAGATGCCGCGGCCAACCGGACGGGGGCCGCTGGCTCGCCCGTCACGCGAAAACTCGACCGAAGGGGAGATCACTGTGCAGGCCGCTGAGCAGAACGAGTTCGAGGCCCTCGCCACCAGTCTGTCCGGTCGCGTCACGACGCCGCAGGACTCCGATTGGGACGACGCCCGGCTTGCCTTCAACCTGACGGCTGACCAGCGGCCCACCGTCGTCGTCCACGCCGCCGACGCACGGGACGTGAGCACGGCCGTGCGCTTCGCCGCCGAGCACGGGCTCAGGGTCGCGCCGCAGGTCACCGGCCACGGCGCGGTGTCGCTCGAGCTGGACGGCACCCTGCTGCTGAAGACCACCGAGATGAAGGGCGTCGAGATCGACGCCGGCGCGCGCCGCGCCCGCGTCCTTTCCGGCACCACCTGGGGCGAGGTGCTGGAGCCCGCGGCCGCCGACGGGCTTGCGGCCCTTCACGGGACGTCGGGCGGGGTCGGCATCACCGGCTACACGCTCGGAGGCGGCTTCGGCTGGTACGCGCGAAAGCACGGCCTGCAGTCCAACAGCGTCACCGCGATCGAGCTCGTCAGCGCCGAGGGAGAGGAGCTTCGCGTCGACCACGAGAACGAGCCCGAGCTGTTCTGGGCGCTCCGCGGCGGCGGCGGCAACTTCGGCGTCGTCACCGCGCTCGAGTTCGATCTGTTCCCGGTGAACGAGGTCTATGCCGGGATGCTGCTCTTCCCTTGGGAGCGCTCGGCGGAGGTGCTGCACGCCTGGAACGAGCTGCTGCCCTCTTTGCCCGATGAGCTCAGCTCGCTGGCCCGCATCCTCCAGGTCCCCGACATGCCCGAGGTCCCGGAGATGGTCCGCGGGGGCAAGTTCGCCGTCGTCGAGGCCGTCTTCCTCGGAGCCGAGGAAGAGGGCGCAAAGCTGCTGGAGCCGCTGCGCGCGCTGGGGCCCGACGTGGACACCTTCGCGATGGTGCCTCCGCCTGCGCTCGCCTTCCTGCACATGGACCCGCCCGAGCCCGTCCCGGGCCTCGGCGGTCATCGCCTCTACGAGGAGCTGCCCGCGTCGGCGATCGACGCGCTGATCGAGGCGGCGGGGCCCGACTCGGGCTCGCCGCTGATCTCGGTCGAGCTGCGCCACAGCGGCGGCGCGCTGGGCCGCGGCGGCCCCGATCACGGGGCGCTCGCGAGCCTGAACGGCTCGATCTGCACGTTCGCCGTCGGCATGGTGGTCGACGAGCAGGCCGCCGCCGCGCTGGCGGCGCAGATCGAGAAGATCGAGGAGGCGCTTCGCCCGCACGATGCCGGCGCCTACCTCAACTTCGCCGAGTACAAGCTGGACCCGGCGGAGATGTTCGGGGATGAGACGCTGCAGCGGCTGAGGCGGGTTCGCTCCGAGTACGACCCGAAGGGGCTGTTCCGCTCGAACCACGAGATCGCCCCCAGCTAGCATCGGCCGATGGGCCGGATGCCGGGGAAGCCGATCGCCCTCGCCCTGGCGCTGGCGCTGATCGCCGGCGGCGCGTTCGCGGTCGCCGCCAAGAAGAAGGGCAGGTCACTGCCCCGCGGTCCCTATCCCTCGCTCGGCAAGTGCGCTGTCTTCCCCGAGCCGGCCGTCGCCGCCAACGCCCCCTCGGTGGGCGACCAGTCCGCCTGGAACCAGGACATCTCCCAGGCGCCGCTGGACCCCAACTCCGGCGACATCATCGACTACATCAACGCCCACGGCGGCGACGACACCCACCCCGACTTCGGCTATCAACGCGAGTACGGGTTCCCCTACGCCGTGGTCGGCCGCAAGCAGAAGAAGACCAAGGTCAACTTCACCGCCTACGGTGCTGAGTCCACCCACGGCGCCTACCGCGTCCCGTTCAAGGCGCTGGTCGAGGGCGGGCAGGGCTCAGACGGAGACCGCCACGTGCTGGTGGTCGACCGAAAGCGCTGCAAGCTCCATGAGCTCTATCGGGGCTTCTTCCGCAAAGCTCCCCGCCCCCATTGGAACGCCGACTCCGGCGTGATCTGGAACCTGCGCTCGGCCGCGCTGCGGACCGACGGCTTCACCTCGGCCGACGCCGCGGGGTTGCCGATCTTCCCCGGCCTGATCCGCTTCGACGAGGCGGCCTCGGGCAGCATCGACCACGCGCTGCGGATGACGGTGAGCTCGACCCGGGACGCCTGGGTCCACCCCGCATCCCACTGCGCCGGCGACAGCTCCAGCCCCGACGCTCCCCCGATGGGCCTACGGCTGCGGCTGGATGACGGCTACGACCTCTCGGGCTTCAACCCGCACGCTCGGGCGGTCGCGGTCGCGCTGAAGCGCTACGGCGCCTTCATCGCCGACAACGGCTCCAACTGGTTCCTGTCGGGCACCTCCGACAAGCGCTGGACTGACAACATCATCGAGCCCCTGCGCGACATCCCGGGCACGGCCTTCGAGGTCGTGCGCTCGGCCGACCCGATCCACGTCTGCTGAGAGCGGGTGGCTAGCCGGCTGCTTTGGCCTGCTGGCGCTCGGGCGAGATCCGGACCACGTCCCAGACCAGGCCGAGCTTCTCGAGCGTCCAGATCAGCGCGGCCGAGGGATCGAGCTGGGTGCGCCGCAGCCCGTGCACGGCCGATGTCGGGAATGCGTGGTGGCTGTTGTGCCAGGCCTCGCCCATGCTCGGCAGCGCCAGCCAGGCGAGGTTGCGTGACTCATCGGTGGTCTCGAAATCGCGCTTCCCGAACATGTGGCAGAGCGAGTTGATCGAGTAGGTGACGTGGTGCAGCACGAAGATCCGCACCGCGCCCCCCCAGAGCAGGCCCGTCAGCGCCGCGCCGATGGTGCCGCCGATCAGCCAACCGAGCGCGAAGGGAACGGCGAGGCTGGCCAGCGCCCAGAAGATGAAGGTGCGGTCGACGAAGCTGATCACCGGGTCGTCGATCAGATCGGGAGCGAAGCGCTTCTTGTTGCCGCGCTGGGTGTGGATGAAGAGCCAGCCGACGTGGGCGTGGAAGAAGCCCTTGAACGCTCCCCAGACGCCCTCCCCGTGCCCGACGTGGGGGCTGTGGGGGTCGCCCTCCTCGTCGGAGAAGGCGTGGTGCTTGCGGTGGTCGGCGACCCATGAGATCACGGGGCCCTCGATCGCGGCTGAGCCGAGGCCGGCGAAGATCCCCCGGAGCGCGGGGCTGGTTTTGAAGGCGCGGTGGGTGAGCAGGCGGTGGAAGCCGACCGTGATCCCCAGGGTGCAGGGGATGTAGACGATCGCGAACACCACCAGGTCGTGCCAGTGCAGCAGGTTGTTCCAGACCTGCCAGGCGGCAAGGCCCAACAGCAGGAACGGTGCGATCGTGAGGAAGCCGGTGATTATCCGGTCGCGCGTCTCGTGGGCGACCGGCTGGATAGCCGATGCCATCGAGGGGTCGGGGGACACCGGGGAACGATCAATGGGCGCCTGCGATTCGGCGGTGGCGGTGGGCATCCGGTACTCCTCCTTGTGCTGTGCTCTGACGGAGTGCGCTCGGGGTGCCCCGGGTGTCTCTCGTCCCTGCGGCCACCCTAGCAGGGACATTTTGTGATCTGGGCTGCTACGGTCAGCACGTTCGGTCGGGTATTGAAACCCGGCAAGGTTGTGCCTAGCGCTCGCAGTCGGTGCTTTTCCGACCTCCGCGTTCGCAGCACACATATTGGAGGTAGTAAGTGCCTACTGGAACCGTGAAGTGGTTCAGCGACGACAAGGGCTATGGCTTCATCACGCCCGACGACGGCTCCGCCGACGTCTTCGTCCATCACAGCTCGATTGAGGGTGAGGGCTTCAAGACCCTCGCCGAGAACGCCAAGGTCGAGTACGAGACCGAGGACGGCCCCAAGGGCCCCGCGGCCACGGGCGTGAAGACGGTCTAACCGCCGAACCACGTTCGACCTTTCAGGAAAGGCCTCCCGCAACCCGGGGGGCCTTTCCGCTTCTTGGGGCCCTTTCCCCAGAGCGTCTCTCTTGCCCGCCGACGCGGGGGCGAGAATGTCGCCTCCGTGGGTTGAACGAGCGGAGGAGCGACGGGTTGGAATCAGGCGATCGAAGAGGGCGGGCTCAACCGGCCGAGCAGGCCGAGGCGCAGATCGCGCTTCATGGCCTCGAGGGCGTGGACTCCGGGCTTCCCGCGGCGGCGAACGAGTACCGCGGCCCGCGGGATCCCGATGCCCTCCTGGCCCACCTGGGCCATCGCGAGTTCCGCCCGGGCCAGCGCGAGACCGTCGAGGCCACGCTCGCCGGGCGGGACTCCCTCGTGGTCATGCCGACCGGCGGCGGCAAGAGCCTCTGTTACCAGCTGCCCGGCCTGGCCTCGGAGCGGCTCGCGATCGTGGTCAGTCCGCTGATCGCGCTGATGGCCGATCAGTGGAAGAGGCTGGCCGCTGGCGGCCATCCGGCGGTGATGATCGCCTCGGGCATGCCCGACGACGTCGCCCGGGACGCCTACGCGCAGGTCCGCGACGGCCGCGCCCGCATCGTCTACTGCTCGCCCGAGCGCTTCGCCTCGCCGGGATTCTGGGACGCCGTCTCCAGCCGCGAGGTGGACCTGCTGGCCGTCGACGAGGCCCACTGCATCTCCGAGTGGGGGCACGACTTCCGGCCCGACTACCTGCGGCTGCCGCGCGTGATCGAGCGGTTGGGCCGCCCCACCGTGATGGCCTGCACGGCGACCGCCACCCAGGTCGTCTCGACAGAGATCTCCCAGCGGCTGGGGCTGCGAGAGCCGCTGATGGTGCGCTCGGGCTTCGACCGGCCCAACCTCAGCTTCGACACCGTCACCTTCGAGGGCCAGGGATCGAAGGCGCGGAAGCTGGCGATGCTCCTGCACGGCCTGGCGGACCAGGCCAACAGGCCGGCGATCGTCTACTGCGGCACCCGCCGCGACACCGAGGAGGTCGCCACCGCGCTGCGCGAGAGCGGCCTGGCCACCGCGTCCTACCACGCCGGCATGCAGCCCGACGAGCGCGCCTCGGCACAGCACAGGTTCATGAGCGGCGACGCCGACGTGATCACCGCGACCAACGCCTTCGGCATGGGAGTGGACAAGGCCGACGTGCGCTCGGTCTGGCACTGGGCCATCCCCACCAGCGTCGAGGCCTACTACCAGGAGGCCGGGCGCGCGGGCCGCGACGGCCTGCCCTCACGCGCGGTGCTGCTGGCCGGGCGCTCGGACTTGGGGCGGCTGGTCCGCTTCATCAAGCAGCGCGAAGTGGAGCCGGACGCGGTCGCCTCTTACGCGCAGCGGCTCGCGGCCCTGTCTGACTCGGACGGCTCGCTGGTGATCGACAACCCGCGCCTGGATGAGGAGCGCGTGAAGCTGGCGATCGCCGAGCGCGCTGGCGCCCTGGCGGTCGAGCCGGCCCCGGGCGGCCGCCTGGAGCTGACGCTGAGCGGCGATCTGGACCGCTCGCAGGCGGCCGCCGTCTGCCGCGCGGCCCGGGACCGCTCCTGGCGCGCCTACCGGGCGATCGAGGCCTTCAGCTTCTCGGACCGCTGCCGCCGCAGGCTGCTGCTGGATCACTTCGGCGACGCGACTCCCGGCGCCCCGCAGGGGCGGTGCTGCGATGTGTGCGACGCGGAGTCCTGGCTGCCGGACCCGGCGGAGCTCCAGGTCCAAGCGCGCAGAAGAAGAAAACCGGCTGGGGAAGGCCGAGCGACCTCCGGCGGAGGGGAAGTCACGGAGCTGACGCCCGACGGCGAGGCCCTGTTCGAGTCTCTGCGCGAGTGGCGGCTGCGCGCCGCGGCCGGGAAGCCCGCCTACACGGTGGCGAACAACCGCACCCTGGAAGGCATCGCCGCCTCGCGGCCCACCGATCGAGCCAGCCTGGCGAGCATCCACGGCGTCGGCCCGGCCTTCCTCGAGCGCCACGGCGACGAGGTGCTGGAGCTGGTCGCCGCGGCCTAGGGGCGCCGGTCCCTAGTCACCGCGTGCGGCGGCGATCAGGCCCCGCGCGGGTGTGATCTGCTCGACCGGCTTGAAGCGCTCCTCGGCGACGAGCGCCGTGATCGTGCTGACGCTGGGGTCGCCGGTGCCGGTGATCTCGAAGCTGCCGATGATCCCGTCCTCGACCTGGGTCTCGAACAGGGCCTCGATGACCGAGGCGCGCTCGGCGCCGGCCTCCATCGCCGTCAGCAGCACGTCGGCCGCCTGACCGGCGTAGGGGGCGAAGAGCTCGACTGGCTCGCCGCCCAGATCGGACTCGAGCGCGCTGATCAGCTCCTCGGCCGGCCCCGTGAGGCTGCCGGGGGTCTGGCCAGGGACCGTGACGAACATCCCCGCCGCGTCCTGGCCGACGTCGTCGATCGTCGCCTGCTGGGCGAACCCGTCGAAGGCGAGCAGGGCGACGCTCTCGTTGTCGCCGAGCTCGACCACCTTGTCCTGGATCAGCTTCGCCCCGTTCTGGTCGAGCAGGCCGGCGAGCACCACCGAGTCGGGCGAACCCTCGGCCGCGCGCTCCATCAGGTCCTCGTAGTCGGCCGCCTCGGGATCCCAGAAGTCGAGGCCGGAGACCTCCAGCCCCAGCTCCTGTGCCGCGCCGACGAACGCGTCCGCCTGCCCGCTGCTGGTCGGGTCCCCGTCCGCGAACAGCACGTAGGGGCTGGCGAAGCCCTGGTCCTGCGCGAACTGGGCCAGCCCCGCGGCCTGCGCAGCGTCGTTGGGAACGACCCTGGCGTAGTTACGGGTGCCGGAGGGATAAAAGGAGTCGGGTTCCTCCGGGTCGCAGCTGGGGCTGTCCTGGGTCAGGCAGATCAGGGTGTTGCCCGGCGAGACCATCGCGACGCCGCCGTCGGGGGCCTCGTTCAGAATCGGGATCTCGATCGCCGCGCAGCCCGAGTTGTAGGTGCCGACGACGCCGACGACGTCGGGGTTCGCGGCGTAGGCCCTGGCATTCTCCTCGCACTGCGCCTCGTCCCACTCGCCGGTGGAGGCGATCGAGTCGTCGCACGCCTGGAAGCCGACGTTCACCTCGCCCGCCTTCCATTCGGCGTCCTCCAGCACGATCCGGATCGCCTCGACCATCTGCTCGGAGCGTTCCGCAGAGTCCCCCTGCATCGGCAGGTCTGAGGCGATCAGCACGTCGGGATCGCCCTCGCCGCCGTACTCGAGCTCGGCGCAGGAGGAGTCGGGTAGAACCTCCACGCCCTCGTCGCCGTCATCGCCATCGCCGCCGCACGCGGCGAGCGCCAGGGCCAAAGCGAGACAGGAGAGCAGAGCGACCGTAAGCCGAGGCCGCGGAACTAGCCGCCGGCGTCGTCGCTGCGGGGAGGCTCGGGCAGACCGAGCCGCTCCCTGGCCTTCTTCACGGCGGGAATCGAGGTACGGCATGCCTGGGCGATCTGGTTGTCGGGACGGCTCGGGTCGCGCTTGATCTCGAACTCTACCCGGGCTGCCGAACGAAGCTGCTGACTCTTGGCTGCAGGAGCGTCGTCGGGGATGTCGGCGACGCTGTCCTCCTCGGCCATCTCGCGCCGGCAGGCGAGGCAATAGAGCTTGCGGCCCCTGCGCTCCCAGCCGACCGGCAGCTTCGGGGTGTCCGGGCCCACCGGCATCCCCACGGTCACCTCGCAGCGGGCGCACGTCCACTTCTTGACCGCTGCCTTTGCCTTGGCCATCAGCCGCCCATCACGCGAGGTTGGACTTCCGCGGATATACGACCTCGGGGTCGGTCAGCACGTTGACCAGCGCCGGCTTGCCCGACGCGAAGGCGCGCTCCAGCGCCGGGCGCAGCTCGGCGGGCTCGCGGACCAGCTCGCCGTGGCAGCCCAGCGCCGCCACGAGCTCGTCGTAGCGGGTCTCGGGCCGCAGCTCGGCGGCGATCGAGTAGCCGTAGAGGAACTTCATCGGATGGTGCTCCAGCGCCCAGATGCCGTTGTTGCCCATCACCGCAACCACCGGCAGCTTGTGGCGGGCCATGGTGTCGAACTCCATTCCCGAGAAGCCGAAGGCGCCGTCGCCCAGCAGCAGGCAGACCTGGCGCTCGGGGTGGGCCAGCTTGGCCCCGATCGCCTGCCCCGGGCCGGCCCCGAGGCAGCCGTAGGGACCCGGGTCCATCCACGTGCCGGGCTCCCAGGTCTGGAACACCCGGCCCGCGTAGCTGACGAAGTCACCGCCGTCGCCGATCACGATCGCGTCGCGGTCGAGGAACTCGCCGAGCTCCCTGTAGACCCGCATGGGATGAAGCGGCGAGCGCTCGTCGTTCAGCTCCTCCTCCTCGGCACCGCGCTTCTCGGTCTCCACCTGACGGAGCTCGGCGACCCACTTCGCGGTGCGCTTGCTGTGGTTTGCGGCAGCCTCGCCGTCCGCGGCCTCGCGGATCGCAGCGAGGCTGGCGTCGATGTCGCCGACCAGGCCCAGGTCGGGCTGGCGGTTGCGCTCCAGGCGGTTGGGCGCCAGGTCGAGCATGATCAGCTTCGCGTCCTCGGCGACCGAAGCGCCGAAGCCGAGCCTGAAGTCCAGCGGCACGCCGATCACCAGCGCCACGTCGCAGCCGCCCAATCCGGCGCCGCGGGCGCGGGAGAAGTAGAGCTCGTGGTCAGGGGGCATGCAACCGCGGCCCATCCCGTTGAGGAAGACGGGCGCGCCCAGGGCCTCGGCGAGCTGGCGCAGCTCGCCCTCGGCCCGGCCCCAATAGACGTTGCTGCCGGCCATGATCGCCGGCCGCTCGGCGCCCGCCAGCAGCTTCGCCGCCTCCTCCACCCCGTCCGCAGGCTCGGCCACCCGCGCGGGGATCTCGGGCGGATCGGCCCGCCCCTCCATGAAGACGACGTCGAGCGGGTAGTCGACGAAGGTCGGTCCCAGCGGGGGCGTCATCGACAGGTCGATCGCCGCCGCCGTCACCTCGGGGATCTCGTCCGTGCTCTTCGCGGTCACGGCCGACTTCGCGAGCGGCTCCACGAACGGCACGTGATCGATCTCCTGCAGCGAGCCCGAGCCCCAGCGCATCTCGGGCGCCCGCCCGCCCAGCGTCGTCAGCGGCACGCCATCGGCCTGGGCGCTGGCGATCGCGCTCATCCCGTTGGTCACACCGCAGCCCGCCGTCAGCGCGCAGACCCCGGGCTCCCGCGTGGCCTTCGCCCAGCCGATCGCCGCAAACGCGGCCGACTGCTCGTGGCGGGTGTCGACGACGTCGATGCCCTCTTCCTTGCAGCCGTCGTAGACCGAGAACAGGTGCCCGCCCGAGAGCGTGAACAGCTTGCTGACGCCGCGGCTCTTCATGGCCCGCGCGACGAGGCGCCCCCCGTGCATGGCTGCTTCGGCGTGCCCTTTGTCCGCGACCTTTTCGGGCGTAGCCATGCAGCCGAGCCTATCGGGACGGCCTGCCCGCGGGTTACGACAAATGGACCATGCGTCCGTCAGGCGGCCAGGCGGGTGAATACAGGCTTTCAGGTATCCGGCCCCGACCCGCCGATGCCGACGAATGTGACATTGCCACCGGCGGGCCCCGGATAGGCGACCCGTCCCGATCCCCAAAGGGGGTATGACGGAATGAGCACAAAGGAAAAGGGACTTCTCTCCCTGCTTCTCGTCGGTGTGATGAGCGCGGTGGTCGGGATGGGCGTCTTCGGCGCCTTCTCAGCCACCACCTCGAATACCGGCAACCAGGTCACGGCCGGCACGGTCGCGATCTCGGACAACGATTCGAACACGGCCATGTACAGCGTCGGCAACCAGAAGCCGGGTGACACGCTGACCCGCTGCATCAGGGTCACCTACACCGGCTCGCTGGCCTCGAACGTGCGCCTGTACACGGGCAGCTCGATCGGCGCGCTTGGCCCGCACGTGAACCTGACGGTCACGCCGGGCACGATGCCGACCGGGACCACGTTCCCCAACTGCACCGGCTTCACGGCCGACGGCGCGGCGATCTTCAACAACACGCTGTCGAATTTCGCCGCGACGCACTCGAGCTACGCGACGGGGTTGGTCGACAACCCGGGCTCGAGCTCGAGCTGGGTACAGAACGACAACGTCGTCTACCAGTTCACGGTGCAGCTGTCGGCCTCGGCGCCCGATACGGCGCAGGGCGCCACCACGGGCACCCACACCTACACCTGGGAGGCGCAGAACCAGTAGCGGGCTCTCCGGCCGGGCCGCCGCCGCCACGCGCGGCGGCGGCCCGCCCCTTGGAGCCGGGCTCCGATGACCGCACGAACTCGAACCAGGTTCGCCCGCGCCACAGGCTGCGCGCTCGGTGCGGCGCTGGCGCTGGCGCTGATCGCAGGCAGCCGCCCCGCCGGCGGCCAGGGAGCGGTCGGAGCCGAGGTCAGCGTCTACGCGAACCAGACCGGTGAGCTGGCGGTCGCCCCCGCCGGGCCCCAGAAGTTCCTGCACGAGCCGGCGCTGATGGCCGGTCGTACGGCCTCCGGCAGCTTCGTTCTCACGAACCAGACGGGGGACCGGCTCATGATCCGGATGGCAGCGCTCGGCTCCCAGCGCTCGCTTGACGATTCGCTGGGGGTCACGATCAGCGCAGGCGGCGTGCGGCTCGCGAGCGGGACGCTGGGCGAGCTCGCAGCGGCCGCAGGAAAGCCGCTGCCAATGGCCCCCGGGGCCCGGCGAAGGGTGGAGGTGGCAGTGTCGCTGCCGGCGCACAGCAGCGGGACACGCGCAGCAGCGGCGCTGGTCGATGTGGCGATCAACTTCCGGGTCCGGGACGGGGTTCCCTGATGCTTCCCTGGCGCGCGCATCTGCTGCGCATCCAGCTCGCGGCGGCCTCGGGCTGGTTCCTCGCGGGCTTCGTCTTCTGCGTCCTGATCGCGGCGGTGGGGCCGATGGCGCTGGGCATGAGCACCTACACGGTCCGCTCAGGATCGATGTCCCCTGCGATCGAGACCGGCGACGTCGTCATCGCTCGCACGATCAGCCCTGAGCGCGCCGTCGTCGGCGACGTCATCACCTTCGAGGACCCAGAGGGCAGCGGCGCCCTGATCACCCACCGCGTCCGAGCCATCTCCGAGCGGGCCGGCGTCATCAATTTCACAACCCGGGGTGACGCGAACAACACCTTCGAGCGCTGGAGCACTCCGTCTGATGGCAGCCTCGGCCAAGTCTCCTATCGCATCCCCCTGCTCGGCTACGCCCTCGGCGCGATCGGCTCGACCGCGGGCAAGCTGGGGCTGATCGTCGTCCCTGCGCTGCTGCTCTGCGCGCTTGGCCTGCTGCGGATCTGGGCTCCCGAGCGCACCACCCAGCGCCGGACCGCCGGAGCAGGCCGATGAGGGCGGCCGCCACCGTGCTCGGGGCCGCGCTGCTGTTCGGGCTGCTCACGGTCAGCGGCAGCATCCTCGGCGCCTTCACCTCGACCACCGCCAATCCGACGAACAGCATCACCGCCGCGACGGATTTCAGAGCGCCGACGATCGCGCGAACCGCGATCGGCAAGACAGCGGGCGGCGTCACCGGCTTCATCCGCCAGGGCGGCAGCTACTACGTCTACGCGGAAGTGAGCGACACCGGCAACCCGGCGAGCGGCGTCTCGACCGTGCGCTCGAACACGAACAACGTCACCACCGGCGCCACCGCCACCTCGCTCGCCTTCGGCGCCTTCACGGGCGGGACGCTGACCTACAACTACCGCACCGGCTCGCTGACCGCGAACGCGACACTGAGCGCCGGCGCCAAGAGTTACGTGATCACGGCGACCGACGTCGCGGGCAACACGAGGACGCTGAACGGCTCGGTCACGGTGGATAACACGGCCCCGACGGCCACGACCGTGCAGGCGACCAACAACTCGGGCGTGACCGTGGGCCGGCCCGAGCTCAACGACCGCATCGTTTACACCAGCAGCGAGCAGCTGGACGCGAACAGCATCCTCTCCGGCTGGAGCGGCGCCAGCACCAACGTCGTCATCCGCATCAACAACAACGCCGCCGGCGGGATGGACCAGCTTCAGGTCTACAACGCGACCAACACGACGCAGCTGCCGCTGGGCTCGGTCAGCCTCGGCGGCAACGGCTACGTCGCCGCCAACACCACCTTCGGCGCCACCGGCACTGCCTCGAGGATGTCTCAGTCGGCAGCGACGATCACGATCATCCTCGGCACGCCGAGCGCCACCGCGACCACCGCCGCGGCCAACACGACGATGAGTTGGACGCCGTCGGCGACAGCCACCGACCGTGCCGGCAACCCGATGTCCGTCACCGCCGCGAACGAGACCGGCGCGGCCGACAGGGAGTTCTGAGTGTCCCCCCCGGTCCGAGGCATTGGCCTGTCGCTGGTGGCCGCCGCGGCGCTCAGCGTCGCAGTGGCGTTCGGTTTTGCCGGCGCTCGCGAAGAGGACAAGGCCCCGTTCGCCGAGTTGCGCGGATACGGGGCGTTCAGGGCCGAGAACTCGCTCAACGGCCAGGCGATCTTCAGCGCACCCAACCTCGCCCCCGGGCGCTCGGAGACCGGGCTGGTGGCGATCCGGAACGGCCACGACGCCCCAGGTGGCCTGAAGCTGTCGCAGTCGCTCGGCGCCGAGCAGCCCGGCGCCGGCGCCGCACGCCTGTTCACGGCTCTGGTCCTGCGGGTGCGCGATGTCGGCGACGGCCCAGGATCGCTGGTGTACAGCGGCCCGCTCTCGGCGATGGGCGTGACCCGTCTCAAGGACCTCGCCCGCGGTGAGCGCCGAACCTACGAATTCACGGTCACGCTGCCGGCCTCCGCGTCGGACTCGCTGCAGGGTGCCGGGGTCAGCGTCGACTACACGTGGACTCCGGCGCCATCCGGGTCCAGGGGGGCGCTTTGTGCCCGCGGGCGCCGCGGCGGGCGCAAGGGGGAGTCGATCGCCGGCGGGTCCAAGGGGGACCGCATTCTCGGCAAGGGCGGCGCCGACAGCATCCGGGGGCGCCGCGGGCGCGACTGCCTTTTCGGGGGGCGCGGGGACGACCACCTCGACGGCGGCGCGGGCGGCGACCGCCTGCGGGGCGGCTACGGAAACGACGAGCTGCTCGGCGGTCGCGGCAACGACGGCGTGCGGGGCCGCCAAGGGAACGACGTGATCCTCGGCGGCCCGGGCCGCGACACGCTGCGCGGCTCCAGCGGCGAGGACCTGATCCGGGCGGACGATGGAGTTCCGGACAAGGTCCGCTGCGGCCCGGGCAGGGACGTGGCAGTGCTGGACGCCCTGGACTCCGCACAGGGCTGCGAGTCGAGCCGGATCAGCGGCTAGGCGCCCGGCAGGGTGCTGCGCCCGCGCTCGCCCGATGCGGGACGGCCAAGGCCGCTCGCCGGGCGCTGGCCGAGGCCGCTGCCGGCAGGGACGGCGCGCCCCAGCCCAACGTCGGCCGGCCTCGCCAGTGGGTCGGAGACATCGTGGCCGGGCTCGCCGGGGCTGACGACCTCGGGAATCAGCGGCGCGTACAGCTCGATCGGCTCGCTGTAGCCGCGGATCTCGACCTCGCCCCGCGGTTCGACCTCCATCGTCTCCGACAGCAGCGTCCGGGTCGCCTCGGTGATCAGCACCGAGTCGCCCGTCTCGCGCGTCTTCTCCTCGACACGCGAGCAGAGGTTGACCGCGTCCCCGATGACGCTGTAGGACAGGCGCCCGGCGCCGCCGATCGCCCCCGCGACCACCGGGCCCGAGTTGACGCCGATCCCGATCTCGAAACCGCCCGGCCGGCGGCTGTTGACGGTGCGCGCGATCTCGACAGCGCACTGCACGGCCCGGTCGGCGTGGTCCTGGGTGCGCTCCGGCGCCCCCCAGACCGCCAGCAGGCCATCGCCGACGAACTGGTCGACGTGGCCGCGGTGGCGCGAGATGATCGGGACGATGCACTCGAACAGCTCGTTCAGCCGCGAGACGACCTCCGATGCCGAGGCGCCGGACGAGTGCCCGGTGAAGTCCTGAACGTCGCAGAACAACAGCGAGACCTCGACCTCGTGGCCCTCGGGGTCGTAGTCCGAGCCGATGATGTGGCGCGCCACCTCCTCGTCCAGGTAGGCGCCGAAGGCCTCGCGCAGCCGCTCGCGCTCGGCCAGCCCGTCCACCATCTGGTTGAAGGCCGAGGAGAGCTCCCCGAACTCGTCGGCCGTGGTCACGGGGACGTGCTCGTCATAGCGGCCCTGGCGGATTCGCTCGGTCGCCGCCTCCAGGTCCTCGATCGGTCGCAGGATCGAGCGGCCCAGCAGGACCGTCAGCTCGAAGCTGATCAGGAAAGCGACCGAGAGGGCGATCAGCACGTTCAGGCTCAGGGCCTGGACCCCGCCGCCGTCCGAGGTCAGCGCCGCGACGGTGACGCCGGTGATCACGTTGATCAGCGGCAGCGAGCCGAGCAGCTTGAACCGCAGGGGCATGGCCGGGCGCTGGATCTTCACCGGCGAGTCAAGCGCGGCGTTGATGTCGAACAGGATCGGCCGCATCGCCAGCTCCAGCGCCAGGTAGTGGAGGACCGCCGAGTAGCCGAGCGCGATCAGTCCCCCGACCAGCAGCGGGAAGAAGGCGAGCCAGGAGAGGTCGTACAGCAGGACCGCCGCGATCGAGACAGGAACCGCCACCCCGAACACCGGGAAGCCGAGGTCCCGGCGGATCAACTCCAGCGGCAGCCCCACCGCGGTCCGCCAGGCCTGCTCGGTCTGTGCCGGGCTGCGCTGGCCGCCGATCCACTCCGAGAGCGGCTCGATACGCCCGAACAGGCGCGAGAGGACGATCACGAGCGCGACGGCGGTCAGCCCGCAGGTGATCGCGATCACCGCCATCACGTCGGCCTTGTCGGCCTCGTAATACGAGCCCATCAGGGCGACGGCTCCGGCGCCGATCAGGAAGGCGCTGGAGAGCTCGAGCGTGACGAACACCGCCGGATAGCGGGCCCCGAGCTTCCGGTACATCCACGTCAGCGTGCCCGTCATACCGAAATTGTCCCTGAGGCGGCGGTCGCGGGTGTGACCGATCTCTCGGAGGCGCCGCGGCGGTGGCGGGGCCGTGTTCTCCGCGCTAGCCTGGGCACAGATGGAGGCCACAGCGACCACCCAGGCCCTCTCAGCCCCCGCCCGCGAGTTCCTGGAGCGCGGCCCTGGCCGGCACTTCATCGGGGGCGAATGGCTGGAGTCGGCCGACGGCGCCAGCTTCGAGACGATCGACCCGGCGACCGGCCGGCCGATCACGGAGGTGGCACAGGGCGGACCGCAGGACGTCGATCGCGCGGTCGCCGCGGCGCGCGAGGCCCTAGAGGGGCCCTGGGGAGGCCTGACGCCATCGAAGCGGACCGGCCTCATCTGGGCGCTCGGCGAGGCGATCAAGGCGAACCTGGCGGAGCTGGCGGAGCTGGAGTCGCTTGACAACGGCAAGCCGGTGTCCTACGCGCAGGGCGACATGGCAGCGGCCGTCGGCCACCTGCGCTACTTCGCGGGCTGGCCGACCAAGATCGAGGGCGAGACGCTCCCCGTCTCGCGGCCGGACTTCCACGTCTACACCCGCAAGGAGCCCGTCGGGGTCTGCGGGCAGATCATCCCCTGGAACTACCCGCTGCTGATGGCCGTCTGGAAGATCGCGCCGGTGCTGGCGAGCGGCTGCACGACCGTGCTGAAGCCGGCCGAGCAGACGCCGCTGACGGCGCTTCGCCTGGGCGAGCTGATCGCCGAGGCGGGCATCCCCGACGGCACCGTCAACATCGTCACCGGCGACGGCGCCACCGGCGCCGCGATCGTCGAACACCCCGGCATCGACAAGATCGCCTTCACCGGCTCGACCGCGGTCGGCCGCGAGATCGGCGCCAAGTGCGGGGGCCAGATCAAGCGCCTGACCCTGGAGCTCGGTGGCAAGAGCCCCAACATCATCCTTCCCGACGCCGACCTGGAGCAGGCTGTGAAGGGCTCCTATGCGGCCCTGTATGAGAACTCCGGCCAGGTCTGCAGCGCCGGCTCCCGCCTGTTCGTTCACTCCTCGCTGCACGACGAGGTGATCGAGGGGCTGACCGAGATCGCCAAGAATGCGAAGGTCGGCCCCGGCATCAACGAGGACACCGAGCTGGGCCCGGTCGTCTCGGCCGAGCAGCACGAGCGCGTGCTCGGCTACATCGAGTCCGGCAACTCCGATGGCGCCGAGCTTGTCGCCGGCGGCGGCGTGCCGGAGGACGCGGACGGCGGCTACTTCGTCGAGCCGACGCTGTTCAGCGGCGTCACCGACGACATGAAGATCGCGCGCGAGGAGATCTTCGGTCCCGTGCTGGCGGCGATGTCCTTCGACGACCTCGAGGAGGTCGCCGCCCGCGCCAACGACACCGAGTACGGACTCGCCGCCGGCGTCTGGACCCGCGACGTCTCCAGCGCCCACCGCCTGGCCGCGCTCTTGCGCGCGGGCAACGTCTACGTCAACAACTGGGGGGCGGGCGACCCCTCGGCTCCCTTCGGCGGTTTCAAGGCCTCGGGGATCGGCCGCGAGAAGGGCCACGCCAACCTCGACGCCTACCTCGAGACGAAGACGGTCACCATCAAGCTGTAGCCGTTAGAGGGCGCGGACCGCGTCGGCGATCGGGGTCTCGCCCTCGAACAGCTCGAAGGTCTTGCCGACCGCGTTGTCGGCCGCCAGCACCTCGGCCAGCACGGCCGCCACGTCCTCGCGCGTGACCGGGCCGCGTCGGCCCATCTCGGTGCTGATCTCGACCTTGCCCGTCCCAGGGTCGTCGCTGAGGCTGCCGGGTCGCACGATCGTCGCCTCGAGGCCGCTTCGGTCAAGAGCCTCGTCGGCGTCGTGCTTGGCCTGGAGGTAGACGCGGAAGTCGCCCTCGGCCCCTTCCGGGTTGTGGGCTCCGATCGAGCTCACCATCACGTAGCGCCGAATCCCCTGGGCCTCGCAGGCCTCGATCAGCTTCACCGCCCCACCGAGGTCGACCGTGCCCTTGCGCTCGGGCCCGCTCCCCGGGCCGGCCCCCGCCGCGAACACGACGGCGTCAGCGCCGGCGACCGCGTCGGTCAGCTCCTCGCGCTCGATGTCGCAGACCACGGCCTCGGCCCCCAGCGCCTCCAGCTCGCCGGCCTGCTCGGCGTTGCGGATCACCCCGCGGGCGCGATCCCCCCGCGCCGCCAGAATCTCCAGCAGCTTGCGCGCCACCTTTCCGTGCCCTCCGATCACCACCACATCCATACGGCGACTATAGGCCGCAGCGGCGGTGCCGGGTGACGTTAGGCTCGAGGCTTCGCAACCACGACATTGAGGAGGAAGGGATGATCCTGTCCAACGTCGAGGTCGAGGATTTCGATCGCTTCTGGTCCACCTTCTCGAGCAAGGGCCTGGCGAAGCGCAAAGAGCATGGGAGTCGCGGGGTGACGGTCTTTCGCAACCGCGAGGACGGCAACCGCGTCCTCACGCTGTTCGACTGGGATCCCGAGGACTTCGAGGGCTTCATGGCCGATCCCGAGGTCCCGGGGATCTTCCAGGAGGCCGGCCTGAAGGCGCCGCCCACTCCGATCTACGTCGAGAAGGTCGAGGACCTCGAGGCCTGAAGCGACTCCCGACCGTCGTGTCCATGCCCGGGGCGGGACTCGAACCCGCAACGCCCCCGAGGGGGCAGCGGCTTTTAAGACCGCGGACTTTGCCAGTTTGTCTACCCGGGCCGGACAAGCCTAGAGCCGGGGCTTGTGCGGTTTGGCTCGTTTAGGCCGGGGTAAGGCGGCCCTGAGACCATTCTTTCGGCTGAATTAAGGCCCTCGGAAGCGCAACTGACCCCCTGTTACGGTGTTCGCGAGGGCAGGGAGAGAACCGTTCGGCCCCCTTTCCGGTGGAAGCCTCCACACTCACACACGCACAGCGACGCGGGCTTTTCGCCCGGCGCTCGCCGCTGCTGCGGTTCCAGGAGGACGCCGCGCTCGTCAGCCTGACCCGGCGCGGCCACCAGCACGCCTTCGAGGCGCTGGTCGAGCGCTACCAGTCGCGTCTGCTGGGCTTCTGTCGCCAGATGCTGGGCTCGACCGAGGACGCCGAGGACGTGCTCCAGGAGGTGTTCGTCGCGGCCTACAACGCGATGATCGCCGACGAGCGCGAGATCGCCGTTCGCCCCTGGCTCTATCGGATCGCTCGCAACCGCTGCCTCAACCACCTTCGCAAGCCGACCGCGGACGGCCAGGACACGATGGACACGATGCCGCACATGAACGGCGTCACCACCCTCGAGCGCGTGCAGAACCGCGAGGAGTTCCGCAACCTGCTGGACGACGTCAGCCACCTGCCCGAGACCCAGCGCTCGGCGCTGCTCCTGCGCGAGATCGACGCGATGAGCTACGAGGAGATCGCCCAGGCCATGGACACCACGGTGCCCGGGGTGAAGTCGCTGCTCGTCCGCGCCCGCATCGCGCTGGCCGAGTCGAGCCAGGCGCGCGCCCTCACCTGCGACGACGTCCGGGTGCAGCTGGCCGAGGCCGCCGAGGGGCTGGCCAAGATCGACGGGCCGGGACGCCGCCACATCAAGGCCTGCGAGGGCTGTGCTGACTTCCGCAGCCAGCTTCGCAAGGATTCCAAGGTGCTCGCCGCGCTGTTCCCGGCGGGCCCGCTGCTCGCCCTGAAGGGCGTGATCGCCGCGAAGCTGAGCGGGCTGCTCGGCAGCGGCGGCGGCGCTGGCGCTGCCGGCGGCGGCGCAGCCGCGGCCGGAGCCGGCGCGGGCGGCGGCGCTGCTGCGACCGGCGCTGCCGTGGGCGGCGCGGCCGCTGTGGGCGGCGGCGCGGCCGGAGGCGCCGCGGGTGCCGTCGGCGCGGCGATCGGCACCAAGGCCGCGGCCGGGCTGGCCACGGCCGCCCTGCTGACCGCCGGCGCGGCCGAGATCAAGCACGTCACCGCCGACAAGGCCGACAAGGACTCCTCTCCCAAGATCGCGAAGGCCGCCAAGGCCGCTCCGGCGCCGCTTGCCGCAATCCCGACGGCCCCCGCCGAGGCGACTCCTTCCCCCGCCCCCGCCCCCGCCCCCGCCCCCGCGCCGGACACGGGCGAAGAGGTAGTCGTCGAGCCGGTTCCCGCCGACGAGGGCGACAGCCCCGACGGGCTCACCGGCGGCCTTGAGGCCGACGGCGGGCCCAAGCACAAGAAGGACGCGGTCGCGGACTCTGACGGTGAGGCCAAGGGCACGGGCGAGACCGCACCGGTCGGCACCGGCCTCGAGGGCACGTGCGATGCCGACGGGGATGGCGTCCAGGACGCCACCTGCACCTCGCCCGGGACCTCGACGACCGGCATCGAGCAGACGCCCGAGCCGGCTCAGCCCGCGGTCAAGCCGCGCCCCAAGCGGCCGGCCAAAGCGAAGGGTCCCGCCGCCGTGAAGCGGCCGGCGGCGAAGCGCTCCGGCTCAAAGAAGTAGCCGGCCCCTAGACCAGGCCGATCACCTTCAGGCGCCGCGACAGGCAGGTCGCCGCGAATGCGTGCGTCTCCTCCTGGCTGACGCCGAACAGGTCCCAGCTCTCCTCGTCGGCCCACGGCGGGTCGATCACCTTGTCGGCGACCGGGATGGCCTCTTCGAGCATCCCCTGGATCACGGCGCGGTTCGCGTCGTCCTCCTGGACCATGTCGGTGAGGAAGCGCACGCCGAAGGCGATGTGCCGGTGCTCGTCGCGGGCGACGTTGGAGAAGCCCTCGACGAAGCCGGGCAGCGTGCCCTCGCGCTCGTTGTAGTCGATGATGAAGTGCTGCCCGGTGAGGGCGAGCATCCCCTCGATGACCATGTGGTAGAGCGTCACCGCCTCGATCAGGGCCTTCTGGTCGCCGGGCTCCTCGGCCAAGCGGTCCACCCGCGAGCGCAGTAGCTCGTCGAAGAGGGTGTTAAAGGCCGGGTTCAGGTGCTCCTCGAGCGCGTCCAGCCGTTGCTTCAGCTCCTCGGCGCCCTCGAGCACCCCGACCTGCTCGAAGAACGTGTCGAAGAAGCGGACGTGCCGCGCCTCGTCGGCGATCTGGGTCGCCAAGAAGATGCGCTGGTTCTCCTGGGGCGCAGCCCGCATCATCGGGCCGAGCTCGTCGGCGACCTTCTGCTCGCCGATGAAGAAGCTGGAGAGCCCGTAGAGGCGCTGGAAGCGCTCCTCCTCGGGGATCCGCTGGTGCCAGTCGGTGCGGTCCTGGCTGAAGTCGAGGTCCTGGGTCAGCCACTGCTGGCGCTCCCAGAGCCCATAGAGCTCGTCATAGCCGAGCAGCTTCACCTGCCCGCCGCCGGCCGACTGCAGCGCCGGGTCCGATGTCGCCTGAAAGTCCTCGCGCCCGGTGCGCGACGGTGCCTTGGGGGTCGCCTCCTTGGCCTCCACGGTGCTGCTCCTCTCGCTAAGGGGCCCCGGACGCGAAGCGGAGGGGCCCCGGCTTATGGGTGACTGGCTGGTCAGCCAGTCTATCGCCGGTGCCGACGGCCGTTACGAGCGCCGGTCCGAAGGCTCTGGCGGAGGACTCACCATCCGGTTACCGAATCTTGTGCTGATCGGCACCCCTCCAGCGGCCGATGTGAATGGCGGAGGACTGAGAGAGGTGAGGATGGCCAAGCAAACGGATCGCACGACCCAGGGCTGGACCCGCGGCAACCGGATCGTGGGCTTTGACCCGGAGCTGCGGCGCCTCTGGGTGGGAGGCCAGCGCCTGCACCACGGGGTCACGGGGATAGCCCTCGCGGGAGTCGCGGTCGCCGAGCTCGCGACGCGGCGCAACCCCCGCGGCCTCGCGTACCTGCTCGCGGGCGGCGCCATGGTCGTCCACGACTGGAGGGACCGCTCGGTCTGGTTCAGGCGCGGTTCGCAGGCCGACTAGCCCAGGTGCTTCTTGAGGAACCCGACCGTCTTCTCCCACGCCGCCTTGGCGTGGCCCTCGTCGTAGGTGCCGAGCCGGTCGTGGTCGTTGGCGAAGGCGTGGCCGGCGTCCTCGTAGTACTCGAACGCGGCCTCGACGCCCGCCTCCTGTAGCTCGGCCTCTAGCGCCTTCGAGTCCTCGACCGAGATGAAGTCGTCGGAGGTGCCGAAGTGGCCCAGCACCGGCGCCTCGATCTGGCTGAAGTCGGGCTTGCCGTGCGGCATCACGTAGTAGTAGGTGACGGCGGCGCCGATCTCGGGGTTCTTGGCGGCGGCCCAGACCGAGAGCCCACCCCCCATGCAGAATCCGACCGAGCCGACCTGGCCGTTGCACTTGGGATGAGCCAGCAGCTGCTTGACCGCGCCCGCCATCTCCTTCTCGGCCTCGTCCATGTTCATCGCCATCAGCTTCTGCTGGGCCTCGTCGGGCTGCTCGGTGGTCTCGCCGTGGAAGAGGTCGGGGGCGAGGGCGACGAAGCCCTCCTCGGCGAAGCGATCGACCATGCGGCGGACGCTGTCGTCCAGGCCCCACCACTCCTGCAGCACGACCAGCCCCGGCCCCTCGCCCTCGGGCTCGGCCAGATAGCCCTTGGCGGTGTCCCCGTTCGCGGCGAACTCGACTTCCGGCATCTCCTAGTCCTCCTCGTCTTGATCGGCTTGCGTCTTCGAAAGCTCCTCGGCCAGCGCCCAGCCTACGGCGACGCCGACCATCATGCCCATCCGCGCCTCCTCGGCGAGCAGGGTCCGCACGGACGCGATGCGCTCGGACTCATCGGGCGTGGTGGCGGCCTTGAGCACGCCCGCGTCGTGTGACTCGCCGAACCAGCCGCCCGCGTCGAGGGCCTCTGCCAGCACCAGTTGCAACCTGGGGGCCGCCTGCGCGACGGCCCGCTCGGCCTCCTTGAAGGCCTCGGGCTGGGAGATGGCGTCGATCGCCGCGTCGATCCGCTCGTCGGAGTACCTGGGCTGGGGCACCTCCGGAACATACCCCGCGGGCCCCAGGCTTACCCCGCCGCTCAGCCTTGGCGCTTCTCCCACAGCTGCGCCGCGCCGACGTCCCGGTAGCCGAGCCGCTCGTAGACCGGACGGCCGAGGGCGGAGGACTGCAGCGTCGTCGTCTCATAGCCGTCGTCGCGGGCGTTGGCTAGAGCGTGAGCCATCAGCCGGCCGGCGATGCCCCTGTTGCGGGCCTCGGGTAGCGTCGCGACCCAGATCACGACCGCGTCGGAGCGGTGCGGCCAGACCCCCAGCGTCGAGACCGGCTCGCCGTCAAGCTCGGCGAAATAGATGCGGATCCCAGGCATCGGCGCCTGGGCGACGGCGACGTAGGCGCCCGGCGGATAGCCGTAGGCGATCTCGTTGATCCGCGCCAGCTCGGCGTAGTCCTCGCGCTCGACTACCTCGAAGCCGAGCTCGCCATCCGGCTCGCGCAGGTCCGACAGCGGCATCCCCATGTACCGCGGCGCCCCGTCGTAGACGTGCCCGTTGCGCTCAAGGCCCTTCGCCGCAGCGGCGTATTTTTCGGGAACCCACACGGTCCAGGCCCTGACCCCGGCTGCCTCGTAGGCGGCCCCGAGCTCGTCCAGCGAGCGAAGCAGCTCGCCGGAGTCCTCATAGAAGACCGAGTTGAAGATCGAGCGGTCGGGCGCCTGCGGCGTGATCGAGGCGAACACGCCAGCCCGCTCCCAGACCGAGCCGCCCGAGCCCTCGGCGAGCAGCCCCCAGCAAGGTGGCATGCCATCGCGAACCAGGCGCGCCCACTGCTCGTCGGTGGAGGGAACTGCCATCGCCGGCTAGCGCTTGCGCGCGACCGTGAGGCCGTCGGCGATCCCCAGCATCGCAGCGTCGACGCGCTCGTCGGTGGCGATGCGGTCGTTGAGCTCGCGCACCACGGCCATGGCCTCGTCGTCGGCGTCGGGATCGAGGATGCGGCCCCCCATGAAGACGTTGTCCAGCAGCAGCAGGCCGCCGGGGCGCAGCAGGCGCAGGCACTGCTCGTAGTAGCCGCCGTAGCCCTGCTTGTCGGCGTCAACGAAGGCGAAGTCGAACGGCTCGGACTCCGGCAGCTCCTTCAGCGTCTCGATCGCGGGCGCGACGCGGAACGCGACCCGGTCGCCCAGGCCCGCCTGATCCAGGTGCGCCCGGGCGCGGTCGGCGTACTCCTGCTCCAGCTCGCAGACCAGCAGCTCGCCGTCGGCGGGCAGGCCCCGCGCGATCGCGATCGCGCCGTAGCCCAGGAACGTGCCCACCTCCAGGGCGCGCCGGGCGCCGCTCGCCTGTACGAGGATGGTCATGAAGGCGGCTTGATCGCCCGCGATCTGCATCAGCGCCAGGTCCCCCATCTCCTCCGCGGCCGCCTCGACCCCCGGGACGACCCCGTCGCGGAAGGAGCTGTGCTCGACCGCGTAGCGGTGCAGTTGGGGCGTCAGCGCGGTGAATTTGTCGACGGTCACGCGAGCGGGGTCACTCGGCGCTGCGCTCGCGGCGCGAGAGCGAGGCGGCATATCCACACAGGGCGCCGACCAGCCCGCCCCCGAGCCCCGCGAAGACGTTGGCGAAGTCCTCCACCAGGGGCAGCATGATCAACACGGCCGCGCAGATCGCGGCGCCGATCACCTCGACGTCCTCGTCGGGGTTCGCCCGCAGCTCGGCGGCCTTCAGCACCGCCCAGGCCCCGAGCATGCCGAGGGCGACGCCGTTGCCGCCCGCCGCGAGCAGGATGTTGCCCTCGCCCGCGAGGGCCGACTCGATGCCGTCGGCGGCCAGCATGCCGAGGCCGCCGCAGGCGACCATCAGGACCAGGGTCGCGAGGGTGCCCAGGCGGCGCTCGACCGCCGAGCCGAAGATCGCGATCCCCACCGCGCAGACGAACAGGTAGGGCACGTCCGGGTAGACGAAGGGCGCGGCCAGGTAGCGCCACCAGTCGCCGCCCACCGGCCCGACGATGGCGCCGAAGTCGCTGATCGGCAGGTCGGCCGCCCGCTGCACGATCACCAGCACCGCCGGCAGCAGGATCGCGGCGATGACGCCATAGGGCCGCTCGCCCTCGCCCAGAGCCGCCCGGGTCTCGGCCATCCGCCCGCGGCGCTCGGCGCGCTCCCGGCGCTTGCGGGTGCGGCGCGACTCCCGTGGCTGCAGCTCGTCGCCGTGGCGCTCGAGCTTGGGCGCCCGCTTGCGGAGCCTGGCGCCGCAGTAGGGGCACTCCGTGACGTAGGGGCTGACCTCCTCCCCGCACTCCCGGCAGACGACGCTGAGCTCAGGCGCGTTCACGCTGCGAGGATACCCCGGGGGTCTCACCGCTCTCGGCCCAGCGGTTGATCTCATAGAGCAGGCGGGCGAGCTCGCGCCCGCGGCCGGTGAGGGTGTAGCGGCGGCTCGCGTCCCGCTCGAGCACACCCGCCTCGGAGAGCTCGCCGAGGCGTGTGCTGAGGACAGAGGGGCTGATCCGTACGCGCGAGCGAAGCTCGGAGAAGGCGATCGCGTCGCGGCGCAGCTCCCAAACCAGGCGCAGGGCCCAGCGTCGCCCCAGAAGGTCCAAGGCGGCCGGCATCGGCCGTTCGTTGGCCATGACTTCTATTTTCGTACTTTCCCCTGGGTCCTGCAAGGAGCTTAGTTCGATTTCCGAATTAGCGTACTAAATACTGGTTCGGGAACGATCCTAATCCGGGCCGTTTACGGCGCGCTGGCCTCGACGATCTCGCACATCAGGCCGCGGATGTCGCCGTGCTCTGCGAACCAGTCGAGCTGGCGCCGGGCGCCCGTCCCCCGGTCGATCAGCTCGCTGAGGCCGGCCAGCTCGCGCTCGCAGCCCAGCTGCTCGGCGTGCTCGCGCAGGTCGTCGATCACCCCCCGGGTCATCTCGGCGCCCTCCAGCTCGATGCCGCGGTCGAAGTCGATCAGCCGCCCCTCGATGCCGACCAGGGCGGCGCGGACCTTGTTGTCGTCGATCAGCTCCCAGGGATGCTCGACGCTCGGTACGCCGTCGTCGTAGCGGGTCGCGAGCCGGTGCGCGAGCGACTGTGTGAGCGCGGCGAACCCGATGGTGATGTCGACCCGCGTCTGCTGGTCGAACACGCGCAGCTCCACGGTTCCCAGGTTGGGGTGCGGCCGCACGTCCCACCACAGATAGGTGTAGTCCTCGATCGCGCCCCCGCGCATCATCAGCTCCACGCGGTGCGAGTAGATGCCCCAGCTCCCGTAGTAGGGCGGCACGCCGACGCGGGGGAAGGTGCGGAAGACCGGCGTGCGCGAGGACATCATGCCCGTCGCCCTTCCGCGCCAGAACGGGGAGTTCGACGACATCCCCAGCAGCAGCGGCAGATAGCTCCGGATGCCGTCGGCCACGTAGATCGCCTTCTCGGCGTCGTCGATGCCGACATGAATGTGCGTGCCGAAGATGAGCTCGCGCTGGGCGATCCAGCGAAGCTCCCCGATCAGGTCCAGGTAGCGCTGGCGCTCGACGATGGCCTGATCCTCATACAGAGCGGAGGGATGGGTGGCCGCGGCCCCGATCACCATCCCCATTCCCTCGGCGACGCCGCGGACGGTGCGGCGCAGCTCGCGGAGCTGGCCGTCGGCCTCGGCCACGTCCCGGCAGGGAAGCGTCGCCACCTCCAGCACCGACTGGTGCAGCTCGGGCTTGACGTAGCCCTTGATGTCGTCGGGGATCGCCTCGAGGATGCGCTCGATGCCCTGCGCCAGCTCCAGCGAGTCGGCGTCGCAGATCATCAGCTCCTCCTCGACTCCGAGGGTGAAGGGCGTCCCGCTGAAGTTGTGATCGAGCACGCTCGCAGCGATCGTATCCCGCCTGTGCCGCTGCGGCACCAGAGACCATCGGCAATACTCTCTCGGAGCCGATCCAGGCCACCCCGGCCGAGCCAGGAGGTAATCGAGAAGATGGAAGTGAAGACGTCCGCCGAACAGAAGTCGCTGCTCTCCGTGCTGCCCGCGGGCAAGCGAGCGCGCCTGCGCAGGCTGCTGTTCGAGTTCGGGCCCGGGAACGGGACCCTGCTGCTGCTGCCGATCGACCAGGGCATCGAGCACGGCCCCCGGGACTTCTTCCCCAACCCCGCCTCGAAGGACCCCGAGTACCAGTTCCGCCTGGCCGCCGAGGCCGGCTACTCCGCGCTGGCCTGCCAGATCGGCCTGGCCGAGAAGTACTACCCCGACTACGCGGGCCAGGTGCCTCTGATCCTGAAGGTCAACGGCAAGACCGACGTGCCGCCGGACGACGACGCCTTCTCGACCACCAACGCCTCGGTCGAGGACGCCGTGCGCCTGGGCGCCGATGCGGTCGGCTACACGATGTACCTGGGCTCGCCGCGCCAGGGCGAGGACCTGCACCAGTTGAGGGGTGTGCGCGAGGACTGCGACCGCTACGGGATGCCCCTCGTGATCTGGGCCTATCCGCGTGGCTCGGCGATCCAGGAAAAGGGGGGTCGCGACTCCCTCTACGCGATCGACTACGCCGCGCGGATGGCGATGGAGATGGGCGCGGACGTGGTCAAGCTGAACATGCCGAAGCTGAACCCCGACACCGACAAGGACTCGCCGGCGCCCTACAACGAGATGGAGGTGAGCCAGCAGGAGGCGATCGAGCACTGCGTCGCCTCGGCGGGCCGCGCGCTGGTGGTGCTCTCGGGCGGCTCCAAGACCGACGACGAAACGGTCATCGAGCACACCAAGATGATCGCCGAGGCCGGGGGCTCTGGCGTGATCTTCGGCCGCAACGTCTGGCAGCGCGAGTGGAGCGAGGCGCTGGAGATCATCGGCCAGATCAAGGAGACGTTGGTCTCCACCGTGCACCGGATCCCCTAGCTCGGATCCCGCTCGGTCCAGCAGGGCATAGGAAGGCCCCGCCCCGCCTCAGGGTGGGGTGACTCGTTGGTCGCGCGCGCGCAGGCGGGGTTGGTGGAAGGGTCCGCTGCTGGCGGGCGCCGCGATCGCGGCCGCGACCGCCGGGTCGCACGGCGGCTCGAGCTCCGGCGGCGGCCCGGGCGGCGGGCCCGATGCCCTGAGCGCGCGCGTCACAGAGGTGATCGACGGCGACACGATCGCCGTCCGGCTGAACGGCGGTCGCGAGGAGCGGGTGCGCTACATCGGCGTCGACACCCCCGAGTCGGTGCCCTCGGGGCCGCTGGAGTGCTTCGGGCGCCGCGCTGCGGCGGCGAACGAGGGCATGGTCGCCGGCCGCATCGTCCGGCTGCGCCTGGGCCCCGAGCGGCGCGATGACTACGGACGGCTGCTCGCCTTCGTTTTCGCACCCTCGCAGGGGGGTCGCGAGGTGTTCGTCAACGCGGAGCTGGTGCGCCGCGGCTACGCCCGGACGCTGACGATCGCGCCCAACGACGAGCGCGCGCCGCTGCTGGAGAGGCTGGAGAGAGCGGCGGGGCGGGCCGGCATCGGGCTCTGGGGGGTCTGCTAGTTTGAGCGACCCCTAACGTTTGGCGGGGACACGTCCCATGGCACAGATGCGAATGCGACAGAGCATGGCTCAGATCGAGCTTGCCTTCGAACAGGAGATGGCGCTCGAGAAGCGCCGTCGCGAGCAACTACGCACGCGCGCGGCCAATCGCTCTCGCGCTCGCCGCATTCAGCGCACGGAGTCCAAGGGCAAGGTCCGATTCAGCGTGCTCCTGGTGGCGCTGACGATCACGGTCCTGACCGTGGTCGTGGTCATGTTCGAGGTCCTCGCCTGGCTGATGGCCTAGCCGGAAGACCGCGACCCCGCCCGGCGGAGTCGCTTCAGCGCGACGCCCTCTGCGTCACTCCGCCCGGAGCTGCGGTCCACGGTGCCCTTGCCATTGCCGCCCGAATCGCCCTCGTCCGCCTGGATGCGCTCCAGCACCTCTTCGCGGAAGATCGAGACGTCGCGAGGGGCCGTGATGCCCAGGCGGACCTTCTCCCCCGACACGGAGAGAACCTGAACCTCTATGCCGTCGCCGATCATGACGCTCTGGGCCGGCTTCCTTGTCAGTACGAGCATCGACGCCTCCACTGTGGAACGGACACATACCCCCGGGCACGGTCTGGTCCCTTGCCTGACCCATACCCAGAAGTAAGTTGATACCGGATGCTTCTCCCGAATGCGCCGGTTCCCCCCGGCCCCCACGCCCGCCTTGCGCACCGTGGCAGGCGGCATTCGGGGGGAGCCGATCATCTAGAGTCCGCCGCCGGATGGCCCGCAAGTCACTGAAGCCGCAGCTGAACCAGATCCGCGCCTGGGTGCGCCAGGGGCGGACCGACGCCTGGATCGCCCACCAGTTGGAGGTCTCGGCCTCACAGCTGAAGGACTTCCGCCGTCGCCATGGGCTGGATCCGGAGGGCGAGGAGCCCGCATCCGACATCGACCTCCGCGACGAGATCGAAGCCGAGATCGAGGCCGAGCTGGACGACCCCGGCTCCCCGGACGAGGAGGAGGACGAGGAGGGCGGCGACGACGAGGACGGCAAGGCCACCGAGCAGGCGAAGCCGAAACGCCGCCGCCGGCGCGGCGGTCGGGGTAGGGGTCGCGGCCGCAGAAAGGACCTGGAGGCGACCTTCGACCACGGCGAGAAGGACGGCTACGGCCTGTGGCTCGACCCGGCCGTCCGCGACGATCCGGCCTACACCGAGCACTGGGCCGAGGTGCGGGCGCTGAAGGTCACGATCGAGCCCGAGCGCATCGTGCTCGAGCGCGCCGACGACTAGCGTCGTCAGTCGAAGACGACGCGACCGCCGGAGTAGTCGCTGGCGCCGCGGAGGTAGCTGTAGAAGGCGCCGTCAACGACGGCCTGCGGGTCCAGGTCGGCTGCCTCCGCCGGCATCGCCCAGCGGACCGCCTCCAGCGCCCAGTCGGTGCCCTGGGCGTAGAGGTCGGCCAGCTCGGCCGCCGAGAACGTCGGTCCGATGCGCCGGCGCAGCTCATCCCGGACCGCGGTGGTCGCGCGCGCCAGCCGCGCGGCCGCGCGACGCTCGGCCGAGAGCTCGCGCAGCCTGCGGTCCCCCTCCTCCCACTCATAGAGCGCGTTGTCGAGCGAGTAGCTCACGCGCATAGAAGTAGCAGCCCGGGTCGGTCGGTTGGGGGATGAAGCCGCCAGGCTCCGCCAGCCAGCGCAGCGCCCGGCTACTCGGCCGGGGCGCCCTCGGGCGCGCCGCCGCGGTCAGGAGCGCCGGCGCAGGCCGAAGCGGGAATTGGGCCCGTCAGGTCCCAGACGCTGACGAGCGGGGTCCCGATCCCCCGCAGGCCCGGGGCCTTCTCGAGCCAGGTGGCCTCGATCGGGGCGCCGGCCGCCTCGGGGTCGTCCTGATCGTAGGCGGGGGTGGTGACCAGGTAGTCGTAGCCCGCGGCATTGACCGCAGCGAGCCAGTCGGCGCAGCGGTCGTATTCGAAGAACGCGCCGCGCTCGCCGCGCTCGCCGATGTAGCGGACCTCGTTCGAGGAGTCGAGGCCCCAGAGGCCGTACTGGAAGAGGGCGCCCGTGGTTCCGGCCAGGCCGATGCGGGCGTCCTCGACACCGCGAGCCCAGTCGTACGCGGTTCCGAGGCCCTGGCCCAGCTCGACCGCGGGCTGCTCGTCGCGCGGATAGTCGGGCGCGAGCGAGGAATAGCGAAGCTCCAGATAGTCCTCCTGCGCAGCCCGGCCCAGGCCGGCGAGCAGGATCGCCGCGCACAGGCCCGCGACGGCCAGCGCGGTCCTGGAGACGCCGCGGCGCGCGAGGATGACGATCGTGACCGGAGCGGCGACGACGGCGAGCGCCAGGAGCAGGGCGCCGGGCACCCGATCGGTGTCGATCGGCTCCAGCGCGAGCGCGTTCAGCGCCGTCAGGCCACCGAACACCGCCAGCGCGCCGATCCGCCAAGCGTCCCGGCGCCTGCCCAGCGGCGGCGGGATTGCAGCCAGGACCAGGGCCAGCGCCAGGCCGGGCGCGAGGTAGCGGATGTTGAGCCTGAAGCCGACCGGGGAGCCCTCGGGGCCGGAGGCCCCCAGCGGCGTCAGCAGGTAGGCGATCGCCGCCACAAGGGCGACCGCGGCAAGCATCCGCTCGACGGCGCCGCCGCGCCAGAGCCAGGCCGCGACGCCGGCGATGGCCAGCAGGAGCACCAGCGGCCACAGATCCCCCAGGCGCTCCTCGAGCGCCGGGCGAAAGAACCGCCCCCAGACGTCGCTGTCGGTCAGGTAGTGGGCGATCGAGAACGGCTCGCGCCCCTGGAGCTCCTCGGGTTTTGACAGGGGGCCGATGTCCACGAAGGGAAACGGCGTGCCCGAGACGACCAGGTTGCGCGCGTACCAGAGCCCCCCGCCCACCGCGAGGCCGGCGAGCCAGGCGCCCGCGGCGCGCAGCGCCCGCGAGGCGCGCCCCTGCGAGGCGCCCAGTGCCGCCAGCACGATCACGCCGATCGTGAGCGCGCCGACCGGGGGGACGGCCGTCAGCTTGGTGCCGAGGGCCAGTCCGGCCGCGAGCCCGGCGACGACGAGCGGGCCGCGTGCGGTCGCCTGGCGGGCGTTCAGCAGGACCGCGACCGAGGTGATCAGGAGCGCGATCGCGACCACGTCGTTGTTGGCGTTGCCCGGCTGGCGCGAGAACAGCAGGTTGGCCGACATCAGCGCCGCCATCGCCGCGACCGCGGGCGCGCCGGCCCCGTAGGGGCGCCCGCAGCACCAGGCCGCGAATAGGGCCAGGCCAAGCCAGGCGAGGTTCAGCAGCGGCGAGAGGAAGTCGTTGCCGAGCAGCATCAGGCCGTCGGCGTGCAGCAGCTCGGAGACCTGCGGGTAGAACCAGTTCAGGTACAGCGGGTCGGTGAACAGCAGCTCGGTGACCGACCCCGTCTGGGCGATGTGAGCCGCGAACGGCATGTGGTACCAGAGCGAGTCGCCTCCGTAGATGCCCCGGTCCAGCGCCAGCAGCGCCGGCCCAGCCCACTGGACCGCGACCAGCAGGGCGATACCCGCCGCGACCCAGAGCTCGGTATCGGAGACCGCGGGGGCGTCGCGCTGCCCGTCGTCAGCCCCGCGGCGCCGGGGCTCGTCGCGGATCACGAGCGACTCCAGGCGCAGCGCGCCGCCGCCGACCAGCACGCAGGCGGCCGTCAACAGGACTCCGTCCAGGATGCCGGCGAGTCCAAGCAGCTCGGAGATCGCGACCAGCGTCGCGAGCGCCAGCAGGCCGGTCGCGAGCAGCGCCGGGGCCCCGGTCCAGCCGGGCAACAGCGCGCGGCGCAGAGTCCGGCCCGCGATCGCCATCGCGACGGCGATCGCGGCCAGGGCCGCCACCCCCAGCAGATACTCGCCGGTGCCGGTCATTTCGGCGGGGCCGGGCGCCGGGCGCAGGCGGCGGGGTCCAGCTCCCCGCTGATCCGGAAGACCGAGACGCGCCCTTCGCGCAGGACCTCCTGGGCGCCTTCTGTGCCGCTCAGCCAGCCGCGCTCGGGCGAGGTCTTGGCTGTCGCCGGGTCGTTGAGGTCGAGCTCGGGGGTGGTGACGACGTAGTCATAGCCGCCCTCGTTGACGGCCTCGACGAGCTGCGGGCACTTCCCCGCGCCTCCGTCGGCGCCGAGCGAGCGGAAGTCGCCGGCGTCGAGCTCACGTCCGATGTACTGCACCCGGTTGGAGAGCTCGTCCCCGTAGAGCAGGTACTGGTTGTAGGCGCCGCTCGTCCCCACGACGCCGATCTCCAGCCCGGTCGTGTCCTTGGCCCAGGTCGCGAGCTCGTCGAGCTGGAAGCGGAAGTCCTCGGCCCGCGTGTAGCGGGAGTCCAGGTAGTCGTCCTGGCGCTCCCAGCCGATCGCCACGACCACGACCGCGGCCAGGGCCGAGGCGGCGATCGCCCGGCCCGCGCCGCGCCGCGCCAGCAGCGCGATGCCGACGGGGACCCCGATCAGCATCAGGCCGATCAGCGCGGCGAACGGGATCGAGGCGAAGGGCTCGCTCCAGATATACGCGGAGTCCGAGTACTTCGAGGTGATCACCATCACCAGCGCGCCGCCCGCCAGCAGCGGGAGCCGGAAGCGCTCGGGGGTGAGCTTCGGCTCCAGGGTCAGCAGCGCCAGGCCCAGCGCAAGCGCCGGAACCAGGTAGCGCAGGTTGATGCCGAAGGCGAGCGGCTGGCCCTCGGGGCCCGCCGCGGTGAGCGGCGTGAACAGGTAGGCGATCGCCGCGACGACGGTGACCGCGCCCAGCATCCGCACGACGGGGGTGCGGGGGCGCGCGATCGCGAGCACCGCACCGGCCGCGGAGAGGCCCAGGAACAGCGGCCAGGCGGGTCCGAGCAGGTTCGTGATCGGGCGGAAGAAGTACTGGCTCCAGACCGAGGTGTCGGGGTCGAAGAGGTAGTGCGAGACGGTGAAGTTGTCGCGCCCCTCGAGGCCGCGGTCGGGACCGGGCAGGTCGATCGGGCCGAGCTCGCCGAGCCAGGGCAGCGGATTGCCCGAGTGGATCAGGTTTCGGATGAACCAGAAGGCGGCGGTCGCCGCGACGCCGCCGAGGAAGACCAGCGTCGCCTTGCGCCGCACGCCCGGGGGCATGACCAGAGGCACGCCGACGGCCATCGCGGCGACGCCGCCCGCGATGGTCAGCTTCGTCCCCAGCGCCAGGCCCATCGCCAGACCGGCTACCAGCAGCGCGCCCATCGGCAGCAGCCCGCGCAGGGGCGGGCCGCCCGAATGGAAGGTCCGCGCCGCCGCGGTGGCGCCCCTGGCCTGCGCCGCGGCGTTGATCAGGACCGCGGCGGCGGCAAGCAGCAGCGCCACCGGCGCGATGTCGTTGGCGGGGGTGCCGGCCTCGCGCGGCACCATCGGCCCGATGTCGAGCGTCAGCGCGACGGCGACCAGCGACAGGGGGGCGACCCCGTAGGGCCGCCCGACGCACCAGGCCGCCAGCAGGGCGACGCCGAGCCAGCCGAAGTTCACCAGCGGCGAGAACAGGTCGCGGTCCAGCAGCGAGATCCCCGTCGCGTGCAGCAGCTCGGAGTTCTCGGGATAGAACCAGTTGAGGTAGAGCGGGTCGGTGAAGTGCAGGCCCCAGAGCGAGCCCTCCTCGGCGATCCGCGCCGCGAACGGCCCGTGGTACCAGAGCGTGTCGAAGGTCAGCATCCCCCGGGCCCAGACGTCCTGAAGGCCAGTCGCCCAATGGGCAGCCAGGAACGCGGCGACCGCCAGCGCGATCGCCATCTGCAGGGGCGGGACCCGAGGGGAGGGAGGGACCGCGGGGGTGGTGTCGGCGGGGCGCGGGACGCCGAGCCAGACCCCGGCCCCCGCCGCGATCGAGGCCCCGACCAGCACCGCCGGCTCGAACAACCCGATCGCGCCGAGCAGCTGGAACAGGAGCGTCAGGGCCGAGAGGCCGATCACCGCCTCGGCCAGGCGCGCCGGAGCGCCATCCCAGCCCGGCAGCAGCCTGCCGCGGATCCGCACCGCCACCAGGCCCATCGCTACGGCGATCGCGGCGAGGCCGAGGACGCCTGTCAGGTACGCCCCGAAGCTCAAGACGTCAGCCTCGCGGACGGGATGCGCAACCGGCCGGGTCGAGCTCGCCGTCAAGCGCGAAGACGAAGGTGAGGTCGTCCTCGAGCAGCCGCTCGGCGGCCGGGTCGCGGTCCGTCCAGACGGCCTCCACCGGCGAGAGGCCCTGGGTGCGCTGGTCCGGGCCGATGACGACGTAGTCGTAGTCGCCGTCGTTGAGCGCGGTCAGCCACTCCTCGCAGGCCGCGATGTCCTCGCTGTCCTCGGGGTCGGTCGCGATCGGGGTGAAGGCGCCGTGGGACCCCCGGTGGGCGACGTACTGGACGTGGTTCGAGAGGTCGTCGCCGTAGAAGACGTACTGCTTGAAGCCCGGGCGACCCCCGACCACGGCGATTCGGGCGTCCCGCGGATCCTCCTCCTCGAACGCCTCCATCGCCGAGCGGATTCCATCCGGGAAGTCGCCGGGCGCGGTGGCCGCCTGGTAGCGGTCCCCGACGTAGTCGTCGCTGCGGGCCCAGCCGATGCCCACGACCAGGCCGATCGCGAGCGCCGCCCCGACGGCGACCGTCGGGCGGTCCAGGCCCCAGCGCGAGGCCAGGGTCAGCGCGACCGGGACCCCGACCAGGAAGATCGCGAGCAGGACCGCGCCGCCCAGGTAGTCGCCGTTCCAGACGTCGTCCGCGCCGCTGGCGAGTCCGACCAGGAACAGCAAGCCGACCGCGCCCAGGGCCCAGGGCCGGACGCGCTCGCGGCCGAGCCAGGGATCGACGGCCAGCAGCATCATCCCCAGGGCGAGCGCCGGAGAGGCGTAGCGCAGGTTGACTTCGAAGGCGCTCGGCTCGCCGGTCGGCCCCGCGGCGGTCAGCGGGGTGAACAGGTAGGCGATGCCGCTCAGCAGCGCCACCACGCCCAGCATGCGCAGCATCGGGGTGCGCCCGCGGACGATCGCGACGACGATGCCCCCGATCACCGCGGCCAGCACCAGCGGCCAGAGGACCCCGAAGCTGTCGCGGAGCCCCGGCACGAACGAATCGGTGATGACGTCGAAGTCGGTCAGGTAGTCGGCGACCGTGTGCGGCTCGCGGATGTCGATGTCGAACTGCTCCGGGCCCGGCAGAGGCCCCTTGTCGGCCCACGGCAGCGGGTTGCCGGACTCGACCAGGTTGCGGGCGAACCAGAAGCCACCGGTGATCAGCGAGCAGCCGACCCAGATCGCTGCGGTCCGGACGCGGTCCCCGGCCCGAGCGACGGCGATCACGCCGAGGGTCAGCAATCCGAATGGAGCCAGCAGGTTCAGCTTGGTGCCGAGCGCCAGCCCTGCGGCGAGGGCCGCCACGATCAGCGCGCCGCGGGGGAAGATCGGGGTCAGGCCGACGCCGGTGGCGACGAAGCCGCGGCGCGGCGGCTCGGCGACGGCCGCGTCCCCTTCGGGAGCCCCTCCCGCGATCGGCCTGGCCGCCTGGGTCGCCGCCCGCGCCTGGGCCTCGCCGTTCACAAGCACCGCAGCCGCTGCCAGCAGGAAGAAGAGGCCGGCGGTGTCGTTCTTGGCGTCCCCCGGCTGGTAGAGCAGCAGCATCTCGGCGTCCAGGATCAGCGCGGCGCCCAGCAGCGCCAGGGCGCCCGCCGCGTAGGGCCGCCCGAAGCTCCAAGCCGCCAGCAGGCAGAGCGCCATCCAGCCGGCGTTCATCAACGGCGAGAGGAAATCCGTGCCGAGGAAGAGGATCCCCGCCGAATGCAGCAGCTCGGAGTTCTGGGGGTAGAACCACACGGTCAGCTTCAGCACCTCGGTCATGTGCAGGGCGCCGACCTGGGCGTCCTGGACGAAGCGAGCGGCGAACGGGGCGTTGTGCCAGGTCGTGTTCGGCAGGTACATCCCGATGTCCAGCCCGACCTGGGTCGGCATCGCCCAGTGCGCGGTGACCAGCAGGCCGGCCGCGACGGCGACCCCGAGCGCCACGGGGGCGACCGCCGGCGAAGGCAACTCGATTCCGCGTGCGCCCGCCGGCGATGCGGCCAGGCCGACCCCCACCCCGGCCAGGATCGCGGCGGCCAGCACCCAGCCGGGGCGGTAGAGCCCGACGACCCCCACCAGCTCCAGCACCACCACCAGCAGGGCCAGCACCAGCACGACCTCGGCGAGCCGGGCGGGGGCCCCCGACCAGCCCGGAAGCAGCCGTGCCCGCAACCGCAGGGCGCCGAAGCCCAGCGCCGCGAGGACGGCGAGCAGCTCGATCGAGCCGGCCAGGTACTCGCCGAAGCTCACCGTTACCTCCCCACCGCCCCGTCGTCATCCAGGTCCTCGCCGAGCTCGCGCTCGAGCGCCGCGAACTCGGCCTGCCTCGCCCGCTGTTCGGACGCCTTCACCTTGCGGTAGCTGCGCTCGGCGGCGGGGCAGGTCGAGGGGTCCAGCTCGCCGTCCAGAGCGAAGATCGCGGCGAGGTCGCCCACGTCACCGGCGGCACCTCCGGTCTTGACGACCGCCCTGGCGGCCGAGTCCTCGCCGACCCAGAAGACCTCGGGGGGAATGCTGGTCTCGCGCCTGATGCGCGGGGTGACGACGATGTAGTCGTAGTCGCCGGCGTTGATCGTCCTGCGCAGCTGCTTGCAGGTCGCGATCTGGCGGAACGTCCCGCGGCGCAGCTCCTCGCCCAGGTACTGGACGTGATTGGAGAGGTCGTCGCTGTAGAAGAAGTACTGGCCGAAGGCCGAGGCGCGGCCCACCACGCCGATGCGGGCGTCCTCGGTCTTCTTGCCGAACACCTGCAACGGGGTCCATTCAGGGGTCGAGCGGAAGCCCGCGTCCAGCTCGGGGGCGACGTTGGCGGCGTAGCGATCGTCCAGGTACTGCTCCTGCTGAGTGCGTCCAAGCACCACCACCAACAGCAGCGCGGCGATGCCGGCGGCGGCGAGGACCCCGCGGCTGACGCCGGCCCGGGCGGCGGCGACGAGGCCCGCCGGGACGCCGACCAGCAGGATCGCGAGCTCCAGCGACTCGTCCAGATGGCCGAACTTCCAGCTGGGCGAGGGGTCGATCGGAAAGCCGCCCCCGAAGTCGAGCCGGAAGGTCCCTTGCAGAACCAGCAGGCCATAGCCGCCGATCAGGATCCACGGCCAGGGCCTGCGCCGCAAGGCGGGCACCAGCGGGGTGATCGCCAGCCCGATCACCAGCGGGGGAGCCATGTAGCGCAGGTTCGCGTCAAAGCCCGTCGGCTGGCCCAGGCCGCCGGAGGCCGTCAGGGGCGTGAACACGTAGGCGAGACCCGCGAGCAGGCCGGTGATCGCCAGCACGCGCAGCAGCGAGCTGCGGCCCCAGATCAGGGTCACGACCAGGCCCACCGCCGCCGAGGCCAGGATCACCGGCCACAGCGGTCCCAGCCGGTCGTCGAGCACCGGGAAGAAGAAGTCCTCCCAGACACCGGGGTCGTTGTAGTACTCGCTGAGGCTGTGGGGCTCGCGGGGGTAGAAGCCGCCCTGGTCGGGCCCCGGCAGGTCGATGGGGCCGAGCTTCTCGATCTGGGGAAAGGGATTGACGGCGTGGATGAGGTTGCGCCCGTACCAGAAGCCGGATGTGATGACCATGCCGCCCAGCCAGATGCCCATCGCGCGCAGCCAGTGTCCGCGTCCTGCGAGGAGCGCGATCCCCACCGTCAGCACTCCCAGCGCGGCCAGCAGCGTGATCTTCGTGCCGATGCCCAGCCCCGCGGCCAGGGCCGCCAGGAACAGGGGCCCGGCGCCGACGCCCGCAAGGACGCGCGGATCGCCGGTGACGGGCACCTCGGTCACCACCCCCTCCTGGGGGTGCTCCTCGTCTGCCTCGGGGTCGAAACCAGGACCGCCGTCCCCGGCTCTGGGCGCCTCGCGTGGGGGCTCCGCGGGCGGCCCCGCCGCCCCGGCTATCTTCGGGGCGGCGCGCGCCGTCGCGGCGCCGTTGACCAGGAACGCGAGTACCGCGAGCAGGAAGAAGATCCCCATGACGTCGTTGGGGGCGTTGCCGGCCTGCGAGCCCACCAGCATCTCGGAGTCAAGGACGATCGCGGCGCCCAGCAGGGTCGCGGCGCCGACCGCGTATGGGCGGCCGATGCACCAGGCCGCGAGCAGCGACAGCGCCAGCCATCCCAGGTTGACCAGCGGCGAGGCCGAGTCGTTGCCCAGCGCGACCATCGGGATCGCGTGCAGCAGCTCGGAGTTCTGCGGGTAGTACCAGGCGGTCAGCTTCAGCGGGTCGGTGAAATGCAGTGGCCCGACCTCGCCTGTCTGCGCGAAACGCCCCGAGAAGGACATGTGGTACCAGGTGGTGTCCTGGTAGTACATCCCCGTGTCCAGGGCCTCCTGGGTGGGCTCGGCCCAGTGCGCGACCACCAGCGCCGAGGCGAGGATCGCGACAGCGGTCATGGCCCGGCTCGGTTTGACCGCGGGGAACTCGTGGTGATCTGTGGCCGCGCCGCGGCCGCGGGCCCAGTAGGCGGCGCCGAGCCCCACGAGCGCGCAGGCGAGCAGCAGCGGGATCTCCTCGAGCAGCTTCAACAGGCCCAGCAGCTCGGAGATCACGACCAGTGCGGAGATGCCGAGCACGAACTCGGCGAGCCGGGCCAGCGAGCCCGTCCACGCTGGAACGAGCAGGGCTCGCACGTAGTAGGCGCCTAGGCCGAGTGCGGCGACGATCACCGCCAACTCAGCTGCGCCGAGGAGGTACTGGCTCAGGCTCATCGGCTCATAACACAGAACAGCGCGCAGGCGTGACGCCCACGCGCGCGCGGGGGATCATAGCCGCGGAAGTAGCGCGGAAGCGCGACGAACGCGCCGCTCAGTCGCCCAAGCCCTCGATCACGTAGGCGCGCTCCCCGGGCTTCACCATGCCCAGCTTGCGCGCCTCGCGCTCCATCGTCAGCGGGTCCGACGCCCTCTCGACCTGGGCGCCGAGGTCAGCGTTCTCGCCTCTCAGCTCCAGCAGCCGCTGCTCGCCCGCCTTCGAGTCCCGCCAGGCGTCGAACAGGTTGACGGCGGGGTTCAGGTAGGAGGCGAGCACGGCGAACAGCACCAGGACCAGCGCGATCCGCCCGATCCGGTCCCAGCGCACCCGGCTCGGCCCGACCCTGCGCCGCACCCGGCGCGGGGCCGGCCGCCTGGCTGCGTATGCCCTGCTGCTCACGCCTCGGGATTCGCCGCCGGCGCCCCGATGCCTCCCGGCCTAGCGCTCGAAGATGGAGGCTCCCGGGAACTCGGCGCGGTCGCCGAGCTCCTCGGCGATCCTCAGGAGGCGGTTGTACTTGGCCGTCCGGTCCGAGCGCGACGGCGCGCCGGTCTTGATCTGGCCCGCGCCGGTGCCGACCGCGAGGTCGGCGATCGTCGTGTCCTCGGTCTCCCCCGAACGGTGTGAGATGACGGCGGTGTAGCCGGCGTCGCGGGCCACCTTGATCGCCTCCAGCGTTTCCGTCAGCGTCCCGATCTGGTTCACCTTGACCAGGATCGAGTTGGCGACCCCCTGCTCGATGCCGCGGCGCAGGCGCTCGGGGTTGGTGACGAAGAGGTCGTCGCCGACGAGCTGGGTGCCGTGTGCGCTGAGCTTCTCGGTCAGCAGCTTCCAGCCCTCCCAGTCCTCCTCGTCCATGCCGTCCTCGATCGAGACGATCGGGAAGCGGTCCACCAGCTCGTGCCAGTAGTCGGCCATCTCGGCCGAGGTGAGCTTGCGGCCCTCGTGCTCGAGCACGTAGGCACCGTCCTCGAACAGCTCGCTGGTGGCGGGGTCCATGGCGATCATCAGGTCCACCCCGGGCGCGTAGCCGGCCTCCTCGATCGCGGCGACGAGGAAGTCGAGGGCGGCCCGGTTCGACTCGAGGTTCGGGGCAAAGCCGCCCTCGTCGCCGCCGGCCGTTGAGAGCCCTCGCTTCTTCAGCTGGCCCTTGAGCGCGTGGAAGACCTCGGTCCCCATCTTCAGGCAGCTCGCGTAGTCATCGGCCCCGGCGGGAACGACCATGAACTCCTGGAAGTCGAGGGAGTTGTCGGCGTGGGCGCCGCCGTTGAGCACGTTCATCATCGGCACGGGCAGCACGTTCGCGCCCCCGGCGTCCTTGGCGCCTGTGGCCGCATAGAGGCCGCCGAGGTACTCGTACAGCGGCGCGCCGGCGTCGGCCGCGGCGGCCTTCGCCGCCGCCAGCGAGACGCCGAGGATCGCGTTGGCGCCGAGACGGCCTTTGTTGGGCGTGCCATCGAGATCGATCATCGTCTCGTCGAGCGCGGGCTGGTCGGCGGCGTCGGAGCCCCGCAGGGCCTCGGCGATCTCGCCGTTGACATTGGCGACGGCCTGGTCCACCCCCTTGCCGCCCCAGTCCTCTCCGCCGTCCCGTAACTCGACCGCCTCGAACTCGCCCGTGGAGGCGCCCGAGGGAACGGCCGCCCACCCGCTCGCGCCGGAGTCGAGCACCACCTCGGCCTCGACCGTGGGGTTGCCACGCGAGTCGAGGACCTGCCGCCCGCGGATGGAAGAGATCGCGCTCATCGAGGGCGGAAGTGTTCCAGAGTTGCGTCCCGGCTCCTACCTGAGTCTTTGGACCGTGCTTCGCAGCGCCAGCTCGGGGTCGACGCCCAAGCGGCGCGAAAGCGCGACGGCGTCCAGGAGCGCCTCCCCCACCTCGCGCTCGGCCGCGTCGCGCGAGGCCTCGTCGGCCGCCGGCCCGCCGGGCTTCTGGCCCGAGGCGGCGCCCTCTGGGTCGGCCCGGCGCAGAGCCTTGCGGGCGTAGAGCAGCGCGGGGAGCGTCTCGGGCAGCGCGCGGTGGGGCTCTGGGTCGCCCTCGACGTCGCGCTTGATCCGCTCCCACTGCGCCAGCACCTCGCCGGCCGAGGCCAGGTCCTTCTCGCCGTAGACGTGCGGATGGCGGCGGATCAGCTTCGCGGCGCATGACTCGGCGACGGCGCCGAGGTCGCCCTCGCCGCGCTCCTCCAGCAGCAGGGAAAGGAACAGAACCTGAAAGAGGACGTCGCCGAGCTCGTCCACCATCGCCTCGGCGTCTCCCCGCCGGGCAGCGTCGGCCAGCTCGTAGCTCTCCTCGACGGTGTGGGGGACGATCGAGCGCGCGTCCTGCTCGCGGTCCCAGGGGCACTCGCGGCGCAGGCGCCGCGTGATCTCGTCAAGGCGCTCCAGGGACTCCAGGGCGCCGGAGTCCACGCCGGGTCGGCTAGCCGCCGGGGGGCGGCGCGGTGGCGCCGGGGGGCGGCGCGGTGGCGCCGGTCGGGGGTGCGGTGGCGCCGGGCTGGGTCGGCACGGCGCCGCCGGGGAGGCCGCCGCCGGGGAGCCCGGCGGGCGCGGCCGCATCCTCACCGGGCGGGTGGGGCCGCTGCGGCTGCCCGCTCGCGGGCGTAAAGGGGAGGAAGCTGCCGGGGGCCGCGGGGTTGGTCGAGAGGACGGGCGGCGGGCAACCGGTCTGCTCGAGCTGCTGCTGCTGCTGCTCCTCTGGCAGGCTCGGATCGGGGCAGGGCTGGGACTCACCGGCGAAGTTGTCGCAGCGCTCGATCACGAAGTCGTCGGCGCAGATGGTTCGCTCGACCCAGCGGTCGCGGTAGTCGCTGAGGAAGGCGCTGAAGGCCTCCTGCTGGACCTGGCCCGCCAGCTGTTCGTCGATCTGGGTGCGCGCGTCCTCGAAGGGGGTCGTCGTCGCCTCGGTGATCGAGTCCACCTGGAACACGTAGGTGCCGGCGTCGGTCTCGATCGGGCCGACGACGTCGCCCTCGGGGGCGTCGAAGATCTGAGCGTCGACCTCCTCGGGGAAGACGCCCTGGGTGATCGACTCGCGCACGCCGCCCGCGTCCTTCGATGAGGCGTCGGTGGAGAACTCGGCGGCGACCTTCTTCCAGCTCTCGGGCGAGTTGTCCTGCTCGAGCTGGTCGAACGCCTCCTGAGCCTGCTCGGGATCCTCGTTCAGGACCAGGCGGATGTTGCGCGTCTCGGGCTGGGCGAACTGCGCCTCGTTCGCCTCGTAGAACTTGCGCGCGTCGTCCTCGGAGACCTCCCCCGCCTCGGCGGTGATGTCCTCCTGGATCTTGGTCGAGAGCACCTGCAGCCGGACGCGCTCGTTCACGTCGTCCTGGGTGAAGCAGGAGGTCCTCAGGAACTCCTGGTACTCCTTCTCGGTCTGGAAGTTCTGGTCCTTCGTGGTCTGGAACTCCTCCTCGACCTCGCGGTCGGAGGCCTCGACGCCCTGCTCTTCGGCCTCGCCGACGATCCAGGCCTGGTCGAGGATGTCGTTCAGCGCCTCGTCGCGCAGGGTCGCGTACTGCGGATCCTCGGGGCTGGGGCCCTGGCAGTTCTGGGCCGCGCCCTGACGGGCGGCGGCCTGGCCCAGGGCGAGGTCGAAGTCCTCCTGGCTGATCTCCTCGCCGTCCACGAGGGCGACGGCGTCGCCAGAGGGGCTGTCGTCGCCGAAGCCGCTGGTGGCGGCGATCAGCACGACCAGCAGCACCAGCACGGCCCCAAGGACGATCGCGACCGCCCGCTTGTTCCCGCTCAACCTGCGCACAGGGGCGGCAGCATAGCCATCCGGCTAATCGGACGCTAAGGCGGCCGGCGGCAGCGCCGTGGCCGCCGTGAGCCCCTCGGCGATCGCGATCAGGGCGGCGAGGCGGGCCCCCGGCTCGTCCGGCACAGGCAACGCGAGCGTGCGCCGGCGCCACTCATAGATGGCCCCCTCGACTCGCTCGCGCAGCTCGGCGGCGGCCTCGGAGCCGAGCTCGATGGGCGACACGCGCAGGCGGCCCGCCGAGAACTCGACGGCCTGTGCCCCGGCGTCGCCCAGCTCGATCCGCACGCGCTGCAGCTCCAGCAGGTTCGCCACCGGCTCGGGGACGGGCCCGAAGCGGTCCTCGAGCTCAGCGCGCAGGGCCCGCAGCTCGCCGCGCTCGCGGGCCGCCGCGATGCGGCGGTGGACGTCGATCTTGGCGGCCTCGAAGGGGATGTATTCCACGGGCACGTAGGCGTCCACGTCGACGTCCAGCCGGACGGGGCGGCGCTCCTCGCCCACTCCCTCCTCCGCCTCGGTTCGCAGCTCCTCCGCGGCGTCCTCGAGCATCTGGCAGTAGAGCTCGAAGCCGACCGCCGCGACGTGGCCCGACTGCTCGTCACCCAGCAGGTTGCCGGCGCCGCGGATCTCCAGGTCGCGCATGGCCACGCGGAAGCCGGAGCCCAGCTCGGTGTTGTCCGAGAGGGTCGAGAGCCGCGCCGCGGCGTCGGCCGTGAGCGCCTCGGGCGAGGGATAGAGCATGTAGGCGTAGGCGCGCTCGCGGCTGCGCCCGACGCGTCCGCGGATCTGGTAGGCCTGCGCGAGGCCCAGCTGGTCGGCGCGGTCGACGATCAGCGTGTTCGCGGTGGGGATGTCCAGCCCGGACTCGATGATCGTGGTCGTCACCAGGCAGTCGTGCTCGCCGCGGACGAAGGCGAGCATGGTCGCCTCCAGCTGCAGCTCGTCCATCTGGCCGTGGGCCTCGGCGAACCGGACCCCCGGACAGAGCGCGCGCAGGCGCTCCGCTGTCTCGTGCAAGCTCTCGATGCGGTTGTGCAGGAAGAAGGCCTGGCCACCGCGCTCGGCCTCGCGCTTGATCGCACGGCCCACAAGCTCGTCGTCGTAGGGGCCGACGAAGGTGCGGACCGGGCGCCGGCCCTCTGGCGGGGTCTCGATCACCGAGATGTCGCGCAGCCCCGCCAGGGAAATCTGCAGCGTCCTCGGGATCGGCGTCGCCGACATCGCCAGCACATCCACCTTCAGCTTCAGCTGGCGCAGCAGCTCCTTCTGCTTGACGCCGAAGCGCTGCTCCTCGTCCACGATCAGCAGGCCCAGGTCCTTGGCGCGGACGTCGCGCGAGAGCAGGCGGTGCGTCCCCAGCAGGACGTCCACCTTGCCCTCGCTGTAGCGCTGGATCGCGTCCTTCACCTCGGCCGGCTTGCGCAGGCGCGAGACCATCTCCACGTTGAAGGGGGTATCGGCGAAGCGCTCGCGGAAGCTGCCGAAGTGCTGCTGGGCGAGGATCGTGGTCGGCACCAGCATCATCACCTGCTTGCCGTCGACGGCCGCCTTGTGGGCGGCGCGCAGCGCGACCTCGGTCTTGCCGTATCCGACGTCGCCGCAGATCAGGCGGTCCATCGGGCGCTCGGACTCCATATCGGCCTTGACGGCGTCGATCGCCTCCATCTGATCCGGGGTCTCGCGGTAGGGGAACGCGGCCTCGAAGGTGAGCTGCAGCTCGCCGTCGGGCGAGAAGGCGTGTCCGCGCCGCACCCGGCGCTCGGCGTAGAGGTTGAGCAGCTCGCCGGCCATCTCCTGCGCGGCGCGGCGCGCCCTCGCCTTCAGGTTGAGCCAGCGCTTGCCTCCCAGTGCGCTCAGCTGCGCCTCGGACCCGTCAGCGCCTACGTAGCGGCTGATCTTGGCGAGCTGGTCGGTGGGGGCGAAGACCTTGTCTCCGCCGCGGTACTCCAGCTCCAGGTAGTCGCGGGTGACCCCCGCGAGCGTCTTGGTGTCGAAGCCCGAGAAGCGCGCGACGCCGTGGTCCTCGTGAACCACCAGGTCGTCGACCCGCAGCTCGATCGCGGCCGAGATGCGATGCCTGGCCTGGGCCGGTGCGGCGGCCTGGCGCCGGCTGTGGACCAGCCGGGCGTACGGGATCACGGCCAGCTGCAGCTGCGGAGCTATGAAGCCCTCGCGCAATCGCGCCTCGGTGAAGTTCAACCCCGGCTCGGCCTGGGCCTGTGGCCCCAGCGGCGGCGCGTCCAGGCGGGCGAGGTTGTAGCGCGCGCGCTCGGCCTCGCCCCCGCGCTCGAACGCGACCACGGCGCGATACCCCGAGCGGACCAGCTTCTCGAGCTCGGCTTCGGCCTCGCCCGGGTTCCGCGAGGCGAACTCAGCTCGTTGGGCTCGCAGCGAGAGCTCCTGATCGGCGTCAGCGCCACTCAGCGACAGCGCCGCCCGCTCCTGCAGGTCGTCGGCGACGTCGACGTAGAGACGGCGGGCGTCGTCGGCGTGCATGGCGGCCGTCACGTCCTCCCAGTGGTCCTTCAGCGCCCCGGGGATCTCCTCGAGCTGCGCGATCGCGACGAAAGCGTCGTCCGGCACCAGCTCCAGCGGCGCCCGGAATCGGTCCAGGGGGATCAGCTCCGCGAGGTCGGGGCGCTCCTCGGCCTGGGCCTCGGCGGGATTCGGCGCGAGGTCCGCGAGCTCCCGGTGTTCGGCCCCCAGCTCGGCGGCGGGCGCCAGCTCCACCCGTTCGGCGTCGCCGAGCGAGCGCTGGGTGAAGGTCGAGAACCAGCGCATGGACTCGATCTCGTCGCCGAAGAGCTCCACCCGGATCGCGCGCTCCTCGGTCGCCGGGTAGGCGTCGAGGATGTCGCCGCGGATCGCGAACTGGCCTCGCTCCTCCACCTGCTCGACCCGCTCGTATCCCGCCTCGGCCAGCAGCGCGGAGACGTCCGCCAGGTCCACCGACTCGCCCATGCTCAGCGCCAACCCGTCAGGCCGCAGCTCGGGATCCGGCACCGCCTCGGCCAGCGCAACGGCGCCGGCGACGACGACGCTGTCGGCCTCCCCCCTCGCCAGCGCCGAGATCGCGGCCACCCGCAGGCCCGCCAGGTGGGGCGGGGGCGCGACGTGGGAGAGGTAGCCGGTGCCTCGCGAGGGATAGAGGTGGACGCGGCGGGGGGCGAGGAACGCCTGCAGGTCGGACGCCATGTCCCGGGCCGAGCGGTCGTCCGCGGTCACGACCAGCGCAGGGCGCCCACGGGGTCCCTCGGCGGCCTCCAGCAGCGAGGCGAGCAGGTAGGGGCGGATCGCCGAGGAGGCGTGGGCGACCGCTTGGCCCCCCGCGAGGGCGTCGGTGAACGGGCGCAGGGCGTCCGCGTCGTCGGCGATCTGTAGGAGTGCTCTCAACGGCATGGCGAGCGACCGGGACATCGCCCGGCCGACCCTTCAAACCTACCGGCCCGTCCCTACAGTGATGCAGGTGTCCTGGTTCTGGCCACCGGAGCTGCTCGCGTTCTGTGGCGTGGCGGCGATCCTCGTGATCACCCCCGGCCCGGACATGGCCCTCGTCGCGCGCAACGCGCTGGTCGGCGGGCCGCGCAGCCGTGCCGATCACGGTGTTCGGCATCTGCGCAGGGATCATCGTGCACGCCCTGGCGGCCGCGATCGGGCTGAGCGCGCTGCTGAAGGCGTCGGCCACCGCGTACGCGGTGGTCAAGGTCGCGGGCGGCGCCTACCTCATCTACCTCGGCATCCAGGCTTGGCGCGCGTCGTTCCGCGAGGACGGGCGTGACGAGGACTGGATGCTCGGGCCGGCCCGCCGGCTGACCGGAGGGGTGACCGACGCCGAGGGCCGGTTCGACGGCGCGGCGGCGTTCCGGCAGGGGTTCGTCTCGAACGTGCTGAACCCGAAGCTCGTCGTGTTCTTCATCTCCGTGCTGCCGGCCTTCACCACGGGCGGAGGCAGCTTCTTCGCTCAGGTGGCGGTCCTCGCGATCGCGTTCGAGGCGCTGACGCTGCTTTGGCTCCTCTCCTACGGGGCCGCCGTCGCGCGCCTCGGGGAGCGGATGCGCAACCCTCGCGTGCGGCGCTTTCTGGAGCGCCTCAGCGGCACCGTCCTCGTCGCGCTGGGCCTCAGCGTCGCGGCAGACGGGGCGCGCGAGCTTTAGATGGCGGTCAGTCCCTTTGGGGCAGGCCCGGGCCCGAGCGCTGCCACTCCACCTGGCCCCGGCCCTCCTCGGCCGAGCGCTCGACGACGCCGTCCCAGTCGAGCAGCATCCGCTTGATCCGGGCCACCGCCTCGGGCGGGTGGCTCGCGACCTCGGTCGCGAGCTCGATCGCGGCCTCCTCGGTGCGGGCCGCGGGGGCGACGCGGTGCACCAGGCCCATGCGCAGCGCCTCGTCGGCGCTGACGTTGCGCGAGGTGAGCAGCAGGTACTTGGCGGTGGAGAGCCCGCAGAGCGTGACCAGCCTCGCCGGGCCGACCGGGACCCCGAGCTCGGCGCCCGGGAACTTCAGCCGCAGGTTGCCCCCCGCAACCCGCAGGTCGCAGGCGACGGCGACCTCGGCGCCGCCGCCGACGACAGAGCCGTGACAGGCCGCGACGGTCGGCTTCGGGAAGGAGACGATGGCGTCGTAGAGGTCGGCGAACAGCTGCATGCGGCGGACCCTGGCCTCGTCATCGGCCAGCTCCTCGCGAACATCGGCGCCGGCGGAGAGGCCGAGGTGGTCGTTGGAGGAGATCACCAGCACGCGCACCGCCTCGTCCTCGAGCGCGGCGGCTACGTGCCCCAGCATCTCCTCCAGCATCGGCGTGTTGATCGCGTTCCTCGCCCGCTCTCGCTCGAGTCGCAGCAGCGCCACCCCGGCCGCGTCCACCGCGTAGCTGGTCAGCCGATCCGCCATCAGCCCCGCTCCTCGGCTTCGCCTTCGCCGCCGGCCGCCGCAGCCTCATCCTGCGTGATCCGCTCGACCAGGCGCTCGGCCTCGTCGGCCGCGGCGCCGACGAGCGCGGCCACCTCTTCCCTGGGTTCGCTGAACCTGCCCAGCACGTGGGCCGAGACGACCTCGGGGTCGGTGCTGTCGGGGCGGCCGACCCCGGCGCGCACCCGCCAGAACTCCGGGCCGCCCAGCCCGCCGCCCAGGCTCTTGAGCCCGTTGTGGCCGGCCAGGCCACCTCCCAGCTTGCTGCGGACCTCGCCGAAGGGAAGGTCGATCTCATCGTGCAGGACGACTATCCGGTCCAGGGGGACGCCCAGCTCGCCGCGCGCGGGGCCGGCAGCCGAGCCGCTCTCGTTCATGTAGGTCTGGGGAAGGAGCACCGCGACGCGCGGGCCACCCGGGCCCGTCCTGCCCTGGGCGATCAGGCCGCCGTAGCGCTTGCGTGCCTTGGGCAGACGCCAGCGGCGCGCCAGCTCGTCGGCGATCTCGAAGCCGACGTTGTGACGGGTCGCCGCGTAGCGGGAGCCGGGGTTGCCGAGGCCGACGACGAGCACGTCGGCTCGCCCGCCGCGCCCGCCGTCCTCTTCGTCGCGCCCCTTGCGGTGGCGGCGAAACAGCGACAGGGGCTACTGGTCCTCGTCCGAGTCGTCCCCGCCGGAATCGCCGCCCTCTTCGGCGGCCTCCTCCCCTTCGGGGGCCTCCTCGCCCTCGGGTGCCTCGATCGGCTCCCCGTCCTCGCCCACGAGCTCGGCCTCCTCCTCCAGCTCCGGCTCGGGCTCCTCCTCGACTCGAGGGGGACTGAGGGTGGCGATGGTGATCTCCTCGGGGTCGTCGACCATGAACTTCGTGCCGGAGGGCGGGGTGACGACCGCGAGCGAGATCGTGTCGCCGATGACCATCTCCGAGACATCGACGACCAGCCGCTCGGGGATCTCGGTCGGCAGCGCCTCGACCTCGACCTCGCGGGTGACGTGCTCCAGCACGCCGCCCTCGCGGACGCCGGGCGCCTGGTCGGCGCCCTCGAGCTCGATCGGCACCTCGGAGGTGATCTCCTCGTCCAGGCGGACCTCTTGGCAGTCGAGGTGGACGACGTCGCCGCGGAGCGGGTGATGCTGCTGCTCCTTGATCACGACGGGGATGGCCGCCGAGCCGTCCAGCTTCAGGTCGAGCAGGGTGTGGCCCTCGCCCAGCAGCGTGCGAAGCTCACGGGCCGGCACCTGGAACGGCTTGGCCTCGCCCCCGTGGCCGTAGACCACTCCGGGGACCAGGCCCTCCCTGCGCAGGCGCCGGCTGGCCCGAGATCCGAAGACCTCGCGGGCGGTGACGGTGAGTGTTGCTCGATCGGAAGCCATACTTGCGTTCCCTTTGGGAAGGTGCGTGGAGCGCCAGGATAGAAAATGTAGGGAGGCAATGGCCGACGGCAACGACAACAAGCAGCGCAGCGAGCAGCCGCCGCCCGAGGGCGAGGGGCGCGACGAGGCCGGCGGGATCCCGTCGAGCCGCATCGGGCGCTCCGCCAAGCTCGGCGCGGCGATCGGAGGCCAGGCGACGCGCTACGCGGGGACGGCCGCCGCCAACGCCCTGCGCTCGGAGGAGCGCGCCCAGGAGCGGACCGAGACCCGGCACGCGGAGGCCGCCCTGAAGATGGTCTCGGTGCTGGGCGAGATGAAGGGCGCCGCGATGAAGATCGGCCAGATGGCCTCTTTCATCGACATCGACCTGCTGCCGCCGGAGTACCGCGAGATCTATCAGGAGCAGCTGGCCAAGCTGCGCGCCAAGGCGCCGGCGATGCCCTGGGAGAAGGTGCGCGAGGTGCTGGTGGAGGAGTACGACGGCCGCGCGCCCGAAGACGTCTTCGCGTCGATCGAACCCGAGGCCTTCGCCGCCGCCTCGATCGGGCAGGTCCATCGCGCGACTCTGCACGACGGCAGCGTCGTGGCGGTGAAGATCCAGTACCCCGGGGTCGCCGAGGCGCTCGAGTCGGACATGGCCAACGCCGGGATCATCGTCCGCGTGGCCAAGGCGATGGCGCCAGGGCTGGACGCGAAGGCCGTCGCGGGCGAGCTGCGGGAACGCGTCTTGGAGGAGCTGGACTACGAGTACGAGGCCCAGAACCAGCGCGCCTTCGCCCGCGCGTATGACGGCCATCCATTCATCTACGTCCCCAAGGTCCACTCCCGCCTCTCACGGCGGCGCGTGCTGGTCAGCGAGTTCGTGGACGGGCACGACCTCGAGCACGTGAAACAGCTTCCCCAGGAAGAGCGCGACATCTTCGGAGAGATCGTCTTCCGCTTCTGCTTCGGCTCGATCTATCACCTGCAGCACTTCAACGCCGACACCCATCCCGGGAACTACCTGCTGATGGACGACGGGCGGGTCGCCTTCCTCGACTTCGGCATGACCAAGCGGCTGGCGCCCGAGCAGATCCTGCTCGAGCAGCGCGCCGTGGACGCCGCCTCCCGCGACGACCCCGGGGCCCTGCGCGAGGCGCTGGACGAGATCGGCTTCCTGCGCGACGCCGACACGATCGACGCCGAGCGCCTGATGGAGCACGTCAAGTTCGTCGGCGGGTGGTACCTGGAGGACGAGGTCCTGGAGATCACGCCGAAGCGCGTGATGAAGATGATCGAGGTCACCTCGGACCCGCGATCGGACTTCTATGACCTGGTCCGCAAGGAGGCCGTCCCGGCCGACGAGCTGATGGGAAGGCGAATGGAAACCGGCCTGCTTGCCGTGCTGGCGCAGCTGCGAGCGAAGGCCAACTGGCACCGGATCATGCGCGAATGGGTCTACGCGGACGAGCCCTCGACGGAGCTGGGCCAGGCGGAGTGGCGCTACTTCGAGGCGCGAGGGACCAGCCAGACTCCGGGACTGCCGACCCGGGTCTGAAGCCGCCGTCCTGACTCAGGACGCTTCTTTGGCCGCGGCCTTCTGTTTCGCCTTGGCTTCCTTCTTCGCTGCCTTGGCTTCCTTCTTGCCGGGCTTAGCCGCCTTCTTCTCAGCCTTCTTCGCGTCGTCCTGGGCGATGGGCTCAGGGGCCTCGCCCGCGACCATCTTCTCGGCCATTGCGAACAGGCGCGGGTCGTTCGAGCAGATGCCGTGCACGCCCATCCTCAGCAGGGCGGCCATTCGGTCGACCTCGTCCACGGTCCAGACGATCAGCTCGACCCCCGCTTCCTCGGCGGCCGCGACCAGCTTCGGGGTCACGATCTGGTGGTAGGCCCAGACCGCATCAACGTCGAGCTCGGGAGCCTTCTGCGCGAGCGTCTTCGGGAAGCGGCGGCGCATCGCGGCCAGCCCGGCGGCAACGCCGGGGACCGCCCACCCATACGAGGTCCAGTCGCGGCGTGTCTTCGGATAGGTCCAGCCGAGCCGGAGCTCGGGCTCCAGCTGGCGCAGCTTGCGGATGCTCTCGACCTCCATCGTCGAGATCATCGCCCGCTCGACCAGCCCGCGCCCGGCCAGGGCGCCGGCCAGCTCGGCTTCGCGGCCGGGCAGCTTCAGGTCGCAGTCGATCTGGACCTCGTCCAGCGGAGGCTCGAGGAAGGCATCCAGCGCCTCGGTCAGATCGAGGGGCCGCCGCGATAGCGCGTCGTTGGGGTCGTGGGCGATGATCAGGCGTCCCTCGCGGTTGCGCAACACGTCGATCTCGATCATGTCGACGCCGCACTCCACGGCGGCCTCGAAGCTCTCGAGCGTGTTGCCCTGCTTGATCGCGTCGGCGCCCTTGTGGCCCACGCGGCGATAGGTGGAAGTGCCCGCATGCAGGGACTTTTCCTCCCCCTGAGACTTCTCGGCCATGCCGAGAGGCTAGCCGAGCCGAGTCTTCGGGCCGCGCGGTGGCGGTGGCTTGTTAGCGTCCCGCCCGTGAGTCGCCCGCTGACAGCGCTCGCCTGCATCGTCGCGCTGGTAGCCGCGGCGGGCTGCGGGGAAACCGACCAGGAGCAGGCTCGCGAGGTAGCGCAGGACTACGTCGAGGCCAGCAACGCCGGCGACTTCCAGGCCGTGTGCGACCTCTTCTCGGACGAGTTCATCGACGAGCTGGCGGTCACCGACTGCCCGGGCTTCGTGGAGGAGAACACCTCGGGCAGCGAGGGACAGCTCGAGCTGGTCGACGTGCGGGTCAAGGACGGGACCGCCACCGCCGACATCGACGTGGTCAGCGAGGGCGGCGGCCCCATCCGCGTCGGCGTCCGCATGGAGCGGAACGCCGACGAGGAGTGGGAGATCGTCTCCCTGCAGTGACATCAGGCGGGGTCGCCGGCGGCCCCCAGCACTAGTCGCGGCTGCTAGGCAGCCGCTCCAAGAGCCTGCGGCCTGGCGACCCCTAGAACAGCTGGTTCTATAACGCACCTGGCAGCGGGCGGTAGCGGAAATCCGCGGTTGTCCGTCAGTGCAGGGGAAACGTAGTGCGAGGCGGGCTTGCAGACGGCCACAGGCGAGACGAAACGGGAACTTCTTGTGTCCGTTTCGTGTCCGTTCTTGCGCAGCGCGCTACCCAGCGGCGAAGATCGCGTGCTCAACTAACTAGTCGTGCGGAATGCCGACCATTACGTCGGAGGCTTTGACCACAGCCCAGCACTCGGTGCCCTCGCGGAGCCCGAGCTCCTCGACCGCTTCTACCGTGATCGATGCGACCAGACGCTGCCCATTGACATCGAGTTCGACGTTGGCGATCGCCTCGCCTCGGGTGATCTTGGTAATCGTCCCCGAGAGCTTGTTGCGTGCGCTGAGTTGCATGGACTATTCCTTTCTGCAGCAAGCGGGAGAAACCCGAATGGTTGCAATGGCCGGATGGTTGCAGTCAGAGTGGCGCGGCCCCGTTTTTGCGCAGCGCGCTACCCGGCGGCCTTCCGCGCTCGCTGAGTCAAAAAACGGCGGAGGCTACTTCGCCGTTCAAGTTTTATCCTTGACAGCCCGGCCAACCGCGAACTAGCAAGAGGATGGTGATCGAGGATGGAAGCAGGACCACCACAGAGCCGTGAGCGCGTAGCCAGCGTCGGGTGTGGGATCAGCACCAGAGACCCGTGGGCTAATCATGTTTCTGCATGTAGTCATGGTGATTGCGCTCGTGGGACTCATAGTCGGTTTCGCCATCATCGACGTTTAGCGGGTTACGCCATCATCGACTGAACGGGAGCCGCTCGCTCCTCCAAGGCGGCCTAGATGTTCCTCGCTGCCCCAGCAGCCCCAGCCTGGATCACTCCCTCGATTACCGCCGTCGCCACAACTCCGATAACGGGCGCCAGCCGCTCGCGCGCGAATAGTCGACGTGTCCGAATCGGGCGCAAACCGCACTGGAATGCGGGTGTCCCTAGAACAGCTGGTTCTCGCCGGCGAAGATCTCCGAGACGGAATCGTCACTGAAGATGCGCCGGATCGAGTCGGCCAGTGTCTGCGCCGCCGAGATGACCTGGATGTTGTCCGGGGCGCCCGGCCGCAGCGGCATCGTGTCGGTGACGACGATCTGCTCGAGCTTCGAGTTCTCGTAGGCCAGCCGCTCATAGGCGGGCCCCGAGAAGACGCCGTGGGTGGCTGTCGCGATCACGCGAGCGGCCCCTTCCTCCAGCACAGTGTGGGCGGCGGCGGTGAGCGTGCCGGCGGTGTCGATCATGTCGTCGACGAGCACAGCGGTCTTGCCCCGGACGTCACCGACGACGTAGCCGATCTCGGCGACCTGGTGCGCGGGACGCTCCTTCTCCATCACGGCCCAGGTGCAACCGACGCGGCGGGCGAAGTTGCGCGCCGTCTTCACGCGGCCGGCGTCCGGCGAAACGATCACCGGCTCCTCGTCGAACTCGAGGTCGGTTACATACTGGGTCAGCATCGGCAGGGCCGTCATGTGGTCCAGTGGCACGTTGAAGAAGCCCTGCACCTGGCCGGCGTGCAGGTCCATCGTCAGTACCCGGTCCACGCCAACCGACTCCAGCGCCTTGGCCACGATGCGGGCCGAGATCGGCTCGCGGGGCGCTGACTTCTTGTCCTGGCGTGCGTAGCCGTACCACGGCATGACGGCGATGATGCGGTGGGCCGAGGCGCCCTGGGCCGCGTCGATCATCGTCAGCAGCTCCATCAGGGCGTCGTTGGGGGTCATCCCCTCGGTCTCGTTGGCCGCGGTGGACTGGACCAGGAAGACGTCGGCGCCCCGGATCGACTGCTCGTATCGGCAATAGACCTCGCCGTTCGAGAAGGTCTTCAGGGTGACGTCGCCCAGGTCGACGTCGAGGTGGCGGGCGATGTTGGCGGCCAGCTCCATCGAGGCACGGCCGCCGAAGACCATCAGCCGCTTGGTGTAGTCCTGGGTGATCTCGCTGATCGGTTGTGTGCGCTCCTCGACCGTGCTCACGAGCCCTTCCCCTTCGACTCGGAGTCCGCCCCGGACTCCTTGGCCTTCTTCTCGGCGAAGCCCTCGACGTTCTCCTGCTTGGGCCGCGAAATGCCCAAGCCACCGGCGGGAACGTCCTCGGTGATCACCGAGCCGGCACCAGTGTAAGCGCCGTCCCCGACTTCTACGGGTGCAACGAGTGCAGTGTCAACGCCGACCCTGGCGTCCTCGCCGATCTTCGTCCGGTGTTTGCGGAAACCGTCGTAGTTGGCGACGATCGTGCCGGCGCCGAGGTTCGCCCCCGCGCCGACATCGGTGTCTCCGACATAGGAGAGGTGCGGGACCTTGGCTCCGTCGCCGATCTCGGAATTCTTGATCTCGACGAACGCGCCCGCCTTGGAGCCCTCGCCCAGCTTCGCGTCCGGGCGCAGGTAGGCGAACGGGCCCACCCGGGCGCCGTCGGCGACCTGGCACTCGGTCAGGTAGGAGTGCGGCACGGTCACGCCCTCCCCCAACCGCGCGTCGATGAGCGTGGTCATCGGCCCGATCACCGAGCCGGCGCCGACGCTGGTGGCGCCGCGCAGCATCGTCCCCGGCGCGAGCGTGACGTCGGGGGCGAGCTCGACGTCCGCGTCGACCCAGGTCGAGCGGGGGTCCAGCACCGTGACCCCCTCGCGCATGTGGCGTTCGAGGATGCGGCGACGGGCCTCCTCGGTGACCCGCGCAAGGTCGACGCGGTCGTTGACGCCGAGGTTCACCCCCGGGTCCGGGGAGCGGTAGGCGGCGATGCCGAGCCCGGATTCTCGGATCAGCGGCAGCACGTCGCCCAGGTAGTACTCGCCCTGGGCGTTGTCGTTGCCGATACGCCCCAGCGCGTCGGCCAGCGCCGGCCCGGAGAAAGCGTAGGTGCCGGCGTTCACCTCCTTGATCTGCAGCTCCTCCAGGGTGGCGTCGCCGGCCGCCTTGGCCTCGACGATGCGCTCGACGCCGCCGTCAGCGCCCCGCACGATGCGCCCGTAGGAGCCCGGGTTCTCGAGCTCGGTGGTCATCACGGTGGCCCCCGCGCCCGACTCGCTGTGGGTCCGGGCCAGCCCGGCGATGGTCTCGGCCGAGATCAGGGGATGGTCGCCGGAGAGGACCAGGACCACGTCCCCCTCGGCGATCACCTCGCGGGCGGCCCGCAGCGCGCCGCCGGTGCCGTCGGCCTCGGGCTGGACCACGGTCTCGGTCCCCTCGGGGAGGGCCGGCGAGAGGTCGCGGTCAGGCGAGACCACCACGCAGACGCGGCCGGCGCCGGCCTCGCGCGCAGCCGCGATGGGCCAGGCGACCATGGGTCGCCCGCAGACCTCGTGCAGGACCTTGGGCACGGCCGAGCGCATGCGCGTGCCCTCGCCCGCGGCCATGATCAGAGCGGTCGGCGGGTTCACATCGGAAGCGTAGTGGGGGGCCGCGGCGGTGGTCGGTCGGGTGCTGATTCGCCGCAGGATCCGTTGCGCCTGCCTTCGTGCTGGTGGGCGGCTGCATACGCACCCTCCCCGCCCCCCGCCGCGGCCTCTGTGCGTCTGCCTATAGTGGCCTCGGCAGCCCCTGTCTTGGGCCTGCTGGCGAAGACTTGGCCGTGACGAGGTCGACTATGGGTTGCGGGGCCTTTTCGGGGGAGCCGGCGTCTACCGGGGGGTCGGGGTCGTATTCGATGCCCAGCTGCACGGCCTGGGCGGCCTCGTCGCCGTACTTGATCTGGATCAGGCGCAGACCCATGTCGATGCCGGCCGAGACGCCGGCGGCGGTGATGATCTTGCCGTGCTCCACGACCCGGTCGGGCACGGGCTTCGCGCCCAGCTCGGCGAGGATGTCGCGCGCGAGCCAGTGGGTGGTGGCCGGGGCGCCGTCCAGCAGCCCCGCGGCCGCCAGCAGCAGCGAGCCCGTGCACACCGAGGTCGTGAACTCGGTGCCCTCGTGAACCGAGCGCAGCCACCCGAGCAGGGGCTCGTGGTCCAGCAGGGCGCGCGTGCCGAAGCCGCCGGGAACGACCACGACGTCGGGGCCGGTGATCTCATCGATCGAGGCGTCGGCCACCAGCGACAGGGTGTCGGACTCGTTGCGGACGGGCCCCGCCCGCTCGGCGACGAAGATCGACTCGGTGTCGGGCAGGCTGTTGAGCACGTCGTGTGGCCCGGTGATGTCCAGGGCGGTGAAGCGGTCGTACAGCAGATAGGCGACTTGCATCTGAGTTCCTTTCTCTGGGCGGAGCCGCCCCTTTTCTAGCTCCCGGGAGAGGATTCCAACCTCTGCTGCCAGGACCAAAACCTGGAGTGCTAGCGCTACACCACCCGGGATCGAAGGCCGAGTCTACGGCTGGGGAGAGATTGAGCGAGCCAGGACCAAGCTCGGTGGCGGGGCCGCGTGGGCTGGGATAGGGTCGGCCCGTGGCCAAGGAATACGTGTTCCGGGATGAGTGGGATGCGGATGCGCCGCAGCAGGCGCTGTTCGAAGCGCTCGCCGACGCGCGCACCTACCCGGAGTGGTGGGTCCCGGTCTACAGGGAGGTCGAGGGCGACTGCGAGCCGGCCGTCGGCTGCCAGACGCGGCAGCGGTTCAAGGGCAAGCTGCCATACGTGCTGAAGACGACCTCGGAGATCGTCAACTACGAGCCGCCCGAGACATTCGAGGTGAAGGTGGTCGGCGATCTCAGCGGCAAGGGCGTCTGGACGCTCACCCCGAACCAGGACGGGGCCGTGCATATCCGCTTCGACTGGACCGTGTTCGCCGACCGGCCGCTGCTGCGGTTGCTGACGCCGGTCGCTCGCCCGGTCTTCCGCTGGAACCACAATTGGTCGGCGGCGCGGGCGGCCGAGGGGCTTGAGCCCTACGCGCGCCGGAAGGCCGGGCTGGAGCCCGCCGGCTAGCCGTTCGCGGGCTGGCCGGCTAGTCGCGAGCGCGGCCGCGGGCCACCTTGCCCGCCTCGGTGCCCGGCTCGCCCGCCGGGCCCGTCGGCGAGGCGATGCCCAGCACCCGCATCGCCTTCAGTCCCAGCCCCAGCTTCTCGCGGCCCACGGTCGAGGTGACGTCGTGGCCGCACAGCTCCTTGGCGCGCTCCAGCCGGTAGCGGATCGTGTGGCGGTGGGTGAACAGCTTCTGCGCTGTCGCGGCGACGTTGCCGTCGTGGTCCAGATAGGCCTCCACCGTCTTCACCAGCTCGGTCTCGTACTGATCGTCGTAGGCGACCAGCGGCGCGACGGTCTCGTCGTAGAAGCGCTCCAGCTCGGCCGGGTCCTCGCTCATGGCGGGCAGCAGCAGGCGGTAGGCGCCCGTGTCCTCGAAGGCGAGCTGCGCCAGGCCCTCGGCCTCGCCGACGTTGGCGGCGAGGCGCGCCTCCTGGCCGGCGCGATAGAGGTCAACGGGATCGGCGGCCAGGCGGCTGCGGGAAACCGTCACCGCGAACCCGTTCAGCTCCTGCCCCAGCTCGGCGACCAGAGCCTGAGCGGCCCTCGCCAGGCGCTCGTCCTCGGTGGCGGGGACGATCGCGACGATCTCGGCTCCCTCGCCGGGATGGTCCCCCTCGGCGGCGAGCGCGCCGTTGCTGACCGCTCGCACGGCGCGCAACGCCAGAATCAACGCGCGCGAGCGCCAATCGCCGCTCTGCGCGGCCCGCGGGTGCGTCCGCGCGATCAGCACGCCGGCGCCGTCCGAGAAGTCGGCACCCAGCTCGGCGGCCCGCGCGGCGATGTCGCCTCTGTCGGTGATCTCCCGGCCGAGCAGCGCGCGCACGAAGTCGCTCGCGGCCTCCTCGCTGGCCCACTCCGGCGAGCGCGAGCGCTCGAGCTCCAAGCCGAGCAGGGTCGTGACCATGCCCAGCAGCGAGGCACCGGGCTCGGCCTCGCCGATCGGGCGCCAGCGCAGCTCTCCCACCGCGGTATCGGCGACGCGAAGCTCGTGGGAGCGCACGGCCTCACCGCCCGAGAGCAGCTTGCTCTCCTCGTCGGGCGAGGCGGCGGCGACGGCGAGCACGGCGCTCGAGCGGTCGATCAAGGCGACGCTCGCGTCGAGCACGGCCGAGGCCGCGCGGGCCACCGCGGGCAGCCCCGAGCCGGCCTGGATCGCCTCGGTCAGGGCCCCGATCGTGGCCTCGTCGGCGCCCGCGGCGGCGGGCTTCCTCTGCTGCTTCGCGCTCATCGCAAGAGCTTAGAAGCCGGCCTAGAACCAGCCGCTGATGTCGTCCCAGTAGTAGAAGACGACCCCGCCGAGAATCAGTCCCGCGATCACGAGAGCGGCCAGCACGAAGAGCGACAGAAAGCCGGCCGCGAGCTTCTCCCAGCGGCGGCCGTAGGAGCCCAGCGCGGGCACCAGGATCAGGCCGATGAATGCGGCCAGCGAGACCAGGCCCGCCGCTCCGAAGAGGTAGTACTCAGTCCCCAACGCGAGCAGGGGCGCGCCGATTGCGCTCAGCAGTTCGCTCATCAGGGCGGGGATTGTCGCGGAAATGCGTCGCGACCAGCGCGATGACGGCAGCCAGGGCGAAGGCCGAGAAACCCAGGGCCCACCCCGAGATGACGTCGCTCAGCCAGTGCACGCGCAGATACACGCGCGTGAGGCCGATCGCGGCCGTGACCGCCAGCCCCACCGCGATCAGCAGGCTGCGCCCCGCGATCCCCGGCCTCGTGCGAAAGGCGACGGTCACGGCCAGCCAGGTGTAGACCGTCGCGTAGGCGGCGTGCTTGCTGGGGAACGCCGAGCCGTCCACCTCGACCAGGCCGCCCGGGGGCCGCGGCCGGTCCGTCCAACCCTTGATCGCGCTCGTGAACACGATGATCGTGACCATTCCGGCCACCAGGACGGCGAGCTCGGTGTAGCGCCGCCGCGCCGCGAGCACCGCGGCCGCCGCCAGCGCCAGCGGGCCGACCACCCACAGCGAGCCGAAGAAGGTGACGCCCTCGGCGAGGTCGTCGAGCCAGCCGGCGCGGATGTCGTCGGCGAGGTCGAGCGCTGCGGAGTCGGCGCCGGTCGGCGCGGGATCGCCGGCGACGGTGGACCAGTAGGCGATCAGCACGAAGAGGCCGACTGAGAGCACGGCCATCAGCGTCGTCAACTCCAGGCCCAATCCGCCCGGCGTCAGCCGCTGCCACAGAAAGCGCGCCTGGGGCCGCAGCCGCCGCGCCAGGGCCAGCACCGGTAGCAGCGCGCGGCGCCGCTCCATCTCCGCCACGACCTTGCGGCGGTTGGCCCGGACGCGCAGGTAGCGGATCAGCACGACCACCCCGACCACCAGGCCGACGAACACCCCGAACCAGATCAGGCCGCGGCTGACGATCGCGGCGACCTCGTCCAGGCTCTGCGAGGCGAAGTAGCCGATCAGGATGAAGGTTGCGGCCCAGAGGCCCGTCCCCAGCACGCTGTAGGGCCAGAAGGCGCGGTAGCGCATGTTCGAGGTGCCGGCGATGAACGGCGCCAGGGCGCGCACGAGGCCGATGAATCGGCCGACCAGGATCGTCTTGCCGCCGTGGCGGGCGAAGTAGTCCTCGACCTGTTTCAGGCGCTCCTCGGTGATCCGCACGCGCTCGCCGTGCCGAACGAGGAATTCGCGGCCCAGGCGGTGGCCCAGCAGGAAGCTGACCGAGTCGCCCAGGAACGCCGCCAGCCAGGTGATGGCGAGTATCAGCGGCAGCGAGATGTCGCCTTGGCCCGCGACCGCGCCTCCCAGCAGCACGGTGAACTCGCCCGGCGCCACCAGGCCGACGAAGGCGCCCGTCTCCAGGAAGGCGAGCAGCGCGACCAGCAGGTAGGTCCATGCCCCGAGCCCCTCGGAGAGGTCCTTGATGATCTCCTCGAGGTCGAACTCGGGCAACTGGTCGCGGAAGACGAAGAAGGCGACCACCAGCGCCGCGACGACGATCCGGAAGACCCACCGGCGGCTGAGCGGCAGCCTCACCCCTCCCCCTCCTCGGGCCCGACGCCCGTCCGGGGGTCCAGCGGACCCGTCGCAAGCGCGCTCGGGTAATCCCCCGCCAGCGTCGCGGCCACCTCGGCCGCCTCGGCGCCGGTCGGGAACAGCCCGAACGCGGTCGGCCCCGAACCCGTGACCATCACGTGTGAGGCACCCGCGCCCGAGAGCGCGGCGAGTGCCGCCTCGATCTCGGGGCGCAGCGAGACCGCGGCCGCCTGCAGGTCGTTCAGCAGGTGCTCGGGATATGAGAGCGGCGAGGCACCCTCGATCACGGCGTCGCGCAGCTTGCGGCGGATCGACTCCAGCTCTGCCTCGCCGCGGTTCTGGTTCAGGTTGTCTGCCTCGGCGTAGACGTCTGCCGTGGTCAGGCCCATCGTCTGCGGGATCAGCACGACGCCGTGCCGGGCTGGCGCAGGGATCGGCTCCACCACCTCGCCGGCGCCGGTGACGACACAGGGTCGCGGGGCAAGCTGCGAGGGAACGTCTGCGCCCACCGACGCGGCCACCGCGCGCAGGCCGTCCAGCTCGCCCCGGGCGAGGCGCAGCACTGCCGCCGCGTCGGCGCTGCCGCCTCCCAGGCCTGCCGCGACCGGTATCCGCTTCTGGATCTCGACTCGCAGGGGCGGTGAGCTCCAGCCCCGCTCCCGCATCGCGGCGAGCGCCTTCTCGACCAGGTTGGGGCCGCCGACCTCGGCGCAGATCACCTCGTCCTCGCCCGACGCCTCGGTGACGCGCAGCTCGTCCGCGAGCTCGAGCGGCTCAAAGATCGAGGCGATCTCGTGCAGGCCGTCCTCGCGCGTCGGGCCCACGTACAGACAGAGGTTGAGCTTGGCGGGAGCCCGCAGGAGGATCACCGCATCAGCTCCCACAGGGCCTGGAACTCATCGGGCGCCAGGGCCTCGGCGCGGGCGTCCGGCGGCTTTCCGATCCGCTGCAGCGCCGCCCTGGCCGCTTCGAGCCGGCCCGGCTCGCCCAGCTCCAGCGAGCGCGCCAGCGACTTGCGGCGATGGGCGAAGGCGGCCCGCACGAGGTCCCTCAGCTCGGGCGGAGCGCCGGGCGCCAGCCGGCGCAGACGGAGCAGCGCCGACCCCACGCGAGGGCGAGGAGTGAACACCGCCGGATCGACGGTGCGCTCCAACGTCACCTCGCAGGCGAGCTGGGCCATCACGCTCGGCGAGCCGTACTCGCGCGTGCCGGGCGCGGCGCGCAGCCGCTCGGCGATCTCGCGCTGCACCAGCACCAGCCAGCCGGATATCGAGGGCAGGTCCTCGATCGTCCGCAGCAGCACGGGGGTCGCCACCGAGTAGGGCAGGTTGGCGACCATGCGGGTCGGCGCCGGTGCGAGCGCCGTCAGCTCCTCGCGCATGGCGTCCCCCCAGACGAGGTTCACGTTCCCGTGCTGCTCGGCGAGCGGCTCGAGCTCGCCGCGCAGCCGCTCGTCCAGCTCGATCACGTGCACGCACGCGGCCCGGGGCGCGAGTCGCTCGGTCAGCGCGCCGCCGCCGCCGCCCACCTCCAAGACCACGTCCGAGGGCTCCAGGTGCGCCTCGCGCACGATCGCGTCGAGCAGGTTGGGGTCAGCCAGGAAGTTCTGTCCCAGGCGCCGCTGTCTGGCGCTCGCTCGCGGCACGCGCGGGAGTCTAAGGTCGCTCTGGGCTACCAGCCGAAGACCCTCGCCGAGTTCGCCTCGACCAGGCGCTCCAGGTCCTCGTAAGACGTGCCGCGCACCTCGGCCAGGCGCTCGGCGGTGGCGACCACGTTGGCCGGCTGGTTCGGTCTGCCACGAACTGGCTGGGGCGAGAGGTAGGGGGCGTCGGTCTCGACCAACAGCAGCCGCTCGGGCACCAGCGCCGCCGCCTCGCGCAGCAGCTCAGCCTTCGGATACGTGAGGTTGCCCGCGAACGAGCAGTACCAGCCGCGCTCGGCCGCGGGCTCGACCCAGCGCGGGTGGGCCGAGAAGCAGTGCAGGATCACCTCGACCCCGTCGGCGCGGGCGTCGAGGGTCTCGAAGCACTCCGAAACCGCGTCCTCGGCGCCGTCCTGGTCGCGAATGTGCATCACCAGCGGCTTGTCGACCTCGCGCGCAACCTCGATCTGTCCCGCGAACGCCCGGCGCTGCTCGTCGAGCGGCGCGCCCTCGCGGTAGAGGTCGAGCCCGGTCTCGCCGATCGCCACGACCTCATCGGAAGCCGCCAGCCGCTCCAGCTCGGCGGCGTCGGACTCGTAGAAGCCGGCCGCGGAGTTCGGATGGCGCCCGACCGAGGCGAATACCTCGTCGTGTGAGACCGCCAGCTCGATAGCGCCTGGATTGGAGTCCTCCCCAAGCCCGACCGTGAGCACGCGATCCACCCCGGCCTCGCGCGCGGTGGCGATGACCTCAGAGGCCGGGAGCTCGCAGAGCCCGATGTGCGCGTGCGAATCGATCATCGCCGCGAGTCTAGGAGCGGAGCGCGCTACTTCTTCTTGAAGCGGAAGGTGCGCCTGTCCGTGTCGCTCTCGCCCGTGGCCGTGTTCGTGGCCCTTACCTCACTCACCAACTTCGAGGCGCCAATGTGGTCCGTGATCGCCTCGCGCAGCGACTTGTTCAGCGTCAGCGAGTGCGCGATCGGAACCCCGGCCTGGAACTGGGCGGTGTCGACGAGCGGAGGCACGTCGGGGCCCTTGAGCTTGATCGTCGAGCTAACCGTGACCTGGCAATCAGCGGAGCAGACGAACTGGTAGCGGACCTTTTTCGCGACTTTGCGCTTGCCCTCGGTCAGGTAGCTGACCAGGTCCTCGTTGGCGCTGACCGGAGCGGCCGTCGCCAGCAGGCCAGCGGACAGGGCCGCCACGATCGCAGCCGTCGCGCGTCGGTTCAAGGCCGCTCTCGGTCTTCTGGGCGTTCTTACGATCATCCTCTCTCAGAGTAAACCTACTTCGCAGGCTCAAGTTTCGGAAAAAGCGGGGCCAGCTCGCCCAGCTTCTGGCCGCCGCCGCGGGAGCCGAACTCGGCCAGCTCGCGGCCCGGCTCGGCGAGGGCATCCAGCAGCTTGCCCGTCGTCTCGGGCATGTAGGCGTGCAGCAGCAGCGTCGTCACCCGCAGCCCCTCGGCGAGCCCGTAGAGGACCGCGTCGAGCCGCGCGGCCTCGGCCTCCTCCTTGGCGAGCTTCCAGGGCGCGGTCTCCTCGACGTACTGGTTGAGGCGACGGACCAGCTTCCAGGCCTCCTCCAGCGCCTGGGTCAGCTCGGAGGCGTCGAGCAGCTCGCTCACCCTTCCGACCACGCCCTCGAAGGCGCCCGCCAGCTCAGACTCGGCCTGCGCCTCGGGGACCGCGCCGTCCCGGTAGCGGCCGATCATCGAGAGGGTGCGGTTTGCCAGGTTGCCGTACTGGTCGGCGAGCTCGGTCTCGTAGCGCGACTCGAAGCCCGCGGGCGAGATCTGGCCGTCCTGCCCGAAGGAGACCTCGCGGAAGCAATAGAAGCGCAGCGCGTCGGCGCCGAACTTGTCGATCGCCTCGTAGGGGTCGAGCACGTTGCCGAGCGACTTCGACATCTTGTGTCCCTCCATCAGCAGGAAGCCGTGGATGTACATCCCCTTCGGCACCTCGATCCCCGCGGCCATCAGGAACGCCGGCCAGTAGACGGCGTGGAACTTGAGGATGTCCTTGGCGAGGATGTGGAAGGCGGGCCAATAACGCTCGGTCAGGTCCTCGCCACGACCATCCTCACCGCCATCGGCGTAGCTGAGCGCCGTGTAGTAGTTGAGCAGGGCGTCGAACCAGACGTAGATCACCTGGTCCGTGTCCCAGGGGACGGGCACCCCCCACTTCAGACGCCGGCGCGAGAGCGATACGTCCTGGAGGCCCTGGCGAATGAAGGCGAGCGCCTCGTTGCGACGGAAGTCGGGCTCGACGAAACTCGGCCTCTCCTCGTACAGCTTCTCGAGCGGCTCCTGAAAGGCCGAGAGGGCGAAGAACCAGTTCTTCTCCTCCTCTCGGGTGAGCTCGATCTTGTGGATCGGGCAGCGGTTGCCGTCCTCGATCTCCGACTCGGTCTTGAAGTCGGCGCAGCGCGGGCAGTACCAGCCCTCGTAGGTGCCCTCGTAGACGTGGCCGTTGTCGTAGACCCGCTGCACGACCTCCTGGACCTTCGCCATATGTCCCTGATCGGTTGTCCTTATGAAGAAATCGTTCGACGCGTTCACCTTCCGGGCCAGCTCCTTGAAGCGCGGCGCGTAGCGATCTCCCAGCTCGCGCGGGTCAACTCCCTCGCGTTCGGCCTCCTCGGTCACGGGCTCTCCGTGCTCGTCGGTCCCAGTCAAGAAGAAGACGTCCTCTCCGCGCTGGCGGTGGTGCCGCGCGAGGATGTCGGCCGCGATAGTCGAGTAGGCGTGCCCCAGGTGGGGCTCGCCGTTGACGTAGTAGATGGGCGTGGTGACGTAGTAGGTCACCGAGCGAGAATACGGATGCCGCCTAGAGCAGCTTCTCCTGGCCCTTCGCGGAGCGGCGCTTTCGGGGGATGCCGGCCGCCTCGGTCAGTGCCTGCTCGATCTCGGCGATGATCGCCCGCTCGGAGCGGGAGGCGACGATCGGCTCATCCATGCCGTCGACGTGGACGTAGGTGCGCCGGCCGTCGCCGCGATCCTTGGGATCCATCGGGACCAGTGCGTAGATGCGGTCCGCCCGGGCGAACTTGCCGTATCCGAGCGAGACCAGGCGTGGGTCGCGCTTCGCTGCCATTCGCCCGTAAGTTAGCGACGCGGGTCGCGGCCGGTCAGGCCCTTGTAGAGGTCGTTGGCGGGCACCCCCGTCAGCGCCGAGACCACGCTCGCGGCCGCCCGGGGCCGGGCACCGGCGCGGACCAGGCCCCGCAGGGCGTCCACGGCGAAGCCGATGTCCCTGCCCCCGGTCTCGCTGGCCGGCCCGATCACGACCGTGATCTCGCCACGCGCCTCGTCGCGAAAGCGCCGCGAGAGCTCCCCCAGAGTGCCGCGGGCGATTTCCTCGTGCAGCTTGGTCAGCTCGCGGCAGACCGCCGCCGGACGCTCGGGCGCCAGGGTCGCCAGCGCGGACAGCGACTCCGGCAGGCGCCGCGGCGACTCGAAGGCGATGATCGTCTCGGGCGACTGCAGCACCCGCTCCAGCTCGCCGGCGCGACGCGGGAGGAAGCCGAGGAAGCGCCAGCGATGCGACGGCAGCCCCGAGGCAACGAGGGCGGTGGTCACCGCCGAGGGGCCCGGCAGCACCTCGATCTCCAGGTCGCGGTCGATGCAGGCCCGCAGCAGCCGGTAGCCCGGGTCAGAGATGCCCGGCATGCCCGCGTCGGAGACGAGGACCACCGAATCACCGCGCTCGATCACCTGGGCCAGCTCGCGGGCGCGCTCGGCCTCGTTCTGCTCGTGGTAGGAGACCAGCCGCGGCGCCTCCAGCTCCAGCAGCTCGAACAGGCGGCCGGTCCGCCGCGTGTCCTCGCAGGCGATCAGGTCGGCGTTGGCGAGGACGTCCCGCGCTCGCGCGGTGAGGTCGCCGAGGTTGCCGATCGGCGTCGGGCAGACGGTGAGTTTGCCGGGCATCGGCCCGAGCCTAGATCAGAGCCTGGGGCGGGCGCGGGCGAGCCGGTTCGATCCGCCCGCCGGCTGACCCGTTCGGGGAACCGGCCTCGGCCGCCCTCGGCCTACCGGCTGACGGCGCCGGACTCCTCCAGCGCCATCTCGGCGGCCCCGATCATCCCTGCGTCGTTGCCCATCTGGGCCTGGACCACCGGCGTCTCGTTCATCGGGGGGAGCGCGCGCTTGCGCAGCTCCTCGCGGGCGGGCTCGAGCAGCAGGTCGCCCGCGACGATCACGCCCCCGCCGATCACAAGCACGTCGGGGTTGAAGATGTTGGCCAGGCTGGAGAGCCCGACGCCGAGGCGCATGCCGACGAGCTCCATCACCTCGCGGGCCGCCTGGTCGCCGGCGATCGCGGCATCGGTCACCGTCTTCCCGGTCACCGCCCCCTCCCGCGCCAGCGCCAGCCCCAGGGCGGACTCCGGGTGGCTGCCGGCCTTGGCGGTCCCTTCGCGGGCCAGCGCCGTGCCCGAGGCGAGGGCCTCGATGCAACCGTGGTTCGGGCAGGTGCCCTGGCAGGGCGGGCCGTTCAGGTCGATCACCATGTGCCCTGGCTCCGAGGCGGCACCGATCGAGCCGCGGTAGAGCTCGCCGTCGATGATCACACCGCCGCCGATTCCGGTGCCGATCGTCAGCATCACCGCATTGGTCGCTCCCCTGGCCGCCCCGAAGCGGTGCTCCGCGAGCGCCGCGACGTTGGCGTCGTTGTCGATGAAGACGGGGAAGCCGGTCCGCTCGGAGACGATGTCGCGGATCGGCACGTCGGTGATCTCGAGGTTGACCGCGTTGATCGCCACGCCGCGCTCGCGATCGATCGTGCAGGGGATGCCCAGCCCGACCGCGACGGCGTCGGGGCACTTCTCGCGCGCTTCGGTGATCTCCTCCACGATCGTCGCCAGGACCTCGTCCTCGGTGGCGCCCGTGGTCTTCTCGCGGCTCTCGTGATGGACCTTCTGGCCGGCGTCGACAACCCCCGTCAGCAGCTTGGTGCCGCCCAGATCGAGGCCGACTGCCTGCGGCGCGCTCACCATTCCCGTCGGTCCCTCGTCGTCTGCATGCGCTAACTATTGATATCCGATGTCCTCCGAGGGAGACGATCGGCCGCCCGAGCGGCCAGGGGATTCTGACGGCCAGGAGCCGGAATCGCCCGACCAGGACGCGCCCGAGGCCGAGGGCCCGGACGAGGACGCACCCGGTGGGGAAGAGGCCGAGGGCGAGGGGCCCGAGGACGAGGCGGAGGGCGAGGGGCCCGAGGACGAGGCGGAGGGCGAGGGGCCCGAGGACGAGGCGGAGGGCGAGGGACCCGAGGACGAGGCGGAGGCCGAGGACGAGGCTCCCGCGTACACCGTCTACGGGAAGGGGGGCGAGGAGCGTCGCCAGGTGGCGCCCAAGCGCGAGGAGGAGGCCGACGCCGCGGCCAAGGGCGGCGAGAAGCCCGACTACAAGGTCTACAAGTCGCGCCCGGGCCTGCGCGACCGCTTCCGCAAGCCCGACCTGGCGGGCCTGCGCCAGCAGCGCCGGGGCGGTGGCCTGCGCGATCGCCTCTCGGGCGGCGAGGGCGGCGGGCGCCGATGGCTGCGCTGGATCCTGATCGGGATCTGCGGCTGGATCCTGCTCAGCTTCCTCGCGTTCGCGGTCTCGGCCCAGATCCAGAAGGGCAAGCTCGACGACTCCGCCAAGGAGGCGCTGCAGGGCGGTCCCGACCTGCTCGCCGGCCAGAACATCCTGATCCTGGGTGGGGACCGTCGCGGCGAGCGGCAGAGCAACGCCTCGGGCACCGAGGGGCAGGGGCCGCCGCGCGCGGACACGATCATGGTCCTGCACGCCTCCCTGACCTCTTTCCGCAAGCTCTCGATTCCCCGCGACACCTACGCCTCGATCCCGGACTGCGGCGCTCAGAAGATCAACGCGTCACTGGCCTGCAACACGAACAGCCCCGACGGCAACCCCGCCTCGACGATCAGGACGGTCGAGGACTTCCTGGGGATCCCGATCCACCACATCGTGATCATCGACTTCGACGGCTTCTCGGACTTCATCAACACCCTGGGCGGGATCACGGTCGACCTGAAGGGCCCGGTCTGCGGCGACGTCGACGGCGGCAAGAGCCAGGGCGGCGTCTCGATCAAGCTGAAGCCGGGCGAGCGCACGCTCGAGGGCGACAAGGCCCTCGCCCTGGCCCGCATCCGCAAGAACGAGTGCGACCCCTCCGAGGACGACACGGACCGCGCCGCCCGCCAGCAGGTGATCCTGAACGGCATCAAGGGCCGGCTGACCGACCCGCTCCGCGTTCCCTACAACTTCATCAAGGGCCCGTGGATCGGGTGGAACGCGCCCAAGGCCTTCATCAGCGACATGGGGGGCTTCACCCTCCCCCAGCTCGCCATCGCAGCGATATTCGGCGGCAGCGGCGAGACCAACGTGCTGAAGCCGACCGGCTTGGGCCCAGGCGGCAGCCTCTTCGTGGGCCAGGGCGAGTGCCGCCGCGCGGTCGAGAAGCTGATCGGCGGCGAGCCCCCCGACGAGCCGGCCTGCTCCCCCTGATCAGCTGTCGGACGCCGCTTTCGTGGCCGAACTCGAGTCGGAGCCGGACGAGTCGGATTTCTTGGCGCTCGAGCCGGAGTCGGAATCCGAGCTCGAGCCGGAATCGGAATCCGAGCTCGAGCCGGAGTCTGAGCTCGAATCCGACTTGCCCTCCGACGACCCGCTCTCCCCGCCTTCTCCAGCCTTTCCGCCCTTGCCCTTCCCCTTGTAGTCGGTGTTGTAGAACCCGGACCCCTTGAAGTGGACGGCGACCGGGTGAAAGACGCGCTCGACCGGCGCCCCGCACTCCTCGCAGGCGGTGACGGGATCGTCGGTCATGCCCTGGATGACCTCGAACAGATGCCCGCGCTCGCAGCGGTATTCGTAGATCGGCATCGCTAGGCCCGGGCCGCGCCCGGGCGGTCTCCCGCGGACATCGATTGATTATCTCAGGTGCGCTTGGCCGTCTTGGCGCGCTTGCGGATTACCTTGAAGAAGTGCGAGGCCGGCGTCGGATCGACGTTTCCGGCCAGATCCTGCGCCGCCACCGAGAACAGGTGCTTCCCGCGCTTCAGCTTGGTCAGCACATGGGGCGAGCCGCAGGGCTCCCAGGCGCGTCCGTCCAGCTTGCAGCGGTAGCCCGGGACGGGCTCCGCGGCCGAGAACTCGAAGCCGGCGGTGCCGCCCGACCGTGGCGCCGGGCGACTCAGCTTCTTCGGGCGGAACGGGATTCGTGCCGGCGGGGTATCCGTCAACAGCGTCTGCGGAGGGGTCGAGTCCTCCCGGTAGCTGATCGAGTTGGAGCACGACGACGCGTTGACGCCATCGGTGGATCGAGCGCTGAGGCTGGTGGTCGTGTCGTCACCGACCGCGACGCTCACGCCCGGGCTCTCCAGCGCGGCCGGAGTCCCCGTGGCCGCGACCGGCCCGCTGCAGTCCGCGCTGACGTAGAGCTCGACGCTGTCGGCGTCCCCGACCCGGTTCCCGAGGACGAGGGGCGCGTTGTGGTTGGCCGGTGACTGGGGGGAGGTGGCCGTCAATACCGGGATGTCGGGCGCAGTCGAGTCCTCGGTGTAGGCGAACGGAGCCGAGCAGGGGGACGCATTTCCGGCCGCGTCGGCGGACCTCGCGGAGATCTGGGTCGTCGCATCCGATGGAACCGAGACGGTGATTCCGGGGGAGGTGAAGGAGGCGATCGAACCGCTGTTCGCGGCGGTGCCGGTGCAACCGGCGGCTGCGTAGAGATGGACGACGGCGGCGTCTCCTCCCGCGCTGCCCTTCACCGCGGGGGTGTCGTCGTCGGCCGGCGAGTCGGGGTCGGTGTCGGTGATCTGCGGGGCGGGCGGCGGGGTGACGTCGTTGAAGGTGGCGGTCAGCGTCCTGTCCTCGTCGACGGTGATGTTGTGGGCGGCGGCGCCGCCGTCGGACCAGGATCCGAAGTTGTAGGTCTGACCCCCGAGGCTCTGCCCTCCGGACGCGCTCACCGAGTTCTCAGAGCCGTCGATGACCGTGCGCGTGAACGGTGCCGTGGCGGTCTCGGAGTTGAAACCGAGCTGCAGCCCGCTCGGGGTCGAGGCGAGGGTGAGGTTGACCGTGCGCGGGTTGATGGTGACCTCTTCGCTGTCGGTGAGGCCGCCCTGGTCGGTGACGGTGAGCCGGATCGTCAGCGTCGAGGGGTACTCGTGGTCCGGGGCCGAGAAGAACCCGTTGGTCTTGTCGGCGATCAGCTCGGCGACGTGGTCGTGGCAGTTGCTGGGGCAGTGGTTGATGATCACCTGCCAGTCGAAGGCGGTCGCCGGCAGGGTCTGCTGCGCGTCCGTCGCGCTGCCCGAGAAGCCGACCTCGTCGTCCACCGCCCAGGTGGTGGGCCCGGTCGGCGCGTCGATCTGCGCGACGGGCGGCGTGTTGTTGGCCTGGATCGAGACCGACTCGGTGTCCGAGGCCCCGTCGGGATCGCTGACCCGGACCCTCGCCACGTGCGTACCGGCTGCGTAGGTCCAGTTGAGGGTCGAACCGCTGCCGTCGTCGAAGGCCCCGTCGTTGTCCGCGTCCCAGGCGAAGCTGAGGGTGCCGAAGGCGTCGTCGGGGTCGCTCGAGCCCGCCGCGCTCAGCGCCACGTTGAGGGGCGCCGGCCCGTTCTGGGGTGTCGCCGTCAGCGCCGCGACCGGCGGCTGGTTGCCGGCGGTGTAGACGATCCGGCGCACCTGGCCGCCGTCGTAGTTGACGTAGAAGAGCTCCCCGCTGGGGCTGACCTCGATGTCCACCGGATTCGCCGCACCCGGATTGAAGGCCTGCAGCTGTGCCACGTCCGGGAGTCCACCCGCTCCGGCACGTATTACCCACATGCAATCGCGGCTGTAGTCGGCGAAGAAGAGAGCCCCGTTGTAGGAGTTGGGGAAGCCCCCGGTCTCGTAGAAGTCGATGCCGCCCACCGAAGAGCTGCCGGACGGGCAGCTCTCGCCGCTGACCACCTTGGCCGAGTGGCTGTAGGAGAAGTAGGGTCGGACGACGTTGGGCTCGCCCGGCGCGTAGAGGGTTTCGCAGAGGTTCAGGTTCGCCCCGTCGTATCCGCTCTGCCTCGCCGATCCGACATTGCTCCCCTCATAACACGGCCAGCCGAAGTTCTCGACCCCGCCGAGGGGATCGGGGGTCCGGTTCAGCTCCTCCCACGTGCCCCAGCCGGTCTCGCCGGTCCAGGGCTCGCTGGTACCGGGCCGAATTGCGAGCTTGAAGGGGTTGCGCAGGCCGTAGGAAACGATGCGCTGGCGGTTGGCGTCGCCGCTGCCGAAAAACGGGTTGTCGGGAAGGGCCGCGCCGGTGTCGGGGTTGACGCGCAGCACCGTCCCGTCGAGGCTCGTGGGGTCGCCCGCGGTGCGCACGTCCTGGCTGCGCAGCGCGCCGCCCTCGGCGGTGGGCGGAGTCAGGATTGCGCCGACGCCACCGGGGGGATCCCCGCAGGGGTTCACGGGGTTCCCGTCCTGCCCCCAGTCGGCGAAGTTGAAGCTGGCGCCGTCGCCGCCGCTGACGTAGAGGGCACCGTCGGCCCCGAAGCCGAGGTCGCCGGTCGAGTGGCTCGGGTACTGCTGGCACCAGTCGGTGATCAGGGGGGTGGTGGCCGTGGCGGTGTTGCCTGTGGCGGTGAGGCGGGCGAGGCGGCCGGTGACGACGCAGCCGTCCCCGGTCGCGCCTGGCGGGCTGGGACAGGGGTCGCCGGTGACGTTGGGGGCTCCCCAGCGCGGCGCCGCGCCGCCCGGCTCGGCGTCGCGGGTGTAGAGCACGTACACGTAGGGGTCGGCCGGGAACTGGGGATCGAGCACCATCCCCAGCAGGCCCCGGTCCCAGAAGTTATGGACCTCGGTCCGCAGGTCGGCGAAGGTCGTAGGCGTGCTGTCCCCGAGGCCGTCGAAGACCTTGATCAGGCCGCTCTTCTCGCCGACGAAGTAGCGGCCGTCGGGCGAGAACGCGACCGCCGTCGGGAACTCGAGCCCGCTGAAGGCGGTCGTCTCCTGGAAGCCGGCGGGGGGCGCAGCCTGGGCACGACCCGGGAGCGCCCAGAGGCAGAGCAGCGCTACCGCTGCCAGCAGCGTGCCCGCTGTGCGCCCTGCGCGAAGGCTTCCTTCCCCGTCCATCATTGACTTGTAGCCGTTGCTTGTGACCGCGTCATTAGTACAAGTGGCTAGATCACGATTCATACCTAAAGTTGCGCGACCTGGGCCGCAAGTACTTGTTGCGAAAGTCGCGCCAGGTCTGCCGCGGGCGCCGCGGCGTCCGCCGGGCAACTAGCCTGCCCCGCATGGCGGAGGTCACCCTCGAGAAGGTCGTGGCGCTGTGCAAGCGCCGCGGCTTCATCTTCCAGTCCTCGGAGATCTACGGCGGCCTGGGCTCGACCTACGACTACGGCCACTACGGGGTGCTGCTGAAGAACAACGTCAAGGCCGAGTGGTGGCGCGCCGTGATCCAGGAGCGCGATGACATGGTCGCGCTGGACGCCGCGATCCTGATGCATCCGAGGACCTGGGAGGCATCCGGGCACCTGGAAGGCTTCACCGACCCGCTGGTGCAGTGCCTGGGCGAGTGCAAGAAGCGCTGGCGCGAGGACCATGTGCGGGAGGAGCAGCTGGGGGCCGAGGACGCCGAGGGCGAGATCCGCTGCCCCGAGTGCGGCGGCGAGCTGTCGCAGCCGATGAGCTTCAACCTCATGTTCGAGACGCACATGGGGCCGACGCGCGAGTCCGGTTCCGAGGTCTACCTGCGCCCCGAGACCGCGCAGGGCATCTTCGTCAACTTCAAGAACGTCCTCCAGTTCGCCCGCAAGAAGCCGCCGTTCGGGATCGCCCAGATCGGCAAGGCCTTCCGCAACGAGATCACGCCCGGCAACTTCATCTTCCGCACCCGCGAGTTCGAGCAGATGGAGATCGAGTTCTTCGTGCCGCCCGACGAGGCGCCCAGGTGGCACAAGGAATGGATGGACGAGCGCATGCGCTGGTACACCGACCTCGGCATCCGCCCCGACCACCTGCAGCTGCGCGAGCACGGCCCCGACGAGCTCAGCCACTACTCCAGCGCCACCTCGGACATCGAGTACCTGTTCCCGATGGGCTTCAGCGAGCTGGAGGGGATCGCCAACCGGGGCGACTTCGACCTCCGCCAGCACGCTGAGTTCAGCGGCGAGAAGCTGGAGTACGTGGACTCCGGCAGCGGGGACCGCTACGTCCCCCACGTGATCGAGCCCTCGGCCGGCGCCGACCGCGCCACGCTCGCGTTCATGGTCGACGCCTACGACGAGGAGGAGGTCGAGGGCCGCGAGCGCGTCCTACTGCGGCTGCACCCCCGCCTGGCGCCGGTCAAGGTCGCGGTGCTGCCCCTGGTCAACAAGGACGGGCAGCCCGAGAAGGCGCGCGAGATTTACATGAATCTGCGAGGGATCATGCCGGCGGAGTTCGACAGCGGCGGGTCGATCGGCAAGCGCTACCGCCGCCAGGACGAGATCGGCACCCCCTGGGGCGTCACCGTCGACCACCAGACGATGGAGGACGACACCGTCACCCTGCGCGACCGCGACAGCCTCGACCAGTCCCGGATCGCGATCTCCGATCTCGGCGGGGAGCTGGAGCGCCGGCTGGACGAACCCTGGGCCAGCCCGAAGCTGGGTTAGTCATAGCTCGCGCGGTAGCCGCGCAGGCCGGCGATCCATGAGACCAGCGGCAGGCTCGCCTTCTGGAGGGCGACCGGGATCCCCGAGCGGTAGGACTGCGCGTGGGTTGCGTCGGCTATCTGCAGGATCTGCAGCAGCGGCATCTGGTCCTGGTCGTCCACCGTGCCCTCGTGCAGGTGGTGCGCCCAGGCCGAGCCGAAGTCCTCGATGAAGTCGAGGTTGGGAGCGAAGATGCCGCGGACGATGACCTCGCCCCCGCCGGGGTTGTAGGGGTCGCGGTGCGCCGTGCCAAGCTCGAGGCGCACCCGGTCACCGGGGCTGAACTCGCGCTCATCCCCCTCGACCTCGACCGCGCCGCCTGCCCCCGAGACGCACTCCCAGGTCTGCACGAAGTCCTGGTGGAGGTGGGGATCGGCCCGGCCGGTGCCCGGCTTCATCAGGCGCTCGATCACGAGCTGCTCAGGCGACCGGCGGGTGATCTGGATCCAGCCGCCCGTCTTGGAGCTCACATAGCGTTTGCCGATCTGCAGCATGGCGCGAGCCTAACGCGGAGCCTTCGACCGATGCACCGGCGTTCCCCGCTAGGAACTCCAGCGCTTGCCCTGGCTGAGGCGGTCCTGGCCGACCCAGACGAAGTCCATCGCGACCTGGAGGATCCGCTCGCGCGGGACGTCGGGATGGAGCTCCCACCAGTCGGCCAGGGACTGCATTGCGCCGACGAGCTGCTGGGCGACCATCTGCAGCATCTCCTCGCGCTCGGGGGCGTCGGGGAAGGCCTCCTCGGCGTCCTCGCTCATCAGCGCGGCGACCGCGGCGGCGACGCCGTCGCGGAGCTCGGCCAGCGAGGCCGCGACGTCGGGGTCGCCGGCGTTGCGGAAGATCACGCGCCAGCCCCCGCGGCGGTCCTGGACGAAGTCGAGAAAGGCGTTCAGCCCTGCCAGCAGGCGGGGCTCACCCGGCTCGGCGGCCGAGACGGCGGCGCCGATGCGGCCGACGAGGTCGGCGGTGTGCATCTCGAGCATCGCCTGGTAGAGCTCGCGCTTGGAGTCGAAGTGCTCGTACAGCAGCGCCTTGGAGACGCCGGCGCGCTCGGCGACGGAGTCGAGGGAGACCTCGTGGTAGGCGCCCTCGGCGAAGGCGAGTCGGGCCGCGGCGAGGATCGCCGTGCGGCGGTCGGCCGCCGTCATGCGCGGCTTCGGAGCCCCCTTCCGTGCCTGTTGTGTGGCCTGTGTCACAGATCGAACCTTCCTAACTGACGCGTCAGTCAGTTATCTTACGGCCCGCGGCAAGCGGAACCGAGCGAAAGAGAGCGAGCATGGCCACCCAGACAGCCACGTCAACCCGGGGCAGAAACGGCGCCGCCAAGAGCGACGACCTCTCGGCCAAGGCCAGCGCCCAGATCTCCTACGAGGACCTGTACAAGCGCTGGGAGCAGGGCAACTGGAAGGCCTACGACCTGGACTTCAGCGAGGACCGCAAGGGGTGGGAGGCGCTGAGCGAGATCCAGCGGAAGTCCGCGCTGTGGATCTACTCGATGTTCTTCTACGGCGAGGACGCCGTCACCGACGGCCTCTCCCCCTACATCGACGCCGCCCCGAGCGAGGAGCAGAAGTACTTCCTCGCGACCCAGCAGGTGGACGAGGCCCGCCACGCCGTCTTCTTCCACCGCTTCTTCAAGGAGGTGATCGGCGCCGGCGACACGCTCTCGGCCGGCCTCGCCTTCACCGAGCCCTACCTGGACTGGGGCTACAAGGGCGTCTTCGGGCGGCTGGAGACGATGTGCGAGGAGCTGCGCAGCGACCGCTCGCTGCCGAAGTTCGCGCAGGCGATCACCCTTTACCACCTGATCATCGAGGCCGCGATGGCCCAGCCGGGCCAGCACTACATCGAGGACTTCTTCACAAAGGCCGGCTCGATGCCCGCCTTCTCGGAGGGGATGCACAACGTCGCCCGCGACGAGCAGCGCCACATCGGCTTCGGGGTCAAGGTGCTCTCCGAGCTGCTGGCCGAGTCGGAGGAGTGCAAGGCCGCGGTGGTCGAGCTGCTGCGCGAGATGCTGCCCTACCTGACCTCGGTCTTCATCCCGCCGAACTGGGACGAGGAGTACACCCGCTGCTACGGGTTCACGCTGGAGGAGATCTTTGCCTTCGGCATGCGCTCGGTCGAGATGAAGTGGAGGGCGATCGGCTACCCGTTCGAGGAGATGCCGCCCGGCGTCTTCCCCTTCGACCCCGAGATGCCCCACCTGGAGCGAGCCGAGCGCCAGATCAAGCTGCTGAAGGCAGGCGTGCTGGGCGAGCCCAACGGGCCCGCCGAGAGCTCGCCCGAGATCCAGGAGATCTACTTCGACATCGTGGCGCGCTCGGCGCAGACGGACGCGGTGGACCGTCCCGTCACCTTCCAGTGGAAGTTCGCCGACGCCGAGGACTGGCACATCCGCATCGACAACGGCTCAACGCGCGCCGCCCGCGGCGTGGCCGCCGACGCCGACGTGACCCTGGAGACGACCTGGCCCGACTGGATCGAGATCTCGATGCACGGCCGCGACATTCGCAGGGCCGTGCTGCAGCGCAAGCTGCGCCCCCGCGGCTCGCTCCGCCAGCTGGCGCGAATGAAGAACGTCTGGGTGCCGCGCAAGGCCGCCGCCGTCTAGGCAGGAGGGTCCGGGCCCTCCAGCCCTGCGGCCTCGAAGGCTTCGGGCCGGCTCGGGTAGACCTCGAGGCGCAGGGCCCGCCCGTCCCGGATCGTCCAGATGTGACCACCGTGGATCTCGGCTTCGACGCCGCTCACCTTGCCCACCCCCGTCAGGTGGAAGGTGGCGACGATGCGCTCCCCCGTCGGGTAGAGCTCCTCGAGCACGAACCGCATATCCCGCCAGCTCTCCAGCCAGTTCCTGAACCCCGCCCCCAGCCCCTCCAGGCCCCTGTAGGTACCGGGGTCCGGGAAGCCGTCACCGAGCACGAACTCGATCTCGGGGTCGTAGTACGAGACGTTCCAGAAGTGGCCTTCGGCCCACTCGCCGTAGATGCGCCGGAGCAGCTCCATGTCGGCTTCCTGAGACAAGGGCCAAGTATCGCCCGGGCTACTCGCCCAGCAGCCGGCGCTTCTGCGCCTCGAACTCGGCCTCGGTGATCTCGCCGGAGTCGCGCTTGGCCGCCAGGTGCTCGATCACCGCCAGGTTGTTCTGCTTCGGGGGCGACACGCCGCCTCCGAACCCGCCTGACTGCGGGATGTTCAGGCCAGACTGGCCGAGCGCGCCGAGGATCGCCTCCTTCAGGCCGGGGACGCTAGAGGCATCGATCCGCTGGCCCTCCTTCTCGGGGTCGATGCCGTGCTCCCGCAGGACCTTCTCGACGTCCTCGCGGGCGCCCGTTCCGCGCAGATCGACCGTGCGGGTGTCCGCCTGCTCGAGCTGGGCGGGATCGATTCCGAATCGGGACGCGACCTCGGCCGCGTTCGTGTTGGCCCAGCCTGACTCCCCCATCTCGACCGAGCCCGGCAGGGCGGTGCCGCTGACCGCGGCGTCCCACTCCGGCGTCCCCGGCTCGGGGATGGCCTTCTCGTCCTTGCCGCGCAGGAAGCCGAACAAGCCCATCGCGGCGATCTTACCCGCGGGGATCGGTCACTCCGGCTCGCCGGCACCCTCGGGATCGTCGCTGGCCAGGTCGACGCCGGCGAGGCTCGCCGGGCGGCCGGGCAGGTACATCGTCGAGCCCGTGGCGAGCGCCACCGGCTTGCCCTCGGCGTTCTCCAGCTCGGCCGAGGCGATCGCGATCGTGCGGCCGCTGTGCAGCACGCGCGCCTTGGCGATCAGGTCCTCGCCGTCCGGGAAGACGGGCCGCAGGTAGTTGACCTTGAGGTCAAGCGTCGCCGTCGCGGTCCCGGCCGGCGCGGTGCTGAACACCGCCGCCGCCAGCGCCGCCTCGGCGAGCATCGCGGTGAAGCCGCCCTGCACGGTCCCCGCCGAGGTCGAGAGCCAGCGGCTGCACGGAAGCTTCATCGTGACGCTGCCCTCCTGAGCGTCGGTCAGCCCGAGGCCGGTGAGGTGGTGGATCGGCGAAGCGGGCAGCTCGCCCGCGCCGAGCGCGCGCAGCACCTCCAGTCCGCTGCGCTGCTCGAACTCGCTCTGCGGCAGCACCTCGCCGTCCACCTCACGCCGCAGCGGGTCGGTGGGGTCGCTTCCCGGCGTGGGCTCGTCCAGGACCGGCAGCTCGCCCGGCGGCTCGGGCAAGGGGTCCACGGGCGGGAAGACGCTGCAGCGCGAGGTGCCGTGGCAGATCAGGGCCTCGTCGGGGTCGAACAGGAACGCCTCCGAGAGCCCCTGGGAGCGCCCGCGATGGATCAGCTGACCGGCGCCCCCCAGCTGCTTGCCGGGCGCGGGGACGGCGGGACGGAGGAAGGTCATCGAGAGCTCGGCCGTGGTCATGACCTGGCCGGCGGGCAGGTCGCCGTGGACGACCGAGCCCAGCGCGGCGTCCGCGATCACGGCCAGGATCCCCGCGATCACCCCGGCGGAGTTGGCGAACCAGGGCGACGCCGGCATCTGGAACTCCGAGTGCCCCCGCGAGCCCGCCGTCATGCGCAACTCGGTCAGGTAGCTCATCGGCGAGTAGGGCGTGCGTCCCTCGCGCCCGGCCCGGTGGCGCTCCTGCCCGGGCAGCCCCAAGAGCCCGACGTCGGGGTAGCCGCCCTTGGCCGGCTGCTGCCAGATCATCGCCTCGGCGCTCATGGGCGCGACGCTAGCGTGAGCGCCAGCGGCACGCTGCGCTCCTTATGGCCGGACGCGGTGTTCATATCGTGCCATGACGATGCGAGGCCCGATCCGACTGACCGTTTGCCTGCTGGCGCTGGCCGTGCTCGCGCTGGGCACGACTGACGCCTGGGCGGCCAAGCGCAACAAGCCACGCGCGGTCAAGGCCGTCGCCTCGGCCACCGGCGCGGGCGCCGTTGCAAGCGCCACGGCCACCTGCCCGAGCGACTCGTCGAAGGGGCCCTGGCGGGCCGTCAGCGGGGGCTTCGTCCTGCAGCAGGGCGACGGCGTCGTGCACGAGTCTCGCCGGGTGGGCGAGCGTTCGTGGCGCGCCTAGGCCCAGAGCCTCTCGGGCTCCATCAACCTGGCCGCCTACGTCAACTGCCAGCGAGGGGTGCCCAAGCCGAAGGCCGTCAGCGGCCAGCGGTCCCCACCCCGGCCGTCTCCCAGATCGGGCCGGTGGCAACCGCCAAGTGCAACCTGGGCAGCGCGGTGTCGGGAGGGTTCTCGACGCCTGCGCCCTTCACCGGCGCGGGCGCCGCCAACACCGTGATCGGATCGTTCCCCAGCGGCAAGCGGGCCTGGAAGGCGCAGGTCGTCTCGAACCAGGCCGGCAGCGTCACCAGCCTCGTCTACTGCGCCAAGCGGGACGCGAAGCCGAAGACGAAGAACGCCAAGGCCGAGTCGAGCAGCGTCGCGACTCTCGGGGGCACCTCAGCCGTGTCTACCACCGGCTTCTGCCCGGCCGCTCGCTTCAGCCCCGGTGGCGGCGGGTTCTTCCAGTCTGGGGCGACACCGTCGCAGTACCTGATCCCGACTCGCTCCACGCAGAGGCCCAGCACCCCCACCTCCAACCCCAACAAGCCCCCGCCGCCCGGCTACCTCGGGAACGTCTGGGTGGCGCACGGTCTCAAGGTCGGCAGCGGCACCCCCGTGACAATGATCGCGGTCGCGCTCTGCGCCTGAGCGCGAGGACGGTCAGCCCGCGGCGAGTAGGTGCCGGGCGGACTCGGTCGCTGCCTCGACCACGGCGGCGTGGTCGCGGTCGGGGTCCGAGAGGGTCTGCAGGGCGATGCCGTCCGCGAGCGCGATCAGGAAGCCGACCACGGCGTCGGCGTCGTAGCGCAGCCTCAGCACGCCCTCGCGCTCCTTGGCGCGAAAGCTCTCGGCCATGTGGGCGCGGATGCGATTGAAGAGCTCGCCGACCTCGCGCTGGATCTCGGGGTTGCGGCGCCCGGCGGTGAACAACTCGAAGATCAGAACCCAGAACTCGGGCTCGTTCTGGATCGAGTCCTCCAGGTCGGCGACCAGGACCTGCAGGATCTCGTCGGCGCTGCCCGCCGCGGCCAGGGGCGCGTCCAGCCGCTCGATCCGGTGCTGGGTGTCGCGGCGGACGACCTCGACCAGCAGGGCCTCCTTGGTGCCGAAGTAGTAATGCAGCAGCCCGCGGCTGACGCCCGCCTCGCGGGCGACGTGCTCAAAGGTAGATCCCGAGATGCCGCGCCGTGCGACGCTCGAGCGCATCGCCTCGACGATCCGCGTCGCCTTCTCTCCGCTCAGCTCCTTTTGGGTCGCGGCCTCCATCGGGGAACCGAGTCTAATCCGCTGCGCCGCCACCGGCGCTGCCGAACGCGCGCAACGCAGAGGAGCGCCCGAAGGGCGCTCCTCTGCCAGGCTTTCCCCTCCGTCTTAGGAGGAGGAGGTGACGGACTCGGACTCGGGCGCCGGGGTGGTGGTCGAGGTGTACTCGAACTCCTCCTCGGCCCCGAACAACTTGTCCAGGACCACGCGGCGCGCATCCTCGCTCAGGATCAGCACCAGCGCCGCGCCGACGATCCCGATCAGGAGCGCCTTGCCGAGGCCGAAGCCTCCACCGCGGCTCCGCTTGCCTCGCATCTTCTGGGAGGCGTCGCGCAGCGATTCAGCGGCCGTGCGCAGGTCGCGCTGGACCTTCTTGTCGTCCATCAGCGCCGTCGCCGGGCCCTTGCCGTTCGACATCCGTGCGTACGCGTCCTTGGCCGCCTCAAAGGCGACCCGGATGTTGTCGCGCAGCTCCTCGTCCTCGAGGATGCGCCGCACGTACGGGTTCGAAGCGACCGACCTGGCGGCGTCTCCGGCCCTCTCGCTTCTGCTTTGTGCCCCCATTGATCTCCTCAATTCGTTTCCAGGGTGCGTGAGGAGAATACCCGCTGCTCCGAGAGCTACGCCTTCGACTTCGCCCCGGACGCCTGCGGGATCGCGACCGCGAGTGCTTCGCCGATCTCCGCTGCGTACTTGAACTCCAGTGCCTCGCGCTCTCCCTCGGGGATCTCCTCGACGTCGGCCTGGTTGCGGTCGGGCACGAGCACGGTCTTGATCCCGGCTCGCTGGGCTGCCAGGGCCTTCTCCTTGACGCCGCCGATCGGCAGCACCTGGCCGCTGAGCGTGATCTCGCCGGTCATTGCGACGTCGTTGGAGACCGGGCGGCCGCTGACCAGCGAGGCGAGCGCCGTCACCATCGCCACCCCCGCCGAGGGGCCGTCCTTGGGGACCGCGCCGGCCGGCACGTGGATGTGGATGTCGTGGGTGGAGAACCAGTCGTCGGCGAGACCTGGGGCGAGCTCGTCGGTGTGACCGCGCACGTAGGTCAGGGCCGCCTGCGCTGACTCGCGCATGACCTCGCCCAGCTGGCCCGTGATGGTGAGCTTGCCGTCGCCGGGGATCGCGCTCGCCTCGACGAACAGGATCTCGCCGCCCGCCGGCGTCCAGGCAAGGCCGGTGGCCACGCCCGGGTCCTTGGTGCGGCGGCGCAGCTCGGCGAAAACGCGCCGCTTGCCCAGCAGCTCGCGCGCCCGCTTCGCCGAGACCTTCACCTTGCCGTCGGCCTTCCCCTCCGCGACCTGGCGGGCGACCTTGCGGCAGACCGCCCCGATCTGGCGCTCGAGGTTGCGGACGCCGGCCTCGCGCGTGTATTCCTCGATCACGGCCAGCAGCGCCGGGTCGGCGAACTCGAGCTGCGAGGCCTTGAGCCCGTTCGCCTCGAGCTGGCGGGGGATCAGGTAACGCTTGGCGATGTGGAGCTTCTCGTCCGTCGTGTACCCGGCGAGCTGGATCATCTCCATCCGGTCCTGCAGCGGCGGCGGGATCGGGTCCAGCACGTTCGCCGTGGCGATGAAGAGGACATCGGAGAGGTCGAACGGGACGTCCAGGTAGTGGTCGCGGAAGCTGGAGTTCTGCGCCGGGTCGAGCACCTCGAGCATGGCGCTGGCCGGGTCGCCGCGGAAGTCCGCGCCCATCTTGTCGATCTCGTCGATCATGAACACGGGATTGCGGGTCCCGGCGTCGCGCAGCGCGCGGATGATCGTGCCCGGCAGCGCTCCGATGTAGGTGCGGCGGTGGCCGCGGATCTCGGCCTCGTCGCGGACGCCGCCCACCGAGATGCGCTCGAACTCGCGGCCCAGGGCACGAGCGATCGACTTGCCCAGGCTGGTCTTGCCGACGCCCGGCGGCCCGACGAAGCAGAGGATCGGGCCGGGCGAGGAGGGGTTCAGCTTGCGCACCGCCAGGTACTCGAGGATCCGGTCCTTGACCTCCTCCAGGTCGTAGTGGTCCTCGTCAAGGACGTCGCGCGCGTGCTTGATGTCGAGGTCGTCTTCGGTCTGCTTCGACCACGGCAGCTCGACCAGCCACTCGAGGTAGGTGCGGATGACGCCGTACTCGGCCGCAGCCGGCGGCAGCTTCTCGAGCCGACCCAGCTCGCGCTCGGCCTGCTTGCGCGGCTCCTCGGGCAGCTCGGCCGCCTCGATCCGCTCGCGCAGCTCGGTGATCTCGGCCTGCTGCTCATCGGCCTCCCCCAGCTCCTCCTGGATCGCCTTCATCTGCTGGCGCAGGAAGAACTCGCGCTGGCCCTTGTCGATCTCCGACTCGACCTGCGACTGGATCTTGGTCCCCAGGCGGACGACCTCGAGCTCGCGGGTGAGGATCTCGCTGAGGCGGCGCAGGCGCTTTGCCACGTCGACCTCCTCCAGCAGCCCCTGCTTCTCCTCGACGCCGATGCGCAGCGCGCCCGCGATCAGGTGGCCCAGGGCCGCCGGGTCGTCGAGGTTGGCGACCGCGAGCTGGAGCTCCTCGGGCAGGTAGGGGATCTGCTCGATGATCTCGCTGAAGGTGTTCTGAACGTTGCGGGTCAGCGCCTCGAGCTCGTCCGAGGGCTCGAGCACGTCGGGGACCGGCTCGATGCGGGCGACCAGGTAGGGCTCCTCGGTCACGTAGTCGGTGATCCGGATGCGCTCGCCGCCCTGGACCAGGATCCGCAGCGTGCCGTCGGGCACCTTCATCATCCGCGCCACGGTGCCCGCGACCCCGACCTTGTGCAGGTCGTCGGGACCCGGCGCGTCGTTCCCGGGGTCCTTCGAGGCGACCATCGCCAGCATCCGGTTGCCCGAGAGGACGTCGTTCACGAGCTTGATCGAGCGCTCCTGGCCGACCGCAAGCGGGGTCAGCGTGTCCGGGAAGGTGACGGTCTCGCGCAGCGGCAGCACGGGCAGCGCGTCCGGCAGGGGTAGCTCGCCGCGGATGGCGTCGTCGGCCTCGGGGATCTCGACGACCTCGATCTCGGGGAGCTCGGCTTCGGCGGTTCCGCCAGGAGCCAGCGTCTCGGCTCTCTCGTTGTCGGCCATTCCTACTCTCCAGTGCGCTCGATCGGCACCTGGCGCGCTGCCTGCTCGAGCCGGATCGGAAGCTCGATCCGCAGGATGCCGTCCTCGTAGGTGGCCACCGCGTCCTCGGCGGCGACGTCCACGGACAGCTCGATCACCCGGCGGAAGGGCCCGGAGGGCAGCTCCACCTGCTGGTAGGTGCGGCCCTCGGTCTCGCGCACCGGGCGCTGGCCGCTGATCACCAGGGTCCGGCCCTGGACCTCGAGGTTCACTGCGTCGATCGCCACGCCCGGCAGCTCGACCTTGACGACGGCCTTCTGGGGCCGCCCTTCGCCGCAGTAGTAGACGTCCAGGCGGGGCACGAAGGCGGTCTGCGGCCGCCGGGTCTTGTAGCCGGCCTGGTCCCAGAAGTCACCCAGCAGCTCGTCCATCTCGCGGCGCATGCGGGCGAAGTCGGCGAAGGGATCCCTCTTCTGTGTCATGGCGACAAGGGTAGCCAGCGGCGGCTAGAGCTCATTGGCCGGCGGCGGCTAGAGCTCATAGACGGCGCCCTCCCGCGCGACCTCCACGGGGCCGCCGAAGCCCGCTTCCGCCTGCTCGCGAGCCCAGTCATCGCCGAGCTCGTCGGAGATATGGGTGATGACGACGCGCTTGGCCCCCGCCCGCCTGGCGTGGTCGCCGGCCTCCTCGGGGGTGAGATGGCCGCGCACGCCCGTGCGCTCGGGCCGCGGCAGGGTCGCCTCGATGAGCATCAGGTCGGCGTCGCGCGCGATCTCGACGACCTCCTCGGAGGGGCTGGTGTCGGCGCTGTAGCTGAGCTTCGCGCCACTCCCCTCGGCGGTGACGTTGACGGCGAAGGTGTCGATGAAGTGCGGCACGGGGTGGAAGCTCGCCCTGATCTGGCCGACCGCCACCTCGTCGCCTGCCTCGTACTCCCTGAGCGCGAAGGCCTTCTCGATCAGGTCCTCGTTGCCCCAGGCCCCGACGACGCGGCGGAAGATCTCGCGGGCGCCGGGCGGGGCGATCAGCTGGGGCCGCGCCGGGGTGTCGGTGCCCGGCCAGGTGTGGACCGGCACCGGCTGCTGCTTGGGGGCATAGGTGAGCGCGTAGGAGAACGGGATCAGGTCCAGGAAGTGGTCGGCGTGCATGTGGGAGAGCAGGACGGCGTCCACCTCGGTGTAGTCGATCCGCTCGCGCAGCTTGGCGAAGACGCCGTTGCCGCAGTCGAGCAGCACCCGCGTGGAGCCGTCCTCGATCAGATAGCCGCTGCATGCGCCCCCGGCGTCCTGCCAGGAGGGCGATTTGCCCAGCACGGTCAGTCTCAAGCAGTCCTCATCCGGTTCTCCCGAGAGGGAATGTAAACCGGTGCTACGCGCGGAGCTGCAGTTCGGATGCCGCGGGCGCGGCGCCCGCGCGCATCAGCAAGGCGGGCTGAAGCGGCGGGACCAGGCCGTTCGGGGTGTCCGGCCTGAATGTGGGGCAGGGCTCGTCGAGCCCGAGCGCGCAGAGGTTGTGACGGCGAAAGAAGCAGTCGTCGCAACTAGGTTTGGCCGCGCTGGGGCGCGCTTGGCCTGAAGCCAATTCCTGCCCTTCCTGTGGTCGATTTGGCGAACCTGCCGCCCCGGCTGCCCGACGCGGCGACGCGTTCCACTATGCCACTTCTCCAGGCACGCGTCAGGCGTGAACCCGCAAATGGGGATCTTCTTTTTCGGGTTGGCCGCTGGCGCTAAGATCGGGCCGATGGCACAGGAGCGAAGCGCCCGTCTGGCCGCCTCCCCCCCGATGTTCGAGAGCCGGTTCCTGGATTTCTTCACCCGGGTGCACCCGGCGATGCCGGCGATCGTCTTCGTGCCGGTGATCGTGGCGGCGGTCTGGCTCGGCATCGACCGCGGCCTCAGCGCCGGCACCACCGCGCTGCTGGTCCTGGCTGGACTCGTGATCTGGACCCCCACCGAGTACTGGCTGCACCGCCTGGTCTTCCACTGGCAGCCGAAGTTCCGAGGCGGCGACCGCCTGCACTTCATGATCCACGGCGTCCACCACGACCACCCGAACGACGCGATGCGGCTGGTCATGCCCCCCGCGGCGAGCATCCCGCTGGCGGCGCTCTTCTTCGGCCTCTTCGTCCTCATCTTCGGCATGCCCCACGCGCTGCCGCTGTTCGCGGGTTTCATCGCCGGCTACCTCGTCTACGACTACACGCACTACCACGTGCACCATCACACCCCGAAGACCGAGCTCGGCCGCAAGCTGCGCGAGCAGCACATGCGCCACCACTTCCAGGACCACCACTACGGCTTCGGGGTCAGCTCGCCGATCTGGGACGCGGTGTTTCGGACTCTGCCCAGTGTTCGGAAGAGCGAGCGCCGCGGCGAAACAGAGTCGCCGCAGCCGTCCGGCTCTAACTAAGCGACGCGGTTCGGGGGCTCCTCGCCCTCAAGCACCGCGATCGCGTTCAGCGCCGCCGTGCGCGCCATGCCGTCCCGGGAGGGGACGGTCGCAGAGCCGATGTGCGGCAGCAGCACCGCGCGCGGGGCGTCGAGCAGGCTCGGCGGGACCTTCGGCTCGCCCTCATACACGTCCAGGCCCGCGGCGCCGAGCCGCCCTTCCTGGAGCGCCTCCGAGACGGCGTCGGCGTCGACCAGCGGCCCCCGCGAGGTGTTTACCAGCACACCCTCGGGCCCGATCAGATCGAGCTCCGCCGCGCCGATCAGGCGGTGGGTCTCCTCGCTGGCCGGGGCATGGATGCTGACCACGTCTGAGGCCCGCAGCAGCTCGTCCAGCTCGGCCCGCTTTGCGCCGAGGCCCCTCTCGGCCTCGGGCTTGGGGCTGCGGCTCGTGTAGACGAGCTCGGCGCCGAGGGCGCGAACCAGCTCGGCGTAGCGGCTGCCGATCCGTCCCATTCCCACCACGCCAACCGTTGAGCCGCGCAGCTCGAGGCCCCGGTAGGCGGCGGGGTCCCAGCCCTGCCAGCGGCCCTCGCGCAGGTCGCGCTCGGCGTCGCTCATGCGCCGGCCGGCCGCCAGCGTAAGCGCCAGGGCCAGCTCGGCGGTCGCCTGCGTGAGGACGTCAGGCGTGTTGGTGACGATCACGCCGCGTTCGCGGCAGGCGTCCAGATCGACGTTGTCGTATCCGACCGCGAAGTTGGCCGAGACCTTGAGCTGCTCGCCGGCCGCGTCCAGCAGCTCTCCGTCGACCGGCACCGTCGGGTCCGGGACCAGCGCCGAGGCGCCGGGAACCAGCTCCAGCAGCCGCTCGCGCGTGGCGTCCAGACCGCCGACGCTGACCTCGTAGCGGTCTGTCAGCAGGTCGAGACCCGCGGGCAGCAGAACCCGGCAGACGACGACCATGGGACGTTTTTCATTCATTGGTGAGCTGGGTAACGGTTACAGTGAACTGACACTAAAAGTAACTACCGGGGAAAGGTCCTCGGAAGGGAACCTCACAATGCCACAGGCTTCGAACACAGTTGACAAGGCGAGGGCGCTGCTGGAGCAGCGCCGCGACGAGCTTCATCGCGAGCTGCGCCAGATCGAGGACGCGATCTCTGGCCTCGGCGGCCGCAAGCGCGGCCCGGGACGCCCGCGGGGATCCGGCGGCAGGCGTCGCCGCGGCCGCCGCGGCGGGACCCGCGCCGACCAAGCCGTCAAGCTGATCGGCGAGAACCCCGGCATCGGCGTCTCCGAGCTCGGGAAGAAGATGCACCTGAAGGCGCCGAACTACCTCTACCGGGTGCTGCCCGACCTGGAGAAGGAAGGGCGGATCAAGAAGAAGGGACGCGGCTACCACCCCGGCTGAGCGGGAATCCCGGCAGGCTATGCCACTGATCGGGAGCAGCCCAGCGCGCCCGCGACGGTGATCGCGGCGCGCTGTCCCCTTTCGCTCCCCTTGATGTCTCCCCTCAACATCGTGCGAAGTATCCGCCCCAGGCGCCGCCGATACAAGCCCCGGCCGCCGGCTAGATCAGGCCGAGATCCTTGACGGCGTCGCGCTCGGAGGCGAGCTCTCCGACGCTGGCGTCGATCCGCTCGCGCGAGAAGTCGTCGATCTCGAGGCCCTCGACGACCTTCCACTCCCCGCCGGAGCAGGTGCACGGGAAGCCGCTGATCAGGCCCTCGGCGACCTCGTAGCTGCCGTCCGAGGGAACGCCCATCGAGACCCAGTCGCCCTCGGGGGTGCCGTTGACCCAGTCGTGGACGTGGTCGATCGCAGCGCTGGCGGCAGACTTGGCGCTCGAGGCCCCGCGCGCCTCGATGATCGCCGCGCCCCGCTTCTGCACGGTCGGGATGAAGTCGTTCTCTACCCACTCCCGCTCGGCCACCAGATCGGTGGCGGGCTTGCCGTCCACCTCAGCGTGGGAGATGTCCGGGTACTGCGTCGCCGAGTGATTGCCCCAGATCGTCATCTTCTTCACGTCGCGGGCGTGGGCGCCGACCTTCTTCGCGAGCTGGGCCTTGGCGCGGTTGTGGTCCAGGCGCATCATGGCCGTGAACCGCTCGGCCGGCACGTCGGGGGCGTGTGCCTTGGCGATCAGGCAGTTCGTGTTGGCGGGGTTGCCGACCACCAGCAGCTTGATGTCATCCGCAGCGCCGGCATTGATCGCCTCGCCCTGCGGCTTGAAGATGCCGCCGTTCGCCTCGAGCAGGTCCGATCGCTCCATCCCCTTGCCGCGCGGCCGGGCGCCGATCAGCAGGCCGACGTTGGCGCCCTCGAAGGCGACCTTCGCATCGTCGGTGATCTCGACGCTCTCGAGCAGCGGGAAGGCGCTGTCGTCGAGCTCCATCACCACGCCCTCGACCGCCTTCATCGCATCGGGGATCTCGAGCAGGCGCAGCTCCACGGGTGTGTCCGGGCCGAGCAGCTGCCCGCTGGCGATCCGGGGCAGGATCGCGTAGCCGATCTGCCCGGCCGCGCCGGTGACGGTGACCTTGACGAGATTGCTCACTTCATCTCCTTCTCGAGGTTCTGGTCGATCGAGGCGAGGAACTCCTCCGTCGTCTCGAACTTCTGGTCCCCGCCCACCAGCAGGGCGAGGTCCTTGGTCATATGCCCGCTCTCCACGGTCTCGACGCAGACTCGCTCCAGGGTCGTAGCGAACTCGGTGACCTCGGGGGTCTCGTCCATGCGACCGCGGGCGGCGAGGGCGCGGGTCCAGGCGAAGATCGATGCGATCGGGTTGGTGGAGGTCTTCTCGCCCTTCTCGTGCTGGCGGAAGTGGCGGGTGACGGTGCCGTGGGCGGCCTCGGCCTCGACCGTCTTGCCGTCGGGCGTCATCAGGACACGCTGGTCATGAGCCCGAGCGAGCCGAACCCCTGCGCGACGGTGTCGGACTGCACGTCGCCGTCGTAGTTCTTGCAGGCCCAGAGGTATCCGCCCTCCCACTTCAGCGCCGCGGCGACCATGTCATCGATCAGGCGGTGCTCGTAGGTCAGGCCCGCAGCGTCGAACTCGCTCTTGAACTCGTCCTCGAAGACCTCCTGGAAGAGGTCCTTGAAGCGGCCGTCGTAGGTCTTCAGGATCGTGTTCTTCGTCGACATGTAGACCGGGAACTTCCGCTCCAGGCCGTAGCGGAACGAGGCGCGGGCGAAGTCGCGAATGGAGTCGTCGCGGTTGTACATCGCCATCGCGATGCCTCCGCCCTCATCCGCGGGGAAGTCGTAGACGTCGAGCTCGATCGGCCCGGCGTCGCCCTTGTCCGGGTGGAAGCTGAGGACCAGCTTGCCGCCGCCCTCGGGGATCAGGGTGTCGGTGGCCCGGTACTGGTCGCCGAAGGCGTGACGGCCGATGATGATCGGCTTCGTCCAGCCGGGCACCAGGCGCGGGATGTTGGAGATCACGATCGGCTCGCGGAAGATGACCCCGCCCAGGATGTTGCGGATCGTCCCGTTGGGCGAGCGGTACATCGCCTTCAGCCCGAACTCCTCGACCCTCGCCTCGTCGGGCGTGATCGTCGCGCACTTGACGCCGACCCCGTGCTCCTTGATCGCCTCGGCCGCGTCGACCGTGATCTGGTCCTCGGTGGCATCGCGGCTCTCGATCCCCAGGTCGAAGTAGATGAGTTCCAGTCGAGGTAGGGCAGGATCAGCTGCTCCTTGATGAAGGCCCAGATGATCCGGGTCATCTCGTCGCCGTCGAGCTCGACGATGGGGTTCTTGACTTCGATCTTCGCCACGGGGCGGCGATGCTAACGACGCCGCGCGGCGCCTGTTCTTGGGGGGCCGCCCCCGCGCCCGGCCACCTCGGCTGCGAGAATGGGCCGGATGGCGACTGTCGAGCGTCCCACCGGAGTCCGCACCCACGAGGTCGCGAACCAGCCCGAGCCGCTGGTTGACTACAACGTCTTCGAGGCCGACCGTCCCCTGGTCGAGGCCGTCCGGCGCGAGGGCGCCGACTGGGCCGAGGAGCGGATCTCGGGCATCGGGCAGCTGGCCGGCTCGGGGAGGGCGATCGAGCTGGGTCGCCAGGCCAACGAGAACCCGCCGAAACTGCGCACCCACGACCGCTACGGCAACCGCGTGGACGAGGTCGAGTTCCACCCCGCCTGGCACGAGCTGCTGGGGGCGTCGGTCGCCAACGAGCTGCACTCGCTGCCGTGGCGCGAGCCTGGCCCCGGCGCCCATGTCGCCCGCGGCGCGGCGTTCATGTGCTTCAGCCAGGCCGAGGCCGGGGTCGGCTGCCCGATCTCGATGACCTACTCGATCCAGCCGGCGCTGCGCCACCAGCCCGAGCTTGCCGAGGAGTGGGAGCCGCGCTTCCTCTCCGACTCCTATGACCCTCGCAACGTTCCCGCCACCGAGAAGCCGGGCGCGCTGGCGGGGATGGGGATGACGGAGAAGCAGGGAGGTTCGGACGTGCGCGCCAACACCACGGTCGCGCGGCCCCTGAACGGGGGCGGCCCGGGCGCCGAGTACGAGCTGACCGGCCACAAGTGGTTCTTCTCGGCGCCCATGTGCGACGCGTTCCTGGTCCTGGCGCAGGCCGACGGCGGCATCTCCTGCTTCCTCTTCCCCCGCTGGCTGCCCGACGGCGAGCGCAACCGCTTCCGGCTGCAGCGCCTGAAGGACAAGCTGGGCAACCGCTCCAACGCCAGCTCGGAGATCGAGTTCGACGGCGCCTGGGCGCGGCTGGTCGGGGAGGAGGGCGCGGGGGTGCGCACGATCATCGAGATGGTCAATCACACCCGGCTCGACTGTGTGCAGGGCGCGGCCAGCGGCATGCGGGCCGGTCTGGCACAGGCGATCAACCACGCCTCGGGACGTGCGACGTTCGGCAAGACCCTGATCGATTGGCCTCTGATGCAGAACGTGTTGGCCGACCTGGCGGTGGAGTCAGAGGCGGCGACGATCGCGGCCATGCGCCTGGCGCGGTCCTACGACGAGTCGATCGCCGGCGACGAGCAGGCCGAGGCCTTCAAGCGCATCTCGAACGCGGTCCTGAAGTACTGGACCTGCAAGCGCGGCCCGGCGCACGCGGCCGAGTGCCTGGAGTGCCTGGGGGGCAACGGCTACGTCGAGGAATCCGGCCTGCCCCGCCTGTATCGCGAGGTCCCCTTGGCCTCGATCTGGGAGGGATCGGGCAACGTCCAGTGCCTGGACGTGCTGCGAGCGATGGTGAAGAGCCCCGACTCGCTCGAGGCCTACTTCGCCGAGGTGGCTGAGGGCTCAACGGAACCGCGGGTGGCGGCCGAGGCCAAGGCGCTGCGCGAGGAACTCGGCGACATGGCCGAGATGGAAACCCGAGCCCGGCGCATCGTCGAGCGTATGGCCCTGCTGTTGCAGGGCTCGCTGCTGGTCCGCTTCGGCGACGAGGCCGTCGCCGACGCCTTCTGCGCCTCACGGCTGGAGGGGGACTGGGGCCGAGCCTTCGGCACCCTCCCGGCAGGCACCGGCTTCACCCGCATCATCGACCGCCACCGAGCGGCCTGAAGGCCGCGACACGTCGGCCGCCCAGCGCCTAGTCCGGCTGCTTGGGGGGCATCAGCGCGCCGATGATCCAGAACAGCGGGAGGAAGATGCCGAGAATGAACATCACCCAGTGGCCCTTGCGGATCGAGATGATCCCCAACGTCACCATCAGGACGAAATAGAGAATCCCTCCGATTACGAATTCCACGCGCTCCCCTTCGCTCGTTGGCCGGGACAACCTATCCGGATCGGCGCCGCTGGGCCCAAGCCGCAGGGCGATCAGCTTTCGGCCGGCGGGCGCTCAAGCATGATCGGGGAAGGAGGTCCGAAGCCGAGCGCGGAATAGAAGCCCTCGGCGTCCTCGGTTCCCAGCAGCCAGCGGAGCCCCGCCTGCGTGCCGCCCTCCACCGCCTCGCGGACCAACTCCAAGCCCAGGCCGCGGCCGCGGTGGGCCTCGAGGATGAAAACGTCGGCGAGGTAGGCGAAGACGGCGTCGTCGGAGACCACGCGACAGAAGCCCACCTGCGACCCGTCAGGCGCGTATATCCCGATCACCCGCGTGGCCTCGTCCACCAGGCGGCGCACCTCCTCCAGCGGGCGGTCCTTCGCCCAGTAGGACTCCTCGGAGAGGTAGGGATGGACGACCGCGATGTCGGTGCGGCCACGGTCGTCGTCGAGCTCGTAGCCGCCCTCGAGCTCGCGCCTCATGCGGGGATCAGCGAGTCCACCGTCGTAGGTGAACCGGCGCAGGGGTGTCGTCCGGAAAGCTGACGTCGGGGACGGGTGCACCGGCCCGCAACTCCAACGGCACCACGCCGGCCCAGTGCGGTAGGGCCATGTCCCTTTCCTCGTCCTGCCCCGGGCCCTCCCGGACCTTCGCCGAGGCCTCCTCGATGTCCAGTCTCAGAACCTCGGTCCCGCGCAACTCCTTCTCGTCAGGCCCTCGCACCTCGTCGGAACGCCCCTCGGCGATGTGCTCGACGACGGCGCGCAGGGCCGAGTGCTTCTCCTCGGCATGCTCAACCCGGGTCGCGGTACCCAGGACGACCACGGACCGGTAGTTCAGCGAGTGGTGAATCGCAGCCCGGGTCAGAACCAGTCCGTCCACCAGCGTCGCCGTCAGACAGAGCGCCGTCCCGCCCGCCAGCGTCTTCAGCGTGCGGCTGCCGCGGGAGCCGTGCAGATAGATGACCTCACCGACGCGCGCGTGGATCATGGGGATCGCGTACGGCCGGCCGTCGTCTACGAACGCGACATGACAGATCAGGGCTTCATCGAGGATCCCGTGAATCAGGTCGCGGTCGTAGCTGCCGCGCTGCGGCTTGCGGCGGACCCGCGTCCGCTCGGTTGGCTCGTAAGAGGCATCCCCGGTCATGGCCAACGATGGTAGGCACGCTCCTCGGTATCGGCCGGAGAACTACAGGCCGTGGTTTGGCCACTCCGGCGTCCGGCCCTCCTTGAAGGCACGGGCGCCTATTGCGTGGGAGTCGCGGCGGGCGAACATCGAGAGGCAGTTCTCGGCTTCCTGGCGCACTGTGTGGTGCAGCTGGTCGTCGACTCGTAGAGGAGCGTTTCGTAGTCGCCTGCCATGCGCGCCAAAGCTATCGCTCGCGCGCAAGCGGCGGGCGCGAGCGGCCGATCCGATGCCGGGCTGCGCTCGGCCTGAGGGCGGCGCCACCCTAAGATCCGCCCGTGGGCTCGGGAAACATCACGCTGTTCCACGTGCGGGGGATCCGGATCGGGGTCGACTACTCCTGGTTCCTGGTCCTGTTCTTGATCATCTTCTGGCTCTCGGGCTTCTACCGCGACGCGCTCGGCACGAGCGACGACGCCACAGGGCCCTACGTGCTGGCGGTGATCAGCGCCCTGCTCTTCTTCGGCTCGATCCTGCTGCACGAGCTGGGGCACGCCTTCGTCGCCATCCGCAACGGAATCGGCATTCAGGGCATCACGCTGTGGATGTTCGGAGGCATCGCGCGGATGGCCCGCGACACCGACACCCCGGGCAAGGAGTTCAAGGTCGCGATCGGCGGCCCGGTGGTGACCCTGCTGATAGTCGTCGCCTGCACCGCCTTGGGCCTCGCCCTAGCCGGCCCGGATGAGTTCCGCGACGCGGCCCTGACCGAGAGCGGCACCCGGACCTCGGGGGCAGCGGCGGTGATCGCGTGGCTCGCCTCGATCAACCTCCTGGTCTTGGTGTTCAACCTCGTGCCGGCCTTCCCCCTGGACGGCGGGCGGATCGCGCGCGCGATCGCCTGGCGGGTCACCGGCGACCGCGGCAAGGCGACCCGCTTCGCCGCGACCCTGGGGCGCGGCTTCGCCTACATCCTGATCGGGCTGGGGATCCTGCTCGTCTTCCAGGGCGACGCGATCAGCGGCCTCTGGCTCGCCGTCGTCGGCTTCATCCTCAACGGCGCGGCGCGCGGGGCGATCGTGCAGAGCAAGGTCGAGGGCCAGCTAGGCGGGCTCTCGGTGGGCGACGTGATGGACCGCGAGCCCGTCGCGATCCCCGAGGACGCATCGGTCGCGCGCGCCCTGGATGAGTTCTTCCTGCGCTACCGCTACCCCTGGTTCCCGGTGATCGACGGATCCTCGCGCTTCATCGGCCTGCTCGACCACGGCACCGTCGACGGCGTCGATCCGGCCGAGCGAGCGAGCAAGACCGTGGGCCAGATCCTCGCCCGCGACGAGGGTGCCTTGACGGTGCCCGACGACGCCCCCCTGGAGACCGTGCTGGGCAACGACGCCCTGCGACGGCTCGGGGCCCTGATGGCGATCGACGGCGAGGGCCGGCTCAGCGGCGTCATCACCGTGGACGCGGTCGGCCGCGCGCTGCGCACGCCGGCGCCACCAGCCGCCTAGCCGTCCTATATAGGATCGGCTCGTGCCCGACCACGACGTACTCGTCATCGGTGCAGGCCTGGCTGGTCAGCGCGCGGCGCTGGCGGCCGCCGAGGACGGCGTCTCGGTGGGGATCATCAGCAAGGTCCACCCCGTGCGCTCGCACTCGAACGCCGCGCAGGGTGGGATCAACGCGGCGCTGGACCCCGGGGACTCGTGGGAGTCGCACGCGTTCGACACGGTCAAGGGATCCGACTACCTGGGCGACCAGGACGCGATCGAGATCATGACCAGCGAGGCGCCCGAGGAGATCCTGCACCTCGAGCATCTGGGCGTCACCTTCCACCGCAACGAGGAGGGCAAGCTGGGCACCCGCGCCTTCGGCGGCGCCTCGGCCGCGCGCACCTACTACGTCGCCGACATCACCGGCCAGGCAATCATGCACGTCCTCTACGAGCAGCTCATGAAGTACTCCAACGAGGTCGCGCGCTACGAGGAGTACTTCACGACCGGCCTCGCGATGGGCGACGACGGCGAGTGCGTCGGCGCCGTCTGCCGCAACATCCGCGACGGCTCCATGGAGCTGTTCGGCGCCAAGTCCGTGATCCTCGCGACCGGCGGCAACGGCCAGGTCTGGCAGCCCACCACCAACGCGCTCATCTGCACGGGCGACGGCATCGCGATGGCCTACCGCGTCGGGGCGACGCTGATGGACATGGAGATGATCCAGTACCACCCGACGACGCTCGCCGGCAAGGGCTTCCTGATCACCGAGGGGGCGCGCGGCGAAGGGGCCCACCTGCTGAACGCCCAGGGCGAGCGCTTCATGGAGAAATACGCGCCGAACAAGATGGAGCTGGCCAGCCGTGACGTGGTCAGCCGCGCCGAGCAGACCGAGATCAACGATGGCCGCGGCTTCCCCGACGGCACCGTCGCGCTCGACATCACGGTGGTTCCGCGCAAGCGGATCCATGAGGCACTGAGAGAGATTGTTCTGGTGGGCCAGGACTTCGCGGGCGTGGACATCACTCGAGAGCCGATCCACATCAAGCCCGGCAACCACTACACCATGGGCGGCGTCAAGACCGACGTCTGGGGCCGCACCGACGTCGAGGGGCTCTACGCCGCCGGCGAGGTCGCCTGCGTCTCTGTCCACGGCGGCAACCGCCTGGGAGCCAACTCGCTGCTCGACACGCTGATCTTCGGTCGTCGCTCGGGCGAGGACGCCGCCGAGCGCGCCAAGGGACGCGAACCCGCGCGCCCCGGCCGCAGCGCGCTGGACGCCGAGCAGGCCCGGATCGCCGAGATCATGGGGCGCGAGAAGGGCTCGGGCCGGCGCGTCTCGGAGGTCCGCAAGGAGCTGGGCGAGATCATGGACAAGCACGTGGCGGTCTTCCGCGACAAGGAGGGCCTGGAGCAGGCACTGGAGGTCGTGGAGCGGCTGAAGGAGGAGGCCGAGTCCTGTTACATCGACGACCGCGGATCGGTGTTCAACCAGGACGTCATGGGCGCGATCGAGCTCGGCTTCATGCTCGACAACGCCGAGGCGACGTGCGTCGCGGCGATCCACCGCACCGAGAGCCGGGGCGCCCAGTTCCGCACCGATTTCCCCGAGCGCAACGACGACGAGTGGCTGAAGCACATCGACCTCTCGCTCAACGGCGAGGGCCCCGAGATCTCCTACTCCGAGGTGACCATGACCCAGTGGGAGCCGCAGGAGCGGACCTACTGATGGGCCCATCGCTTACCCCAGGTAGGGTGGCTTAGGTGGCCGGCTACACGCTCAAGGTCCGGCGCTTCCAGCCCGAGTCGGGCGACGGGCCCTACTGGGAGACCTTCGACGTCGAGCTCGATCCGACGCTCTCGGTGCTTGACGGGCTGCTGCAGGCCAAGGACCGCGACGACGGCTCGCTGGCGGTGCGCTGCTCGTGCCGGGCGGCGATCTGCGGCTCCTGTGGGGTCAAGATCAACGGCCAGTCGGCGCTCGCCTGCAAGACGCAGATCGGCGAGGCCGAGGCGTTCGCCAACCGCCGCAACGGCGGTGACAAGGCCGGCTCCTCCGCTTCGCGTCCGGGGCCGGCCGAACCCATCGTGGTCGAGCCGATGGGGAACATGCCGGTGATCAAGGACCTGGTGACCGACATGGAGTCGACCCACTGGACCAAGATCCGCCGGGTCACGCCGTGGCTGCTGCCCGAGGGCGACCCGCCCGAGCGGGAATACGTGGTGCCGCCCGAGTCGATGATCGACATCACGCAGTCGATGGCCTGCATCCAATGCGGCGCCTGCGTCAGCGCGTGCCTCTCGATGGAAGCCGACCCGGACTTCATCGGGCCCGCGGCGCTCGCCAAGGCATACCGCTTCGTCGGCGACCCGCGCGACGCCGAGTCCAAGGAGCGCCTGCACGACCTGGCCAACGACCCGCACGGGATCTACGACTGCACGCACTGCTTCAGCTGCATCGACGCCTGCCCGAAGGGCGTGGCCCCGATGGACCAGATCATGCGGCTGCGCCGGCGCGCCAACGAGGACTTCGAGATCGACGACCACAACAACGGCCACCGCCACGAGGCGGCGTTCACGAAGATCATCGAGACGAAGGGGACCCTGGACGAGTCGCTGCTGCTGCAGGAGTCCTACGCGCCCGGGGTCAAGGGCAAGCTGATCCCACGGCCCGGGGCGATCAAGGGGCTGCTGGAGTCCATCCCGACCGCGATCAGGGGCCTGCGCAGCGGCAAGATGCGCTCGCTGCCGAAGCTGATCCCGGGAATCCACCCCAAGCTGCCCGGCGACGCCCAGGAGAACGTGCAGCGGATCTTCGCCCACGCCGAGGACCACTCGATCGAGCTCAACCTCTACATCAAGGGCGAGGAGGCCGAGGAGGACGCGCCCGTGCCCGAGGCCGAGGCAGTGCCCGAGGCGGCCGTGGAGCCCGAGCCCGACGAGGCCGAGGGCGACAGCAAGGGCCCGCTGGGCACCGAGCACGGCCAGGCCGACCCGGGCCCGAGCGAGTCCGGCAAGCCGGGGCCGGGAGGCGCCGCCTGATGGCCGGACAGATCAAGGTGGCGTATTGGCCGGGTTGCGTCAGCCGCGGCTTCACCGCGGAACTCCACGGCTCGATGGCGCTGGTCGCCGAGCGCCTGGGAATCGAGCTGGTCGAGCTCGACCGCGCCAACTGCTCGGGCGCCGGCGTCATCGCCGAGCACAACCAGGAGCTGGCCGACACCTTGAACGCGCGCACCTTCGCGCTGGCCCAGCAGACCGGGCTGCCGATGATGAACATCTGCTCCACCTGCCAGGGCGCCCAGTCGGAGTGCCAGCAGCGCCTGGACGCCGACACCGAGTACCGCACCCACATCAACGAGGCCCTCGCCCCCGAGGGGCTGAGCTATTCGCCCGAGGGCTTCAGCAACAAGAACTTCCTCTGGGTCCTGGTCGAGGACTACGGGCTCGAGAACCTGGCGAAGCAGGTAGAGCGCCCGCTCGAGGGCCTGCGGGTCGGCCCCTTCTACGGCTGCTACATCCTGCGGCCCCGCCACCGGCTGGGCTACGAGGGCCACCCCGAGCGCGACCTCTACCTGGAGCAGCTGATCGAGGCGCTGGGGGGCGAGGTCGTGGAGTACGACGGCGCGCGCAAGTGCTGCGGCTTCCCGATCATCACGATGGCGCGCGAGGTCTCGTTGCGCCAGGCCGGCACGCACGTCGGCGACGCGCTCGACGCCGGGGCCGACTGCCTGGTGACGCCGTGTCCCCTCTGCCACCTCAACCTGGACATGCAGCAGCCCGAGGCGGCCAAGGTCGTGAACCGGGACCTCGGCCTGGCCGTGCTGCACCTGCCTCAGCTGGTCGGCCTGGCCCTCGGCTTCTCGCCGAAGGAGCTCGGGATGGGGCGCCACATCGCCTCGACCAAGTGGGTCCAGGAGCGCCTGGAGGCACGGCCCGAGGCCGAGGCCGAGCCGGCCACGGCCTAGGGCGGGGCTCGGGGATCCGGCCTCGCAGGAGCCCTCCGCGAGTCCTCGTCTCGGCCCTCCCCGGCACGGCCGCTGACCTTGCGCTCGATCCAGTTCGAGCCGACGGTGTCGGTGAGGCCGTGGGCGACGATCGAGGCGAGGATGACGTAGGCGGCGACCTCGAAGATCAGGTCGCGCTCTCCGACGCCTGACTTGAGCACGAACAGCGCGAACAGCATCGAGGCCACCCCCTTGGGCCCGAACCACGCGATGAAGGCGCGGTGCGGGGTGGGCAGCCGCACCCTGAGCATGGAGATCGCCACGGAGAGCGGCCGCGCCACCAGCAGCGCGAACGCGGCGAACAGCAGCAACAGCGCGACGTTGCCGCCGTAGCCGGTGGCGACGATCAGCGCGCCGAACAGGAAGAAGGTCATCACCGACAGGATCGAGCTGAGGTTCTCGGAGAAGACCTCGAAGTCGTCGGCGATGTCGTGCTCGGCCACCCCCAGCGCGATCCCGCAGGTGAAGGCGGCGATGAAGCCGTTGCCGAAGGTGACGTCGGCGAGGCCGAAGGCGAGGACCCCGACGCCCAGGGCATAGATCCCGTCGTAGCGCCGGGCCATGCCTCCCATCGGCAGGTGCTGGGTGACCCTCCCGGCCAGCATCCCCAGCCCGATGCCGATCAGGGCGCCCACACCGGTCTCTCCGAGCAGCTCGAGGCCCTCCTGGCCCGCGTCCCCGCCGGGCGAGGCGAGCACGATGAAGAAGAGGACGATCGGCACGGCCAGCCCGTCGTTCAGGCCGGACTCGAGGTTGAGCGTGTGGCGCACGGACTCGGGCACCCCGCGCGTCTTGACCACGGCCGAGGTGACGACCGGATCGGTCGGCGACAGGACCGCCGCCAGCAGCAAGGCCTCGGCCCAGCTCAGCTCGGCGAACAGGCCCTTGGCGCAGAGTGCCAGCAGCACGATCGTCAGCGGCATCGCCAGCAGCAACGCGCGAACGGGCGGGCTCCAGTGCACCCGCAGCAGCTCGCGATCCACAAGCAACCCGTCGGAGAACAGGGTCACGATCAGCGCCAGCTCGATCAGGTAGATGACCGCGTCGTCCTGGGCGCTCACCTCGATGGCCCCCGTCGCGGCGAGCAGCAGCCCGGCACCGACCCCGAGCACTGAGATCGAGAGCACGGTTCCCCGGAACACTCCCGAGAGCCCGGCTGCAGCGGCCAGGAGCGCCCCGCCGAACAGCAGCACTTCGCCGAACCCAAGCTCCATCGCAGGGCTTATACAGTCATGGAGTGCACTCGGCTCGGGTACTCGTCGCAGGGGCGGCCTGCTGCCTGCTTGCTCCCGTTGCGCTCGGGGCTCCGCAGGAAGCGAAGCGGAAGGTGCTCAAGTGCGCCGGCAAGCGCGCCAGCGTCATGGGCACCGAGAAGCCCGACCGGATCAAGCTCGGGGGCAAGAACGGGAGGGTCGTGGTTTCGCTCGGCGGCCGCGACAGGATCATCGGCTCGGGCAAGCGCGACCTCATCTGCACTGGCGGTGGCGGCGACGTCGTCGCGGCGGGCGGCGGGGCCGACCGGGTAGCGGCTGGAGCCGGCCAGGACCGGGCGCTGGGTGGCGGGGGCGCCGACCTGCTGCTGGGTGGCAAGGACGCGGACGCCGTCTCGGGTGGGGCCGGTCCCGACCGGCTGCTGCCGGGGGGCGCCAAGGACCACGCGTCAGGCGGGCGGGGCACCGACACCCTGGTCGGCGCCCGCGGCAACGATCGCCTGCGCGGAGGCGCCGACGGCGATGCCGTGATCGGGTCGATCGGCAACGACCGGCTGCGCGGCGGCGGCGGCAACGACCAGCTCATCGGGGAGGACGGGGTCGACTTCATCAACGGCGGCGACGGCGACGATGGGATCGTCGGCGGCTCCGGCCCCGACCAGGTGGACGGCGGCGGCGGATCCGACCGGGTGGACGGCGGCCCCGGCGGCGACAGGGGCACGGCCGGCGACGGCGAGGACCTGATGATCGGCGCCGGTGGCGGCGATCGCTTCGACGGCGGCCGAGGGGGCGACCGCATCTACGGGGGGCTCGTGGACGACGAGATGTCCGGCGGGCCCGGAGCGGACCTGCTGGTGGGCGGCCACGGCGTGGACGCGCTGCACGGCAACGACGGCGACGACTTCCTGAGGGGCGACTCCAACCGCGACATCCACTACGGCGACGCAGGGGAGGACACCGTCAGCTACGCCACGGCGACCCCGCCCGGCCCAGGCGGCATCGAGGGCGTGAACGTCAACCTCGCCATCGAGGAGGGCCTGGAGGACGAGCCGCAGGCGATCATCATCGGCGACTACAGGCCGCCGGAGCCGCTGTACGGAATTGAAAGCGTGGTCGGCTCGAACTACGACGACGTCCTGCAGGGGCGGGGCACGGGCACGGTCAGGGGCCTGGGTGGCTCGGAGACCTGCTCCGGCTTCCTGGTCCAGGACTGCGGCGGCGCCCCGGCGCCGAGCGTGACGCTGGACCCCATCGGCATCGACCCGGGGCTGCTCGTGCGCGGAGGCCCCGCGGATCAGGCCGACACGCTGGCCGTGAGCGCAACAGCGGATACCTACGTCGTCACCGGCGCCGGGCCGCTCTCGGCCGGCGCCGGATGCTTCAACAACACTGCGAACGAGGTCTCGTGCGCGAAGCCGCCGAGCCCTCTCGGCTACGTCGCGGTCTGGGGCGGCGGCGGCTCGGACCAGCTCAGCCTCGCCCAGGGATTCCCGGATCAGGCCGTGATCGTCCTCGACGGCGGCACCGGCAGCGACACGATCACGGGCGCCTCAGGGGACGAGATCCTGAGGGCGGGGCCCGACGGCGCCGACGACCTCAACGGCCGCGCCGGCGACGACGCGCTCTTCTCGGGCCCCGGCCCCGACACCCTCGACGGCGGCGACGGCAACGACCAGCTCGTGACCACCGACGCCTGCGGCGGTCACGACTTCAAGGGCGGCGGCGGGGACGGCGACATCGCGGGCTTCGCCCAGTCGATCGAACAGGGAGTGGTCGCGACCCTCGGCGGCACGGCCATCGGCCGCTCCCAGTCCCCGTGCCCGCCGACCCACGTACGCGCCGACAACGAGGTCCTGGAGGGGACCCAGCACGCCGACATCCTGTACGGCAACGGCAAGGACAACGCGCTGATCCTGGGCAACGAGAGCGACGACATTCTGTACGGCTACGGAGGCGCCGATGTCCTGCGCGGTGAGCAGGGCCAGGACGCCCTCTACGGCGGCGGCGGGGCAGACGTGCTCGAGGCCTTCGACCGCCGCCGCGACATCGCCCTGCACTGCGGGCCGGGCGGCAACAAGGTGGTCCGCGACAGATTCGATCCGCCCGGCGCCAACTGCCCAGTCAGCACCCCGCCGGCCAAGGGCAAGGGCAAGAAGGGGAAGGCAAGAAAGGGAAGGGCAGGAAGAAAGGCGGCGGGAAGAGGAAGCGCTAGGCGCTAGGCGATCGTCGCGCCCTCCGGCACCGCGACCAGGTCGCGGTCGGCCAGGAGCTCGGCCACCTGCACCGCGTTGGTGGCGGCGCCCTTGCGCAGGTTGTCGCCGACGACCCAGAGGTTGAGGCAGCGCTCGTGGGAGGGATCGCGGCGGATGCGGCCAACCAGCACCTCGTCGCGGCCCTCGACTGCGATCGGCAGCGGGTAGATGCCGTCGCCGGGGTCATCGAGCACCACCAGCCCGGGCGCGTCGGAGAGCAGCTCACGACAGTCCTCGGGGGAGAGGTCCTTCTGCGTCTGGACGTTGACCGACTCGGAATGGCCGGTCACAACCGGGACCCTGACGCACGTGGAGGAGATGCCGACCTCTTCGGGCAGGTCGAGGATCTTGCGCGTCTCGCGCATCACCTTGCGCTCCTCGGTGGTGTAGTCGTCGCCGTCGATGAACTGCTCCACGTGGGGCAGCACGTTGAACGCGACCTGGTGGGGGAACACCTCGGCCTTGGCCGGCTTCCCGTCGAGGATCGCGCGGGTCTGCTCGTGCAGCTCCTTGATCGCCTCGCGGCCTGTGCCCGAGACCGACTGGTAGGTGGAGACGACGAGGCGCTCGATCCCGGCGGCGTCCAAGATCGGCTTCAGGGCGACCATCATCTGCATCGTCGTGCAGTTGGGATTGGCGATCAGCCCGCTGTGGCCCTCGACCGCGTCGTCGTTGACGTCGGCGACCACCAGCGGCACGTCGTCGTGCATGCGCCAGAAGCTGGTGTTGTCGACCACCACGGCGCCGGCCTCGATCAGCTTCGGCGCCCACTCGGCGCTGATCTTCCCCCCGGCCGAGGCCAGTGCGATGTCGAGGCCCTGGATCGTCTCGGGGGTCAGGGGCACGCACTCCAGCTCGGAGCCGTTGAAGGCGACCCTCTTGCCCGCCGAGCGCTCGGAGGCGAACGGGACGACCTCGCCGGCGGGGAACTCCCGCTCGGCCAGGACCTCGAGGATCGTCGAGCCGACGGCGCCGGTGGCGCCCACGACCCCGACCCGGTAGTCGCGCCTGTCGCTGCCTTCGCTCACGTCCCACAGGGTAGGGGGCGCGGACCCGGAGCCAGCGGCGGCGGCGCTTCTTCCCCGGGTGACGGCTAGCCGGCGACCGTCGGCCGGTGCTCGGTGCCCGTCGGCTCTTCCTTGCGGATCGCGTCCGCGCCGAGCTCGAACGCCCCGTGCAGGGCCCTGACGGCGTCGTCGACGCGGTCAGCGGCGATCACGCAGGAGATCTTGATCGGCGACGTGGAGATCATCTCGATGTTGATCTGTTGCTCGCCCAGGGTCTCGAACACCTTGGCCGCCACACCTGGGTGGCTGCGCATGCCGGCGCCGACGATCGAGACCTTGCCGCTGTGGGGGTCGGTCTGCACGTCCTTGCTGACCTTGAGCCCCTCGATGGCATCCAGAGCCGTCGGCAGGTCGTCGCTCTCGATCGTGAACGAGAGGTCGGCCCCGTCGTCGGTCGAGACCGGCTCGTTCTGGATGATCATGTCCACGTTGACGTTGGCGTCGGCCAGCGCGCGCAGGATGCGTCCGGCGACGCCGGGCTCGTCGCGGACGCCGGTCAGCGTGACGCGGGCCTCGTCGGTCGAGTGGGTGACAGCTGTGACCAGGGGTCGTTCCAAGGTTTCCTGCTCCGAGACGACGAGAGTACCCGGCGCGTCCTCGCTGGAGCTGCGGCAGTGGATCTGCACCCCGTGGTTCCGCGCGTACTCGACCGAGCGCAGCTGCAGCACCTTGGCCCCCGAGGCAGCCATCTCCAGCATTTCCTCGTAGGAGACGACCGGCAGCTTGCGGGCGTCGGGGACGATGCGGGGATCGGCGCTGTAGACGCCCGAGACGTCGGTATAGATCTCGCAAACCTCGCCGCCCAGCGCTGCCGCCAGCGCAACCGCCGTCGTGTCCGAGCCGCCGCGGCCGAGCGTGGTGACGTCGCGGCTGTCGGTGCTGACGCCCTGGAAGCCGGCGACGAGCACGATGGAGTCCTCCTCCAGCGCCTCGCGGATGCGGTCGGCGCGGACGTCGATGATGCGCGCCTTGGTGTGCGAGGAGTCGGTCACGATCCCCGCCTGCGAGCCGGTCAGCGAGATGGCCTTGTGGCCCAGCTCGACGATTGCCATCGCGCAGAGCGCGCAGCTGATCCGCTCGCCGGTGGAGAGCAGCATGTCCATCTCGCGCGGGTCGGGCCGCACGGCCACCTCTTTTGCCATCTCCATCAGCTCGTCGGTGGTCTTGCCCCGCGCCGAGAGCACGGCGACGACGCTCTTGCCCTGCTCGCGGGCGGCGACGATGCGCGCAGCGGCGCGCTTGATCTCCTCGGCCGCCGCGACCGAGGTGCCGCCGAACTTCATCACCACCAGCTCCGCGCTCTTCGCCTGAGCCTCCATCGTCGGCTGAGGATAGGGCCGCGGGGTGCCGACTAACATCGCCGCGCGATGGATACCCGGCTCAAGTGGCTGGCGGTCGCCGGCGCCGTGGTGCTGGTCGGCGCCGCCGTCGCCTTGATCCTGATCCAGCGTGGGGGTGACGACGCTGATGAGGAGACGAGAGGGCAGAAGGCAGCGGCCCCGGTCGAGAAGGCGGCCAAGGGCCTGAGCCGGGTGCAGGAAGTTGATGCCGTGGTGGTCTCGGGCTTCGACACCTCGGACGCGGGCGCGAAGCTGGCCCGCGGCGCTCAGCTCGGCGGCCTGCTGATCGGAGCCGAGAACTGGTTCGACACCTTCAAGGGGCGCACGCTGCTGTCGCGCCTGCGCGCCCAGAGCGCCGCCGGAGGACGGATCCCGCCGCTGATCGTCGGCGTCCAGGAGGGCGGGATCTACCGCGCGTACCCGGGGCTGCCCCCGGCGCTCGGCCAGCGGGAGATAGCCGCCACGGGCGACCCGGCCGAGGCGATCGAGTGGGCAGAGGGCACCGGGCGGGCGCTGGAGAAGACGGGGTTCGACCTGAACCTGGCGCCGATCGCAGACGTGGCCACGCTCGACAGCCCCCTGTCGGACCGCGCGTTCGGCGACGACCCCGAGCTGGTCACCGCGATGACGGCGGCGTCGGTGCGGGGCTGCCGCCGCAGCGGGCTCGCCTGCGCCACTCCGCACTTCCCGGGCCTCGGTGCGGCCTCGGGCAGCACCGATGAGGGCCCCGCCACGGTGGGCCTGGACGCCGCCTCGCTGGACGTCCGCGACCTCGAGCCCTTCCGGGCCGCGATCGCCGAGAGGGTCCCGGCGGTCGTCGTCTCGCTCGCCCTCTACGCCGCCTACGACCCGGTCACCCCCGCGGCCCTCTCCCCCCCGATCGTCAAGGGACTGCTGCGCGAGGACCTGGGCTTCAAGGGCGTGGCGATCAGCGACGACCTCTCGGCGGGGGGCCCGGCGTTGGGGCTTCCCGCCCCCGACGCCGCAGTGCAGGCGCTCGCGGCGGGGATCGACCTCGTCGTCGTCAGCGACCCGGGCCAGGCGGCGAAGGTCCGGAAGGCCATCCTTCAGGCGGCCCGCTCGGGCGCGATCCCTGCCACCCGCCTGAAGGAGGCGATCTCGCGAGTGCTCTCGCTGAAGCAGCGGCTGGGCCTGCTGCCGGGCTCGGGTTCGAAGCCGCCTGGATGACTGCATCGGTGACGCAGCTCACAAAAAGGCCACCTATCGGGGTGATACATATGGCCCGTGGAGCTGAACGCGACGGCGAAGGTGATCCTCGGGCTGCTGGCCATGCGCCCCAGGTCCGGCTATGAGATCAAGGGCTTCGTCGATCGCTCGACCCGTTACTTCTGGCCCGCCAGCTACGGGCAGATCTATCCGGAGCTGCGGCGGCTGGCGGATGCCGGTCTGGTCGAGGGCACGGCCGCGCCGACGGGCGGGCGGCAGCGCACCGTCTATGAGCTGACCCGGGCCGGGCGCCGCGCCCTGCGCGACTGGCACGCAGAGCCGGCCGAGCACTTCGACTACCGCGACGAGGGCCTGCTGAAGCTGTTCTTCGCCGGCGCGATAGCGCCCGAGCGGGCGGCCGGGATCGCGAGGGAGCGCGCCGAGGAGGCGGCCGAGGTCGCCGACGAGCTGCGGGCCGTCGAGGAGGGCGTGGAGGGCAAGGATCAGGCCTCCTACGCGGTGCTCCGCTTCGGGATCGACTTCAACGCGTTCATCGCCGAGTGGTTCGAGCGCCAGGCGCTGGCCTTCGAGGAGGGCGTGCCGCTCGCGAAGCTCCCGGTCAGCGACGGCGAGCGGGAACGGCTGATGTTCGAGCGCCTCGCGTCCCTGGCTCAGTTCCACCGCAGGCCGGTGATCGCGGTCGGCGTCGTCTTCTTCGCGCTGGCCGGTGCGCTCGGGTCTTCGGTCGCGGACCGGCTTGACCCCTACGGCGCCGACGATCCGGCAACCGAGTCGATCATCGCCGACGAGAGGCTGGAGGCCGCCGGCTACAGGGACGCGAGCGTGATCGTCCTGATCAGCGACACCGACCCGGCCACGCCGGCGGGGGCGAGGCGGATCAGGGAGGTCGAGCGCAAGGTCAAGGCCGATCCGGAGGTGGCAGAGATCACCGGCTACCTGCAGACGCAGAGCCCCGACTTCGTCTCCGAGGACGGCGGCTCCACCTACCTCGCGGTCAGCCTGATGCCGACCGATGACAAGGAGCTGCAGGAGGCCGGAGAGCGGATCAAGGACGAGCTCGCGGGCGAGCCGGGCGTGGCGGTGGGTGGTTACGCGGTGGCCACCGAGCAGGTGAACAAGCAGGTCGAGAAGGACCTGCGCACCGCCGAGATGCTGGCCTTCCCCGTGCTCTTCCTGCTCACGTTCCTCTTCTTCCGCAGCGGGGTCGCGGCGATGCTGCCGCTGATGGTCGGCGGGCTGGCGATCGTGGGCACCTTCCTGCTGCTCAGGGTCGCCAGCGAGCTGGGCTCGGTCTCGATCTTCGCCCTGAACCTGACCACCGGGCTCGGGCTGGGCCTGGCGATCGACTACAGCCTGTTCGTGGTCTCGCGCTACCGCGAGGAGATCGCGAAGAGCGGCCCCGGATTCGAGGCGATGAGGCGAACCATGGCCACGGCCGGGCGGACGGTCTTCTTCTCCTCGCTGACCGTCGCCGCCGCCCTGGCCTCGCTGCTCGTGTTCCCGCAGCGCTTCCTGTACTCGATGGGGCTCGGCGGCTCGCTTGTCGCCCTGCTGGCGGCCGCGATCGCCCTGACCGTGTTGCCGGCGGTGCTCGCGATGCTCGGGACGCGGGTCAACGCCCTCTCCCCCGCCTTTCTGCAGCGCCGCGCCGAGCGCGAGGCGCGGGTGACCGAGGAGGGCTTCTGGTATCGCCTGTCCCAGTTCGTGAGAAAGCGCCCGCTCGGGATCGCCACGGCGACGGCCGCCCTGCTGCTGGTGCTCAGCATCCCCTTCTACTCGATGAAGTTCACCTCGGTGGACGCCCAGGTGCTGCCCGAGGACGCCAGCGCCAGGCAGGTTGATGACGTGCTGCGCTCCGAGTTCCCGCCGTTCCGCGACAGCCCCGTGCGCGTGCTGGTCGAGGACCCATCCCAGGGGGCGGTCGCCGCCATCCAGCGGGAGCTCCGCGGGGTTGACGGCATCGTTCAGGTGAGCCCGCCGCGGCGGCTCGAGAACGGTGACGTGGTGCTGCAGGCGGTCAACGACCACCCCTTCATCGAGCCCGAGAGCCGCAACGTAGTCGCGGAGGTGCGCGGCCTCCCCGATCCGGACGGCTCGACCGTCCTGGTCACCGGCGCCGCGGCGAACTTCGTCGACTTCCAGGAGAGCCTGTCCGACCACCTGCCGATCGCCGCGGCGATCATCGTCCTCTCCACCCTGATCCTTCTCTTCCTGATGACCGGCTCGGTGGTGCTGCCCGTGAAGCAGCTTGTGATGAACGTGCTGAACCTGACCGCCGTCTTCGGGATCCTCGTCTTCGTCTTCCAGGACGGCAGGCTGGAGGGGTTGCTGGACTACCGCAGCCAGGGGGCGTTGGAGCAGACGATGCCGATCCTGCTGTTCGCCCTCGCCTTCGGCCTCTCCACCGACTACGGGGTCTTCCTGCTGTCGCGGATCAAGGAGGCCCGTGACGCCGGGGCCAGCGACTCCGAGTGCGTCGCGATCGGGCTGGAGCGGACCGGCCGCATCGTCACCGCGGCGGCGGTCCTGTTCGCGATCGCGGTCGGCGTCTTCGCGACCTCGCAGATCGTCTTCATCAAGGAGAACTTCATCGGCGTCGCGCTGGCGGTTCTGATCGACGCCAGCATCATCCGCGCGCTCCTGGTGCCGGCTCTGATGGAGCTGCTGGGCCGCTGGAACTGGTGGGCGCCGCGGCCGCTGCGCCGCTTGTACTGGCGCATCGGCCTCAGCGAGACCAACCCCGCGTAGGCGCCCCGATCGAGGCCCCCTGGCTCGGCGATTGCGTGCGGGGTTGGCGGCTATCTCTATGCTCACGCCTCGATGACCATCGCAACGGCAATGTTCCTGATCGCGGCCGGCGCGATCCTGCGCTACGCGATCACGGTCGAGGCCGACGTCATAAACATCCAGACGGTCGGCCTGATCCTGATGATCGCGGGCGGCGCGGGACTCGCCTTGTCGCTGCTGTATGAGCTGGTGCAACAGGGAGGCAAGGAGAAGGAACAGCGGGACGAGTACTCACAGCAGCGCGGCGGATACGACGATCCGACGCGCCGTATGCGCTGAGCTATCGCAGCCGTCGTGCGACCCTCGGCGCGCTGGCGCTGGGCATCGCGATCCTGCCCGCGGCGGGCGCTCAGGCCCAGAATCCCGGCAAGGTCCTTCAGGCCTCGCCGCCCGGCCAGGTGATGGTCGTCAGCGCCAACCTCAAGGCCTCGTTCAACAACCGCTACATCCGCAGCAGCGGAGGGCGGATGCGGATTCTCTGCTCAGCGGCTGCTGGCCCACATCTACGAGTCGGGCGGTGCCTGGAGGCCCGACGTGCTGCTGCTGCAGGAGGCGCTCAACCGCCAGCTCGCTCCCGGCGACGGGGTCGCCGATGACCTCAGCGCCACCCGGGTCGCCTCCGAGCTGACCAAGATGACCGGCGACCCCTACGCGATCGTCGTCGATCCCGGCAAGCGCCAGCGGCCCGCCAGGGGGGTGAGCCAAGAGACCGCGATCGTCGCCAACCTGGAGACGATGCAATCGCCGGAGGGGGCGGGCTTCATCGCCTCCAACGCCTTCAAGCGCAAGCTCAGGTTCAAGCACACGGGCCCGAAGCGGGGTGGGCGCGCGCCGAGCCGCCGCCAGGCCTGGGCCGTCATCAAGGAGCGCGGGCCCGATGGGGTCACCTTCCCGGTCGCGAGCGTCCATTATCTGACCGACAAGCGCCTCGGCTGCACCAAGGGGGCGAGGTGCCAAAGGCAGGTGAACAAGCTGAAGGTGTTCTGGACCGCCCAGGTGAGCGAGCTACTGCGCTCGGTCGCGCCAGAGGCATTTCACCGGGCGATCATCGGCGGCGACTTCAACGCGACGCGCAAGGACCGGTTCTTCGGGGGCGTCATCCGCCTCGGCTACCACAAGGCGATCCGCGGCCGCATCGACTACATCTTCAACCGCGGCTTTCGCGGCCTGAGCGGCATCGACAACTCGGTCCACACGGGTAGGGGCGCCTACCCGCTGGGCTACTCAGACCACCGCTTCCTCTGGGCGACGCTGGGCTAGGAGCGGCTAGTCCAGGGAGCGGCGGCCGGCGAGTGCCTTGCCGAGCGTGACCTCGTCGGCGTGCTCGAGGTCGGCGCCCACCGGCAGGCCGCTGGCCAGGCGGGTGACGGTCAATCCGTCGCGTCCGCGCAGCGCGCCGGCGATGTGCTGCGCGGTGGCCTCGCCGGTGGTGGTCGGGTTGGTCGCCAGCACCACCTCGCCCACCTCGCCGTTCACCCGGTCGAGCAGCTCGGCGATCCGCAGGTCCTCGGGGTCGACCCCGTCGATCGGCGACAGCGCCCCGCCGAGCACGTGGTAGACGCCCCGGTACTCCCCGGTGCGCTCGATGGGGATCACGTCGGCCGGCTCCTCGACGACGCAGATCAGCGACCGCTCGCGCCGCTCGTCCTCGCAGATGCGGCAGCGGGAGGCCTCGGCGAGGTTGAAGCAGACCTCGCACAGCCCGACCTTCTCCTTCACCTCGCGGATGGTGTCGGCCAGGGCCAGCGCGTCCTCGTCGCTGGCGCGAAGGATGTGGAAGGCGAGCCTCTGGGCGGTGCGCTGCCCGATCCCGGGCAGCTTCGAGAGCTCAGAGATCAGGCGGCTGATCGGTCCGGCGTACACCGAACCAGCGTACTGAGCGGGGTTGGCGCCTAACTCACGCTATGCGTGCATAAGGCGCCAACGGCGCCGCGGAATGCCGCGTCTCGGGTGGCCGGCCTACATCCCGGGCAGGCCGCCCGGGCCCAGGCCCGGCAGGCCCCCGCCCATGCCGCCGGTGATGCCGCCCAGCTTCGACTGCGCCAGCTCCTGCGCGGCGCGGATCCCCTCGTTCACGGCCGCCGTGACCATGTCCTGCAGCAGCTCGGGGTCCTCGGGGTCGATCGCCTCGGGCGAGATCGTGATCTCGCGCAGCACCAGGTCGCCGCTCATCGTCACCTTCACCATGCCGCCGCCCGCGCTCGCGTCGACGGTCTCGTTCTTCAGCTCCTCCTGGGCCTTGGCCATGTCGGCCTGCATCTGCTGGACCTGCTTCATCAGCTGGCCCATGTCGGGTCCCTTGGGCATCAGCCCGCCTCGCTCTCTCGCGCCTCGGGCGCGGCCTCGTCGGCCACCTCCCGGGCGTCGAATTTCGTCTTGATCAGCTCGATGATCTCCTCCTCGGCCATCGAGTCGGCGCCGTTGGCAGGCGCGCCGTCGTCCTCCTCGACCTCGATCAGCTCGTACTTCGGCCGCAGCCGCTCGCCGACGATCGCCTTGACCGCATCGGCGATCCGCTCGACGTTGGCCTGCGTCTCGGCCTTGCGCTTGTTGAACTTGGCCGAGGCGGGGAAGCCGACGATGAGCACCGACTTCTCTCGGTCGACCGAGAGCGGCCTCGACCCGTCGAACAGCGAGGAGAGCATCTCCGAACCCTGGGTCCGGACGTGATCGACCACGGCCGGCCACAGCTCGGTGACCCGCTCGATCTCGATCGAGGCCACCACGGCGGTGGCGGTCTCGCCGGCCCTCGCGACCGGTCCCTTGGGATCCTCGGCGGCCTCTGCGCCCGGCGGCGCTTCAGGGGCGGCCTCGCTGGGTGCGCTCGCGGAGGTCTCCGCGGGCGGGCGGTCCGGGGCCCCCGCGGCCGGGAGGCCCTTCTCAAGCGCCTCGATCCTTCTCAGCAGCGCCTCCTGGGAGGAATCGAGCGCCGGCCGCGTCACCTTCAGCAGCGCCACCTCCAGGCTGAGCCTGGGGTCGTCCCCCTCGCGCATGTTCGCCGTCGCCACCGAGAGCGCGTCGATTGCCCCCATCAGCTTCGCCTCGCCGATCCGGCCCGCCTGTTCGGCGAGACGGTCGGGCTGCGCCACGGTGACCGTGAAGGACTCGGGGACGTCCCCCGTCGCGCGGGCGACGAGCAGCTGGCGCAGGTGCGCGATCAGGTCTCGCGCGAACTGGCCGGGGTCGCGTCCCGAGCGAGCCAGACGGTCGATCGCCCCCAGCGCCGCCGAGGCGTCGCCCGCGCCGATCGCGTCGGCCGTCTCGAACAGCAGGTCCGCGTCGGCGGCGCCCAGCAGCTCCACCACATCATCTGTGCTGACCTTCTCGCCGCCGAACGCGACGAGCTGGTCGAGGGTGCCGAGGGCGTCACGGAAGCTGCCGGAGGCCGAGCGGGCGACCAGGGCAACGGCGCCGTCCTCGACCTCGATCCCCTCGGCCTTCGCCACCCGGCGGATGACCTCGGCGATCTGCTCCAGCGAGGGGCGCTGGAAGTCGAAGCGCTGGGTGCGGTCGACGATCGTCGCCATCACCTTCTGGGGCTCGGTGGTGGCGAGCACGAAGACGGTGTTCGGAGGCGGCTCCTCGAGGGTCTTCAGGAAGGCGTTCCAGGCCTCCTTGGTGAGCATGTGGGCCTCGTCGAGGATGTAGACCTTCCAGCGGCCCTCGGCGGGCGCGTAGCGCGACCCGCTCGCGCAGCTCTCGGACGTCGTCGACCGATCGGTTGGAGGCGGCGTCCATCTCGATCACGTCAAGCGAGGTGCCGGCGGCGATCGTGCGGCAGGGCTCGCACTCGCCACAGGGCTCCAGCGTCGGCCCCTTCACGCAGTTGAGGCTCCTGGCGAGGATCTTCGCCATCGAGGTCTTGCCGGTGCCGCGGGAGCCGACGAACAGATAGGCGTGGTGGACGCGGCCCTGCTCGACCGCGTTCGAGAGGGTGCGGACGACGTGCTCCTGCCCCACCACCTCCCCGAAGCTCTGGGGGCGGTGACGGCGGTAGAGGGAGGCTGACTCGGCCACGCGCCGAGTCTAACCAGCGGCCCCGAGGCCTTTCGCCCCGCTCACTTCTTCTTGCCGCACTTCCTCTTCTTTGCGGAGGCGGAACGCCGCAGCGCTGAAGAATGGACCGTGCACCCGTCGTCGAGACGAGGTGCCCGGGCGCGTCGATCGCGTTTGGCTCGAGCCAGGCTTGCCTGCATCACATGCCGGCTACCGCTTAAGGCTGCTTCCTTCCGGACCTGACCTGGTTCACGGGCCACCATTGCGCAGGACCTGGCCGTCAACGCCGCCCGCGGCGACCCGGCTCCGAGCGCCGGACCCTCAGACGGGAATTCGGCCTCGCTAGAGCGGATTGCGAGTGCAGGGCACCGCTAATTCCCCGCCTAGCACGGTCCGCGACCATCGTAGCGTCGCCACGACCAAGCCGCCCGGAGGCGTGGCCTCATCGGGAATCCGTGGCATTACTGAGGTTGACAATCCGCTGCTGGGCGAAATAGGGTCGGATGATGGGCAGGACGATTGTGCGCGGGGGGACCGCTCTGGCACTCGTGGCCATCGCCGCGCTGGGCCTGCTTCAGATCGACGCCGGCGAGGCCGTCGCAAAGAAGAAGAGGCTGCCCTGGTGGGGGACGTTCGCCAGGGATCCGGCCCTGATCGTCCAACCCAGGCCCGGGTACACCTGGGACGTGAACTACACGCTCCAGGTCCGCAGGAAGAACGGAGCCTGGTCGATAAACGATGCGGTGGCCAGACTGAACTGCTGGGACGGCAATCACGCGGACGGCACGGTTACGCCTACCTCCGAGTACTTCGAGTTCGCGATTCCCCCGATCTCGGGGCGGCTCTTCGGGACGAAGAAGGAGTTGAAGAAGGCAAAGTTCGTCGGGGACGACGGCGGGCCGTTCGGCGTTCCGATCGTGGAGAACGTCACCGGCCAGACACCTACCGGCCGCGGATTCATCATCAATGTCGGCAGGCGCGACCTGCAATTCCCAGTCAGGGGGCGCTGGAAGGTGGATTGGGTCATCCAATGGCAATGCGCGGGCGGTGCAACCGTCGGTGGTGTGCGCGTGATTCCCACCTTCGCGGCCCGGCGGTAGCGAGCTAGGGGAGGCCTTCGATCAGGTCGGCCGCGCGCTCGGTTCCGGGGCTCGCCTGGAGCTTCGAGGAGACGTCCCGGAGGCGCTTCGCGAGTGCCGCGTCGCCGAGCAACCCGTCGATCGCCTCGGAGATCTCCTCGTCGCCGAAGCCGTAGGTGTCGAGCCTGCGGCCGAATCCCGTCTCCTCGATGCGCTGCGCGTTGTCGTGCTGGTCCCAGAACAGCGGCAGGGCGATCATCGGCTTGCCGAAGTGCAGGCACTCGGTCGTCGTGTTGTTGCCCGCGTGGGTGATCACCAGGTCGACCTGGGGGAGCACCGAGACCTGCGGCAGGAACTCGGCGCCCACCATGTTCGGGGCGAGCTCGTATTCCTCGTGCTGGGGGCCCTTGGAGACGACGTAACGGTGCGGGGTCTTACCCAGGGCCTCGACCAGCCGCTCCATCAAAGGCACGTCGCCCGACCCGAGCGAGCCGAGGCTGACGTAGATCAGCGACCCCTCCCCCTCGGCGACCTCGGCCGGCGGCTGCCAGGCCTCGTCGGTGGCGCGGACGCAGCTGCCGAGGTTGTGCCAGGTGTCGTCGAGCGGCCGTGAGCGCGGATAGTCGACCGCGTCGGGGTAGAGGTAGAGGTTGAGGCGCTCTGAGCTGTGGATCATCTCGCCGTCCGGCAGCGGCGGCGCGCCGCGCTCGACGCAGAACTCGCTGAAGGAGGCCTGCATCTCGCCCGTGGTGCGGGCGTACTCGGCCCGGAAGGCATCCCACTCGCTGCGGTCCTCGAGCGGCAGCCCTGCGAAGGTCGGCGGCAGCTCCGGGTCCTTCACCTCCAGCGGGTTGCAGGAGACGATCCGCACCCAGGGAAAGCCGCTGGCCGGGATCGCGGGGAAGGCGCAGACGTTGTCCTCGACGATGGCGTCGGGGCGGAGCTCGTCGAAGATGGCGGCCAGGCGCTCGTCCACGTAGCGGGCGCCGTCCAGCAGCGCCTCCCAGGTCGGCGCGATGAACTCCTCGAGCTGCTCGAAGGTGGACTTGCGGAACACCGGCGCCGTCTCGCGGATGAAGTCCTTCCAGAACTGGCCCGGCTCCTCCTCCTGCTCGGGAGGGGCCGAGAGCCGCATCAGCCGCTCCTCGAAGCCCTTCTCCTCGAGCGTCCCCGCGAACGACTCCTCGATCACGAACACGACCCGGTGTCCCCTGCGGCGCAGGACGTCGCCGATGCCGACGCAGTTGTTGGTCGGACCGAAGGCGCCCTCGGGGAAGAAGACGACCGTCTTCTGCTTGGAGCCGTTCACGGGGCCAGCCTCTCGATCTCCCAGCCTTCGTCGCGCTTCGTGTAGAGGAAGCGGTCGTGCATGCGGTCGTCGCGGCCCTGCCAGAACTCGACCGTCCGGGGCGCCAGCAGGTAGCCGCCCCAGTGCTGGGGCCGCGGCACCGCCGTCCCCTGCATGCGCACCTCGGCCTCGCCGTAGAAGCGCTCCAGCTCGCCGCGCTCGACCGGGCGGCTCTGGGGCGAGACCGACGCCGCGATCTGGCTGCCGCGGGGTCGGCCGGCGAAGTAGTCGTCGGAGTCACCGGGCTCCAGGCGGTTGACCGGGCCCCGGGCCCGCACCTGGCGGTCGAGCTCGCGCCAATAGACCACCAGCGCCGCCATGGGACGGGCCGCGAGCTCCTCCCCCTTGGCGCTGTCGTAGTTGCTGAAGAAGCGGAACCCGTCGGGGCCGAAGCCCTTGAGCAGCACCATGCGGGCGTTCGGCGCGCCGTCGGCGTCCACGGTCGCCAGCGTCATCGCCTCGGCCAGCGGCACCTCGCGCGAGGCGAGCTCGAACCAGCCCGCGAACTGCTCGATCGGGTCCGCGACCAGGTCGTCGCGCTCGAGGGGCTGCAGGTCCGGGCGGCGCGGGCTCACCCGCACATCCTTACCTAACGGCGCCGCGCGCCAAGCGCATCGTCGAAGCGCGGACGTGCAGCTGCGCCGGGGTTATCGTCGGCGCCTCGACCGGCTCGCCTGCAAGTCGTGCCATCAACATCTCCGCCGCGGCTGCGCCCTGCCGGGCCGGCAGGATGTCGATGGCCGTGACCGCAGGCGAGGCCTCGCGCGCCTCGTGGCTGTCGATGCCCGTGGCCACCATCAGCTCGTCCGGAATCACGACGTCGCGCTCGGACGCGGCCCGGATCACCCCCGACGGATATCGCTCGTCACTCGCGAAGATCGCGTCAGGCGGGTCCGGTTGATCGAGTAGCTGGCTGGCTCGCGAGTAGGCGTCCTCCCCCGGGAGGTGAGGGTTGGTCGGCACCACGAGCGGCTCATGACCCCGTTCGGCGCACCAGCCTTCATATGCCTCCCGGCACTGGATCGCCCACGCGATCGGAAAGTCCACCGTCAGGAACGCGATCCGCCTTGCTCCGGACTCGACGAGATGGTCCAGCAGCTGCCGGGTGCTGGCGTGGTTGTCGGCGCACACGTACCACGGGTCGTCAGCTCGCCCCGGATCCTGCTCGATCGTGACCACGGGCAGCCCGAAGTCCGTCAGGAGCGCAACGAGAGAATCGTCTTCCGACGGATCGCAGACGATTCCGCCATCGACTCCCAGCGCCGCCAGGTCGGGCTCGCTCGCGCTCGGCGGCACCAGCAGCAGCGCGTGATCGTGGGCGAATGCCGCGTGGGCAGCCGCCGTCGCCTGGGTCATGTAGACGTCCATGGCGACGAGCCGCCTCTCCAGCGGCGGCGCGGACTCGAAGGCGGGCAGCAGGAAGGCCAGGATCCCGGTGCGACGGGTCCGCAGAGCCTGCGCGGCGCGACTGGGCCGATAGCCGAGCTCGCGGGCGGCAGCCGCCACCCGCTCGCGAGTCCCGAGCCGGAGCCGGCCCTTGCCGTTTAGCGCGTTCGAGACCGTTGTCTCGGAGACCTCCGCGAGCGCCGCCACGTCTTTGATGGTCGCCGGCCGGCCCCGCTCTGCACGGCTCTTGTTGGAAGGCGTCACCTGACGGGCGCGGGCATGTTCGGCCCGAAGACGTCGCCGGGGTCGTAGGAGCCCTTGATCTCCCGCAGCCTCCCCAGCGCCTCCTCGCCGTAAGCGCTTGCCGGCCGATCCGCTCGCCTCTCGGTTGAGGCCAGGCTCGGGTAGGTGGCGTCGAGAGCGAACGGCCCGATCGCGTCCGCGAATCCGTCAACCCACTGGAGGTTGCCCTGGTCGAGGCTCTCGACCGGAGGCCAGAGACCCAGGCAGCGGTAGGCCCACGGTGCCTCCGGCAGGTCGAGTGCGATCTCATCCCCCCCTGCGCGTCCCAGCGCGCCGCCCAAGGGCTGCATGAGCACATGCGAGAGGGTCGCCGCGGGCCGGTTGGCGGCGGCGATCGCACGCTCCAGGGCCTCGTCGGAGAGCTCACGCAAGAACCGGCCCCTGAAGTGAGCGCGCGCGCCGAACGGGTTCTGCAGGTCCATGACCGCCTGGAAAGCCCTGTACTCGTTGCGACCGACCGCGTCCATCGAGGGCCTCAGCTCGCGAAGCGGGGCGACGGCCTCCTCGCCTTGCTCGACCGCCCCCAGGTGGCAGAAGAAGATGGTGCAGGCGCCGCCCGAGCCCGCGCCCAGCACGAGGCCACCCCCGACCTCGTCAGCGGCGCTCTGCATGTAGTCCCGGTAGAAGCGGGCCACCTCCTCCGCGCGCTCCCTGGGGAAGGTGAGAAATCCCGACAGCAGCGTCGGGCCGACGGGGTGGAGCCTGAACTCGAGCTCGGTGACGACGCCGAGCCCGCCGCCTCCGCCGCGGAGCGCCCAGAGCAGCTCGGGGTTCTGCTCGGAGCTCGCCTCGACGACCTGGCCGTCAGCGAGCACCACCTCGGCCGCGATCAGGCTGAGGCAGGTCGGGCCGAGGCTGCGTTCCAGCCAGCCGCTTCCATCGCACAGGGTGACGCCCGCAACCCCGAGAGCTGGACAGGCGACCCCCCGTGACCGCGAGGCCGTGCTCCTGGGTGGCGGCGTCCATCTCGGCCCAGGTGAGGCCGCCGCCGACTCGCGCGATGCGCGCGGAGGGGTCGACATCCACGCCCTTCATCGCCGACACGTCGATCAGCACGCCGCCGTCGGGAGCCGCCTGGTCCGAGGTGGCCCCGCAGCGCACCCCCACCGGGAGGCCACGCTCAGCCGCCAGGGCGACGGCGCCGACTACGTCGTCGCGCGATCCACAGAGCGCGACGGCGGCCGGGCGCCGGTCCACGGCTGCGTTGAAGACCCTGCGGCGCTCGTCGTAGCCTGGATCGCCGGGGCCCAGCAGCTCGGCGGTCAGTCGGCCGACGCCTCCGGCTCGTCCGGCTTGTTCCGCATCACCGTTCTCCTTACAGGCCCGGCAGGGATTGCACCGCCCGGTAACCCTCGTCGATCGCGCTGTGGGTGTACGCGAATGCCTCCGAGTCGGAGTTCGCGATCGCCACGTTCCTGAACGGCTGGCGCGCAGCGACCTGCGGCTGACCCGATTCAGGGCCGTACATGGACGGGTCGAAGGTCGACGTCAGCTCGTGCGCGTAGCCATAGTTCCAGCGGTTGATCTTCCAATCGTGGATGTCCCTCTCCGGGTCGAAGTCGCCGCCCTCCTTGTTGACGGTGCGGTCGATGATGTCGATGACCGAGTCCTCCAGGTCCTCCCAGCTCATCTCGCGCAGCATCTGCTGTCCGGTCGAGTACGCGAACAGCTGCGGCACCGCCTCGAAGTGGTTCGGCACCACCGTGAAGCTGAGCTGCGCGGGCGCGCTGGGCGGCTGGTTCGGGGTCGGGCCGTAGTACTTGCCCGGGGTATCGCTGGGACCGAACCCGGCACCCGCGGAGACGCTGAACGAGTCCCAGAACAGGCTCGTGCCCCTGGGGCTGACGTTGCTGACCTTGGAGTCGGCGAACGCCTGCCAGTTGTTGAGGCCCGCCCGGCCGTAGATGAGCGGGACCTTGCGCGCGTAGCAGAGGCCCCTGACCTGATCCCTGGGCAGCCCGTCCACGACGTGGGCCGTGACCCGGTTCCAGCAGGCCATGATCACCTGCTTGGCGTGGACCCGCCGGCCCCTGGGCTTGTGCTTGCCGTGCTTGCGGCGTCCGTTCGTGCCCGGGACGGGGTTGAGCACGTAGTCCACCGGCGAGTAGCCGCGGCGGTCCTTGCACGGCTTCACGTTGAACACGGTGGCGTTCAGCCGCACGCGGACCTTGTTGGAGTGGTGGTCCAGCCTGTCGTAACGGCAGTCTGTCTTGAGGATGCTGAGCTGATCCGGCCGAGCCGGCCCGTCGCCGACATCGACGTCGGGGAAGGCGGGCGGGATCAGCTTGCTCAGCGCCAGCCGCAGCAGCGAGGTGTTGCCGTCGGGCCAGGCGCGGGTTTCCCCGGTGTCGGACCTGGTGTTCATGTAGGGGGTCCGGCCGAGGCCGAGGAGCTCGATGTCCGTCGGATCGCCGAGCCCGACCCCGTCGGGGAAGCCGGGCCGCCCGAGCGTCCAGCAGTCTGCGGCCGACACGGCCTGGCCGCCGGCGCCGAGCAGGCTGCCCGAGCCGCGCCAGTACTCGCCGTGGAACGCCTCGTCGTTGATCCCGACGTGGTTGACGAGGTAGTGCTTGTAGGTGATCGAGGTCAGGTAGGCGCGCTTCTGCTCCTCGGTGAGCGGAGCGCCGGGCGCGTTGGCGAGGAAGTCCTCGTCCGCGGTCTGAACGCGCAGGATCCCGTCCTTGGCGGCCTGCGAGTACGGGGTGCGGTTGAGGAACGCGGTCCAGCCCGCGACGGTGCTGGGCTCCAGTGCCCGCGAACGGCCCGGCGTTCCTGGCCGCGATCACGTGATCGCTGCCCCCGAACTCCGCGCCCGGGAACAGCAGCCGCTGATAGAGCCCGAAGGAAGACGGGATGCCGGCGGCGCCGCCGTTCTGCCACTTGGTCTCGGTGTCGGTGTCGACCCCCGCCCAGGCCAAGAAGTCAAGCGCCGGCAGCCCGTCGGAGGCGGGGATGCCGTTGGGACCGGGGTCGTCCCAGGTGCCGATGCTGTCGAGGTTGACCGTGCCTCCGTTGCGCAGGGTGAGGACGTCGGCGTTGTTGTTGGCCGCGTTCGGGATGTGGAACTCGTTGCGGTGGGAGTGCCCGCCGAAGTCCGGCAGCGCATCGATGATCAGGATCTTCTTGTCAGGCCCGAAGCGGTCCTGGTAGTACTTCGCCGCCGCGATGCCGCTGGCGCCGGCGCCGACGATCACGCAGTCGTACTTCTCCTTGGTGTCGACCACCTTGGCGTGGATGCCGGGGCCGCCCTTGGTGGAGTGGATCTTGGATGGGTCGTTGGGCGGCGGGCCGTCGATCTTGATCGTGCGCCGGACGACCTTGTTCGGGATGCCCGTGTAGGGGTTCTCGAAGCGTGGGCGGGTAGTAGCCGGGAGGCAGCGGCGGGTCGCCGTGGAAGCCGTGGCCGCCGTGGGCCATCGCCTCGGAGCCGGTCAGGTGGGGGAACGCGGCGGCGGCGGCGAGGCCGCCGGCGGTGACGGCCGCGCCGTCGAGGAAGTCGCGTCGCGTGATGCCGTCCTTGGCCTCCCGCCTCTCGCGCTCGTCGCTGTACCGAGGCCTGCGCTCTCCGCTTTCGCTCATGGCTCCTCCGTCCCGAACGTGAAGAATCGATTTTTCGAGCGCCGGGGACGCAATCACCGGGCGTCGCGACTGTCAAGGGACCCGCTGTCCACAGTCCTCGCCTGCCGTTGGCCGAATCGGCCCAGCCGTTTCCGAGCGGCGAAAGCCCCCGGTCCGGGCGGCTACAGTCGGTCGGAATGGAGCCCGGTCCAGCCGTCCACATGCGGGAGCCCTGTTCCGCCTGCGATGGAACGGGATCGCGCCAAGTCGAGCGGAGCGCCGGGCACGCGGCCTGGTCCAAGACGGTCCCCTGCCCGGATTGCGACGGGAAGGGGCACATTTCGCGCTGGGTCACCCTGAGCGAGCTGCAACAGCTTCTGGATCAAACGCGCTCGCAGGCCTGATCCGGATTTCATCAGGCGGAAGCTGCGGTCCCTTAGAGCTTCATCGAGTCGTGGGCCGGGCGCTTGCGGGAGCCTGGACTGCCTCCCTCCTTGTCCGCCTGCAGGCCGGTGCCCTCGATGTCGATCGTCGGCAGGAAGCGGTCGGCCCACTTCGGCACCCACCACGCCGCCTTGCCGGCCATCGTCAGGATCGCGGGGGCCAGCAGTCAGCACGCAGAGCGCCGCGAGCGCGACCCCGACGGCGAGCCCGACGCCGAACTGCTTCACCGTCGGGTCGCCGTTGAGGATGAAGCTGCCGAACACGGACATCATGATCAGGGCGGCCGCGCTGATCACCCGGCCGCCGGTGGCGAGCCCGTCGCGGACGGCCTTGCGCGGGTCCTTCGTCTGGGTTCGGGCATGCTCGATCTGGCTCATCAGGAACACCTGGTAGTCCATCGAGAGCCCGAAGAGGACCGCGAACATGATCAGCGGCACGAAGCTGGCGATCGGGTCGCCGTCGGCCTCGGTGTCGATCCCGATCAGGTCCAGACCCCAGCCGAACTGGAAGCACGCGGTCAGCACCCCGAACGCGGCGCAGACCGAGAGGAAGATCGCGAACACGGCCTGGGTCGAGACCAGGAACGAGCGGAACGCCATCAGCAGCACGAGGAAGCCGAGGGCGTTGACGGCGAAGATGACCAGGAACAGCTTCGAGGCGATCTCGGCGGCCAGGTCCAGGTTGCCCGCGGTCGAGCCGCCGACGTGCGCCTTCATCTCCTGGCCCTCGGTGGACTGGGGGATGACGTAGTCGCGCAGCGTCTTGACCAGGTCGGTGGTGCGCTCGTCGGCCGGGTCGTAGTTGGAGATGACCGAGTAACACGGCCGCGTCGCCCTTCTTGTTGATGTCGGGAGGCGAGACCACTGGCCACGCCGAGCGCGTCGGTCATCGCCTGCTGCAACCCGGCCAGGCGCGGATCCGTGCCGCGCTCGTCCCCGCCGGCCAGCGTCAGCTCGTCGGTCAGCGTCTTCTTCAGCTTCTCGGCCTGCTGCTGCTGGACCTCGGCCTGCTGTTGAAGCGCCTCCAGCTGCACCTTCTGCGTGTTCAGGTTCGCCGCCTTCACCTTGAGGTTTGAGGCCTGCTGGACCAGCTTGTTCTTCTGCTTCAACAGCGTCACCGCCTCGGCCGCGGCCTGCGCGGCGTCGGCGGCGACGTTGAACGCCCCCTTGCCGAGCTTCGTCGCCTGGTCCTTCAGCTTCTCGATCTGGCGGCCGATCGACTTCGCCTCCTGGTTCAGCTGCTTCTGCTGCGGCCTTGATCTCGTTCAGCTGGGCCTCGACCTTGTCCTGGCGGCGCTGGATCGCCGCCTTCACGGCCGGGTCGGTCGCCTGGTCCTGGGCCTTCTGCAGCTTCTCGAGCTCGGCGATCAGCGGCGCTGCCTGGGTTGCGAGCTTGGCGGCCTGCTTTGCCAATGAGATCGCCTCGTCCACCAGCGGCTCCAGCTGAGCGAGGATGTCCCGCTGCTTCTCCAGCCTGGCGGCCTTGTTCTTCAGCCTCCCCTTCTCGGTCTTCAGGTCGCCGGCCTTGGTCTCCAGGGCCGGCCTTCTCCGCCAGCAGCGCCGCCTCCTGGGCCTCGAGCTCGTCCGCCGAGTTCTGCAGCGACTCCGCTCCGGCCTGGCCCGTCGCCTGCTCGTCCTCGAGCTCGGTTCTGCAGGCTCTGCGCCTTGGCGTACTGCTTCTCGAACTCCTCGCTCGGCGTCGCCGGCTCGTCGCCGAGGTTGACGGCCACCAGCAGCGGCCCGGTGTAGCCGGGCCCGAAGCCCTCGCTGATGTAGTCATAGGACTGGCGCTCGGTGGTGTCCTTCGGTGTGGCGCCGATGTCCTCCTGGCCGAGCTCGAGCGAGAAGAACGGGATCATCAGCACGAGCAGCAGCGCCAGCATGATCGCGATCGAGCGTCCGGGCCTGGATGGTGACGAACAGCGGCCCAGCGGTTCCAGAAGCCCTTCCCCTCCGGCTTCGGCTGGGGATGCATGAAGGCCGGCAGCGCGATCGAGTCGATGTGGTGCGCCGACCAGCGAGAGCAGAGCCGGCAGCAGCGTGATCGCGGCGAGCACCGCCGTGAGCACCGCGACCGCCGAGGCGTAGCCGAGCGAGGTGACGAGCGGGATGCCGGCGATCAGCAGCGTCACCAGGGCGATCACGACCGTGCCGCCGGCGAACACGACCGCCGTGCCCGTGGTGCCGACCGAGGTCGCGATCGCCTCCTCCTTGCCGAGCCCCTCGGCGCGATGCGCCCGGTAGCGGCTGACCAGGAACAGGGCGTAGTCGATGCCGACGCCGAGGCCGATCATCGTCGCCAGCGTCGGCGCGATCGAGGGGACCTCGGTGACGTGGCCGAGCAGGCCGATCACCGACAGCCCGATGAGCAGGCCCAGGACCGCCGGCACGATCGCCATCCCCATCGCCACCAGCGTCCCGAAGGTGAGGGTCAGGATCACCATCGCGGCGAGCAGGCCGATCATGTCGCTGCTTTCGGTCTCGGGCTCGGACAGCTCGGAGCCGATCTGGCCGCCGGCCGCGACCTTCATCCCCGCCTTCCGCCCCGGCTCCGCCGCGTCCAGGAACCTCTGCGCGAACCCCTCCGTCACCTTCTCGTTGCCGATGTCGAGCAGCACCGTGAAGAAGGCGGTCTGCTCGTCGTCGCTGATCTGCGCCTGCCCCTGCTGGCTGAACGGGCTGGTCGCGCTGAAGACGTGGGGAAGCTGCTTGCGCCGCCTTGAACGACTCCTGGATCGCCTGCTTGTTCTCGGGTCGGTGACCTTCCCGTTCTCCTCCGGCGAGAAGAAGACGATCGGGTTCTTGCCGTTCTGCTGGGGCGGGAAGCGCTTGGCCAGCAGGTCGGTGGCGTCCTGGCTGTCGGTGCCGGGCAGCTCCAGGTTGTTGGAGGTGTTGGCCCCGACCGACTTCACGAGGCCGATCACGACCGCGAGCAACACAAGCCAAGCCGCGAGCACGACCCACTTGTGATGGGCGGTGAAGCTGCCTAGTCCATGCAGTCGACGAGCCAAGCCGGCTCGGAATCTACGGCACGCACCCGGCGCCACGGCCCTGGACTTGGGCGACTGGCTTGACTAGATTCCGCCGCATGACAGGCCAGCCCGTCGGCGTGGCTGAGCGCAGTGGGATGGATCCCGGGCCGCGCCTGCTGGCCGCCGCCGCGGCGGGCGCCGCTGTGGCGATCGCCCTCGGGGTCTACGGGAACGTTCACGACCCCAGCCAGGAACTGGTCTTCACCCTCTTCTTCAGCTCAACGATCGCGATGAAGGTCTACCTCGCCACGGCGGCGGTCGCGTTCGCCTTCGTCCAGATCCTCTCCGCGACCTGGATCTACGGCAAGCTCGGGGTCGAGGCGCCGGAGTGGGCCGCATACGTGCACCGGATCAGCGGCCGCCTGGCCTTCCTGCTGACCCTGCCGGTCGCCTACCACTGCCTCTGGTCGCTGGGCTTCCAGGACACCGACGGTCGCGTGCTGGCCCACTCGCTGCTCGGGTGCGCCTTCTACGGGGCATTCGCGGCCAAGGTGATGATCGTGCGCTCGAGGGACCTGCCCGGGGCGGCGCTTCCGATCGCCGGCGGGCTCACCTTCGTCGTGGTGGTCGCAGCCTGGTATGCGAGCGCCGTCTGGTTCATCGGCGAGGACGGGTGGCCGGCGTTTTGAGCGCCCTCGGCGGCATTGATCGCGTGCTCGCCATTCTCAGCTGGGTGGCAGCGGCCGCGCTCGTGGTGATGCTGTTCATCGGGCCCGAGCTGGTCGCCGAGGACGAGCCGGCCGACGGGTCGCCTCCGGCGGCCGAAGGCGGCGGCGGCTCCGAGTCGGGAGGCTCGGATCAGGAGGGCGCCGACCTGTTCGCCGAGAACTGCGGCGGCTGCCACACGCTCGAGGCCGCGGGGACGAGCGGCGCCGTGGGGCCGCCGCTCGACGACGTCGGGCTGGACTCGGCCGCGATCGCCGAGATCGTCAGCAACGGCCAGGGGGGCATGCCCTCTTTCTCCGACAGCCTCGACGACGAGCAGATCCAGGCGATCGCCGATTTCGTCGCTGACCCGTCGGGGTCCTGAGGATTACCCTTCAGCCTCTCCCGGGCGCGTAGCTCAGTGGGAGAGCGCTCGCTTCACACGCGAGAGGTCGCTGGTTCGAAACCAGCCGCGCCCATACGACGAACCCGCTGCAAGCGGTTGATTTTTGGTCGCGAGTCCAGTGATCGGCTAGCGCCAGATTTCTGCGAGAAGTGCGACTGGTACCCGTTGGTGCCCGATGGCATGCAAAGTGCCGCTTCTCGTCCAAAGCACCTACTCCCGCAGCCGGGCGGCTTCGAGGGCTCGGATTATCCGCCGGGCTGGGAGCGCAAAGCATCCACTCCTTCCGCGACGAACCAACCACGTTCGTCAAGCGCTGGGATCGGATCACCTCACTCCCAACGACCTAGAAGCGGAAGGCACTGCTGGAACGCGTGTAGCGCCTACCGATCCTGCGGGCGCAGGAGATTGACGTGGAAGTCCTGGACGCCGTGGCAGCCCTCGGGTTCGAAATCAACGATCGGATGCTCGGTAACGATCGGCTCGGGGCCGCTCACGTCCGGCGACAGATACGTCGCGCCGCCCTCCAGCGTGACCTCCAGGGTGCCATCGGCCTTGTTCCTGTTGTGCTTCCGGAACTTAGCCCCGGAAGTTAATCGACGCGTCGATCCGCTCGTTGCTGCTGCGCCCGACGGCGTCGAGGACCAGCTCGTTGAAGTGCCACTTCCTGTGCTGGACCTTAGCATCGATGGCTATTTCGGTTTGGACAACATTGCCGGTGATGGGTACGTCCAGATACGTCATGACTGTCTGCGGCCCGCTCGTCGGGCAGTTGACTCTGAACTGGCCGAAGTCCACGGCCTTGACCCGTTTGTTTTTTTTCCCTTGCCCACGCTCGACGTCGATCGAAGATAATTCCGCATCGCGCATGGCATGGTGGATAGGAGCTGGCAGTGCCGCCGTATGCGACCGACAGCGCCATCACGCCGACGAACAGCCACGCCGACAATCGCGAATCGCCTACCCATCTCGTGCTTCTTCTTCGTGTGCCCTCATTTCGGGCCTCCTTCGAGTCGTGGCGTCGGACCTCCCAACGAGCCGAGGCTCCGGTGCCTGTTTGACGGCAAGAAGCCTCCGACACGGCGGTACATTCTCGGTACATTTCGGGCCGGGCTAGGCGTGGTCTAGGCGTGCGAAGGCGCGAACCAGTCGCAGCGCGGTCAGTTCAGCTACGGCTTGGCCGTGGTTCGTCACTGGCTAGGACAGTGACCGGGAGCACGCTCCCAAAAAACGTGGCGCCGGGGACCTTCCCAGACGCCACGCCCTACTCCCGGTCGTTCCTACTTGACGAGTGTGATCGTGCGCTTCGCGGTCGCCACGTTCCCGGCCGCATCCGTCGCCTTGACGGTGACCTTCGCCTGGACGTTCTCGCCGTCGGCGAGCGCCTGGCGGACCTGCTTGCGCTGCGTGTCCTTCGCCAGCTCCGGCCCGACGTTGTCCTTGACTCTGTCTACCCGGCTCCACGACCGGTCCGCATGGCGGCTGTCCGGGTCGAGCTTGTCCATCTTGACGTTCGTCAGCTTCCCCTTGGCGCGTACGGTGCACACCTCGTCGCCACAGCTCACCTGGACATCCACGTCGCAAGGCTGGTGGGAGCATATGCACGCCGAGCAACTCGGGTCCGAGCGGTGGCAACATGCGTTCTGGGGGCTCTGCTTCTTCGGCCCCGAGAGCTGGAGGTCCGGCGGGGTGCTATCGACGGACTCCCCGCCCGCCGAACGCCGTCTGCGCCCTGAGGCGAGTCCGTGCCGGGGGGTCAGTTGATTTTTTTTCTGGGTGGCAAGGGCAGTCCACGACGACCCGCGAGTAGCCGGGGCTGCACTTGAACCCATCGCCCACCTTGGGCGTCGCCTTGGCGTACATGCGGCCGACCGGCGACCGCTCGTCTTCAGGCCCTTGACGCTCACCCGCCAGTTGTGTGACTCCCATTGGGGACCGCTTGTGATTGCGCCGAGCTTGCGATCCGGACCGGGCCGCTTCCTGAACAGGATCACCTCTCTCCCCTCCGTGCACTTCCTGACCTTTGAGTTCACCTCGCCGTGCAACTCCGCATAGTCCTTGTAGATCGTCAGCTTCGTGCCGTAGCTGACGACGCCCTCGGAGGCCGCCGCCCCCGTCTGCGCCCCGAGCGCCATCACGCCGGCCGCAGCCACGCCGATCAGGATCGCGAATCGCTTGCCCATCTCGTGCTTCTTCTTCGTGTCAGCCCTCATTTCGGGCCTCCTTCGAGTCGTGGCGTCGGACCTCCCAACGAGCCGAGGCTCCGGTGCCTGTTTGACGGCCAGAAGCCTCCGACACGGCGGTACATTCTCGGTACATTTTGGGCCGGGGCAGGCGTGGTCTAGGCGTGCGAGGGCGCGAACCGTCAGCCCGAGGCGCCGCCGAGCGCGATTGCGTCGACGTTCTCCTCCGACATCGCCCACGCAGTATCCCGCGACGTAGGGGGAGGGTGCGAGGCGAGAACTGCCCGTTCAGAAACCGCCGATTGCAGTGAGCGGGGCGGCTGAGGACCGCCCCGCCCGCTTCGAGAATTCTGAATGACTACTGCGTCAGTCGTTACAGGTGTTCGGCAATACGTCGTCAGGGATAAGACCAGCGGCCCCGGCCTGGGCGGTATCACCGAGCCCAGGGCTGCCACTCGGGTCCTGAGCGAAGCTGACGACTGCGGCCCCGAACGAGCCGGGGGACGGCTGGGGTGGTTTCGCGAGAACCGACAAGCTCTCACCGATGCAGGCCTGGTTGGCGGGCTGCGCCGCCGAGGCCGGAGCGGCCACGGCAGCGATGAGTCCGGCAGCGACCACCATCGACGCCGCTGCGATGCGAATCTTTCTCTTCATGACTCTCCTTTGGTTTGGGCCCGAAACCTGGTCTCCAACGAGTCGAGGCTCCAGTGCCTATTTGACGGCCAGAAGCCTCCTACACGGCGGTATATTTTCGGTACATTTTGGGCCGGGCTAGGCGTGGTCTAGGCGTGCGAGGGGACGAAACCGTCAGCCCGAGCGCAGCCGCGCCAATCGAGCGCGCCTACGCGGAATCACGCCAAAGGTGCTGCTTTCCATGCAAAGCAGGAGTGCCCCGCCTTCCAGGAGTACCACCCCATTTCGATAGGGCTGGCGCTCCCGCCCCTGGTTGTGGATGATCTCTGGTCGCTAGACGCTGCTCAGATACCGCGAGACCTGGCTCCTTCTTTTTCGTCCAAAGCAGCGGTCGCCGACTCCCAGAAAACGTGGCGCCTGGGAGGTTCCCAGACGCCACGCCCTACTCCCGCAGCCCGGCGGCTTCGAGGGCTTCGGACGCTAACGCCCCTTCATGCCGAAAGGCGGACGCCCCGGTCATTCCGGCCGGGGCGCCCGCCTTTTCGTGAGCGGTCCGCCTACAGGGAGGTAGGCGCGACCGTCGTGACTAGATCTGGCAATTATCCGCAGGCGCCTCCTCGGGGGGAATGGGGATCGTCAACGCCCCCGTCTCGGGCGCCTTGAAGAACGTGGCCAGCACAACCGTCGGCCCGTTCGTGGGGTTGAAGGCGGAGTGGACGTGGTCCCCACCAGCGTCGACAAACGCGGTGCCCGCCGGGTAGTCACGCTTCGCGCAGTCGTGGGCGTCGACGTACGTCAGTTTGCCCTGGGCGACGTTCGCGACCACGGGGCCGGGATGGGTGTGCCACGGAAACTGTGCTCCGGGCTGCACGGTGATCCTCGCCACCACGGTGCGCGAGGCGTCCTTGGCCTTCGCGATCTCGGTCTTCTCGCCATCCACCTTGATCTTGAGCTTGAGGCTTACGTCGTCGGTGAACGTGGCGCGGGTTGGTGTCAACACCTCGGTTCCAATGGGCGGTGGTGACACCTGCGCCGCCGACGACACCACGTTCGCGCCGATCACGACGACAGCGCTCAGCGCTGCAGCTGCCAACGCAGCTCCTCGCTTGCTCTTACCTTTCGTGTGAGCCCTCATTTCGGGCCTCCTTCGTGTCGTGGCCTCGGACCTTGCCTCCCGATGAGGCGAGGCTCCGGTGCCTGTTTGACGGCCAGAAGCCTCCGACACGGCGGTACATTCTCGGTACATTTGGGCCGGGCTAGGCGTGGTCTAGGCGTGCTGGAGCGGTTTGGGGCGCGAGGCGGTCGGCCGTCAGCCGGAGGGGCAGACCTCGATGTAGTCGTGCTCCGGAGCGATCTCCTCCCACTCTTCGGGCGTCAGGTCGCCGCCCATCAGCCGGCAGGCCTGCCGCCTCCAGGCGGCGGGATCGACCTCCCAGCGGATCGCGCGCCCGGCTTCGGATACCACGAAAAGGCGGGCGCCGTCGGGGGTGAATCGCGCCGTCACCGGGGTCTCGCCCCCAGGTTCGCCGGTCGTGGCGGTCAGGCGGGGCCCGATCGGCTCCTGCGAGGCGACGTCCCAGAGCGCCGCCGAGTGGTCCGAGTGTGAGGTCGCAAGTGTGTGCCCGTCCGGGGAGAACTCCACTTCGAGAGTGGACGCGTTCTGGAGAGCGAGCGGACCTCCCACCCGCCGCCAGCCGTCGGTCGCCCAGAGGAGCGCGCCGCCGTCGACCTCGCCACCCGCGAGCAGGCTGCCGTCGGGGGAGAAGGCAACCGAGCCGACCTCGCCGTCGGTGGAAGGCCTGGCAACCCGCTCGCCGCTTCCGACGTCGAGTATCTCGACTCCGTTGGGACCTTCGCCGGAGAAAGCACCGAACGGAATCGCCAGCTGCGAGCCGTCCGGGCTGAACGCCAGCCCGTGCACGGAGGGAGGCAGGCGCAGCGGCGGTCGAAGCAGCTCGCGCCGGCCGAGGTCCCAGATCCGCACCGCGCCCCCCGCCTCCGCCGCGGCGAGCAGATCGCCCTGGCCGAAGGCGAGCGCCGAGACGGTTCGCGAGTTGAGCGTCTCAGGGCCCCGGGGGCCCCGGGGAGCGCGAAGGAGCGCGCCGAGCTGCTCTCCCGACTCGGCGTCCCAGACCCCGACGCCGCCACCTTCTCCCGCCACCGCCAGCCGACGTCCATCGGCTGAGTAATCGATCGCCACCGCCGCCCTGCCGGGGAAGGCCTCGAAGCTCGCCGTCCTGCGCAGCGTCTCGGCGTCGATCAGCTCCACCCGGCCGTCGAGCCTCGCGACGGCCAGGGCGCGTCCGTCGGGGCTGAGCGCGAACGCAGGCGTAAAGTTCTCCTCCCCGCCCTCGTAGCCGCGTCCGGTCGGGAACGGGCGCCCGAGCCGGCGGTCCCCGGCGACGTCCCAGACGATCACGCGGCCGTCGTCGCCGGCCGTATACAGGGTGCGTCCGTCAGGGCTGAAGGCGTGCCTGTCGGCGACGGCCGCGTGGCCCTCGAGGGTTTCGGTCGCGACCCCCTTCTCGACGTCCCAGAGGATCACGCTCCCACCGTCCTCGGAGATCGAGAGGGTACGCCCGTCGGGGCTGAAGGCTTCGGGCTCGAGCGGCTGATTCGTCAGCGTCCGCACCCTTCCAGAGGCGAGGTCGAGCAGGCCAATGCCCCCGTCGGGGGTCCCGATCGTGAGGGTGCTCCCGTCGGGGCTGAGGACGGACCCGCCGCTGACGGGGTAGCGGCGGATGACGCGAAGCGTTTCCGCGTCGAGCGCCTTGACGCCGCTGGTCGGCGGGGACCAGGAGGCGCCCGTCCGGGGTCATGAGCGGCGCGCGCATATCGACCTCCTGAGGGGCAACGCGGACGGGCTTTCCGAGCGGCGTGCCCCGGCGGGCGTCGTACCGACGCAGGAAGAAGGCGTCACCGGACTCCGTAGAGGCGCCCGTCAGCCTCGCGCGGGAGACGGGGACGATCAAGCTTCGTCCGTCCGGAGCGTAGAAGACGATGCCGAAGTTCGCGAACCCTTGGCCGGTGGCTGCGAGATTGCCGCCAAGCGGGGTCGAGCTGCGCACCCGCCCGGTAGCCGCGTCGAGAATCTCCAGCGTCCCCGCTGCCGCCGTTGCCGACGTCCCCAACCCGGGGGGCGGCGCGGGGGAGAGGGCGAGCGAGTCGCCCTGCGGATCGAAGGCGATCGCATAGGCCGTCTCCGGGCGCCTGATGCTCGCCGACTACCTCGTAGGTCTCGGTGTCGAACAGGGTCACGGTACCGTCTGCGTCGCTGACCGCGAGGGTTCCCCCGTCGGGGCTCAGTGCGAGCGCGAGGATCGCCTCGCCGCCAGTGCGGAGGACGCCGATCGCCGCGGGGCTGCGAAGCAGCGTCGATAGGAGGCTGGAGCGGGTGGCGACCGAGTCGTCGAGGGCGACGCCGGCGCTCGCGAGCCGCAGCGCTTGATCGAGGCGCTCCTCGGCGAGGGCCTGGGCGCCGAGGCGCTCGGCGTCGGCGACGGTGGCCGCGCTGCGCGCGCCCTGGCGCTCGGAGAGCGCGATCACCCCGGCGACGACGGCGGCGGCGAGCAGCACGCCGACCCCGGCGAGCAGCGTCCGGAGGCGGCGGTTGGTGCGCCGCTGGCGCTCGGCCTGACGCTCGCCGGCGGCCCGGCTCTCCTCGAGGAAGGAGCGCTCGAGCTGGTTCAGCTCGGGGTCGTGGCTCGCCGCCCAGTCGAGCGCCGAGGCGAGTCTGGCACCCCGGTAGAGCTCGGCCGGGTCGCGCCCGGACTCGCGCCACTCGCCGGCGGCACCGATCAGGTGCTGGTGAAGGTGGCGACCCTCGGCGTCCTCGGCAAGCCAGTCGCGCAGGCGCGGCCACTCGCGAAGCAGCGCCTCGTGGGCGACCTCGGCCGCCCCCTCGTCGACGGTGAGCAGGCGGCTCTCGGTCAGCACGGCGAGGGCCCGGGCGGCGCCCTCGTCGCGGTCGAGCTCGAGCTCCTCGAGGGGAACGCGGCGGCGGACGAACCCCTCCGCCTGCTCGTCGTCAGCGCCGGCGAGGCGCAGCAGCATCGGGCGCGCCCGCAGCCGCTCGGCCGGACTGAGGCGCTGGTAGGCGTCCTCGGCAAGGCGCGCGACCGCGCCGCTGACGCCGCCGCTTCGCTCATAGACCTCGTAGCGCAGGGTGCGGCCCTCGCGCCGCTGCCAGAGCTCGACGAGGGCCGCGGAGAGCAGCGGCAGGCCGCCGGGCTCTGCGGCGACGTCACCGACCAGCGCCGAGACCAGCCGCGGCTCGACCCGGAGCCCCGCCCGCCGGGCGGGAAGCTCGATCGCCCGGCGCAGCTCGTCGCGGCGCATCGGCCCGACCAGGAGCTGGTTGGCGCTGACCAGGGTCGAGAGCTCGGCGTGCTCGGCGCAGCGCGCGTAGAAGTCGCCGCGGATCGCGAGCACGACCACCAGCCGCTCGTCGGGGTCACCGGCGCCCTCGACCAATGCGTCGAAGAACGCCTCGCGCTCGGCCTGGTCGCGGCAGGCGACGAAGGCCTCCTCGAACTGATCGATCAAGAGCACCAGGCGCTCGCCGTCGGGCAGCCGCTCGAGCGCGTCGGCGATCCACGGCGCCGCGCCCTCGTCTCCCGCCTCGGGCACCGCCCGCGCGAGGGCCCGCGAGAGCTCGGCGAGCGGGCGCGCGCCGGGGCGCATCACCGCCTGGCGCCAGCCCTCCGAGCCCGGGACGACGCCGTCGGCCAGCGCCGGCAAGAGGCCGGCGCGCACGGCCGAGGACTTGCCGCTGCCCGAGGGACCGACGACGGCGAGCAGGGTCGAGCCGACGAGGCGGGCGACCAGCTCTGCGACCAGGCGCTCGCGGCCGAAGAAGTACTCGGCATGAGCGGCATCGAAGGGGGCCAGGCCGCGGTAGGGGCAGATCAGCCGCTCGGAGGGGCCCGGCGGCGCGTCGGGCACATAGAACGCACTCCGCTCTCGGACTAGCTGCAAGTCCACGACGTTCCCGGCCAGCTCGGTCTCGGTCGTGCGAAGGCCGGGTCGCTCGCTCATCGCGCGGCCGGCCGTGTTCACGAGCCGCTCAGCCGCCTCCGCCCGCGCCCACTCGTCGGCGGCGCGGTGGATGCGAAGCGGGACCCCGGCGCTCTCCACGATCAGGGTCTCGAGGGGCATCGCGACCCCCTCGGCGGGCGCATAGAGGGCGGCGATCTCGGCCGTCGCATCCTCGTTAAGCGGGTCGAGGCGCAGGCGTTCGGCGACACCGCTCTCGAGCAAGCCGGCGAAGGCGGGCGGGCCCTGCTCGTCGTGCTGAAGGACGCAGACCATGAGCGGCCGACCCTCGGGCGCGCGGGCGAGCGCCGCGGCGGCCTCGAGCACGCTCGGGGGGGCGTCGTCGGCGTAGTCGAACACCAGAAGCCTCGGTCGGTGGCCCGTGCCGGCCTCCGCTACGGTCGCCAGCGCCGCCTCGGCGACCTCGCCACCGCCGGCATAGAGGACCGCGGCGCCCTCTTGCTGGACCTCGGCCGCGAGTTCGCCCACCAGCCGTGTCTTGCCGATCCCCGCCGGCCCCCAGACCATCACGCAGACAATCCGGCCCTCGCGCGCCCGCGCCCAGCGCCTGCGCAGCCAGTCGAGCTCGCGCTCGCGTCCGGCGAGCAGCGGCGAGCCCCCATCGAGCTGGACCGGCAGCTCGACGATCGGCGGCGGCGCCTCGAGGGCCGGGTCCTGGTCCAGGATCTGCTCCTGCAGGCGCTTCAGCTCGGGGCCCGGCTCGACCCCGATCTGCTCGATCAGCGCCGCGCGGGCCTCGTGGTAGGCCTCGAGCGCCTCCGACTGGCGCCCGTCGCGATAGAGGGCGAGCATGCGCTGCGCGTGCAGAGGCTCTCGCAACGGCTCCTCGGCGATCAGGGCCTCGAGCCGGGCGACCACCTCGGCGTGGCGCCCGGCGGCGAGCTCGGCATCGATCGCTAGCTCGATGGCCCGCATGTGAAGCTCCTCGAGGCGACCGATCTCTGGGGCGGCGAACGGCTCGGAGGCGACGTCGGCGAGCGGGGCGCCGCGCCAGAGCTCGAGCGCGGCGCCGGCTAGGCCGTTCGCGCCGGCGCCTGCTCGGCTGGCGAGCGGCCTCCTCGACCAGGTCCTCGAAGCGCAGCGCGTCGACCGCCTCCTCCGCCACCCGGAGCTCGTAGCCGCGACCCCGGGTGACGATGCTGGCCCCTCCGCCGTCGGAGGCCAATGCCTCGCGCAATTGCGAGACGTAGGACTGGAGGTTCTTGGCGGCGCTCGCCGGCGGGTGCTCGGCCCAGAGGCCATCGATCAGCTCGTCGGCGGCGACCGTGCGGTTGGCGCGCAGCGCGAGCATCGCGAGCACCCCTCGCGGCTTGCTTCCTCTGAGTGGTAACGACCGGCCGTCGACGAGCGCATCGACGCGGCCGAGGACGCGGATCTCTACGGCCAACTGCCCCTCTTTCAAGAGCCACCGTACACCCGTGCGGTCGCGCGATCAACCGGATTGATCGCTGCTGGGTCTCGGCGCCCAGATCGTCGCGGGCGATTGGGCACCCAGCCGTTCTCGGTACCCGTATCCGCAGCCATCCGCAGCCATCCAAGGGCATCGAGGTGCCCTGATGCGCGCCTGTCACGCCTGAGGGCCCGCCGCTTCACACGCGAGAGGTCGCTGGTTCGAAACCAGCCGCGCCCATCGCCTAGCCAAGCGGTTTGCGGCTCCGGCTTTCCTGGGGCCGCAGGCCGTTCAGCTCGCTGTCTGCCCGATTCTGCCCAGACGCCCGCTTAGCATGGAAACCAGAACTGCTGCCACTAAGCGTCAGCTAGGCGCGTTCCCGGACAGCAGCCCTTCCCACGCCGGATGTTCGCCCGGTTGACGAGGAATGCCGGGCCGAACGCCAGGGCGAAGCCTCCGAGCAAAGCGGCCCAGAACAGCGCGTCCCCCACGCCAGCATCCATTGCTCCCGGCACCGCGAGGATGAAAACGTTGTCAATGCTCTCCATGATCACGATTGACACCGTGTCGGCCGCAAGGGCAATCGGGAATACAGCCGCCAGAGTCATTCCCGACCGCAAAAGCGGGATCGACGTGAGCGTGTAGCCGAACAGGAACGCCAGACTGATCGCCAAAACCATCGTGGCTAGGTTGCTGAACCCAAGCGCGGTGCCGATAACCATTCCCACCACCTCCCCGGTTGCGCAACCGATCAGACAGTTGAGCGTCGCGGTTAGAGACAGCCGGTTCAGCGTCGGCTCGGAGGCAACGGGGATGGCTACTTCGGCGGCCACTCAGCAAATGATTACGCATCGGCCTCTGGCCTCCTTGATGCGAACACGGCGCGTCTGATTCCGCAGGAGAATGCGTCCTCTCGCTTTGGACGACAAGCGACCGCTAGTTAGCCAGCTTGGCCAGGACCGGCCGCGCTCCCGAGTCAGCAGTTATCGCAGCACGCGCTAGGTTGCAGTCGATGGCGACGTTGGAATCGGCTGCACCACGCCGAGTTCCCGCACAACCCGGCCTGGTCCAGCTCGGGTTGGTCGGCATTCTCCTGGGGCTGGCAGCGATCGCGTGGGTCGCCACCGGTGACCGGATGGCGGGAATGGACGCGGGGCCCGGGACCGATCCCGGCACACTCGGCTTCTATGTCACTGCCTGGGTGGTGATGATGGCCGCGATGATGTTCCCGTCGATCTGGCCCATGGTCACGATGTACAGCCGGATCCAGGAAGGGAAGCTGGCGAGGGGGCGAGATGTTCCGCTGGGCGCGACCGCGGCCTTCGTTGGCGGATACCTGCTGACCTGGACCGCGTGGGGGCTCTTCGCATATGCCGTGTATGAGATCGGCAGCTCGGTCTGGCCGGACGCCCTTGCCTGGGAGCGCGGGGGGCCTTACTTCGCGGGCGGGGTGATCATTGCCGCGGCTCTCTATCAGCTGACACCGCTGAAGAACGCCTGCCTGAAGAGGTGCCGCAGCCCGATGATGTTTCTCATGAACGCCTGGCAGCCGGGGCGAATCGGCGCGCTGCGGATGGGGCTCGCCCACGGTGCCTGGTGCGTCGGCTGCTGCTGGGGACTGATGGCCGCGTTGTTCGCCCTCGGCGTTATGAGCGTCGGCTGGATGGTCTTCATCGCGGCGTTGATTGCGGCGGAGAAGCTGCTGCCTTGGAGAGCGCTCGCCAGCTACGGCATCGCGGTGCTGCTCCTGGCGATGGGCCTGCTCGTGGCTTTCACCCCGTCAAGCGTTCCCGGCCTGATCTTGCCGGACTCGCCGGAGGCGACGAGAGCCAACGAGATGCACCATGACTCGATGGGCGGGGGGACGCAGCCTCACGGCGAGCACTCGATGCCCTCCGAATCGATGCACGACGAGGGCATGCCGGCCGACGACATGCCCGGCGACTAGCGGTCTTCGCTCAGAGCTCGTCCTCGCTCGACCACTCGAACGGTATGTGCTTGGCCGAGCGTCCGGCCCAGTCCCACTTGTAGCCGTAGGCATCGACCTCATTCTTGGTCGCGATCCCGTAGGTCATTGGGCCGCTGTTGGGGCCGGCCTCCGAGCCGGGGATGTTCGTGACCTCGACGTTCTCTCCGGGACGGGTCGTTGGCCCGGTCAGCACCTCAGCGCTGCCGCTGGCCTGACCGTTGATCTCGAGGCTCCAAGAGCTCGAGTCGTCGGCGATCTGGAGGTCGATCGAGGCGAACTCGATCCCCTTCACCTCGCCGAAAGCGCTCTCGGCGAGCGCCTGCGGCCAGCTACCCGCCTGTCCGCCGAAGATCGTCTGTAGCGCCTCGCGCTGGGCGTCATCGGCGCTCTCTTCGATGAACAGACCGGCGTCCATCTTGACGTCCTCATCCCAGATGTTCCCCTCGAATTCGGCGACTCCGGCCACGGCCAGCCCATCGAGCTTGGCGTCGCCGTAGTTGCCCTCCCGGATCCGCCACGCGACGATCCCCTGGCAGTCACCCTCGGTCGGCGGCTGTCCCCAGGAGCACGGACACGGCACGGCGCACTTGCAGAAGTCAATGAAATCCCCGGTTACGCGCCACTGTTCAGCCATCGCACGCTCCTCGACTCGACCACGCGAATCCTACTCCTGGCCAGGTTCAAATCGAACTCTGGCGCTCGCTTAAGGCCTCTAGGGACGTTCCGGCGCTGTGCCGGCCGGAACTCGCTCGACGTCGAGGCTCGGCAGGATGCGCTCGAGCCAGTCGGGGATCCACCAGTTGCGGTCGCCCAGCAGCTGCATGACGGCCGGGACCAGAACCATCCGCACGAGGGTCGCGTCGAGGAAGATCGCGGTGGCGAGCCCGATCCCGAACAGCTTCAGGAAGGTGTCCGGCGCGGTCACGAAGGCCAGGAAGACGACCACCATGATCGCCGCAGCCGCCGTGATCACGCGCGCCGTCTTCGCCAGGCCGTCGGCGATGGCCCGGCGGGTATCGCCGTCCTTCAGGTACTCCTCGCGGATCCGCGAGATCAGGAAGACCTCGTAGTCCATCGAGAGGCCGAAGAGGATCGCGAACATCATCACCGGCATGAACGGCGCGATCGGCACCTCCTGGTCGATTCCGATCAGCTCTCCGACGGCGCCGCCCTGGGCCACCAGCGTCATCACGCCGTAGGCGGCACCAACCGAGAGCAGGTTCATCACCCCGGCCTTGAGGGAGATCAGCGGGGAGTGGAACGCGACCAGCAGGAGCAGGAAGGAGAGGCCGATGACCGCGGCGATGAAGAGCGGCATGCGGTCCTTGATGTACTCGCTCTGGTCCTCGAGCGCCGCGGTCACGCCGCCGACCTCGGCGATGATGCCGGCATCGGCGAGCTGCTCGGGGATCACGTCCGCGCGCAGGCGCGTGACCAGCTGCTCGGTGGCCTCATCCTGCGGCGAACCTGCCGGGATCACGGTGACGATCGCAGCGTCGCCCGCCGCGTTCACCTCCGGGGGCGGGACGAAAGCGACGTCGGGATCGCTGCGGAGCGTTTGGGCGAAGGAGTTGATCTGCGCCTCCGCCTCGGGGCCGGGCAGCTCGGCGGCGATCACCAGCGGTCCGTTGCTGCCGGGCCCGAACCCCTCGGCGTTGAGGTCATAGGACTGGCGGGTCATCGTGTCGGGCGGGTCGTTGCCGGCGTCGGGGAACCCGAGCCGCATACCCAGCGCCGGTGCCGCGAGCGCAAGCAGGATCGCCGTGGCGACGATCGCCGCCGGCCAGGGGCGGCGTTGGACGGCGTGGCTCCACCGCCCCGCGGGGGAGTCGCTATCGCCCTCGGCGCGCAGGGTGCGGCCCAGGAACGGGATCCGCAGCCGGTCGACCCGCGGGCCGAGGTAGGAGAGCAGCGCCGGGAGCAGGGTGACCGACGCGAGCATCACGACCAGGACCGCGAACGAGGCCGAGAGAGCCACCCCGTACATGTAGGGCAGCCCGGTCAGAGCGAGTCCCAGCACCGCGATCACCACGGTGGCGCCCGCGATGATCACGCTTCGGCCCGCCGTGGTGATGGCCTCGGTCACCGCGTCGTGACGGTCCTTGCCGCGGTTAAGAGCCGCCCGGAACCGGGTCAGGACCAGCAGCGCGTAGTCGATGCCGACCCCGATCCCGATCAGCCCCGAGACCGCGGTGGTCCAATCAGGCACGTCCACCACGTTCGCGAGCAGGAGGATCAGGCCTCCGGAGGTGATGCCGAGGCCGACGAGGGCGATCACTATGGGCAGGCCCGCGGCGACGACCGAGCCGAATGCGATCAGAAGGACGATGGCGCCGCCGAGGAGGCCGTAGCTCTCCGGGCTACCCGCCTCCTGGGCCGTGTAGATGGGGTCCCCGCCGAGCTTGATCTCGAGGCCGTCACCGCTGCTGCCCTCGGCGGCGGCGATCAGCTTCTCACCGTCCTCCTTGGGCACCTCCCAGCCCGGGGCCGTCAGCGGCAGCGTGCTCGATCCGATCGTGCCGTCCTCGGAGATGCGGATCGGGGTGTGCGGGCTGATCTCGTCGACCTGCTCGGCCTCGGCGAAGAACGCGTTCATCTGCTCGCGGGCCGCTGGGCTGTCGACGCCGCCCTCGTCCTGCCAGACCACGTAGATCTCCTGGCCGGAATAGCCCTCGAAGCGCTCCTCCGTGAGGTCGCTGGCGGCCTTCGACTCCGACCCGGGGGTGTTGTAGTCGGCTTCGTACTCGCCCGCGAGGGCCCCGCCGAGTCCGATGATCACGACCAAAGCTGCGATCCAGGCGAGGACCACGCGGCCGCGGCGGCGGTAGGCGATGTCGGCGAGTTGAGTGAGGCGACGGGTCATTGGGAACCTGCTTCGAGGCTACTCAAAACCCTGCCCGATCCGGTGGCTGCATGCGTTCACATCCATTCACATCCACCGGCGGACCTCACCTAGAGCACCGGCTTCGCGACCATCAGGTACACAGCCACGATCACCAGCAGGTCGGCGAACGTGCCCACGGCGACCTCGATCCTCACCCGGCGCAGATACTCGGCCGACAGCTCGACCTCGCCGACACCTGAGGTGGCGATGTCCCCCTCGGCCATCGCCTTCAGGCGCTTGTCCTCGGGGATGATGTAGGCGATCAGCAGCAGGGCCAGGACCACCACGATCGCGAGGGTTCCGCCGAGCCACAGCTCGCTCAGCTCGAAGCCGGCTCTATCGGCCTGGTAGAGGCCGGTGGCGAGGATGATCCCGAGCGCGGGCAGCACCAGAAACCGGTTGATCGCGAGCTGGAAGGCTGTGCTTGTAGGGCAGATGCCGCGGGTCGAGCCTCATCGCCACCGGATAGGTGAACGCCTCCGCGAAGGTCACCCCGAGGCCGATGATCGCGGCGGTGACGTGGACGAACAGCGAGAGCTGGTAGGTGGTGATCTCGAGTGGCATGGCTGCTATGCGGTCAGCGCAACGGTCAGCGACGCCGCCGCAGCGAGCGCTGCGGCGGTTCGCAGGTGGTTCCAGGCTGTCCATCGCGACAGGTAGCGCTGCCACTGGCCAGCGGCGGCGGGATCCGCGGGGTCGAGCGCGGCCAGCCGGTTATTGAGGGGCACGTTGGCCGCCATCGTGACGCCGATGGAACCGATCAGGTACAGCCCCGCCCCGGTTGCGACCAACGCCAGCTCGCGCCCGTCCGCGGAGATCGCCGCCCACACGACCAGGCCGAAGCAGGCCGCGGCCGTCCCGAACAGGGCGGTCATGAACACCGGGGTGACGGCGAGCACGTTGATCGACTGCATCGCGGCGATGCCCTGTGGGGCCGGCAGCCGGCCCAGGGCCGCCATCACGAACGCCGAGAAGGCGAACAGGGCGCCGGCGGCGAGCCCGCAGCCGAGCGCCGTCAGCAGCGTCGCGAGGAAGAGCGCCCCGGTCATCGCGGCGCTCCCCAGGCGCCGGCGGCAGCGGCCTCACGGGCGAACTCCGAGAAGTCGCGCGGCTCCCGCCCCAGCGCCCGCTGCACGCCGTCCGCGAGCTGGGCGTTGCGACCGTCGAGGACCTCGGTGAAGATGTAGCCGAGCAGGGACACGACCTCGGGCGGAACGCCCTCCGCGCTGAGACCGGCGGTGAAGTCCTCGATCGGGATCGAGACGTAATCCAGGTCCCGGCCCAAGCAGCGGCCGATTTCGGCGACCGCCTCGGCGAAGGTGAGCATCCGCGGGCCCGTCAGCTCGTAGAGCTGGCCGGAGTGCCCGTCCTCGGTCAGCGCCGCCACCGCGACGTCCGCGATGTCCTCGGCGTCGACGAAGGGCTCGGCAACGCCGTCGGTCGGCAGCGCGAGCTCGCCCGCCACGAGCGGATCGCGGAAGTAGCTCTCGCTGAAGTTCTGCATGAAGAAGCTGCAGCGCACGACTGTCCAGTCGGCGCCTGATTCGCGCAGAACGTCCTCCGCGCGCTGAGCCTCCTCCTCACCGCGGCCGGAGATCAGCACCAGTCGGCTGGTGCCGGCGTCGAGGGCCGTCTCCGTGAAGGCCGCGATCGCCTCGGGGGCGCCCGGGGTGGCCACGTCCGGGAAATAGGACACGTAGGCGGCCGAGGTACCGCTCAAAGCCGGTAGCCAAGTCGAGTCGTCCTCCCAGTCGAATGGGGACGCTGCCGAGCGCGAGCCGGCTCGCACATCCAGGCCGCGCGCGTTCAGTCGCTCGGCGACGCGGCGGCCGGTCTTGCCCGTCGAGCCGACCACCAGGATCGGCTGCGCTTGCTGTGGTTCGGTCGTCATCACGGAACTCTCCTTGGTTCGTGGTTGCAGGTTGCAGTTCGTCCAGTCTGCGCCCCATTCCAAGTCCTGTCTATGGCTGAGAAATCGCCGTTTTATGCTCGATCGTCCAATTTCTTTGGATGAATGGGGAAACACCAGTCATACTCGGGGCATCGCCGAGATCGACCCCTGGCCACCAAGCGATCCCCTCGGGCAGGCGCTGCACCTGCTGCGCATGCACGGTGCCTACTACTGCCGCTCCGAGCTGACCGCTCCCTGGGGAATGACGATGCCGCCGATGCCCGACTACCTCTGGTTCCACATCGTCACCCAGGGCGAGATGCTGCTCGAGTCAGAGGACCAGGCGAGGACCGTTCGGACCGGCGAGCTGGCGCTGGTTCCGCACGGTGGTGGCCACGTCCTGCGCAGCCAGCAGGGCGCGGCGGTCCCGGACATCCTCGACCTCGACCTCGAGCGGGTCTCGGACCGCTACGAAGTCCTGCGCCACGGCGAAGGCGGCGCGCCGACCACCTTGGTCTGCGGCGCGGTCCGGTTCGCCCATCCCGCCGCCCGCAAGCTGGTGGAGGCGTTGCCGCCGATCATCCACGTCGAGTCGCCCAGCCCCTCCGAGGGACAGTGGATCCAGGCCAGCATCAGCCTGATGGCAACCGAGGCAAGGGACATGCGGCCCGGAGGCGAGGCGATCATCACGCGGGCGGCCGACATCCTGGTCGTGCAGGCGATTCGCTCCTGGATCGAGACCGACCCGGCCGCCCAGTCCGGCTGGCTGGGTGCGCTGCGCGACCCCCAGATCGGCCCGGCGATCTCGCTCATCCACAGCGATCCCGCGAGACCCTGGACCCTGGACGCGCTGGCGCGCGAGCGGGCGATGTCGCGCTCGGCCTTCGCAGCCCGCTTCACCGAGGTCGTCGGCGAGCCCGCGATGCAGTACGTGACCCGCTGGCGCATGAACCTCGCCGTCGACTCGCTCAGCACTCAGGACGCCACCGTCGCGGAGCTCGCCGACCAGCTCGGCTATCGCTCCGAGGCCGCCTTCTCGCGCGCATTCAAGCGCGTGACCGGGACCTCGCCCGGGGCCGTGAGGCGATCCGGCCCGACCGAGGCGCCGGCACCGTTGGGCACGCCGGTCTCCAGCGGAGGCCTGGGGCCCCCTTAAAGCGAAGGCCGCCGTCCCGGCTAGCGTCGCCACCCCTGCCACCTCGCGCGCCTGATCCCACGAGAAGAAGACCCGGACGCGGACGCCCTTGCCGTTCCGGACCGTCCAGACGTAGCCGATCTGCTGCTCGATCGGGTCCGAGCTTCCCTTGACGTGGCCCCGCTGAAAGACCAGGGCTACGACGTCATCGCCCGCGTCCACGAACTCGACCGGAACGAGGTGGTAGTCGTCGAAGCTCTCGGTCCACACCGCGGCGATCTCCCGGATCCCCTCGTGGCCCTCATAGAGGTGCTTCTCGAGCCACTCCGGCGGCCCGACCCACTCGACCTCGGGATCGAAGTACTCGAGCGTCGCCTCGACGCCATTCTCGTTGAACGCGGCGAGCGTGCGACGAACGACCTCGACGTCCTCCAGAGACATCCGGGCGCAGTATTCCACCAGCTTTCCGCGCCTGCCGCCATGCACCCTGCTGCGCGGCTGAAAGCGTAGCCTGGATGCATGCTGCTCGGCCGCGGTCCAGAGCTCGAGCAGATCGGCCGCCTGGTGGCCGACGCTCAGCGAAGGGCACGGCCGTGCTCTGCTGATCGTCGGCGAGCCGGGGATCGGGAAGACCTCGCTGCTGGCCCAGGCAGTCACCCTGGCCGGCGATCTGCGTGTGAACAAGGCCGAGGCCGTGGAGGCGGAGGCAAGCCTTCCCTATGCGCTGCTCGGGGAGACCGTTGCGCCGTTGATGAACGGGCTCGATCGAGCTCCCCGAGCCTCAGGCCGAGGCGATGCAGGGCCGCGCTGGCCCTTGGACCCTCGCCTGGCGGTAGCTGCCGACCGCTTCGCTACCTGCGCGGCCTTTCTGAGCCTTATGGCCCGTGCCGCCGAGCGGGAGCCGCTGTTGGTGGTCGTTGACGACGCGCATTGGGTGGACAGCGCTTCGGCCGAGTGCCTGGCCTATGCGGCGCGGCGTCTCGGCGGCACCAGGGTGGCGCTGCTCGCCGCTTCGCGGCCGACCGGCGACGGGGCGCTGCTCGGCGCCGGCGATCTCGAGCGGCTGACCCTGCAGGGACTGAGCGACGAGCACGCCCGCGCGCTGTTGAGAACGACAACGCCCGAGGCCACATCGAGCGTCGTCGACGCGCTGCTCGAAATGTCTGCCGGCAACCCGCTGGCGCTGGGGGAGCTGCCGGCTCAGCTGAGCGAGGATCAACGGCTCGGGCGTGCGCCGATCGACCACGTTCCGATGGCGGGTGAGGCTCTGCTCGAGGCGTTCGAGTCCCGGCTTGCGGCGCTGGGCTCCGATGACCGCGGCGCCGTCGTGGTCGCGTCCGCCGCGATGGATCGGGAGCTGGCACCCGTAGTCGGGGCCTACCGAGACCTGGGAATCCAGAGGGAGGCCCTCGAGCGCGCCGAGACGGCGAACGTGCTGATCCTCGGCGAGGGGCGAATCAGCTTCACGCACCCGCTGCTGAAGGCGGTCGCCTACGAGCGGGCCGCACCCGAACAGCGACGGCGCGCCCACGCAGCGCTTGCGGGCCACTGCGGTCTCGACGCCCGCGCCTGGCATCTGGCGGCGGCAACGGTCGGCCCGGATGCCGAGGTCGCCGATCTGCTCGACGGCGCAGCACGTCGTGCGATTGCAAGGGGCGCCTACAGCGCGGGAGCTGATGCCCTGCAGCGAGCCGCGGGCTTCAGCGAGGACACAGAGACCCAGTACCGCAGGAGCTACGGAGCCGCCCTGGCGGCCGCGATCGGCGGAGCCTACGACCGCTGCGTCGCGATGCTCGAGCCGCTCGCCGAGATCGACGACCCGCTTTTGCGGGCGAACATTCGCCACACCCTCGCGGTCGTATCGATGACGGGAGGCATCGGCCTCGCACCCGATACCCACGCCCGGCTCAGCGAGGAGGCCGAGGCCATACTCCCGATCGATCCCGCGGCAGCGGCGGCGATGTTTGCCGACGCCGCCCTGCTGGCGGGGGTCTCGGGCCAGCTCAGCGCCGGGGCTACAGCCGTCAGGCGCGCAGCCACCGTGCTTCCCGACAGCGCCACGCCGATGATCCGCTGCCGGGTCTACGCGTTGACCGGGATTTCCGTCGCCCTGACGGGTGCTGCCGGCGACGCGCGCGAGAGCCTCGACGAGGCCGGGCGCCTGCTGGCCGAGATCGACTCGCTCTCGCCCGGAACGCAGTCCGCGGTATTGGGGCTGCACGCCAGGATCTGCACCGGACAGGAGCGGGTACTGCAGGCAGAGATCGCGCGCCTGATCGAGATGGCCCGGAAGACCGACACCTTCGGCTTGCTCCCGTACCTACTGGGCGTATCAGCGGATGTCGCCTATCGCGTCGGTGCCTGGGAGAGCGCCGAGGATGAGCTGGCGTCTGTGGAGCTTGCGGATGAGTACGGGCAGCGCGGCATCCTCCCGTTCTGTCTGGTGATCAGCGGGCGCCTTCATGCCGCCAGAGGCGACACGGCGCAGGCCAGGGACGAGCTTGAGCGCGGCATCGCCATCGCGCGAGAGGTCGGCTCGGCGATGGTGATCGTTTGGGCCCGGGCTGCGCTCGGCTTTCTCGAGCTCGGGATCGGCCAGGCCGAGGCGGCCATCGCCGAGCTCGAGCAGGCGCAGGCCTCGGCCGCGGAATCAGGCCTGGAGGATCCGACCGTCGTGCCCTGGGCGCCCGACCTGGTGGAGGCCTACCTCAGGGCCGGCCGTGACGCGGACGCCGAGCAGGCCTCTGCTTCGCTCACCCGCAGGGCCGAACGAGCCGGCGTGGCGCTACCCCTCGCGTTCGCCGCTCGCTGCCGAGGGCTGGTCGAGGAGAAGGGCTTCGAAGCGCACTTCGAGAAGGCCCTCGCGCAGCACGATCGCGCGGACGCCCCGTTCGAGGCCGCGCGGACCCTCCTGGCCTACGGGTCGCGCCTTCACCGGGCCCGCCGCCGGGTGGATAGCCGCAAGAAGCTGCGCGCGGCACTGGAGACCTTCGAGCGGCTCGGAGCCCGGCCGTGGATCGAGCGCACCAGCGCGGAGCTACGGGCGGCTGGTGGAATCCGGCGCAAGCCGATCGGCGACCCCGATGAGCTCAGCGCCCAGGAGATCAGAGTGGCGATGGCCGTCGCCGAGGGGGCAACGAACAAGCAGGTGGCGGCGGGACTGTTCCTGAGCCCGAAGACGATCGATTTCCACCTAGGTCGCGTCTATCGCAAGCTCGGCATACATTCCCGCACGGAGTTGACGGCCCTTGTTGCAAAGGGCGCCCTTGGCGACCCGCCCGACCGGCCCCAGCGGCGAGCTTGAGCCGCCGCCGCGCGAGCTCATGCCTGGCCGCGCCCATAGACTCCCGCCGCGATGCAGTTCCAGGCGCGGCTGAGGAGGGCGCTACCCAGGGCGAGGGCCGCCGTGCCCGCCGACGCGCGGCGGCTTGCTCGCGCGGCCCGCTCGCTGCGCGGCGCCGAGGTCGTGACGGGGCCGCCCGCGTTCAGGCGGGCGCTGGTGATCGCGCCGCACCCCGACGACGAGACGCTGGGCTGCGGCGGGACGATGGCGCTGCTGGCCGACGGAGGCGCGGCGGTGACGGTGCTGACCGTGACCGACGGCGAGGCGACGCGCGGGTCGAGGCTGGGGCCGGAGGAGACCGGGCAGGGTGCGGCGCGCCGAGGCCGAGCGGGCCGCGGGGGCGGTTGGCGCAACGGCGGGTTTTCTCGGCCTGCCCGACGGCGGGCTCTCGAAGCAGATCGGGGAGCTGTCGGCGAGGATCGGCGCAGAGATCCAGGAGATAGAGCCCGAGGCGGTGTTCGCCCCGTGGCTGCTGGACGCGACGGCCGATCACCGCGCGGTCTCCGAGGCCCTGCGCAGAGCGCTGGGCGCCGTCGCCGGCGCGGACGGGCCCGAGGTCTGGGGCTACGAGGTCTGGACCGCGCTGGTGCCGAACCGGATCGTCGACATCAGCGCGGTGATCGAGCGCAAGCGCGAGGCGCTGGCGGCGCACGAGACCGCGGCGCTGGCGCTCGACCTGACCGCCGGCGAGGGGCTCGGACGCTGGCGATCGATGCAGACGCTCGGCGGCCGCGGCTTCGCCGAGGCTTTCCTGGTCACCTCCGCGGCCGGCTACCTGGAGCTGGCGGCGGAGCTCGCGGAGCCGGAGGCCGGAGGCCGGAGGCCGGCTCGTAGCCGAGGCGGCGCTCGGTCGCCTCCGTCAGCGGCAGGATGCGCTCGATCGCCTCGGGGTTCTGCTGGCGCCACTTGTCGGGCCGCGGCGCCGTCAGCGCCGTGGACGAGGGATTCCGGTCCAGCGAGGCGGCGTAGGACTCGATCCCGGCGGTGAACTCCAGCCCGAGCCGGTCGTACAGCTCGCGGGCTGTCTCCAGCGGCTCCGCGAACATGCGCTCGTAGGTGACCTCGACGCGGCGCGCGGGATCGATGTCCTCGAAGGCGTCGAGCGCCGCCTCGTTGCAGGCGACGTACTGGCGCGCGCAGATCTCCTCCAGCGACGCGTCCCTGAGCTCGCGCCACCCCGGCACGAGCGCGAAGCTCCAGCGGTTCCCGCTCAACTCGCCCAGGCCGTCGAGGGTCTCGGGCAGCCGGTACTTGACGAAGCGCGGACGGGCCCTCCACGCCTCGATCAGGGAGTTGACGGTGCCCGGCGCATCGCGGCGGATGAAGACGAAGCGGGCGTCCGGAAACAGCTCGTCCAGGTAGGGGACGCGCAGGCAGTTCTCGGCGGTCTTGTCGACGAAGCGGGGCGCCCGGGCGAACATGCGGATCGCCCGGTAGATGTAGGCGCGCTCGCGCTCGCTCACGTCGGCGCGGCCGAGCGCGTCGGAGTCCCAGCCGCGGTCGCGCGGGTGGTGGTAGGCGTCCCAGAGGATGTGCCCCTCGTTGTGGACCGAGGCGAGCTCGGGGCTGCGCACCAGCAGCTCCTGCAGCGCGCTGGTGCCCGACCGCGGGCACCCGATCACGAAGATGGGCTGCACCGGCGGCTCGGCGCGAGGCAACACGGCCGAGAGCGGCCGCGCCACGCGGGGCATGCTGCGCCGGACCCGCCAGAACGCGCGGCGGACGGAGAAGGGGACGATGCGGCGAACGAGGTCCTTCACGGGCAATAGTGTGGCGGCCCAACCACCCGGGAGGTCGAGATGGACGTGAGCCGGATCAGCCAGGGCGAGAAGATCGCCGCCGTCGGAGGGGTCCTGCTGTTCATCTTCCTGTTCCTGCCGTGGTTCGGCGACATCAGCGGCTGGGAGGGGCAGTCGTCCACGGACATCTACATGCTGATCACCGCCGTGGTCGCCGTCGCGGCGGCCCTGATGCCGGGCAACGAAACCGGTATCCCGGGAGTCACGCGCACGGGGGCCGCTGCCTTGCTGGGGATCGTGGCGCTGGTGCTGGTCCTGTGGCTGCTGATCTTCGACTTCCCCGCCGGCGACGACCGCGGCGCCGGGATCCTGCTCAGCATCGTCGCGACGGCGATGATCGCCTACGGCGGGTATGCGGCGGGCGGCCGAGCGGGTCTGGACCGGTAAGCGCCGCGGAGCCACAGGGCGTAGGCTCGGGGGCGATGGGGTTCACGGGATTCAGCCCGCGCGCCGCGCGGGCCTCGGCGCTCGCGGCTGCGATGGCCGCGCTGGCGCTCGCGTTCGCGGGGGCCGCGCAGGCGGCGCCGACCCACATCCCCAAGACGGCCACCGGGCTCCACGTGGGCGCCGCCCCTGGGACCGTGAACAACATCTCGATCGTCTACGGGGTCTTCGAGCAGGGGACCGACGGCTTCCACGTCGACGCCCAGTACATCACCGACACCGCGGGTCTGACGGTGCAGGAGGCAGAGGGGCAGATCTGCACGCAGCCGATCAACAACCGCACCGCGTGCGTGGACACCGGCACCACCGCCGGCATCCCGAACGGCTCCACGGGCACCGGCGAGAACCCCGTGATCAAGCTCGGCGACCGGGACGACACGCTGGTCTCGGACAACGTCGGCGACCTCGAGGTGATCGGAGGCTCCGGCGACGACACCATGCGGGGCGGAAGCAGGCCGGTCACCGACGTCGGCTTCGAGGGGGAACCGGGGTTCATCGATCCCTCCAGCGAGTACTTCAGGGGACAGGGCGGTGACGACGTGCTCAAGGGCTTCGGCCAGCCCGACATCATCGACGGCGGCAAGGGGAACGACGAGCTCGTCGGCGGCAAGGGCAAGGACGACCTCTACGGCGGCGGCGGCAACGACCTGGTCAACGCACGGGACGGCGCGCGCGACCGCCGCATCAACTGCGGCCCGGGCAACGACAAGGTCAAGGTCGACAAGGTCGATCCCGACCCCGTCAGCTGCTGACCACGACCGAATTCGATTCCGAGACAGGCCTCGAGCCCGCCGGCGACGGCGTCTGGGATGGCGAGATCGTCGCGGGCTGGGACACCCCGCGCGGGCCGCTGGGCGGCTACGTGATGGCGATCCAGATGCGCGGCTTCGAGCTGGCGGTGGACGAGGCCGAGCGCCAGGCGCGCTCGGTGACGATGCACTTCCTGCGCGTGCCCGAGGCGGGGCCGGTCACGGTGCGAGCCACGGTGGAGCGCCAAGGGCGGTCACTCAGCACCGTGAGCGGGCGGCTGGAGCAGGACGGCAAGCTGGTCGGCCTGGCGCTGGGCGCCTACTCGAAACCCTGGGAGGGGCCGCTGCTGGACGGCCTGCCGATGCCCGACGTCCCCCCGCCGAACGCCGAGGGCGCGCCCCGACACTCCTCCCGGGCTGGCCAAGCGGCCTCCGTTCACGGGACGCCTGGAGATGCATCGGCGCTTCGGAGAGCCCGCCTTCAGCGGCGCCGAGGTGGGCGAGACCGGGGGCTGGCTCGGCCTGAAGCAGGACCGGCCGGTGGACGCCCGCGCGATCGCGGTGATCGCCGATGCCTGGATCCCCGCCCCGTGGCCGAGGCTGACCAAGTTCGCCCCGGCGCCGACGGTGGAGCTGACGATCCACGTCCGCTCGCCGCTGCCGGTGGAGGGGCCGCTGCTGCTGGGCCGCTTTCACAACCGCTACGTGCGCGACGGGTTCTTCGACGAGGACGGCGCAATGTGGGCGCCCGACGGCACCCTGGTCGCGCAGTCGCGCCAGCTCGGGCTGCTGCTGGGCGCCGAGGCGTGATGGGACGGACGCTCAAGGGAAGTCTGCGAGCGCCGATATCCCACCTATGAGCGAGGACACGCGCAGCCAGCGAGTCGTGCTGGAAACCGAGCGCCAGCGCATCTCCGGGGACATCATCCTGCCGGCAGAGGGGTTCAGGACGCGCCTCTCGGACCTGCTCAACAGCGAGGGGCTCAGGTTCATCGCCCTGGTGAACGCGGAGGTCACCGACCATGCGACCGGCGAGACCACCAGGCGCGAGTTCGTCGCGGTCGCCCGCGACCACGTTCAGGTCGCCTACGAGTCCTAGGCCCCACCCCGCGGCCGCCTAGTTCATCGAGGGGTCGCTGGGCATCCGCGCCAACAGCGCGAACTGGTCGCCCATCCGCGCCAGCACGGCGGCCCACAGATCGCCCTCGCCGAAGGGGTCCTGCGGCTGCGCCGGCTCGACGATCCAGGCCTCCTGGGAGACCTCGTCGTCCAGCTGTCCCTCGCCCCAGCCCGCATAGCCGGCGTAGACGCGGAGCTGGGTCAGCTCGGGGGGGTCATCCAGATCGACCATGCCCACCTCCCCGACGATCAGCTTGCTGGCCTCGGCTGGATCGGCGTGCTCGCCGATCGCGGTGATGGCGTTGGACTGCACCGGGCCGCCGATGTGGAGCACGTGCTCTTCGCCGATCAGCTCAGCCAGGTCCGGGGCGGCCTCGCCCACCGTCGCCTCGGAGGGGCGGTTCAGCACCAGCCCGAAGGCTCCGTCGGGCGTGTGCTCGATCACCAGCAGCACGGTGCGCCGGAAGTAGTCGGCCATGCTGGGCGAGGCGATCAGGAGCTGTCCGCTGAGGCTCTCGGCCATCTCTGGAGAAAAGCGTAGGGTGAGTCGGGTGTCGGTGACGCTGTACGCGATTCCCCCATCGCACGCGGCGCATTCCGCGCGCCTGATGCTGGAGCGCAAGGGGATCGAGCACAGGGTCGTGAACCTGGTGCCGGGGACGCACGCGGTCGCGGTCAGGGCCCTGGGGTTCCCGGGTTCCACCGTGCCCGCGCTGAAGCTGGAGGGGCGCCGCGTGCAGGGGTCGCGCCAGATCGCCCGGGCGCTCGACGAGGCCCACCCCGACCCCGCCCTGTTCCCCGCCGACCGCGAGGAGCGCTTCGCCGTCGAGGAAGCGGAGCGCTGGGGCGACGAGGACTTTCAGGACAGACCGCGCATGCTGACCCGCTGGCTGGCGATGCACCGCCCCGAGATGCGTGTCCACATGGCCACCGAGGCCGGCGTGCCTGTGCCCCGCGTGCTGGGGCCGGCCAACGCCCCGATCGCGCGCTACTTCGCCCGCAAGATCGGTGCGGACGACGGCGAGCGGGTGGGCGCGCTCGTCACCGCCATCCCGGCCCAGCTGGACCGCGTCGACCGGCTGATCGGCGACGGGATCATCGGCGGGCCCGAGCCCAACGCCGCTGACTTCCAGATCGCACCCACCCTGCGGGTGCTGATGAGCTACGAGGACCTCGCCCCGGCGTTCAAGGGCCGCCCCGCCGGCGAGTTGGCGACGCGGCTGCTGCCCACCTACCCGACCATGGTCCCTGCGGGGTTCGTGCCGCCCGAGTGGGCCGCCCGGCTCAGGGGCTGAGGACGATCTTCAGCGCCTCTCGCTGGTCGTAGACCTCGTAGGCCTCGGGAGCCTCGTCGAGCTTCATGTGATGGGTGACGAGCGGCGCGGGGTCGAGGCGGCCGTCGCTCAGCATCTCCATCACGGGATCGACGTGCTTGATCACGTTCGCGTGCCCGCTGAGAAGGTTCAGGGCCTTGATCCAGACGATCCCCATATGGAGCTGAATCGGCTCCGCGTAGACGCCGGTGGCCGAGACGGTCCCGGCCTTGCGCGCCATGCGACAGGCCATGTCGAGGACGTCGGGATGCCCGACCGCGTCGATCACGGCATCGGCGCCCCTCCCCTCCGTCGCCTCCTTCACCGCCGCGCGGGGGTCCTGCTCGGTCAGGTGCACCGCGCTCGCTCCGAAGGACTCGGCCAGGTTCAGCCGCTCGGCGACCGTGTCCACGGCGATCACCTGCTCGGCGCCCGCCGCCAGCGCCACCTGGGCCGCGCAGAGGCCGACGGGCCCGAGCCCGAGCACCACGGCGACGTCGCCTTCGCCGATCCCGCAGGCATCGACGGCGTGGTAGCCGGTGCCCATCACGTCGCCGGCGAACAGCGCCACGTCGTCCGAGAGCCCCTCCGGCACCTTGCGCAGGGTCATCTCGGCGGTCGGGACCAGCACCTGCTCGGCCTGGGCGCCCTGCAGCGAGCCCAGCAGCTCGCCGTGGCCGAACACCCCGCCGTTGTCGCATTTGTGGAAGTCGCCGCGCCGGCAGAAGAAGCAGTCCCCGCAGGCGGTGCAGTAGCAGCCCAGCACGCGGTCGCCCTCGGCGAGCCCCTCGACCTCGTCGCCGACCGCGGTGATCGTCCCCACGAACTCGTGGCCGATCGTGAAGCCCGGGTCGATCTGCACGCGCCCGTGGTAGATGTGGAGGTCCGAGCCGCAGATTCCGGTCGCCTCGACGCTGACGATCGCGGCGCCGGGGCCGTCGAGCTCGGGCTCGGGCTTCTCGTCCACGCGGACCTCGCCGGGGGCCTGGAAGGTGACCGCTCGCATCGGCCATCAGCCTATGCCCACCGGGCTATGAGAGGATCGGCTCCCAGCATCCGAAAGGAGCCGCGATGGCGATCGACAAGTCAATGCCCGTCCTGATCACGGGGTGCTCGACCGGAATCGGCAGGACGACCGCCGAGACGCTGGCGCGGGACGGCTGGAACGTCTATGCGACCGCGCGGCGGCCCGAGTCGATCGAGGACCTGAAGGCGAGCGGCGCCAAGACCCTCGCGCTCGACGTCACCGACGAGGCCTCGATGGCGAGCGCCGTGACTGAGGTCGAGTCCGACGGCGGCTCGGTCGGGGCGCTGGTCAACAACGCCGGCTACAGCCAGAGCGGCGCGATCGAGTCGATCCCGATGGACTCGGTGCGCAAGCAGTTCGAGACCAACGTCTTCGGGCTGATCAGGATGTGCCAGCTGGTGCTGCCAGGCATGCGCAGGGCAGGCCGGGGCCGAATCGTCAACGTCAGCTCGATGGGCGGCAAGCTCACCTTCCCCGGCGGCGGCATCTACCACGCGACCAAGCACTCGGTCGAGGCGATCTCGGACGCCCTCCGGTTCGAGGTCGCCGGCTTCGGCGTCGAGGTGGTGGTGATCGAGCCGGGCCTGATCAGGACGGCGTTCGGCGACACCGCCGTCGACAGCATCGGCGAGACCAGCGCCGAGGGGCCCTACGCCAAGTTCAACGAGGATGTCGCGAAAGCGACCGAGGGTGCCTACAGCGGCCCCTTCTCCAGGCTGGGCGGCGGCCCCGAGACGGTCGCGGCCAAGATCGAGAAGGCGCTGGCCGCCCGCCGGCCGAGCACGCGCTACAAGGTGACGCCCTCGGCGTCCATGATCATGGGCATGCGGCACGCGATGACCGACCGGATGTGGGACCGCTTCGTCAGCTCCCAGTACCCGCAGCCGAAGGCCTAGCCCGTTTCGTCCGCCGCCGAGTGGGATACAAAGAGACCAGCACATGCGCTTTCTACGCAGGCTCATGCTCCTCGCTCTCCTGGCCGGGCTCTTCGCCTGGCTGCGCAAGGTGCTGAGCGAGGAAGTGCTCGAGCGGAGCGCGGAGTCCCAGCCCCCTTCGCAGCAGGCCGGTTCCGATCCCGCCCCGAAGCCGGCTCCGCAGGCACAGGTCAGCAGCCCCAACGGCAGCGAGCCGACCAAGGCCCAGCTCTACGAGCGGGCGCAGGACCTGGGCATCGAGGGCCGCTCGCGGATGTCCAAGGCCGAGCTGCAGCGAGCGATCAAGCAAGCCGGCTGAGCGCGGCCAGCTCCTCGGGCGGGATCAGCGCGTCGCGCAGGTCCACCCGGGCGCCGCGGAAGGGAACCCCCTCGGCCTCCAGCAGGGCGCGCTGCCGCGCGCCCTTGGCCAGGGACCCGTCCGCCCGCACGACCCTGTGCCAGGGCACGTCGTCGCCGGTGTGAGCCAGCACGGACCCAGCGAAGCGGGGCGCGCCGGGCGAGACGTCGCCGTAGGTTGTTACGTACCCCTCGGGCACCGAGCGGATCCGGGCGATCACGAGGTGGGCTCGCTCTGTCACGCAGCTACGGGGACACCGCGATGCCGTGCGTACATCCGCTCGACCCACTGGCCGCCCGGCCGCGCCTGCATCTCCTCGCGGAATCCCTGCAGGCTCGGCACCAGCTTCGGGCACCAGGGCCGGCCCGGCGGGGCCAGCAGCGGCGTGAACAGCGCCGCACCGGCCAGGTCGGCGACCGAGAACTCGTCCCCGACGAGGTACTCGCCGTCGCCCAGCTCGGACTCGACCCGGTCCATCGCCGCCCTGATCCCGGCCTCGGCCTCGTCCGCCCCGGCCTGGTCGACGCCGTAGTCACGGCGCACCATGCGGTTCGCGACCGGGGCCGTGCGGCGCAGCAGGCCACGCCGGAAAGTGGCTCCCTCGTCGGAGATCACGGCGTCCAGAGTCGCCTCGGTGTCGGGCAGCGTGTAGTGCCAGAGCATCCGGCGCACCCGCGGCGCCAGCTCTTCGTCGAAGTAGTCCTCAAGCTCCAGGGCGCTTCGCCGCTGCTCGGGCTCGGCCGGGTACAGCGCCGGCTCGGGCTTGTAGCGCTCCAGCGCCTCGATGATCGCCGTCGAGTCCCCGACCCGTCTCCCGTCGATCTCGGCCACCGGCAGCCGGTCGTGCTTGCCGCGGGTGAGCCGAAGCGCCGTCAGACGGTGCGTACCCGGCATCGGAGTCCGCAGCTCGTATGGAATCCCCTTGTAGTCGAGAGCCCAGCGGGCCTTCTCGTTGTAGTGCGAGATCTCGATGTGCCAGAGGACGACGCTCACGCCGCCAGAGCCTACGTCCAATCGAGCCCGGCGTTCAGCTCCTCCAGGATCGCCCGCAGCCGGCGCATCTTCTCCTTGCCGAGCAGCTTCGTCCACTCCTCCTCGAGCTCGGCGACGACTTCCCGCGCGATCGCATAGAGCTCACGTCCCTTGGCGGTCGCGCGAACCAGCTTCGCCCGCCGGTCGCTCGGGTCGGGCAACCGCTCGACGTAGCCGTGCTGCTCCAGGTGCTCGACCAGCTCGGCCATCGACTGCTTGGTGATCTGGGCGCGCTCGGCGAGCACGCTCACCCTCGTGCCCTCGTCGTCGAGGAACGGGAACACGCTGCCGTGCGGGGGGCGGATCTCGGGATGCCCGCGCTCGGCGAACCTCCGATTCAGAACCTCGGAGCCATACCGGTAGGGCTCACGCAGGAGGACCCCGAGGTTCTCGGGGCGCTCCCGGGCGGAGGTTTTCGGAAGTCGGCTTGACATCAGTCAGGTTTCCTGTCTATTCTACGGCCTCCGTCAGACAGGTTACCTGTCGATTCTGATGTCCAGCTCAAGAAAGGAAGTTCAAATGCCAGTCGCCGAAGAGCGCCTCACGGTCGGCGCCGAGGGTCTCACGTTCCGGGTCACGAGCGAGCAGAGCGCCGGGGCCATCACCGCCCTCGAAGTCCGCATCCCCGCGGGCGGGGGCCCGCCCATGCTGCACCGGCATGACCCGTTCGAGCTCTACCGCGTCGAGCGAGGAGAGCTCGTCTTCTATCTCGAGGATGACCGGGGGACCGTCAGCCGGCGCATCGCCCGGCCCGGAGAGGTCGTACCGATCGCCGGCGGACGGGAGCACACCGTGCGCAACGAGTCAGGGATGGAGGCGAGCGCTTTCGTTGTCTTCACCCCCGGCGAGCGCATGGAGCGTTTCGCCCGGGCGGCGGCGGAGCTGGCGACGGCCGGCGACCCGCCGGTGAACAAGATCCTGGCGATGGCCGAAGCCCACGGCGTCGAGATCACTCGGCCGGTCGGGGAGGTGGCCTGATGGCCTACCTCACGATCGCGCGGATCTCCGGGGATCCCGACGAGCTGCTCGCGGGCTACCGGCTGTCCTCGAGCGAGATGGACCAGGTCGGGCGAGACCACGGCCTGATCCTGCACGCCGCGGCCAAGTCCGACGACGGCCTGGTGGTCGTCAACCTCTGGCCCTCCGAGCAGGAATCGGAGTCCGCCGCCCGCGACGGTCGTAGGCGCGCCCAGATCCAGCGCCATGGGCTCGAGCCCGGCCGGTTTCGGCGCGAGCACTTCCAGGTCGCCAACCACGTGATCTTCGACTGAGGCGCGTGCTCAGAGAATGGGTTGGCCTATCCCGAGCATGTTGCCCTCGCTGTCTCGGAACCAAGCAGCGCGTTCGCCCTTGCCCCCCTTGCTCGGGTAGTTGCCCTGGACATCGGCAATCCCATCGACCGTCCGCAGTCCGGGAGCGTCGATCTCCTCAAAGGCCACGCCGCGATCCTTGAGCTCGGCGACGGTGGCCTCTATGTCGTCGACCTCCCAGCCCATCTGCGTGAACTCGCCTGACGATGCCCCGCTGGACTCGAACAGGGCGAATACCCCCTCCCCCACCCGATACAGCAGGCCCCCTTCGCGCTCCTCGCTCGGCTCGAGGCCGAGCTGCTCGGAGTAGAACCTCCGTGCGCGCTCCAGGTCCTGCGCGGGAAGTCTCGTAGCCACGCGACCGTCCTTCAGACTCATCTGGTTCCTCCTGTGTCGGAGACGGAGGGGGTGGGATTCGAACCCACGAAGGACCCAAAGGCCCTTAACGGTTTTCGAGACCGCCCCGTTCAACCACTCCGGCACCCCTCCGGGGCGGATCTAGGCTAACGGCGAAGCCAGGCGGCGGCGAGAGTCGGCGGCTAACCCGGGCTGCGCGTGGAGAAGCCGCCACGGCGGGGAAGTTGGCGGGTAAGTGACGCTATGCGTGAGTAACCCGCCACGACACGCGTCTGGCGGCGGCTAGCCCAGGGCGTCAGCGGGCGAGCTCGCCCTCGAGGACGTAGCGCAGCATCCCGACCACCTGCTCGGGCGTCTCGGCGGTCGCCATCGCGGCGCGGTCGATCTCCTTCAGGGCGTGGTCGTGGTCGGGTGGGTGCAGGGTGACGATCGGCTTGCCCAGCGCGGCGGCGAAGCCGGCATCGAAGGCGGCGTTCCACTGCTTGTACTTCTCGCCGAAGCGGACGACGACCACGTCGGCCTGGCGGATCAGGGTCTGGGTGCGGATCGCGTTCACCCCCGCTCCCTTGTGGTCCTTCCAGAAGGCGTCGGCCTCGTCGCCGAGGATGGCGACGCCGACGTCATCGGAGGCGCCGTGGTCTGTGACCGGCGAGCTGAACTCCACGTCGAGGCCCGCCTGCTCGGCGCCGGCCGCGATCTGCTCGCGCCAGTCGCTGTGGATCTCGCCCGCCAGATAGACGTTCCAGGCCATCGCGGCGATCTTAGCCGGGCCGAAATCCGCGGCGCACCGGCCCGGCTCGGGGCTTCTATATTCAGGGCGCCCGGAGAGGTGTCCGAGTGGCTTAAGGAGCTCGCTTGGAAAGCGAGTGGGCGGGCTTATACCTGCCTCGTGGGTTCGAATCCCACCCTCTCCGCTGCCGATTCAACCTGGTCCCCTGACCAGCTCGCCGACGCCGGCGCTGAAGACCTCGGTGTGGCGGTCCACGTCCTCCTCCGTCGTCGCCGGGCTCATCAGCGACATGTTGTGGAAGGGCGTCAGCAGGATGCCGCGGTTGAGCGCGTGCAGGTGCATGTAGCGGTCGAGCTCGGCGTCGCCCGATGCCGCCGCCTGGGCACCGTCGCGGGCGACGTCGGGACTGAACCGGTACTCGGCCCGGCAGCCGAGCCGGGTCACGTGCCAGGGCGCGCCGTGCTCGTCGATCACCGACTGCACGCCCTCGGTGAAGCGCTCGCCGAGGCCGATCATGCGCTCGAAGGCTTCGTCGGTCATCACCTCCCCCAGGCACGCCCGCGCCGCGGCGAGCGAGAGCGCGTTGCCGGCGAGCGTGCCGCCGACGCCGCCGACGTCTGAGAGCTCCTCCTCGATCGTGTTGCTCATCCCCTCGGCGACCTCGTGGGTGAACCCGTAAGTGCCGATCGGGATGCCGCCGGCGATCGGCTTGCCGATCGTGAGCATGTCCGGCTCGAGGCCGTGGGCCTTGGTGTAGCCGCCGGGACCGGCGCAGATCGTGTGTGTCTCGTCGATGATCAGCAGGGTCCCGTGCTCGCGCGTGAGGCGGCGAAGCGCGTCGTGGTAGCCATCGTCGGGCAGGACGATGCCGATGTTGGTCAGCGCCGGCTCGACCAGGGCGCAGGCCACGTCGCCGTGGGCCAGCTCGCGCTCGAGGCCATCGACGTCGTTGATCTCGACCACCCGCGTCGTCACGGCGGGATCCACCGGCGGGCCGATGTTCCCCTCGCGCGCGAGCACCGTCTTCCCGTCCTCGGCGAGCTGGATGAAGGTCTCGTCGACGCTGCCGTGGTAGCACCAGTTCTGCACCAGGACCTTGGGCCGGCCGGTGATCTGGCGCGCCAGGCGAATCGCCCAGCGGTTGGCGTCGGTCGCGGTCAGCGAGAACTGCCACAGCGGCAGGCCGAAGCGCCGGCCCAGCTCCTCGCCCACCCAGCCCGCGTCCTCGTTGGGGAGCATCGTCGTGATCCCTGCCGCTGAGCGCTCGGCGACGGTGCGCACCACCGGCTCCGGACTGTGGCCCGCCATCGCGCCGGTGTCGCCGAGGCAGAGGTCCACGTACTCGTGCCCGTCCACGTCGGTGAAGCGGGCGCCGTGGGCCTCGTCCACGTAGACGGGGAACTCGCCCGGCCAGCGCACCATCCAGTTCATCGGAACCCCGTCCAGGAGCGAGCCGCGGGCGCGCTCGAAGATCTCGGACGAGCGCGGGTTCGCCTCGCGGAAGCTGGTCAGCTCGCGGGCCATCAGTTCGCGAAGCCAGGCGCGGTCGATCTCGCTCACGCGCGGATCGTATGGGGCTATCGCCTCGCGGCGAAGAAATCCTCGAGCAGCGTCTTGGACTCCTCGGACAAGAGCCCTGCGACCACGGCGGGCCTGTGGTTGAGCGCCGCCGAGCCGGGCTCCCGGTAGAGGTCGATCACCCCGCCCGCCGCGCCGCCCTTCGGGTCGGCGGCGCCGAAGACGAGCCGCGGCACGCGCGCCAGCGAGATCGCCCCCGCGCACATCGCGCAGGGCTCGAGCGTGACGTAGATAGTGGTTTCGGGCAGGCGCCAGCCCCCCAGGGCCTCGGCCGCCGCCCGCAGCGCCAGCACCTCGGCGTGGGCGGTCGGGTCGCGGCGCCGCTCGCGCTCGTTGCCCTCGGCGGCCAGGACCTCGTCGGCGCGCGCCACCACCGCGCCGATCGGCACATCGCCGTGCCCGGCGGCCGCGGCCGCCCGCTCCAGCGCGAGGCGCATCATGCGCTCGTCGCGCTCGTCGAGTCTGGCTCGCCTGGGCCAGTACGGGCACGGCGCCAGTACGCTCGCGGCTGGAACTTTCCCCCGTTTAGCGTGTTTAGGAATGACCGGCCCAGCGCCGGTCTTCGTATTACCTACGCAGGGCCATCCGATGCGAAAGCTGACCGCGACAATCCCGCTTGCCCTTGCCGTGATCGCGGCGAGCGCCCCTGCCGCGCCCGGCCGAGGAGACCCAGGCGCCCGCCTTCGTGCCGGGCGAGGTCATCGTCGGGCTCGAGAGCGGCAAGACGAAGCTGGTGGAGCTGCCCGCCGAGGTCGGCGTGGGCGAGGGAGCCGCCGAACTGCGCGAGCAGCCGAACGTCGCCTACGCGCTGCCCAACTACATCGCCCGCAAGTCTGCGGTCCCGAACGACCCCGGCCTGTTCTCGGCCGCCGGCGACTGGCGCCGGACCCAGTGGAACTTCCTGCCGTGCGGCTCGCTCTGCGGGCAGTCCCCCACGCCCCTGGCCTTCGAGGCCCGCGGCGGGATCAACGCCCCGGCGGCCTGGGACACGCTGAAGAAGCGCGGCAGCCCCCTGGGCAAGGGCGCCCGCGTGGCGGTGCTGGACACGGGCGTCGCCTTCGCCAATCGCAAGCCGACCTTCGTCCGCAGCCCCGACTTCGCCTCGGGACAGTTCGTCGCCGGCCGCGACTTCGTCGATGGCGGCAAGCGGAGCAAGAAGACCAAGGGCAAGGGACTGCCGCTCGACCGCGACGGCCACGGGACCCACGTCGCCGGCACCATCGCCGAGCGCACCGGGAACAAGCTCGGCCTCACCGGGCTGGCGCCGAAGGCGAAGGTGATCCCGGTGCGAGTGCTGGACGCGCAGGGCTTCGGCACCGCGCGCGACATCGCGGCGGGCATCCGCTACGCGGCCAAGAACCGGGCCGACGTGATCAACATGAGCTTCGAGTTCGCCCCCGGCGTAGACGGCTGCAACAAGATCAAGAGCGTCTGCGAGGCGATCAAGTTCGCCAAGAAGCGAGGCGCGGTGGTGGTCGCCGCCGCCGGCAACTCGAACGGCGCGCCGATCGCCTATCCCGCCGGCGCCCCGAACGTGATCGGCGTCGGGCGCAGCACCAAGGACGCCTGCCTGGCCGACGAGTCGCGCACCGGCGCCGGCCTCGACATAGTCGCCCCCGGCGGCGGGGTGCCCGCCTTGGCGGCCTGCGGCGCCGATGATCCGCTCTTCAGCCGCGGCGAAACGATCCTCCAGCTCACCTTCGACGGCGCGGGCTTCACGACCTTCGGCTACCCCGGCGACTACCAGGGGACCTCGATGGCCGCCGCCCACGTCTCGGGCGTGGCCGCGATGACCATCGCCAGCCGCGTGCTGGGCAAGAACCCCTCACCCGGTCAGGTGGAGTGCCAGCTCGAGGGCACCGCGCGCAGGGGAGCCGGCGAGCTGGGCCAGCCGTATGACCCGATCCTGTTCGGGGCGGGCCTGCTCGATGCCGCCGCCGCGGTGGCGAGCCGCGCACCGGGCTGTTAGCCCGTTGCCGGAGTGGAAGTTGGCGGGTTACTCACGCATAGCGTGAGAAAACCGCCAACCTAGGTCGTCCGGACGATCCAGACGTCGCAGGGGGCGTGGTGGGAGATCTTGTTCGGCACGCTGCCGAGCAGGAACCGCTTGGCCCCCGTCATGCCCTTGTTGCCGACCATGACCAGGTCGGCCTTGTGCTCCTCGGCGACGTCCAGAATCGCGTCTGCGGGGTCGCCCTCGCGCGGATGGGTGACCACGTCCACCTTGGCCTTCTTGGCCTCGGCCGCGGCCCTATCGAGCACGAAGCTGACCTCCTCGCGGGGGTTGGCGACGTGGCTGACGTCGCCGCTGATCCCCTCGTGCTCCTGATTCAGCTTGGACTGCGAGATCGGCTCGTAGGCGCTGACGATCTCGAGCTTCGCATCCGAGAGCTTGGCCAGCTCGATCGCCGTGCGAACCGCCTCGGCGGCCGTGTCGGAGCCGTCGGTGCCAACAACGATGCGATCGAACATTCAATCCTCCTCGCCCAAGCCGGATTTGCAGCGTGATCCTATCCGGAAGCGCTACGTGAGCTTCGTGATCGCGATCACCATCGAGGCCAGGCAGCAGAGGACAAGGAGGGCGATCGTGGCGGTCCAGAGGGGCGGCATCGAGTCAACGCTAACGGCTACTCCTCCTCGGGCTCCTCGGGCGTCGGCGCCTCGATTCCGGCCAGGTCCGAGTCGGGGGCCGACGAGTACCAGTCGACGTAGCGCCCACAGGCCGCGGACAGCAACACGCGCTCACGCGGTGCCACGGACGTCGCCACGATCCTGCCGAGGTAGGCCCGGCTCTCGGTGCCGAGCACCCTGCCCGCCAAGGGCGGCGGGTCCACCTCGACCGTGAAGCGGGTCAGGCGTGGGTCGAGGTCGTCGCGCAACGAGGGCCGCTCGCCCGGCGGCTTCACCTCCAGGACGCCGACCGGGTAGTAGGGAGAGGGCCCGCGGAAGAGCAGGTTGGCGCGCATCGTCCACTCCTCGCCGGGCGCGCTGATGCGCAGGTCCTGCGTGCTCGCGTACTGGATCGAGATCGCCCACCTGCCGGGCGCCAGCAGCAGCTCCTCCGTCGCGCCGGCCGCGTCGGTGATGTCGGGGCCCGGCTCCCAGGCCTTGCCGATCACCGGCGGCTCGGCGAAGGCGACCGCTGTGCCGTTCAGGCGGGCAAGGCCGCGCTTCTCGGGGTCCGAGCAGTCCACCGTCGCGCCGGGGTAGATCGGCTCGCGCAGCGTGCGCCGGCTCCCGTCCCCGGGGCCCGTGCGCTCCCAGAGCACGAAGTCCTGGGTCTCCAGCGCGGGCCTGAACTCGGGCGGCGCCTGGCTGTTGAACTCGGCGCTGGTGGTGATCACCCAGTCGAAGTCCTCCAGGGAGCGGCGGTCGTCGGACAGGGCGGGCGGCACGTTGTCCCAGTCGAACTTGGCGTTGATCGGGGTGGCGCGGTAGAGCGACCAGACCGGCTCGGTGTCGTAGGGGTTGCGCAGCGGGGTGTAGACCTCCGAGCCGAGCAGCTCCCACGAGATGAAGTTGTCGCGGCCCAGAAACAGCACGTCGTCCCCGCCGACCGCGTCGCGGATCTGCCGCAGCTCGGCGATCTGGTGGCCCGGGCCCACAGCCGACTGGCGCAACGGAAGCAGGGTCGAGAATGCCGCCGCCACCGCGAAGGCGATCGCGAGCGCCGGAAGGCCGTATCGCAGCAGCGGCGGCGGCAGCTGCCGGGGCGGCCACCAGCGGGCCTGCTTTCCCTCCTCGTCGGGCAGCGAGTCGGCTGCGAGCAGGCCGCGAAGGACGACGAGCATGACGACGGGCGCCGCGACTGCGAGGGCCTTGGCCTGCGTGTAGGGGGTGCCGACCGCCAGGGCGGCCAGGTACCCGACCGCGCCCGAGATCAGCGCCGCCGGCAGGGCGACCTCGCGGCGGGCTACGGCGCGGCCCACCCCCCAGGCGAAGGCGGCCAGCGCCAGCAGACCGCCGAGGTAGAAGGCGATCTCGGGCGTGCTCGAGTTTTTCGGCGCGATCCTGAACTCGCTGGAGGGCCAGACGCCGAGGGCCTCGAGCGGGTTCAGCGGCTGGCGCAGGTTCCCGAAGCCGACGTTCCCGCCCTTGCCCTCGGGGTTGAAGGCCTCGAACCCGGCGAACTTGACCAGGTTGACGACCTCGGGCAGGGCGGCGATCACCGGGATCGCGCAGCCGGCGACCAGGACCGGGAGGCCCCAGCGCAGGCGCGAGCGCAGCCTCAGCCCCTCGTCGGGGTCGCGCTCGAGCCAGGCGGCGATCAGGGCCCAGGCGAGCAGCGCGACCACCAGCCAGGCGAGCCCGGGGAAGCTGTAGTTGTAGATCGTGCCGGCTGCGATGACCCCGGCCGGGATCGCCAGGCGGGCCTGGCGCTTCACCCAGCCCCGGCCGCGGTCGCCGACGGTCGAGACGTAGGTGGGCGAGTACCCGTTCCAGCTCTTGGTGAGCGACGGCAGACAGAGCGCGAAGCCGACCAGGGCCAGCCCCAGCATCGGCTCCTTGAACGCGCCCTGGGCCAGGTAGGCGGCACCCAGGTAGGGCAGGGCGGCAAGCACGGCCGCGGGCCCGCGATAGCGCTCGCGCACCCCGCCGAGGGCCCCGTAAGCGGTCAGCGCGGCCAGGATCGCGATCGCCCCCGTCAGCCCCGCGAAAGTCTCGATCAGATCGGCTCCGGGGACCACCTTGGAGGTCGCCGAGACGACCGCATGGGGGCCGAGCGGGTACCCGTCCTGGATCAGGTCCGGGGTCGGGCCCTCGCGGGTGTCGGCCCACTCGGTGAAGAGCAGGTGGCTGGCCATGTCGTCGTTGACCAGTCCCTGGCCCAGGATGCCGACGCGGCCCGAGGTCGCAAAGGGGATCGCGATCACCAGCGCGGCGCCCAGCACTGCGACCACGGCACCGGCGGGGATGGGCCCCAGCGGCTCGCGCTCGCGCCTGAGCACGACCCCGGCGGCGATCAGAGCCAGCCCGGCGGCGACCGCGGCCGTCGTGCCGTGCCCGGGCAGCTTGATCGCGATCCCACACACGACCAGCAGCGCCGAGAGCCCCGCGGCCGGGCCCACGGGCGAGAGGCGAGGCCGGCCGGCGAGCACCATCACCGCCGCGCCCAGCAGCAGCGAGGCGGCGGCGATCAGCGCGCCGGCGAGCAGGGCCGAGAGCATCCCGGCAGGTTAGGAGGCCGCGGCCGCTAGGCGGTCCCCGGACGCGAAGCCGAGGAGACCGCTTCTGGTGCGCGCCAGTGGGACCGGTAGACGGTGTGGGTGCCCTCGAGGCCCTTCAGCTCCAGCTCGCGGCCGTCGTCGAAGTTGAGCGCTGTCCCCTCGGGACCCTCGGAACCACTGTCCTCGGCCGCGGCGCGCATGTCCTCGCTTACCAGGATCTCGCTGCCGCTCGCCTGGGCCGCGATCCGTGCGGCCAGGATCACGTTCTTGCCGAAGAAGTCGCCCTCCTCGGCGATCACCTCGCCCGTATGCAGGCCCATCCGGACGCGCAGGGCCTCGTCGCCGCCCTCGTGTTCACGGTCGGCGAAGTCACGCTGGATCGCGATCGCATACTCCAGTGCCCGGCACGGGTCGGGGAAAGCGAGCATGAAGCCGTCGCCCTGGCTCTTCACCTCATAGCCCCCGTAGTCGCCGATCCTCTGGCGGAACACGGCGTTGTGCCTGCGCAACACGTCCAGCCAGCGCTCGTCGCCCAGCCGCTCGGTGATGATCGTCGAGTCCTCGATGTCGCTGAACAGGATCGCGACGGTGCCGTCGGGGGCGGCGTGGGCGCGCAGGTCCGGACGTTCTGACTCGAGTTCGGCGACCACGTCGTCGATCGAGGTCGTCACGTCCACCCCGGCCAGGCCCTGCGCCTCGAGGCGCAGGGCGAGCGCGCGCTCGACCACGCCGCGGGCGCCCATCTCGCGCGCCGGTCCGATCGCCTCGTCGATCAGCTGCAGCGCGCGCTCGCGGTCGCCTTCTCCGCCGCGCTCGAGCAGGACCTCGGCCAGATCGACGCGGCAGATCGACATCCCGGGCCGGTCCCCCATGCGAGTCGCCAGCTCGATCGCGGACTTCATGTGCTCGGCGGCTTGGTCCAGGTCGCCGCCCGCTCTGGCGAGCAGGCCCAGAATCCGGTCCACCGGCCCGTTCGAGCCCGCCGCGCGCGCCACGACGATCACCAGGCCGGCGTAGGGCAGCAGCTCCTCGTAGAGCAGCTCCGCCCGCTTGCGATCGCCCAGCAACGCGGTCGCCTCGGCCAGCAGCGCGATACCCGGCAGCCAGTTGGCGTCGCGCGGGACCACCGAGAAGTCCTCGCCCGCGAACCGCTCCAGCTCGACGCGGCCCAGCTCGACCTCGCCCGAGCGGGCGGCGAGGCTGATCAGCGCGCTGCGCCAGGCCGGAATTCCCGGGAAGCGCTCGGCGAGCTCTCGCACGCGAGGGATCAGCTCGCCCGCGCGGCCCTGGAGGCTGCGGATCTGGATCAGCTGGATCCCGTAGTACTGCTGCGCAAGCGGCTGCTCGGCCCGCTCGCCCTCGCGGCGCGACTGCTCGGCGAAGCGCTCGGCGGCCTCCAGGTCGCCGTCAAGCGCCGCTCGCATCCCGCGCATCGCGTGGGTCTGCCAGATGTGGACGGGCATGCGCAGCTCGTCGGCCATGCGCGCATAGATCGCCAGCTCTCGATCGACGCCCGCCAAGTCGCCGAGCTCCAGATGATTCTGCACCCGGTGGGCGTGACCGCGCAGCTCTGCTTGAGCGTCCCCGCACGAGCGCCCCAGCTCCACCATCTCGTCGGCGATCGCGAGGCGCTCGCGGGCGGCGCCCGGGCCGGTGGGCAGGAAGATCTGGCGGTGCAGCACCGCCCCGAGGGTCACGGGCGCATCCACCTGGCGGGCGATCTCGATCGCCTCCTCCACCAGCGGCGCCGAGATTCCCTGGGCGTCCTGCCAGTACAGCTCCTGTGACTTGGCGCTCAGCAGCGAGGCGCGCGCGGCGCTGGGCTCGGCGCCGATCGCCTCCAGCGCCTCGTCGATCAGCCCCACGAGCCGCTCGTCGGTCCTGCCGGCCTCGCTCAGCATCGCGATCCCGATCGCGGCGCCGACCAGGCCGTCCGCGTCGCCCAAGGCCCGCGCCGACTCGGCGGCCCGCCCGAAGGCCTTGCGCGCGTCAGAGATCTGCGCCGCACTCGCCTCGGCGCCGCCCATGGCCAACGCCAGCCGCAGCCTGCGCCGCTCGTCGACCTCGTCCTCCAGCTCGAGCACCTCGAGCGCCCGCTCGTATAGCTCCGTCGCCTCCTCGTAGGCGAGCTGCTCCATTGCCTGCGCCCCCGCGCGCTCGGCGTAGTCGATCGCCTTGACCGAATCGCCGCGCGGTGCGGCGGCCAGGAAGTGGTGGGCCAGCTCGCCCAGGCGGGAGGGGTCATCGCCGTGCAGCGCCTCCAGCGCCAACGCCGTCTTGTGGTGGAGCGTCGCCCGCTGGGCGGGGCTCAGCTCGTCATAGAGGGTGTCGCGGACCAGCGCGTGCGCGAACGAGAAGCGCCCGTCCCCCATCTCGGTCACCAGGCGCTCGCCGATCGCCTCGCGCGCGCCGGACATCATCTGCTCGGCCGGGACGCCCTTGACCTTCACCAGCACGTCGGCGTCGAACTCGCGGCCGATCACCGCAGCGACCTGGAGCCCTTCGTTGGTCTGCTCGGAGAGGCGGTCGAGGCGACGGCCCACCACCTCGCGCACCCCCTGGGGGATCTGGCCCTGCCAGGAATCCGGATCCGAGAGGCGGCCCTCGCTGGTCAGCAGCCGCACCACCTCGCCGACGAAGAAGGGGTTGCCGTCGGTCTGTGCGTGCACCGCCTCGGCCAGGCCGGGCGGCGGCGCGGCGCCGGCTGTCATCTCGACGTAGCGCGCGATCGACTCGGGCGAGAAACCGTCGAGGCTGATGCGGGTTCCGCCGAGGTCGCCCAGCACGCGGGCGAGCGCGTGGTGGCGCCCCAGCTCGACGTCGCGGTAGGTGCCGACGACCAGCAGGCCGGACGAGCCGACCTCGCCGGCCAGGTGCTTCAGCAACAGCAGCGAGGGCTCATCTGCCCAGTGCAGGTCGTCGAGGACGATGACCATCGGGCGGTCGCGCGCGGCCGCCACGAGGAAGCTCGAGACCGAGTCGAACAGGCGGAAGCGGGCCTCCTCGTTGTCCGAGGGACCGGCCGGCTCGATGTCCAGGCGCTCGGCCACCTCGGGGATGAGTTGCGCGATCTCGGCGGCGCCGGCGCCCATCTGCCAGGCCATCGCGACCGGGTCCGCGTCGCGCACATAGCCCCTGATCGCCTGGACCCAGGGCCAGTATGCGGGCGCCCCATCGTCCTCGCGGCAGCGGCCCCAATAGACGCGGGCGCCGCTGACCTGGGCGTAGGTGGCGAGCTCCTCCGAGGTACGGGTCTTGCCGATCCCCGGCTCACCCACCAGCAGCAACAGCCCGCCGTTGCCGGCGAGGGCGGAGTCGGCCGCCTCGCGCAGCTGCTCGATCTCGCGCTCGCGGCCGACGAAGATGCCCCCGGCAAGCCGGTCCAGGGGATTGTCCGCGCGTTCCTCGCCGTCCTCGTCCGCGGGCCCCTCGACGAGCGCCGCCTGCAGCGACTCGCGGACCGCCGCGGCCCCGGCGGGGCGATCCTCCCCGCGCTTGGCCAGCAGGCCCAGCACCACCCGGTCGAGGGCGTCGGGAACGGCCGGGTCGTGGCGCGAGGGAGGCACCGGGTCGGCGTGCAGGTGCTGGGAGATGATCGAGACGGCGTCGTCCCCCGCGAAGGGCGGTTGCCCCGCAAGCATCTCGTAGAGGAGCGCTCCGAGCGAGTAGAGGTCGCTCTCGGGGGCCGATGTCTCGCCCAGCGCCTGCTCGGGCGGCAGGTAGGCGACCGTGCCGACGAGGTTGCCGCCGCTCACCCGCGACCTGCCCTCGGTCGTCGCCAGCCCGAAGTCGCCCAGGCGCGCGGCGCCGTCGTCGTCCAGCCAGACGTTGGCCGGCTTCAGGTCGCGATGGACGATGCCACGCGCGTGGGCGTGCTCGAGCGCCCTGGTGACATCGGCCGCGATCCCGGCGGCTCGCTCGGGGTCGATCGACCCACCCTGGGCGGCCAGCAGGGACTCCACGTCCCCGCCCGGCATGTACTCGCTGACGATGAAGGGGTTGCCGTCCTCCTCGCCGGTGTCGAGAACGCTGACGACGTGGGGATGGTCGCCGAGCTTCCGCATCGCCTGTGCCTCACGCTTCGCCCGCGCCTGGACGGCGGCGGCGACGTTCTCGGTGTCGAACAGGGCCACGGCGACCTCGCGGCCCGAGGCGGTGTCGTCCGCCAGATAGACGCGCTTGCGCCCGCCCTGTCCCAGGAAGCTCCGCACCCGGTAGCGCCCGTCGGCGATCTCGGCCGGGACGTCGGAGGGGAGCACCTCGGCGGGCTTCCGCGCCGGCTCGGCCACGCGCTGCGCCAGCTCGGCCCCGCAGGAATCGCAGAACCGAGCGCCCTCACGGTTCTCAGTGCCGCAGGACGGGCAACCCATGCATCCAAGTTAGTCGAAGCCAATTCGCGGCGCCGTGATCTATGGCACAGACACGCAAGGCCTTGCCGGCCCTAGACCTCGTCGGCCGAGAACGTGTCGCACTGCTCGATGTCGCCCGAGTCGAAGCCCTTGCGGAACCAGCTGCGGCGCTGCTCGGAGGTGCCGTGGGTGAACGACTCGGGATCGATCCGGCCCTGGGTCTGCTGCTGGATGCGGTCGTCGCCGACGGCCTCGGCGGCGGTGATCCCCTCCTCCAGGTCACCGTCCTCGAGGATTCCCTCCTGGTAGACCGAGCGGCCCCAGAGGCCGGCGAAGCAGTCGGCCTGCAGCTCCAGGCGGACCGAGAGCTCGTTGGCGTCATCCGGGTTCGACTGGCTCTGGTCGCGGACCTTCTGCTCGATCCCGAGCTGCTGCTGGATGTGATGGCCGTACTCGTGGGCCAAGACGTAGGCCTGCGCGAAGTCACCCGGCGCCTTGAAGCGCTTGTCGAGCTCGTTGAAGAAGGTCAGGTCGACGTAGGCCTTCTGGTCCAGCGGGCAGTAGAAGGGTCCGGTCGCTGAGCTCGCCTGGCCGCAGCCCGAGGCGACAGCGTTCGTGAACAGGACCAGACCGGGCTGTTGAAGCTGCTTCCCCGAGCTCTGGAACTGCTCGGCCCAGAAGCCGTCAAGGTCGGTCAGCACGAAGTTGACGAACTCCGCGCCCTGGTCGTTGGCCTCGCCGCCCGCGGGCGGCGGGGCGCTCGTGTCCTGGCTGGGCGGGACCTGGGTCTGGTCGCTGGGCAGGCCGGGCACGTTGAAGCCGCCGCCGTCCCCTCCGCCGCAGCTGCGCAGCACGAAGAAGAGGACGACGATGATGATGATCGTTCCGATCCCCATCCCGCCTTTGCCGCCGGTCGGGATCGGCAGGCCCATGCCGCCGCCCGAGCCGCCTGGGAGGCCGAAGCCGCCGCCGCCTCCACCCTGCCCGCGGCGGTCCTCGAGCCGCGGATTGCGCCTGGTCGGCTTCCACTTCACCGGCTAGACCCTATCCGCACGGCACGGTCGCAACCCCTGCTCGGGGAACCAACCCCTACTCGAGAAGACTGCGCTGGCTCAGCACGTAGAGCAGCGCGATCGCCGGCAGGATCAGCAGCGCGGCAAGAGCGAACACGATCAGGATCGCGACCATCGTCGGGTCGGGCGCCGCGGCCGCGTCGATCGTGAGCCCATCCGACCCTCCCTCGGGCGGCAGCAGGTAGGGGTGCTGCCCGACGCCCCAGCCCCAGACGACCATCGCCACCGCGCCCACCGCCAGCGGCCGCAGCGCCAGCGACTCGAGCCGGTCGCCTGCCCCCCGCACCAACAGGGCCAGGGCGCCGATCCCGGCGAGGCCCGAGGCGATCACCAACGGCAGGCCCGGGCCGGTGAGGCCGTCGTAGACGTAGCGGGCGTCGGAGCGCAACGCGAACACTCCGGCGACCGCGAGGGCGCCCGCCACCACGGCGACGCCCATGGCGCAGCGTCGGAAGTGGGACTCGACGGCGGGCTCGCGGGCGTTGCGGGCGTCCTGCACCAGGAAGACGGCCGCGATGTAGCCGCCGGTGGCGACGAACATCGCTCCGATCAGCAGCGCCAGCGGTCCGGTCCAGCTCGCCGTCGGATCGCCTCCCCCATCCGGGGGGACCTCGCCCGAGGCGATCGCCCCCACCACCGTGCCCATGAAGAACGGCGTCAGGATCGAGGAGACGGCGAACACCCGAGTGGCCCACCTCAGCGTGGTCCCCGTGAAGACGTGGCGGAAGGCGAAGTTGGCGCCGCGCAACACGATCCCGAGCGCCGCCAGGGCGAGCGGGATGTAGAGCGTCGTCATCACAGCCGAGAACGCCTCGGGGAACCCGGTCCAGAGCACGACGAGAATGAAGATCAGCCAGACGTGGTTCGCCTCCCAGACCGGCGTCAGACTGCGGTCGATGCGCTCGCTCACGCCCTGCTTGATTTCGCCCGGGGCCGGCACCAGCTCCCAGAGCCCGGCGCCGAAATCGGCCCCTCCGAAGATCGCGTACATCATCGCCCCGACCAGCAGTACGGCGGCGACCGCGTCAGCCTCGCTCATCCTGGTCCCTCCTCTCCCGGCCTTGGTGAATACGGCGTCGCGGGCGCGCCGCCCGCGGCCGCCGCCGCATCTGCCTCGCGCCAGCGCCGCGACAGGGTCCGCAGCGCGATCACCGCCGCCGCGCCGAGGGCCGCGTAGAGCAGGAAGGTGAAGCCGAAGACCCACCACAGCCCCTGGGCGCCGGTGACCGCGTCCTCCACCTTCATGTAGCCGTTCACGATCCACGGCTGGCGCCCGACCTCGGTCACGATCCAGCCGGACTCGAGGGCGATCACCGCCCCCACCCCGGCCAGCGCCGACGCGCGCAGGAACCACGGCGTCCGCGGCAGGTCCCGCTTGCGCCACCAGACGACGGCGAACCACAGCGCCAACAGCATCAACGCGGTCCCGATCCCGACCATGACGTCGAAGGCGGTGTGAAGCAGCGTCAGCGCCTGCGGCTCCTCGTCGTCGGGGATCTGGTCCAGGCCGGTCACCACCGTGTCGGTGCTGAAGCCGACCAGGAAGGAATCCACTCCCGGCAGCCCGATCGCGTACTTGACCTCGCCGTCGGTGCAGATGCCGCCGATGTACTCGGTCTGATCGGGCCCGGTTTCGTACACGCACTCCATCGCGGCGAACTTGGCGGGCTGGTCGTCGGCGATCGCGCGAGCCGCGATGTCGCCGACGAAGAGCTGAATCGGCGTGGCGATCGCAGCCACGGTGAAGGGAATCAGGAAGCCGACCCGGTGATAGCGGTCGCGCCGGCCGCGCAGCATCCCCACCGCGTAGACCGACGCCACCAGGAAGCCGGCGACCATGTAGGCGGCGAGGATCATGTGCGGGATCTCGTAGCCGGCGGCGGCGTTGAAGAGCACGTCCCAGGGCTCCACGTCGCTGACCCTGCCGTCCTCGCCGAGCGTGAAGCCGGCGGGCTGGTTCATCCAGGAGTTGGCCGCCACCACCGAGGCGGCGCCGCCGAGTCCGGCGATCACGATCGGCACGCCGCTCCAGAAGTGCGCCCAGCCGGGCAGCCGCTTCCAGCCGTAGATGTAGATCGCGATGAAGATCGCCTCGGTGAAGAAGAACAGGCCCTCGATCGCGAAGGCGATCCCGAAGGCGTCGCCGAAGCGGTCCATGAACTCCGGCCACAGCAGCCCCATCTCGAAGGAGAGGACCGTCCCGGTGACGGCCCCGACGGCGAACAGCACCGCCACTCCCCGCGACCAGCGCTCGGCGAGCTTCAGCGCCTCGGCGTCGCCGTGCTTTCGGCCCGCGGTACTCGGCGATCAGCATGATCGCCGGAAAGGCCACGCCCATGCAGGCGAGGATGATGTGGAACCCGAGCGTGAACGCCATCTGGTTGCGCGCCGCCAGCAGGTTCGACGAGCTGTCGGCGATCAGCGGGATCAGGTCGGGCATCGGTTGAGCCGAGCATAAGGCCCGGCCCCCGCCTCAAAGCCGACGCGAACGACGAGGGGCGGCCTCTCCGGCCGCCCCTCGCCTTGACTCGCGTGGGTGTGTCGCTAGCGGGTCGGAATCGGACCCTGGTAGCGGAACGCCCTGCCGTCAGCGCGCGCGGCCGCGCGGCCTGCCTTGGCCTTGCTCGCCGCGCCGCTCTGGGCGTGGTCACGGGGCTCTTCGAACGCGCAAGCGTCCAGAGCCCGTGCGCCGCGGCGTCGGACATCTGGTTCAGCGCCCTCCTGCTCAGGTTCGCGAACGTGTCGCAGGCCTGGTGGTAGCAGGGGTCGTAGGCGAGTCCGGCGGCACCGCCGAAGATCGCCTCCTCCTCAGGCGTCTTGATCTCCTCGGCGCCCGTGAACAGACCGCCCGCGGCGACGCCGTTCTCGATGAACGGGCCGTAGTCGGAGCGGCCGTCGAAGGGCGTCGGCCTCGAGGCCAGCGCGCGCGAGCGGAAGTAACGCACGCACATGTCCTCGATCTGCGCCGATCCGTCAGGCGCGCCGCTTGGGGGCGGCTCGCTGTCGGAGAGATCGCCGTCCTGGACGAAGCGGACGAAGTTGGGCGACCCGACCATGTCGAAGTTCAGATTCGCCTCGATCTGGTCGATGCCGCCGTTCTCCACCTGCTCCGCGACGTAGGCGGTCGAGCCGACGAGCCCGGCCTCCTCGGCGCCCCAGAAGGCGAACCGCAGCCGGTTGCGCGGCTTGCCCTTGAGGCGAGCGACCTGCTCGGCCGTCTCCAGGGTCGCTGACGTGCCGGAGCCGTTGTCGTTGATGCCCGGGCCCTCCTCGACGCTGTCGAGATGGGCGCCGCTGACGACGGTGCGGCCCTTCTTGCCCTTGCGGCTGTCGGCGATCACGTTCACCTCCTGGTTCTCAGTAGTGGTCGCGTCCACCGCCACGTGGGCGGTCACCGTGTCCGTCTGGGCCTCTGCGTACAGCAACTCCCCGATCGTCGAGCTGATCATGATCGTCGGGATGCCGATGTCAACGGGCGCTGTGATGAACAGCGGCTCGATCCTGCCCTCGAAGCCGTCGTTCATGATCAGGGCGGCCACCGCCCCCGCGGCCTTCGCGTTCGCGTACTTGTCCACGAAGTTGCAGGTGCCGCGCTGCATCAGCGCGATGTTGCCCGCGGTCGCGGCCGGGAAGTCACCGGGCTCGCAGCCGCTGGTCCCCGTCCCCGCTCCGCCGGGCGGAGGCACCGCGATGTCGTTGGTCGGGACCACCTGGGCGGTCAGGTCACCGGCTCCCGAGAACTGGGAGACGATGTAGTCGTTCGCCGCGGCATCGGTTTCCTCGGTGAAGGTCCTCGCCGTCGGCGAGACCTCGGCCAGCGTCGAGGGGCCATTCAGCTCCCAGATCGGAAAGTCGAACTCGTCGAAGCTGACCTTGTAGCCGGCTCGGCGCAGCCGCTCCGCGACGTAGTCGGCCGAGGCGTCATACCCCGGCGTGGTCGCGGCGCGCGTGCCGTCGTGGGCGTTGGCTATCGCCTGCAGGGCGCGCTCGTGGTCGAGAATCCCGTCGACCGTCACGCCCTGGCGCAGCTTCTTGGTGTCCACATTGTCGATCGCCGACGCCGTCGGGGCGACCACAAGTGCGGTGAGCGCGGCGAATGCTGCGACCAGTGCACCTCTTCTCATAGGTTCCCTCCTGTATTCGTCTCCCCAGCTGGGCCCCTACCCAGAATAGCGAGGGAAAACGGGCGCTAGGCGAAGACGCAACGAATCGCTACATGCCCGCGCGCTGCACGTCCGCCCAGCGGACCGTGAGCGCGTAGACCACGAGCACGTCGATCGCGACCATGATCAGCGACCAGATCGGCTGCGCGTTCAGCAGCGCCACGTGGACCGCGGCGTTGGCGACGACGAGCACGATCGCGGTGAGGCGGGCCCACTCGCGCAGCTGCAGCAGCGCCCAGCCGACGGCGATCAGCAGCACGCCGAAGCAGAGGTGGACGACGCCGATCACCTTGTAGTTCTCGACCAGCAGTCCGTCCTTGGTGACCGCGAAGTAGTCGTCGCTGAACAGCGCCGCGACCCCGCCGAGCACGTCGAAGATGCCCAGCGTGATCATCATGATCCCGGCGAAGGCGACCCAGGTGGCCCAGGCGCCGCCGTGGCGATCAGCGTTCATCGGGGGCGAGTCTGGCAGCGGAAGCGGACGATCAGCGCTCGAGCAGCGGCAGGCCGTCCTCGAAGGACTCGATCGCGGCGTCGGCGCCGGCCTCGCGCAGCTGCTCGACCGCGTACTTGCCGGTGGCGACCCCGGTGACGCGGATGCCGGCGAAGTGGCCGGCGTCTATGTCGCGGGGGGTGTCGCCCACCGAGAAGCAGCGCGCGTGGTCCAGCTCGCCCCCGAACACCGTGCCGCCGCGCTCGAGCGCCTTCTTGGTCAGCTCGCCGCGGTCGGGCGAGTCCGAGCCATACCCCCCGAAGCTGAAGAATCGGTTGAGGTTGGCGCGCGAGAGCTTGATGTGGGCGGCGGCCTCGACATTGCCGGTCACCAGCCCGAGCAGCACGCCGCCGTCGATCAGCTCGTCCAGCAGTTCCTCGGTCCCCGGCATCACCGTGTAGCCCTTGGAGCTCTCGACCTCCTCGGGCAGGTACTGCAGACGCTTGGCCATCAGCTTCGCCATCTCCTGCTCGCTCGGCTTCCGCCCGAGCACCGCCTCGAAGGCCTGGCGGCCGACGGCCGGGTCGGGAACGCCCTTGCCGGTCACCTTGGAGATCTCGACGTCAACCCCGTGCAGCTCCTCGAAGGCGCGGTGCCAGGCGCGATCGCTCGACCCCCCGCTCTCGATCAGGGTGCCGTCGATGTCGAACAGGATCGCCTGGGTGCGCGGCTCCGGCATCGGCGGGCATCATCCCCGATATGTACGTCCTCCTACCCGGCGCCGGCGGCGACTCGTGGTACTGGCACTTCGTGGCGCCGCGACTGCGTGCGCAGGGCCACGAGGCCATCGCCGTGGACCTGCCCACCGGCGATGACTCCGCCGGGCTGCGCGAGTACGCGGACGCGGCTATGGACGCGATCGGCGATCGACATGACCTGGTCGTGGTCGCGCAATCGATGGGAGCCTTCACGGCGCCGATGCTCTGCGGCCGGGCCGACGTCAGCGAGCTCGCGCTGGTCGCCCCGATGATCCCGGCGCCGGGCGAGTCGCCCGGCGAGTGGTGGTCGGGCTCGGGCCAGGAAGCGGCGCAGAGGGAGATGGACGAGCGCGAGGGACGCGACCCCGACGCAGGCATCGACGTGAAGACCACGCTCATGCACGACCTTCCGCCCGAGGTCGTCGCCGAGGCGTTCGAGCGCGGGGAGCCGCGCCAATCAGACACGCCGTTCGGCGACCCCTGGCCGCTCGACGCGTGGCCCGAGGTCCCGACCCGCGTCCTCGCCTGCCGCCACGACCGGCTGTTCCCGTTCGAGTTCATGCGCGGGCTGGCGCGGGAGCGGCTCGGAGTCGAGGCCGATGCGATCGACTCCGGCCACCTCCCCGCCCTCGCCCGGCCGGACGATCTCGCGAGCTGGCTGCTGGCCGACGGCTAGTCGGCCGCGCGGGGCGTAACCTCTGCCGTGATGAGCCGCAAGGGATCTGCTGCTCTCATCGGCTGCATCGCCGCGATCGCGATCTGCACGGCCCAGATCGGCGCCACGGCAGCCGCCCCGGGCGCGCGGGCCGCCGCCAAGCTCAAGGTCACCTGCGAGCAGCTCTACGACCAGATCGACAAGACGGCGACTCGGCTGGCCGCCGAGTACGACGCCAAGGGATCCAGCATCGACCTGATCGGCAGCGCGCAGCGTTGCTACAAGGAGGGCAAGCGCACCCGCCGGGGCAAGGGCTACATGATCGACACGCCGCCGATACCCGGCGAGGCGGACCCGGCCGTGTCCGACTACTACTACTCCTGGGTCCAGACCGTGACCCGGACCAAGAAGGGGAAGCTGCGCAGCGCGGTCTCGGACTTCAAGTGCGCCCGGACCGTCGTCGACGACTCGGGCAACTACCAGCCCGGCGGCTCCTGCTGACTACCGGGTCTCGCCCTCAGCCCGCGGCGTGATCCGGAAGATCGAGACCACCTCGGCCTGGTGGGCCTCGGGGTGCGCGACGTAGGCGCTGGGGCCGCCGCCGAACCAGCCGGCGCTCTCGTTGTCGCCGACGAAGACGCCGGGGTGGTGCCGCCCCTCGCCGTCCTCGACCCAGACGAGGTCGCCCTCCTTGAAGCCGTGCGGCTCGTCGGCCATCTCTTCCTCCTACTGGGTCGTGTCGCGGTTGGCGCGGTAGCGGCGGATCAGGGCGTTGGTCGAGCTGTCGTGCTCCAGGCTCAGGCTCGTCGGAGGACTGGAGCTGGGGAATGATCGCCTGCGCCAGCACCTTGCCCAGCTCGACCCCCCACTGGTCGAAGGAGTCGATGCCCCAGATCGCGCCCTGGGTGAAGACGCTGTGCTCATACAGGGCGACGAGGGAACCCAGAGAGCGCGGCGAGAGCCGCTCGGCCAGGAGCACGGACGAGGGCCGGTTGCCCTCCATCACGCGGTGGGGCACGATCTCCTCGGGCGTCCCCTCCTCGCTTGACCTGCTCGGGCGTCTTGCCGAAGGCGAGCGCCTCGGGCTGGGCGAGCACGTTCGAGAACAGCAGGTCCTGGTGGGAGCCGCCGCTCGCGGGCAGGGGGTTGAGGGAGCGGTAGAAGCCGATGAAGTCGCAGGGGATCAGCCGGGTCCCCTGGTGGATCAGCTGGTAGAAGGAGTGCTGGCCGTTCGTCCCCGGCTCGCCCCAGAAGATCGCGCCGGTGTCGTAGTCCACCCTGCGCGCCGTCGAGGGTGACGTGCTTGCCGTTCGACTCCATCGTCAGCTGCTGCAGGTAGGCGGGGAAGCGGTGCAGGTACTGGTCGTAGGGCAGCACCGCGACGGTCTGGGCGCCGAAGAAGTCCCCGTACCAGACGTCCAGCAGCCCCATCAGCGCCGGCAGGTTCGACTCCAGCGGCGTCTCCTTGAAGTGCTCGTCCACGGCGTGGAAGCCGGCCAGCATCTCGCCGAACTGCTCGGGCCCGATCGCGAGCATCGTCGAGAGGCCGATCGCCGAGTCCATCGAGTAGCGGCCGCCGACCCACTCCCAGAAGCCGAACATGTTGTCGGTGTCGATCCCGAACTTCGGCGACCTCCTCGGCGTTGGTGGAGACGGCGACGAAGTGCTTCGCGATCGCCTCCTCGTCGCCGAGCTTGGCCAGCGCCCACTCGCGCGCCGTGTGGGCGTTGGTCATCGTCTCCAGCGTCGTGAACGTCTTCGAGGAGATCACGAACAGCGTCTCCTCCGGATCGAGGTCGCGGGTCTTCTCGGCGAAGTCCGTGCCGTCCACGTTGGAGACGAAGCGGAAGGTCATCTCCCGCTCGCTGAAGTGGCGCAGCGCCTCGTAGGCCATCACGGGCCCCAGGTCCGAGCCGCCGATGCCGACGTTGACCACGTTGCGGATCGGCTTGCCCGTGTGCCCGGTCCACTCCCCGCCGCGGACCTGGTTCGCGAAGACGCCCATGCGGTCGAGCACACCGTGCACCTGCTTCACCACGTCCTCGCCGTCCACGATCAGCGAGCGGTCCTTCGGCATCCGCAGCGCCACGTGCAGCACCGCCCGGTCCTCGCTGACGTTGATGTGCTCGCCGGCGAACATCGCGTCGCGGCGCCCCTCGACGTCCCGCTCCTTCGCGAGCTCGACCAGCAGCTTCAGCGTCTCGTCGGTGACGCGGTGCTTGGAGTAGTCGAGCAGGAGCCCCGCGCCCTCGGCGACCAGGCGCTCGCCGCGGTCGGGGTCCTCGGCGAAGAACTCGCGCAGGTGGCGCTCGCCGATCTCGGCGTGGTGTTCGGAGAGGGCCTTCCAGGCCTTGGCGTCGCGCAGGTCCGGCTTCGCGTCGGGGCTCACGGCCCGGGAGCCTATGCGCCCGCGGCTACTTCCGCTTCTTCTTCTTGCACTTCTTCTTCTTGGCCGCCGCGGCGCTGCGCTTCTTCTTCTTCTTCTTGCACTTCTTCTTCTTGGTCGTCGGCGGCGGGGTGGTGGCAGGGGGATCGCCTCCGCCGGGCGGCGGCGGCGACGAAGGGCATCTCATAGGCGCCGATGTCCGGAGCGGGGCCCTGAGAACGGGCGTTGCCGTCGAGGTCAAGCTCGCCGGGCAGCAGGCCCGTCGCGGTGCCCAGGTTCAGGGTCCCGGCCGACGACGCGGTCTGGTGGAAGTCCCCGCCGGGCGCGTCCACGAACGCGGGAGCCGCCGTCTGGTTGGTCGGGGTGCCGGGGTTGGTGATCGAGATCAGTCCGCCGGGATCGGCCTCTGTCGCGTAGTTGGAGTGGTCCAGCACGACGGAGATGGGTTCGGCGCTGGCAAGATCCTGTCCCTGGATGTCGGCGCCGGTGTCGCTCCTGACGATCGAGTTCGTCACGTTGACCGCCGCCGTGCCGCCGGACGTGCGCGCCAGCATCCCGGCCTGGGATGAGCTGCTGATCACGGTCGAGTTCCTGATGTTCACGATGAAGTCGGCGCCGAGATTCGCGCGAACCTCCATGCCCCACGCGTTGGGCGAGGCGGTGTCGGCCCAGCAGACGCTGTCGCGGATGGTCGCATCGCCCGTGACGAAGCACGGCGCAAACGCAGTGGCGCCATCCGAGTGGACGAAGACGCGCTCGATGACGCTGGGGGAGGCGCCGCTGGTGAACTGGATGGCCACGCCATCCCCCGCGTATTCGATGTCGAGGTCGCGGAGGACCGAGGCGGACCCCAGGAAGAAGCCGGTGCCGGGGCCGAAACTGACCACGGGACGCGCAGCGGTGGTGCCGCGAACGACCACGTCGTTCGGCACATTCAAATTCGGAGGCGCCACGAAGGGATCCGCCGGCGGGAAGCCCCCGACCAGGATCACCTGGTCGTTGGCGCTCGTTGCCCTTCTTTTGTTTCTCCAGCAGCTTTCGCTTGCGGGTGATGTCGCCGCCGTAGCACTTGGCGAGGACGTTCTTGCGCATCGCCCGGACCGTCTCGCGGGCGATGATGCGGCTGCCGATCGCGGCCTGGATCGGCACCTCGAACAGCTGGCGGGGGATCAGGCTGCGCAGCTTCTCCACCAGCGGCGCGGCCCTGCGGCTGGGCCTTGTCGCGGTGGGTGATCAGCGAGAGGGCGTCGACCGGCTGGTTGTTCACCAGCACGTCGAGCTTGACCAGGTCGCCCGGTCGCATGCCCGCGAGGGTGTAGTCGAGCGAGGCGTAGCCCTGGGTGCGGGACTTGAGCTGGTCGTAGAAGTCGACCAGGATCTCGGCCAGCGGGATGTCGTACTGCAGCAGCACGCGCCCCTCGTCGATGTACTCCATCTTCTTGTAGTCGCCCCGGCGGTCGGTGACCAGCTCCATGATCGTGCCGATGTAGGCGGTGGGCGATGACGACGGAGATCTGCATCCACGGGCTCGTGGATCTCTTCGATGCGGTCCGGCGACGGGCATATCGGCCGGGTTGTCGACCTCAGCATCTCGCCCCTGGTGGTGAGCACCTCGTACTCCACGCTGGGGACGGTGGCCAGCAGGTTGAGGTCGTACTCGCGCTCCAGCCGCTCCTGGACGATCTCCATGTGCAGCAGGCCGAGGAAGCCGCAGCGGAAGCCGAAGCCGAGCGCGGCCGAGTTCTCCGGCTCGTAGACCAGGGCGGCGTCGTTCAGCTTGAGCTTGTCCAGCGCGTCCCGCAGCAGGGGGTAGTCGGTCGCTCTCGACGGGGTAGAAGCCGGCGAAGACCATCGGCTTGGCCGGGCGGTAGCCGGCCAGCGGGGCCGCGGCCGGATGCGCGGCGTCGGTCACGGTGTCGCCGACCTGGCAGTCGGCGACCGACTTGAGGCCGGTGGCGAGGTAGCCGACCTCGCCGGCGCTGAGGCCGTCGATGGTGCGTCATGCGGGGCCGGAAGACGCCCATCTCCAGCAGGTCGGCGGTGACCCCGGTCTGCATCATCAGCACCCGCTGGGTCGGCGCGCAGGGCGCCGTCCATCACCCGCACGTAGGCGATGACGCCCTTGTAGGAGTCGTAGTGGGAGTCGAAGATCAGCGCCCGCAGGGGCGCCTCGGGTCGCCCGGTGGGGGCGGCACGGGCGCACGATGGCTTCCAGGATCTCCTTCGTCCCGACCCCGGTCTTGGCCGAGGCCTGGATGCACTCGCGCCGGGGAGCGCCGATCACGCGCTCGATCTCCCGCGCCACCACCTCCGGCTCGGCGCTGGGCAGGTCGATCTTGTTGATCACCGGGATGATCGTCAGGTCGTGCTCCAGGGCCAGGTAGACGTTGGCCAGGGTCTGGGCCTCGATGCCCTGGGCGGCGTCCACGACCAGCAGGGCGCCCTCGCAGGCGGCCAGGGCGCGCGAGACCTCGTAGCCGAAGTCGACGTGGCCCGGCGTGTCGATCAGGTTGAGCTCGTAGGTCTGGCCGTCGTCCGCGGTGTAGAACATGCGCACCGCTTTGGCCTTGATGGTGATCCCCTTCTCCCGCTCCAGGTCCATCTGGTCGAGCATCTGCTCCTGCATCTCGCGCCCGGTGACGGTGCCGGTGAATTCCAGCAGCCGGTCGGCCAGCGTCGACTTGCCGTGGTCGACGTGGGCGATGATGCAGAAGTTGCGGATCAGCGCGGTGGGAGTCGCGCCTTAGAGTGTACTCTCGGCGCCCGCCGGCGCTGCACGGCCCCCAGGAGGTCGACAGCTCCGGCGCCCGGAGGACGCAGCGCGGCCCCGCCGTAGGACCCCGGCCACGGCGGCCCGAGCGCCAGCACCAGCGCCGGGGGCAGGGCGCCGCCGCCAGGGCCAGGCCCCCAGGGTGGCCAGCCGCATCACCACCCCGGCCAGGATCGTGCGGCTCAGGGAGCCCAGCAGCGCCGGGCCGCAGACCCGAGGCGCGCTGCCAGCACCCCGAAGAGGGCCAGGGCTTCGAGCGTGGCGCTGAGGCTCATCGCCAGGGCGATCCCCCAGCGCGGACCGACCAGCAGCGTCGCCAGCAGGACGTTGAGCACCATCGCTCCGACGCCGAGGATCACCGGCGTGCGCGTGTCCTGGCGGGCGAAGAACGCCCGCGCCAGCACCTCGATCGCCCCGTGCGCCGGCAGGCCCACGGCGAAGATCGCCAGCGCCACCGCCGTCCGCACAGCCGACTCGGCGTGAACTCGCCCCGCACGAACACCGTCTCCACCAGCGGCGGGCCGAGCAGCAGGCAGCCCCACCGCGGACGGCACCATCAGGAACAGGACGCTGCTCAGCGTGCGCCGGACGGTGGCCGCCAGGGCCCGCAGCTCGCCCCGCGGCGGCCTGCTCCGCCAGCACCGGAAAGGCGGCGTTGGCGGTGGACATGGCCAGCGTGCCCAGGGGCAGCATCATCAGCGTCCACCCCAGGTTGAGCGCCGCGAAGCGGCCGGCGGGCAGGAACGAGGCCAGGCGGGTGGTGAAAAGAAAGCTGAGCTGCACCGCCCCCTGGCTGACCAGGCGGGGCACCATCAGGGGCACGATGCGCCGCAGCCCGGGGTCGCGCAGGTCGAGGCGGGGTCCCAGCGGAAGCCCGGCGCGCGGGCCACCGGGAGCTGCACCAGCAGATACACCAGCGCCCCCAGGACGACCCCGGCGGCCAGCCCGACCGTGCCCAGCGCGGGGCCCAGGGCCAGCGCCGCGCCGATGATGCAGAGGTTGTAGAGCGTCGGCGCCAGGGCCGGGAAGACGAAGTGGTCGTGGACGTTGAGGTAGCGTGTGATCACCTCGCCCAGGCCGAACAGCACCGGCTGCAGCAGCAGGATGCGCACCAGCAGCGTCAGCGCGCCTGCTGCTCGGGCGAGAAGCCGGCGCCCAGGAAGGGCACCAGCAGCGGGGCGAAGACGATCCCCAGCGGGGCGGCCAGCACGGCGAGCGCCCCCACGGCATTGAAGACGTTGCTCGCCAGGCGGGCACCCGGCCCGCCGGGCGTCTGCGCGGTAGGCGGCGAAGACGGGCACCAGGGCCGAGCCCAGGGCCCCGCCGGCCACCAGACTGAAGACCAGGTCCGGGATGCGGAAGGCGGCGAAGTAGAGGTCGAGCTCGTCCGGTGCCGAACTGCCCGTAGACGACCACGTCGCGCAGCAGCCCCACCAGCCGGCTGGCGACGAATCCGCCCAGCAGGATGACGCCGGCGCGGGCGATGCGCTGCCCGCCCCGCCGGTCTCCGACTCCGCCGGCGCGGTGCGGCCACCACGCTCTCTCCCTACCCTGCCACGATGGGCAACGGCTGCCGGACCATCGGCGATCGACCACCGGCCCCGGCAGCCCCGGGGCCTTTCGGTTACACTCGGCCCCAGCCATGGACCCGTCACCCACACCGCCACCTTCTCCCCGGACAACCTGGAATTGGTCATCCTCTCCTTCGAGGGCCCCGACCAGCCCTACTCGATGGCCGGGGGCCTCGGCGTGCGCGTCGCCGAGCTCTCGCAGGCCCTCGCGGCGCAGGGCTTCACCACCCACCTCATCTTCATCGGCGACCCCCGCCTCCCGGGCCACGAGGTGCGCGAGGGCGGCCGCCTGAACCTGCACCGCTGGTGCCAGTGGATCTCGCAGTACCACCCCGCCGGCGTCTACCAGGGCGAGGAAGGCAAGCTGGGCGACTTCAACGACAGCGTGCCCCCCTTCGTGGTCGACCACATCGTGCGCCCGGCGGCGAGCCGGGGCAAGATCGTCGCCGTGCTGGCCGAGGAGTGGCACACCGCCGAGGCCACCTGCCGCATCAGCGACCTGCTGCACTGGTCGGCCTGCGCCAGCGCGCCCTGCTGCTGTGGAACGCCAACAACCATTTCTCGTTCGACCGTATCAACTGGGGCCGGCTGAGCTACGTCGCCACCATCACCACGGTCTCCAAGTACATGAAGCACATCATGTGGAACCTGGGGCTCAACCCCCTGGTGATCCCCAACGGCATCCCCGACCGCTTCCTCCTCCCCGCCGACCCGCGGGGCGTCGCCGCCCTCCTGGCAGGCGTCGGGGGGGCGCCGCTGCTGTTCAAGATCGGACGCTTCGACCCGGACAAGCGCTGGATGATGGCCGTCGAGGCCGCCGCCCGGCTCAAGGAGCGAGGCTACCCGGTGAAGCTGCTCATGCGCGGTGGCATCGAGCCCCACGGCAGCGAGGTGCTGGGCTACGCCCACTGGCGGGGGCTGCGCGTGCTGGACGTCACCGCTCCCCGCGGCGACGACGCCGCCACCCTGGCCGCGATCACCGCCGCCGCCCCGGCGCCGACCTGCTGAACCTCAAGCTGTTCATCTCAGACGACCTGAAGCGCGTCTGTTACGGCGCCGACGCCGTGCTGGCCAACAGCGGCCACGAGCCGTTCGGGATCGTCGGCCTCGAAGTCATGGGCGCCGGGGGCGTCGCCGTCGTGGGCGCCACCGGCGAGGACTACGCCATCCCCTTCCACAACTGCCTGGTCACCGAGACGGACGACCCGGAGGAGATGATCGGCTACCTGCTGCACCTGCAATCGCACCCCCCGCTGGTGGAGGAGATCCGCCGCGAGGCCCGCCGCACCGCCGCCCTCTTCACCTGGCCGGAGGTGATCGAGAACCTGCTGGGGAAGCTGGAGTACCTGGCCATGACCCGAGGCGTGGTGGCCCCCCCGCGCCCCGCCCCGCCTCCCCCTCCCGATTCCGGCGCGCTCGGTCAGCCCGACCCAGACGTGACGGCCCTCGCCGGGGGCCCGGCAGCCTACTCCCGTGGGGAACAGCAGCAGCGCCAGGCCCGGGAACGCCGCCCCCCGGGGCGCGGTATACTCAGACCGTCCGCGGGGGTAGCTCAGC
>CAWFAI010000007.1:0-182617 GCA_963813725.1 uncultured Solirubrobacterales bacterium
CTTCGCCTCCCAGGCCCGCACGTAGGGCAGGGTGCGCAGCCAATTGACGCACGAGTAGGTGCCGAATTCGACCAGCACCACCTGCCCGCGCAGGCCAGCCGGCGTCAGCGGCTCGGAGTTCAGCCAGGCCGTTGCGCCGTCGAGCTCCGGCAGCTGGCCCTGGACACGCAGCTCGGCCGTCGCGGTCAACGCAGGGACCTGAAGGTCGACCGGATCTCCTCCGAGAGGGTCTCCGGCTGCTCCCATGCCGCAAAGTGGCCGCCCTCGTCGACTCGGCTGTAGTGGACGAGCTTGGGATAGGCCTGCTCCGCCCAGCTACGCGGAGCCGGGTAGAGCTCGTCCGGGAAGACGGTCACGCCGACCGGGAGCTCGACGCCCTTGACGTCGAAGAAGCCAAGCTTGCTCTCCCAGTAGAGCCGCGCCGAGGAAACCCCGGAGTTCGTCAGCCAGTAGTGGGTGACGTTGTCGAGCACGTCATCTCGCGAGAGGCCGCCGGCCTTGCCGACGAAGGCGCGCGAGATCAGCTCGTAGCTGGCGACGTCGTGATCGATCATCCAGGCCGCCAGGCCAACCGGCGAGTCGGCGATGCCGTAGAGCGTCTGCGGGCGGTTGGACATCTCGCGGCGTAGCCGGTCCCGGTCGCAAAGAAGTGGACCAGGATCTCGTACGCCTTCTTCTCGTCGGCCGAGAGGCCGTCAGGCGTGGGATCGCCGCTCTGGACCCCCTTCGAGATGTCCGGCGAAAGGGTCGCCGGCATGTTCGTGTGGATTCCCAGCAGTCCGGCCGGCTTCAGCAGGGCCAACTGCTCGGTGACGCTTCCCTTGTCGCCGCCCTGCGCGACGTAGCGCTCGTAGCCGAGACGCTCCATCAGCACAGCCCAGGCCTTCGCGATGCGGATGGGGTCCCAGCCGGTCTCCCTCGGCTTCCCTGAGAAGCCGTGACCCGGCAGCGATGGGATCACGATGTGGAAGGCGTCGCCCTTGCTTGCCCCGTGCCCTTCCGGATCGGTGAGCGGCTCGATGATCTTCAGCTGCTCGACCGTCGAGCCAGGCCACCCGTGCGTGACGATCAGAGGCAAGGCGTCCTCATGCGTGGAGCGGACGTGGATGAAGTGGATCTCGACCCCCTCGATCTCGGTGCTGAAGTGGGGCAGGCCCGCGAAGCGCTCTTCGAACTTGCGCCAGTCGTAGTCCGTCCCCCAGTAGTCGGCCAGCGCCTGGATCGGCTCGAGCTGCACGCCCTGGGAGTCGTCGACCTCCCGGTCGGGCCACTTCGTCGCCTTGATGCGGTCGCGGAGGTCCTCAAGCTCGGCATCTGAGACCTCGACGGTGAACTCGCGGATCTCCTCCGCCGCTCCAGCTTCAGAGGGGGTGGGTGTGGCGGCTTCCATCTCTCACTCCTCGCGATTGGTGGCGTCACCTCTAGTGGCGACGCTGTCTTCACGGTTCGCGGGACAGACTCGCGCAGCTTCCCGTGCTTCGCGCCCGTGTATGTCCCGGGTCGCCTAACTGTTCACGGGCCTAGCCTATTCCTTCTCACCGTTCCGATGAAGAGCTCTCAGGTCCTCACCGCTTGTACCAGGGGGACGCGCTAGTAGCTCAGGCCGGATTGCTCGAGCTCGAGCGCCGCGGTCGCCAAGCGGAGCTCCAGGTCTGGCAAGACCCGCTTTCCATGCAAAGCAGCGATCCAGATAGCCGACTGAATCGACGCGGGGACGACGGGGACGCTGGGGACGCGAACGGCTCGCGAAGTTGATGCGAACTAGTCGGGGCGACTGGATTTGAACCAGCGACCTTTCGGCCCCCAGCCGAGCGGCAATCGGTGTATATGGGTCCCGGGGCGTCCGCCGCGTCCTATGTGTCCAGGGCCGTGGACGATCTGGACAGATAGGACGATGCATCCGGTACCAAGGCGGTACTGCCTGCCCGGGTGTGGATCAGAGGCCCGATTCGTATCTCTACGACCAACGCCGATCCGTGAGACCGTGCGGCATCCGGGCTAAACCGGACCGCTGCTTCTCGTCCAAAGCGGCTATTCGCTTCCGCATGGGGAAGCAGCGGTTCGCCGACCTCGAGATCGGCGGAATGTGCGGGCTTCTCTCGATGCGCGACTACCCGCCCAACGATCGCCGGGGGCTGCCGGGCAGGGCCCTCTTTCGAGGGCCCTGGCCCAGCGCAGGGAACCCGCCGACGATCTCGTCGCCTAGTAGGACACCTTCTCCGCCACGTCGACGATCGTCGGGCCGGTCCGACCCGGGAAACGCTCGGCGCGCCGGAGGACAGAAGGCGCTCGCGGGCGCTCTTCGCCTCGTCCGCGGACAGGGAACTCCACCTGGATGAAGAGCTCGTTCGGGTTCTCGACGCCTCGGGCGATGCGGTAGCCCTTGGCGTCTCTGCGCACTCTGGATTCGTCCTCGTCGAACATGCTCTTCCAGGCGTCGTAGTCCTCGACTTCGATGCGGGTCAACATCAAGGCCATTGCAAACCCCTTTTCTCGCCTCTTCCAGCTTCACTACATCCGAAGAGTAATGAATTTAAGCGCTACAGTAGCAAATATGGAGACGGCAGGAAAGACGCGCACGTACAACTCCCCTCGACGGCGTGAGCAGGCCGCCTCGACTCGCCGGGCGATCCTCGCGGCGGCGCAGCGGCTGTTCGAACGCGACGGCTATGCCGCGACGAGCATCGCGGCGATCGCGGCGGGGGCGCGGGTCTCCAACAAGACTGTCTACCTGGCGTTCGAGTCGAAGAGCGCTCTCCTACGAGCGCTCTGGAACCTGCTGCTTCGCGGCGACGAGGGCGAGGCCCCCGTTGCGCAGAGACAGTGGTACCGGAAGGTCCTCGAAGAGCCCGATCCCGTCCGCAAGCTGCGACTCAATGCCCGGAACTCTCGCGCCGCCAAGGGGAGGATGGGAGGGATTCTCAAGGTGATTCGAAGCGCTGCCCCCGTAGATCCGGGGATCGCGGCCCTCTGGAACCGGATCCAGACTGACTACCACGACAACCAGGAGGCGGTCGTGAACTCCATGAGGAAGGACCTGGCGAAGGGGATGACGGTCAAGCGGGCCACCGACATTCTCTGGACCCTGAACCACCCGGACGTCTGGCTCCTGCTCGTCGATCGGCTCGGCTGGAGCCCGAAGCGGTACGAGAGGTGGTGTGCCGATGCCGCCTGCGCCCAGCTTCTGGACGGCCGAGTGCGTCAAGAAGGCACCAAGTCATCCAGATAGCCGCTTTCCATGCAAAGCGTCGCTTCTCGTCCTAAGCAGTAGCGACGGCCGATCGAAGGCAGCGCTGCCGCAATGCTCCTTCCACGCGAAGGCGAGCGCCGCATTTTCGGACCGCTAGATACACGCTGGGAGGTAGGGTGATCGCACCATCTCGCGCGAACCTCTGAGCCACCGTGAAATCGCCTTCGTCCTCGGCGTGCCGGTGGCCTGGGCGATCTTGCTCCTCTTTCACCCCGGCGGGGAGGCCACGGAGATCTACCAGAACCTCCACGACAAGGTCGATACCTGGATGGTCGTCCACATCGGGATGTTGGTGTTCATCCCCCTGTTCGCGGTTGCTGTCTATGTACTCATCCGCGGTATCGAAACTACGGCGGCGCGGGTCAGCCGGATAGCGCTCGTGTTCTTCGTCATCTTCTACGGCGCCTTCGAGACCCTGCAGGGGATCGGGGTCGGCACTCTCGTTGACGAGCTGAACGGGCTCTCGCAGGTAGACGAGGCGACGCGTGAGGACCTGACCCAGGACTTCGCCGAGAACATCCTCTTTCGCGATTTCGGCATTTTCGTCAGCATCGGAAACATCGCGATGGTGACCGCGATGATCGGGGCCGGGATGGCTCTTCGTCACATCGGAGCACCCCGCTCCGTGCTCATCTTGTTGGTCCTCTCCGGGTTCCTCATTACCGCCCACCCGCCGCCCTACGGGCCGCTGGGCCTGGCCCTATTCGTCATCGCCGTCTTGCTCTTCCTGCGGAGCCAAGCGACCGCCCCGGTGCCCGCCGCGCCGGGACAAGCGGGTTCCGGCTAGGCGACAGTCGCTGGCCGCGCCGCGCCTGCTTTGCGCGAAGAGCGAGCGCAAGGTCGAGGAGCGCTCCTTTCCATGCAAAGCAGCACTCCAGACAGCCGACTGACTGCCGCGGGAACGATGGGGACGCTGGGGACGCACACTGCTCGCGGAGCTGATGAGAAGTAGTCGGGGCGACTGGATTCGAACCAGCGACGACCGGTCAGCTGAACTGGACGAGGGCGAGCATGTTGCCCTCGCTGTCCGTGAACCAGGCGGCCCTGTCCCCGCCGGGCTGGGTCGCGATGCCGTCCACCGTTTTGAGTGCCGGCGTGTCGTACTCCTCGAACGTGACTCCGCGGGACCTCAGCTCGGCGACCGCCGCCGTTATATCCGAGACCTGGATTCCAGCCTGCGTGTGCCCGCCGCGCCTTGAGATCGAGGTCGGGAAGACGAAGAAGGCCGACCCGTCGCCGCACTCGTACCTCAACTCGTCGCCGTGTTCCTGCGGCGTCAGGCCGAGCTTCTCGGCGTAGAAGCGCTTCGCACGCTCGAGGTCAGTAGCCGGAAGCGCCGCGTAGACACGGAATTGGTCGAACATGTTTTCCTCTCGTGACCTGGGTTTTGTGGGTTCCCAGGTCTGATCGATGAGCGTAGTCGGGTCCGGATCTCGTCCTCTCGGCGGCGCGCATCAGCAGCTCTACCCGCCCGCCGGACCGCGCTACGCTCGACGGGTCTGATGCCCGCGGTCCAGCCCCTTCATCCCGGGCCGGCGCGATTCGACGGCGGCCTGACCGAGGTCGGCCCCGGTATCCACGCTTGGTTGCAGCCGAACGGACTGCTTGGCGAAAGCAACGCAGGCCTGGTGATCGGCGCCGGCGCGTCGATGCTGGTCGACACGCTGTGGGACCCGCGGCTCACTCGCCGCATGCTCGCGGCGATGGCGCCGCTGATCGCACAGGCGCCTATCGAGACCCTCATCAACACCCACTCCGACGGCGACCACTGGTGGGGCAACCAGGAGGTGGCGGGGGCGGAGATCGTCGCCACCGAAGCCGCGGCCGAGGTGATGGCGAAGCAGTCGCCGGGTGAGATGAAGCGCTTCGGTCTGCTGGCGGGCGCCCTGCGGCTGGCCGGATCCATGCCGCTCCCGTATCCGCGCCGCCGCGACGTCGCCGCAATCGCCGCCTACGTGGGAGAGGCGCTCGAGCCGTTTAGCTTCGAAGAGGTGCGGCTCGTTCAGCCGACCCGGACCTTCTCCGGGCAGCTCGAGCTGGAGGTCGGCGGGCGCGAGGTTCGCCTGATCGAGGTCGGCCCCGCGCATACACCCGGCGACCTGATCGTCTGGATCCCGGACGCGCGGATCGCGATCGCCGCCGACATCCTCTTCATCGGCGTCACCCCGATCATGTGGGCCGGGCCACTCGAGGGCTGGGTCGCCGCGCTCGAGCGCCTGCTCGAGCTGGGCGCCGAGCGCCTCGTCCCCGGGCATGGCCCGGTCTGCGGTCCGGGGGAGGTACAGCGCCTGATCGACTACTGGCGCTGGCTCGATCAAGCGGCCGGGGACCATCTCAAGGCTGGGAGCTCACCCGTCGCGACGGCGCGCGAGCTCGTCCTCGGCGGCGAGATCGCGGAGCGGGGCTTTGCCGATTGGCTCGGTGCCGAGCGGGCGTTGGTCAGTGTGCGCACGATCGACGCCCACCGTCGCGGTATCGCCAAGCCGCCCGGGCCGCGGGAGCTGGTGGACGCGTTCTTTCGCATGGCTTTGCTGGCGCGCGACCTCGATGCCCGAGGCGGCCGCGAGTGACGGTCCCATGCGACCGAAGGGAGGGAATGTGAGCACGTCGATTGTCGAACTGCTCGCCCAAGCCATCCAGGCCCGCCGAGGGCTGCTCATCCCTATGACACGAAGCGGAGAAATACGAGGGACTGATCGAGAGCAATGGTGACGGCTGGCTGATGGCCAACGACGAGCTCGAAGGCGCGCGGCTGGTGCGGATCGATGACCTGCGACGCTGCCTCGCGATTGCCTTCGAGCGCCTTCAACTCACGCCGGAGGGCGCCGAGGGACTGGGCGGGCTCCTGGTCGACTCTGAGCTTCGCGGCCATCCCGACCACGGGGTCGCGGCGCTCGGGCTTCTGGCCACTCTCTACCGCGACGGCAAGCTGAACGCTCGCCCGCGCGTGCACGTGCTGCAGGAGACGGACGGGGCGATCCTCCTCGACGGGGATCGCGGTTGCGGGCCCGGCGCGCCGACACGCGCGATGCGGTGGTGTATCGAGCGGGCCTGCGAGCGCAAGGGCATGGCCGTCGCCGCGATCCGGGACTGGCAACTTCTGGTCGCCGCGCCCTTCGCCAGACTGGCGGCCGAGGCCGGCGTGATCGGCTTCGCTTGCACCAACTACGTTCCGCTGGTCGCCCCACCTGGCGGTCGGACGGCGGTCTTCGGCACCAACCCGTTCGCGTACGGCTTGCCCGCCCAGCGCCATCAGCCCGTGGTCCTGGATATCGCCACGACGGTGAGCTCGATGCAGAAGGTCCGCGTCGCCACCCACCAGGGTGAGCCGATGCCCGAAGGAGTCATTTTCGATCGCGCCGGGCGCCCGATCACCGACCCGGAGGAGTTTCTCAAAGGTGGGTTGATGGCGCCGCTGGGCAACCCTCACGCGCCACACAAGGGCTTCGGCCTGGCGTTGTTCATCGATGCGTTGGGCGGCGTGCTGAGCGGAGCCGGATTCGCGCGAGGGGTGGCCAGCGGCGCGCCAGGGAACTTCCTCTGGGCCCTCGATGTCGAGGCGTTTCTGCCCCGGCAGCAGTTCCTGGAGCGAATGGACGCGCAGATCGACCAGATCAAGCAAGGCGAGCGGCTTCCGGGCGTCGACGAGTTGCTGGTGCCCGGCGAGCGCGGCCAGCGACGCTACCGAGACCTGACCGCCCGCGGCGTCGTGCCGCTGGCGCCAGCGAGTTGGCAGATGCTGGCGACCGGATGCGACTCGCTAACCGCCCCACTGCCCGAGATCCTCGACGACAACGCCTCGAACGGCTGAGCGCGGCGATGCACTCCCGACAACTCGACCTGATGAGCACTCCGGCCGGTCAATGGGGGACGACGGGGACGCAGGGGACGCGACTCCGGTCAGCACCTAGTCGGGGCGACTGGATTTGAACCAGCGACCTTTCGGCCCCCAGCCGACAGGTTCAGCGCGTCGATATGTCCGTGAGCGTCCAGATCGTCCCGTGCGTCCAGGTGTCTGGAAGCCCTGGACACATAAGAAGCATCGGTCGGTACCAAAGCGGTACCACGCGGTGGATCCGGCGACGATCAGACCGGGGCCGGCCGGGTGTCAAGATGACGGCGCGGGTGCGCGGGCCGATTGCCAGGTCGCCAGCGAGACGGCGAAGAGCCACGCGCCGAAGGTGAAGCCGACGACTAAGGCAAACCAGCCTTGTGGCGAGAACGGACCGGTTCCCGCCCTCACGGCGAACGGACCCACGAAGCCGATCAGCACCACCGGAACCGCGAGCCATGCCGTCCACCCCGGCAGAACCCGGTATCTGAGTGTGGCTGTCGCAACGATCGCGATCCAAGCGCTGAACCCGAGCCCGGCGGTGTTGTAGGCCAGCCAGCCTGCGTCCCACAACGCCCGCGCCACATCGGGATCCGTGGACGGACGGTAGGCCACGGCCATGAACAGGGCCGTACCGGCACCGAAGATCCCGGCGCCGGCGACCACGCTCGCCAATGAGGCCATCGCGAGCCAGTCGTCCTTAGCCTCGGCGCGCCTGATGAGGCGATACAGCCCGGCGGCGAACACCATGAGCACCGCCAGGGCCACGGCGAAGAGCAGGTAGCTGGCGAGCAGCTGATCGCGGTGGGCGGTTGCCCAATCGACGAGCTCCTGGCCCGGCGATCCAGAGTCGGGCGCCTGCGTAGGCGTCAGGGCGATCGCAACCAGGTACATCGCGACAGCGATCCCACCGAAGAGGGCCACCGCCTTGTCTTTGTTACGAACTGACCCCATCAAAGCTTCTCCTTTGTTGTTGGGTTTCGACGTGCGGCTTGAGGCCCTTGCGCAACAGGCGCCCGAGCATCCAGGCGAGCACTGCGGCCAGCGCGCGGCCGGTTCCAGGGAGTCTCGGCCGGAAGCGGATCCGCCAGGTCAGCTCGGTGTCATCGCGGTCTGGCCGCAGACGGATCTCGCCCTGGTGGCAGACAAACGGGGAGCCGTTCGTAACCCGATATCGATACGAGGTCGGTGGCTCGTGCGCCAGCACCTGTTCGGTGATACTCGCGCCGGGAAGGTTGAGCAAGCGCTCGGATCCGCGGCCGTCTCGGTCCGCTTCGCCCTCGGCGGTCCGGCTGACCGAGCCGTACCCCATCCACTCGCCCATGCTCTCGTGGTCCGCAATCGCAGACCAGGTGGTCTCAACGGGTGCGGCGATACGTACGGACCGCTCGACCGCGCGCGTATCGGCATGGGGTCGCTTGCGCGGCGGTCGCGGGGTGAAGCCGTAGCGCTTATCGGACGCTCGGGACATCCACATGAGCTCGACCGAGAACTGCTGCGCGTCGTTCACGTAGACGACTCCGGCGCCCGGCAGGTGGAGGGGTCTTCGGTTCGGCTGCGCCCCGGCACCGCGGGCGCGGCGGAGGAGGTCGCTGTGGTCGTGCTTGCTCCGCGCGCCGAAGGCGATGTTGAGGATGCCTTGATCCGAGATCCGGTGGTCCACCGGGCGAGCCTGCCCGACCGGGTCGAGATACTGCACGACCTCCACGAGTGCGTCCCCGGCGGAGAACAAGCTGCTCTGAGTCCGTGCCCCGGCCAACCCCCACAGCGCCTCGTGCTCAGGCACCCGGAGCACTGCATCGGAGCGGCCGAGGCCGAGCCCATCGAAGAACGCTTCGGACCGGGCGAGGTCCGGGACGGACAGCGTCACCGAGCGCAACGCAACCGGGCAGCTCGACCGAGCTGGGTCCAGTCCGGCCCCCGACAGCGGGTCGTCCTCCATGACCTCGACGTACACCCCGTCGGGGTTGCGCACACAAGCGTGGCGCTCGCCGGGAGCGCCCACCGGGGCGCTGAGCGGCGATGAGCCGAGGCGTTCGAGCCGGGCCAGGGCGTGGTCGAAGTCGGCAACCCAGACACCGATCCGCGTGTACCCGATGTCACACGGCCTGAAGTCTTGGGGCATCAGCCGTGCCATCGGTCGCTCGAACTGGAACAGCTCGAGCTGAAACCACCGATTGCGATCGACGAGCCACCAGCAGGTCGAGGCGACGCGCGGGAGGCCCTGCACAGATGACGCCAGCGGCCCCCGCATCATCGCCCGTGAGCCACCCGCCGGCCAGAACCCAAAGCCTTCGCGGAACCACGTCTCGGTCGCCGCGAGATCGACGACCGAGAACGCCACCTGCGCGAGGGGCGGGGTTACAGCGGTGCCATGACCGTTGCCGCTGCCTGCCTCGGTAATGACGGCAGTGGTCCCGTCAAGCTGGCGCATGTTCACTCCTCGAAGCTCGTCAGGTCCTGGACCTCGAGTCCGTTGGCCTCGCAATAGGCCTGGTAGCGCTCGAGCGACGTCTTCCAGTTCTCGCGGGCGATGATGTTGCCGTCGTCGTCGAGGAAGAGCAGCTCGCCGACGATGATGAAGAAGACCTCCGCGTGCTCGTCTCCGACACTCTCCGGGGTGTGGGAGGACGCCGCGGTCTCGTAGACCGTGTCGCCGGCTTCGGACACCCAGTCGTGCTCGATGTAGCGCCACGCCCCCTTCATCGTGTGCCCGACAACGATCCCCGTGTGGTAGTGCGTCGGCAGTCGCATGCCGGGCGGGAAGCGCATCGAGACGACGATCTCCCCGTGGATCGGATCGATCTTGAAGTACTTCAGCTGGACCTCGTCGGTGTAGGGCGTGAACGGCACCCACGGCACCGAGTCAGCCTTGACGTTCGCGGTCACGATCTCCTTCTGAGCGGTGGTCATCGGCTTCTCCTTAGTCAAACACGAACACGAGTTGCGTTATAATACATGCTTATGCCCGTCTGTCAAGCGAGGCCTGCGACGCCGCGGGGTCTGCCACGATCGAGGCACGTATGACCAGCACCACCCGCCAGCGCCGCGAGCCGGTTCAGGAACGAAGCCGCGCCACGGTGACGCGGATCCTCGACGCCGCGGCAGCGATAGTCGACAAGTCCGGCGTGGAGGCGGCGACCACGCGCGCGATCGCCGAGCGAGCCGGCGTCGCATACCCCTCCCTCTACCGGTTCTTCGCTGATCGCGAAGAGATCCTCGATCGTCTCGTCGAACGTCACCTGACCGACCTCGACGCGTATGTCCAGGCCGCCGAGCTAAGCCATCCCTCGAAGTCAGTCGAGGAGTTGATCGGCCACGAGCTCGAGCTGCACGTCGCGTACTTCGAGGCGCATCCAGGTGCGCTGGAGCTGTGGTTCGGCGGCAGGCACTCCCCCGCCGTCGCGCGCGAGGTTCACCGGCGCAGCCAGGTCCTCGCCGACCGGACCCGCAAAGCGTTGATCGCCGCCGGGGTGATCCCCGCCGACGCCGACCGGCTGATCTTCGTAGTGCTCGTCGAACTCGGCGACCGAATACTCGAGCTGGCATTCCGCGAGCAGCGGATCGCCGACCGCACGGTGATGGAGCAGGGCCATGCCGCGCTCAGCGCGTACATCCGGCAGGCGCTCTGAACCTTCGCGGACCAGGAAACAATCGGGGCGACTGGATTTGAACCAGCGACCTTTCGGCCCCCAGCCGAATGCGCTACCAGACTGCGCCACGCCCCGATGCGTGTGCGGCGGTTCCGCGGAACCGCCTATGTGTGCCCAATCCTAGGGGCAAGCGGGCGACGGGAATCGAACCCGTTCCTCGAGCTTGGAAGGCTCACGTGCAACCGTTAACACCTCGCCCGCGCGGCGCTGATTCTACGCCGAGAAACTAGCTAGCCTGGCCACGGGTCAAGGGTCCGAAACTCGCAGCCGATGCACGGTTTCAAGGGGGGCGAAGGGCCGGATCCGGCTCAGCAGCCTCGACAGATGCGCGCGCTCTCCACGGACAGCACGATCTCCCGCGCCCGCCGGCCGGCGGCGCTGGCGGCTGCCGTGCTGGCGCTCGCCGGGTCGCTGGCCGTCGCGCTCGCGGGCGACAACGAGGCCGAGGGCGCGCCCGGCGACAACGTCGTCTTCATCCTCACCGACGACCAGTCGGCGACCGAGCTGGCCGCGATGCCCAACACCCAGGCGCTGATCGGCGGACAGGGGATGACCTTCACGCGCGCCTACATCCCCTACCCCCTCTGCTGCCCCTCGCGGGCCAGCATGCTGACCGGCGAGTACATGCACAACCACGGCGTGCGCGGGAACGGCGGGCCGTTCGGGGGCTGGGAGCGGCTGGTTCCGCACGAGTCGAACACCATCGCCACCCAGCTCCAGGACGACGGCTACTACAACGTCCACATCGGCAAGTACGTGAACGGGTACGCGATCGGGCCGCCCCTGCCCCTGCCGGTCCCCGACGGGCTGGGACGAGTGGTACGGCAAGGTCTCGGAGGGGCCGCTCTACTTCAACTACTCGCTGATCGAGAAGGAGGGGCCCGGCGACACCCCCGAGCTGACCTTCTACGGCGACCAGACCGACGAGTACCAGACCGACGTGCTGGGCGACAAGGCGGTCGACTTCATCGACGGCGCGGCAGCGCCGGAGACGCCGTTCATGATGAACGTCTGGTTCAACGCCCCGCACGGTCCCTTCGACCCGGCGCCGCGCCACCTCTTCACCCTGTCGGCCGCGGCGCTGCCGAAGCTGCAGGCCTTCGACGAGAAGGACCTCTCCGACAAGCCCAAGTGGCTGCAGAAGCAGGCGCGCAAGCGGCTGGGCAAGAGCCTGAAGCAGACGATCGCGTCAGAGCGGCGGCGCCGGCTGGAGCAGCTGCTCTCGGTGGACGAGGCTGTGGGCGACATCGTCGCCGAGCTCTCGCAGGAGGGCCTGATCGACGACACCTACATCATCTTCGCCTCGGACAACGGGTTCTTCAGGGGCGAGCACCGGATCGCCGGAGGCAAGTACCTGGCCTATGAGCCCTCTTCGCGCGTCCCCCTGATGATCCGCGGCCCCGGGATCACGGCTGGGGTCCAGAGCGACGAGCTGGTGTCGGCCATCGACATCCCGCAGACGATCAGGGAGATCGCCACCGCCACCACCGACCCGAACGCCGACGGGCGCTCCTTCCTGCCCTTCGCGCAGAACCCGCTGCTGCGCTCGACCCGGCCGCTGCTGCTGGAGGCCGACACCGGCCCCGGCCAGGGCAACGCCGGCTTCGACCCCCAGACCGCGAGCGTCTCGGCGGCCAAGGTGGCCAAGGTCAAGGTCGCCGGCCTGAAGGGCGTGAAGAACCTCGACCAGGAGAAGATGGCGACCAAGACCGTCGCCAACGGCAACTTCGCGCCGGCCTACCGCGCCGTGCGCACCAGCCGCTACCTCTACGTGCTCTACGCGAACGGCCAGAGCGAGCTGTACGACCTCCTGCTCGACCCCGCCCAGCTCCGCTCCAAGCACGCCGACCCGCGCTACCGCTTCGTGCGCAAGTTCCTCTTCGGCCAGCTCGTGACCCTCGCCACCTGCCGCTCGGCCACCTGCCGCACCGAGGCGGGCCCCGACCCCGTGCCGCTGCCGAAGAAGAAGGCCAAGCCGAAGCGCAATGCCAAGCCGAAGCGCCGCTAGGGCGCCGGCGTGGCGGGTAAGTAACGCATAGCGTGAGTAACCCGCCAAGCTGCACGGCCGGGGGCCGCGGCTAGGATTCTCAGCCGAGGGGCACTGGCCAAATTGGCTAAGGCACCGGCCTCCAAAGTCGGCGATTCCAGGTTCGAGTCCTGGGTGCCCCGCTTCCACGCGCGATGACTCCCAACGAACAACCCAGCGGCGAGCCGATCACCCCACAGGGGATCGATGACCTGCGGGCCGAGATCGAGGAGCTCGAGGGCCCGGCGCGCCAGCGGATGGCCGCGCGGATCAAGGCCGCCCGCGAGCTCGGCGACCTCAGCGAAAACGCCGAGTACCACATCGCCAAGAACGACCAGGCCCACCTCGAGACCAAGATCAAGCGGCTGCGGGGCAAGCTCAAAGGCGCGGTCGTGGTGGAGGCCGACACCGATGCGGACGTGTTCGCATTCGGCCGCACGGCCGAAGTGATCGACGAGGCCGCGGAAAGAGTTGAGACTTGGACCCTGGTGGGATCGACGGAGGCGAACCTCGCCGAGGGGCGACTGTCGGCCGAGTCGCCCGTCGGCCGCGCGCTGATGGACACCCCGGCGGGCGAGGCCGTCGAGGTGGAGACGCCGCGCGGCGTCAAGAGCTATCGCGTGCAGCGACTGGTCAGATAGTCCCGGCCTGGGGGTATCCGGAGCCGCGGGCGACGAGGGCGCGAGCACACCCGGGCCGATGAGGGAGGCCCAGCCGTAGAATCAGGCGCGAGCGGGCGTGCTGGAACTGGTACACAGGCCGGCTTTAGGTGCCGGTGCTCGAAAGAGCTTGGGGGTTCGAGTCCCTCCGCCCGCATGGCGCGAACGACCTTCGCGCTCGTCCCGCCGAGAACATATGCTCCCGGCTGTGGAAGCGGGAGCGATCCGCCCTGGATACGAGCTCTGGCGGCCCAATAGGGAGAAGTCCGAGTCGAAGAGCGCGAAAGCGCTCGTCGTCCTGCTGCTCCTGATCTCGGCCGTGGTCGCGTTCATCATCACCGTCGGCGGCTGGGAGCGCCTGGAGGGCGGCAAGATGTTCGCCGTCGCCTACGTGCTGCTGTACCTCCTGTTCGCCTACCTGGTCAGCCGCTGGAACCGCGGCGTCCTGCCCGTCGCGGCGGCGCTGTCGATCATCCTCGCGATCTTCTGCGCGATCGCCGCGCCCGCCTGGTTCGACCGCGCCAAGGACGGGCTCGACAGCCCGGCCCTCCCCGAGGAGCTGCTCGGCCTGCTGGCGCTGCTGATGGTGCCCCTGCAGGTGATCCTGATCGCCGTAGCCATGGTCGCCTTCAACCAGAACTGGCACGTCGAGGAAGAGCGCCCGATCGGCGAAGAGGTCCCGGACTAGGCGCTCCCGGACGCGTGAGCCGCCCGAAGGGCGGCGAAGCACTGGGACCGCGGAGGAAGCGCCGCTGATCAGAACAGCTGCAGGGGCGGGTCCAGCAGGTGCGGGCCGTCCTCGCGCACGCTGTTGACGGCCTCCGAGACCTCGGTCAGCTCGAGTTCCTCGGCCGGCTGCAGCATCGCCATCAGCTCGTCCCCGGCCGTCTCGCGATCCAGCCATCCCGCCTCGTCCTCGCGGTCGAGGATTACGGGCATGCGGTCGTGGATGGGCGCGATCTGCTCGCTGGGCGGGCAGGTGACGATCGCGCACGAGTACAGCTTCTTCTCATCGGGACCGACGGCGCGCGCCCACAGGCCCGCGAACGCGAAGGGCTCGCGGTCGGGTCGGTGGATCCAGAACGGCTGCTTGCCCTTGTCGGTCTGCTGCCACTCGTAGAAGCCGTCGGCGACGATCAGGCAACGGAAACCGTCGTTGAAGGCGTGCTTGAACGCCGGCGCCTCGGCGAGCGTCTCGGCCCGGGCATTGATCAGCAGCCGGTCCCATTTCGCCGGGTCCGCGTAGTGGGGGACAAGGCCCCAGCGCAGCCGCCCCAGCTCCCTCTCCCCCTCCTTGTCCAGGCGCACCGCCAGCACCGGGTCCGTGGGCGCGACGTTGAAGCGCGGCTTCTCCCCTTCGGCCTGCGCCATCTCGCGCAGGTCGAAGCGGAACTTGAGCAGCCGCGGATCGGGGTCTGTGAGCGTGAATCGCCCGCACATATGCCGGAGGTGGGATTCGAACCCACATGTCCCGAAGGACACGGCATTTTGAGTGCCGCGCGTATCGCCAGTTCCGCCACTCCGGCAGCGTCGGGAACGATAGCCCCGCGATCCGGCGATAATCGCCCGCTGTGGACGAGGCGGGACGCATGGAGCTGATCCGGGAGCTGTGCTCGATCGAGGGGCGCGGGCCCGGCACCGACGCCGAGCGGCGGGCGGCCAACATGCTCGGCGGCAGGCTGCGGGCGATGGGTCGCAGCGTCCACGTCGAGCCGACCTACGTCCACCCTCAGTACGCGCTCGTGCACGCGCTGCACGCCGCCCTCGCGGTGGCGGGCAGCGTCCTGGTCACCGTCGATCCCGCGATCGGCTTCGCCCTCGTCCTGCTGGCCGCGACCTCGATGTACCTCGACCTGAACACCCGCTTCTATCTGGCGCGCTCGCTCTTCTTCCGACGCGCCTCGCAGAACGTCGTCTCACCCGGCGACCGCCCGGAGGCCCCGATGCGGCTGGTGCTGGTCGCCCACTACGACGCAGCGCGCTCGGGCTACGTCTTCGGCGAGCGCGGCCTGCGCGCGGCGCGCCGGCTGAGCGAGCGCGGCCGCCTGCTGCTCGGCCCCTGGCGCCTCATCTTCTGGGGAGGGATGGCCCCGCTGCTGGCGATCCTGGGCGCCCGGATGGCCGGCTTCGAACCCGGCTGGATCTCGATCGTCCAGCTCTTCCCCACGGTGCTGTTGGTCGTCTCGGTCTTCCTTCTCCTCGACATCGCCCTCTCGGCCATCGTCCCCGGCGCCTACGACAACGCCTCGGGGGTGGCGGCCGTGCTCTCAGCCGCCGAGCGGCTGCAGGCCGAGCCACCCCAGAACCTCGACGTCTGGGTGCTGCTGACGGGCGCCGAGGAATGCCTGGACGAGGGCATGCGGGGGTTCCTCCGCGACAACCGCAAGCGGCTCGACTTCGAGCGCACCGTGTTCCTGAACGTCGACTCGGTCTCCTACGGCAGCGTCCACTACATAACCAGCGAGGGCCCCGTGATCAGCACAGCCATGGACCCGACCCTGATCGAGCTGTGCGAGGCGCTCTCGGCGGCCGACCCCGGCAACCCGGCGAGGGCGGTGCGCTCCCCGGTCAGCACCGACGCGCTTCCCATCGCCGTCCGGCGGCGGCGGACGGTCACCGTCACCGGCCTCGCCGACGGCCTCCCTCCCCCCTGGTACCACTCCCACGAGGACACGCCGGACCGCGTCGTCCCCCAGGCGCTGACGCGGTGCACGGACTTCGTCGTCGGCCTCGCGCGGCTGGTCGACCGCGAGGCCGCTCGCGCGCCGGTGGTATGAGTCAGCAATGACGAGCGAAGAGCCCCAGAAGCTCTGGGAGCCGAGCGCCGAGGCGATCGAGCGCTCGGCGCTGACCCGGTACATGCGCTGGCTCGCCGCCGAGCGCGGGGTCGAGGCCGGCGACTACGCGGAGCTGTGGGAGTGGTCGGTGACAGAACTGGAGGACTTCTGGGCCTCGATCTGGGACCACTTCCACGTCGAGGCGTCGCCGTACGAGCGGGTTCTGCCCGAGCGGACGATGCCGGGCTCCCGCTGGTTCGAGGGCGCGGAGCTGAACTACGCCGAGCACATCTTCCGAGGCAAGGACCCCGACGAGGTCGCCGTCTGCCACGCCTCCGAGCTGCGTGAGCTGAGCGAGATCCGCTGGGGCGAGCTCGGCGAGCAGGTCGCCGCGGTCGCGGAGGGCCTGAGGGCCCTGGGCGTGGGGCGCGGCGACCGCGTCGTCGCCTACCTCCCCAACGCGGCCGAGGCGCTGGTCGCCTTCCTCGCCGCCGCCAGCCTGGGCGCGATCTGGTCGAGCTGCTCGCCCGACTTCGGCCCCGGCAGCGTGGTGGACCGCTTCGCCCAGATCGAGCCCAAGGTGATGTTCGCCGTCGACGGCTACCGCTACGGCGGCAAGGACTTCGACCGGCTCGAGACGGTCGCCGACGTCGCCGCCCAGATCCCGAGCCTGGAGCGCATCGTCGTCGTCCCCTACCTCAGCGCCTCGCCCGACCTCTCCCGCCTGGAGGAGCGCGGCGGCGTCGCCCCTCCGATGACCTGGGGGCAGCTGACGGAGATGGGAGAGGGCGCCGAGCTGCGCTTCGAGCGAGTGCCCTTCGACCACCCGCTCTGGGTCCTCTACTCATCGGGGACGACAGGACTGCCCAAGGCGATCGTCCAGGGCCACGGCGGCATCCTGCTGGAGCAGCTGAAGAAGTCCCACCTGCACCTGGACGCGCAGGGGGGCGACCGCGTCTTCTGGTTCACGACGACCGGCTGGATGATGTGGAACTTCCTGATCGGGGTGCTGCTGACCCCCGCGTCGATCGTGCTCTACGACGGCAACCCAGGCCATCCCGACATGGGGGTCCTGTGGGACCTGGCCGAGCGCACCGGCACCACCTGCTTCGGCACCAGCGCCTCCTACATCGCCGCCTGCATGAAGGCAGGGGTCGAGCCCTCGAAGGGACGGGATCTCTCGCGGCTGCGGGCCGTCGGCTCCACCGGCTCCCCCCTCTCGCCCGAGGGCTTCGAGTGGGTCTACGAGCACGTCGGACGCGACACCTGGCTCTTCTCGACCTCGGGTGGCACCGACGTGTGCACGGCGTTCGTCGGCGGCGTCCCGGTCCTGCCCGTCTATCGCGGCGAGCTTCAGGGCCGCGCGCTGGGCGCAAAGGTCGAGTCCTTCGACGAGCAGGGCAACCCGCTGATCGACGAGGTCGGCGAGCTGGTGCTGACCGAGCCGATGCCGTCGATGCCGGTCTTCTTCTGGGGCGACGAGGACGGTTCGCGGTACCGGGCCAGCTATTTCGACACCTACCCGGGGGTCTGGCGCCACGGCGACTGGATCGAGATCACCTCGCGAGGGACGGCGATCATCTACGGCCGCTCGGACTCGACCATCAACCGCCAGGGAGTGCGCATGGGCACCAGCGAGATCTACCGCGCGGTGCAGGCCGTGCCCGAGGTCGTCGACGCGCTGGTGGTGGACATCCCGCGGGAGGGAACCGAGGGCTGGATGCCGCTGTTCGTGGTCCTCGCCGAAGGCGCCGAGCTGGACGACGAGCTGGTGAATCGGGTCAAGAAGAGCATCCGCGAGAGCTGCTCGCCGCGCCACGTGCCGAACGAGGTGTTCGCGATCGCCGAAGTGCCACGCACCCTCTCGGGCAAGGTCCTGGAGGTCCCGGTCAAGCGGATCCTGATGGGCGAGCCCGTCGACCGCGCCGCCAGCCGCGACTCCCTGGCCAACCCCTCCTCGCTCGACTACTTCGTGGAGCTCGCGGGCTCGACCTGAGCCGCGCGCACCGGCCCGTCGGTGCCGCGTGATCCGACCCCGGCGAATCACCGTACCGACCCACCGTGAACCCAGAAAGCGTTCCCTCCCGCAAGAGCTGGAAGCAGGACCTCGCCCCCTACCTGGAGGTCGACCGCCGCCGCAGCCTCGGCCAGATCGCGAGCGCCCTGATCCCGTATCTCGCCATCTGGGGGCTCATCGTCCTGATCCAGCCGAGCGCCCCGCTGGCGATCGCCCTCGGCCTGGTCGCGACGGTGTTCCTGATGCGCACCTACTCGCTCTTCCACGACCTCACCCACAACTCGCTGTTCTCGTCGCGCAAGGAGAACAACCGCTGGGGCCACGTCCTCGGCTACTTCCTGTTCACGCCCTACCGCTGGTGGCAGCGGCAGCACGCCATCCATCACGCTCACGCCGGCAACCTCGAGCACCGGGGCGTCGGCGAGATCAACACGATGACCGTCGAGGAGTACGAGAGCGCGTCCCGCCCCCGTCGCCTCAGTTACAGGCTCTACCGCAACCCCTTGCTGATGCTGGCGATCGGGCCGACCCTCGTGTTCCTGTTCGAACGGCGCTTCCCCCAGAAGGGGATGTCGCGCAGGATCCTGCTGAGCGTCGTGGTCACCAACCTCGCGCTCGTGGGCTGGGCGCTGGCCCTGAGCGCGCTCGTCGGCTGGCAGACCTTCCTGCTGGTCCAGGGGATCACGCTGGTGGCCGGCGGAGCCGTGGGCGGTTACCTGCTCTACGTCCAGCACCAGTACGAGGACACCTACTACCAGTCCTCCGGCGAGTGGAAGTTCGAATTGGCCGCGCTGCAGGGCAGCTCCTACCTCCAGCTGCCGCGCCCGCTCGCCTGGGCAATCGGCAACACCAACTTCCACCACGTTCACCACCTGAGCGCGAAAATCCCGAACTACAACCTCCGCGCCGCGCACGAGAACCATGGGATGTTCCGGAACGCTCCGGTGGTCACGCTCCGCAGCAGCCTCGAGACATTCCGGCTGAAGCTGTGGGACACCGAGAGCGAGTCCCTGGTCCCGTTCCCGGCCCGCCGGGCGCGCTCGGGCAACCGGGATCTCGGCCCGGAGACACTCCCCGCGAGCTGAGCGGCTCGCGGGCGCCGCCAGCTTCGCCTAGACCGGTGTGACCGGGTTTCGCCGCTCGGCGAAGCCGCGGTCCTTGCCCTCGGCAAGGGCGAAGCGGCGGATCAGCTCGTCGCGCAGCGAGTCCGGCTCGATCACGGCGTCCACGACCAGCTCCGAGGCGAGGTGGAGGATGTCGATGTCCTCCGAGTACTCCTCGCGCTTGGCCTTGACGAAGGCCTCGCGCTCGGCCTCATCCGAGATCTCCTGGATCTGGTTGAAGAACACCGCATTTACCGCGGCCTCGGGGCCCATGACGGCGATCTGGGCCTGGGGCAACGCGATGCAGGCGTCGGGCTCGAATGCGGGTCCGGCCATCGCGTAGAGGCCGGCGCCGTAGGCCTTGCGGACGATCACCGAGATCTTCGGGACGGTGGCCTCGGAGACCGCGCTGATCATCTTCGCGCCGTGGCGGATGATTCCCTGCCGCTCGACGTCCTTGCCGATCATGAAGCCGGGCACGTCGGCGAGGAACAGCAACGGCAGGTTGAAGGCGTTGCAGGCCCAGATGAAGCGTGCGGCCTTGTCGGCCGAGTCCACGAACAGCACCCCGCCCTTGTGCTTGGGCTGGTTGGCGACGACCCCGATCGCGCGCCCCTCGAGCCTGGCGTAGCCGGTGACCAGCTCCTTCGCCCAGCGCGCGGACACCTCGAGGAAGCTGCCGTTGTCGACGACCGAGTCGATCAGCTCGGCGACGTCGAAGGCCGGCTTGGGGTCGGTGGGAACGACCTCCGAGACGCTCGTCTGCGATCCCGGCTCGGCCGGGGGCGCCGACGGTGGCGCCTCCCGCCAGTTGCCGGGCATGTAGGAGAGGTAGCGCTTGGCCAGGTCGATGGCGTCCTCGTCGGTCTTGGCCAGGAAGTGACCGCATCCCGAGGTGGCGGTGTGCATGCGGGCGCCCCCCATCTCCTCCAGCGTCACCTCCTCGCCGATCACCATCTGCGCCATCCGCGGCGAGCCGAGGTACATCGACGCGTTGCCGTCGCGCATGATCACGACGTCGCAGAAGGCCGGGATGTAGGCGCCGCCCGCCGCGCTGGGGCCGAACAGCAGGCAGACCTGCGGCACCTGGCCCGAGAGGCGGACCTGGGTGTGGAAGATGCGCCCGGCGCCCCGGCGGCCGGGGAACATCCGCACCTGGTCGGTGATGCGGGCGCCGGCCGAGTCCACCAGATAGATCATCGGGATCTGGTTGCGCAGGGCGCGCTCCTGGATGCGGAGGATCTTCTCGACGGTCTTGGGGCCCCAGGAGCCCGCCTTGACGGCCGGGTCGTTGGCCATCAGCGCCACCGGCCTGCCCCCGATCGTCCCCGTCCCGGTGACGACCCCGTCGGCCCCCAGGCCCTCCTGCTCCCAGTTCGCGAGCAGGCCGTCCTCGGCCAGGGTGTCGGAGTCGAGCAGGCGCTCGACGCGCTCGCGCACGGGCAGCTTCTGCTGCTCGGCGATCTTGCGGCGGTGTCGCTCGGGCCCGCCCTCCAGGGCGGCGTCCAGGGCCGAGCGGATCTCAGTCATGCTGGAATCCCGGCCTAGGGGGGACTGAGCGGCCAGGCTTGGGCTCCCGCTCAGCTCGGTCTTGGGCTCCGGGTCCTGGTCGAGCCCGGGTTCCTGGTCGAGCGCCTCGTCCCCGGCGGGCTCTTCCTCGCGCTTCAGCGGATCGAGCTCGCCTGGAACGTCGGAGTGATCGGCCCCCTCGGCCGGGCGGTGCTCGTCCACCACGTCGCTGAGTCTGCCGCTCAGCTCCTCGGTGTCCTCCAGGACCTCGTCGCGCCGGCGGACGAGGTCGGCGATCACGGCCTCGATGTCCTCGCGCCGCCGCGTCGCCTCCTCGACGATGCGGCGGGCCTGAGCCTCGGCGTCGGCGATCGCCTCGGCGGCGTCCGCGTCGGCATCGGCGCGGGTCTGCTCGGCGTAGGCGTCTGCCTCGGCCCGAGCCTTCTCCGAGTGGGCGTCAGCCTCCTTGCGTGCCTTCTCGGCCTGGGCGTTGGCCTCGTCGATCGTCTCGCGGGCAAGGGCCTCGGCCTCGCCGCGGATCTGCTGGGCGGCCTCCTCGGCCTGGGACAGGATCGCGCCGGTGCGCTCGCCCACCCGCTCCAGCTCGCGTTTGACCGCGTCGGAGCGCGACTCGTCGCCGCCGCCGGTCTCCAGCCAGTCGGCCAGCCGGGCCAGGAACTTCTCGACCTCGTGCTTGTCGTAGCCGCGCCGCGAGGTGGGGAACGTCGCGTTCCTGATCCGATCGAGGCTCGTCTGGTCGACGCTCATGGCTTCTTCCTACCTAGGCCCCGGAGTCGACCGGGACCGGGTTCTCGCCCGAGTAATCGTAGAACCCCTTGCCGGTCTTGCGCCCAAGATCACCTGCAGCGACCATCCGCTTCAGGGTCTCGGGCGCGGCAAAGCGGTCCTCGCCATAGGCGTCCGCCATCACCTCGGAGATCGCGACCAGGGTGTCGAGCCCGACGAAGTCCGACAGGGTCAGCGGGCCCATCGGGTGGCTGGCGCCGGCCATCATCCCGGTGTCGATGTCCTCGATCGAGCCCACGCCCTGCTCGTGGGCCCGGATCGCGTCGAACATGTAGGGCACCAGCAGCCGGTTGACGATGAAGCCGCGGTTATCGCCGGCTGCGACCGTGGTCTTGCCGAGCTTCTCGCCCAGATCCATCCCGAGCTGCACGGCCTCGTCGCTCGAGCCCTCGGCCCGCACGACCTCCAGCAGCGGCATCACCTGCGCGGGGTTGAAGAAATGAAGGCCCAGGAAGCGCTCGGGACGCTTGGTCGCCTCGGCCTGCGTGGCCACCGGCAGTGACGAGGTGTTGGTGGCGAAATAGGCCTCGTCCTTGACGATGCCGTCCACCTCCTTCCACATCTCGAGCTTGCCGTCGAGGTCCTCGGTGATCGCCTCGATCACCAGGTCGCAGTCGGCGAGGTCCGCGTAGTCGAGCGTGGGAGTGATCCGGGCGCGGATCGCGTCGGCGTCCCCCTGCTCGAGCTTGCCCTTTTCGACCGCCCTGGCGAGCTGCTTCTCGATCTTGGCCATTCCCGCCTCGAGCTTCTCCTGGTCGACCTCGCGCACGATGACGTCCCAATCCGCCTGGGCGCAGATCTGCGCGATCCCGTGGCCCATCAGGCCACAGCCGAGGACGCCGACCTTGCTGATGCCGTTGACGCTGTCAGCTGACATGCGAGAACGTTCCTCCTTCTCAGGGTCTGGACGGTCGGGGAGGGTAGCTATCGTTTTGCGCATTCGGGTCCAGGCAGGGGCGTGAGATGCGTCCTGGGACCCGCCCCTTGGTCAGATGTCCCTTCGCAGACACCAGTGGTTGCGCGTCGGCGTGGCGACGTGCGCACTGGGCGCGCTGGGCGCCCTCGCCGCCCCCGCTTGCGGGCGCGGCCAAGCCCGACCACGAGCGCGCCGGCGAGCGCGCCAAGCGCCTCCAGAAGCGGCCGAACATCGTCGTCGTCATGACCGACGACCAGGAGAACTCCCTCGTGGGGATGCGGAGCGTCGCCAAGCGACTCGGCGCCGCCGGGACGACCTTCGCCAACAGCTACGTCTCGCTACCGCTCTGCTGTCCCTCGCGGGCCACCTTCCTCACCGGCCAGTACGCCCACAACCACGGGGTGCTGTTCAACTTCGGCCCCGGCACCCAGACCGGCTACCAGTTCCTGGACCACGCCAGCACCCTCCCGGTCTGGCTGCGCCGCGCCAAGTACAAGACGGCGCTCGTGGGCAAGTACCTGAACGGCTACGGCATCGACGACGGGATCGCCGAGCGCACCGCCGACGCGCGCGAGATCCCACCGGGCTGGACCGAGTGGTACGCGTTGACCGGCGGCTCCGACCAGTACCGCTACCGCTACAAGCTGAACGAGAACGGCAAGACGCGCTTCTACGGCGACGGCCCGGTCAACTACCAGACCGACGTCCTCGCCGCGAAGGCGATCGACTTCATCAAGCGGCGCGCTCCCAGTCCCAAGCCGTTCTTCCTCTGGTTCACCCCGACCGCCCCCCACGGAGAGGCGGGCCGGTTCCCGGGAGCCACGCGCGACCCGACCCCCGCCCTGCGCCACTTCGGCCGCTTCGAGGGCGCACAGGCGCCGCGGACCCCGAACTTCGACGAGGCCGACGTCTCCGACAAGCCGTCCTTCGTCCAGGACCAGGACCGGCTCACCCCCGAGCAGCTCGCCGACATAGAGGTCCGCTACCGCGGCCGTCGCGAGAGCCTGCTGGCGGTGGACGACGCGGTCGGCCGCATCGTCGCCAGGCTGAGAAAGACCGGGGACCTGAAGCGGACCTACATCGTCTTCACCTCCGACAACGGCCTGCAGCTCGGCGCCCACCGGCTGCTGTTCAAGGAGTATCTCTACGAGGAGTCCCTGCGGGTGCCGCTGATCGTCCGCGGCCCGGGGTTCCCCGCCGGCGCGGTGCGAAGCCAGCTCGTCACCAACGCCGACCTCGCCCCCACGGTCCTGAAGCTGACCAAGGTGCGGGCGCGGCACCCGATCGACGGGAAATCGCTCCTCCCGCTGGCCGCGAAGCCCTCAGCCGGGGCGGGGCGAGAGCTCCTGTTCGAGAACTATTTCCCGCCCGCGGCCGGGATCCGCCGCGGCAGCTGGGTCTATCTCGAGCACGGCAGCGGCGAGACCGAGCTGTATGACCTCGCCGCCGATCCCTTCCAGCTCCAGAGCCTGCACGCGAGCCCCGCACACGCCGCGCTGCGGGCCGAGCTGGACGCCCGCCTGGAGCAGCTCCGCTCCTGCGCCGGCCGGACCTGCCCCTAGTCAGCTAAGCCGACCGCGCAGGCGCGGTTACGCCGCGCCCAGCGCCTCGAGCTTCGCCTTCATCCCCTCGGCGAGGGCGTGCACGCCGCTCATCGGCCGCGCGTACACCGCCATCTCGCGGATCCTGCCGTCGGCATCGAATCGGAGCAGGTCGATGCCGTCGAGCTCGCGGTCGCCGACCCGGGCGCTGAAGGCGAGGGTCGCCGTGTCGCCCGTCTCGGTCTGGTCGGTGTAGCGAAAGTCCTCGAACACCTGCACCACGGCGCCGAGCAGCGTCGCCACCGCCTCACGCCCCTCGTAGGGCTTGAACACCACCGGGCTGCGGAAGCTGACGTCCTCGGCGAAGAGCTCCTCGATCGCCGAGAAGTCCTTGGCCTCGGCCGCCGCGCGAAAGGCGTCGCTCTTCATGGCGATCACCCTAGCGCGGCCCGGCTGAGCGGCTCAGCCCTCCCCGCTCCAGTCCACCGGCCCGGCGACGATCGAGTGCGCTCCGAGCGGGCGGCCGATCACCTCCTGGGCGGCGCGCGAGGCCTCGAGCAGCGCGGTCAAGTCGATACCGGTGTCGATATGCATTTCCTCGAGCATCGAGACCAGGTCCTCGGTCGCGATGTTGCCCGTGGAGCCCGGCGGCACCGGGCAGCCCCCCAGCTCGCCGAAGGAGCTCTCGAAGGAATCGACGCCCGCGCCCAAGGCGGCGTGCACGTTTGCGAGGCCCTGGCCGCGCGTGTTGTGGAAGTGGGCGGTCAGCTCCACCCCGTCCACCGCCTCCCGAGCCGCCTCGAAGAACCCGCCGACCTGGCGCGGGTTCGCCATCCCCGTCGTGTCGCCGAACGAGACCTCCTCGCATCCGAAATCAGCGAGCTGCTTGGCGATCTCGAAGACGCGCTCGGGCGCGACCTTCCCCTCGTACGGGCAGCCGAAGCTGACCGAGATCACCCCCTCGCAGCGCAGACCCGCGCGCGAGGCGGCGCTGATCGTCCCCTCGAGGTCGGCCAGCGACTCCGCGACGGAGCGGTTGACGTTCTTGCGGTTGTGGGTCTCGCTGGCGCTGAGGAAGAAGTTCGCCTCCTGGAAGCGCTCGATCCAGGGCAGGGCGTTTTCCAGCCCCTTGCGGTTCGGGATCAGCACCGAGTAGGCGACGCCGTCACGGGGCTCGATCGCCGCCAGCACCTCGGTCGCGTCGGAGAGCTGCGGGATCACGTCGGGCCGCACGAACGAGGTCACCTCGATCCGCTTCAGGCCGGCGTCGGCGAGCATTCCGATCAGGCGCACCTTCTCGGCTGTCGGGATCACCTCGGGCTCGTTCTGGAACCCGTCGCGAGGCCCGACCTCGCGGATTCGCACCTGATCTGGCAGCGACGGAGCCATCGGACTCAGCCTAGCCTCGAAACCCGCTTTAGCCCTTCACCTCGCCGACCTCGATCACCCGGCGCTCGTGGGTGCCGACCCCGATCGTGCGCTCGCCCTCCTTCACCTCCACGTCGAAGCGAAGCTTGCGCTCCTCGGCGATCTCGTTCAGCTTCGCGCTGACGGTGCAGTTCGAACCCTCGGCGGCGGCCGCGACGTGCTTCACGCAGACCTCGAAGCCGACCGTCGCCCTTCCCTCAGGCAGGTTCTGGAGCGAGAGGATCGCGGCCGTCCGCTCCATCATCCCGATCATGCCGGGGGTGGAGAGCACGCTGACCCCGATCGTCCCGCCGACGTCCGTCACCAGGCGGTCCTCGACCGTGAATTCGTCGGTCCGCTCGATCCCCACCTCGAGGGCCACTCAGCCCACCATCCCCATTCCACCCGAAACGCCGAGGATCTCCCCGGTGACGTAGGAGGCGTCGTCAGAGGCAAAGAAGGCGACAGCGGCGGCGACCTCCTCCGGTTTGCCCATGCGGCGAAGCTGGGTGCCGGCCTTCATGTTCTCGATGATCTTCTCGCCGATCTCGCCGAACTCCAGAGCCGCCATCAGCAGCGGCGTCTCGATCGGCCCGGGGGCGATGCCGTTGGCGTTGATGCCGAAGCGCGCGCCCTCGCGGGCGATCACCTTGGTGAAGGCGATGACTCCCCCCTTGGCCGCCGAATAGACGGCGGAGCCCTTCGAGCCCACGCGGCCCGCCTCGGAGGCGATGTTGACGATGCGCCCGTAGCCGGCCTCCTGCATGCCGGGCAGGGCGGCGTGCGTGCAGTTGAAGACGCCGGTCAGGTTCACCGCGATCACCTTCTCCCAGCGCTCCGGGGTCATGTCCACGAAGAAGCCGAACTCGTCGGTGCCCGCGTTGTTGACGAGGATGTCGATCGGGGCGCCGGCGCTCTGGACCGCGGCCTGCGCCGAGCCCAGGTCGGTCACGTCCAGCTCGATCGCCAGCCCGGAGATCTCGCCCGCGACCTTCGCCGCGCCGTCGAGGTTGAGATCCCCGATGGTGACCTGGGCGCCCTCGGCCGCGAGGCGCCGCGCGATCGCCGCGCCGATACCCGAGGCGCCGCCGGTCACCAGCGCCTTGCGCCCCTCCAGCCTCATCGCGGCGAGAGCCTATTCATCTCTAGGGTTCCGCCGGTGAGCGACCCGATCCCGATCATCGGCGGCACCGGCGCGCTGGGCTACGGGCTGGCTCTGCGCTGGGCCCGGGCCGGGCGAGAGATCGTGATCGGATCGCGCAAGGCCGATCGGGCCACCGAGGCGGCGGCGAGGGTCGCCGAGGCGGTGCCCGGCGCGAAGGTCGAGGGCTGCGAGAACGGCGATGCCGCTCAGCGGGGCCCGATCGTCTTCCTCACGGTTCCCTTCCGCGCCCAGTCGGAGACGCTCAACAACCTGCGCGAGGCGCTCACCGATGGTCAACTGCTGGTGGACTGCACCGTCCCCGTCGCCGCCGCCGTCAGCGGCAAGGCCACGCGCACGCTGGGGGTATGGCAGGGATCGGCGGCCCAGCAGGCCCAGGAGATGGCGCCCGAGGGCGTCACGGTGATCTCGGCGCTGCACACGGTGAGCGCGGCCGCGTTGGCCGAGGGCGACGACGTCTCAGAGGACATCCTCATCTGCGGCGACCGCAAGGCCGACAAGGCGCGGGTGGCGGCCCTGATCGAGGAGATCGAGGGCCTGCGCGCCGTGAACGCGGGCCCGCTGGAGATGGCGCGCATCGTCGAGACCCTGACGCCGATGCTGATCTCCATCAACGCCCGCTACAAGGCCCGCGCCGGCCTCCGGGTGACGGGCCTGCCCGACGCCGACCACTGGGCCTGATCTCCGTGCCCGTGGGTGGGCAGAAGCGATGACCGCGATCGACCGCTGCGTAGTGCTGGCGGGCGGCACCGGCGGCGCGAAGCTGGCGGCGGGCATCCAGGACCTTCTGGGCGACGGGCTCGCGGTGATCGCCAACACCGGTGACGACGTCGACCTGCTGGGAGTGGACGTCTCGCCCGATCCCGACCTCATCACCTACTGGCTGGCCGACGAGATCGACGAGGAGCAGGGCTGGGGGATCAAGGACGACAGCTCGACCGTCTTCGAGCGGCTCGTGCAGCTCGGCGCCCCAGGCTGGTTCCGGCTGACCGACCGCGACCTCGCCACCTGCCTCTATCGCACCACCTTCGTCGCCGAGGGCGGCAGCCGGACCGCCGCCCAGGCCCAGATCGCGCGGGCGCTGGGCGTGCGGGCCCAGGTGCTGCCCATGTGCGAGCAGCGCGTGCGCACGCGCGTGCGGACGGACGCCGGCTGGCGAGGCCTGCAGGAGTTCCTGGTCGCCGACCGCGGCGAGCCCGCGATCGAGGGAGTCGAACTGGAGGGCATCCGCGAGGCCGAGCCCACGCCCCAGGTCCTCGCGGCGATCGAGGGCGCCGACGCGATCGTGATCGGCCCCTCGAACCCCGTGATCTCGATCGGCCCGATCCTCGCGATCGAGGGCCTGCGCGAAGCCCTCGTGGCGGCGCCCGCGCCAGTCGTGGCGGTGAGCCCGTTCGTGGCCGGCGCCGCCGTCAAGGGGCCCACCGACGCGTTCATGCGCGCCCTCGGGCGGCCCTCGAGCGCGGCGGGCATCGCCTCGATGTACGAGGGGCTGCTGGACGGGATCGTCTGCGACGAGGACGATCCCAAGCCGCCCGACGGGGTCGAGTCGCTCGTCTGCCCGACGCTGATGGAGGGACCAGGTGGGCGCCGCTCCCTGGCCGTTCGGACCCTTGACTTCGCCGCCGGATTGAAATGACCGCTAAATTCCCGGAAAGAGCGGATGAAAACCGTCGCCATCCTCCCAGTCAAGCGGCTAGACACCGCGTACACCCGCCTCGCCGGCCTGCTCCAGCCGGAGCAGCGGCTTCGCCTGGCGGAGGCGACATTCCTCGACGCGCTCAGCACTCTGCGCCAGTGCCGCAGGCTGGACGAGACGCTGGTGGTCGCCTCGGACCCCGCCGTGGCACGGTGGTCGCGCTGGCTCGGGAATCGGCTGGTGGAGCAGAGCGAGGACTCGGGGCACTCCTCCGCGGCCAGCGCCGGCGTCGAGACCGCGCTCGGGCTGGGTGCCGACCGCGTCGCGATCCTGCCCACCGACTGCCCGATGATGGATGCCGCCGAGATCGACGACCGGCTCGGCATCACCCCGCGGGCGGCGCTGATCGTGCCCGACCGGCACGGCAGCGGCACCAACGCCCTCGTGCTCTCGCCCCCGGATGCATTCGAGCCCGCCTTCGGCCCCGACAGCTGCGCGCGTCACATCTCCCGCGCCCGCGCGGCCGGGATCAGCTTCGCCTACGAGGAGCTCGAATCGCTGGCCCTCGACCTCGATACGCCGGAGGACATGTATCTGCTCCGCGACGCGCTGCTGCTCTCTCCCGAGCGGGCGCTGCGCAGCGCCCAGGTGCTGTGGGAGTTCGGGGCGGACGCCGCGCAGGACGCATCCGAGTCCCAGCCGACCGCCGCCTAGCGCTCCCCGGCGCGGGCGAATGAGCGCCCGCGAGCTGCGGGTGCGGCCCTTGGCCGGCATCGGCGAGGTGGGCCGGGGTGACGAGCTGGGCCGACTGGTCGCTGCCGCCGGCGAGCCCGCGGCCGACGAGATCGTGGTCCTCTCGCACAAGGTCGTCTCCAAGGCCGAGGGGCGCCTGCGCCGGCTCGCCGACGTCGATCCGGGCGACCGCGCGCGGGGGCTGGCGGAGCTGACCGGCAAGCGCCCCGAGCTGGTCGAGCTGATCCTCTCCGAGAGCCGCGAGGTGGTGCGCGCCGAGCCGGGCGTGCTGATCACCGAGACCCGGACCGGGTGGATCTGCGCCAACGCCGGCATCGACTCCTCGAACCTGCCCGGCGAGGGGTGGGTGGCGCTGCTGCCCGAGGACGCCGACGCCTCGGCGAGGCGCATCAGGGCCGAGGTCCGCGAGGCGTCGGGGGCGGCGCCCGCCGTCGTCATCGCCGACAGCTTCGGGCGCCCGTGGAGGCTCGGGCAGTCAGAAGTGGCGATCGGCTGCGCAGGCCTGACCCCGCTCGACGACTGGCGCGGCCGCGCCGACGCGCAAGGGCGCAGACTGGCCGCGACCGCGATCTCGGTCGCCGACGAGGTGGCGGGCGCCGCCGACCTGGTCCGCGACAAGGACTCGGGAGTGCCCGGGGCCGTGGTCGCGGGGCTCGGCCACCTGGTCAGCGCCGAGGACGGGCCCGGCGCCGCGGCGCAGCAGCGCTCCGCCGAGCGAGACCTGTTCCGCTAGCCGGGCGCTCCCGGCCGGGGGGCTAGTGGGCTTCCAGCTCCTTCTTCAGCATCGGCATCGCCGTCGAGCCCTCGTGGGTGAACTCCGGAGCCTCATAGACCTGGCCGGGCGTCCCGCCGACCGCCAGCACCCGCGCGGGCTCGTCGCCCGTGATCAGCTTGCGCTTCTCGTCGGGACCGACGCGGGCCCACACCCCCGGCTCGAGCTCGTGTTCCGTGCCGCCGACCCGCAGGGTGGCCTTCCCCGAGAGGACCGTGTAGACCTCCTCCTGGGCGTCGTGGCTCTGGTCGTGCTCGGGGTAGACCTTGAAGTTCGGCGGCAGGTCCATGACCGCGATCCCGAACGAAGTCACCCCCAGCCCGGCCCGAACCCGGCGAAAGCCGCCCCCGAAGATCGCCTCGAAGTCCTCGGTGCGCTTGACGGTCACGTCTGCCATTCAGATCTGTTCCTCTCCGGCTGCCGCGCCCGGGTCAGAGACCCGCAGCACGGCCGCACCGCGAACCCTACCGCCGCGAAGCTCGTCCAATGCGTGATTTGCGTCCGCAAGCGGATACTCCTGAATCTGGGCGTGAACGGGCACGCGCGGGGCCAGCGCCATGAACTCCTCGCCGTCGGCGCGGGTCAGGTTCGCGACCGAGCGCACCGCGCGCTCGCCCCAGAGCAGCTCGTAGGGAAAGGCCGGGATGTCGCTCATGTGGATCCCCGCGCAGACCACGACGCCGCCGCGGCCCACCGCGGCCAGGGCCTCGGGCACCAGCTCGCCCGCGGGCGCGAAGATGATCGCCGCGTCAAGCTCCTCGGGCCCTTCCGAGACCGCGCCCGCCCAGGCCGCGCCGAGCGAGCGCGCGAGCGACTGGCCCTCGTCGTCGCCCGGCCTGGTGAAGGCGAACACGCGCCTGCCCTGGTGCACCGCCACCTGGCAGACGATGTGCGCTGAGGCACCGAATCCATACAGCCCCACCCGCTCCGCGTCCCCCGTCATGCGCAGGGCGCGGTAGCCGATCAGGCCCGCGCACAGCAGAGGCGCGGCCTCGACCGCCCGGTAGGCCCGCGGCACCGGAAGGCAGAAGCGCTCGTCCGCGACGGCGAGCTCGGCGTAGCCGCCGTCGCGCAGGTAGCCGGTGAAGAGCGCGCGCCCGCAGAGGTTCTCGCGCCCCGAGCGGCAGTAGCGGCACTCGCCGCAGGCCCATGCCAGCCAGGGGATGCCGATCCGGTCGCCGGCCCCGAACCGGCCCGTTCCCTCCCCCGCGCTCTCGACCGTCCCCACGACCTGGTGGCCGGGAACGACCGGGAGCTTCGGGTCCGGGAGCTCGCCGTCAACCAGGTGCAGGTCGGTGCGGCAGACGCCGCAGGCCTCGACGGCGACGCGGACCTCGCCCTGGCCCGCCTCCGGCGCGGGCAGCTGCGCCGCCCGCAGCGGCCGGCCCACGGCCTCGAGCACCATCGCCTTCACCGCCTCATTCTCCCGCGGCCGGCCGCCGGCGCTCGCTTCAGCCCACCGGACTCCATCCGTCAGCCGGAAAGGGCGCTAGTAGCTCTCGACGATCTCGTACAGCGTCGTGCGCTGGGCGGGCGCCCGCCCCGCCCTGCGGGCGGCCTCGACCAGCTGCTCGGGCTCCAGGCGCACCCCGTGCTGTGAGCCGGCCATGCGCGAGATGTTCTCCTCCATCAGGGTGCCACCGAGGTCGTTGACTCCCCAGCGGAGGCTCTCGGTGGCGGCGTCGAGGCCCATCTTCACCCAGCTCGCCTGCAGGTTCGTGATCGTCCGGCCGAGCGCCAGCCGGAAGGCCGCGGTGTGCTTCAGGTTCTCGTCGCGGCTGATCTCCTCGACGCCGTGCGTGCGCCCGAGCAGCGTGTTGAAGGGGATGAAGCTGAGCGGCACGAACTCGGTGATGCCGCCCGTGCGCTCCTGGAGCTCGCGGATCACCCGCATGTGGCGGGCCAGCTCGCGGGGCTCCTCGATGTGCCCGAACATCACGGTCGAGGTTGAGCGCAACCCGGCGCGGTGCGAGGCCTCGATGATCTCCACCCAGCGGGCGACCGGCAGCTTGTTCGGCGAGATGCGCTGCCGCACCCCGTCGTCCAGCACCTCGGCGGCGGTGCCGGGGGTCGAGCCCAGGCCGCATTCGATCAGGTAGGCGAAGACCTCGTCGGGGCCCTTGCCCGAGCGCTCGCACATGAAGTGGACCTCCATCGGCGAGTAGGCGTGCAGGTGGATCTGGGGCGCCACCTCCTTGGCCAGGGCCAGCCAGCGCCCGTAGTGCTCGAGCGTGTAGTCCGGGTGGATCCCGCCCTGCATGCAGATCTCGGTCGCCCCGAACTCGACGGCCTCGTTCACCCGCGCGACGAAGTCATCCTCGCTCACCAGGTAGGCGTCGGGCGAGCGCTTGCCCTGGCCGAACCCGCAGAAGGCGCAGCCGACCACGCAGACGTTGGTGAAGTTGATGTTGCGGTTGACGACGAAGGTGGCGGTCTCGCCCGCCAGCTCGGCCCGCAGCTCGTCGGCGGCGACGCGCATCTCCTCGATCACCTCGGGACGGGTCTCGGCGAACAGCGCCGTCAGCTCCTCCTCGCTCAGCGCCTCCCCGTTTCGCCCCCGCTCGATCGCCCGCGGCGCGACCTCGGGAACCGGGGAAGCCTGCTGGCGGCGGCCGGAGCCCTTGCGCGGGATGAAGCTCCAGTACTTGAGCTTGACCACGTCCAGCACCCCCTGTTCCATCCAGTCCGGCTCGAGGTACTGCGGGTAGACGCACAGCCTCTCGGTCAGGGCGTAGCCCTTCGGCGCCAGCTCCTTTCGGACCTGATGAGGGCTCGGGAACGGGTGCTCGGGCGAGATGTGGTCACCGTTGGCCGAGAGCCCTCCCAGATCGGTAGCTCCGGCTTCGACCAGCTCGGGCCACCAGTCGGCGAGGTTGGGCGGGATCTGCACGCCGACGTCAGGCATCAGCCGCTTTGTCTCGGCGATCAGCCGCTTCATGTCCTCGATCGTCACATCGCAGGCCCACTCCGGGCGCGGCATCGGCTGTCCGTTGGTGATTCCCGCCTCCCAGCGCTTGCGGGAGGACTCGTCGGCGATCTCGGCCACCTCCTGGCCGTAGTAGCGGGCATGCGGCACGTAGTTCTGGAGGATCACCTCCTGGATGTGGCCGTGGCGCTCATGGCTCGCCGCGATCGCCTCCAGGGAGGCGACGCGCTCCTCCTCCGTCTCGCCGATCCCGACGAGGATGCCGCTGGTGAAGGGAATGCGAAGCTCGCCCGCGGCCTCGATCGTGGCGAGGCGCCGGGCCGGGTGCTTGGTCGGCGATCCGGCGTGCACGGTCTCCATCAGCCGCTCGGAGACCGACTCCAGCATCAAACCCTGCGAGGCCGTCACCTCGCGCAGCCGGCTGAGGTCTTCGGGCGAGAGCACTCCGAGGTTGGTGTGGGGCAGGATGCCCCGCTCGAGCGCCCGCTCGCAGGCCCAGGCGACGTAGGAGGTGAAGTCCTCGTGGCCCCACGAGCGCAGCCGCCCGGCGACCTCGGGGTTGACCTCGGGTCGCTCGCCGGTGAGGATCAGCAGCTCCTTGGCGTTCCGGCGCCCGGCCTCCTCGAGCCTCCGCTCGACCTCATCCGGGTCGTGGATGTGGGCCTGATGCGTCGCGAAGGCGCAGTACTTGCAGAAGCACTGGCAGGTCCGCGAGAGCGAGAGCGTGTAGTTGCGCGAGAAGGTGACGCGCTGCATCCGGTACGCAAGCTAGCGAACGCCCGGCCCAGCCCCGCCCCCGCGCCGCGCTTCAGTAGCTTGACGGCGCCGCGCAGCGGAGCATGAATCGGAGGAAGAGGGAGATGCAGAAGGGGAATCGAGTCCGGCGGATCGCCAGCCTGATCGTCAGGGGCCTGCTGCTGTGGGCGGGGGTCGCGCTCGTGTTCTTCGTGGCGACCCTGGTGCTGCCCGGGTTCGACCAGCCGAGCTTCGCGGCGGCCGTGCTCGCCACCGGCCTGATGGCCGTGCTGAACGCGGTGCTGTGGCCGCTCGCGATCACGCGTGCTCTGCCCTTGACGGTGATCACGTTCGGATTGGGTTCGCTGGTGCTCAACGCGGCAATCGTCTCGCTGGCGCTGAAGCTGGTGGATGGGGACAGCGCCCGACTTCGTGCTCGCGCTCGGCGCGGCCTTCCTGCTTTCGCTGACCCTGATGCTGCTCGCGCCCGCTCTCAGCCTGGACGACGACGCCCGCCAGCTGCGCATCGTTCGCCGCCGCGCGCGGCGCGGTGCGCGAGGAAAACCACACCGATGTCCCCGGCGTGATCATGTTCGAGATCGACGGACTCGCCGAGCCCGTCCTGCGCAAAGGCGCTGGCGGAGGGCCACGCGCCGACGATGGCTCGCTGGATAGCCGACGGCACCCATCACGTCGTGCCCTGGGAATGCGACCTCTCCTCGCAGACGGGCGCCAGCCAGGCGGGCCTGCTGCTGGGCTCCAACCACGACATGCCCGCCTTCCGCTGGTACGAGAAGGAGACCGGCAAGACGATGGTCTCGAACCACGGCAAGGACGCGACCGAGCTGGAGCGCCGCCACTCGGACGGCGGCGGCCTGCTGGCTGCGGGGGGCGCCAGCCGCGGCAACATGTTCTCGGGCGACGCGCCGCGCTGCTCGGCGACGATGAGCGTGCTGAAGGACCGCGAGCGCTCGAGCTCGGGCGAGTACTTCGCCTACTTCGCGCGACCCCTACGGGTTCACGCGCACCATCGCCCTCTACCTCTGGGACGTGCTGGCCGGAGCGGCTGGCGGCCCGCCGCCAGCGCAAGCGCCGGCGAGGAGCACATCAACCGCGGCGGCCTCTACCCCTGGATGCGCGGCGCCATCACCGTCGATCATGCGCGACCTCAACGTCGCCAGCCTGATGGGCGACATCGTCGAAGGCGTCCCCGTCGTCTACTCGACCTTCGTCGGCTACGACGAGGTCGCTCACCACTCCGGGATCGAGCAGCCCGACGCATTCGCCGTGCTGAAGCAGCCACGACGCCCAGCTCGCTCGCCTCGAGAAGGCGGTCGAGCAGGCGCCCCGTCCCTACCGCCTCGTCGTGCTCTCGGACCACGGCCAGACCCAGGGCCGGCCGTTCCGCCAGCGCTACGGCGAGGAGCTGAAGGACGTGGTCGCCGACGCGCTGTCGGGCCGCGGCGAGGTCTTCGCACCGGCGGCCATCGACGAGGGCGCCAGCACGCTCGGCGGGGCGCTGACCGACGCCCGCGACGAGGACACGGCGGGAGGGCGGATGCTCGCGCGAGCGACGCAGCGACCAGCTCGTGGACGGCGAGGTGGTGATCGGCTCAGAGCGGGAGGCGGCCGAGCAGGCCCGCAGCGGCGGCGGGGAGGGCTCCGACGCGATCGTGCTCGCATCGGGCGGGCTCGGGCTGATCTCGTTGCCCGAGCGCGAGCACCGCATGACCAGGGACGAGATCGACTCCCTCCACCCCCGGCTGCTCGGCGCGCTCGCCGGCCACCCGGGCATCGGGTTCGTGATGGTCCGGGATGGGCCGGCGGCGCGCTCGTGCTCGGCGGCGAGGGCAGCCGGCAGCCTGGCGACGACGAGGTCCAGCGGCGAGGATCCGCTGGCCGCCTTCGGTCCCAACGCCGCCGATCACCTGCGGCGCACGGACTCATTCCCCCACTGCCCCGACATCCTCGTCAACTGCGTCTTCGACCCCGATGCCAACGAGGTCGCTCCGTTCGAGGAGTTCATGGGGTCCCACGGTGGGCTGGGCGGCTGGCAGACCCACCCCTTCGCGCTGGTGCCGGCGGTCGTGGGACGCACCGGCCGAGCCGATAGTGGGCGTCCGCGCCATGCACGAAGCGCTGCGGGGCTGGATCGGAGCAGGACGGGCCGGAGCTGAGGCCGCACATCGCCGAGCCAGCTGACTGAGCAGCACAGAGGACTCGCCCGCTCGATCTGACGGAACGTCCGATTGCGGACGAGGAGAAGCAATGAACGAAGAAGCTCTGCAGGAGATGGGGCCCGTCGACTACATGGTCGTGGAGTGGCCGGACAAGCAGCCGACCGGCGAGGCCGCGCCGCTGCTGATCGACCTGGTGGACCGCGGGCTGATCAGGATCCTGGACCTCGCGTTCATCGTCAAGGGGGAGGACGGGATCGTGTCGCGCCCTCGAGATCGAGAAGGCCGAGCGAGAGGTCGAGGAGCTGAAGGACCTGATCGGGGCGTCCTCGGGGCTGATCAGCCGACGAGGACGTGGAGGCGGCGGGCGAGGCGCTGGATCCCGGCACCTCCGCCGCGCTGATCGATCTACGAGAACAGCTGGGCGGCACCATTCGCGGCGGCAGTGCGCCGCACCGGAGGCCAGCTCGTCGCCAACGGCCGCATCCCGATCCAGTCCCTCGTCGCGGCGCTGGACGCCGCCGAGTCCAACGACTAACAAGACCGAAAGGAGAAGTCATGCCCGGATTACTAAGAGGAGTGGCCCGCACGGCGGTGATCGCAGGTACCGCGACCACCGTCAGCAACCGCGTCTCACGCCGCCAGGGCCAGCGCTGGGCCCAGCAGGAGCCGCAGCAGGCCTACGCGGAGCCCGCGCCGGCCGCGGCCCCTGCCGCGGATCCGATCGAGCAGCTCAAGGAGCTGGGCGAGCTGCACAAGAGCGGGGTGCTAACCGACGAGGAGTTCGCCGCCCAGAAGGCGAAGCTGCTCGGATGACGGCCAAGGCCGACTTCAACGCCGAGGAGTGGGAGCTGCTGCTTGAGGCGCCGCCCGCGGCCGGGCTGCTGGTGGTCATGTCCGACCGCGGCGGCGGCATCAAGGAGAGCTTCTCGATGGCCAAGGCCTATTCCGAGGCCCGCGAGCAGCACGGCGCCAGCCAGCTGCTCGACGACATCGTCAGCGCGAAGCCGGAGATCGACCGCGAGCGCCACGGCTCAGCGGAGGAGCTGAAGCAGCACAACCTGGAGAAGCTGCGCGCGGCGATCGTGCTCCTCAAGGACCGCGCCGAGGCCGGCGAGGTCGAGGAGTACCGGGCCTTCGTGATCAGCCTCGCCGAGAAGGTCGCCAACGCCCGGCGCGAGGGCTTCATGGGCCTCAGCGGCGAGCGCGTCAGCGATGACGAGCGGGCCGCGATCGGCGAGATCGCGGCCGCGCTCGGCCTGAGCTTCAGCTAGCCGCCGGTGATGCCGCCCGGCGGCTTCGAGGGCGGCTGACCGCCGCTGCCGCCGTGCTCCTGGCGCAGAGGCGGCGATTGCCCCGCGGGCGGGGCCGGCCCGCGCGGGGCGACCTCGTCGGCGACCTCCTGGGCGGGCCCGCTGGCGGGCTCGATCACGAACCTGTAGAGGGCGGCCGCGACAACGCCGCCGACGAGCGGGGCGAGCACGTAGAGCCAGGCGTCGGTGAAATCGTTGCCGACCAGCGCCGGGCCGAACCAGCGCGCCGGGTTGAACGAGCCGCCGGTGAGCGGTCCGAAGACCATCACCAGGAAGCCCAGCGAGGCGCCGATGGCGAGCGGGGCCCACTTGCGGGTTTCGGGGTTGAGCGCCAGGGTGAGCACGGTGAGCACCAGGAGGAATGCGCCGATGCCCTCGATCGCCGCGCCCTGAGCGGCGCTTCCGACCAGGTCGCTGACCTGGGGAACGCCGTAGTCGGAGGCGCGCCCCTCGTCCAGCAGCAGCCACTTGGTCATGAGCGCGCCGAGCACGCCGCCCGAGAGCTGGGCGAGGATGTAGACGAGGCCGTCGACCGGGTCGATCCGCCGCAGGGCGATGAACGCGGCCGTGACGGCCGGGTTGAAGTGCCCGCCGCTGGCGACGCCGACGCTGGCGATCAGCGTGAAGAGCACGAAGGCGTGCGTGAGGCCCACGACGGCGAAGTCGGATCCGAACTGGGCGTTCTGGCCAGAGGCGACGTAGAGAACGACGACGCTGGTGACGATGAAGACCAGCACGAGCGTTCCGATCAGCTCTGCGATATAGGACGCGAGACCTCGATCTTGCACGGTGAAGCGACCTCCTAGTAGCTCTTGTGTGGTTCCGGGGTTCTTGCCTGCCAGGTGCTCGGCGCGCGCCAGTCTAGCCAGAATCGGCGCGCGACTAGCCCCCGCCGCCGGCCCCCCGCGACTCCCATTCGGCCTGCAGGCGGCGGCCGTCGGCGATCACCTCGAGCGCCTCCTCCTTCGAGCGCCAGCCGTCCACCTCGACGACCTTGCCCTCGAGCTGTTTGTAGACCGAGAAGAAGTGCGTGATCTCCATCTGCAGCTGCTCTGGGATGTCCTCGAGCGTCTCGGCGTGATTCCAGCCGGGATCGTGGTCGGGGACGCAGACGATCTTGTCGTCCTCCCCCTTCTCGTCGCGCATCTTGAACAGCGCGATCGGCTTGACGGGGATCACGCAGCCGGGGAAGGTCGCCTCCGACACGCATACCAGCGCGTCCAGGGGGTCGGCGTCACGGCCGCGGTGCCCGATCAGGTAGCCGTAGTCGGTCGGATAGACCATCGAGGAGGAGAGAAAGCGGTCGAGGATCACCCTCCCGATCTCCTCCGAGTACTCGTACTTGTTGCGGCTCCCCTTGGGGATCTCCACGTGCGCGAGCAGCTCCTCGGTCATCGAGCGCACCATTGCCCGGAACCCTATGCCCTGCGGGCCCGGGGACCGCTACGCTCGGCCGCGATATGGGAAGGGTCGCCGCGCTGCTGGCGGCCGCCCTGGCGGCGGGCGCGGCACTGGTCGCGTGCGGCGACGAGGGCGGCGCTGAACCGGGCGCGCCTGATGGCGCGACCCTGGTGCTGGACTTCCAGCCGAACGCGGTCCACGCTCCCCTCTACGCGGCCCGCGCCCGCGGGTACCTGGAGGACGCCGGCGTCGAGCTGGAGATCCGGGAACCCTCGAGCAGCGCGGACGCCGCCAAGCTGCTGCAGGCGGGCCGCGCCGACTTCGCGATCCTCGACGTAAACGACTTCGGGCTCGCCCGCGAGCAGGGGATCGAGCTCGTCGCGGTCGCCGCTCTGGTGCAGCGCCCGCTGGCCTCCGTGATCGCGGCCGAGCCCGACACGGTCTCGGGCCCCGAGGACCTGGAGGGATCGTCGGTCGGCGTCACGGGGGTCCCCTCCGACGACGCGGTCTTGGACACTGTCTTGGAGGCGGGCGGGCTGGGCCCGGGCGACGTCGAGCGCGTCACGATCGGCTTCGCGGCGGTTCCCTCGCTCGCGGGCGGGCGGATCGACGCCGCGACCGCATTCTGGAACGCCGAGGGGGTCGAGCTGCGGGCGCAGGGGGTTCCGACGCGGGAGTTCCGGGTCGATGAGTTCGGGGCCCCGCGGTATCCCGAGCTGGTGGTGGTGACGGCAGGAGACGACGCGCCCGCCGACCCCGAGCTCACGTGCTCGCTGCTCGAGGGGATGAACCTCGCCTACGACGACATGGGAAACGACGCGCAGGCGGTGCTCGAGGACCTGCTGAGCGAGGTCGAGACCGCCGACCCCGACTCCCAGCGGGCCCAGTTCGCCGAGCTGATCGCCGTGGACGCGTTCTCCAAGCAGGACGACGCCGACCCCGATCCCGCGCTGAGCGTCCGCACGGTCGGCGACTGGGCCGTGTGGGCGTCCAAGCGCGGGGTCCTGAGCCGGCGCCCCGGGCCGTCGCTCGAGGGCGCCTTCCTCCCCGACGCGATCCGCGACTGCGCGACCGGAGCGTCGGGCTGAGCGGTCAGCGCTCGAGAGCCTTCTCGACCAGCTCGGGCAGCTCGCGCACCATGCGCGAGCGCGGCACGGCGAACGCCAGCCCGGCCGCGTCGGCGCGGCGCTTCGTCTCGGCGTCCGTGTGCTGGTAGAACCCGATCGCCGGCACCCCGGCCTGCCCCAGCCGCTCTGGCTCGACCGCGTCCAGGTCGGCCACCAGCAGATCCACGCCGCCAAGGTCCGCGGGCAGCTCCGGGGACTGCTCCACCTCGTGCCCCGCCCCCCGCAGCGAGGTCGTCACCCGGCTCGCCAGCATCAGGTCGGAGACGATTGCCACCACCCGCGCCACGGCGTTCGCCCCTAGAGGCTGCGGCGCTGGCGGAACTCCCGACGGACGCTCTCGGGCCGCCCCCACATCTGCACGACCTCGGCGCGCCCCTCGCGCGCGTCGCGCACCCGGAACTCGCCGCTGATCCCCTCGCGATCGAGCCTCCTCAGCACACCTCTGACCGTCTCGGGAGCCGCGGCGTGGCCGAAGCCGTGGGCCACGGGGATCCGCCAGTCCCAATCGGCGCGCGAGTAGGGCATCGCGTTGACCTGCGACAGCAGCACCGCCGCGTCCACGTAGCGGCCGCGGTCAGCGATGCGCAGGTCCAGCTCGAGGTCGGTCCAGTCATCGGGAAGCGACTCGACGATCTCGGTGAACCTGTCCGCGAGCCTGGGCATTCCCGCTCAAGGGTATTGACCGAGAAGCGGGTATGTCGGCATTGGCGTAGAAGTCCGATACTTGCCCAGGCAAGAACGGGCCCTGATGCGACGCTCATTGACCTTGATCAGGCGGCGCATGCCGCCGCTGCTGACGATCGCGATCGCGATCGCGCTGTGCTTCGCGACCCTCTTTCTGCTTGGCCATACGGAGCTCGACAGTCAGGCGCTGCGAACGCTGAGCGGCGCCGCGCTCGTCCTGACCTGCGTCCTGATCGGGCTGGTGGCTCATCGCCAGTCGGCGGAGCTGCGCAACCTGGCGCAGACCGACCACCTCACGGGCCTCACCAACCACCGCGGCTTCCACGAACTGCTGAGGACGGAGCTCGAGCGCGCTCATCGAGACCACGAGCAGGTGTCGCTGGTGAGCATCGACCTGGATGACTTCAAGGCCGTGAACGACGCGCACGGCCATCCCTTCGGCGACGGCGTGCTGCGGGCGGTCGGCGCCCAGCTTCTCGGCTGCATCCGCGACGCCGACACCGCGGCCCGTGTGGGCGGCGAGGAGTTCGCGCTGATCCTGCCCCGGACCACCTCCGACGCCGCCTACGAGATCGCCGAGCGGGCCCGGACGGCGATCGTGCGGGTGCCGGTCCACGGGATGAAGCTCCACTGCTCCGCCGGAATCGCCACCTACCCGGCCGATGCCGAGGATGCGTCGACGCTCTACCAGTTCTCCGACGGGGCCCTGTACTGGGCGAAGTCCGCCGGTAAGCAGCGGACGCGGCGCTTCGATCCCAACCGGGTCAAGCGGCCGCTGGGCGAGCGCCAGGGCGACGAGATCAAGGAGCTCTTGGAGCGCCGGGGGGCCATCCGTCCCGCCTACCAGCCGGTGGTCGCGCTCTCGACCGGGCGCCTGGTCGGCTACGAGGCCCTGGCCCGCTTTCCCTCAGCACCCGCCCGACCGACCTCCGCCTGGTTCGCGATGGCGCACGCCGGTGGCCTGGGACCGAGCCTGGAGGCGAGGGCGATCGAGTCCGCGCTGCGGCCGCTTGGTCGTCCGCCCGGCACGCACCTGGCCCTGAACGTGAGCCCCTCGGTCCTGCTCTCGGCGACGGTTCAGGAGGCGCTTCCCACCGACCTGAGCGAGATCGTGATCGAGGTGACCGAGCACGAGGCGCTGGCCGAGGACGAGGCCGTGCGCGAGGCGCTGCGGGACCTGCGCCGGCGCGGCGCCCGGATCGCTGTGGACGACGCCGGCGCCGGCTACTCCGGGCTGAAGCAGCTGACCCAGGTGCAGCCCGACATCGTCAAGCTCGACCGCATCCTGACGGAGGGGATCCACACCGACCCGGCGCGTATGGCGCTGGTCGAGTCGTTCGTCCGCTTCGCCAGGCGCACCGGTGCGATCGTCTGCGCCGAGGGGATCGAGACGCTGGAGGAGATCGCGGCGCTGGCCGACCTCGACGTCGAATGGGGCCAGGGGTATGCGCTGGGGCGGCCCGCGGAGCCGTGGGCCGGCGTCCCAGTCCACGCCGCCCGCGTGTGCCGCGCCGGACTCGACGAGGCGATGCGGCCCGTGCCCGCGGCCCAGGAGACGATCGTCGCCGGCGACCGCGGGCTCGAGCGGATCAGCGCCCGCCTGGCAGCCGCCCGCACCAAGCGCGACCTCGAGGACGCGCTGCCGCTGCTGGCGGGCGAGATCAACGCCGACTCGCTGGCGCTCTCGCGTCTGCACCCCGGGGAGGGCGTGCTGGAGACCCTGGCCGAGACCGAAAAGGAGCACCGCACGCTGTTCGACCTGAGCGAGTACCCGCTGACCGACAAGGTGCTGCGCACCCAGGAGGCAGTGCAGGTGATGATCGGAGACCCCGAAACCGAGCCCTCGGAGGTCGACTACCTGCTCGAGCTCGGCTACGGCACCGTGCTGATCCTGCCCGTCGTCTACGCGGGCGAGAGCATCGGCGCGCTCGAGGCGTACTGCGTGCAGGAGCGCCCCTGGTCACGCACCGAGATCAACCGCGCCCGGATCATCGCGAACCAGATCGCGTCGGTCTATCAGTCGCTGGCAGTCAGCCCGGATCAGCAGACGCGCCGCTGACCCGCATGCGCCGCGCCAGCGGCGCTCCCAGGGCGTGCTCGGCGCCCTCGACGCTGACCGAGATCGGGCCCTCGAACGGCTCGCGGCCGGTGACCCTGATCCCCGCGCCGGGACGGATGCCGCGTGAGTCCAGATAGCGCAGCATCTCGGGGTCGCGGTCGGAGACGCGCTCGAAGACGCCGTCGGTCCCCACCTCCAGCTCGCTCAGCGCGACGGTCCGGTCGGCCTCGATGTCCAGCTCGCGGCTGGGGATGGGGTCTCCGTGGGGGTCGCGCGCGGGCTGCCCCAGCTTCGCCGCGATCAGCTCCTCCAGCTCCTCGGAGATGTGGTGCTCCAGCACCTCGGCCTCCTCGTGCACGCGGTCCCACGGCATGCCCAGCACCTCGGCCAAAAACAGCTCGATCAGCCGGTGGTGGCGGATCATCTCCAGCGCCAGCTGCTCGCCGTGGGCCGTCAGCGTGACGCCGCGGTAGGGGGTGTGCTCGACCAGCCCCTCGTCGGCCAGCTTCTTCAGCATGGCCGAGGCCGAGGCCGGGGTCACCCCGACGCGCTCGGCCACCGCGCCCGTCCCCACCTGCTCCTGGCCACCGGACTGCAGCTGGTAGATCGCCTTCGCGTAGTTCTCGGCCCCCTCGGGGTGCCGCCGCTGGCGATGGGCGTTGTGCCCTGACTCGGTCCCGGCCTTGGCTGCCATCAGAGCGCGATCAGCAGCCCGGTCGCGTACATGAACGCAACGCCGGCCAGGATCCCGGCGATGCTGAGCGGGTTCAGCGCGCTGCCGCTGGAGTCCCGGATAGAGGGCAGGAGCTGGCCGATCACCTGGATGATCGCCCCGACGCCGACGCCGATCAGGAGGGTGGCCAGCTCCTGGTTGTAGACCGAGGCGCCGATCACCGCGCCCAGGATCGCCGGGGCGCCGGCGATCACGCCGAGCAGCACCAGCCGCCAGAACGAGGGCCGCTCGCCGCGTGCAAGCGGCGCCACGATCGCGAGTCCCTCGGTCGTGTTGTGGATCGCGAAGCCGACCACGAGGAAGGCGCCGAGCGCCAGCGCCCCGACCGCGTAGGCCGACCCGATCGCCAGGCCCTCCCCCAGGTTGTGCAGGCCGATGCCGATCGCGACCATCAGCGACAGCCGGTAGGCGCCGGCACCCTGCTTGCGCCGGGACTCCATCCCGGCCCGCAGCTTGCGGTCGATCGCCGTCAGCGTCAGATACGCGGCGGCGGCGCCCAGGAACAGCAGCTCCACCCCGCCGAACGCCCCTCCGGACTCGGCTCCGATCTCGGTTCCCTCGAGGTAGCCGTCCAGCGCCAGGAAGGCGAGCAGCCCAATCGTCAGCGCCATGAACAGCTGGATCCAGCGGTCCGGAACCTGCCGCAGCAGCGGCAGGAAGAGCATGCCGAGCAGCACCGGGACGACCCCGACGTAGGTGCCCAGCACGGTCATGAGCCCGTAGAACCCGGCGTCGGCCTCGGGCGTCTCCACCGCGACCTCGATCTCGTGATCGATGGTCGCGCCCGTAGAAGTGAGGATGAAGATCGCGTACGGGGAGCCCTCCTGCCAGGGGTAGTCCAGGGTCAGCTTCTGCTCCCCCAAGCGGCCGACCTCGCCCGCCGGGTCGGACTCGAAGGAGACGTAGGCGTCCGCCACCGCCACCTGGGCGACGCTGACGGGGTCGGGACCGGTGTTCCGGAGCGTCAGCTCGATCTCGCCCGGGCGCAACACCGTGCGCTCCACGGCCAGCTCCTCGACCGGCGGCCCGCGGCGCTCATCCAGCCCGGGGCCCCCCAGCAGCGCGAAGGCCGCGATCGCGATCGCGATCAGCGCCAGCGGCACCCCGGCCAGCACCCAGACGGGCGCCGCCTGGATCCCGCGCTCGGCTCGGGAGGAGGCCTCCATCACGGCACCTCCTCCGCTTCGCGTCCGGGGGGGCCGCCCACCTATCCCACCCGCCCTGAGTCCCCGAGCGCGCAGAAGGCGGCCGGCACCGAAGCGCGCGCGGCCTCGCCGCCGACCCGGAAGAAGCCCATCCAGCCCAGCTCGGCGAACTCTGTCTTGTGGGCGTGGAACATGAAGTCCCCGGCGTAGGGGAAGCACATCTCCAGCACCGCCCGTTGGGCCTGGCCCTGAAGGACGGTGTCGGTGAACTCGACCGGTGCCAGCGAGGTCCCCGTCGGGAAGTGGTTGAAGAAGTTGCCGTGGATGTGGAACGAGTTGATCGGGTCGTACTCGAGGACGTTGACGAGGTAGATCCTCACCGGCGCGTCGCGCTCGACCGCGATCGGCTCGTTCACGTAGTGGAAGGCGACGCTGTTGACCGCGTAGACCTGATTGCCCTCGGCGTCGAAGTTCGTGTTGAAGCCGTTCATGACCATCACCATCTCGTCGGCCTCGGGACGTCCCTGCTTGGGATCGACGATGAAGGCGCCGTAGAGACCGCGCGCGATGTGCTCGGCCAGCGGACCGGCGTGGCAGTGGTAGAGGTGCATGCCGAACGGCTCGGCGGTGAACTCGTAGGTCGTCTCGGCGTTCGTCTGGATCAGCCCGGCGCCGATCCCCGGCACGCCGTCCATCTGGGCGGGGTGCAGCCCGTGGAAATGGATCGTGTGGGGATGCTCGGAGCCATTCACGAACCGGACCCGCAGCAGATCCCCCTCGCGCGCGCGCAGCGTGGGCCCGGGGACCCGGCCGTTGTAGGTCCAGGCCGGATAGGAGACGCCCGGGGCGACCTCGATCTCCTGATCGCCGGCGACCAGCGTCCACTCGCGCAGCAGCCTGCCGTTCGCAAGCCGCCTCGTCTTGCCCCAGTCGAAATCCCGCAGCATCTCGGTCGGGTTGAAGCCGTTGGCGGCGTGGTCGACGCTGCCCGGCGCGAACGTCGGCCCCGAGTTGCCGCCGCCGTGCACGGCCTGGGCCGCGCCGTGGGCGGGCCCCGGGGCGCCACCGTTGGCCGGCGCGGCGTTCGCGCCCTCGATCGCCGCGTGCAGCCCGGTGTGGGGCACCAACTGATGGATCACCGGGACGGCGGCGCCGGCGGTGCCGCCGATCAGGAGCTTTCTGCGGCTGATCTTCTGCACGCGTGGAATTGAAGCACAGCTTGAAACAGAAGTTAGGCGTGGCTAACTTCCAAGGCGCCTCGAATGTTGCTGGACAAGAGGCCGCCGGGCGACGACAAGCAGCGAGATCCCGCTCCCTAGACTCGGATGGATGACCGAGGCGACCGTCGAGCTCGACGCCCAGTACCGCGCCATGCGCGAGGAGGCGGCGCTGGTGGACCGCTTCGGCCGCTCCGTCGTGGCGGTCACCGGACCCGAATCCGCCGACTACCTCCAGGGACAGCTCACCAATGACGTCGAGGCAATCGAGCCGGGGCAGGGGTGCTACGCGGCGCTGCTCGACCGCAAGGGGCATCTGCAGGCCGACATGCGCGTGCTGCGGCTCGCCGACGACGAGTTCCTTCTGGACGCCGAGGGCGCGGCGGGGCCCGCGCTGCTCAAGCACCTCTCCACCTACAAGGTCGGGCGCGACGTCGCGGTCAGCGCCCGGGATGACGAGCTCGGCCTGTCCTCGGTGATCGGCCCACGGGCCGCGGAGCTGACGGGAGCCGGGGGCCTGGGCCCCGAGCACGCGCACCGCGTGCTGACCATCGGCAGAGCCGACGTCCGCGCGATCGCCACCGATCTGGGCGTGGACCTGCTCGCCCCGGCGGCGGACCTGAAGAGCGCCGGCGCCTGGTTGCTGGACGCGGGCGCCGAGCGCGCCGGCACCGACGCGGCCGAGATCGTCCGCGTCGAGTCGGGGCGTCCCCGCTTCGGACACGACATGAGCGAGGCGACGATGCCCGCCGAGGCCGGGATCGTCGAGCGCGCCGTCGACTTCGAGAAGGGCTGTTACATCGGCCAGGAGCCGGTCGCCCGGCTGCACTACCGCGGCCGCCCCAATCGGGTCCTGAGGGGACTCTCCCTGAGCACGCCCGCCGAGGCGGGTGCCGCGCTGACGCTCGGCGAGAAGGAGGTCGGGCAGATCGGGACGGCTTGCGTCTCACCCGCCCTCGGCCCGATCGCGCTCGCGGTCGTCAGGCGCGAGGCGGACCCCGGAGACGAGGTCCAGGTCGATGGGGGCGCCGCGGCCGAGGTCGTTGAGCTGCCGTTCCGGCGCGGGTAACCGCCCCTTCGGTTAGATTCTCCCCGGCATGAGCAGGAGGGGCAGAGCCCTTGTCGCGTTCGCTGCCGTCCTGGCGGCCCTGGCGATCGGCGCCTGTGGTGGCGAGGACTTCGAGAACGAGCCGCGTCCCCCGACCCCCGCCCCGGTCAGCATCCAGATCGCCGACGACGGGCTCACGGTCTCGCCCTCGGAGTTCGGCGCCGGCATCGCCAACATCACGATCCTCAACACCGGCGAGGAACCCACGAAGGTCGGGATAGCCGGGCCCTCGCCTGGCCGGAGCCCCCAGATCGCCCCAGGGACCAGCGGGGTGCTGAAGATGGAGATGGAGCCCGGCGAATACTCGGCGGTCGCGATCGACCTCGACCTCGCCGAGGTCCCGCGCTTCGAATTCGTCGTCGGCCCCGAGCGCGAGTCCGCGAACAACGACCTGCTGCTGCCCTAGTCCTCGGCCTCGCTATCGGCGGGATCGTCGATCGCACCCTCGATGCGGTCGAGGCGGTCGAGCAGGGCGCTCTCGATTCCCTCGACTCCGGTGCGGGCACGCTCGACTCCGTTCTTGGCGCTGGTCAAGGCGGACTTGACCGTGCGGAACTCGCCGATGGCGTCTCGGGCCTCGGCGGCTGCGGTACGCACGGCCGTGGCGTCCACCGATGAGGCGGCCTCACGAGCGGCCCGCACACGCAGGCACGCGTAGCGATAGGCCAGCTCGAGCGCGCGGCCGTCGGGCTCGTCCGGATCGACGGCGACGACCAGCTTGTTCCCCTGGTACTCGTGCATCTCCTCCACCGCGCCCGTGGGGATCGCCTCTTCGCCGGCGACCACCAGCAGTGCGTAGTCGGCACCGCGGGCGGTGAGAGCGCCGTTCAGCTCGTCCCATGCCTTGGGCTTGGTCAGCTGTGAATCCTTGACCTCGAACACGACCCTCCCCAATGCCGCGCCCTCCCCCGCGCCGATCTCCACGAGCGAGTCGCCCTTCTTGGACCCGCCCGCGCCGGGCGTGTCGCCGACATGGTGCGCGCAGTCGCCGCGCGACGCCGCCAGGCGCTCGATCGCTTCGTGGACGCGGTCCTCGAAGGTTCGTCCCTTGCGCGTGCCCGCTTCCTCGGCCTCGGCCACCCTGCGATCCGCGGCGTCCTGCTCCTTCAGCTCCACGATCTCGCGGGTGAGGCTCTCGATCCTCTCGCGATTGGCCTCGCTCTCCGCCTGGTAGCGGCCGCCCAGTTCCTTCAGCGCGCGCACGACCCCACCCTTGAAATCAGTCAGCGGGTTCGCGCCGTCCTCCGCCGAGAACTGCTTCAGCAGCGCCTCGCGCTGTTCGGCCAGCGCCCTCCGAAGCGTCTCCTGGAACTCCCTTGGGACGGATCCGTCCTCGCCGTCGAACGCCTTCGAGATCCGCTCGGCGAGCTGCTGGTCGCCCGCCTCCAGGGACCGGGTCAGGCGCTCCCTGAGCGCGGTCGCCTGCCGCTCGAACTCCGATCGAACGAAGTCCACCTCTGCGCTGGATTCCTCGCGGTCGAGGACCCGCGCGCCGATCTCAATCGCGTTGGCGACGGTGCGAGCGGGCTCGTGCCCGCCCTTCTGGCGATCGCGGACGAGCTGCGCAGCGCGCTCGTCGGTGACCGTGAGCTGCTCGATCACCAGGCGGTCGTCGAGCGCGCGGACGGTGCCTTCTGGCTGACCGTCGTCGAGCGGGAGCTGTGGCTTCTCGGAGGCTTCCATGGGAACTTGTGAAGGTAGTCGCGCTCGGGGACAGAACCTGACGCCGCTCGGCGCGCCTGGCCGGGGCGTGGCCGGAGCCGCGCGAGGGCCCGGTTGACTACGATCCGCCCGGTCCGCAACCTCCGGAGGGAAACCACTTGGCAGTAGAGATCGCAGACGTTTCGAAGCTCGACGTGCAGCCCGGCGAGCTGCCCACGAAGATGGCCGCCTGGGTGATCCGCCCCGAGCGCGAGGGGGAGCCGAAGGACGCGATGCAGGTCGAGGAGATCGACGTTCCCGAGCCCGGCGCCTTCGAGGTGATCGTGCGAGTGATGGCGGCGGGAGTCAACTTCAACAACGTCTGGGCCTCGCTCGGCACGCCGGTCTCGGTCTTCAAGTACGGGGACCATCCCGAGTTCGGCCACCACATTCCGGGGTCCGACGGCTCCGGCGTCGTCTGGAAGGTCGGCGAGGGCGTGACCAAGTGGAAGCCCGGCGACGAGGTCGTGATCCACTGCAACCAGGCCTCCTACGAGGACGTCGAGGTGCACGGCTTGGACCCGCTGGCGGCGCCCAGCCAGCAGATCTGGGGCTACGAGACCACCTGGGGCTCCTTCGCCCAGTTCACCAAGGTCCAGGCCCAGCAGCTGCTGCCGAAGCCGAAGAACCTCTCCTGGGCTGAGTCGAGCGCCTACGGCCTCACCTACTTCACCGCCTACCGCATGCTGATCGACCAGTGCAAGCTGCAGCCCGGCCACAACGTGCTGATCTGGGGCGCCGCGGGGGGCCTCGGCGTGTTCGCCGTGCAGCTCTGCAAGGCCGCGGGCGCCAATGCCGTCGGCGTCGTCAGCTCGCCCGAGAAGGGCGAGCTGGTCAAGCGCCTCGGCGCCGTCGACTACATCGACCGCAACGAGTTCGCCGGGATGATGCGCAAGGGCGGCGAGTCGCCCGACGAGGAGAAGGCGCGATTCAAGGAATCGCTCGGGTTCGCAAAGAAGGTCAAGGGCATCCTCGGCGACGCGCCCGACATCGTCTTCGAGCACGTCGGCCAGGCGACGTTCCCCACCTCGGTGTTCATGGTGAAGCCGTTCGGCAAGGTCGTGATCTGCGGCGCCACCTCCGGCTACACGCTCGACTTCGACGTGCGCTACCTGTGGATGAAGCAAAAGCAGATCATCGGCTCGCACTTCGCCAACGCCTACGAGTGCATGCGCGCCAACCAGCTCATGGCCGAGGGCAAGATCCAGCCGGTGCTGTGGCAGGTGATGGGCTTTGACGGAGTCGCCGAGGCCCACCAGCTGCTGCACGAGAACAAGCACCTGGGCAAGATCTCGATCCTGGTCGGCGCCACCAGCGAGGATGAGGGCAAGCAGGAGGACGGCCCCGGCGCGATCCGCGCGGAGGTCGGTGCGTAGATGGAGGTTTGCTACATCGACTGGCGGGTCCACCCCTTCAGGGCGGACCGCTGGTATGAGACCTGGGAGCCGGCGGCCGAGAGGGCGATGTCGTTCGGCGCCAGGGCCTGGTCGCTGACCCGCTCGATCGAGGATCCCCTTTTGTTCCGCCAGTCCTCGGTCTGGGAGGACCGGGCCGATTTCGAGCGCTACTGGTACTCGGACGAGGTCTCGGCGATCCGCGAGCAGGCGCTGAACTTCTACAACAAGCCGCTGAACCCGCAGTGGCATTCGCTGGTCGCAGGCGAGTAGGCACGACTTCCGCCCCCCAGGCGTGTTTCTGACCCGATGATCTTTCGCCGAGCCATTCCGGCTGCGTGCCTGGCCCTGGCCGGCATCGCCCTGGCCGCCCCGCTCGCCCAGGCCAAGGTCTCGGTGGGCTTCGAGGACCGCGTGCTGGTGATCCAGGGCGGCAAGGGCAAGAACAAGGTCGCGGTGCGCTGCGGCGCTGACGGCCTGGTGCGCGTCAACGGCAAGGCGAAGATCGAGGGCGGCACCGTCGCCTGCTCGCAGGTCGTCGAGATCGACGCCTCGATGGGCGGTGGCGCCGACAAGGCGGACTTCTCGGGCGTCGGCCCGGCGTTCGGCGACGCGAAGTTCCCCGGGTTCGGCAGCGGCACCGGCGTGGCGGCTCTGCTGGGCGACGGCAACGACCGCTATATCCCCAGCGCCACGGCCTTCAACCTCGCATTCGGCGAGGGCGGACGCGACCGCGCGGCGGGGGGAGGCGCCCGCGACATCCTCTCCGGCGGCAAGCAGGGGGACGTGCTGAACGGGGGCGGGGGCCGCGACAGCATCCTCGGGAATGGCGGCGACGATCGCGTCTCGGGCGGGGCGGGAGCCGACATCCTCAGCGGCAACGCCGACGACGACCGGCTGACCGGCGCCGCCGGGGCGGACATCATCGGCGGAGGCACAGGCGCCGACCGCCTGCGCGGCGGGGCCGGCCGCGATCAGCTGTTCGGCGGGGCCGGCAAGGACCGCCTTATCGGCGGCGCCGGCAAGGACATCGAGAAGCAGAACCCTTAGGGGTCACAAGGCCGCAGGCTTTGGAGCAGCCGCGAGAGCGGCTGCGACTGATGCAGGCGGCCGCCAGTGACCCCGCCTGATGGCGAAGCTGGTCCCTAGTGCTGTTCGAGCGGGGCCATCGTCAGGCCCGCGTCCGAGAGCTGCTCCCAGTAGAGCTCGGCGGTCTCCTTGGGGCCGGTCCAGACGGCCGCCTGGCCGGAGTTGTGTATGCGGTCGGCGATCGCGTAGCCGTTGTCCAGGCTGAGGCCCGGGATCACGCGCGCCAGCGTCTGCGCGACGTGGTCGAAGGTGTTGTGATCGTCGTTCAGCACGATCACCATCCAGTTCCCTCCCAGGCCCGATCCGGGGCCCGCCGAGCGCGGCTTCTCCACCGTGGTGGTACCCACGGCCCGAAGGGTAGAGCCGATCTAGAAGGGGTTTGGGACCTTGATTGCGACGTCGTCGAAGACCCCGACGACCCCGTTGCCCGAGCCCGCGCCCTTGATCCCGGCGCTGACGACGGTCCTGCGTCCGTCCGGCTGGCTGTTCCCCGTATCGGTGAACGAGGCGACGAGCTTGCCGTTGATGCGCGCCGACACGCTGGTGTCGGCGTTCCCGTAGTCGAACGCGCGCAGGGCGAGCTCGTTGCCCTTCAGGCCTCCGCGGATGAACTTGCCCTTGCCCGAGCGGAACAGCACCGGGCCCTCGCCCTGGCCCCTCGGGTCGCGGAAAAGCTGCCAGCTCTGGGCGCCCGGGCGAACGCGCAGCTCATAGCCTGCGTTCTCGCTCGAGCGCGCCACGACGCCCACGTACGCCTTCTTCATCAGCTTCTTGGGGGTGGCCCCGCCCAGGCTGGCTGTGCCGGATATCTCGGCGTCCGAGCGGACGTCGCTGGAGTCGGCCACGACCGAGCTGCGGTAGGCGCAGCTGTTGGTGCCGGATCCGACGGCGATCTGCATCGACTTCTGCTGGCGCCACTTCTTGTCGCACTTCGCCCCCAGGACCTTCTGGAAGGCGAGCACGTCGCCCTGGGTGGCGAATGCGTACAGGGCCACGGTCACGGGGCCTGCGTGAGCGGCTGCCGCGAGCGAGGCGAAGGCCGCGCCGATGGCGATCAGGGCTGTGAGCTTGGCTCTCATTCGTGCCTGGGAGGTCGAGTCCGAGCGTAGCCGGGGGTCGGCCACGAACCTGCAATAACACTCTTCATCGATATTGGTTGCGGTGCGCGAATTACCATTCAGGCATGAGCTCCCAGGGCCACCGCCTGCCTGAGCGCGATCGTCCCTGGATGATGCGCACCTACGCTGGGCATTCCGACGCCCGCCGCTCGAACGAGCTCTACCGCAAGAACATGGCCAAGGGCCAAACCGGGCTGTCGGTCGCGTTCGACCTGCCCACACAGACGGGTTACGACCCCGACCACGAGCTCGCGCGCGGCGAGGTCGGAAAGGTCGGCGTCTCGATCGTCAACAAGGGCGACATGCACACGCTCCTCGACGAGATCCCGCTGGGGGAGATGAACACCTCGATGACGATCAACGCCACCGCCGCCTGGCTGCTGGCGCTGTACGTGACCGTGGCCGAGGAGAACGGCGTCGAGCGCTCCGCGCTGGCGGGCACTACCCAGAACGACATCATCAAGGAGTTCCTGGCCCGCGGGACCTACGCCTTCCCGCCCGGTCCCTCGATGCGGCTGATCGCCGACACGGTCGCGTTCACCGTCAACGAGATCCCCAAGTGGAACCCGATCAACGTCTGCTCCTACCACCTGCAGGAGGCCGGGGCGACCCCCGTGCAGGAGGCCGCCTACGCCCTCTCCACCGCGATCGCCGTTCTCGACGAGGTCAAGGCGCGCGGCCAGGTCGCCGAGTCCGACTTCCACAAGGTCTTCGGCCGCATCTCCTTCTTCGTCAACGCCGGCGTCCGCTTCATCGAGGAGCACGCCAAGCTGCGCGCGATGACCCGCCTGTGGGAGGAGATCGGCCGCGAGCGCTACGGCGTCACCGAGCCGAAGCTGCTGCGCATGCGCTACGGCGTCCAGGTGAACTCGCTCGGGCTGACCGAGTCCCAGCCGGAGAACAACGTGCCGCGGATCGTGCTGGAGGCCCTCGCCGTGACGATGGGCCGCGACGCCCGCGCGCGGGCGATCCAGCTGCCCGCCTGGAACGAGGCCCTGGGCCTCCCCCGCCCCTGGGACCAGCAGTGGAGCCTGCGGATCCAGCAGATCCTGGCGATGGAGACCGACCTGCTCGACTACCCCGACATCTTCGAGGGCTCCGTGGTGATGGAGGGCCTGACCGACGAGCTCGCCGAGGGCGCCCGCAAGGAGATGGCGCAGGTCGCCGAACAGGGCGGCGCCGTCGAGGCGGTCCCGTACATGAAGGCCCAGCTGGTCGAGTCCAACCGCGAGCGGCTGGCGAAGATCGAGCGGGGCGAGATCACCGTCGTCGGGCAGAACAAGTTCCAGGCGTCCGAGGACTCGCCGCTGACGACCGGCGAGGACGGCGGCATCCTCACGCCGGACCGGCAGGTGGAGCGCGAGCGCATCGAGGCCCTGGAGGGCTGGCGAGGCGAGCGCGACCAGGCGGCGGTGGACGCCGCCCTGAAGGACCTCGACGCCGCCGCCCGCGACGAGTCGGCCAACGTGATGCCGGCGACCATCGCCGCTGCCAAGGCCGGCGCCACCACCGGCGAGTGGGCGGGAACCCTGCGCGAGGCCTTCGGGGACTACCGCGGCCCGACCGGCGTCACCGGCACACCGCAGGGCAGCGCAAACGGCGAGCTGCTGGACGCCGCGCGGGCGAGCGTGACCGAGGCGTCAGAGGCGATCGGGCACCCGATCCGGATCCTCGTCGCCAAGCCCGGCCTGGACGGCCACTCCAACGGCGCCGAGCAGATCGCGGTCCGCGCCCGCGACGTGGGCATGGAGGTCGTCTACCAGGGCATCCGCCTGACGCCCGAGGAGATCGCCTCCTCGGCGATCCAGGAGGACGTCGACGTGGTCGGCCTCTCGATCCTCTCCGGGTCGCACCTGGAGCTGGTCCCGCGGGTCGTCGAGCTGCTGCGCCAGCAGGACTCCGACATCCCGGTGATCGTCGGCGGAATCATCCCCCCGGCGCACGTGAGCACCCTCCGCGACGCCGGCGTCGAGCGCGTCTACACCCCGAAGGACTTCGAGCTCAACCGGATCATGGCCGAGATCGCTGACCTCGTCGCCGACCGAGCCCGAGTGGCAGCAAAGAGTTGACGATCCAACGGATGGACCACGTCGGCGTCGTGGTCGACGACCTCGCGGCCGCGACTGAGTTCTTCGTCCAGCTCGGACTCGAGCCCCAAGGCGAGACATCGGTCGAGGGCCGGTGGGTGGACCGCGTCGTCGGGCTCGAGGGCGTCCGCGTGGAGACTGCGATGGTGCAGACCCCGGACGGCCACGGACGGCTCGAGCTGATCAAGTTCCACTCGCCGCCGGCCCAGGGCGACAACCAGGCGCCGGCGAACACACGGGGGATCCGCCATCTCGCGTTCGTCGTCGAGGACATCGACGCCGTCGTCGCCGGCCTGCGGGCCCGCGGCTCCGAGCTCGTCGGCGAGTTGGAGAACTACGAGGACATCTACCGGCTCTGCTACGTCCGCGGCCCGGAGGGGATCATCGTCGAGCTGGCGGAGCGGATCGGCTAGCGGGACATCCTCCATGCAGGGATGTCGCGCCACGAGTGCGCGCATGATCCCCCGATTGCCCGCCAGCGTGCGGCCTGCGGGTTTTCGGACGCTAGCCTCAGCGTTGATGAATGAGGAGCTGAACGGCGACCAGGCCGCCTGGCTTCGCTGCTATCGCTGCTGGGCCCGCGACCTCGAGGTGCAGCTTCACTACGACGCCATCCTCAAGGTGGACCCCGACACCGGCGAGCCCTCGGACCGCCTTGACGAGGTCTCCGACGCCGTCGTCCAGTGCCTTCGCTGCCTGCACGACCAGCCGCACCTGACGATCCAGGAGGACCGGGTCGTTCCGGTCGAGGACCGCTGGGAGCGGATGGTGGCGGGCACACCGTGGGTCGCCTCGTGCACGGTCACGATCGACCAGGACCAGGTCGAGACCTGCTCCGGCGAGGGCGCGACCGAGTCGCTCACCTACGGCTCGTTCGGCGAGCAGGGGGTGCGCGAGTTCTTCACCCACGTCCGCTTCCACAAGCACGACGAGGAGCGGATCATCGTCCACATGCTGGTCGAGCTGTACGCGCGCTCGCCCGAGGAGGCGACCGAGGTGCTGGAGGGCGCGTCGCGCGGCACCCTTGAGCTGACCTCTCTGGCCGAGGAGTCACGTCCCCCGGCCCACGCGCAGGAGGACGCTCACTAGGAGCCGGCGGCGCGGCCGCTAGCAGTTCTTGAGCTTGTCGCCCCGGGCGGACGCCCCTGCAGTTGTCGGGCCGCCCGCCGCCGTTCAGCACGTCGCGGCCCTTGCCGCCCGCGGCCCATTGATCAGGTCCTTCGAGCGTCAGGGTAGCTGGCCCTACCGCTGAGGAGCCTCGGGGTCCTCGCCCCTGGCGCCGGGCTCATGAGCCTCGGGGTTCTCGTCCTTGGCGCCGGGCTCCTTGATCGCGCCGCCGGCCGCCTTGGCCTTGTCCTTGAGGCTGCCCTTGCTCTTGGCGATGTCCTTGAGCTCGCCCAGGTCTCCCTTGAGCGCCTCCGTGCCGCCGCGCTTATCCACCTGTCTGTTTCGCCTTGTCGGTGAGCTTCTTGAAATTGACCATCTCTATGTCTCCTCTCCCGGGTTCTTCCTCGGCACCAGGACGGATCGCTTGAACTCGGCGACCAGGGTCCCGTCCTGGTTGTAGGCCCGAGTATGAACCTTGACGACGCCGCGGTCAGGCTTTGAGTTCGACGGCCGCACCTCCAGCACCTCCGACTCCACGAACAGCGTGTCCCCGTGGAACACGGGCGCCGGGTGGCTGAGCTCGTCGGTGGCCAGGTTGGCGATCGCCTTGCCGGAGACGTCCGAGACGGTCATCCCGAAGATCAGCGAGTAGACGTACGGCCCCGCGACCACGTTGCGGCCCTGCTGGGACTCCGCCGCGTAGACGTCGTTCACGTGCAGCGGGTGGTGGTTCATCGTCAGCAGGCAGAAGAGGTGGTCCTCGGCCTCGGTGACGGTCTTCGCGGGCCAGTGCTTGTAGACGGCGCCGACCTCGAACTCCTCGAGGAAGCGCCCGTACTCGTGCGCGCCCGACGCCTCACGCTCGGCCTGGCCGGTGCTCAGTTGATGCTTCTCGTCGCTCACGGCGGGCGTCAGGCTAGACGACCGGCCGCCCGTTCGCGCCGAGGCGCGGCCCTGTCAGTGCACCTTCCGGGTGCGCGCGCGATCCTCGTGGCGCTCGATCACCTGCGCGATCAGCTTCTGGATGCCGGGGTCGCCGCTGACCTTGATCTGGCCCGCCTCGTAGGCCTCCCGGTAGTGCCGCGCCTTGCCCTCCTGGGCCAGCTCGTTGAAGTGCGATCTGGGCATCGAGACGCGCACGCGTGCGTCCTCGGCCTCGCCCTTGGAGATCTCCGGCCCCGGAACCTCGACCCGGAACACCTGCACGTCACCGCGCCCGCGCAACTCCAGGCCGAAGACCAGCTTCAGCTGCGCCAACGCCGGCACGTCAGCCTGGAAGCGCTCGATCGCCGTCTCGATCAGCTCCTGCGTTGAGGCCACGGGTGATTGGTACCAGGCGTGCTCGGCGAGCGGGTTCTGCGAGTTCAAGATCACCGCCAGTGGCGAAGAAGTGCAAGAAGGGTCAGAAGCTGAAGAAGGGCAAGTGCGTCAAGAAGACAGAAGAGAGAAGAAGAAGAAGAGCGCCCTGAGCCGCTACCAGGGGATCGGCTTGCGGTCCCTGTAGAAACCGCCGCTGCCGACGCCCGGGTCCGTCGCCAGCCAGACCGCGGTGTCGGCGCCCTCCTCCACCGAGCGGGAGGCGCCGCTGCCGCCCATGTCGGTCCGGACCCAGCCCGGGCAGAGGGCGTTGGTGCGAACGGCGGGCTCCTCGGCCGCCAGGATCCTGGTCAGCGCGTTCAGCCCGCTCTTCGAGATCCGGTAGGCGGGGTAGCCGCCCTGCATGTCGTCGAGCTGGCCGGCGCCGCTGGAGACGTTGACGATGCGGCCGTCCTCGGAGTCGCGCAGCAGCGGCAACGCCGCCTTGGTGAGCCGCCAGGCCCCGAACAGGTTCGTCTCGAGCGTCTCCCTGGCCTGCTCGAGGTCGAGCTCCGCCGCCGTGTCCGAGTAGCTGCCGCCGATCCCAGCGTTGTTGACGAGGACGTCGAGGCGCCCCCGATCGGCCCGAACCCGCTCGATGGCCGAGTCCACGCTCGCCTGATCGGTGACGTCGAGCTGGATCGCTGCGACCCTCTCCCCCGTTTCGACGTCGGCTGGGTCGCGCCCGCCGGCGAAGACGAGCAGCTTGTGCTCGTCGGCGAGCTGCCGCGCGATCTCGGCGCCGATGCCACGGCTCGCGCCGCTGACGAGCGCGACTCGCGGCGTGCTCAAACCTTGTTGCGCTCGAGCAGCTTCTTGCCGATGACCATGCGCTGGATCTCGGAGGTGCCCTCGCCGATCAGCAGCAGCGGCGCGTCGCGGTAGAGGCGCTCGATCTCGTACTCCTTGGAGTAGCCGTAGCCGCCGTGGATCCGGAAGGCGTCCTCGACGCATTCCTTGCCGGTCTCGGAGGCGATCAGCTTCGCCATCCCGGCCTCCAGGTCTGACCGCTCGCCTGCGTCCTTCATGCGGGCGGCCTTGCGGGTGACCAGGCGCGCGGCCTCGATCTTGGTCGCCATGTCGGCGAGCTTGAACAGGATCGCCTGGTGCTGGGCGATCGGCTTGCCGAAGGTCTTGCGCTCCTGGCTGTACTTCAGAGCCAGCTCCAAAGCCCGCTGGGCGATGCCGACGCCGCGGGCGGCGACGTTGACCCGGCCCACCTCGAGCGCGTCCATCATCTGGCCGAAGCCCTTGCCGACGCCGTCTGCTCCGCCCAGCACGCGCTCGTCCGAGCAGCGGTAGCCGCTGTAGACGAGCTCGGTGGACTCGACGCCCTTGTAGCCCATCTTCTTGATCTTGGGCGGGATCTCGAGGCCGGCGAATTCGCCCTCGTTCTTGTCCTTCCAGGGCTCCTTCTCGGTGATGAAGCAGGTCATCCCCTTGTAGGGGGGGTCGGCCTTGGGGTCGGTCTTCATCAGCACGAACACGACGCCGCTGCCGAGGCCGTTGGTGACCCACATCTTCTGGCCCTCCAGCACCCAGTCGTCGCCGTCGCGCTTGGCCGTGGACTTGATGCCCTGCACGTCGGAGCCGACCTCCGGCTCCGACAGCGAGAAGGCGGCGCGGATCTCACCGGTCGCCATCTTCGGCAGGAAGTGCTGCTTCTGCTCGTCGGTGCCGAACTTCAGCAGCAGGTAGGAGCCGATGAAGTGGGTGTTGACCACGCCCGAGATCGAGATCCAGCCCCGCGAGAGCTCCTCGACGATCAGGGCGTAGGTCGCCAGGTCCAGGCCCATGCCGCCGTACTCCTCGGGGATCGTGACCCCGAACAGGCCGAGCTCCTTCATCTGCTCGACGATGGGCTCGGGGAACTTGTCCTCGTGGTCGTACTCCTCGGCGTTGGGGAGGATCTCCTTGTCGACGAAGTCGCGGACCATCTCGACGATCGCCTTCTGGTCGTCGGTCAGCTCGTCGAAGCTCGCGGACTGGTTCTCATTGGCGGCGGCTACGGCCATGGCTCGAAAAGCCTAGAGCAGCCAGGTGTACTGGTAGCCGCGCCAGGCGGGCTGCTCGCGGTCATAGAAGCGGTGGGCGTCGTCCCGCTTCTCGCCGCTGTCCAGCTCCAGGTGCGTGGCGCCGCGCTCGCGCGCCCAGCTCTTCGCCGCGTCGAGCAGCCCCTTGCCGACGCCCTGGGAGCGGTGCTCGGGGCTGACGGCCAGATCCTCGACCCAGCAGCGGACGCCGTAGCGGACGGAGTTGAGCTCGATGTAGGCGCTGCAGAAGCCCAGCAGCTCGCCCCGGTGCTCGGCCACCAGCAGCGTGCTCTCGGCTGACTCGATCGCCTCGGCGATCGCCTGCCGCGCGCGCTCGGGGTCCCAGGCCGGGGGCAGGGATCCGGGCTCCGCGAACAGCCACTCATACATGCCGAGCACCCGCTCGACTTCGGCGGACACGGCGGGGCGGATCGTGTGCACGCGCTCACCCTACGCGGCTCTATAGCGTTCGGGGAATGAGAAACCCAAGAGACTTCCTGAAGCCGATGGCGATCGACGCGCCCGAGCCGCTGCGCGAGATCCCCTTCAAGCCGTCCCGGATGATCCATTTCTTCGACGCCTCGAACGAGAAGATGGCGGCGAAGGTGCCCGATATGGCCAAGCAGGCCGACATCCTGCTGGGCAACCTCGAGGACGCCGTCACGGTGGACAACAAGGAGGCCGCGCGCGAGGGCCTGATCAAGGTCGCCAAGTCCACCGACTTCGGAGACACCGCGCTGTGGACGCGGATCAACTCGCTCGAGAGCCCGTGGGTGCTGGATGACCTGACCCGGCTGGTGCCCGAGATCGGCGACACCCTCGAGGTGATCATGGTCCCCAAGGTCGAGGGGCCCTGGGACATCCACTACATGGACCAGCTGCTCGCCCAGCTCGAGGCCAAGGCGAAGCTTGAGCGGCCGATCCTGCTGCACGCGATCCTGGAGACCGCCCAGGGCGTCACCAACCTGGAGGACATCGCCACCGCGAGCCCCCGAATGCAGGGGATGAGCTTCGGCCCCGCCGATCTCGCGGCCTCGCGGCGGATGAAGACCACGCGCGTCGGCGGAGGCCACCCCGGTTACCGCTCGATCGAGGACCCCGACGCCGAGGACCCCGACGCAGAGCGCGTCAGCGCCCAGCAGGACCCGTGGCACTACTCGATCGCGCGCATGGTTGACGCCTGCGCGGGCGCCGGCATCCTGCCCTTCTACGGGCCCTTCGGCGACATCAAGGACACCGAGGGATGCGAGACGCAGTTCCGCGCCGCCTTCCTGCTCGGCTGCGTCGGGGCGTGGTCGCTGCACCCCGTGCAGATCGAGATCGCCAAGAAGGTGTTCAGCCCGCCGGCGGACGAGGTGCTGTTCGCGAAGAAGGTGCTGGAGGCGATCCCCGACGGCAAGGGGGTTCACATGATCGACGGCAAGATGCAGGACGACGCCACCTGGAAGCAGTGCAAGGTGATGGTGGACCTGGCCGAGATGCTCGCCAGGAAGGACCCCGAGCTGGCCGAGGCCTACGGGATGAAGGGTTGATCGCGGCAGCGTGAGCGAGCCCTTCCGCTACCGCCAGCGCGTCCGCTACCACGAGTGCGACCCCCAGGGCGTGGTCTTCAACGCCTGGTACCTGTCCTACTTCGACATCGGCCTGACCGAGCTGTGGCGCGAGGTCGGCGGCTACGAGGCGATGATCGCCGACGGCACCGACATGGTCGTCGCCGAGGCGGGCGTCCGCTACCGGGCCCCGCTTCGCTTTGACGACGAGTTCGACGTCGCGATCACGGTCGAGAGGCTCGGCGAGACCTCCATGACCACGCACTTCGAGCTCGAGCGCGACGGCGAGGTCGTCACCGAGGGCGAGCTGCGCCACGTCTTCGTCACCGCCCGTGAGGGCGAGAAGGTGGCGATCCCCGACGTGGTCAAGGAGGGGTTGGCCGCCTACACCGCGTCCCCCGCCTGAGCGGTCAGCTCAGGGCGGGCGCCTCGGGCAGGCGCTCGAGTGACGCCTCGAGCTCGGCCTCGGGCATGTCGAGGTCCTCGAGGTCGCCGGCCAGATAGGCGTCGTAGGCCGCCATGTCGAAGTGGCCGTGGCCGCAGACGTTGACCAGGATGACGCGCTCCTCGCCGGCCTGCTTGGCGGCCTCGGCCTCGTCGAAGGCGGCGCGCAGGGCGTGGGCCGGCTCGGGCGCGGGGATGATCCCCTCGCAGCGCGCGAAGCGCACCGCCGCCTCGAAGGCGGCGGTCTGCTTGATCGCGACGGCCTCGACCAGTCCCTCCTTGACCAGCGCGCAGAGGCCGGGCGCGTCGCCGTGATAGCGCAGGCCGCCCGCGTGCACCGGCGGCGGCACGAAGTCGTGGCCGAGCGTGTACATCGGCATCAGCGGCGTCATCCCGACCGTGTCGCCGTAGTCATAGGCGTAGCGGCCGCGGGTCAAGGTGGGACAGGCCGCGGGCTCGGCGGCGACGAAGCGCGGCCCCGAGCCCCCGCGCAACTTCTGGCGCAGGAAGGGATAGGAGACGCCGGCGAAGTTCGAGCCGCCGCCGACGCACCCGACCACGACGTCGGGCGCCTCGCCGGCCAGCTCCATCTGCTTGATCGCCTCCTGGCCGACGACGGTCTGGTGCAGACAGACGTGGTTCAGCACCGAGCCGAGCGTGTAGTTGGTGTCCTCGGAGCCCGCCGCCACCTCGACGGCCTCGGAGATCGCGATCCCCAGGCTGCCCGACTGGTGCTCCGACTGCGAGCGGCCAGCCTCGGTGAGATCGGAGGGGCTGCGATGTACGGTGGCGCCCCAGGTCTCCATCATCGCCCGGCGGTAGGGCTTCTGGTCGTAGCTGACGCCGACCATGAACACCTCGCACTCCAGGCCGAACATCTGGCAGGCGAGGGCGAGCGCCGAGCCCCACTGGCCCGCGCCGGTTTCGGTGACGAGCTTGCGGACCCCCTCCTGCTTGTTGAAGTAGGCCTGCGGCACGGCCGAGTTCGGCTTGTGGGACCCCGCGGGCGAGACGCCCTCGTACTTGTAGTAGATGTGCGCCGGCGTCCCCAGCTCCTGCTCCAGCCGCCGCGCGCGCAGCAGCGGCGTCGGCCGCCAGAGCCTGTAGATGTCGCGGACCTCCTCGGGGATCTCGATCTCGGGCTCGGTCGAGACCTCCTGGCCGATCAGCCCCATGGCGAAGATCGGGCTGAGGTCATCGGGGCCGGCGGGCTCACCGGTCTGGGGGCTGAGCGGCGGGGGCGGCGGATCGCCCGGCAGGTCCGCGAGCAGGTTGACCCAGCTCGTCGGAATCTGCTCCTCGCTGAGCAGGAATTTCAGCGTCTCACCCACCGATGGGCGATTCTATGCGAGCGGGCCGAGGCGCTGCCTCAGCGCCCCTTCTGCTGCTCCCCGACCGGGCCGGCCTACCGAATTGTCGCGCGGTGGGATTGACAATCCGGCCGCGCTCGACAACACTGCGACGGATGCCATCGGGAGTGGAATCAGAAACCGAGTTGACGCTCGGTCAGCGTGACGTGCCGGGGGCCGGACCCGCCATCGTCCTCGTCGATGACGAGCCATTGACGCGCACCTCGTTGCGCGGACTGCTCGAGAACGCCGGCTTCGACGTGAGGGCGGAAGCCGGGGATGCCGAGACCGCGATCGAGGTATGCCTGCGCGAGCGCCCCCGGCTTTGCCTGGTGGACCTCTATATCTCAGGGGGCGGAATCCGCGTCGTCCGCGAGGTCTCCCAGCGGGTCCCGGAGTCGTTGGTGGTGGTGCTGGCTGCGTCCCCAAATGCCCACGATCTGATGGACGCGATCCGAGCGGGCGCATCCGGCTACCTGCTCAAGAGCATGGACCCGAACCGGATCCCGCACGCCCTCCACGGCGAGCTCGCCGGCGAGGCTGCGATCCCGCGCTCCCTGGTGACCGAGTTGGTCCGTGGCCTGCAGACGCTGGGCCGGCACCGCGCAGTCGCAACCGAGCAGGGCCGCGTAGAGCTGACCGGCCGCGAGTGGGAGATCTTGGAGCTGATGTGCACCGGCCTCAGTGGGCCCAATATTGCCAAGCGCCTGGTGCTCTCCCCGGTCACGGTTCGCCGCCACAGCGCCGAGGCCGTACGCAAGCTCGGGGTGCGGGATCGCGCAGAGGCGATCGCCCTGTTGCAAGAGCGCGCTTAAATCGCCCTTTTTGCAAGAGCGCCCTAGGCCACCTTAGACGGAAGACGGTGCGCACCGGCTTCGTTTCTAGGGAGCATGGCGCAAACCGATATCGCGACTTCAGAAGCACCGTCGAACCAGGACGCTCACAGCGGCCAGATGGAACGGCTGGTGGGCGTCGGGGTCGGCTGGAAGCTGGGAGGTCAGGTCTTCGTTCAGGGCATTCGCCTGGCGACCGTCGCCATCCTCGCCCACCTGCTGACGCCCGCCGACTACGGCGCCGCCGCGATCGCCATCGCGCTCGCGATGTTCGCTCCGACGGTGGCTGACATGGGCATGGGATCGGCCCTGGTGCAGATAGAGCAGGCGACACAGCGGGCGCGATCGACGACGTTCTGGGCGTCGATCGCCTTCGGGATCGGCCTCTCAGCGCTCTTTGTCGCGTCGGCGGCCCCGCTGGGGCGGTTTCTCGACGACCCCCAGGTGGGAACGATGGTCGCCGTGGGCGGCCTCAGCTTCGCCATCTGCGCGATCGGGGCGACCAGCCAGGCGGTGTTCATACGGGAGATGAGGTTTCGAAGCATCGAGCTTCGCTATTGGTTCGCTATTGGCCTGGCGAGCGCGATCGCGGTGTTCGCGGCGGCAGGGGGTGCGGGCTCGTGGGCGCTGGTGCTGCAGCAGGTCGTCCTCTTGACCACGTTCGCGGTCGCTCTCTGGTGGCGAACCACCTGGCGCCCGACCCTCGAGTTCTCACGGGCGGCGTTCCGTCGGCTGGGCTCGTTCGCGATCCGGGTCGCGGGGGGCCGCTGGGCGAGGCTGGCAGAGCTGCTTCTCCTCTTTCTGCTGATCGGGAAGCTCGTGGGGATCCCGGCGCTCGGTGCCTGGACGTTCGCAATGAGCACGGTCATCCTGCCCCTTACGGTGATCGCGATCCCGATCGCCGAGGTGCTTTTCTCGGCGTTCTCCCGCCTGCGCGAAGAGCGCGAGCGTATGGCCGCGCTCTGGCTGCAGAGCGTCCGTTATCTGGCGGCCGTCATCTTGCCGCTGCTGCTGGGACTCGTCGTCGTCGCCCCGGACCTGATCCCCATCGTGTTTGGTTCACGGTGGGAGGTCTCGGTGGGGATCATCCAGATCCTCAGCGTCTACGTGATCATCCGCTGTCTTCAGTCATGGGGCTCAGTGCTCCTGGACGCCGTCGGACGGCCCCAGGTCACGCTGTGGACACAGCTCGCGGCCCTCTGCACGACACCCTTGGCGGTGGTAATCGGAGCACAATGGGGCATCGAGGCGGTGGCGGTCGGGTTCGTGCTCAGCCAACTGATCGCGGTCGAAATCCCGATGTTGATCATCCTTCTCTCGGAGCTTCGGATCTCGCTGAGGTCCGTGGCGGCACGTGTGTACGGCGTCGCGGCCGCGAGCCTGGTGATGGCGATCATCTGCTTCGTGGAACGCCAGGTGCTATCCGATCTGGGGGCGGGTGTGCACGAGCGCGCCGCGCTGACGGTCGTGTCCGCGCTTCTGGTCTACGCGACAGCTCTCTGGTGGCTCGCCCCCGATATCGTTCGTCGGGCGATCGCCATCGGGCGGGGGCTGGCTGCGAAGGCTGTCCGCCCAAGACGGCGGACCCTCCTTGAAACTCGATAGGGTGCTGTCGAAGCAGGATTCCCAGCTACCCGGGGAGGGGTTGCAATACCAAGTCGACGCTTCGCATGGTCGGGGTCGCGCGTGGCCCTGATGCTGACGCTTATCGCGCTTGCCGCGGCGGTCCAAGGGCCCGCCCCAAGCCCGGCACGCGCCATGTCCCTATCCCAGGTGGATGGCGGATCGCAGTATTACGGGAGGTTCTCGAATGGACTGCCAACCAAGAAGTCGTACTTCCCGGTCGGTGTCTGGCTCGAGAGCGTGACGTCGCAGGACGACGTGACCCAGGACAAGGAAGTCGGGCTCAATCTCTACGTGGCTGTGACGTCGAACAGCAGCCTGCCGCTGATCTCGTCCAACGGGATGAAGGTGATCGCGCAGCAGAACGAATGGCTCGGGAGGGAGACCGAGCCGGGGACGGCCGCGATGGCAGGCTGGGAGCTCGCCGACGAGATCGACATGCTGGGGAGCCCCGAGTCCGGTTACGAGCACGCTGAGCCAGATCCTGGGGACGCTCCCGGCCGACGGCCGCCTCCGCTACAACAACTACGGGAAGGGGGTCACGTTCTGGCTGGAGGATGCGCAGGCGGCGCGCTACGTAAATGAGTTCCAGGACGTCCTCTCCGCCGATAACTACTGGTTCACCGATGAGAACATGTGCGCGGGGACGGAGGGCGGCCAGATCGTGGCAGGCGGCGCCGACCTGAGCCCAGCCGATTGCCACCGGGCGGCGAACTACGGCGCCACGGTCAGACGGGTGCGTGGGCTGGTCAGCCCCGCCGGTTCGAAGCCGGTCTGGGCGTTCGTCGAACTCGGCCACCCGTTCTCGGAGGCGGATTGGCCGACCATCAAGCCCCCACAGGTCCGCGCGGCCGTCTGGCAGAGCCTGATCGCCGGGGCGCGGGGCATCATCTACTTCAACCACTCGTTCGGTGGGCCCGACCAGACCCAGCACATCCTGCGGGATGGCTTGGACGCCGGCTCCCCCTACTCGCCGATCCGGTCAGTGGTCAGGGCCACGAACAGACAGATCAACGAGCTGGCCCCAGTGCTCAACTCTCCGACGGTCCGCTCCGGTTGGTCCAAGGGACCCGGGACGACCGCGATGGTGAAGTGGGCGAAGGGAAGAAGGGCGCCAAGAAGAAGTGCAAGTCCAAGAAGGCGAAGAAGGGGAAATGCAAGAAGGCGAAGAGCCAAGAAGGCCGCCAAGAAGACGGTGCAAGTCCAAGGGGACAGGAAGAACAGATGCAAGAAGGCGAAGGGGCACTTGTACGTGTTCGCGGGCTCGGCGGGATCATCGGTGAAGGGGAGGTTCTCGCTGCCGTGCGTCGGTGACGCCAAGGCAGCGGTCCTGGGCGAGAACCGCACGATTCCGGTCCGCAGGGGCTCCTTCAGCGACCACTTCGCGGACGGAAACGCGATCCACATCTACCGCATCAACGGCGGATCGACGTGCGGCTTCCGCGCAAGGTGAGCGGAGCGGCTTCGCTCCGTGCTATCGGTCCTGCGGATTGATCGCCACGGCGAGCAAGTTGCTCCCGATAGCGGGGGATCCTGCGCAGAGGAGCGCCGATCGAGGAAAGCACCCGGTCGAATACCTCGTTCGGCGTATGCGTGAAGGTTCGTAGCTCGATCTCGCAGTCAGTGAAACCAGCTCGCTGAAACTGCCAGGCGAGGTGCTCGGCGGAGTACTCGAGCACGTGGCCGTAGCCCCGTTCCTCGGGAAGATCAAAGTGGTCGAACAGCGGCCGACCACGAAGCAAGTAAACGACGTTGCGCAGCCGATACAGGTTGGGTGTAGAACAGAGCAACAGGCCGCGGGGTTGCAGGAGCTTTCGGAGGCGCCGGAGCGCGATGTGGCCTGGGATCGGCAGGTGCTCGATTACCTCAGAAAAGAAGATCGCATCGAACCGGCGGTCGGTCGGCGGTTCCTCCAGGGCCAAGTTCCACTGAAAGGCGTCAATACCGCGCGCCCGCAGATCCGCGAAACAACTCTCCTCAATGTCGGCAACACAACCTTGGTCGCCCCAGAGCGCCGCCGCCAAGTAGGCCAGCTGGCCGCCACCGATATCGAGTACATCGACATCATGAGCCGGTGCCATCTCCGCGAAACGCCGCAGCATCGTCGCGTAGCGCGTGCGGTAGCGCGGGTAATAACTCGGGTCCTCCTGCCACCGGACGCCGGAAGCCAACTCTGTGAACGCTCGATCGAAGCAGCTTCGTTGAAGTCTCGCACCATCATCTTCCGCAGCCAGGCGACGAGTGGTGCTGACCTTCAGGACGGCGTCAAGTCCAATACCGAACGGTTCAGCTCGCGGCACATCTAGTTCAGGTCGGCTCACGCTTTGCTGCCCGCTCGACGACGGCGGCGGCGCGGCTCCTGCTCGCGGCCCGAGGAGGCATTCCTCGCCGTGCTGTCAACCGAATCACCGTTGTCCTTCGGGTTTGTACCGTTCCCCTCCCCTAGCTCCGCCCGAGCGGCGGCCAACGCCTCGGTCGTCCCCGCGAGATCAGTCGAATGGCCGTTGCCGCCCTTGCCAGGGCCGTCCTTCGGCTCTGCCGCGGAGTCTCGTGAGCTGCCCGGTGAGCCGTTTCCGAAACCGAGAATCGCCCTTGTCCTTCTTCTTCGGGGCCGTCCCCGTTGCCTCGCTCCGCCCGTAGGGTGGCCAGCGCCTCGGTCACCGAGATGACCACGAACAGCAGGATCGCGCCCAAGGCGAGCACGCCGACGAGGGGCCGAAGCGTGCCGGACAGCTGCTGCTGAGCGTGGTCGGGGGCCACCACGCGTTGCGTCTCGATCCTGTAGCTGGGAGCCACGCCCTGGGACGCCTGTAGGCGTTCGAGCTCGCGAGTGAGCGCAGCGCCGACCAGCTCGGCGGTCCGCACAGCCTCTCGCGGGGTGCTGCCCGTACCGGTGATCTCGATGAGCAAGCTCGAGTAGCCGAGATCGGAGCTTGGCGCCACCTTGTAGCTGCGATCTGCGCCCGCCTCCGACAACTCTCGGCGCGCCGATTCGTTGTTCAAGCTGCTGGACAAGAGGCCGACGATCACCGACTGGTCGGTGAAACGGGTGTACGGGTTCTCCGGGCTAATACGTGCCAGCGCCGGGTTGCGGGCGATGTCCTCCGCCGTCGGGGGAGCTGGGGGATTGATCAGGACGTAGCTGGAGGAGGCCGAGTACTCATCCTCCTTGAGGGCAACCACGTAGAGCGCGCCAAGCAGGGTCAGGGCGATGACGGGCAACGTGACGATCCGGTAGCGCCAGATCTTCCTCGAGATCTCAAGCAGGTCCATGGTCAGCCTCCTATCGGCAACACGGTTCGGGGGTTCGGGACCGGCTCGGTGACGGTGAACTCGGCATGGGCACGGGCGGCAGCCGGCGCCTCGGCGCCAGCTGCGAGCCGCCACCCGGCACCGATCAGGCCGATCACGAGTGCGTGGACGCCGACGAACATCGGATACGACAGCGAATCGAAGGTCAGCGAGCCCCCCGCCGCGGCCAGCGCGGCGCCGGCCAGCGCGGCGCACAGGAGCCGAAGCTCAGGGTCACTGCTCCGCCGCCTCGCCAGCAGAGCGGCGATCATCGGCACTAGGAAGAAGACGGCCAGCGCGATGACTCCGACCAAGCCAAGCTCGACTGCGGTCTTCAGGTATTGGTTATCGAGGACGTCCAGGAGGTTGTCCGGAATGTACGTCCAGCCGCCGTGGCCGAGCCAAGGCGCCTCATGCACGAGCTGCTCGACCCGCGGATAGTCGTTTACGCGGGTGGCCACCGAGGGGTCGCTGGTGCCGGCCCCGAAGAAAGATCCAAGGGTGCCGATCAGGCCGGGGGCCGACATGAATACCGCCAGCAAGCCAAATGGCAGGGCGCAAATTGCGACCAGCCGCTGGCGAACCGGCATGAGCACCACCAGCAGACCGAGTGCCAAGGCGACCGAGAGGACCGCCGAGCGGGACACCGATGTCGGGATTGCCAGTGCAATCAGTGCCACCGGCGCCCACCGCCGCCGCGCACTTCGGTCGGTGTCGTAGATTCCGAGGTAGATCGCAAGGGGCAGCAGCATCCCCGCCACGACCCCGAGCTCGATCGGGTGGATGGCTGTCCCCGAGACCCGGTTCAAGGCCGCCCGGTCGATGATGCCCGGGTTGTCCAAGTTGAGTGAGAACCCCGGGAGCTCACGCAGGTACGGCGCAACGTCCAGGCTGATCCAGAACTGCATCGCGGCGACGACCCCGCAGAATGCGCCGCCCCAACACAGCGCCCTCAGCACACGGCGCACGTCGTGGAGCGAACCGAGGTAGCCGGCGGCCACCAGCGCCACCCCGGTGATCACCGCGAGCTGCATGAGCAGGCGGTCGGCGCTCGAAGCCTGGGTCATGGTCAACTCGGGCCGATCCATCAAGACGTAGGAGGCGAGGACGGCTAGCCAGAGCAGGCAAAGGACAGCCCGAATTGGGTGACGGTCCCGCAGCGGATTGTGGAGGCCGAGCAGGCTGGCCGCAAGCAGGAGAGCAAACATGAACATCCCGACCAGGGCCGCCGGGTAGCCGCCGGCGCCGATCGCACCGACCACCGTGTCCGACGGGATCACCATCACCGCGAGCGCGAACACCTGCAGCATGAGCACGGCCTGTGAACGGGAGCTCAGTCTGCTCATCTCAGGCCGTCCTCGAACTGGCTGCGCATGTGGCCGCGTCGTATGACCGGCGCCTGATCGTGCGCAGGAATCACCACCGAGCCCAGCGGCCATCGCCGGGCCACAGATCCACCCCGCGAACGAGGCCGCGGCGACGCCCTGGGCATTTCAGCATGAACACTCACTTTCACGAAACGTGACCTCGGTGGATGAACGGGTCGTCGGCGCTGAATCTTCTGCCCCGCCGGGGCTGGGCTCGAGCGATCGTGGACGTCGCCCCCCGGCGCTATGGGGTGCCGGGGAGCTTCGACTCGCTGAACTCAGCCACGGCGCCGCCGGTGCGCTCGAAGTACTCGACGACGACGGTGTGCTGGCCCTCGGACACGGCGAGGCGGTCCTGAATAGCTCCAGCGGGCCGTCGGTGCCGACGTCCACGGGCGATCCTGCTCACGCCCGTCCGCCCCCTCCCCGCGCGAGGCCACCAGGGACCTGAGTAGTCACCAAACTTCCATACAAGAGCTCGATCTCGTCGACGACGGCTCCGACGCTGAACATTCTCTCGGCCAGGCGCCGCGCGTTAGCGGCAGTCGCACTCCGATACGCCTCGTCCGTCAACAACCTGGTCGCCCCCTCCACGAGCCCGTCCAGATCTCCGGGAGAGACGACGAAGCCCGCTCCATGGGCGCTGATGACCGGCGCCTGGCCTACGCCGCTCGTGGTCAGAACAGGCTTTTCATGGGCCATGGCTTCGAGCAACGCAAGCGGGTACGGGTCGTCATCAGATGGCAGCGCAAACAACTCGCAGCAATCGAATGCCTCGTGCTTCTCCTTACCCTCTAACGGCCCGAGCCACTTGTAGTACTTGGTTACTCCGAGACGCTCCGCCAGCGCGCGGATCTTCTCCAGCTCTCCGGCATCGGGTCCAACGAATAAGACAAAGACATCCGGCACCTTCTCGATCAGCCGTGGCAAGGCGCGAATCAATTGCTCCGGCCTCTTATAGCCAATCAAAATGCTGAGATACAAGATCACGCGCTTTCCAACGAGTCCGTGGTCTTCGCGGAAGCGCGTCGACCTCACCCGCTCGAACGCTTGAGCCTCGGCAGCGTTCCGGATGATGGTGATGTCGCTCTCCGAGACATTGAGCTCCAGTAGGCAATCCCTGTCGGCCGCGGACAGCGCGATGAAGTGATCGAACACGTTTGCCTTATGACGGCGGGCCGCGTGATCGAACAGCGAATAGAAGAATCGCTTCCCTCTATTTCGCGTGCGAAATCCGCCATGCACGTGTAAGACCGTCGGAACGTTCATCCGACCACCGATGCGCGAGCCGATCTCGCTTTGGGGTTGCCGGTAGCCATGGGCATGGATCACGTCGAAGCCACCGCGCTTCAGCGCAGGAATGATCCCGGGAAAGAATCCATAGTGTCCGACATTCACATAGCTTCTGAAGCGGTGAACGTGCACACCATTCACCGTTTCAGACGCCGGCATCGTCAGGCGAGGCGATCCCTTGTGACTCCTATTGGCGGTGAAGACATGCACCTCATGGCCTCTCGCGACCAGCGCCTCCGAGATGTACTGGCACACGACCTCTACGCCGCCGATCACCGGTGCGTAGTACGGCACGAGTTGAGCGACCTTCAGGCCGCCGGACATAGCTGGCGAGGAGGGCACGCCGCACCAGGCCCGGAACGCACCGCATCGCTCATACCGCTACCTGCCGCCTCCGGAGGCGGGACGCGAGTCGGAGCATCTGCTCACGGCGGATGAACCCGATGAGCACATCCGATACGACCTTGGGCTGGCGCGCCAGTCGCGCCCAAAGGTATCCGGAGACGATCAGCAGGGTACCGAGCACGTAGGGTCTTTCAAAGCTGCGCGACAACGCTCTCAGTAGATGATAGGCGAAGCCGAAACCTACGGTGTACTCGGTGACGCCGCTTTGGAAGCGAGCTTCATACACCGATCGTCCCACAGTTCCCATCTCACGATGATGTAGGACTGGTAGATCCGGGTACGAGCGTGACTTCCAGCCGTAATATCGGGCCGATATTTCAGCTATGCCGTCTTCCATGCCGCCAGCGAGAGGGAGGTACCCCCCGATCTGATCAAAGCACTCTCTGCGAAAGAACTGAACGGCGCCTGCCACGCTTTCCACGCTCCTTCTTACCTCGCGCGGCCGGCCGCGAGCGTCGATCTCGAATATCCGGCCGCCGATGACACCGAGCTTGGAGTCACCCTCGAAGCGCTCGATCAACGTCTCGAAGTAGCGATCCCCGAAGGAGACGTCAGCGTCGAGGTTGCCGATGTAGGCGCAGTCCGTCTGCGTAAGCGCCTTGATTCCCATGTTGATGGCATTTACCTTCGCGGCCGTGTTCCTCTCGGCTGGTTCGTGAATGCGACAGAGGTGTATGAAGGAGTGATTCGTCGCATAACTACGGACGACATCGTCCGTACCGTCGGTAGAGCCATCGCTGACTATCACCCACATTTGCGGCTTCACGGACTGGGCGACGACCGACTCGAGTGTCAGTTGGATGTAATCGCGCTCGTTCCGGGCGGCGGTAACCAGCACATATGGCCTGTCATAAGTCGCTATTTCCTTCACCTCTACAACGTCGCCCGGGCGCAAGGGCTCTCGTCCTCGGGAGTGAACGAATCCAAGCGCTGGCCTTCCTGCAAGCTCTTCACAAGGTGCATGACCCACCAACGGATCCGGGGCCCGACTACTTGCTTGGGCGAAAACCCACCAGTTCGGCGCTCCGCCCGAAAAGCCGGCAGCGCACGGAAAGCCGACCTGGGCCGACCCAGTCGTGCGGAGGCGCGAGAACGGGTTCGTCCCCCCCGTTGTTCGGGTAAGTGCCGCAGCCAGCCCGATCCAGACCACCGCTGCTCTCGATCGGGCTCGCGGTGCGAAACGGCCGCGGGGTGGTTGAGCGATGCATCGAGTCGGTGCTCTCGCAGGGCTTCACCGATCTCGAGCTGGTCGATCTGCGACAACGCGTCCGATGACGGGACTGTCGCGGCAGTTGAGGGTTACGTCCGCGCGGACAGCCGCGTCATCCCTGAGCGTCAACCAGGTCGGACATTGGCCTCCACGAGAACATGCGGCGGGTGTTCGAGCCGGCTCGCGGCGGGCTATTTCCGCTGGATCAGCGCCGACGACTGGCTGGAGCCGGGCTGCCTTTCGGCGTGCGTGCAGGCGCTCGAGAGCGGCCCGGATGCGATCGGCGTGACCAGCGCGTTCACGATCCACATGGACGAAGGGTCGACGCGGTTCGAGGAGTATCAGGGCGAGTTCCCCACGTCGTCGGACCCGGTTCGGCGTTTCGAGCGCATGCTCTGGTTCTTCCAGGCAGGAGACGCGAAGTACGACCCGGTCTACGGCGTCTACCGCCGCCGGCATATCGTGGAGTCCCATCGCGCTGCGACCCTCGGAGCGGGCCGACTGGTTCCTCAGTGCCGAACTGGCGCTCAGGGGTCCGATTCTCAACGTCCCCCAGCGACTCGCGAACCGCACGCGCGACTACCCCGTCGGAGTCGATCTGGCAGCGCTCAGGTCTCGCCTCGATCCGATCAGGGCGGAGCAACTGCAAACGGGCCCGCGACGCCTCTATCGCGAGCTCTACGCCCTTGCCGTCCAGGCCGACCTCAGCGAGGCACAGCTGCGTCGCTGCAGGCGGGCCCTGCGGCGCTTCTGGGCTGAAGGAGGTCGTTGCGCGGCGCGCACTCAAAGCTCTCTGATGCGCGGCACCGAGCGCCCGGGGGCCGGTGAGGTGGCGCCGTCCGCCTCGCGGACGCGCTCGGATTCCTCGACCGGGCTCACCCAGGCTTCGCGCCAGAAGGCATGGATCTCCCGGGGACAGAACCAGCGGCCGGCGCTGCGCTCCCCCGAGCACACGGCGCCCTCGAGGATCAGGCAGTCCTTCGGGATCTTGAGCATGCGGCCGGTCTTGTCGTCAATGAGCCGATCGACCCTGTCCTTGACGCGCAAGGTCCGCCCGCAGTAGGGAAGCATCTCGCGGTCGAAGGAGAGGCCGTGGTTGAAGCCGTTCTCGTCGAGAGTGGCCTCGATCTCGGCTGCTGGGCGCACCCGGACACTTTCGCCGGCCTGGATTTCCAAGGGCTCCGCCGGCGGGGACTCGCTGTGCGGGCCGTGCAACGGGAGCGGCTTCAGCAGGCCGAGGCGGTCTGCGACCTCCATCACGAACCCGCGGCTCACGAGGCGGATGAATCGCAGGAGGCCGAAGTTGCCGTTCCGGAGCTCGCGCCAGTACTGGCCGAGGTTGGACGTCCTCAGCGGCTCGGAGGCTTCGAGCGCGTCGGTCGCCTGGCAGCGCCAAAGCTCGCGCCCGTCGTCATCGACCTCGCGCTTCGGCCTCGTGCCCGCCTCCAGCAGACGCTCCAGCTCGGTCATGCCCTCGTCCGCCGGATCGGTGGCGGGGGCGGCGGAGTCCACGCGGCGAAGCCAGGCTTCCTTCCAGTAGAGCTTGCAGCCCGCCTGGCAACCCCCGTGCCCCGAGCCGTCGCAGCGAAGATCGTTGAGGTAGACCATCGCGTGCATGCGGCGGCTGCCCGTCGCGGCGATCGTGTCGCAGATCTTGTCCACACGGCGCGTGACCGTGTAGCGCCGGCCGACGTGGCGGAGCATCTCTGGCATGAACGGCATCCTGTCGGTGGCCCCCTCGCGGTCCAGGGTGGCGAGGATCTCAGCCGCCGACTTCACCTCCACCACGTCGCCCGGGCGCAGGGCCCTTTCCTCCTCATGCGTGAACGAATCCAGGGGCTGGCCTTCCTGCAGGCTCTTCACAAGGTCCATTTGGCCCACTAACGGATCGGGGGGCCGACTTATTTCTCAATCGCAGCCTTATTGCTCAGGCAGCTTTCACCTCCTCAGGCGCGCTTGCCCAGTCTCGGGCAGCACGCGAAAAGCCGGGACGTGGCGGCGCGTTGATAGCGAGGAAGATGGACCTCGAGGTGATCATCGTCTCCCATCGCGACGGGCGATGGCTTCAGCCGTGCGTGGACTCCCTCGAGCGCGGCGCCGGCGCCTGCTCCTACCGGGAGACCATCGTGGAGAACGGCGGCGACTGGCCGCTCCTGCTGCCCGAAACCTCCACCCGCCGCTTGCTCAGGATGGAGAACCGGGGCTTCGGTGCGGCGAACAACGCGGGCGCCCGGGGCTCGGAAGCGGATCTGCTGCTCTTCCTGAATCCCGACACCGAGCTTGCCGACGGCACCTTGGAACTGCTCGTCGGCTCGATGCGCGACCGGCCCCGTACGGGCCTCTTCGCCGTACGGCAGGTGACCAGCGACGGGGAACTCTGGCCTTCCCTGCACCGGTTTCCGTCGTTGCCGAGGGCACTCGCACAAGCTGTGGCAACCGAGAAGTGGCCCGGTGCCGGCAAGCGCCTCGGCGAGCGGGTCCTGGAACCGGATCGCTACCTCAAGCAGGGACACTTCGACTGGACGACAGGGGCGGTACTCGCTGTTCGCCGCGAGGCGTTCGAGGAGGTCGGCGGCTTCGACGAGCGCTTCTTCCTCTTCTCCGAGGAGACCGACCTCTGCAAGCGCATCCAGGCGAGCGGCTGGGAGGCGCACTTCGAACCGCGGATCAGCTTCGTCCATCACGCCGGCAAGGCGGGCGTCGATCCTGCCCGTGAGGCGCAGTCGGCCTACGCGCGCCTCCAGTACGCGAGAAAGCACTTCACGCAGGCTGGAGCCGCCGCCTACCAGGCCGCGTTGCTGGCTCACCACCTGCTGCGGTTCGCGCTGCTTCGATTCCGCGGGCCCACGCGATCGTCGAGTGCGCAGGCTTCGGCGCAGGCGCTCCGCGTCCTGCTCGGCAGGTCCGAGCCTCCGTTCCACCGCAACGGAGCCAAATCGACTGACGCCGCTGGACCAACCCCGACCGATCAGACCACGTCGATCATGGGCCTGCCCTTCGACGGGGTCGACAAGGCAACGCTGGCTGGGCTCTTGCTGGAAGGGATGCGCGCGGGCGACGGTGGCTGGGTCGTCACCCCGAATCTCGACATCCTTCGCCAGTTCACCACCGATCGCGAGAGCCGCGAGCTGATCCTGGGTGCCACTCATCGCGTTGCCGATGGCCTGCCGATCGTCTGGGCGTCGCGGCTCGCCGGCACCCCCCTGCCTGAGAGAGTCCCCGGCAGCGACCTGGTCCTGAGCCTACCGCGGGCAGCCGCCACCGCTGGGCTGCCCGTGTTCCTGCTAGGGGGAAATCCAGGAACGGCCGCCGCCGCCGCCGAGCGGCTCGAGGCCCTGTGCCCCGACCTCGAGGAAGTGGGCTCGTATTGCCCTCCGTTCGGCTTCGAGCACGATCCTGCCGAGCTCGAGAGGATCAGGCAGGCGCTTCGGGGCGCGCAGCCGGCGCTGGTCCTGGTCGGGCTCGGATTCCCGAAGCAGGAGCGCCTGATCCGCTCGCTCCGATCCGAGTTCCCGGCAACCTGGTTCGTGGGAGTCGGAATCTCGCTCAGCTTTCTGGCCGAGGAGCAGCCACGAGCGCCGGTCGCGCTGCAGCGACTGGGCCTGGAGTGGTTGCACCGCCTCCTGCACGAACCGCGCCGGCTGTTCAGGCGCTACGTTGTCCACGGAATCCCGTTCGCGCTGAGGCTCTTGGGCTGGGCGCTTGCGCAGCGCCTCAGCAGCAGGCACTGACGGGGCGCGTGCAAGAGGCAGGGGCTCTCGGACGTTGTTTCGAAACAGGGGGCTAGGCTCAGGAGGACTGATGCGCACACTCGTCACCGGTCACAACGGCTACATCGGCTCAGTGCTCGTACCCGTGCTCGAGCGGGCAGGTCACGAGGTGGTCGGGCTCGACTCCGATCTCTTCGCTGCCTGCACCTTCGGCGCCGGGGCTCCCGAGGTCCCGTCGCTTCGAGCAGATGTCCGTGACGTCGAGAGCGAGGACCTCGTCGACTTCGACGCGGTGATCCATCTCGCGGCCGTCTGCAACGACCCGGTCGGAGACCTCAACCCGCAGACCACGTACGACATCAATCACCTGGCCTCGGTGCGCCTGGCCGAGAAGGCCCGGGATGCCGGAGTGACGCGCTTCCTGTTCTCGTCCTCCTGCAGCCTCTACGGCAAGGCCGGGGACGAGATGCTGGACGAGGGCGCCGAGTTCGCGCCGGTGACGCCCTACGGGGAGTCGAAAGTGCTCGCCGAGCGGGACATCGCGAGCCTCGCCGACGACTCCTTCAGCCCGACATACCTACGCAACGCCACTGCGTACGGCGTCTCCCCGCGCCTCCGCGTCGACGTAGTGGTCAACAACCTGGTCGGATACGCCCACACGACCGGCGAGGTGCTGATCCAAAGCGACGGGACACCCTGGCGTCCGCTCGTGCACGTGGAAGACATCTCCGCGGCCTTCCTCGCCGTGCTCGAAGCGCCGCGTGAGCTCGTACACGACGAAGCGTTCAACGTCGGCGCCAGCAGCGAGAACTACCGCATCCGGGACGTAGCCGAGATCGTCGAGGAGATTGTGCCCGGTGCGCACGCATCGTTCGCGACGGGGGGCGGACCGGACAAGCGCTCCTATCAGGTCGACTGCTCGAAGATCGCGCGTGTGCTGCCCGGGTTCGAGCCCCTCTGGACGGTGCGCCGCGGGGTGGAGGAGCTGTACGCGGCCTACGATCGCAACGCCCTCACGTTCGAGCAGTTCACGGGCAGCCGCTACCTGCGGATCAACCGGGTCAGGGAACTCCAGGACGCCGGCCGGCTCGATGACGAGCTCCGCTGGCGCCTGCCGGTCGCGGGCTGATCAGGCAGCAAGCCCGCGGCCACACGCTACGTGGCCTCCACCGCCCGCTCAGCGGGCTTCTGTGGCCGTCGTAGTCACGCCAACACAGCCTTGCGGCAGTAGAAGGCCTCTGCGTGAGAGCTGGGCGAATTGCACTCCATGCCGCGCAGCCGGAGGAGGCCCGCGAACAGGTCCTCCTGAAACCAGCGCTTCGATCGCTGCGAGGCGAAGTGGTCCATCAGGTGCTCGATCTTGCGCCGCGAAAGGCGCTCGGAGAGGGGCACGAACGTGTTCGGGGCGCTCATGTCCCCATCGTACTTCGGCACCTCGTACTCGAGGATCAGGTGGTCGCGGAAGGTGTTCCAGCTCAGCTCGCAGGTGAGCCGGTGATCCTGGTGCAGGTCGGCGCGCTGGTGGGTGAAGACCACGTCGGGGCTGAAGTCGGCCTTCAGGCCTTCAAAGAAGTCCTTCACCCTCTTGCCCTCGTAGGGAAAGAAGCCGTCGGGAAAGTCACAGACCACGACATCGCTTGCCGGCACGCCCTCGAGCAGCGCTTCGGCGCTTCGGCGCGCCTCCTGCGTGCGCTCAGCTTCTCCGCTCAGGACCACCCAGCGGACCTCGGAGACCGCCGACTCCTCGATCAGCTTCAGGATCGTCCCCGCACAGCCGATCTCGATGTCGTCCGGGTGGGCGCCGATCGCGAGCAAACGCACCGGCGAAGATTCGGGCCGGCCGAGCAGCAGCGGCAGCATCAGCCGGAGGCCGCGTACTCCAGCTCGCGGCGGGCGTTCCGGGCCGGGTCCCAGACCTGCCATGGGGCGTCGCCGCTCTCGTGCAGGCTCTCGAGCCACTGCTGGTCCTTGAGCGTGTCCATCGGGGCCCAGAATCCCTCGTGCTGCTGCGCGAGCACCTTTCCGGCCGGCAGCAGCCTCTGCAGCGGCTCCTCGACGAGGTCCTCGCCGGGGCGCAGTTGGTCGAGGAACTCCCGGCGCAGGATGAAGTAGCCGCCGTTGATCCAGATATCGGAGCCCATTACGTCGCGCATCTGCGTGACGCGGCCGTCGTCGCCCATCGAGACCACATGGAAGCTGTAGTTCGGACGTACCGCTAGGAAGCTCGCCATCGCCTGCTCCTCCCTGGCGCGCTCGATCATCGCGGGCAGGTCCGCGTCGGTCAGCGTGTCACCGTAGTTGGCCAGGAAGAGCTCGTCCTCGCGCAGCAGGTGGCGAACGGCCCGCAGGCGCTCGCCGATCGGCGCGTGCAGGCCGGTGTCGACGAAGGTGATGTTCCAGTCGTGGATGTCGGTCTTCAGCAGGTGGACGTCCGCGCCGCCGTTCGAGAGCACGAAGTCGTTGGCCATCGCCTCGTTGTAGGTGAGGAAGAACTGCTTGATCGCCTCGGCCTTGTAGCCGAGGCAGAGCACGAAGTCGGTGAAGCCGTAGTGGGCGTAAGACTTCATTACGTGCCAGAGGACGGGTCGGGGGCCGATCGGGATCATCGGCTTGGGCACCGTCGAGGACGCCTCCCGCATCCGCCACCCTTGGCCGCCGCAGAAGATCACCACCTTCACTGAACTACCTCCCTGCTGGTTGGGGCCGGGCAGCCTGCGCCCACGGTGAAACTCGTTGTGTCGTGCAATCTCAGTCTGGTAGGCATTCTCAGTGACATCAACGTTCCGCGAGTCGCGGTTCTCCCACGCGGATTCACCGGGGCCCTGGGTCCATTGTCCATTGCGTCGGATTCGAGCTCAAGCGCGGGCCCCATTTCTCGTGACGCGGATCGGACCCGGTCTCAGGCCTCGACTAGCAGCCGCTCCTCAAGCCAAGTCTCTCCGCGGAAGTGGCGATATTGCTCGGCGCGGAGCCTGTCGGCGAGCCGGCCGGTCGGCAGCTCGACGTCGTCGTAGCTCAGCACCTCGTCGCGCGCGATGTCGTCGCTGAGGCGACATCCCGCCACGAGGCCGTGGGGCAGATAGCGCCCAGCGCTCATTTCTTCGACGTTCACGGCCTCGCCATAGGTCATGAACATCCCGTAGTCGTCCAGGACCTCGCCCGCTTTCAGGTCGCGCTTCGCCACCGCGCACACCTCCACGACCGGGCCTCCGAGCGGCGGAGCCAGGCCGTCGCCGAGGAGTACGACCCGCGCGATCGAGTTCGGTGCCTCGAAGGTGGGCAGGTGGTATGGGATCCAGAACGGGTAAAGCGGACCATCGCCCAGCTTGTACAAGCTGAGGTAGTGTCGCTGCTTGGGGTCGGAGTGCTCGGCCAGGCAGAAGACCTTGACCGCGGACGGACCCACGGTGTAGTCGACGATGCCGCCGAGCGCGCGCACCTCCTCGATGTCGTAGAGCGAGGGTAGGTCGAGCGGTGGGCCGTCGAACGGAACCCCGCGCGACATCCCCCGGGTCTGGACCTTGAAGCCGGTGGCGTTGGCCGCGATGGCCTGCTCGAAGCTGATCTTGGAGCCGTCGGCGAACGACGTCACCATCGCCGGATTCTGCTCCCACTTCTCCGCGAAGTCCTTCTGCGTCTCCGGGTTGCGGTAGGGATCCTGAAGACCCTTTACGTTGCCGATGACCCGCGGCACCAGCCCGAGCCCGCGCACCCAGCGACAAAGGTTCATCTGCACGCCTGGCTCGTCTCCGTCACAAGCGGACAAGACGACGTCGTGTCGACTCGCGTACACCTGAAGCATTGGTCCAATCGTCGCGTCGAGCTCGGCGTTCATGAGGATCACGTGCTTGCCGTGCTGGAATGCCTCCAATGCGACATGGGCGCCGAGCTCCACCGATCCGGTGACGTCGACCAGCGCGTCGATCTGGTCGGAGCGGCAGACGAGGTGCGGATCGTCGGTGATCACAGGCCGTCCGGCGCTAACGGCGTCCTCGAAGTCCCCCTGCGTGGTCGCCACCATGGTGTCCTCGAGTCCGACGTATTCATAGACCTGGCTCGCGCGCTCGAGGCGCCGCCCGTAGATGGCTGCCACACGCATCCCCGGAACGCTGTTCACGATCGTGTTCGCTAGTCCCTTGGCCATGAAGCCCGCACCGATCAGCCCCACCCGGATTGGGTCGCCCCTCCCGCTCACGGGACTGGAGCATGTTGTCGACGATGATCACCGGACCCGGCTCCCCGCCGCGATGGGCGCCGCCGAGCCGGCCATCCTGGCCCTGACTTCGGGCTCCACCTCGGAGAGCAGGCGCCAACCGCCGTCCTTCTCCGAGATCTCGCTCACGGGCAGCGGCCAGCTGAGACCCAGCTCGGGATCGTCGTAACGCAGGCCCCCCTCATGGCCTGGGGCGTAGAACTCGCCGACCTGGTAGCTCGTCTCTGTGACGTCCTCAAGGACCTGATAGCCGTGGGCGAAGCGCCCAGGGACGTATAGGGCGCGGTGATTTTCGGCGCTGAGTTCGACCGCGACGTGATCGAGGTAGGTCGGGCTCTCGGGACGGAGATCAACGATGATGTCGAGGATCGCCCCGCGGGTGCAACGGACGAGCTTGGTCTCCACGGCAGGGGGGTACTGGAAGTGCATCCCTCGCATCGTGCCCATGCGCCGGTTGAAGGCGATGTTGGCCTGTGCGATCACCGGCTCAAGCCCGTTCTCCTCGAACTCACGCTGACAGAACGCCCGGGCGAAGTAGCCGCGGTTGTCCTTCTTGAGGTCGAGGTCGATCACGAAAGCGCCTTCGAGCTTGGTCTCACTAAAGATCATCTGCGCCTCCCATTAGGCGAGTTGAGTGTCAATACAGAGGTCATGCCAACACCGCCTGTCTTGCAATCTGATGCTGGTTAGGCATTCTCAGAGGCACCAACGTCGCGCGAGCCGCGATTCTCCCGCGGCCGACAACGCGCGATCGCAGCGGTTCCAATTACGTCGGAACTGGTCTTCATGGGTGACCCCGGGCGAGGACCGCGCTCGTTGTCCAAGTGGACGCCCATGGCCGACCATCAACTACAGCTGGATCCCCGTACCGAGGAGGCGGACGAACGCGCCTCGTCGGACCTGCGCGACGCTGCGAGCCCCCTTTCCTCTCTCCCCCACGTTCGCACCCGCAGGTTCGCCCCCAGCGTCCCGCTGGTCGACCGGGCGATGCAGGAGGAGATCCCCGAGGGCCAGCTGCGGCAAGCGACCTACCGTCGAGACGCGATTCACCGCCGAACCCTTGCGCTCGCCGACCTCGCCTCGGCGGGGATCGCGGTCCTGATCGGCGTGCCGATCCTCGGAGACGATGCCCTCAACCTGGTCGCCCTGCTCGCGCTCCCGTTGGTGCTCGTGGTCGGAAAGCTGACGGGCCTGTACGACCGCGACGAGCACCTGATCAGGAAGACGACACTGGACGAGGTCCCCGCCCTGTTCTGGGTCGCGACGCTGTACGCGCTCCTGATCTGGCTCGGTGGCAACCTGATCGTCGATGGCCAGTTCAGCCGCGAGCAGGCGGTCGGGGTTTGGGCTCTCTTGTTCGCATGCATGGTCACGACGCGCGCCCTCGCCAGGCGCGCGGCCGGGGCCTTGTCGGGCGAGGAGCGTTGCGTCGTCCTGGGCGACCCCGCCGCCGCGGATCGGATCACGCGCCGGTTCGACGAGGTCCCGGGCCTGAAGGCGTGCGTCGTCGAGCAGGTGCCGCTTCCCCCCGACCCCGGCTCGAACGGCGCCTCTCACCTCTACTGGAACGACCTGGAGCTCCTGCTCACGGCACAGCAGGTAGAACGGGGGATCCTCGCCCCCCAGGGGGCGGTCACCGACGACCTCCTGAACACGACCCGGCGCCTGAAGGCGATGGGGCTGCGAGTGAGCGTGCTGCCGCGGCTGCCCGAGATCGTGGGCTCGTCCGTCGAGCTCGACGATGTGGACGGCATCACGCTGCTTGGGATGCGCCGCTTCGGTCTCAGCCACTCCTCGAAGGCCGTCAAGCGGGCCTTCGACATCGTCGGCGCCGGCGCCGGTCTGCTCGTGCTTTCGCCGCTGCTGGCGGCGATCGCGATCGCGATCAAGCTGGACTCTCCCGGCCCGGTGCTGTTCCGGCAGCGGCGCATGGGCCGCAATGGCGTCCCGTTCGAGATGCTCAAGTTCCGCACGATGGTGGACGGCGCCGACGATCGGAAGTTCGAGCTCACGGCGCACAACGAGGCGGAGGATGGCCTCTTCAAGATCAAGGACGATCCGCGAATCACCCGGGTCGGCGGTCGCCTGCGGCAGATCTCCCTCGACGAGCTGCCGCAGCTGATCAACGTTCTGCGCGGTGACATGTCCCTCGTCGGCCCCAGGCCGCTCGTGCTCGACGAGGACTGCAGGATCGAGGGATGGCGGCGTTCGCGGCTCGAGCTCCCGCCCGGGGTGACTGGTCCGTGGCAGGTGTTCGGCTCGGCTCGAATCCCGCTCAACGAAATGGTCAAGATCGACTACCTCTACGGCGCCAACTGGTCGCTTTGGCTGGACGTGAAGACCCTGCTGCGGACGGTCCCGTTCGTCTTGGGGCGCCGAGGGCTGTGAGCCGGCCGGCCGGAGATGCGCCCCAAGCGCGTGCTCCGGACCGCGAAAGTCCGGCTGACCACGGAGCGTTCGTGAGTCATATGGCCTTGGGCGACGTCACGAGCAAGCTGAAGAGCAAGGTGCTACCCGTCGCGCTTTACGCGGAGGAGCGCTCGTTCCGCAACCAGCTCTTCGCAGCCCTCACGGGCGGTGGCCATGCCGTCCTCGCGCAATCCACGACCGGTGAGGGCCTGCTGGCCTCCTGTAACGGCACGTTGCCCGCATGTGTCGTCGCCGCCGCGGACCGGCCCGACAGACCGACGCTGGAGATTGTGCGGCTGGTTCGCTCGAAGCTCGGGGGCGTGCCAGCGGTGCTGGTCTGCCGACGTGCGGTGGTCGCCGATGTGCGGCGCGCACTCGAACTGGGCGTCGACGGCGTCGTCCTCCAGGAGGACGCGGAGGAGGCGCTTGCCGCCGTCGTTGCCGCGGTCTGCGCGGGCCAAGTGTCCGTGCCCACCGCACAGCGCAAGGTGGTTCGGGCGCGGGCGCTCACGACCCGGGAGCGGCAGATCCTCACTCTGGTCGTCGCAGGCTTGACCAACTCCCAGATCGCGGCGGAGCTGTACCTCGCAGAGAGCACCGTCAAGAGTCATCTCTCGTCGGCTTTCGGCAAGCTCGGGGTCTCCTCTCGCGGCGAAGCGGCTGCCGTGATCCTCGATCCCGAGCGCGGGCGCGGGCTCGGGATCGGGATCGGGCTCGGGCTCGGCAATGTCAAATCGGACCTCGTCTCGCCGGTGAGCTCGAGCTGACCTCGCGTCCGTCCACCCTCTCTCTGACCTCGCGTCCGTCCACCCTCTCGGTTGGAATTTTGATCGGTTGAGGTTCGAACGTCCCGGTTTCGTAGCGAACCCGGCGACGAGCGACAAACAGCAGGCCTGCCCAGCGTTGGTCAGATATGGCGCACGGCATCGAGCTAGGAACTAGGGTTTTGCCGATGAGTGTGAAGCTGAAGATCCCGCTCACGTTCAGCGAGTTCGGCTGGCGCGCGCTCGAGGAGCGAGCGCGTTCGCAGCGTTTCGAGCTCGAGCGGCTCCTGGCGCTGGCTTGCAGCCACTACGAGGCGGAGCTCGCCGGCGGACGCGCGGCGACCGTCGTACCTCGCCTAGGCCAGCCGGCGGTCGAGCGGGGGACTCGAGAAACCCGCAGCCTGGTGTTGCAGCTGGACGCCGAGTGCCTGCGTCTACTCGAGCAGGAGGCCGAGCGCCAAGAAGTTGGGCTCAAGCGTCTGTGTGAGCACGCTGCACTGCTCTATCTCGCCGACCTCGACGCCCCGAGGCCGCGGTCACCGGCGCCGCTTCCTGCTCGTGCAACGAGACCTTGAGCGCAGCGCGCCCGCGGTGGTGCAGGCCCTGGATCGACGCCTCGGTCTTGCCCAACCGTTCGGCGATCTCGTTCGGCGTCAGCCCACCGATATGCCGGAGGACGAGAACCTCGCGCTGCGCCTCGGGCAACTCCGAAAGGGCCGCCTTGAGCGCTTGCGATAGGTCAAACGATGTCTCCTCGTGGCCATCGTCGCTGACAAAGACCTCTTCGACCGGGATCTGGCGCCTGGAACGCACGTGATCAAGCGCCGCGTTGCGCGCCACGCGCAGGATCCATGCTGCGAACGGGACCTGCCGCTCCTCGTACCTCTGGATCGCCCGCATCAGCTTCGCGAACACTTCATGGGTGACGTCCTCGGCGTCGTGGCGGTTTTGGACGATGCTCTGAACGAATCGAAACACGTCATCCGCGTGGCGGGAGTAGAGGTAGTGCAACGCGTCCCAATCACCGCCCTTGGCCGCAGCGATCGCCCGACGCTCCAGATCGCGACCGGTGTCCTCCTCAGCACCGGCCCGCTGCGCAGCCGCACCGGCCCGCCGCGCCCCCCTCTCCGCGTGGGATTCCATGGTGCCTAGCTTCCTCCTTTGCCAGGGCGCTGTGAATGGCTCAGGTGCGCGATCTTGCGTTCAGTCGCATGAACACCCAATTTCCGGGAGTTTTCGCAAGAGTTGCTCTGACGTCGGCCTCCGGGTCCTGAGCGGCCCCGGCGGACGGCTCAGACGAGCCCCGCCCGGACGGCCTTGACGGCCGCCTGTACGCGGTTGTCGGCCTCCAGCTTCGAAAGGAGGCTGGAGACGTGGGTCTTGACGGTCTCCGAGCTGATCACCAGCTCCGCTGCGATCTGGGTGTTGTCCTTGCCCTCGACAACCAGGTTCAGTACCTCGCGCTCCCGTGCCGTCAGCTTGGCGCGTTCACGAGGATCGAAGTCTGGTGAAGGAGCGCGCTCCCGCACGCGCTGGATCAAGATCGACGCGATCCGCGGCGAGACCGCACCCCCGCCGTCGGCGGCGGCGACGACCGCCGCCAGGATCTGAGCGCCCTCAGCGTCCTTGAGCAGGTAACCACAAGCGCCGGCCATGATCGCCTCCACGATCAGATCCTCTTCGGTCGAGGCGGTCAGCATCAGCACCTGGGTACCCGGGACCGCTTCCCGCAGCCTCCTGGTGGCGTCGATGCCCGAGCCCCCCGGCATGAAGATGTCCATCATGACCACGTCTGGCTCGGTCTCGACGCAGAGGGCCAACGCGCCGGCGGCGTCTTCGGCCTCCCCGACGACGTCGAGGCCGCTCGTCTCCAGGTGCTCGCGCAGTGCCCGACGGGAAAGGGCATGGTCGTCGACGATCAGAACCTGGATACCGGCTGTCTCGGCCGTCTCCGCCATTGTCGCGATGTTATGGCCTCCGAGCGGAGGCTAGCCGAGGCGCTGCTTCAGCGCCTCGAGCTGCCCGCGGATCTCGGCGGGCAGATCATCCCCGAACTGCGCCAGGTGCTCCTCGATCTGAGGCAGCTGCTCGCGCAGCGCCTTCTCGTCGACGCTGAGCAGCTCGCGCATCGCCTCCGCGGAGATCTCGAGGCCTTCGGTGTTGAGCTCTCCCTCAGCGGGCAGCAGGCCGAGCGCCGAGTCAACCATCTCGCCCTCGCCGTCGCAGCGCCGGAAGACCCACTCCAGCACGCGGCTGTTCTCGCCGAATCCGGGCCACAGGAACTTGCCCTCGTCGTCCTTGCGGAACCAGTTGACGTGGAAGACGCGCGGCAGCTCCGCCCCGTCGCGCTGGGCGACCCGCAGCCAGTGGCCGAAGTAGTCAGCCATGTTGTAGCCGCAGAAGGGCAGCATCGCCATCGGGTCGAACCGCAGCTTGCCCACCGCGCCGGCCGCGGCGGCCGTGGTCTCCGAGGCCATCACCGAGCCGGTGAACACACCGTGCTCCCAGTCGCGGCACTCGAACACCAGGGGCACCACCGTCGAGCGGCGGCCGCCGAAGAGGAAGGCGTCGATCGGGACGCCGGCGGGGTCCTCCCACTCGGCCGCGATCGAGGGGCATTGGGCGGCGGGGGTGGTGAAGCGGGCGTTCGGGTGCGCCGCGGGGTCCTCGGAGTCGGGGGTCCACGGATTGCCCTTCCAGTCCACCGCGGAGTCCGGCGGCTGTCCGGTCATGCCCTCCCACCAGATGTCGCCCTCGGTCTCGGCGCAGTTGGTGAAGATCGTGTTGCGCTCGATCGTCGCCATCGCGTTGGGGTTGGTCTTGTAGCTCGTGTTCGGGGCCACCCCGAAGAAGCCGGCCTCCGGATTGACGGCGTAGAGCTTTCCGTCCTCGCCGAACTTCATCCAGGCGATGTCGTCGCCGACGGTCTCGACCTTCCAGTCGGGCAGGGTCGGGATCAGCATCGCCAGGTTCGTCTTGCCGCAGGCCGAGGGGAAGGCGCCTGCGACGTACTTGACCTTGCCCTCGGGAGAGGTCAGCTTCAGGATCAGCATGTGCTCGGCCAGCCAGCCCTCGTCGCGGGCCATGGCCGAGGCGATCCGCAGCGCGAAGCACTTCTTGCCAAGCAGCGCGTTGCCCCCGTAACCCGAGCCGAACGACCAGATCTCGCGGCTCTCGGGGTAGTGGACGATGTACTTGGTCTCGTTGCAGGGCCACGGGACGTCCTCGGCGTCGTCCGCAAGCGGCATGCCGACGGTGTGCACGCAGGGCACGAACTCCCCGTCGGAGCCCAGCGCGTCCAGCGCCTCGGCGCCCATTCGGGTCATGATCCGCATCGAGACCGCCACATAGGGCGAATCGGTCAGCTGCACGCCGATATGGGAGATCTCCGAGCCCAGCGGGCCCATCGAGAATGGGACCACGTACATCGTGCGGCCCTTCATCGAGCCCTTGAAGAGCTCGTCCAGCTCGGCGCGCATCTCGGCCGGGTCGCGCCAGTTGTTGGTGGGACCCGCGTCTCGCTCGGATTCGGAGCAGATGAAGGTCCGGTCCTCGACCCGAGCGACGTCCTTGGGCGAGGAGCGCGCCAGGAACGAATGCGGCCGCTTCGCCTCAGAGAGCCGCTCGAAGGTGCCGGCGTCCACGAGCTCCTGTGCGAGGCGGTCGTACTCCTCCGCGGACCCGTCGCACCAGTGGATCTGATCGGGCTGCGTCAGCTCGGCGATCTCGTCAACCCACGAGATCAATTTGGCGTGCTTCGTCAATGCCTCGGTCGCGGCGGTGCTCTCGCTCACAGGTAGCTCGGACTCCTTGGTCGAGGTTGTCGGGGCAGGGGCTGATGGGGCCCTGCCGGGGGAGGCTGATGTTGGCACATCGTGAGCTCGTCCCGGTGAATACCCGAGTGCGGATCGGCTCTAACCCGCTTGGCTCTGTAGGCTCGGCGCGTGCCGGACCCGCGCCACCGATGAGCGAGCTGTTCGCCAGATTTCGCGTCGCGTTTTGGGCGTTGACCGCGGGGGTGATCGCGCTCTACCTCTATGGCCTCTTCGCGGGGGTCTACAGCCCGCTCCAGCTCGGCGCCCTCAGCTTCGTCTGCCTCGCGCTCATGCTCCTGTTCGCGATCCACGAGATCCGACTCCGCCGTGAGATGCGCAGGCACCCGCCCCACACCTACGACCACACGGACCGGGAGCGCCGCGGCTGGTAGGCCGCTAGGCTCCCCGGCCGCTGGTGCGCTTCTACGAGTACGAGAGCAGGCGGATCGTCGAGCGGGCCGGGATCCCGGTCACGGACTACGGCTTCGCCAAGACCGCCGACGAGGCCCGTGCCGCCGCGGAGCGGATCGCCGGACCCACCGTGATCAAGTCCCAGGTGCTGACGGGCGGCCGCATGAAGGCGGGCGGCGTCAAGTTCGCCGATGACCCCGACGAGGCCGCGCAGCACGCCGAGGAGATCATGAAGCTCGAGATCGGCGGCCACATGCCCGTCGGCGTGCTGGTCGACCCCAAGGCCGAGGTCGAGCAGGAGTACTACGCCGCGGTGCTCTGGGACGGCCGCGCCAAGCGCCCGATGATGCTGTTCAGCGACATGGGCGGCATCGACATCGAGGAGGTCGCCTCAAAGCACCCCGACCACGTCGGCCGCGGCCACCTCTCCAACCTCAACCCCATCCCGGACTTTCGCGCCAAGGAGGTCGTCGCGGCGGCCGGCGGGCTGACCGGCCGCGAGCTGACCCGCGCCACCCCGATCCTCGCCCGTCTCGCCCAGCTCCAGCGCGACTACGACATGACCCTGGCCGAGATCAACCCGGTCGCCCGCTTGGCCGACGGCTCCTTCGTCGCGCTCGACGCCCACATGGAGATGGAGGACGAGGCGGTGGGCCGCCACAAGAGGATGCTGGCCGAGGTCGGCGTAGAGCTCGACGAGCCGCGCGAGATGTACGAGCCCTCCGAGTTCGAGCGCAACGTCAAGGCGATAGACGAGGGCGACCACCGCGGCGTCATCCAGGGCAAGGACCACGGGTTCGAAGGGAACCTGGGCCTGGTGATCGGCGCCGGCGGCGGTTCGCTGACCCTGACCGACGCGGTCCGCAGCCAGGGCGGCAAGCCCGCCAACTACGCCGAGATCGGCGGCAACCCCTCGGTCGCCAAGTCCAAGGGCCTGGCGATGGAGGTGCTGAAGAAAGACGGCGTCGAGAAGATCGCGGTGATGATGTCGATCGTCTCCAACACCAGGGTCGACATCGTCGCCCGCGGCGTGATCGCGGCCTGCCTGGAGCTCGGCAAGGACCCGGCGGAGACAATCGCGGTGTTCAGGATTCCGGGCGCCTGGGAGGAGGAGGGCGCGAAGATCCTCGACAGGTACGGGATCGCCTTCAACGACCGCACCGTCTCGATGTGGGAGGCCGCGGGCCAGGCCGTCGAGAAGGTCCAGGGTTCGTGAGCATCCTCCTGAACAAGGACTTCACCTTCATCGTCCAGGGCATCACCGGGCGCGAGGCCGTCAACCTCACGCGCGAGTGCCTGGACTACGGCTCGAGGATCGTCGGCGGGGTCACCCCCGGACGCAAGGGCCGCGAGGTGCACGGGGTCCCCGTCTTCGACAGCGTCCAGCAGGCGGTCGAGAACCACGGCGGCCCGATCGACGGCTCGGTCGTCACCGTCCCCCCCGCCTTCACCAAGGACGCGATGTTCGAGGCGATCGAGAACGGCATCAAGCTGGTCGTCGTCGTCACCGAGCGCATCCCCCGCCGCGACGTCGCCGAGGCCGTCGAGCTCGCGAACGAGCGCGGCGCCCGCATCATCGGCCCCAACTGCCTGGGCCTGATCGTCCCCGGCGTCTGCAAGATGGGCGGGATCGGCGGCCCGGCCAAGGACGCGGCGAAGGCCTACAACCCCGGCCCGGTCGGCGTGATGTCACGCTCGGGCGGCATGACCACCGAGATCTCCTCCACGCTCACCGCCGCGGGTCTGGGCGTCTCGACCGCCGTCTCGATCGGCGGCGACGCGATCATCGGCTCCACCTACGCCGAGCTGATGCCGCTGTTCGAGCAGGACCCCGAGACCGAGGCGATCGTGATCTACACCGAGCCCGGCGGCCGCATGGAAGCCGAGCTGGTGGACTGGCAGCGCGAGAACGACTCGAAGCTCCCGATCGTCGCCTTCATGGCCGGCAAGTTCATGGACGACGAGGAGATGCAGGGCATGAGCTTCGGCCACGCGGGCACGATCGTCGAGGGCGAAGAGGACTCGGCCACCCAGAAGATCGCCCGCCTGCAGGAGGCCGGCATCCCGGTCGTCGAGCGCATCGACGAGATCCCGGACGCCGTGAAGGAGAAGCTGTGAGCCCCGAGACCGGAATCTTCATCGACGTCGAGGTGGACGATTCGATCCGCGAAGACGCCGAGCTGGCCAAGAAGCTCGAGGAGGTCTGTCCCGTGGACATCTTCACCTCCCAGAACGGCAAGGTCGAGACCGTGCCCGGGAACCTCGACGAATGCGTCCTCTGCGAGCTCTGCCTGGATGCCGCCCCCGACGGGACCGTCGTCGTCAAGAAGCTCTACGACGGCTCAGAGCTGAAGCGCTAGCGCCTCACTTCGCCACACTCCGCCCCGTGAACTTCATCACCGACGTGGTCGAGCGCTTCCCGTCGGCGCGGCCGGCGCTGCTGGCGATCGACGCCACGGGCGAGCGACGCGTGTGGCACTTCGGGGAGCTGTTCGCGATGAGCGCCGGGCTCTCGGGCGCGATGGCCGCCCGCGGGGTCCGCCGCGGCGACGCCGTGATGACCCTGCTCGGGAGCCGTGTCGAGTGGGTGCTGGCGATGCTCGCCTGTTTTCGGATGGGGGCCGTCGCGCTGCCCTGCAACCCGCAGCTGCGGCGCAAGGACCTGGAGCTGCGAATCGCGTCCGCCGCCCCGGTGCTCTGCATCGGCGAGGAGCGCTACCTCGGCGAGCTGCCCGGCGGGGTGCCCCACCTCGACATCTCCGACCTCGACCGCATCCTCGACGAGGACATGCGCCAGGAGCCTCCTGCGGAGGCCGCGGACCTTGATCCCGGCGACCCGGCGGTGGTGATCTTCACCTCGGGCACGACGGGGGACCCGCGCGGGGTCATCTATCCCCAGCGATACCTGATGGGACAGGCGCTGCAGGCCGAGCACTGGTTCGGGGCTCAGGAAGGGGACCTCGCCTGGTGCACCGCCGCACCGGGCTGGTCGAAGTCCACGCGCAACGTCTTCATCGCGCCATGGCTGCGCGGTGCGGCGGCCTTGATCCATGACGGCCGTTTCGACCCCGTCGAGCGCTGGGAGATCGTCGAGCGCGAGGGCGTCAGCGTCCTCTGCCAGGCGCCGACCGAGTACCGGATGCTCGCCAAGCGCGCCGAGCTGCGGCCCGTCAAAGGGCTGCGGCGCCTGGTCTCGGCCGGGGAACCGCTGAACCCCGAGGTGATCCGGCTCTTCCGCGAGCGCGTGGGGTTGGCGATCGGGGACGGCTACGGCCAGACCGAGACGGGGCCCGTGACCGGCATGCGCCCCGGCGAGGACGACCCGGCCAGGGACGGTTCGATGGGGCGTCCGCTGCCAGGCATCGAGACGCGGGTCCACGACGGCGAGCTGCAGGTCCGTCCCGAGACCGTCCCGACCTTCTTCAGCCACTACATCGGCGAGCCGGCCTTCGAGGGCGAGTGGTGGCCGACGGGCGACCAGGTCCGCGCCGACGAGGACGGCTACCTCTTCTTCGAGGGCCGCGATGACGACATCATCGTCACCGCGGGCTACCGCGTCGGACCCTTCGAGGTCGAGTCGGCGCTGGTCTCCCATCCTGCTGTCGCCGAGGCGGCGGCGGTCGCGGCCCCCGACGACGAGCGCGGCTCCGTGGTGCGGGCGATCGTGGTCCTGCGCGAGGGCGAGCCCTCCGAGGGGCTGGCCGCCGAGCTGCAGGAGCACGTCAAGTCGGTCACCGCGCCCTACAAGTACCCGCGGATCGTGGAGTTCACCGAGGAGCTACCGAAGACCTCCAGCGGGAAGATCCGCCGGGGCGAGCTGCGAGCCCGCTGAGGGTGGTGGGCTGACCGTGGTCCGCGCCGTGCCGACCCGTGCCCAGCGCCTGATGGAGGGCTACTTCGGGCCCAGCTGGGCCTCGTTCGCGGGGATCTTCCTCGTCACCAACCTGGGCCTCTTGGCGGTCGGGGCCACGTTGCCCGTCCTGCCCCGCTTCGTGACCGAGGAGCTGAACGGCTCCGACCTCGAGGTCGGCATCGTCACCGGCGCGTTCGCCTTCACCGGCTTCTTCTGCCGCCCGATCGCGGGGAACGCCGCCGACCGCGTCGGGCGGCGCAAGACGGTGATCGCCGGCGCCTCGCTGGCGGTGATCGCCGGCGCCCTGCTCTTCCTCCCCGCCAGCATCCCCGGGCTGATCGTCTCGCGCCTCTTCCTCGGCGCGGGCGAGGGCACGGTGTTCACGGCGGGATCCGCCTGGAACGTGGACATGGCGCCCGAGGAGCGCCGCGGCAGGATGATCGGGCTCTACGGGCTGGCCATCTGGACCGGCCTCACGCTTGGTCCTCCCGTCGGCGAGCTGCTGCTGCAGCTCGGCGGCTATGACCTGGTCTGGGCGTTCGCGACGGCGGCGCCGGTGATGGCGGCGCTGATCGCCTCGCGGCTGCCCGAGAGCGTCGATCCGGGCGGCGAGCGCGCGAGGGGCCCGCTCGTCTCACGCGAGGCGGCGGGCCCCGGCGGCACCTTCTCGCTGGGCGTCGTCGGCTTCGCGGCCGTGGCCGCGTTCATCGTCCTCAGCCTGGACGACAGGGGAATCGGACACGGCGCGCTGGTCTTCAGCGTCTTCGCCGGCACCGTCGTCGCGACCCGAATCGCCGGCGGCCACCTGCCCGACCAGATCGGAGCCGCCCGTTGCGCGGTCGGCGCGGCGCTGGTGGAGGCCATCGGCCTGTTCCTGCTGGGAGCGGCCCAGAGCCTGCCGGTGGCGATCGTGGGGGCGATGGCGATGGGCGCGGCCTTCTCGCTGCTGTTCCCCGCTCTGTCCCTGCTGGCGGTGGACAGGGTCGTGCCCGAGCGCCGCGGGGCGGCAATGGGGACCTTCACGGCCAGCTTCGACCTCGGCATGCTCGTCGGATCACCGGCCGTCGGCGCCGCCGCGGGCCTGGGCGGCTACAGCGCCGCCTTCTACCTCGCCTGCGCCTGCGCGCTCGCCTGCGCCGCGCTCTCGGCGACGTTCATCGAATCGGCGCAAGCGGTCGAGGGTGATGCTGCGTAGCGGCGCGGATCGCCCCGGCGGCCCTCCGCCCGCGCGAATGCGCCGTTAGGCTCCCCTCTCCATATGGCCCAGAAAGCGACACAGGCAGCGGCCGGCTCCACCGACATGGACCGGAAGCTGATCAACAAGCTGACCGAGGAGCAGATGGCGAAGTTCCGCGATCACACTCCGACCTCGGCCGAGTATTTCGACCGCGCGCGCAAGGTGATGCCGGGCGGCGTCCCCTCCTCGTTCCAGCTCAACGACCCCTGGCCGGTCTACATCGACAAGGGCAAGGGCGCCCTGGTCTGGGACGTCGACGGCGAGGAGTACGTCGACTTCCACAACGGCTTCGGCGTCATGTGCATCGGCCACGCCAACCCCGAAGTCGGCGAGGCCGTCAAGGCCCGCCACGACGAGGGCACCCACTTCGCGGCTCCCACCGAGGGCTCGATCGTCGCCGCCGAGAACCTGTCCAAGCGCTTCAACCTGCCCCAGTGGCGGTTCACCAACTCGGGGACCGAATCGACGATGGCGGCGATCCACGTCGCCCGCGGAGCGACCGACCGCGAGCACATCATCAAGGTCGAGGGCTCCTACGACGGCCATCACGACGCGGTCATGGTCAGCTGCTATCCGGGCCTGGACGAGCTCGGGCCGCTGGAGAGCCCCAACCCCGTCCCGTTCGGCTCGGGCTATCCGCAGGCCCTGGTCGAGCTGACCCGCCCCGTCCCCTTCAACGAGCCCGAGATCCTCGAGGGCATCTTCAAGTCGTATGAGGGCAAGATCGCCGGGATGATCATCGAGCCGGCGATGATGAACATCAACATCATTCCGCCGAAGGAGGGCTACCTCGAGCGGGTGCGCGAGCTCTGCGACGAGCACGGCGCCAAGCTGATCTTCGACGAGGTCAAGACCGGCGCCACGATCTCGTGGGGCGGGGCCACGCAGCGCTTCGGCGTGCAGCCGGACATGGTCTGCCTGGCGAAGGCGATCTGCGGCGGCTACCCGGGCGGCGCCATCGGCATGACCGCCGAGCTGGGCGAGGTGGTCGCATCGGACAAGGTGCACCAGATCGGCACCTTCAACGGAAACCCGCTGGTGATGGCCGCCGCCGAGGCGACGCTGACGAAGGTCCTGACCGAGGACGCCTACGAGAAGCTCGAGGGGACAAACGAGGAGCTGAAGAAGCGCTGCGCCGAGATCATCGACAAGTACGGGCTCCCGGCGTACTCGGAGGGACTGGGCGCCAAGGGCTGCGTCATCTTCGCCCCCGAGCGCATCCACGGCTACCGCGACTACCTGACCAAGGTCGACGCCGACCTGGCGACGCTCGCCTGGCTCTACCACATGAACCACGGCATCTTCATGACGCCGGGCGTCGAGGAGGAGTGGACCCTCTCGATCGCCCACGAGAACGAGCACGTCGAGCGCTACGTCGCCGCCTTCGAGGCCTTCGCCTCGGACGTCACGGGCTCCTAGCGCCCCGGCCAAGGTCGAGCATCTCCGCAAGTTGACGGCGGTCGCTCGCGGGTAGCCTCAGTGCATGGCCAACCGCCTCGCCGAAGAGACCAGCCCCTACCTGCTCCAGCACAAGGACAACCCGGTGGACTGGCGACCGTGGGGACCCGAGGCGCTGCGGGCCGCGAAGGATGAGGACAAGCCGATCTTCCTCTCGATCGGCTACTCGGCCTGCCACTGGTGCCACGTGATGGAGCGCGAGTCCTTCGAGGACCCCGAGACCGCCGCGATGATCAACGAGCGGTTCATCCCGATCAAGGTGGACCGCGAGGAGCGGCCCGACGTCGACGACCTCTACATGGAGGCCGTGCAGGGAATGACCGGCCAGGGAGGCTGGCCCCTGAGCGTGTTCCTCGACCCCGAGGGCGTCCCGTTCTTCGGCGGCACCTACTTCCCGCCCGAGCCGCGCCACGGTCTGCCGAGCTTCCGCCAGGCCCTGGAGGCCACCTCGGAGGGCTTTCGCCAGAAGCGGGACGAGCTGCTGCAGTCCTCGGAGCGCATTCGCGAGGGCCTCGCGGCCGCAGGCCGAATCGAGCAGTCCGACGAGGAGCTTCGCCCCGAGCTGCTCGAGCGGGCCCAGCAGGCGCTGCTGAGTCGCGCGGACCGCTCGCACGGCGGGTTCGGCGGCGCCCCCAAGTTCCCGCCGGCGAGCGCGCTGGAGTTCCTGCTGGCGCGCGGTGCGAGCGAGCACGTCACGAAGACACTCGACGGGATGATGCAGGGGGGCATCTACGACCAGCTCGGCGGGGGCTTCGCCCGCTACTCGGTGGACGCGATCTGGCTGGTCCCCCACTTCGAGAAGATGCTCTACGACAACGCTCTGCTGGCGCGGACCTACCTGCACGGCTGGCAGGTGAGCGGCGAGGAGCGCTACGAGCGGATCTGCCGCGAGACCCTGGACTGGGCCCTGCGCGAGATGCGCGGGCCCGAGGGCGGCTTCTACTCCGCCCTCGACGCGGACTCCGAGGGCGAGGAGGGCCGCTTCTACGTCTGGGACGAGGACGAGATGCGCGAGGTCCTCGGCGAAGCCGGCATCGCCGGCGAGGAGGTCGAGAGGCTGCTGGGCTACTGGGGGATCAGCCCCGCCGGCAACTTCGAGGGCCGCAACATCCTCCACGTCCCCGCCGGGGCGGCCGCTCGCCAGCCCCCCAGCATCGACGACGCCCGTCGCGCCCTGCTGGCGCGCCGCGAGCAACGGGTGCGGCCGGGGCTGGACGACAAGCGCCTCTGCTCCTGGAACGCCCTGATGATCGCCGCGCTCGCCGACGCGGGGGCGGCGCTGCGGCGCGAGGACTACCTGGACGCAGCGGCCGGCTGTGCCCGCTTCATCCTCGGCGACCTTCGGGACTCCGAAGGGCGGCTGCTGCGCACCTGGAAGGACGGCGAGGGGCGTCTCAACGCCTACCTCGAGGACCACGCGTTCCTGCTCGAGGCCCTGCTGCGCCTGTATGAGGCGACCTTCGAGGTGCGCTGGTTCGAGGCCGGCCGCGAGGTGGCCGACACGATGATCGAGCGCTTCGCCGACCCCGACCGAGGCGGCTTCTTCACGACCTCGCACGACCACGAGGAGCTGATCGCCCGGCGCAAGGACCTGGGCGACCACCCGATCCCCTCGGGCAACTCCTCGGCGGCTCTGGGCTTGCTGCGGCTGGCGGCGTTGACCGGCGAGCGGACCTACGAGGACCACGCGGTCGCCGTCCTGCGGCTGCTCTCGCGCGCGGCCGTCCAGCACCCCGACGCCTTCGGTCACTTCCTCTGCGCCCTCGACTTCCACCTCTCCCCAGTTCGTGAGGTCGCCCTGATCGCGCCGGCGGACGGTGCGAGCGGCGGCGAGGCCCTGGCCGAGCTCGCGGCGGTCGCCCGCGGCGCGCACAGGCCGCACAGCGTGCTGGCAGGCGGCGCCGAGGGAAGCGACCAGCCCGAGTTGCTCCGCGAGCGCCCGGCGGTCGAGGGCCGCCCCGCCGCCTACGTCTGCGAGAACTTCGCCTGCAAGGCGCCGGTCACCGGTCCCGAGGAGCTCGGCCGGCTGCTGGCCGGCGGCGCCAGCGTCGGGTAGCTTCCCGGCGTGCTGGAAGCCGCGCTGTGGGGACTCGCAGGCGCCTCGTCGCTCCTGATCGGAGCGGTGATCGGCGCCAGGACCGACCTGTCGAACACCGCCATCGGGCTGATCCTGGGCTTCGGCGCGGGCACCCTGGTCAGCGCCGTCGCCTTCGAGCTGACCGACGAGGCCTTCGCCCTCGGCGGCGCCGACACCGTCGCGATCGGCCTCGCAGCGGGCGGGCTGGCCTACTACTTCGGGACGGTGGCGATCGCCAAGCGGGGCGGCGCGAACCGGATGGGCGCCTCGGACCGCGACGACGTCGATTCCTCGCAAGCGCTGCTGCTGGGCGCCGTCCTGGACGGGATCCCGGAGTCGGTGGTGATCGGGATCACCGTGCTCGCCGGCGGCGAGGTGGGAGTTTCGTTTCTCGCCGCGGTCTTCCTCTCCAACCTTCCCGAGGCGATCTCGTCCTCTCAGGGCATGTGCCGCCAGGGCCTCGGCCTGGGCCGCGTGCTCGGGCGCTGGGCCGTCGTCGTGCTCGCGTCCACCGTCGCCGCGGGCGCCGGCTACGGCCTGCTGGACGGCGCCTCGGACGATCTCATCGGCCTGATTCAGGCGTTCGCCGGCGGGGCCGTGCTGACCATGCTCGCCGACACGATGTTCCCCGAGGCCTACCTGCACCTCCGCGGCGACCCGAAGCTGAAATCCCGCGGCAGCGTCTGGGTCCAGAGCTCGGTGGGGCTGCTGACCACGTTCGGGTTCGCCCTCGCCTACCTGCTCTCCACCCTGGAGTGACGGCGGGGTAGGGTTCGCCCCATCAGCGCCGAGGAGACAGCGCGGGCCTACTTCGAGCGGGTCGCCGCCCGCGACCCGGACGGGATGATGGAGTTCTGGGTTCCTGGCAAGGGAGCCAACATCCACGGCGTCGCCGAGCTGGTGGCCCCGGACGGCTACCGCGCCTGGTTCGCCGACCTGTTCGCGGCGGTGCCGGACCTGAAGTTCGAGGTCGAGGAGATCGTGGCCGACGAGACCCGGGCGGCGGTGCGCTGGAGGGCGAGCGGGACGTTCAGCGGCACCGCCAAGCTCGAGGGGTTCGACCCCAACGGCGCCCGGATCGAGATGGTGGGCATGGACCTGCTGACGGTCGAGGACGGCAAGCTCGTCGACAACCAGGCCTACACCAACGGGATGCAGCTCGCCCGCCAGCTCGGCGCCATGCCGCCGCAGGGCTCGCGCGCCGAGCAGGCGATGGCCGCCGCCTTCAACCTGAAGACCCGGATCACGAAGGCGATCGCGGCGCGCCGCGGCTGAGCCGCCGCCCTAGAGGACGGGCAGGAAGCGCTCGATCTCGAACGGGGTGACCTGCACGCGGTAGTCCTCCCACTCCTTGCGCTTGATCTCGACGAAGCGGGTGAAGGCGTGCTCGCCGAGGACGCGAAGGACCAGCTCTGACTCGGCGGCGATCTCGATCGCCTCGCCGAGGGTCTCGGGCAGCTGCTCGATGCCCTGGCGCTGGCGGTCCTCGGGCGTCAGGTGGTAGAGGTTCTGCTCCATCGGCTCGGGCAGCTCGTAGCCCTTCTCGATCCCCTCGAGGCCGGCGTGGAGCATCCCCGCGAAACAGATGTAGGGGTTGCAGGCGGGGTCGGGACAGCGCAGCTCGGCGCGGGTGGCCCCCTCCTGGCCCGGGTGATAGAGCGGTACCCGGATCAGGGCCGAGCGGTTGCGGCGCGACCAGGCCAGGTACACCGGGGCCTCGAAGCCGGGCACCAGCCGCTTGTATGAGTTGACCCACTGCGCGAACAGGGGAGCGATCTCGCGCGCGTGCGTCAACTGGCCCGCGATGAACGCCTTCGCGGTGTCGGAGAGGAAGAACTGGTCGTCGGCGTCGAAGAAGGCGTTCTTGCCGCCCTTGCCGAGCGACTGGTGCACGTGCATCCCCGACCCGTTCTCGCCCTGCAGCGGCTTCGGCATGAAGGTCGCGTGCCAGCCGTACTTCATCGCGTATTCCTTGACCGTGATCCGATAGGTCATGCAGTCGTCGGACATCGCGAGCGCGTCCTTGTAGCGCATGTCCACCTCATGCTGGGAGGGGCCGACCTCGTGGTGGGCGTACTCGACGTGGATGCCCAGCTGCTCCAGCGCCAGGATCGTCTCGCGCCTCACGTCGGAGCCGGCGTCGAGCGTGGTCAGGTCGAAGTAGCCGCCCTCGTCGAGGATCTCGGGCACCCCGTCCTCGGGCTTGGCCGAGCGGAAGTAGAAGTACTCGAGCTCCGGGCCGATGTTGTAGGCGTCGAACCCCATTTCCTTCGCGCGCTCCAGGGCCCGGCGCATGATCCAGCGGGGATCGCCCTCGTAGGGCTCCCCGCCCGGGACCTGGATGTCGCAGAACATGCGGGCGACCTTCGCGTGCTCCTCGGGCCGCCACGGGATCAGGTCGAAGGTCGTGGGGTCGGGCATGGCGATCATGTCCGACTCCTCGATCGGGTTGAACCCCGTGATCGAGGAGCCGTCGAACCCCATGCCGCCCTCGAAGGCGTCCTCGAGCTCCGAGGAGTTGATCGAGAAGCTCTTCAGGTGGCCGAGCAGGTCCGTGAACCAGAGCCGCACGAAGCGGACGCTCTCGGCCTCGCAGAAGGCCAGGATCTCCTTCGGTGTGCTCGGGGACTCGGACACGGGGGCGCAAGCGTAATCCGGTCGCGCGTTTCGTGCGTATCTGGTTGCAGCACCGCGATTCAGGACATATACTTACGTCTTGTAAGTAACCGGTCAAAGGTGAAGTAAGGACACGAAACAGTCGCCATTCGAACCAGGAAGAGCCGAACAGTGACCATCAAGACCGAAGTCAGCCGCTTTCACATCCACGACGAGCTCACGGCCCCCGAGGAATCCGCCCCGCTGATCAAGAGCATCCAGACCGCGGGCGGCGCGGTCTCCAAGTTTCTCGGCGTGATCGCCGAGTCCCCGGCCACGCTGCGCGCCTACACCCGCCTGCGCTCCGAGCTGCACAAGGGCGAGCTGCCCCAGGCGACGCGCGAGCGCATCGGCCTCGCCGTCGCCGAGCGCCGCGACGACGCCTACACGCTGAACCAGTACGCGCGCACCGCCAAGGCCGCCGGCCTGGGGCTGGACGAGGTCGCGCGGGCCCGAGACTTCGAGTCGGCCGACGAGAAGGAACAGGCCCTGCTGGCGCTGCTGAAGTCCACGCTCGCCTACAACGAGCCTGTTCCCCACCACCTGGTCGAGGAGGCGCGCGAGGCCGGCTGGAGCGACGCCCAGATCATCGAGGCGGTGGCCGAGATGGCGCTGGCGCAGTTCCAGAGCCTGTTCGCTGCGGCGGCCGAGCTGCCGCTGGAGAGCTCGGACCCGGCGGTCCTGCGGGCCGCTTAGCCCGGGGTGACGGTCAGCCCGGGGTGACGGTCGCCTGGATCTTGCCGGCGCCGGTCTCGAGGAAGCCGACGCGCTTGGCCGTCTTTCTCGTCAGGTCCCAGGCGTAGCCCTTGTTGTAGGGCCCGCGGTCGATGACCGTGGCGGCGACGGTGCGGCCCTCATGGGTGAAGGTGACCTGGGTCCCGCAGGGCAGCTTCTTGTGGGCGGTGCCGATGGTGGTCGGCGCGAGCTTGATTCCGCAGGCGGTCGAGTTGCCCCAGAAGCCGGGGCCATACCAGGTCGCCTTCTTGTAGACGGTCCAGCTGTTGGCGCTGGCCGCGGGGGGCGGGCCGGAGTCGCCGCCGCCGGGGGCTTCGACGCCCCCCGAGCTGGCCTGCGCCATGGAGGCGCCGCTCGCGATCGCGAGTACGCAGACCATGCCCAGAACAGCGTGCTTTTTGCCCTTCGTCGTCAACTTCCTCTTTCGTCGCCTTCGGGGTTAGCTGACGGGCTCGCGCTGAAAGATCGCGCTACGCGGCAGTTGCCGCGATTCGCCCCAAATCTGGGTCCCCCGATCTCCGCTTCGTGGTTGCGGAGACTCGGCTGAAGCGAGCGGAACCCTAACAGACCGCCGCCGAGATGTAGCCGGAACTTGGTACGCCTCCGAACGATCGCCGGGCCATATGCTCACGGCGTGCCGGCAGCGCTAGTCACCGGAGCGGGCGGCGGGCTGGGGCTCGCGATCGCCCGCATGCTCGCCGGGCGCGGGTACCAGGTCGCGGTGACCGACATCGACGGCGAGGCCGCAGCGCGCGCCTCCTCGGCGATCGGCTCGGGAGCAACCTCGCAACAGCTCGACGTCACCGACGCCGCAGCCTGCGCGGAGGCGGCCCGCGCGGTCGCCGACCGCTCCGGCGCACTCGACCTCTGGGTCAACAACGCCGGCGTCCTCATCCCGGGCGTGGTCTATGAGCAGGACCCAGCTGCCCACCGCACCATGCTCGACGTCAACGCCGTCGGCACCTTCAACGGCACCCGGGCGGCCCTGGAGGTGATGCTCCCCGCCGGCGCCGGGCACGTCATCAACGTCATCTCCCTGGCCGGGCTGGTCGCCGCGCCGGGCGAGGTCGCTTACGCCGCCAGCAAGCACGCTGCGATGGCGTACACGATCGGAACGCTCGCGGACCTGCGGCGCTCGGGAGTCAAGGGGATCCACCTCTCCGCGGTCTGTCCGGACGGCATTTGGAGTCCGATGCTCGAGGACAAGCTCGACGATCCCGACGCCGCCGCCTCGTTCTCGGGCGTGATGCTGACGCCGGAGCGCGTCGCCGAGCGAGTCTCGGCGTTGATCGACTCCCCTCGGGCGGTGGTCACGATCCCGCGCTGGCGCGGCGCCTTCGTTCGCTTCTTCGACGCCTTCCCGTCCCTCGCGACGCGTCTGATTCCGCTCGTGATGAAGGACGCGCGGCGCAAGCAGGGCCGCTTCAAGCGGCGGCTCGAGCGCCAAGCACCTTGAGCGCCGCGGGCCGATGAGCGGTCCCGTCCCTTGACCGCCACCGCGACCCCGCCCCGCGGACGCGACGACGATGGCGTCCGCGAGTCATTGCGCCACACCGCGCGGGGGCGGATGCCGCTGTCGGCCTGGCTGCGCCTACCGGCGGCGCGGGTACGGGCCAGGCTCGGGCGCTGGCCGGAGCGCCCCTGGATCGTTCCCGCCGCGATCGGCTGGCTCGGGCGGCGGATGCGGCGGGATTGGCGGGTGCTGGAGCTCGGCTCCGGCCGCTCGACCGTCTGGCTGGCGCAGAGGGCCGCGTCGGTTCTGGCCTTCGAGGACAACGAGCAGTGGCTGCAGCGCGCCCGGGGCCTGCTCGCGGCCGCCGGCCTCGCCAACGTCGACCTGCGCGGCCTCCCCATCGAGCGCTTCGTGGAGGAGGTCGAAGCGCTCGAGGAGGCGTCCTACGACCTCGTCGTCGTGGACTTCCTCGAGTCCCCGCTCGCCGACCGCGTGGACGCGGTCCGCGCAGCGCGCAGCAAGGTGCGCCCGGGCGGATACCTGCTGCTCGACGACTCCGACCGTCCCGCCTATGCGGAGGCCGACGAGGTGCTGGCCGGGTGGCGGCGGCGGCGCTTCGCCGGGGTCAAGGACGGCTGGCCCCAGGCAGTCGAGACCACCATCTTTCGCCGGCCGAAATGAGAGAGGGCCCCTTGCGGGGCCCTCTCTGGCAGTGAGCCTGTAAGCCGGATCCTGTCGTGGGCAGCCATCTATCTATGCGGCCTACCTGGACCTCGCCGAGCCGGGTCAGCGGTCCTGCTTGGCCTTGCACCGGGCGGGGTTTGCCTTGCGCGCCTGCGTCACCGCGGCGCCGGTGCGCTCTTACCGCACCCTTTCACCCTTGCCTGTGCGCGGCTCACGTGTGGCCGCGCCATCGGCGGTCTGCTCTCTGTTGCACTTTCCCGCGGGTTTCCCCGGGTGGGCGTTACCCACCGCCGTGCTCTGTGGTGTCCGGACTTTCCTCGAAGGCATCCACCTCCGCGGCTGCCTAGCTCACGAACGGCAATCTTAGCCCTGATCTTCGTGTAGCCTGCGGCTCGGCGCCCAGGGGGGCGCCCGGCCAATCGGGCCTTGATCAACCAGGGAGGGGAGGACCCAGATGCGTCTGTCACGTGTACGCGTGCTGTTCGGCGCGCTCAGCCTCATAGCGGTCGCAACCGGAGTGCAGGGTGCGATCGCTTCGCAGATCGGCGTCGGCGGTTACGTCGCCGGCGGCGGGGAGGTCAACCAGTTGACCGTGACCGCGAATACCGGCACGGGCGCTTACACCTACACCGATAGCGGCGTGGCCACGATCTCTGACCTGGCCGGCCCGGAGGATGCGTCGTCGCGGGCAACCAGGCGACGTGCCCCACCCACCCGGGCATTTTCATCGACCTCAAGGACGGCAACGACTTCCTCGACCTGCGATCAGGCGGATCCGCCCACGAAAATGTGAGCGGCGGCCCCGGCAATGACCACATGATCAGCGGGCCGGGAGGAAGCGAGCTCGTCGGTGGAACGTCAGACCACTCCACGGTCACCTATGGAGAGCTGGGGACCGGCGACGACGTGCTCGAGAGCGTCGGCGGATTTGCCGACAGGTTCCTCCCCGGGGACGGCGACGACACGCTGATCGGCTCCGGGGACAGGGACAACCTGTTCGGCGACTTGGGCAACGACACGGTGATCGGCGGCTCGGGTCCCGACCAGATCGACAGATTTGGGATCGACACCGGGCTCTCGCTGCGTGAGGGGTCCGACACGCTCGAGGGCGGGCCCGGGAACGACACCCTGAGCGGAGTCGAGCAAGAGGTGAGCGCAGCGGATCTGATCTCCTGCGGAGGCGGTGACGACCTGGCTGAGTTCGGCCCGGGCGACAGCGTCAGCGGGGACTGCGAGGTCGTCCGTCAGTTCGTGCTCTGTCCCGCGTCCGCGGCCGGGCAGTGCGCGATCTCCGCCGCCGTGGCCACCGGCGGCGCGACCCCGTCGAGCGCCGCGGCCACGGCATCCGCGGCCGCCAAGCGCGGGACGAGGCTGAGCGACGTCGTCAAGCTCAAGATGCGTCCGGGGGCCAAGAAGGGAATCCGCCTGAAGCTGGATAGGAAGGCGGTACAGCGGGTCCTGCGCAAGGGCAAGCCCGTGAAGGTTTCCCTGAGGACGCTTCGCACCGATAACCGGCGGAAGCTGTCCGCTCAGCGGGTTCCGTTCAAGCTGCGCCGCTAGCGCTAGGAGAGCTCGGAGCCGCAGCTGGAACAGCCGCCGGCTTCGAGCTCCCCCGCGCAGACGGGGCATTCGGTGCGGCCGCGGAGACCGAGGTCCTCCCAAGCGCCGAGGACGATGTCCTCGAGCGTCGACCCCGACGACTCGAACAGCTGCGCCGACGAATGCTCCTGCGGCCGCCTCGCGGGGGCCGCGGTCTCGGTGGCTAGAGCGGTTGCGCTCACGAGACCCTCCGGAACACCCCGACGACGCGGCCGAGCACAGTCGCGTCGCGGGTGCGAAGTGGCTTCATGCTCTTGTTCTCCGGCTGCAGCCGGACCTGGTCCTTCTCGCGGAAGAAGCGCTTCACGGTCGCCTCCTCGTCGCCGACCAGAGCGACGACGATTTCGCCGTCGGAAGCGTCGTCCGCGGGTCGGACCACCACAAAGTCCCCCTGAAGAATGCCGGCGTCCACCATGCTCTCGCCGCGGACCCGCAGGATGTAGTCGCCGGCCTCGCCCCCGATCACGTCGGGCACCTGCAGGTACTCCTCGACGTTCTCCTCGGCGACGATCGGCGAGCCCGCGGCCACCTGGCCGACGAGCGGCAGGCCCATGGGCCGCACGGCGCGCTTGGCGCGCTCGACCAGGACCTCCATCGCCCGTGGCTTGGTCGGGTCGCGCTTGAGCACGCCCAGCGACTCGAGCTTGGAGAGGTGCGCGTGCACCGTCGAGGAGCTGGTCAGGCCCACGGCCTTGCCGATCTCGCGCACGGTGGGCGGGTATCCGTGCCGGCTCAGATAGCGGCTGATGTAGTCGAAGATCTCGCGCTGGCGCTTGGTCAGGTCCTTGATGACGTCCATCGCTCCTCCTCGGTCAGCCGGCCCCGGGCCGGTCGAGCGGTTTGCTTGGGCGAACACACGTTCGAAAGAGTAGCGGGGCCCCCGGACACTTTCAAGTCCCCCGCGCGGCGGCGAAAGTGGGTCGCGCGGGCGCGGCTAACATGCCTGCGTTCCCGCGCCTGTGGCGGAACTGGTAGACGCGCAAGGTTGAGGGCCTTGTGACCCTCACGGGTCGTGGAGGTTCGACTCCTCTCAGGCGCATATGCTCCGCTGACTCGGCCCACGACGCGCTGCTGGGACGTCAGCTGCCCTTGAACTCGGCCGGGCGCTTCTGGACGAAGGCCAGGACTCCCTCGACGAAATCGGCCGTGTGGCCCTGCTCGCGCTGGGCGTCCGCCTCGGCGTCGAGCTGGTCCGCGAGGCCCGCGTAGACGCGCTTGTTGATCAGCCGCTTGAAGTTGGCGTAGGCGACGGTCGGGCCGACGGCCAGACGCTCGAGCAGGCGCCTGGGCCTCTGCGGCCAGCCGGTCTTCCGGGACGACGCGATTGACCAGGCCCCAGTCGAGGGCCTGCTCGGCGGGGACCCTCTCCCCCAGCATCCCCATCTCCATCGCCCGCGCGAAGCCGGCCCTGGCGGGGACCAGGGCGGTTGAGCCGCCGTCGGGCACCAGCCCGATGTTCACGAACGCGAGCAGGAAGTAGGCGGACTCCGCGGCCAGCACCAGGTCGCAGTCGAGGGCCAGCGAGCAGCCGATCCCGACGGCGGGCCCGTTGACCGCCGCGATCACCGGCTTCGGCATCTCGCGGATGCCGAGCAGGACCGGGTGATAGATCTCCTTCAGCCGCCTGCTCAGGTCGGGCAGCCCGTCGTCCCCGGAGCGCTGCTCCTTCAGATCCGCGCCGGAGGAAAAGGCGCGGCCGGCGCCGGTGATCATCACCGCGCGCACGGCGTCATCGCCCGAGACCTCCTGGACCACCTCCAGCAGGTCGCGACCGAACTGCTCGTTCCAGGAGTTGAGGGAATCGGGGCGGTTCAGCAGCACGCGGGCCGCCCCGCCGCTCACCTCCAGCTCGATCGTCTCGCGCGATCCCATCGCCGGAAACCCTAGTGCGCGGCCCCCGGCTCAGTCGGGCAGAGTCGTCAGCCAGACGCCCGACAGAAGCGGTAGCGGCAGGGTCGGGTCGAGGCCGCGCACGGATGCCTCGGCGCCGATGCCGCCGCCCAGCCCGGGCACCGCGCGCAACAGCGGGTCGCGATCGACGGCACGCAGCGCGGCAGGCGGCAGCTGTCCCGCGATCTGCACCTCTCCCGCGCGCAGCGCCGCCTCCCGCGCCGCCACACCCCCGACGCGGCGAAAGCCGACCGAGTCGAGGGCGGGGCCGAGCCCCTGGGGACTCCCCCACCAGCCCGGGTTGCGCTCGAGCTCGATCACGCCCTGCCCCCTCGCGTTGAGCCTGAAGGGGCCGGTACCCGTCCCCGCCCCGGCGCGGAAGCGCGCGCCGGTCCCGCTCTGCGGCCTCAGAGCCTGCGGCGAGACGATCCCCAACCGCGCGTCGGCCAGTTGGCGGGGCAGGTCCCGGACGGGACGGTCGAGCAGGAAGCGCACCTCGCCGGGCCGGGGTGAGTCCACCGCGAACAGGTCCGGCAGCAGCCGCGCGCCCGCGGCGGTCGAGGACCAGCGGCGGGAGTTCGCCAGCACGGCGGCGGCGTCGAAGGCGCTGCCGTCCTGGAAGCGGACGCCCCGCCTCAGGGCCACCGTCCAGACCGTGCGGTCGGCGGAGGGACGCAGCGCGGTGGCGAGACCGGTGCGCAGGCGCCGGCCGCCGTATGGCCCCGACATGACCGCGACCAGCGGCTCGTGGACCTGGCGGCTGACGATCTGGGCGCTGAGGCTGCGGGCTGCCAGTGGGTCGAGCTGGAACGGCAGCGCCGGCAGCGCGTATGCGACGGTGCCCGCCCCGCCCGTCGCGGGCAGCCCGGCGGCGCCCTCCGTCTCGGTGCTCTCCCCACCGCACGCCGACAGCAGCAGAGCCGCGGCGCAGGCGATGGACAGCGAGGCCTTCACAGGCCCGCAGACGCCTAGAGCCTGATCAGGATGACCGCGTTCAGTCCCCAGAGGACCGCGAAGAAGATCGTCCACCGGGTCAGGTTCCGCTCGACCAGGGAGCCCCCGCCGAAGGAACCGCCTCCGCCTCCGATTCCGGCCATGCCGGAGAGGCCCGAGTCCTTGCCCGAGTGCAGGAGGACGAGGAACACGATTATCACCGAGAGCATGACCTGGACTACGTGCAGGAGGGTCTCCATCGCGGGCCAGTGTAGAGAAGGCGCGCCGCCCGGCCGCGGCTCAGCCGCGCTCCTCCAGGCGGTCGATCCGCTTCAGGATCTCGATCGCCTCGCCGCGCAGCTCGCGGTCCATGCGCCGGAAGTCCCGGTCGGTCAGCTTGCCCGAGGCACGATCGGCCTCGGCGTCGCGGATCTCGCGGTACTTGGCCTCCTTGCGGGCCTCGAGCTCGGCGCGCTCGGAGTCGCGCGGGTCGGGGTCGTCCACCCCGGCCGCGCGGCGGAGCGGCACGGAGACGAAAAGCGCAACCAAGGCGAGCAGGACGATGGCGAGGAGAAGCTCCATGGGCGGGAGGCTAGGCCGCACGGTGTTGGCACGTTGCCGCCGCTGACCCGCCAACCGAGCGGCGTTGGCGGGTAAGTCACGCTATGCGTGAGTAAACCGCCAACCTGGGGTCAGCGCGGCCCCGCCCCTTCGAGGTCCAGCTCGCGGCCGACTCGGGCGGCGTAGGCGGCGCGGACGCGGCGGCGGGCCTCGGCGGAGGGCCACAGGGCGAGCATGGCGCCGCCGAGGGCGAGGAGGGCGCCGATCCAGATCCAGACGACCAGCGGGTTGACGATCACCCGGAAGGTGGCGGGAGGCGGGTTCTCGGCGTACTGCTCGGCCAGAGCCAGGATCGCGATCCCCTGGGCGTCGGCGGGAAGGTCGGCGAGCTGGCGGTTGCCGCGGGCGATGTCGTCGTCGAGGGTGGAGAGGTCTGGCTGGAAGGCCGCCCAGAAGTCCTCCCCGGCGCCCGAGCGGAGGCCGATCTCGCTGGTCGCCTCGCCCTCGAAGTACCGGCCCAGCGGGCCCGCCATCGGGTCCTGGGTGGGGTAGTAGTTGCGAGCCGGCGCGAGCAGGGCGAACTGCTCGCCGTCCTTGCGGACGTCCAGCGTGGCCGCGAACGCGATCCGCTCGTTTTCGGGGTCGGCGTCGAGGCCTTTGTAGGTGACCTCGTAGTCGCCGACGGTGGCCGATTCCCCCACATCCAGGCGCAGGTCGCTGTTGGTCTGGAAGCTCGACGAGGCCGCGATCCCGACCAGCAGGATCGCGATCCCGACGTGGACCACATAGCCGCCATAGCGGCGCCGGTTGCGCCCGATCGCGCCCAGCAGGGCGGCCGGGTAGCGCTCGCCGGTCAGCGCGCGGCGTGCCGAGCCCGCCCGCCAGAACTCCTGGCCCAGCGCAACCAGCGTGAAGGCGGCGAAGGAGAACAGGAACAGGGCCCAGGGGCTGTCGGCGGCGTCGGTGAAGACCGCCAGAGCGACGGCCGCGACGGCCGCGGCCGCCGCCGGAGGCACCAGCAGCCGCCGCACGGCCTGGGCGCTGAGCCGCCCCCACGCCAGCAGCGGGCCGATGCCGGTGAACAGCACCAGCAGGACCCCGATCGGCGTCACGTAGCGGTCGAACCAGGGCGAGCCCAGCGACGAGCGGGTGCCCGTGAAGAACTCGGCGATCAGCGGGAAGAAGGTGCCCCAGAAGACGACCGCCGCCAGACCCACCAGCAGGAGGTTGTTGACCAGGAAGATGGCCTCGCGCGAGAGCGCCGAGGTGATCCGCCGCTCGGGCCGCAGGTCCGCCAGCCGGCTGACGATCAGCGCGGTGGCGCCTATCGCCACGATCCCGATCAGCACCAGCAGCGGCCCGCCGACCGTCGAGGCCCCGAAGGCGTGGATCGACTGCAGGATCCCCGAGCGCACCAGGAAGGTGCCGAGCAGCGCCAGCACGAAGGCGCCGCAGATCAGGCTCACGTTCCAGACCTTGAGCATGCCCCGGCGCTCCTGGACCATGATCGAGTGGATGAACGCGGTCGTCACCAGCCACGGCATCAGCGCCGCGTTCTCGACCGGGTCCCAGCCCCAGTAGCCGCCCCAGCCGAGCTCCTCGTAGGACCAGCGTGAGCCCAGCAGCAGCCCGAGCCCCAGGAAGAGCCAGGCGGTGAGCGCGAAACGGCGGGTGACGCGGATCCAGCTGGCGTCCAGCCTGCGTGCCACCAGCGCGCCGATCGCGAACGCGAACGGGATCGAGAGCAGGACGTAGCCCGTGTAGAGCATCGGCGGGTGGATGACCATGTAGGGGTTGCGCAGCAGCGGCGTCAGCCCCGCGCCCTCGACCGGGGCCGGCGACAGCTCCGAGAACGGCGGCGCCGCGAACAGCATCAGCCCGATGAAGAAGGACCCGATCCCCATCAACACCGCCGTCGCCCAGGGAACCAGCTCACGGTGGCGGCGCCGGGTCAGGTAGAGGACGGCGCTGGCAGCCAGCGACAGCACCCAGGCCCACAGCAGCAGCGAGCCCTCCTGGCTCGACCACATCGCGGTCAGCTTGTAGAAGGTCGGCGTGGTCGTCGATGAGTGCTCGGCGACCACCTCGAAGCCGAAGTCGTCGCGCAGGAAGGCCGACTCCAGCACCACGACCGCGGTCGTCAGCAGCGCCGCAAGGGAGTAGACGCCGCGCCGGGCCGCGTCCACCCAGCGGCGGTCACCGCTGACGCCCCCGTAGAGGGCGGCGCCGGCCGCGAACAGCGCGACCAGCAGCGCCGCGGCGAGGGTTGCCGAGCCGAGCGCGATCATCGGCTCACTCGATGATCACGTGCTCGGGGTCGGCCTCCGCCTCTTCCTGGAACTTCGAGGGGCACTTCGTGATCAGGCTGTCGTGCTCGGCGACGAAGGTGCCCTCGGTGAGCTTGCCGGTGACGATCACCTCGCGCCCGTCGCGGAACGGGTCCGGCACCGTGCCCGTGTAGGTGACCGGAAGGGCGCTGGAGCCGTCGCGATCGGAGATCTGGAAGGCGAGCCGCTCGTCGGTGCGCTCGATCGTGCCCGGGATCACCTTGCCGGTCAGGTCGTACGTCTCACCCGAGCCCGAGGCGAGCACGTCGGAGGGCTCGCGCGCCTCGGTCGAGGCGCTGAAGGACGTGTAGACGAGCCCGGCCGCCAGCAGCACGGCCGCCGACAGCGCCACCACGAGACGGATCTTTCTCTTGCGGGCGGGGTCCATACCGACCCGCGATTATCGCAATGTCAAAATCCCCGCTATGCCTGACGACAAGGTGCTTCTGATCACGGGCGCCTCCAGCGGCATCGGGGCGCAGATCGCCAGGCGGGCCGCCGAGGCCGGCTACAGGCTCGTGCTGAGCGCCCGCCGCGAGCAGAAGCTGACCGCCCTCGCGTCCGAGCTCGGCGGCGACGATCGCGCAACTGCGGTTCGCTGCGACGTAACCCAGTGGGACGAGGTACAGAAGCTCGCGGCTACCGCCGTCGAGCGGTTCGGGCGCCTCGACGCCGTCGCGGCCAACGCCGGGTTCGGCGCCCAGCGAGGCTTCCTGGAAGAGTCGCCCGAGCACTGGCGCTCGATGGTCCTGACCAACGTGCTCGGTGTCGCGCTGACGATCCGCGCGACCCTCCCCACCCTGCTGGAGGCGAATGGCGGCCACTATCTGATCACCGGCTCGGTTGCCGGGCGCCGCGCCCTGCCGGGCTCGCTCTATTCCTCGACCAAGTGGGCGGTCAGCGGCATGGCCGAGAGCCTGCGCCAGGAGCTGCGCCAGATCCACGAGAACGAAACGATCCGGGTGACTCTGATCGCCCCGGGGATGGTGGACACCGACTTCTTCGAGAACCGGCCGGGCACCGACCGCGCCCTCGCCGACGACGACATCGCCCGCGCCGCGCTGTGGGCGCTGGAGCAACCCGACGGCGTGGACGTGAATGAGATCCTGATCAGGCCAAGTGCGCAGGCGACCTAGCCGCATAGGATGGCGCGGCTTCGATCCGCGACCTTTGGAGGGGACGATGTTCCGACCGCGCCGCTTCGCCCTGGCCCTGATCGCTGTGTCGGCGGTGGCTCTGGCCGCCTGCGACGGCGATACCGCCGAGAACAACGACTACGTGGACCAGGTCAACGAGGTCAGCTCGACGCTGCTCACCAGCGTGCAGTCGCTGCCCGCAACCGGGGGTTCGCCCAAGCAGATCTCGGCCGCGCTGGAGCGGGTCTCGGCCGAGGTCGGCACCGCCGCCACGGACCTCGACGGCATCGAGCCGCCGGAGGACGTCGCGAGCCTGCACGACGAGATCGTCACCGACCTCAACACGCTCAAGGACGAAGCCACCAACGCCGCCAACGAGGTCTCGGCGGGCGGGGCCGCGGCCGCGGTCGGGGTCGTGGCCCAGTTCGTCGCCGAGGCGAGCCGGATCGGCGGCGAGATCGACTCCACGATCACCGAGATCAACCAGGAGTTGCAGGGCTGACCGGGGGCGCGCTGGCCCGCCTGGACGACTAGCCGCGGCGTAGGCGCGCCGACAGCGACGCCAGCCGCGCCATCAGGCCTGCCCCCCGCTCTTGGCCTTGGGCTTCTTCGGGGGCAGCGAAGAGGCGTAGGCCGCGCCGGCCTCGACCCAGCCCGCGAGCCGGCCGTCGTCCGCCGTGACCTCGGGCGAGACGTAGACCGCCGTCTTCATCGGCTTGCCTGTGAAGTCCATCGGCCGCACGCCCTCCTCGCCCAGCGCCTTCGGCCCCTCATCGGGACCGAGCCGCACCATCAGGTCCTCCCCGATCACACCGCAGCACATGTTGCCGGCGAGCATGAACGCAATCCCGCCGAACATCTGCCTCTCGCTCAGGTCGCTGTGGGGAGCCAGCACCTCGCGCACCCGGTCGGCGAGCGCCTCGTCGTAGGCCATCGTGGCCCAGCCTACCGTTGCCGGGCGCGGCGCGGACAGGTCTGCCCGCTGGCTACGCCTTCGAACCGGCTTTCGGTTCCGATCGAGGCCGGGAAGCGCCATCCGGCTTCTCGTCGCCCGAGCTGGCGTCGGCGGCGTCGGCCTCGGCCAGCTTGCGCTTGGCCTCGCGCCGCCGCCCCTCGAGGAACTTCGCGGCCAGGCGGCTCAGCGGACGGAAGGGCAGCACGATCCCGGCGACGTTGCCCGCGTACTCGATGTGGCCCATCTTGTCGAGCAGGTCGCTGGCCTCGCGCCGCTCGCGGGCGCTCAGGTTCTTGCCGGGGCGGCCCTCGGACTTCCTCGCCAGCTCGAACAGGCGGGCGCGGTCCTGGGGCTCCAGGCGGATCCAATGGCGGCGGGTTGTCAGCAGCACGTCGGCCAGCATCACCACCCACAGGCGCTTGGCCAGCCAGCGGCTCCGCATGGCGGTCTTGCGGCCGAGCCCGCCGGCCCTTCGCCCTATCCACCTGAGGAAGCCCATTCGACCGTCTTACCCCTATCGCCGGAACGCACACACGAGCGCGAGAAGCGGACGACGGGACTTGAACCCGCTACCTCGAGCTTGGGAAGCTCGCGCTCTACCAGGTGAGCTACGTCCGCAGGGGGCCCATTCTAGGTCCGCTTTCGGGGTCCGGCGGAGATCGCGCGCGGGCTAGCCTTGTGTCCGAATGGGCGCGCGCACATTCATCGTCTTCCTGCTCGTGCTCGCGGTGCTGGGGCTGCTCGGCTACGGGCTGCTGAGCAAGGGCGAGGAGGCCCTGGCCGTCGGCGACGAGGCCCCCGACAAGGAGCTGAGCACGCTCGACGGGACCGGTACGGGCAGCCTCGCCGACTACCGCGGCGAGTGGGTGCTGGTCAACTTCTGGGCCTCGTGGTGCGAGCCGTGCCGCAGCGAGGCGCCGGCGCTGGAGGAGTTCCACCGCTCCCACCCCGACGGGTTCACCGTGGTGGGCATCAACCTGGACGACAACACAGGCGACGCGGGCGCCTTCGTCGAGGAGTACGGGCTCACCTACCCCCAGCTCCGCGACGGGGACGGGCGCGAGCGACGGGACGCCTACGGCATGACCGGCTTCCCCGAGTCCTTCCTGGTCGACCCCGAGGGGCGCATCGCGTTGATCCGCCGTGGCCCGGTGGACGATGCCTACCTGGCCGAATTCGTGGAGCCGAAGGTGCCGGATTCGAAGGCGCCCAAGTGAGGCTCGCCGCCGCGATCGCGGCGCTGGCCCTGCTCGCCCCTGCGGCGGCCGGCGCCCAGCAGGCGACCCTGCCCGACATCGAGGACGAGGTCATGTGCCCGATCTGCGGCACCACCCTGGAGCTCTCGGACTCGCCCCAGGCCGAGCGCGAGCGCGAGCTGATCCGCGGCCTGATCGCCGAGGGCCGCTCGAAGGATGAGATCAAGGACGCGCTGGTCGCCGAGTACGGCGAGGACGTCCTCGCGGTGCCCGACTCCGACGGCTTCGACCTCACGGCGTGGGTGATCCCCGCGCTCGGCATCGGCATCGCCGCGGCGGCGGTCGGCTTCGCGATCGCGCGGCTGGCGCGCCGCCGCGACGGCGGCGAGGGAAGCGGAGAGCTGGAGCCGGACGAGGCCGCCCGGCTGGAGCGCGACATGTCCTCCTACGACCTCTAGCGAGACCGCGCGGCACGTCCCAGCAGAACGCCTACATGCTCTCCGGGGCGCTGATCCCCAGCAGCCCCAGGGTGCGCGCGATCGCGCGCTTGGCCAGCAGGCAGGTCGCCAGGCGGGAGGCCTCGACCCCGGCTCCCTCGGCGCCCACCACCTGGCAGTCGCGGTAGAAGGCGTGGAAGTCGGCCGCCGTCGCGGTCGCGTAGGCGCATAGCCGGTGCGGGGCGCGACGGGAGGCCGTCTCGGCGACCTCGTCGGGCAGCTCGCAGAGGCGCTTGATCAGGGCGCGCTCGGAGGGCTCGACCGGAGCCGCCACGGCGTCGAGGTCGGCCGAGGCCGCCCGCTCCTCGGCCCCCTCCCCCGCCTTGCGCAGGATGCTCGCGATCCGCGCGTGCGCGTACTGGACGTAGTAGACCGGGTTCTCGTTCGAGGTCCGGCGGGCGAGCTCCAGGTCCAGGTCCACGGTCGTGTCGTGGCTGCGCTGGAGCATGAAGAAGCGGGTCGCGTCGGCGCCGATGTCTGCGATCAGCTCGTCGAGGGTGACGAACTCGCCCTTTCGCTTCGACATCTGCGCCCGCTCACCGCCCTCGACGACGTGGACCAGCTGCATGATCGAGAACTCCAGCTTGCCGGCGTCCAAGCCCAGTGCGGCGAGCCCGGCGCGCAGACGATCCATGTAGCCGTGGTGGTCGGCCCCGAGCACGTCGAGCAGGCGCCCGCCCGAGCGCTCGAGCTTCTGGCGGTGATAGGCGATGTCGGCCAGGTAATAGGTCGACTCGCCCTCGGAGCGGATCAGGACCCGGTCCTTGTCGTCCCCGAACTCGGTGGTGCGTAGCCACGTCGCGCCCTCGCTCTCGTACACGTGGCCCTGCTCGCGGAGGTCGCCGAGCACCTGCTCCACCGCCCCTGTCTCGTACAGCTCGCGCTCGGAGGACCAGGTGTCGAACTCGACGCCGTAGCGGCGCAGCGTCTCCTCGATCTGGCCTCGCATCAGCTCGGCGCCGCGCCGGCTGAGCTCGTCGGTGTCGCCTGGATCGACCCCCTCGGACTCGAGCCTCTCGCCCAACTCGCCGACGTAGCCACCTTCGTAGCCGTCCTCGGGCACCTCGCCGCCGGTCATCCGCGCCGCGATCGACTCGGCGAAGCGGTCCACCTGGCCGCCGCGGTCGTTGACGTAGTACTCGCGCTGGGCCGGCACGCCCGCGAACTCCAGGGCCCTGGCCACGGAGTCGCCGTACGCGGCGTGCCGGCCGCCGGCCGCCGTCAGCGGGCCGGTCGGGTTGGCCGAGACGAACTCGACCAGGACCCCTTCCGGCGCCCCGTCTTCCGCGGCCGGCGCCGGCGGGCGACCCATCTCGTCTCCCGCCTCCATCAGGGTGGTGGCCGCGCGCCGGTACCAGCCATCGGCAAGGAAGAGGTTCAGGAACCCCGGTCCGGCGACCTCGACCTTCTCGACGTCGGCCCCGAGCCTGTCCTGGAGCCGCTCGGCCAGCTTGCCGGCGATCTCGCGCGGCTGTTCGCCCAGGCTGGGCGCCAGCAGCATCGCCGCGTTCGTCGAGAAGTCGCCGAAGTCGGCCTTCGGCGGCCGCTCCAGCGTCGGCACCGAAGCGCCGGGCTCGGCGCCGTCTCGCAACGCGGCTGCCGCCTCGGCGACAGCCGTCCTCAGCTCTGCAACCGGATCGCTCACGCTGGCAAGGGTATGGAACGGGTCAGTGGTGGTAGGGCTCGCCGGCGAGGATCTTCGTGGCGCGGAAGAGCTGCTCGAGCAGGACGACCCGGGCGAGCTGGTGCGCCAGGGTCTGGGGGCCCAGCGAGACGCGCTCGTCGGCGAGGTCGAGGGCGTCGGGCGGCAGGCCGCGCGGGCCGCCGATCAGAAAGCAGACGTCGCGGGCGTCCAAGCGGCGCTCCTGCAGCCAGTTCGCCCAGCTTCGCGAGCTGAGCGCCCTGCCGCCGCGGTCGAGGGCGACCACGTGGGCTCGCGCCGGCACGCGGCCCTCGATGTTGGCCTCGTCACGGACCTCGATCACCTCGACCGGCTGGTGGCGGCCGAGCAGCTTCCGGTAGTGCGCGTCGGCCTCCAGGAAGGGCGCCTTCGCCTTCCCGACCGTGATCAGGTGGACCTTCAAGGCGGCCCCGGACGCGAAGCGGGAGGAGTCGCCGCTGGAGGTCCGCTGGCCCTGCTGCCAGGCCTCGGCCGCACCGATCCGCTCCAGGGCCGTCGGATGGGTCCCCAGCAGGAAGCTGACCGCGTCGGGCGGGTCCGGGTCGGAGATGTTGGCCTTGGCGAGCCGCTGTTGCAGGCCGATCAGCGCCTGCGGGTCGTCGGTCAGCTCGAGGGCGAAGGTGTCAGCCCTGGCCTCGACGGCGCGGGAGAGCTGGTTGCCGACCACGCCGATCGCGAACGAGGTGACCGCCAGCGCCACGGCCAGCGCCGGCAGCGAGGCGGGCTGCCCGGGCTCGGCGCCTGAGCGGCGCCCGAGCGCCCGGCTGAAGCGCGAGGCGAAGAGCAGCCCGAGCGGCGCCGAGATCGCCACGAACAGCAGTCCGCGGGGGATGTCGCGCCCGTCCACGTGGCCGAGCTCGTGGGCGACCACCGAGCGCCGCTCCCCCTGATCGGCCTCGTCGAGCAGGTTGTCGTAGAGGACCACGCGTTTGGTCGGCCCGAGCCCCCCGACGTACGCGTTCAGGGCGGTGCTGCGCCGGCTGGCGTCGACGCTGTAGACCTCGCCGATCTCGACCCCGGCCCTCTCGCCCAGTTCGAGCACGTCCGAGCGCGCCTGGCCGGGCGGCAGCTTCTCGAAGTCGTTGAAGGCCGGCGCCAGCACCACGGGCGCGAGCCAGGTGAAGGCCGCCGCGAGCGCGACCAGGGCGGCGCTGCCGGGAACCCACCAACGATCGGGAAAGCGGCGGATCAGGGCCAGCAGGCCCGTTCCCACCCCCGCGGCGATCGCGGCGCTGATCGCGTTCGCCTTCGCCCAGTCGCCCAGCCAGGCGCCCAGGTCCTGGGTCGAGAGGCCTACGTCCACCGCGCGCTCGTGGGCGGCGACGTCGAAGGGCAGCGAGACGACCGACAGCGCTCCGACCAGGCCGGCGGCCGCCGCCGCCCCGCCCAGCACCGGCCGCTCGCCGGCGCGCTCCAAAGCCCGCCGGGCCACCGCCGGCCGGCCGGTGATCAGCAGCACCAGGAGCGCGCCCTGAGCGGCGACCCCGCCCACGTACAGCAGCCGCTGTCCCGAGCGGTAATCCTCGGCGCGCTCGACCTCGGCCGGCTCGAAGTAGGCGTTCTCGTCCACGTCGACCGGCTCGATCACCTCGCGCGGGCGCAGGGCCCACGCCGCCGCCTCGGCCACGACGACGGCCGCCACCGCCGTGGCGCCGAGGCGCACCCACCGGGGCGTCCCGCCGCCGGCGCCTTTGAGAACGCTCGCCCCGGTCATCTGTCCCTACGATAGACGGCCTCTCGCGGCGCCCAGGAACGCTCTCGAGACCCGCCTCGGCCATGCAGATCGCGGTCCTGACCGACATCCACAGCAACCTGCCCGCGCTGGAGGCGGTACTCGAGGCCACCGAGCAGGCCGGCCTGAAGCAGCGCTGGTGCCTGGGCGACGTCGTCGGCTACGGCGCGCAGCCCGACGAGTGCGCCGCGCTGACGGCCGAGCACTGCGAGCTGAGCCTGGTCGGCAACCACGACCTGGCGGTGACGGGCGAGATCGACACCGAGGTCTTCTCGGCCTCGGCCGCTGCCGCCGTGGAGTGGACCCGGGCGAACTCCGACGCGAAGACGCTGGACTTCCTCAAGGGGCTCAAGCCCGAGGCAACCGACAGGGAGGTCGGGCTCTACCACGCCTCCCCGCGCGACCCGGTCTGGGAATACGTGCTGGCGGTTGACCAGGCGCGTGAGTGCATGGAGGAGCAGGCGGGGCGGGTGAGCCTGATCGGCCATTCCCACGTGGCCCTCTACTTCTCCGACGGCGGCGAAGGCGGACTCGGCGGCCAGGCTCCGGATGGCCACCAGATCGACCTGGCCGAGGGCCGCTGGCTGCTCAATCCGGGCAGCGTCGGGCAGCCCCGCGACGGCGACCCCCGGGCCGCCTGGCTGCACCTCGACACCGACGAGTGGAAGGCCACCTATCGCCGGGTCGAATACGACATCGCTCGCGCGGCCGACGCGATCCGCGAGGCCGGCCTCCCTGACCTGCTCGCCGACCGGCTCTCGGTGGGCCAGTGATTGTGGGTCCCGCCGCCCGGAACGGGCGCAGACGACCCTTAGCTAGCATCGCCGCGATGCAGGGACCGAAGCCAATCCTTCTTGCTCTTCTCCTCGCCGCCGCGCTCATCGCCGCCGGCTGCGGTGGGGACGAGGAGCCCAAGCCATCGATCCCCCCGGACAACGCGACCACGCTGGTTTCGACGCTGGAGGAGATCCAGGCGAACGTGGACAACGGCAGCTGCCTGGTCGCGGCCGACAAGGTCCAGGAGTTCCAGGACGAGCTGAGCGCGCTCCCCTCGGACGTCGACGATGAGGTCGCGGACGCCCTGCAGCGCGGCGCGCTGAGCCTGGGCGACCTGATCGAGTCCGACTGCGAGCGGCCCGAGGAGACCACCACCGAGGAGACGACGACCGAGGAGACGACCACCGAGGAGACGACGACGGAGGAGACGACCGAGACCGAGCCGACGACCCCGACCCAGCCCACGACGCCCACGGCTCCCAGCGGCGGGGGCACCGGCGGCTCGGGCGGAGTCGAGCCCGGAGGGGACGACGGCCTGTGAGCCCCCGCAGCCCCCAGGGCGAGCTGATCAGCGACCGCTACCGGATCGAGGACCGGCTGGGATCAGGCGGCATGTCAAGCGTCTTTCGTGCCCAGGACACGATCCTGGAGCGAACCGTCGCGGTCAAGATCCTGGCCGAGCACCTCTCCGACGACGATCGCTTCGTCGCGCGCTTCAGGCGCGAGGCGCTGGCCGTCGCCAAGCTCGTCCACCCCAACATCGTCCAGGTCTACGACACCGGCAACGACAGCGGCCAGTACTACATCGTGATGGAGTACGTGAGGGGCAAGTCAGGCGCCCAGCTGCTCCAGTCGGAGGGCTCGCTCGACCCCGAGACGGCGGTCGAGATCGGAGTTCAGGCGTGCGCCGGCCTCGACTACGCCCACCGGCACGGGATCATCCACCGCGACGTCAAGCCGGGCAACCTGATGATCATCGGCGGTCCCGCGGGCGGCGGTGACATGACCGTGAAGCTGGCCGACTTCGGCATCGCCCGCGCCAGCGAGCAGACGCGGATCACCCAGGTCGGCTCGGTGGTCGGGACGGCCGCCTATCTGGCGCCCGAGCAGGCCCGCGGCGACGAGGCGACGCCGGCCTCGGACGTCTACTCGCTGGGGGTCGTGCTCTACCAGTTCCTCACCGGACGCCTGCCCTACGAGGGCGCCTCGCTGGCCGAGCTGGCGGTGCGCCAGCAGTCCGAGCAGGCGCTGCACCCCGCCTCCTACAGCGACGCCGTCCCCCAGAGCGTCGGCGACGCCGTCCTGGTCGCGCTCGACTCGGACCCCACCCACCGCTTCGCCGCCGCCGGCGAGCTGGCCGACGCCCTGCGCCGCGGCCTGGGCGGGGAGTCCCCTTCCCAGACGGGGGCGACCAGGGTGATGCCCGGAGACGACCCGACCTCGGCAACCCGCCACATGCCCCGCACCCAGACCAGCCGGCCGACCCGCCGCCAGGTGCGCCCGCCCGCCCGCCAGCAGCCCTCCCCGGCCGGCCGGCCGCCTCGCTCCCGCAACCTCGCCCGCAACGCGCTGGCGCTGATCGCCCTGCTCCTGCTCGCCGCCGTCGTCGCGGGGGCCGTGGTGCTGGCCACCACCGACTCGGGGGACCGGGTCAATCTCGAGGACGTCGTCAAGGACAACATCGACGACCAGGTGGACGAGCTCCGCAGCGTGATCGAGGACAACACGGAGAACTAGCGCGCGGTCGGAGCTCCGGGGCGGCTCAGGAGCCCCGGCTTGAGGCCTCCCAGGGGGTCGCGCCACCCAGGATCGCCTCCGCGTAGGCGGCGTACCGGCCTTCATTGATTGCTGTTCGTGCCGCGCTCGTCAGGCGCTCCATGTAGGTGAGGTTGTGGAGGGTCAGCAGGCGCGCCCCTGTGAGCTCGTTGCCCCGTGCCAGGTAGTGCAGGTAGGCGCGGGAGTGGCGCCGGCAGGCCTCGCAAGGGCAACCTTCGGTGATCGGTGTCTCGTCGTCCGCGTACCGCGCCTTCGCCAGGTCGATCCTGAAGCGCCCGTCCGGCTCCGGCGCCAAGGCGACGCCGTGGCGTGCCAGGCGCGTCGGCACCGCGCAGTCGAAGACGTCGATTCCCAGCGCGATCCCCGCCAGCAGGTCGTCAACCTCGCCGATCCCGAGCAGGTGCACCGGCGCCTCCGGCGGCAGCAGCGGGGCCGTGAAGCCAAGCACCTCGCGCATCTGCGCCTTCTCCTTGCCGAGGGTGCCGCCGATCGCCACGCCGTCCACGCCGGCGGATGAGACGGCCTCGGCGGATTCGCGTCGCAGCTCCTCGTGGACCCCTCCCTGCACGATCCCGAACACCGCCTGGCGCCCTGGGCCCTCGCGCTCGTGCCAGTCGAGGCAGCGCCCGAGCCAGCGGTGGGTGCGCTCCATCGAGCGCGCGGTGTAGTCGCGATCGGCGTGGAACGGCGTGCACTCGTCGAAGGCCAGCGCGATGTCGGAGCCCAGCTTCGCCTGGATCGCCATCGCCTCTTCGGGCCCGATGAAGCGATCGGAGCCGTCCAGCAGAGACTGGAAGCTGACCCCACGCTCGGAGATCTCGACCTTCGCCCCGCCCGCCTGCGTTTCCGCGCCGCCCCTTGATCTCGTCGGCGACCCCACCGTGGGCCAGCGAGAAGACCTGGAAGCCGCCGGAATCGGTGATGATCGCTCGCTCCCAGCCCATGAAGCCGTGGAGGCCGCCGTGCGCGGCGATCCGCTCCTCGCCCGGCGAGAGGTGCAGGTGGAAGGTGTTGCCCAGCACCAGCTCGTAGCCCAGGCCGGCGACCTCGCCGGACGAGAGCGAGCGGACGCTGGCCTTGGTGGCCAACGGGATGAAGGCGGGCGTGGCGATCTGGCCGTGCCCGGTACGGATCAGGCCCGTGCGGGCTTCGCCGTCACGGGCCTGGATCTCGAACTCGAGCCTGGCCGGGTCCCTTCGCACCCGCCAAGCCTAGGCGGCGACCGCTTGCACCTGCCGCCGCCCTCAGGCGAGCAGCGAGCGGCCCGTCATCGCCTCGGGCTGCGGGATCCCCAGCAGCTCCAGCACGGTGGGCGCTACGTCGGCGAGGATGCCGCCATCGCGCAGCCCCGCCCCGCTGACGGTGACGACGGCGGGGACGGGGTTGGTCGAGTGAGCGGTGTTGGGCGAGCCGTCGGGCTCGAGCATCTGCTCGGCGTTGCCGTGATCGGCGGTGACGATGCAGGCCCCGCCTGACTCGTGCACGGCGGCGACCACCTCGGCGAGGTCGCGGTCGACCTCCTCCACGGCGGCGACCGCCGCGGGAATGACGCCGGTGTGCCCCACCATGTCGGGGTTGGCGAAGTTGATGATCCCGAAGCGGTAGCCACCCTTGCGCCAGCGCTCGCTGAAGGCCGAGGCGGCCGCGTCGGCGCTCATCTGGGGCTTCTTGTCGTAGGTGGGCACGTCCCTGGGCGAGTCCACCAGCGCGCGCTCCTCGCCCTCCCACTCCCGCTCACGGCCACCGTTGAAGAAGTAGGTCACGTGGGCGTACTTCTCGGTCTCGGCCACGTGCAACTGGGTCTCGCCCCGCTCGGCGATCACCTCGGCGAGGGTCGTCTTGGGCTCCTGCGGCTGGAAGGCGACCGGGTAGGGCCACCCGTCGCGGTACTCGGTCATCGTCGTCAGCTCCAGCTCCGAGCCGCTGCCGCGATCGAACTCGGCGAACGCCGGGTCGCCCAGCGCCATCGACAGCTGCCTTGCCCTGTCGGGCCGGAAGTTGACGAAGACGACCGGCTCGTCCGTCGAGATCCCTTCGTAGTCACCGATCACGGCCGGCTCGATGAACTCGTCGGTCTCGTCGCGCTCGTAGGCATGCCTCACCGCCGCCAGGGCGTCGTCCTCACGCGGTGCGCGCGCGTGGACGATCGCGTCGTAGGCCCGCTTCGTGCGGTCCCAGCGGTTGTCGCGGTCCATGCCCCAGTAGCGCCCGCCCACCGTGCCGATGCGACCCGCGTGGCGCAGCCAGCGCTGCGCCTCCTCGATGTAGCCGGCCCCCGATGTGGGAAGCGTGTCCCGGCCGTCAGTGAGCGCGTGAAGGACGAGGTCCGGGACTCCCTCGGCCGCGCCCAGCTCGATCATCGCCTCGATGTGCTCCCAGCCGGAATGGACCCCGCCGTCCGAGACCAGCGCGATCGCGTGCAGGCGGCCGCGCTCGGAGGCCCGCGCCCGCTCACATGCCGCCTTCAGGGCCTCGTTCTCGAAGAACGACCCGTCGGCGATCGCCTCGTCGATTCTCGCCAGATCCTGCTGCACGATCGCTCCGGCGCCCAGGTTCAGGTGGCCCACCTCGGAATTGCCCATCTGCCCCGGCGGCAGGCCCACGTCGCGACCCGAGGTCGAGAGCGTCGAATGCGGGTATGCGGCCCAGAGCCCGTCGAAGACCGGGGTCTCGGCTTGGCTGACCGCGTTGCCGGGGCCATCGGCCGCCAGGCCCCATCCGTCGAGCACGATCACTGCGACCGAGGAAACGGGAATGCGCTCGGGCCCGGCCGGGAGCCCGCCGCTCATGCCGCTGCTTCGACGATCGCGGCGAAGTCGCCGGGATCCAGGCTGGCCCCGCCGACGAGCGCGCCATCCACGTCGGCCTGCCCCATCAGCTCCGCGGCGTTTTCGGGCTTGACCGAGCCGCCGTAGAGCACACGGACCGCGTCCGCGGCGCCCGCCTCGCGTTGGGCGACCAGCTCCCGGATCAGTGCGCACGCCTCTTGGGCCTGCTCTGGGCTGGCGGTCCGGCCGGTGCCGATCGCCCAGATGGGCTCGTAGGCGATCACGACCTCCCCCAGCCGCGGTCCGTCCACCCCGGCCAGGTCGGCCTGGATCTGGCGGGTCAGCACGGCCGAGGTCTCGTCGGCGTCGCGCTGGGACTCGTTCTCGCCGACGCAGAGGATCGGCTGCAGGTCCGCGGCCAGGGCCGCCGGGACCTTGCGAGCCAGCGCCTCGTCGCTCTCGCCGAAGTGCTCGCGCCGCTCGGAGTGGCCGAGGATCACCCCCTGCACGCCCAGCTCCAGCAGCATCGGCGCCGAGACCTCGCCCGTGAAGGCGCCGCTGTCGGACTCGTGCATGTTCTGCGCGGCGACCCGGACGGGGCCGCCGGCGCATGCCTCGACCGCCGCGCGGAGCGCGGTGTAGGGCGGGCAGACCACCACCTCGGGCCCGTCCTTGGGGACGCCCGGGAGCAGCGCGTTAAGGAACTCCTCGGCCTCGGCGACCGTCTTGTGCATCTTCCAGTTGGCTGCAAGCACAGGCACGCGCATCAGTCGCCACCTCCTCCGACACACCGTACGTCGCCGGGGAGCGGCCCCGGCTCGCGCGTCCGGGGGTGCTCATCCATCGGGCAGGACCTCCACACCGGGCAGCTCCGAGCCCTCGAGGAACTCGAGCGAGGCGCCGCCGCCCGTCGAGAGCCAATCAACCTCGTCGTCCAGGCCGAACTCGACCATCGCCGCCGCCGAGTCGCCGCCGCCGACGACGCTGTGGCCGGGGGCCGAGGCGACCGCCTCGGCCACGGCCCGGGTGCCGGCCGCGAACGGGGCCAGCTCGAAGGCTCCCATCGGGCCGTTCCAGAAGACGGTCCCGGCAGAACCGATCAGCTTCGCGTACTTGGCCACCGTGTTGGAGCCGACGTCGAGCCCCATCCAGCCCTCGGGCACGTCCACACCGTTCAGCTCCATCACGTCGGTCCCGGCGTCGAACTCGCGCCCCAGGACCAGGTCCTCGGGCAGATGCATGCGCGCCTTCGCCCGCTCGGCTCGGGGCAGCAGCTCGCGGGCCGCCTCGACGCTGTCACCGTCCAGCAGCGACTCGCCCGTATCGCGGCCCTCGGCCTTGAAGAAGCTGAAGCACATGGCGCCGCCGATCAGGATCTCATCCGCGGTGTCGAGGAACTTCTCGATGACGCCGATCTTGTCGGTCACCTTGGCGCCCCCCAGCACCACCACCAGCGGGCGCTTGGGCTGGTCGCGGACGCTGGACAGCTCCTCCAGCTCACGGTCCAGCAGCAGGCCGGCGTAGGCCGGCAGGTGTTGCGCGACTCCGTGGGTGGTCGCGTGGGCGCGGTGGGCGGCGCCGAAGGCGTCGTTCACGTAGACGTCGGCGAGCCCGGCGAGCGCCTTTGCCAGCTCGGGGTCGTCCTTCGTCTCCCCTGGCTCGAATCGGCTGTTCTCGAGAACCAGCACCCGGCCGGGCTCGAGGGCCGAGGCCAGCTCCGAGGCCTCGTCGCCGACGACCGCGGAAGCCTGCGCCACCTCAGAGCCCAGCAGCTCGCGGAGGCGATCCGACACCGGCTTCATGGACAGGCTGGGGTCCCTGCCCTCGGGGCGGCCGAGATGCGAGACGAGCACGATCGCCGCCCCCTTCTCGCGCAGCAGCTCGATCGTCGGCAGCGACGCCTTGATCCGCGTGTCGTCGGCGACGGCCCCGTCCTCGAGCGGCACGTTCAGGTCGGCGCGCAGCAGCACCCGCCTCCCCTCGACCTCCGCGTCCCGGACGCTCGCCTTGGCCAATCTGAGCTAGGCGCCGACCGTCGCCGGCTGCAGCACCTTGCCGGCGAGCTCCACGCAGCGGTTCGAGTAGCCCCACTCGTTGTCGTACCAGGAGAAGACCTTGACCATGTTCCCCTCCATCACGATGGTCTGCTCGGCGTCGAAGATCGAGGAGTGCGGGTCGCTGACGATGTCGGTGGAGACGATCGGGTCCTCGGTGTACTTGAGGATCCCCTTCAGGTCGCCGTCAGCGGCCCCCTTGATCGCCTCGTTCACCTCCTCGACGCTCGTCTCCTTGCTCGCCTGGAAGGTGAGGTCGACGAGCGAGCCCGTGATCACGGGGGCGCGGATCGCCATGCCGTTCAGCCGGCCGTCCAGATCCGGCAGCACCAGCCCCACCGCCTTCGCTGCGCCCGTCGAGGTCGGGATCAGGTTGACCGCGGCGGCGCGGGCGCGGCGGGGGTCCTTGTGAGGCATGTCCTGCAGGCGCTGGTCGGCCGTGTAGGCGTGAATCGTGGTCATCAGCCCGTGGTCGATGCCGATCGCGTCGTGGAGCACCTTGGCGACGGGGGCCAGGCAGTTGGTGGTGCAGGACGCGTTGGAGATGATGTTGTGCTTGTCGGGGTCGTAGTCGTCGAAGTTGACCCCGAGCGCCACCGTGATGTCGGGCTCGGTGGCAGGCGCGGAGATGATCACCTTCTTGGCGCCGGCGTCGAGGTGCTTGGAGGCGTCCTCGCGCTTGGTGAACAGGCCGGTCGACTCGATCACGACGTCGGCCCCCAACTCGTCCCACGGCAGCTCGGCAGGGTCCTTCTCCGAGAGCACGCGCAGCTCATCGCCGTCGACGACCAGACCGTCCTTGCCGACCGACACCTCCCCCTTGTACGGGCCCAGCACGGAGTCGTACTTGAGCAGGTGGGCCAGGCTCTCGTTGTCGACCAGGTCGTTTACCCCGACGAAGTCGATCTCGGCGCCCGCGGCCTTGGCCGCCCTGAAGAGGTTGCGGCCGATGCGCCCGAAGCCGTTGATGCCGACCTTCACTGCCATTGACGTCTTCCTCCTTGCTCTGGGACCGGTGAAGTGATCCTCAAGCTAGCGATCAGGCCTACTCCGGCGCGGAGATGATCTCGACCTCGTAGCCGTCCGGGTCGCGCAGCCGGGCGGCGTAGGTGCCCGGGCCCTGCGCCGGAGGGCTGCCCGGCTCGGCGACTACCTCGCCGCCGCTGGAGACACCCGACTCGAACGACGCCTTGACGGCCGGGATGCTCTTGGCCGGGAAGGAAACGACCCCGAATCCGGGCCCCTGGCTGCCATCGCTGTTGATGTAGAGGGCGGGCTTATGCATGCCCCACGAGATCGAGCTGGCGCTTTCGGCCTGGCGGCGCCACCCGAGTGGGGCGAGGACGGCGTCGTAGAAGCTGCCGCTCCGCTCCATATCGGAGACGTTCAGGGTTACGTAATGGATCACGGCTATACCCAGAGCCTAGTTGACCCAGTCACCTAGCGGCGCGGCTCCCAGCGGAATGCGAACAGCGCGACCAGGAGCCCGGCGATCCCCCAACCCGCGACCACCGCCAGGTCGCCCCATTCGAAGCCGGACCCGGCGGTGTTGGGGTCCCACGCGGTGAAGAACGCCTCGAAGAAGTGGCGGATCGGGAACAGGTCGGCGAACTTCAGGACCCCCTCCGGAATCTCGCTGTCGGGGATGAAGATGCCGGAGATGAAGTAGAGCGGCAGCACCACGGCGTTGGAGATCGGCGGGGCGGCGTCCTCGGAGGGGATCGCCGCCGTCAGCGCGAAGCCGAGACAGCAGAAGGCGAAGGCGCCGACCGCGAGCGTCACGAGCACTGCCGGCAGGCGCGAGTCCGGGAGTGAGACGTCGTAGACCAGGCGCCCGATGATCGACACGAGCACGACCATCAGCACCGACACGACGAGCGAGTTGCCGACCCTGCCCGCTACGAACGTCCCGGGGGGCAGCGGCGTCCCCCGCACCCTCTTCAGCAGGCCGCGCTCGCGGTCGCGCGTGAGGTTGATCGCCAGGCTCTGCATGGTCGCCGAGATCACGGCGAGTGCGACGATCGCGGGCACGTAGTAGGTGGTCGTCTTCACCCCGCGCTCCTCGATCTCCTCGTTGCCGAAGATCGTCGCGAAGATGAAGAGGAAGATGAGCGGCAGCAGCACCGTGAAGAAGACCGAGGCCGGGTTGCGCCAGAACACCTTCTGGTCGAAGCGGAACTGATGGACTGCCAGGCGAGCGGCGCTCACGCCTCCTCGCCTTCCTCGCCGGCGACGCCGTCGCCGTCGATCAGGTCCAGGTAGACGTCCTCCAGACTCGCCCGCCGCACCTCGAGCCCCGGCAGCCCGCCGTCGCGCCCTTCGGCCCAGGCGGTCAGCTCGCGCAGGAGGGGAACTGGATCCTCGGCGCTGATCGAGACCTCGGGCCCCTCGATCCGGGCAGCGGCGCGAGCCGTGGCCGGCAGCTGGTCACCCGCGACACCCGGCGGCAGGCGAAAGGTGATCCGCGTCGCGCGCCGGTCCCGGTCGACGAGCTGGCCCGGCGGGCCCTCGGCGACGATTCGCCCGGCCGCCAGGATCGCGACCCTGTCGGCCAGCGCCTGGGCCTCGTCCATGTAGTGGGTCGTCAGGAAGACCGTCTTGCCCAGGTCGCGCAGGCCCCCGATCATCTCCCAGGCCCGGCGGCGGGCCGTCGGGTCGAACCCCGTGGTGGGCTCGTCCAGGAAGAGCAGCTCGGGGTCGCCCACCAGGGCCATCGCCACGTCCAGGCGGCGCTGCTGGCCGCCGGACAGGGTCGAGGTGCGGGCGTCGGCCTTCTGGCCCAGCCCGACCAGAGCGATCGTCTCCTCGACCCCGCGCGGATCGGAGTAGTAGCCGGCGTACTGCTGCAGCAACTCGCGGGGAGTCAACTCGGGCGTCAGCCGGCACTGCTGGAGCACCAGCCCGATCCGCTGCTTCCAGGCGCGCGTCGGCGCGGCGGGGTCCAGGCCCAGCACCTCGACCTCGCCCGCGCTGCGCTCGCGGTAGCCCTCGAGGACCTCGACCGTGGTCGTCTTTCCGGCGCCGTTGGGCCCGAGGAAGGCGAAGACCTCCCCCGCGCTGACCTCGAGGTCGATCCCCCTGACGGCCTCGAAGTCCCCATAGGACTTGCGCAGCCCCCGCGCGCTGATCACCACATCCGGCACCGCGCCAGTCTAGGGACGAAGCTAATCCAGATCGCGGTGGACGACCCGCAGCTTCACGTCGTCGCGGTGGCCGACCTCGCGGGCGATGCGGTCGGCGACCGTAATCGATCGGTGGCGGCCACCGGTGCAGCCGATCGCGATCGTCAGGTGCTGCTTGCCCTCGGCGACGTAGGCGGGCAGAAGGAACTCCAGCAGCGGCATCAGGCGCCCGTAGAACTCGCCCGCCTGCGTGCCCGACTCCACGTACTCCACGACCTCGGCGTCCTGGCCGGTCAGCGGCCTCAGCTCCTCGTCGTAGTAGGGGTTCGGCAGGAAGCGGACGTCCAGGGTCAGGTCCGCGTCGCGGGGCGGGCCGTTCTTGAAGCCGAAGGTCAGCAGCGTCAGCGCCAGCTGGTTCTCCTCGCGCTCGCGGCCGATCAGCTCGGTGGCGATGCGGCGACGAAGGGCGCCGCCGGTGAGGTCGGTGGTGTCGATGACGACGTCGGCGCGCTCGCGCAGCGGCGCCAGTAGCTCGCGCTCCTCGCGGACGCCGTCGACGATGCGGCCGCTGCGGGCCAGCGGGTGCCGGCGGCGGGTCTCCTTGTAGCGGTGCAGGAGCGTCTCCTCGTCGGCTTCCAGGAACAGGACCTTGAGGTCGAGCCCGCTCGCCTTGAGCTCGTCGAGCACCGCCAGCAGGCCCTCGAAGTACTCGCCCCCTCGCACGTCGGAGACCACGGCGGCGCGCTCGACGCCGCTGCCCTCGAAGCTGAACAGCTCGCCCAGGGCGCCGATCATGCGGGGCGGCAGGTTGTCCACGCAGAAATACCCGCCGTCCTCGAACGCGGCGATCGCCTCGGACTTGCCCGCGCCCGAGTGGCCCGTGATCACGACCAGCTCCACCCGCTTGGGCACGGCGCCGTTGCCCGAGGCGCTGGGGTCCCCCGTCTTCGTCGCGGCTTTGGTCGAGGCTGCTTTCGGCGACATCAGCCGGCTCTGTTCAGTTGCCGGTGGATTTCCCTAGCGAGCTTACCGGGCACCCCGGGCACCGCTTCCAGTTCCTCGCGGCTCGCCGCGACCAGCCGCTCGGGCGAGCCGAAGTGCTGCAGGAGCGCGCGCTTCCGGGCCGGGCCGACGCCTCTGATCCCGTCCAGCGCCGAAGCCGTCATCGCCTGGTCGCGCCTGGTGCGGTGGAAGGTGATGGCGAAGCGGTGAGCCTCGTCGCGCACACGCTGCAGCGTCCGCAGCGCGTCGGAGTCGCGCTCGAGCCGGATCGAGTCGGGACGGCCCGGGACGAAGATCTCCTCGATCCGCTTCGCCAGGCTGACCACCGCGACGCCGCGCTCAACCAGCGGCTCCAGCGCGCCGATCCCGGCCGAGAGCTGGCCCTTGCCGCCGTCGATCACGACCAGGTCGGGCATCGCAGCGAAGCTGGCGTCCCGGTTGGAGTCGTGGGGCGAGAGGTCGGCCTGCTCCATGTAGCGGCCGAGCCGGCGGGTGAGCACTTCGCTGCATGGCGGCGAAGTCGTCTGGGCCGCCGTTGCTGCCGCCCTCGCCGCGGATCTTGAACTTGCGGTAGTCGGACTTCTTCGGGGCGCCGCCCTCGAAGACGACCATCGAGGCGACCGTGTGCTGCTCGCCGAGGTTGGAGATGTCGTACGCCTCGATCCGGACCGGCAGCCGCTCCAGGCCCAGCTCGGACTGCAGCGAGCTCAGCGCCTCGGCGCGCTGCTGGCGCCGGTGCTCGCGGCGCAGCCTGTCCTGCGCCAGCGCCAGGTCGGCATTGCGCTCGGCCAGCTCACGCAGCCGGCGCAGGTCGCCGCGCTCGGCCACCCGGACCTCGACGGAGGAGTCGCGCTCGGCGCCGAGGGCTTCGGCCAGCACCTCGGTCCGCCCCTTCAGCTCCGGGCCGACGACGACTCGCGGCGGGATCGCCGGCGCCGCGGTGTAGTACTGGAGCAGGAAGCTCTCGGCCACCTCGGCCGACCCGCGCTCCTCGCCGCCCGCCAGATAGAAGCCCTGGCGCTCGGCCAGCACGCCGTCGCGGACCTGGAAGACCTGCGCGTTGGCGTCGGTCCCCTCGACCGCGACCCCGATCAGGTCCGCGCTGCCCATCGAGCCGCTCGCGACCCGCTGGCGCTCCATCAGGCTGCTGACGGCGTTCAGGCGGTCGCGGTAGAGCGCCGCGCGCTCGAAGTCCTGGGCCTCGGCGGCCTGGGACATGCGGGCGTCCAGGTCGTCGGCGATCTCGCGGTAGCGGCCCGAGAGGAAGTCGATGATGCGGTCGATGTTGCCCCGATACTCCTCGCGGTCGATGTAGCCGACGCAGGGCGCCTGGCAGCGCTTGATGTAGTAGTCCAGGCACGGCACACCCGAGCGGCGACCCGGCTCGGGGCCCTCGCAGGTCCGGTACTGGAACAGCTTCCCCAGCAGGTCGAGCGTCTCGCGCACGCGCTTGGCCGACGAGAAGGGCCCGAAGTAGGCGCGGTTCGGACGGTGACGCTCGCGGGTGAAGTAGACGCGCGGGAACTCCTCGTCCAGGCTGACGGCGATGTAGGGATAGGACTTGTCGTCGCGCAGCCTGATGTTGAACCGGGGGCGGTAGCGCTTGATGAACGCCTGCTCGGCCAGCAGTGCCTCGGCCTCGGTCTGGGTGACCAGCGTCTCGATCGAGTCGATCTGGTCGAGCATTCCGGAGGTCCCGCCCAGGCCCGCGCCGAGCCCGCCACCCTTGCCCGAGAAGTGGGAGGCGACGCGCTTGCGGATCGAGTTCGCCTTGCCCACGTACAGCGCCGTCCCCGAGCGATCCCGGAAGAGGTAGACGCCCGGGGCGTCGGGCAACTCTCGCCGCTGCTGGTCGATGTCGCGGCCGCTCTCGTCTGGCTTCTTGGCCACGTGGCTAAGGGTAGGCTCACCGCCCCCGGAGCCAGAGGAGCAGCCGATGACCGACGACAAGGCCCAGCAGGCGTCACCCCCCGAAATGAAGACCCTGGAGATCAGCGCCGAGGGGGACGTCGGCACCCTGACGCTGAACCGGCCCGACGCGATGAACGCGATGGACCCGGAGCTGATCTTCGAGCTCACCGTAGCCGCGGCCTGGCTCGCCGACAGGGCGCCGTTCCGGGCGCTGGTCGTGACCGGTGCGGGCCGCGCCTTCTCGGCCGGGGGCGACGTCAACTGGTTCATGAAGGGCCTCGAGGACCCTGAGCACGACCTGCCCTCGGACGTGCGCCGCGGCGCCGAGGTGCTGCATCAGGCGATCGTCGACTTCCGCCGCATCCCCTATCCCGTGATCGGCGCGATCAACGGCGCCGCCGCCGGGGCCGGCTTCTCGCTGGCCCTGATGTGCGACCTGCGCATCGCCTCGGAGGATGCTTTCTTCGTTGTCGCCTACGGCCGCATCGGGGCCAGCCCCGACGGGGGCATGACCTACTTCCTGCCCCGCGTGGTGGGACCCGCCAAGGCGCTGGAGCTGGCCCTGGACGACCCGGTGATCGACGCGAAGACCGCGCAGAAGCTGGGGATCGTGAGCGAGGTCGTGCCCGCCGAGTCCCTGCTGGATGCCGCTGGGAAGAAGGCAACCGAGCTCGCGGCCAAGGCCCCGCACTACGTCCGCATGGCGAAGCGGCTGATCGGCGAGAGCCTGGAGCACTCGCTCACCGACCACCTCCAGCTCGAGCGCCACGGCATCGCCGACAGCATGGCCACCGAGGACCTGCGCCGGGGCGTCACCGCCTTCAAGGCCGGCGAGACGCCCGAGTTCAAGGGGGATTGATCCGCGGGAATAATCGAGGCGCATAGGCGTCAAGGGCATAGAGTTGGCAATTGCGAACCACCCGTGAAAGGGGTACCGATGAAGAAGGCCTCTGTTCTTCTCGTCGCCATCGCCCTGGCGCTGTTCGGCCTCGCGGCCTGCGGCGACGACGATGACGATGGGGAAACCACGGCCGCCGAGGAGACGACGGCGACCGAGACCACGGCCGGCGGAGGCGGCGGCGGGAGCGTCGATCTGGCCGCGCCCGAGGACGGCTCGTTCGCCTATGAGCCGGACACCGCCGAGGCGGCGGCCGGGGCGGTCACGGTCAATTTCGACAACCCCTCCTCGCTCTCGCACGACGTCGTGATCGAGGACGACGCCGGCACCGAGATCGGCAAGACCGACCTGATCACCCAGAGCACGACCTCAACCGAGGTCGACCTGCAGCCCGGGACCTACACGTACTTCTGCGACGTGGCGGGCCACCGTGAGGGCGGCATGGAGGGCACGCTGACGGTCAACTGACCGCGGCGAGCATCTCTGCAGGATCGAGTGGAGCGGCCCGGCGCATGCCGGGCCGTTTCTATTCAGGCAGCGCGCGGCCGACCGAATCGGCCACGCAGCACGGCTTCTCGTTGCCCTCGACCTCGAGCGTGAAGCGGGTGACGATCTGCCACCAGCCGCCGCCGACGTCCTCGACCTCGACCACCTCGGCGCTGGCGCGGACCCTCGATCCGGCGGGCACCGGCGCCGGGAAGCGGACCTTGTTCCAGCCGTAGTTGACGCCCAGCTTGAAGCCGGAGGACTTGATCAGCCCCAGGCGCAGGCCGTCGATCAGCGACAGGGTCAGGTTGCCGTGCGCGACCGTGGTGCCGAACGGGCTCTCCTTCTCGGCGCGCTCGACGTCGACGTGGATCCACTGATCATCGCCCGAGAGCTCGGCGAAGGCGTCGATGTCCTCCTGGGTGACCTCGCGCCACTCGCCGGGGCCGATCGTCTGCCCCTGGAGCGCCTTCAGCCCCTCGATTCCGACTACCTCTGTGGCCGCCACGGCCAGCAGGCTAGTCGATGAGGGGAGCCGATAGTTGGTACGAGAAAGTCGCCTGCGGCGCAGAAGGGCTATAGATACCCACTGAAGCGGGCTCAGGGATCGTCTTCCACGGGCCCCGACTGACGTGAACGAGAGGAGATAGAACGTATGCGAGGTCTCAACACCAAGAGGCTCCTCGCTGCATCCGCCGGGCTTGTGCTCGTCCTCGGCGTCGCCGCCTGCGGCGATGACGACGATGACGACGGCGGCGGAGGCGGTGGCGAGGCTCAGCTTGACCTTGTGATCGGGGACTCCATCCCGCTCACCGGCGACCTGTCCGACTTCGGCCCTCCTGGGCAGAAGGCATCGGATGTCGCCGCTGACCCAGATCACCGACGCGATCAAGGAAGCGGGCGTTGACCACACGGTGAAGGTCGTGCACGAGGACAACGAGACGAACCCGCAGGCCGCCGTTCAGGCTGCCCGCAAGCTCGTCGACTCCGATGGCGCGAGCTGCATCACGGGTGCGTGGGCGTCCGCGGACACGATCCCGACGGCGCAGTCGGTTTCGATCCCGGACGGAATCCTCCAGATCTCGCCGGCTTCCACCAGCGACGAGATCACGGCCCTCGACGACGATGGCCTGCTCAACCGGACCTCGCCGCCGGACATTTTCCAGGGCCCGACGCTCGCCGACGCGATCGCCGAGGACCTCGGCAGCGCCGACGGCAAGGTCGCCAACATCGGTGCTCGCAACGACTCCTACGGAACGGGCCTCGCCGGCACGTTCACGGAGGCTTGGGAAGGCCCAGGGCGGCACGATCGGCCAGGAGGTCATCTATGACCCCGAGCAGCCGAGCTACAACTCGGAGGCTGCCCAGATCACCGAGGGCAACCCCGATGCGATCGTGATCATCGATTTCCCGGAGACCTTCGTCAAGGTCGGTCCGGCGCTTCAGCGCACGGGCAACTGGGATCCGACGAAGGCCTGGTTCACCGACGGTCTCGCCTCTAGCGACGTCCCGGCCGATGTCGACGCGGCCATCGTCGAGGGCATGCGCGGCACTGCGCCGGGCGCGCCCGGACAACGGAAGAGGCGGCAACGGCGTTCGAAACCCTGTACGTGGGTTCCGAGCCCGAAGGACGTCGAGCGTCAGACGTTCGACGCCCAGCAGTTCGACGCGACCATCCTCTGCTACCTCGCCGCGGTCAGCGCTGGCTCGACCGACGGCCAGGAGATGGCGGATGCGCTCGTCGACATCACCGCGCCCGGTGGCGAGGAGTCACCTGGCAGCAGCTGCCTGAGCATGATCGAGGCGCTGCAGAACGGTGACGACATCGACTACGTCGGCGCGTCCGGCGCGATCGACCTGGACGAGAACGGAGACGCCACCGCGGGCGTCTACGACCTCTACTCGTTCAAGGGTGGCGAGCTCGACGATCATCGACGAGATCGCCGGTCGTGACACCGAGTAGGCAGCACGGCGAAGCGGGCTGAGCCCGCTGAGCGACAGACGGCCGGGGCCTTCGGGCCCCGGCCGTTTTCTTGCTCAGTCCGTCTCGGGCTCGTCGATGCGGGCGGTGCCGCCGAGGTAGAGCTCGGCCACCTTGGGGTCGGCCAGCAGCTCCTTGCCGGCGCCCTCGAAGCGGTTGGTGCCGAGGTCGAGCACGTAGCCGCGGTCTGACATGCCCAGCGCCCGGAGCGCGTTCTGCTCGACCATCACGATCGTGACCCCGGCCTTGTTGATCTCCTCGACCTTCTCGAAGATCGCCTCGACGAAGGCCGGCGCCAGGCCCGGCGGAGGGCTCGTCCAGCAGCAGCACGTTGGGCTCGGGCATCAGCGCCCGCCCCATCGCCAGCATCTGGCGCTCGCCGCCGCTCATCGTGCCCGCGTCCTGGGTGCGGCGCTCGCCGAGCCGAGGGAAGATCTCGTACATCACCTCCATGCGCTCCTTGGCGCGCCCATCTCGAGCGCACCCATCTCCAGGTTCTCCTCGACCGTGAGGCTCTGGAAGACGTTGTCGAGCTGCGGCACGTAGCTCATACCCCGGCGCGTGATCGAGTGCGGCGCCAGCCCGGTCAGGTCCTCCCCGCGCAGCACCACCTTGCCGGACCGCGGCGCCAGCAGGCCGAAGATGGACTTGATCAGGGTCGACTTGCCGGCCCCGTTGGGGCCGATCACGGTCACGATCTCGCCCTCGTTGACCGTCAGGTCGACGCCGCTGAGGATGTCCACCTCGGGCACGTAGCCGGCCACCAGCCCCTCGGTCGACAGCAGCGCGCCGTTCGCCTCGGCCGCCTTCGGCCTTGGAGCCTTGGGCCTCGGCGTTGGGCTTGGGCTCAGTCGGCAACGGTCCCACCCAGGTAGGCGTCGATCACCTTCTTGTCCTTCCGCACCTCGTGCGGCTCGCCGGTCGCGATCACCCGGCCGTCCGCCATCACGACGACGCGGTCGGAGTGGTTCATCACCACCTCCATGTCGTGCTCGATGAAGAGGAAGGTCACCCCCTCCTCCTTGCGCAGGCGCTGCATGTGGTCCAGCAGGCGCTTGCCCAGGGTCGGGTTGATCCCCGCCATCGGCTCGTCCAGCAGCAGCAGCTTCGGCCGCGCCATCAGCGCCCGCGCCAGCTCCAGCAGCTTGCGCTGCCCTCCCGAGAGCGTGCCCGCGTAGGAGTCGGCGAGCTTGGTCAGGTTGAAGACGTCGAGCAGCTCCATCGCCTGCTCGTGGACCACCTTCTCGTTGCGCGCGCACGGCGCCGGGCCGGATGATCAGGTTGATGAAGCGCTCTCCGGGCTGGTCGGGCGCGGCGAGCATCATGTTGTCGATCACCGGCATCGCCGCCAGCGCCTTGGTGATCTGGAAGGTCCGGACCATGCCTCGCTGCGCGATCTCGTAGGGCGCGTGACGGAAGACGTCGTCGCCGTCGAAGCGTGACCGAGCCGCGATCGCCCTTGTAGAAGCCGGTGACGACGTTGAACAGGGTCGTCTTGCCGGCGCCGTTGGGGCCGATCAGCGCCGTGATCGAGCTGGCGGGAACCTCGAAGCTGGCGCCGTCGACCGCCTGGATGCCGCCGAAATGCTTGAAGACGTCATCGACGTCGCAGCAGGGTCCCGTTCTTGGCCGTTGCCGCTATTCACCGAGCACCATCTCCTCCTTCTTGCCGAACAGCCCCTGCGGCCGGAAGGCCATCAGCCCGATCAGCAGCATCCCGGTGATCGCCAGGCGCAGCGCGGCGATCCGGGTCTCGGTGAACGGCGGGTCGGGCAGGTCGATGAAGCGCGTGCCCTCGAGCACGAACCAGAAGATGATCGCCCCGAACGGCGACGCCCTTGTAGTTGGCCAAGCCGCCGAGGATGAGCACGCTGAAGGCGAAGAAGGTGACCAGGGGCTCGAAGTCCTGTGGGTGCACGGTCGCCAGGTTGATCGCGAGGAAGAAACCGCCGATCGCGCCCAGGCTGGCCGAGATCGAGAGCGACTGCAGCTTGTAGCGCAGCGTGTTCTTGCCCAGCGCCAGCGCCGCGTCCTCGTCCTCGCGCACGGCTCGCAGCACCCGGCCCCAGGGGGTGTTGGTGACGTAGGTGAGCCCGAAGGTGAGCCACGATCACCGTCGACCCAGACCACCAGCAGCAGCGGGAAGAGGCTGTCCGGGTCGCTCCAGAAGTTCTCGACGACGCTCGTTGATCGAGTCGGAGACGTCGCGCCAGGCGTTCGGAGTAGCAGTTGCTGGGGTTGCCCTGCTCGCAGAACAAGCCCTCGTTGCCGCCGGTCAGGCCGCGCGCGTTCTGGGCGAAGATGCGCACGACCTCGGCCAGCGCGATCGTCGCGATCGCGAAGTAGTCGGCCCGCAGACGCAGCGCCGGGAGGCCGACCAGGAGCCCGAAGCCGATCGTGATCAGGACCGCGATCGGCAGCGACAGCCAGAAGTTGAGGCCGACCTTCAGCACCAGGATCGCCATCGCGTAGGCGCCGATGGCCATGAACGCCGCCTGGCCGAAGTTGACGATGCCGGTGAAGCCGACGTTCAGCTGCAATCCCAGCGCGACGATCGCGTAGATGCCCGGCGATCACGCCGACGCTGACCCAGAAGCCGGTCTTGGTCAGGGCCTCGAGGGTGACGGCGAGGTGGAGGACGCTGTCGAGCTCGACGCTCATACGGTCTTCGCCTTCCCGAAGATGCCCTGCGGCCTGATGATCAGGACCACGACCAGAACCACGAAGCCGACGGCGACCTTCCAGCGCGCGTCGATGATCAGCGTCGACCACTCGGTCATCACGCCCAGCACCATCCCGGCCGCGAGCGCGCCGAAGGCGTCACCGATGCCTCCCAGGATGACCGCGGCGAAGATCGGCAGCAGCAGCTCGAAGCCCAGCTCGGGCCGCAGGTTGGTCGTCGCGGCCGCCATCACGCCGGCGAGCCCCGCCAGCGCGCCCGAGAAGATCCAGGTGTAGAGGATCACCCGCTTGGTGTCGATCCCCGCCGTCTCGGCCAGGTCGAGGTCATCCGAGAGCGCTCGCATGCGCTTGCCCAGCAGCGAGTAGCGCAGCATCAGGCCCACGGCCGAGAGCACCACGACCCCGACGACGACGACGATCAGCTCCGTCTCCCCGATTCGCAGCCCCAGGAACTCGACGGTGCTGGTGTTGTCGACGTCGAGCTGGCGGATCTCGGTGCCCCAGAACCACTGGATGATCGCCCGCAGCAGGAAGGCGAGGCCGATCGACATCAGGATCAGCTGCAGGAAGCCGGCCTTGCGCTTGCGCATCGGCCCCCACAGCGTCCGCTCGAAGAAGAGGCCCAGCAGGGCGGTGGCCAGCATCGCCCAGAACACCGCCACCACCAGCGGGCGCGCCCCAGGTGACGTTGACCAGGTAGGCCATGTAGGCGCCGAAGGTGAGGTAGTCGCCGTGGGCGAAGTTGGTCAGCTTCAGGATCCCGTAGACGAGCGTCAGGCCGACCGCCCCGAGCGCGTAGATCGCGCCCAGCGAGAGCCCGTTGAGGCTGGTCTGGAGCACGTCGTGCAGCCCCTGGCTGACGACCAGCGCCAGGAAGATGATCGCCAGGACAACCCCGGCGCCGAATGCCGGGCTCTGCCTGAATCTCTCCTCCAGCCGCTCCCGCCAGGCGGGCGAGGCGGCCTCGGTCAGCTGACCGGCCTCCATCACCCCGGGTGTCTACCTCATTCGCGCCCCTCGCAACCCTATCGCCTCCGTGCACACGCCCCGCTACCGGACCAGGCGCACCTCGAGCGGCGGCGCCAGGGCGGCGCCTGCACCGTCGAGCAGGGCGAGGATGCGGGCGACGTAGGCGCGCGTCTCGGCGTAGGGGCCGGCGCAATCGCAGGCCTGAACCGCGCCGGGCCCGGCGTTGTAGGCGGCCAGGGCCTTGGGCACCGAGCGGAACTGACGCAGCAGGTCGGACATCAGGTGGGCCTGCGCGTCGATCGCCGCCTCGGCGTCGAACGGGTTCCGGAGCCCGTAGCGAAGCGGCGGTGCCCGGCATGAACTGCGCGATCCCCTGGGCGCCGGCCGAGAGAGGTGGCGCCGGCGTCGAAGCCCGACTCCGCCATCAGCTGCGCGGCCAGCAGGGCGCCGGAGACGTTCCAGCGCGCGGCGGCCCGCATGATCGTTGCGCGGTACCGAGCGGGTACGAACGAGGGCAGCCCCGCCCGCGCCGCCTCGCCGTCGGCCCCGCCCGCGCCGCCTGACGCACCCCCGAGCCCGCCCGACTCTCCCGGCCGCCGAGCAGGGAGGCGGGCCCGCCGCGTACCCGTAATGCCACGGCTCCCACGAGTAGCGCTGCACAAAGCCGAAGCGGCGGGCGTTGGAGGCGAGCCAGCCGTAGGCCGCCGGCGGGCCCAGGTCCAGCTCGGTCGCGCAGCGATGCAGCGAGCGGCCGGGCGGAGCGACCCATCTCGGGTCGGGATGCGCCGCGAACAGCCGCGCCTGCTCGGCGTCGGAGCGAAAGCCGGAGTTGACCACCAGCGCCACCCCGGCGCGTCGCGCCGCGGCCGCCATCAGGTCGAAGGCGCGGCCGACGTCGAGCCGCATTCCCTCGCCGTTGCGGTAGGTGAGCGGTCCCGAGTACCCGCCGCCGCTCGCTTCCGTCGGCATCCCGGTCCAGTCCCCGCCCGGCAGGGTCGCCTCCGCCACGGCCGTGGCCACCACGGGGATGCGGCGCAGGCTGCGCGGGTCCTGAAGGCGCTCGCCGCCCGGCAGCTCGCGCGGGTCGACCTCGGCCAGCACCCTGGCGCGCGCCCGCAGCGGCGGCATCGACTCGGCGTCGGGGAAGGAGAGGGCGAGCCGCGCCGGGTCCACGCCGTTCCTGCGCGCGGCCTCGGCGGCCGCACGCCGGGCGGCCGTCAGATAGCGGGCGCGGGACAGGTGGCGGGGGTTGCGGGAGCCATCGGGCAGGCGCGGCGGGGCCAGCAGCCGCGGCAGGTCATCCCGCATGCTGCGGGCCGCCGAGAGCGCGGCCAGGTCGGCGGCCCTCTGCACCCGGGCCCCGCCCGTGAAGGCGCCGCCGATTGCGACCAGGACCAGGCCCACGGCGATCAGCGCCGCGGCCGCTCCCAGCACGGCGGGCAGGGCCTGGCCCGCCTCGCCGAGCAGCGCTCGGGCTACCCGTCCCATCCGCCGGGAGACGGCGCCGCCGGCCCGGACCCCGGCCAGCGCGCGCCGCGCAGCGAGGGCCGGCGGCGGCCGGGTCACCACCTTCGCGCGGCAGCCGCGTTCCCGAAGCTCGGCCACGGCGAGCGCCGCCAGCGACCGCTCCCGCGGCAGCTCGACGAGCAGCAGCCCGCCGCTCGGCTCGAGCGCCTCGGCGTCCAGCCCCTCTCGCCACAGCCCGGGCCGGAGGTGGACGACGAGCAGCCGAGCGTCCGCCGCCTGCGCCGCGCCGCCGAGCTCCGCCAGGGCGGCCGCGTCCGGCTGCACCCCCAGATGGCAGAGGTGGCCCCGGGCGGACGCCTGGTGGCCGCCGGCGCGAAGCGCCGACTCGAGCTCCCGCGCCGCCGGGGAGGCGAGCAGCGTGGTCGGCCGCCTGGCCTGCGAGGGACCGACCTCGGCCAGTAGCACCCCGGCGCCGGTGGCCCGCGCCGCCTCGACCGAGAGCGTCGCGGCGAGCGCCAGGGACCCGCGCGCGTTGTGGCCGCTCACCAGCACCGCGGTGCTCACGGCGCCCTCGGCTCGCGCACCCAGGCCCGGGACCTCACCTCCAGGCGCTCGGCCAGCCCCGGCAGTGGAGAGGGCGGGCGCAGCCGCACCTCCACCCCGCCCCCGGCCGCCTCGACGCTGACCCGGTCGCGGGCCCAGCCGGGGAGTGCCTCGCGGGCCGCTTCCTCGGGATCGGCGCCCGCGACCCGCGCCAGCGCCCCGGCCTCAGCGGCGCCGTCGGCGAGCGTGAGCGCGTAGCCCGTCGCCAGCAGCTGGAAGCCGATCAGCCCCGCCAGCAGCAGCGCCGGCAGGCCGGCCAGCAGCTCGACCGATGCCTGGCCGAGCTCGCCGCTCCGCCGGCCGGAGGCGGGCGTGTCCAAGCGCCGGCCGGCGGCGCGCTCGTGGACCTGCCGGCCGTGGGTGCCCTCAGCCATCGCCCGGGTCGAGCCGGGACGCCGCGCCCAGCCGCAGTCCTTCCCCGCCCGGCAGCAGCGCCGGGGCGCGGACCTCGACCCGGAGCCCGTCCTCGCTGCTGATGCGAGCGCCCTGGCGCAGCGCCCCGGGCAGTGCCCTGCGCGCCGCCTCCTCGCCGTCCCCGCCGACGTGCTCGGCCCGCGCCCCCGCGCGCGCCGCTCCCGCCGCGGACCACAGCGCCCAGCCGGCGGCGAGCCCGTGGGCCGCGATCAGGACGCAGACGACGAGCGCCGGCAGGATCGCCACCAGCTCGACGGAGGCCTGGCCACTCTCGCGCGCTCGCCACATGGCTCGCAACGCTGTTCCGCGCCGGCGCGCTCGTCGCGCGCGAAACGCAAGCAAAGCCGCGCCGGGTCGTGACTAGTAGGTGTTGGCCTCGCGCCAGGTGAGGAAGATCGCCGCGACCGCGCCGGCCATCAGGGCGATCCAGAGCACGATGCCGCCCTCCCATGAGCGGAACTCCTCGTAGCCGACGATCAGGAGCGCGATCGCGCCGACGGCGCCGAACAGGATCGCGCGCCGCGAGTCGGGCATCGTCGCCAGGGTCAGGTTCTGCTCGCGGTAGAGGCGGGCGCAGAACCATGCGATCGCCGCGAGGAAGGCCATGGACAGCGCCACCAGGATCGCCTCGGCCGCCGCGTCGCCGCCCGGCACCACCGCGACCACCAGCGCCAGCAGCATGATGATCGCCACGTTCCGGGCCGTCTGCAGCATCGCCGCGATTCTAGAGCCGGGCGGGCGCGCGGCAAAGCAAGCTCGTATCAACGACGATGTAAACGCCGGGGCAGTTGTAAAAGCCCCGGCGGGGCGATAGCGTTTGCCTGCATTCGTACGTGGAAGTGAAGGGGCATGGAAAGAACCTCGACACGCACCGAGCCCAGCGACCGATTCCGAGGCTGGCTGACGCCGCGCTGCGCTTCGCGCGCCGCGTTCACCTGGGCCAGCACCGCAAGCAGACCGATCGAGCAGTTCGTCGAGCACCCGATCGAGGTGGCCCGCCTGCTCGACGCAGGCCGGATACGACGGCGAGGTGATCGTCGCCGCCTACCTGCACGACGTGGTCGAGAAGACGCAGGTCGAGGCCGACGAGATCCGGGTTCGCTTCGGCCCGGAGGCCGCCGAGCGTGGTGGAGGCGCTGAGCGAGGACCCGACCGTGATCCGCCTACGCGCAGCGCAAGCGCGCCCTGCGCCGGCAGGTGCTGGAGTCCGGCCACGGTCCCCGTCCTGATCTACTCCGCCGACCGCGTCGCCAACATGCGCGACTGGCTCACGGTCGCTCCCGAGCGGCGCCCGCTGATCGCGCAGCGCCTCGACACGAACCTCGAGGAGCGGCTGCAGCTCTGGGAGGAGGACCTGGAGGAGCTCACCCGCCACGACCCGGAGCTCCCGTTCCTGGCCGAGATGGAGATCGAGCTGCGGGAGCTGCGCTCGACCTCGCCGCCGCCCGGCTAGCGCTCCTCCTCCTCCAGCTGGCTGCGCCGGTAGAGGGGCAACAGGCCCCACAGCCCCAGCAGCAGCAGGCCGATCGACGCCGGGGTAGATGATGACCCTGGCGCCGTCGAAGAGGATGTCGGCGATCAGCAGCACCGCCCCGGTGATCGCGAGCGCCAGCACGGCCAGCCCCACGATCGTGAGCCGGTTGGAGAGCGAGACGAGGTACTGCCTTGTCGCGCTGCTGGAACAGCACCCGGTGCAGCGCGGAGGGCGCGATCAGGAACGCGGTCGCGATCGCGGTCGCCATCAGCACCGCGAAGTAGAGGTCGCGCTGCTCCTCGGTCAGCGTGCGTGAAGCCCTGCGCGAACGGGCACGGTGAGCAGGAACGCGAACAGGACCTGGACCCCGGGCAGCGCCACCCGCAGCTCCTGCAGCAGCTCGCCCATGCTGCGGTCGGCCTGCTCGGCGTCCGTCTCGCTGCGCCTCGCGGGCGTGCTTCCCTTGGCCGTCTTGCTGCTTCGCTCGCTCACCTGGTCCCGCTCATTTCGAGAGCATGACGATCAGGCCGAAGACGATGCCCGGCGAGCGTGCCCGCCAGCGCCAAGCACCGCCAGGCCGCCGCGGCCGCAGCGGCCAGCAGCGGCCGGTCGTCGCGGCGCAGGTCGGCGAAGCGCGCGGCGCCGAAGATGATCACCGAGAACAGGCGCCGTGATGCCGACCCCGGCGACCAGCGCCGCGACGACGGTCTCCGCCAGCTCCTTGGTCTCGACGACGGTGCCGATCACGCGGTCACCTCAGGCGTCCGCCAGGACGGGCCCGCGGCTGCGTCGGATGAAGATCACGGCGCCCGCGACGGCGGCGAGCAGCCGAGATCACGACGGGGCCGGCGGCGCCCGTCGCCGAACAGGCTGCAGACCCCGTAGACCGCCCCCCCGATCAGCGCCGCCGCCGGCATCGTCAGCAGCCAGGCGACGACGATGTTGCCCGGCCACGCCCCAGCGCACCGCCGAGACGCGCTTGCCGGCGCCGGAGCCCATGATTCCGCCGCTGATCACCTGGGTCGTGGAGAGGGGGAAGCCGAAGTGCGTCGAGGCGAGGATCACGGCGGCGCCGGCGCCCTGCGCCGAGAACCCCTGCGCGGTGTCCATCTTGATGATCCGCGTGCCCATCGTCCGGATGATCCGCCAGCCGCCGGTGTAGGTCCCGAGCGCGATCGCGGTGGCCGCCGAGGCGACCACCCAGAACGGGACGCTCGGCGTCCTCGCGATAGCGTCCCGTTGGCGATCAGCGCCAGGGTGATGACGCCCATCGTCTTCTGGGCGTCGTTGGTGCCGTGGGCCAGGGCCAGCAGCCCGCCCGAGACGATCTGGCCGAGCCGGAAGCCGCGCGTGACGGGCCCGGGCCGCTCCCGGCCGACGATGCCGTAGACGACGTTGATCGCGATCACGCCGACCACGAAGCGAGCGTCGGGGCGATCACGGCCGGGATCAGGACCTTGCCGACGACCCCGTCGCCGATCACCGCGTTGAAGCCGGCCGCCGCGACCGTCGCGCCGACCACCCCGCCGATCAGGGCGTGCGACGAGCTCGACGGAAGCCCGAACCACCAGGTCGTCAGGTTCCAGGCGATCGCCCCGATCAGCCCGGCGAAGACCACCGTCGGGGTGATCGCCCCCGACTCGACGACGTCCTTGGCGACCGTGGCCGCCACCTCCAGCGAGATGAAGGCGCCGACGAAGTTGAGGATCGCCGCGTAGCCGACCGCGAACCGCGGGCGGCATCGCCCGCGTCGAGATCGAGGTCGCGACGACGTTGGCGGTGTCGTGGAAGCCGTTGGTGAAGTCGAACGCCAGCGCCGTGGCGATGACGATGTACGAGGATTACGTCTTCGTCACGGCTCACGCGTTCTTGATGACGATGCCCTCGAGCAGGTGCGCCGAGGTCTCGGTCGAGTCGATCGCGCGCTCGAGCCGCAGGAAGATGTCCCGCCAGCGGATCACGACCATCGGGTCGATCGGTCGGCGAACAGCGAGGCCACCGCATCGCGATAGATCGCGGTCGCCGTCGTTCTCGAGCCGGTGGATCTCGATCCAGTAGTGCTCGAGGTCCTTGAACCCGCGCAGGTTCTGGAGCAGCGCCGTAGAGCTGCTCGCAGGACTTGACCAGGACCTCGGTCAGCGTCCAGCGCCTGGTCCATCGGCGCCTCGATCTTGTAGAGGCCCATGAAGTCGGCGGCCTCCTCGATGTAGTCGACGATGTCGTCGAGCTGGGTCGCGAGCGCGTAGATGTCCTCGCGGTCGATCGGCGTCACGAACGTCGTGTTGAGCCGCTGGATGATGTCGTGGGTGATCCGGTCGCCCTCCTGCTCGGCCTTGAGGATGTCGCGGCCGAGGCCGCTTGTCCTCGGGCCAGCCTCGAACATGTCCCGCAGCAGCTTGCGCGGCGCGCAGCGTGTTCTGGCCCGCCTCGGTGAACAGGTCGAAGAAGACGCGATCCTGCGGTACCAGGGAGAACCGGGCCACGGGCGGCGAAGCTAGCAGAGCGCTCGGGCGCGGCAGCGCGCCGCCGGCTCAGGCGGTCGGAGCGGGCCGCGCCTCGGAGCGCTGGGCGTGCAGCTCCATCATCTCGCGCTGCAGGTTGCGCGGCGGCGTCCCGTCCGGCTGCGAGCCGCGTCCAGCGCCCGTCGGCGCCGAGCTCCCAGGAGCTGGTGTTGTCGGCGAAGGCGCGGTCGAGCACGTCGCTGAGCTGGTCCTGCAGCGCCGCGTCCTCGACCGGCGTCAGCAGCTCGACGCGGTTGTAGAGGTTGCGCGGCATCAGGTCGGCCGAGCCGATGTAGATGTGGCGCTCGCCCTCGCGCTCGAAGCAGTAGATCCGCGAGTGCTCGAGGAAGCGCCCGACGATCGAGACGACCCGGATGTTCTCCGAGACCCCGGGCACCCCGGGTCGCAGGGCGCAGATCCCGCGCACGTTCAGCTCCACCTCCACCCCGGCCTGCGAGGCCCGATAGAGCGCCTGGATGCAGGAGGCGTCCAGCAGCGAGTTCATCTTCAGCCGGATCCGGGCCGGATGTCGCGTCCGAGTGCGCCTCGATCGTGCTCTCGATCTCGCTCGACGATCCCGTCCTTGAGGCGAACGGGGCGACCAGCACCTTGCGGTAGTTCTTCGGCCGCGCGTAGCCGGTCAGGTAGTTGAACATCTCGGCGATGTCCGAGCCGATCTTGCGGTCCGCGGTGAACAGGCCCATGTCGGTGTAGAGCCGCGCCGTCTTCGGGTTGTAGTTCCCGGTCCCGATGTGGACGTAGTGGCGGACGCCCTCTCCCTCGCGCCGGGCCACCAGGATGCACTTGACATGGGTCTTCATGCCCGGGATGCCGTAGACGACGTGGACGCCGGCTTCCTCCAGCGACTTCGCCCAGCCGATGTTGGCGCTCTCGTCGAAGCGGGCCTTCAGCTCCACCAGGCAGACGGCCTGCTTGCCGCGCTCGGTCGCCTCGATCAGGCCCGGCACCAGCGGCGAGTCGGCGCTGGTGCGGTACACGGTCTGCTTGATCGCCAGCACGTTCGGGTCCTCGACCGCCTGGCGCACGAAGCGCTCGACCGAGGTCGTGAACGAGTCGTAGGGGTGGTGGACGAGGATGTCGCCCTCGCGCATCGCCGCGAACACGTCGACCTCGCGGTGGGTCTGGCCCTGCTGAAGCTGGGGCGGCGTCACGCCCTGCCAGGTCGGATAGCGCAGCTCGTGGAAGCCCGGGACGCTCGGCGATGTCGCTCGAGGTCGTCGAGGCCGAGCAGCCCGTCGACGTCATAGACCTGGTTCTCCTCGATCTTCAGCGCCTCGACGAGCTGCTCGCGCAGCCGCGGCTTCATGTCGGCCGAGACCTCGAGCCGGACGACCTCGCCGAAGCGGCGGCGGCGGACCTCCTCCTCGACCGCCTGCATGATGTCGTCGGCCTCGTCGCTGACGTCGTAGTCGGTGTCGCGCGTGACCCGGAAGAGCGAGTGGTGGACGATCTCCATGCCCGGGAAGAGCTGGTCGAGGTTGGCGGCGATCACGTCCTCGAGCGGCACGAAGGTCGTGTCCGTCGCCGATCGAGAGGAAGCGGCGCAGCAGCTCCTTCGGCACCTTGACCCGGGCGGCGACCTCCTCGTCCTTCTCGGGGTTGCGCAGCAGCACGGCGAGGCTGAGCGAGAGGTTGGAGATGTAGGGGAACGGCCTGCCGCGGCCGATCACCAGCGGCGTCAGCGCAGGGAAGACCTGGGCCTCGAACAGCCTCTCCAGCTCGCTCGCGCTCCTCGGCGGTCGCGTCCTCGAGCGAGATCACCCGGATCCCGTGCTCGGCGAGCGCCGGCCGCAGGTCCTCGTCGAAGCAGACGCGCAGCCGCTCGCGCAGCTCGATCACGCGCGTCGCGGATCGCGGTCGATCACCTCGCCGGCGGGGACGCCGTCGGCGCCCCGGGCGTCGAGGCCCGCCTCGACCTGGTCGTGGAGACCCGCGACGCGGACCATGTAGAACTCGTCGAGGTTGTCCTCGTAGATGGCGCAGAACTTGAGCCGCTCCAGCAGCGGCACCGACGGGTCCTCGGCCAGCTGCAGGACCCGCTCGTTGAAGTCCAGCCAGGAGAGCTCGCGGTTGAAGTAGAGGGAGCTGTCGCTCAGGTCGATCTGGCCGTTGCCGTCGGCGCCGGCGGCGCGCTGGGCGCGACCGCGACCCCATCGTCTCGCTCGGCCGGCTCGCCGGGGGGTCTCGAGTGCGTCCTCGCTCATTCCAAGGTGATGCTAGCTCCCGTCAGGCGGGATCGCCGGCGGCCAGCCATCGATGGGCCTAGGCGACCAGAGCCAGCTCGAGTCGCCCGGCCGAGGGCTCGGTCTCGAGCACCGCGGAGTAGCCGTCGGCGAGCTGGGCCATCGGTCAGCCCTGAGCGCCCGCTGGAGGCTCGGGGCGCGGTGAGCCCTCCGGGTCCGGACCGGAATCCGAGGCCGACTCCGGATCCCGCGCACGATCAGCGGCCGGCTTCGGCCTAGCCGACGGCTGCGCCAGCTCGGCCGCCGCGCGCCGCCGCTCGGCCTCCGCCTCGGCGGCTCGGCGGCCCGCCTCGGCCGCGGTGCGCTCGGCCTCCTCGCGGCAGCCTTCGCCTTGGCCGCCTCCTGCGGCCCTGCGCGCCTCTGGGCCTTCTGCAGGTGGGCGTCCACGGCGCGCTCCAGCCGCAGCCAGGTCCCCGTCTCCTCCTGCCGCTCCCAGAAGGCGACGAAGCGGTCGAACAGCAGCTCGCGGCGGGCGCGCAGGTAGACCGCGAGCACGTCGAGGCCGCGGTAGGAGGTCCGGTGCGGGGCCTGGCGGCCAGCCTGGGGTCGAGGTCGGCGGTGTCGCCGGCCTTCGCGCGGACCGCCTCGGCGTCCTGGGCCTGCAGCTCCTCGGGTGCTCGCGCACCCGCGGCAGCATCACGTCGCAGTCGTGGATCTCGCCGAGGATGTCCTGAAGGTCGCGGGCGCGGCGGCGGGCGGTGTCGGCGGGGCGGCCGAAGCAGAAGCCGGTCGACCTCGAGCACGTAGCGCAGCCGCTTGGCGGCGATCCGCATGTCGTGCTGGGCCTTGACCCGGTCGCGCTCGAGCGCCTTCGGGGCGAACGAGAGCATCTCGTCCAGGCGCACCTTGACGATCCGCGCCGCGTTCTCGCCCAGCGGCGCGGCCGGGTCGAGCTTCTTCACCGGGCGGGCCTTCACTGCCTCCGCCCGTCCGCTCGCTCCGGCTCGGCCGCTCCTCGCCGGCGCCTTCGCGGCCTCGCACGCTCGCGACCAGCTCGTCGAGGCTGCGGTTGAGCTCGGCCAGCCTCGCCTGCTCGACCAGCGGCGCCAGGTCCAGGTTGGCCTGCGCCTGCTCGTCGCGGAGCCGGTCGATCAGCGAGGCCACCCCCTGGCGGTCCGGCGCGTGCATCTGCTCGTTGAATCCGCACAGAGCGGCGATCGCGACGTCGCGGTCGCGGCGCTCGCCGAGGCCGTCGGCGAGCCCTTCACCTCGCGCAGCGCCTGGCCGTGGGGCTTGCCCGGGAAGCAGGGCTCGAACACCTCGAGCGCCGCCCGCAGCCGCCGGGTCGCGACCCGCATGTCGTGCACGCGCTCGATGTCGCCGGTGTCGAGGACGCCCGCGCGCGTGCTCGGTCAGCTCGGCCGCGCGGATCGAGACGACCCTGGCCGCGGCCTCGCCGTAGCTGTCGTCGGCGCTCAGGCCGGGGATCGGCTGCGCCTTCGCCACGCCGCAGAGCCTACCTGCGGCCGAAGAGCTGCGGGGCGAGCTATGCGGCCAGGGCCTTCGCGGAGGACCGTTAGCGCTGCCGTTGAGCAGGTCGAGGATGACGCCCTCGCGCAGGCCGCCCTTGCCGATCTGCAGCGGCTGGCCGAGCAGCTCGCGAGAGCTTCTCCAGCAGCAGGACGCCGGCCGGGCAGCAGCTTGACCCGGCGCGGGTCGAGCTCGAAGCGCTTGGCGACGTCGGCGATCTCGTCGCTGGAGAGCACCCGCACGGCGCGCTCCAGGGTCTCGTACTCGAGCACCGCACCGACGAGCGTGCGCAGCGAGGTCGCGCTGCCGCCGACCGCGACCGCCTGGTCGGGCTGCTCGAGCTCGACGTCCTCGAAGAAGTCCGCGATCGCGTCGCGCAGCGCCCGGATCTCCGACGGCCGAGGGCGGATCGCTCTTCAGGTGCTCCTCGGCCAGCGAGCCCGAGCCGATCTTGAAGGAGCGGACCTCGGCGACCCCCTCGGCGATCGTGCCGAAGATCACCTCGGAGGAGCCGCCGCCGACGTCGACGACGGCGACGTTGCCCTCGACCGGGTGGCCCGAGCGACTTGGTCGCGCCGAGGAAGGCGAGCCGGCCCTCCTCCTCCTCGCTGAGCACCTCGACCGGCAGGCCGGCCTCCTTCTCGATCGCCTTCACGACCTTGTCGCGGTTCTTGGCCTCGCGGATCGCGGCGGTGGCGACGATCTTGATCACCTCGGCCCCCAGCTCCTCGGCGAGGCGCACCTGGGTGGTGACGACCTCGGCGACCTCGGCGACCTTCTCGGCGGTGATCTTGCCGTTCTTGCTCGCGCCCTTGCCGATCCGCGTGTAGGCGCGCTGCTCCATCACCTTGCGGAGCTGGCCCTCCTGGGGCTCGGCGACGAGCAGCCGCGTCGTGTTCGAGCCGATGTCGATCGCCGCGCAGAGCACGTCAGCTGATGTTCGCAGCTGGCGCGGATACGCCGCCGGTGGTGGCTGGGCCGGATTACTGGGGGGCGGGTGCCGGGGTCTCGCCCGGGTGCGAGGCGTCCTCGAACTCCCGGAAGAGCCCGGTGACGACGAAGGCGACCTGCTCGCCGATGTCGACGGCGTTGTCGCCGATCCGCTCGAGCGCCCGGGCGACGAGCATCATCGTCATCGCCCACTCGCGCGTGTCGTGGTCCTCGCCGACCTCGACCGCGATCTGGAAGCACTCCTTGTTCAGGTCGTCGACCAGGTCGTCCTGGCGGACGAGGTCGCGGGCCAGCTCCACGTCGCGGGCCTCGAACGCCTTCTTCGCCTGCGAGATCTGCGAGCGGACCTGCTTGCCCATCCGCATGATCCGGTCCAGCATCTCGGCTCGCTGCGGCGCGTCGTGGCCGGTCAGCGGGATCACCTTGGCGATGTTCACGCACTGGTCCCCCATGCGCTCGATGTACTTCATCACGTGCAGCAGGGCCGAGATCAGGCGCAGGTCGGTGGCCACGGGGGCCTGCGTCGCCAGCAGGGTGAGGATCGCCTGATGGACCTCGAGGTAGCGGCCGTCGATGCGGTCGTCGTCGGCGACGACCAGCTCGGCGAGCTCGACGTCCTGGTGCTCGACCGCCTCCATCGTCCGGTCGAGCGACTGGACGACCAGGTCGAGCCCGCCGAGGGCCGTCTTCTCGAGGCTCTCGAGCTCCTCCTGGTAGTGGAGCCGGGTCTTGTCGGGCATCAGCCGACCTTCCCGGTGACGTAGTCCTCGGTGCGCTGGTCGGAGGGGTTGGTGAAGATCTTGTCGGTGACGTCGTACTCGACCAGCTGGCCCCAGCGCTCCTTCTCGGAGGCCGAGAGCTCCACGATCAGGAACGCGGTCGTGTCCGAGACCCGCGCCGCCTGCTGCATGTTGTGGGTGACGATCACGATCGAGTAGTCGCTCCTTCAACTCCATCATCAGGTCCTCGATCTTGCCGGTGGAGATCGGGTCCAGCGCCGAGCAGGGCTCGTCCATCAGGATCACGTCGGGGTCGACCGCGATGCAGCGCGCGATGCAGAGGCGCTGCTGCTGGCCGCCCGACATGCCGTAGGCGTTCGCGTCGAGCCGGTCCTTGACCTCGTCCCAGAGCGCCGCGCTCTCGAGCGCGTGCTCGACGCGCTCGTCGACGTCGTCCAGGCCGAGCATCCGGGGCCCGAAGGCGATGTTGTCGAAGATCGACTTCGGGAACGGGTTCGGCTTCTGGAAGACCATGCCGATCCGCTTGCGCACCTCTACCGGGTCGACCTCCGGGCCGTAGAGGTCCTGGCCGTGGTAGATGCACGTGGCCGTCCACCTTGGCGGTCGGGATCAGGTCGTTCATGCGGTTGAGGCAGCGGATCAGGGTGCTCTTGCCGCAGCCCGAGGGCCCGATCAGCGCCGTGATCTCGTTCTTGGCGATCTCCATGGAGACGCTTGTCCACGGCCTTCTGGCCGCGTAGAAGACGCTCAGGTCCTGGAGCTCGAAGATCTTCTCCTGCTTCACCTTGCTGCCTTTCTTCGGCGCGCCCTCGGACGCACCCGGCTCGCGAACGCCGGAGACGTCCCGGTTCGGCTTCTTCGTGCGGCCGCCGGCCGCCTTCCTCGCCTGCTCGGCCACTTTGTCCAACATTAGTCGCCATCGCTTCCATGGTCTGTGGCTACCACTGCTGCTCGTAGCGGTTGCGGAGCCAGATCGCGAACGGAGTTCATGGCCAGCAGCACGACCAGCATCACGATGATCGCCGGCCGCCGCGAGCGGCGCGAACTCTCCTGCGGGCTGCAGAGCGCAGTTGAAGATCTGCACCGGCATCGCCGTGAGCCGCTCGAAGAATCCGCTGGCTGCGTCGGTGACGAACGTCGCCGCGCCGACCAGGATCAGCGGCGCGGCCTCGCCGAGCGCCCGCGAGACCGCGAGGATCATGCCCGTGGCGATGCCGGGGATCGAGGCCGGCAGCACCTGCTTCCGGATCGTCTGCCACTGGGTGGCGCCCAGGGCCAGCGAGCCCTCGCGGATCGAGGGCGGCACGGCGCGTATCGCCTCGCGCGCGGCGAGGATCACCGACGGCAGCACCAGCAGGGCCAGCGTCAGCGACCCGGCAGCGACCACGAATCCCAGGACGAGCGGACCCCGGACGAAAAACGCCAGCCCGAGGATCCCGTAGATGATCGACGGGACCGCCGCCAGGTTCTGGATATTGAGCTCGATGAGGCGGTTCCACCAGCGAGTCCTGTCTGCGTACTCCTCGAGGTAGATGGCCGCACCGACTCCGAGCGGGACGATGAACAGCACGCAGCCGCGATCAGGTACAGGGTGCCGATGATCGCCGGGTGGAAGCCGGCGTCGCGCGGTCCACGGAGGAATCGGGCTCGGTCAGGAAGCCCACCGCGGAAGAGGGTCGAGATGCCCTCCTGGACGACGTCGACGATCAGGGCCACCAGGCCGAGCAGGGCGAGGCCCACGGAGAAGAGCAGCGCCCGAAGAGGCGCTCCTTCAGCGTCCGTCGCCGCGTCGGGCGCGTGGATGTAGCGGGTGGTCGGCGCTCGCGCGCCGCCACGCGCGGGTCGCTCGGCCATCGGGTCTCGCCTCCGCTCGTCGGCCATCACTCGTAGACCTCGCGGAACCTGCGGACGAGCCGGATGGCGAAGATGTTGAGCACGAACGTCATCACGAACAGCAGCAGCCAACGGCGAAGATCGTGTCGTAGGCGATGGTCCCGGTCGCGACGTCTCCGGTGGCGGTCGTCCCGATGAACGCCGTCATCGTCTGCACCGACTCTCCCGGGTCAAACGACAAGTTCGGGGTCTTTCCGGCGGCGAGCAGCACCACCATGGTCTCGCCGACGGCGCGTGACCCGGCGAGCACGATCGAGGCGACGATGCCCGAGATCGCGGCGGGGAACACAACCCGCGTCGACACCTTGAGCTTGGTGGCGCCGAGCGCGTAGGCGCCCTCGCGCAGTCCCCGGGCACCGCCTTCATCGCGTCGTCGGAGATCGAGGCGATGATGGGGACGACCAGCAGGCCACACCGCACCGGCCGCGAGCGGCGCGAAGGGCGGCGTCTTGATGAACTCGGGAAACAGCTTGCCGATCTCGGGGCTGAGGAAGGTGACAGCGAAGACCCCGAAGGCGACGGTCGGAACGCCTGCGAGTATTTCGAGGATCGGCTTGACGATGCGGCGGACGCCCGGCGACGCGAACTCGCTCAGATAGATCGCCGAAAGCAGCCCGATCGGGACCGCGAACAAGAGCGCGACCCGGTGTCAGGATCGTGCCCACGAGGGGCGCAAGACCCCAAAGCTCGGGTCGGCCGTCAGCGGCGCCCAGTCGTGGTGGAGAAGAACTGACCGAAGGAGACCTCGCCGAAGAACTCGATCGTCGGGGTCAGCAGGGAGATCACGATCGCGGTGGTCGTGACCACCGAGATCACGGCGCAGAGAGCGAGGAGGCCGCTGAATCGCCCACTCGCCCGAGCGGCGCGCGGCCACGCCGGAGGGGTCTGGCCTCCCGAGCGCCCTGGCGGCCGCTATCGCGTCGCGTGCTTCCACTTCGCTTCTCGAGTCCCCGCTCTAGCCCGTGGTCTCGGTACCGCCGCCCTCGCCGATCAGGCTGTCGAGCTTGACTCGCTGCTCGCTCAGCTGCTCGTCGGTGAGGGAGATAAGCCGACCTGCTCGGCGATCGAGCCGACGTTCTCCAGGTAGTACTGCATGAACGCGTCGAACGCCGGATCTGCCAGCGCATCGGCCGACGGGTAGATGAACAGCGGCCGGCTCAGCGGCGTGTAGGTGCCGTCCTGAGCGTCTCGGGCGACGGGGCAACACAGCCCTGTCCGCCGTCGATCTCGAGCGCCTTCAGCGTGTCCGAGTTCTCCTTGAAGAACGAGAAGCCGAAGTAGCCCATGCCGCCCGGCGATCCGCCGACACCGGTCACGGTGGCGTTGTCATCCTCACCGACGTCGTTGAAGTCGTTGCGGATGGCGTCCTCCTCACCGTTGATCGCCTCGGTGAAGTAGCCGAACGTGCCGGAGTCGGAGCCGGGGCCGTAGAGCTCCAGCGACTCGTCATACGGAGGATCGAGGCCCTCGATGTCGCTCCAGCTGCTGATCGTCGACTTCGGCTCCCAGACAGACTTGAGCTGGTCGACGGTCATGCAGGTCACCGGGTTCTCCGGGTTGACGACGACCGTGAGGGCGTCGTTCGCGACCTGGATCTCCTCGTACTTGACGCCGCCCTCCTCGCAGGCTGCGATCTCCTCATCGCCGATCGCCTCAGAGGCGTCGTTGGCGTCGGTCTCGCCGGCGCAGAACTTCTCGAAGCCGCCGCCGGTGCCGGACGGTGCCGACCGTGATGTTCACGTCCGGGTTCTCCTCGTTGAATCCCTCGGCGATAGCCGAGGTCAGAGGCCCTACGGTGCTCGACCCGTCGATGCGAATCGTGCCCGATACCGGCTCGCTGCTACCGCTGTCGCCGCTGTCATCGTCGTCGTCATCGCCGCATGCGGCGATCCCGAGCGCGAGAACACCAGCGGCCGCGGCCACTAGCCACCACTTGCTTGACATCAAATAGCTCCTTGTCTCGTTTGCCTGGGGGAGGCCGCAAATGGCGGCGGTTTCAACAAACTCCCCACACTGCGGCGCAGCCTGTCAGCGGGCCGCCGCGATCTTGTTACGCAGCTGTGGCTCGCGTTGTAAAAAGGATGTAAACGCGGCCTGGAGCTACTCAGCCGTCAGGCGAGAAGCGGTAACCGATCCCCGTGTGGGTGTGGATGAAGCGCCGGCCCGGCAGTGCGCGGTCGAGCTTGGTCCGCAGCCGCCCCACGTAGACGTCGACCGAGCGGTCGCTCTTGCGATAGGCCGCGGTGCCAGACGCGCGCGTAGAGCTCGTCCCGGGTCATCACCCGCTCGGCGTTCTGGGCAAGCTCGGTGAGCAGCTGCAGCTCGCGCACGGTCAGCGTCAGCGGGCGCCCGTCCACCAGCGCGGCGTGGTCGGCGGGGCGGATCTCGAGCCGCCCGGCGTAGACCGGGCGCGCGGTCCGCGGCCACCAAGGGTCGCGCTGACGCCTTTCGGATTGGCTCTCGTTTGCCCATCTCCATCTTGGGCGGAGCCTTCCGCCTCGGAAGCGGCCGAGGCGTTACGGTCGAGTGAACTTCCGGTAAACGCGATGTGAAGGGACCTCGCCCCGAAGCCTGTGGGCGGTTACTCGGCCGAGGCGGTGGGGGCCTCGACCAGGGGCTCCGCCGCGAACTCCGCCAGCTCGTCCGCCTCCGGAACCGGGAGCGGCTCCGCGAGACGCGCCGGCCGATCAGCTCGGGATCGAAGCGGTAGCCGATCCCGAAGTGCGTGTGGATGTAGCGCCAGTTGGCGGAATGGCGCTGGAGCTTCTGGCGCAGCTTGCGGACGAACACGTCCACGGAGCGGTCGCCGTGGGCCATCGCGTAGCCCCAGACCTTCTGGTAGATGTCCTCGCGCTCGATCACCTGGCCGTGCGCCTCGACCAGCAGCTGCAGCAGCTCGAACTCGCGGCGGGTGAGGCCGATGCTCTGGCCGCTGACGAAGGCCTGGTACTGGTCGGCCCGCACCTCGAGCTCGCCGGCGACCATCGGGCCGACGTCGTCGCTGGCTGACCGCGCGCTTGCGCCGGCGGACGACCGCCTCGATACGGGCCATCACCTCCTCGGGGTGGCACGGCTTGCCGATCCAGTCGTCGGCGCCCATGCGCAGCCCGCGGACGCGCTGGGCGACCGTGGACTGGTTGGTGCAGACGAGCACCCCCAGGCCCGGGACGGAGCCGCAGACCTTCTCCAGGTAATCCCAGCCCTCGGGGCCGAGCACGGTGATGTCGACCAGCAGGGCGTTCAGCTTCATCGCCACCAGCTCGTCGGCCGGCACGCTGCTCGAGAGCACGCGATGCTCCCAGCCGGCGCCCTCCAGGCGCTTGCCGAGGACTGTGAGAAAGCCGCTGTCGGTGTCGATCACCGCCAGCCGGATGGTGCCTGCTTGGTTTGTCATCGAGGCCTGCCCTTCACGGCGCATCATAGGGCCGCGCTCGGCGCGGGCGACGGTTCCCGAGCGTGGTTCACGGGTTTTTCACAGGCTAAGACCGGGTTTTCGTGCCCTTCACTCGATCGCTACGAGCGGATATCCGGATGTTCACACCGCCTGGCGGCCGGCGCGAGAGGCTGCCCCCACTCACGAGATTCCTCTCTCGTCAGCGCGCGCGACCCCTCCCTGCCCCGGGTCGCGCGCATCACTTTCAAGCGATGGCCCGGCGGCGGCTCGGCTTCCGTCTCGGAGCGGCGCCGCCGAGGTCGCGGATAATCGTCGGGTGGCGCCCGCTCACCACGGCACGTCACGCCACGCCCCCTCGGCCGACGCCGACTCGCGCAAGCTCGCGGCCGCGCTGGCGCTGATACTCGCCTTCATGGCGGCCGAGGTCGCGGCCGGCATCGTCGCCGACTCGCTGGCGCTGCTGTCTGACGCCGCCCACATGCTCACCGACGCGGTCGCGATCGGGCTTGCCCTGTTCGCCCTCCGCCTGGCGCAGCGGCCGCCCAGCGGCGGCTTCACCTACGGGCTCAAGCGCGCCGAGATCCTCTCGGCCCAGGTGAACGGCGTCACCCTGCTGCTGCTGGGCGTCCTGATCGTGATCGAGGGCGTCCGGCGCCTGTTCGATCCGCCCGACGTCGAGGGCAGCCTGGTGCTGATCGTCGCCCTGATCGGCATCCCGGTCAACCTCGGGGCGCTGCGGCTGATCGCGAGCGCCGAGCGCCGCAGCCTCAACGTCGAGGGTGCCTTCCAGCACATCCTCACCGACCTCTTCGCGTTCGTCGCGACCGCGGTCGCGGGCCTGCTGATCATCACGGCCGGCTTCGAACGGGCCGACGGCATCGCCTCGCTGCTGGTGGCCGCGACGATGCTGTGGGCCTCCTATGGCCTGCTGCGCGACTCGGGCCGCGTCTTCATGGAGGCGGCCCCGCGCGGGATCGACCCGGAGGCAGTCGGCCGGGCGCTCGTCGCCGAGCCCGGCGTGGCCGAGGTCCACGACCTTCACGTCTGGGAGGTGACGACGGGAATGCCCGCCGTCTCGGCCCACATCATCGTCGGGCCCGACGACGACTGCCACCAGGCCCGCTTTCGCGCCGCGCACCTGCTGGCCGAGCGGTTCGGCATCGAGCACTCGACGCTGCAGGTGGAGCACCGCCACGACGAGGACGAGCTTCTGCAGATCGATTCTCCCTGACCCGGGCGATCCGGTGCCCCTCAGCTGATCGTGCCGGTTGCCGCCAGCACGAGCACCAGGATCCCGAGGGGGATCCGGTAGGCGACGAAGATGTCGAGGCTGTGGTGGGCGAGGTAGCGCAGCAGCCACGCGATCGCCGCGTAGCCCGAGGCGAAGGCGGCCAGGGTGGCGATCACGGTCGCGCCGGCGGATGCCCCGTCCTCGCCGCCGATCTCGCCCAGCTCGAAGAGCCCGCTCAGAACCACGGCCGGAACGGAGAGCAGGAACGAGTAGCGGGCGGCCGCGGTGCGGTCGAAGCCGCGCAGCAGGCCAGCCGAGATCGTCGCGCCCGAGCGCGAGACGCCCGGGATCAGGGCCAAGGCCTGGGCGAAGCCGATGAACCACCCGTCGCGCACGTTCAGCTCCTCGATCGGGCGCGCCTTCGAGCCGACCCGCTCGGCCAGCAGCATCACGAAGGAGAACAGGATCAGGGCCGATCCGATCAGGTAGAGGTCGCGGGCGCCCGACTCGATCTGGTCCTGGAAGACGAAGCCGAAGATCGAGATCGGGATCGTGCCTAGGAGGATGAACCAGCCCAGGTTCGCCTGGTGGCTGCGCTCGCGCATGGGCACGCGCAGTTCGCGAATCCACGCCCTGGCGATCTCGACCAGGTCCCGCCGGAAGTAGAGCAGCACCGCCGCCATCGTCCCGAGCTGGATCACGGCCGTGAACCCGGCGCCGGGGTCATCCCAGCCCAGCAGCGCCGGCACGATCCGCAGGTGGCCGCTGGAGGAGATCGGCAGGAACTCGGTCAGCCCCTGGACGAGGCCGAGGACGATGGCCTCGAGCGCGCTCACGGGCGGGCAGGCTAGACGGGACGGCGGGCTGAGGCGGCGTGAGCGTTCGGCACGTGCGCTAGATTCCGCGGCGATGCGAGCCCGTCTGACCAGCTTCTTCCTGATCGCCGTGGGCGCGCTGCTGGCGCTGGCCCCGGCGGCGATGGCGGCCGACGGCGTCGGCCTCTACGGCCGCACCGACGACAAGGTGATCACCTTCTTCGCCTTCGGGGTCATGGCCTTCTTCGCGATCCTGGTGATCGTGCTCTCGCTGGTCCAGATCCGGCTGGACCGGAACAAGGAGAGGCGCACCCAGGACCTAGAGCGCCTCGGCTCCTAGCCCCGTTCACGTAGGGGCCTGATGGCGCCGGCGGCCGAACAGCGCGGAAGCGTCGCTGAGGCGGAGGCCGAGCAGCGCGGGCACGCGCCCGACCCGGCGCTCGAGGAGCGCGACCAGCAGCCGGAGTCCTTCGACCCCGGCCCCGAGCGCTACGACAGCCGCCGAGCCAAGCGCACGGCGCGCCGGCGCGAGAAGGCGGAGCGGAAGCGCCGTGAGAAGGCCGGGCGCAGGCGCCGAAAACGTGCCGAGCTCGCGCGGGTCGACCCCGTCGAAGGCGCCGGCCCAGAGCGAGAGCAGGCCGAGAGCAAGCCCAGCCGCCGCGATGCCGAGGCCATCCGGCGTGAGGTCTGGCGCGCCACCGAGCAGGACCGCGAGCGGGTCAGGCGGGAACGGTTAGCCGAGCTGGAGCGCGCCGAGCAGCTGGAGGAGTACCGGCGGGCACGCCCAGGCGGGAGTCGCCGGGACTCAGAAGGGCGCGGCGCCGTCGAGGAGAAGCAGCTGGTGCAGCACCGCCTCGAACGCCGGTTCCGTCAAGAGCGCGAGCGGGCCGAAGTGCCACCGCAGCCGAGCCTGAAGCGGCCGACGGCGAAGGTGGGGCTCGCGCTGGTCGCGGTGATGGCGGTCGCCGCGGGGGTGGGCTATCTGCTCGGGCTGCCACTGCCGCTGATCGACGACGCGGACACGGACGCCTCGGCGGCGGGTGCTCCCATCGTGGCGACCCTGGGTCCCGGCACCCCCAAGGGCCTGACCAAGGGGCCCTACCACCCCGTCGTCGTTGCCAATCCCGACTACGCCGAGGCCGCGGCCAGGTTCGGGGCCAGCCGGGGCGGCCGCAGGCACGAGGGACAGGACGTCTTCGCCTTGCCGGGGACGCCCCTGGTCGCCGTCCGCGATGGGGTCGTGCTCGACGGCGGCGGCGGCAAGAGCTTCTACTCCTACGGAGGTGGCAACACCTTCGTCATGTACAGCCCGCTGGACGGCCGCAGCTACATCTACCTCCACATGAAGAAGCCGGCCGTGGTCAGGGCGGGCGAGGAGGTTAAGGCGGGGCAGCTGGTCGGCTACGTCGGCTGCACCGGCTCCTGCGACGGCCCCCATCTGCACTTCGAGGTCCGCCAGGGCCGCGCCGTCTACGGCCCGCAGAAGAAAGCGATCGACCCTCTGCCACTGCTGGAGCGATGGCCGCTCCGTCCCGTCCCATGAGCAAGGTCAGCTACGAGCGGGTCGGCGCGGCGGCGGTGCTGACGATCACACGCCCCGAGCGCCGCAACGCAATCGACCCCGAGACCGCGACCCTGCTGCACGACGGCTACACGAGCTTCGTCGCCGACGAGGACGCCCGGGTGCTGGTGATCACAGGCGACGAGCAGGCCTTCTGCGCGGGCGCGGACCTGAAGTCGATGGCCCAGGCCGGCACCGACCCCGAGGTCGCGAAGCAGTGGGTCGAGGCCTTCCCGGACGGCCCCCTGGGCTTCACCCGCCTCACCTCGCCGAAGCCCACCATCGCCGCGATCTCGGGATACGCGCTGGCAGGCGGCCTCGAGCTGGCGCTGTGGTGCGACCTGCGCGTCGGCACCGAGACCGCCAGGCTCGGCTTTCCCGAGCGCCGCTGGGGCGTTCCCCTGATCGACGGCGGCACCCAGCGCCTGCCCCGCATCGTCGGACTTGGCCGCGGGCTGGACCTGATCCTGAGCGGCCGCATCGTCGAGGCCGGCGAGGCCCACCAGATGGGCCTGCTGACCGAGGTGGTGGCTCCGGGCAAGCATCTGGAGCGGGCCCTGGAGATGGCCGAGGGCCTGGCCTCCTTCCCCCAGGAGACAATGCTCGCCGACCGCCGCGCCGCGATCGAGGGATTCGGCCTCCCGCTGGAGGACGCGCTCGCCCTGGAGGCAGAGATCGGCGGCGAGGTCGCAGGCACCGGGGTCGCCGGCGCCGCCCGCTTCGCCGAGGGCGAGGGCCGCGGCGGAGCCGGCGCCGGCCTCTGACCGCCGGCGCAGCGAGGCCGCCCCGCCCAAGCGCGCGGACTAGATGCGGAACGAGGGGAGCAGGCGCTTCTCGGTCTCGCCCGAGACCTCGGCGGTCACCTCGACGTGGCCCTCCAACGGGGTGCCTCGGATCTTGGTGGCGAGGAGGTCGTCGACCTGGAAGATGCCGGCGGAGTTGTTCATCTCGATCTCGATCTTGACCGGGCGGTCTTCGCCGGCTTCGATGCGGACCTCGTCGATGGCCGCGGCCGAGAGGGCGTGGATGCCGAATTGGCCGCCCTCGATCGGCAGCCGGGATCGGCCCTGGGCCATGTCGAGCGCGTCGGCGACGCGGACCACCCCGCCCTCGAGCGTGTAGGGCTCGCCGCGGCGGCGGTGGCCGATCACCGCGTGCAGCATTTCGGACAGCACCACCGTGCGCTGGGGCTCGTCGTAGACGTCGGCGAGCAGCAGGTCGATGCGGTCCGCGACCAGGAACAGGCTGTAGGCCTCGTGGTCGGCCCGGTGGATCGACATGCCGGCGTCGTGCAGCAGGGCACCTCCGGCGACCACGACCTCGGCGTCGCGCTGCTTCATCGCGTGGTCGGTGACCATCGCGGGCTCGATCCCCGCCTTGCCCAGCAGCCGCAGCAGGCGCAGGGCGATGTTGAGCACCACCTGCACGTGGACCCAGGAGTGGTCGGACATGCCGAGCCGGGTCGAGTTGAGCTGGGCCATGTACCACCACGCGCGCACTCGCTCGTCGGCGTTGACGGCCTCCAGGAACCTCTCGAGCCTGCGGTTGCCGCGCGTGGGCGCGTGCACGTTGGCCTCGGCGACGGCCTCGGCCGGGGTGCGCCTGCGGGCGTCGGGGCCCTGAGGCGGTGCGGCGGCGACCTCGGTATCAGGCAGGGCGGTCCCGGCGCTGTCCCCCTTGCCGTCGGCCGCCGGTTTCCCGGATCGCGCCCGATCCTTCTTCGCTTCCTGTTTCCGGGCTTTCTTCGCCATCGGTGTGATCTTGGCAGGGCCGCCCGCCGGCGGCGGTGAAAGTCCCGTTTCGGCGCTATTTGCACGCTTTCCGACCGGCGGTGCGGCTACTTTGCGGGCGCTGGGCACTTGGGTTTCCGATGACTCGCTGTCCTAACACCGGGCTCGCAGTACCTGAATGCTCCTGCCGAGCATGCCTGCAGGCACAGCTGGAGCGTCACATGCCGTCGTTGCAGGTGCCGCGCACCGCGGCCGACACGGTCAAGCCGGGCGGCCGCGAGGTCACGCCTCGGTCGGCGCGGCCGCGCCGGGCCGCCTGAGCACGCCCGCGCTCGCCATCACCACCAGCGCGATCCCGGCCACCTCGGCCGCGTTCAGTCCCTGATCGATCGCGATCAGACCGGCGAGGGCGGCGACGGCGGGCTCGAGGCTCATCAACACGCCGAACACGCCCACGGGAATGGTCCGCAGCGCCTCCAGCTCGAACGAGTACGGGATCACCGAGCTCAGCAGCGCCACGGCCGCCCCGACCGCGATCACGTGCGGTTCGAGCAGGGCCTCGCCGCCGACGGCGACCCCGGGAGCGAGCATCAGTGCCGTCCCCACCGTCATCGCGATCGCCAGGCCCTGCCCGCCGCTGAACGCCTGCCCCACCCTGGCGCTGATCAGTATGTAGGCGCCCCAGCACCCGCCGGCCGCGAGCGCCAGCGCGATTCCGAGCGCGTCATCCGAGCCGCCGGGCCCGGCGAGCAGCAGGATGCCGGTGGCGGCGAGGGCGACCCACAGCAGGTCGAGTCGGGTCCGCGACGCCACCAGCGCCACCGCCAGCGGGCCGACGAACTCGAACGTCACCGCGGGCCCAAGCGGAATCCGGTCGAGCGACGAGTAGAAGAAGAAGTTCATCGCCGCCAGGGCGATGCCGAAGAGGACAGCGAGCTTCCACGCCTCGCGGTCGTGCTTCACCCGCCACGGCCGCCAGATCGCGAGCAGCAGCAGCGCGGCGAACAGCAGCCGGTAGAAGACCGTCCCCGCGGGGCCGGCCTCCTCGAACAACGTCGTCGCCAGCGCCGAGCCGAACTGGACAGAGACGATCGAGACGAAGACGAGGAGCGGGGCGATCCCCGCCGTCCGCCGCTGTTCGCCCTCCGGGTTAATCCCCGAGCACCTTGATCACCAGCCGCTTCGGCCGGCGGCCGTCGAACTCCGTGTAGAAGACGGCCTGCCACGGCCCCAGGTCCAGGCGCCCGTCGGTGATCGGCAACACCACCTGCTGGTGGGTCAGCAGGTTCTTCAGGTGCGCGTCCCCGTTGTCCTCGCCGCCCCGGTGGTGGCGGTAGTCGCCGCCCTCGGGCAGCAGTTCGCGGGCGACGTCGTTCGCCGGGTCCCTCCAGCTCGGGGGAGCCAGCTTGTCCAGCCACTCCATCGTGTCCATGTGGATGCCGGGCTCGTCGTCGTTGACCCAGACCCCGGCGGTGATGTGCATAGCCGAGACCAGGACCATGCCCTCGGCGACGCCGGACTCGTCCACGGCGCGCTGCACGTCCTCGGTGATGCGCACGAACTCGCGGCGCTCCTGGGTCTCGAAGGTCATGTAGTCGGTGTGGGATTTCACGCTGCCCTCCTCTCGAAACGGCCCCGAAAGCGCGGGGCCGGCGTTTGATGAAACGATTGTCGGATGGCGGGCCTGCTCTCGCTCGAGCGCCAGGAAGACGTCGCCGTGGTGACGCTGCAGCGGCCCGAGAAGCGCAACGCCCTCTCGATCGACCTGCGGGTGGAGCTTACGGACGCCTTCTCCGCGCTCGGCGACGATGAGGATGTGGGCAGCGTGATGCTGACCGGCGCCGGGCCCGCCTTCTGCTCGGGTATGGACGTGACCCAGTTCGGCGGTGACCGCGCTCACCGCGAACGGCTCGTCGAGACCAGCATCTCCTGCTTCCGTGCGATCGCCGGCTGTCAGAAGCCCGTCGTGGCGGCGGTCAACGGGCCGGCGCTGGCCGGCGGCTTCGCGATCGCCCTGTTGTGCGACCTCCGACTCGCCTCAGAGGAAGCCACCTTCGGCTTTCCCGAGCTGCCTCGTGGAATCCCGCCCAGCTACGCAGCGGCCCGCGCCGCGCTTCCGGCGGCCGTGGCCGCCGAGCTGACGCTGACCGGCCGCACGCTGGACGCCTTCACCGCCCTGAAGATGGGTGTGGTCGGCGCCGTCCACCCAACCGGGGAGCTGATCCCGCGCTCGCTCGAGCTCGCGGGCCGGATCGCGGCGGGGCCCCGCGGCGCACTGGCGGCGACCAAGCGCCGCATCCTGCTGGACCGCCAGCGCAGCTTCGGCCACCTCTTCGAGGAGGAGGAGAGGGCGCTGCGCGAGGCCCTGCTGGACGAGCCGGACGACGACCCCGCTGCCTAGCCGCAGCTCGGCCAGGAGCTCGAGCCGCTGCGCTTGATCAGCATCGCGGCGCGACGGTCCTGCTCGAGCTCGGACGCGCGCGCCGGGTCGCCGGTGCCGCCCACCGAGGCCCAGGTGCCGCGGTGGAACTGGTACTTGCCTCGGTAGAGGCCCCCGCCGCCGATCGCGCGCGGATCGCCGTGGGACTCGCACTCGGCGACCCGGTCCAAGGTCTTCCTGGGCACGCCCAGGACGAACGGCGCATTCATCGCCTCCTCGATCCTCTGCCGCTGGGCGGCGTGTAGCTCTATGACCGGGGCCGCGACCGCCTTACCGGGACGGTTCAGCTCGCCGACGGAGAGCACCGGGGGGACGCCGAACATGGTCCCGCCCGCCGCCAGGAACAGCGCCGACCCGAGCGTCGCGAGAAGCGCAGGCAGCAGCCGGCGACGCCGGGAGCGGGCAGCGGTGGCCATCGCAGGCGCCTCCGCCCCGCGCTGCCCCCATTCGCTCCCCTCGAAAGGCTCGCGTGCCACGGGCAGGCACCATAGCCAGCCTCACTGGTCGCGGAGCCGGTTCGTCAGACTGCGCCGGCGATGGCCAGAATCGACCTGATCCGCCGATCGTTTCCCGACGAGCCCGAGCTGGGCACGGCAGTCTCGCGCGCGATCCTGGCGCGGGTCGCCGCCGGCGAGCTGCCCCCGACGGCCAGGGTCCACCGCCCCGGGCGCGAGCTGGCCTTCGGGCGCCGGGATGTGGCCGCCGCCGGCTACGAGCGCGCCGTCGAGGCGGCCGCGGCGGCGGGGTTCCCGCCGGTCGAGCGCCTGGCCGGGGGACGCGCGGCCGTCTTCCATGAGGGCACGATCGCCTTCACGCGCGCCTACCCGGACCCACACCCGCCCCGCCGCACCTACGAGCGCTTCGAGGAGGTCGCGGCGCTGGTGGCCGGGACGCTCCAGGACCTCGGCATCGACGCCCGCGTCGGCGAGGTGCCGGGCGAGTACTGCCCGGGCGCCTACAGCGTCAGCGCCGCCGGCGAGACCAAGCTCGCGGGAATCGGCCAGCGCATGATCAGGGGCGGAGCCCACGTCGGGGTCGTCATCGTCGTCAGCGGCGAGGACCTGGTCCGCGACGCGCTGGTGCCCGTCTATGAGGCGCTCGAGCTCGACTGGGACCCGGACACCACCGGCAGCGTCGCGGCCGCGCTCGGCCGCGAAGTCTCGCTGGACGAGGTGACCGAGGCGCTGGTCGCCCGGCTGGGCAGCGACAACGTCCTCACCGAGGCCGAGCTGGACGAGGAGACCCTGGCGCTTGCGCGGCGCCTGCTGCAGGGCGACGCCCGTGCGTGAGCGCCCGCGCCTCTGCGAAGTTTGGAGCGGCGCCGGAGGGGTAGGCCCGTGGCATGTCGCTACCCCTCCTACTGATCGTGATCGGGATCATCCTCGCGCTGCTGGTGCACTACGCGCTCGGCATCGCCGTGATCCTGGTCGGCCTCGTGCTGCTGATCTGGCCGAGGCTTCGCACGGCCGCCTGACCGCCGCCAAGGACGCCAGCAAGGCCCGGCGGACGGCCGGGCTGAGAGACTGACGGCGTGAAGCTGCTCGCCTTCAGCGACCTGCACCGCGACCTCGACGCCGCCGGGTCCTTGGTGGAGCGCTCGGACGAGGCCGACCTGGTCATCGCCGCGGGCGACTTCGCCTCGGTCCACGAGGGCCTGGAGGAGACGATCGACGCGCTCCGGCCGATCGAGACGCCGACGGTGCTGGTCCCCGGCAACAACGAAACCGAGGAATCGCTGCGCGCGGCCTGCGCGGATTGGGAGGGGGCCGTGGTCCTGCACGGCGAGTCCGAGCAGGTCGCGGGGATCGACGCGTTCGGCCTGGGCGCCGGCGTGCCGGTCACGCCATGGGACTGGAGCTTCGACCTCAGCGAGGAGGAGGCGGCCGAGAAGCTCGAGGAATGCCCGGATGGGCTCGACCTGCTCGTCCTGCACTCCCCTCCCCTCGGCCACTGCGACACCAGCGGGCAGGGCGAGCACCTCGGGAGCCGTTCGCTCCTGGAGGCGATCGAGCGGAAGCGGCCCAAGGTCGCGGTCTGCGGCCACATCCACGAGTCGTGGGGCGCGCGGAGCACGATCGGCGAGGTGCTCGGTGTTCAACCTGGGGCCGCAGGGCCGGATGATCGAGCTTTCCGGTTAGGGTTCCGCCGATGGCGGAGCCCAGAGACAGCGGCGAGCGGGACGAGTGGCGCGTCGAGGTCACCCTCGACGCCGACGAGGAAGGGCATTCGCTGGGCGAGCGGCTGCGCGTCCTCGACGTCGACGACGAGGCCCGCAAGCGGCTGGGCGGGGCGGTGATCGTGACCCGCGACGGCCCGAAGCTGTTCCTCTACGCCTGGCATGAGGAGAGCGCGCGCGAGGCCGAGCGGGTGCTGCGGGAGCTGATGGAAGAAGACGAGCTTGCGGGCCAGGTGCAGCTGATGCGCTGGCACCCCGTCGCCGAGCAGTGGCGCCCCGGCGACGAGCCGCTGCCCGAGAGCGAGTCCGAGCTCGCCGCCGAGGAGGCGACTCGAGAGAGCGTCGGCCAGGCCGAGGGCGAGGCCGGCGACTACCCCTGGGAGGTCGTGATCGACCTCCCACACGTGCGCGACACGCTGAAGGAGGCCGACCGGCTGGAGAGCGAGGGGCACCCCGTCAAGCGGCGCTTCAAGTACCTGCTTGTCGGGGCGCCCACCGAGGAGGCCGCGATCGAGCTTGGCAAGACCTTCGAGGGCAAGGTGCCCGACGGCAGCCACGTGGGCGTGCGCGCCAACCCGCAGGACCGCCCCTCGATCGGCTTCGTCTGGCTGGGCAGCCTCAAGCCCGGCGTCATGCGCGACCTCGGGATCTGATGGCGGCCGACAACGGGGGCCGCGGCTTCGGGCGCGACAGCGTGGAGTTCGCCCGCGTCCTCACTTTCAGCGACGGCATGTTCGCAATCGCGATGACCCTGCTCGTCGTCGGGATCGAGGTGCCGGACATCCCCGACACCGAGAGCGTCGGCGAGCTCGCGGACGCGCTCGGAGACCTCGAGGGCAGCTTCGTCAGCTTCTTGATCAGCTTCGCCGTGATCGGCCGCTATTGGATCGCGCACCACCAGTTCTTCTCGCTGCTGGCGCGGATGGATTCCGGCCTGATCGGGCTCAACCTGATCTATCTCTGCTTCGTTGCCTTCCTGCCGTTCCCGACGGGGCTGTTCGGCAACTTCTTCGAGAACCCGCTCGCGTTCACGATCTACGCCGTCGCGGTCGCCGTGGTCAGCGGCATGGAGCTGGTCATGTTCCGGTGGGCCGAGAGGCGCGAGCTGCTGCGGCGCCAGATGCCCCAGGACGTGTACCGCTGGAACGCGATGCTGTCGCTCTCGCCCGTGATCTTCTTCCTCGCCTCAATACCCGTCGCGTTCCTGGTCGACAGCGGCTGGGCCGTCTCGGTCTGGCTCCTGATGATTCCGTTCCAGGCGATCGCGGGTCGCTGGAAGCCCGAGGGCACCGATGAGTACCTGAGCGGAGCTGGCGGCTAGCGGACGGCCCTGCCGTCGCGGTCGACCAGCAGCCAGGTGCCGCCGAACTCGAACACGTCCTGGCAGAAGATGTTGCCTGGGCTGTCGTGCCGATAGAAGTAGACGGGGTGCCCGCCGTAGGTGACCTGGCGGCGGCCGTCGTCGCGCAGGGTGGTGCCGAGCTTCTTGGCGATCACGCCCTTGCCGGCGACGGGCTTGCCCTTGGTCAGGAACGGAGGCCAGGCTACGGCGCACTCGCCGTAGCAGTCGCTGGGTCCCTTGCCGTCCTTGGTGAAGAGGTAGAGGGCCATGCTGCCCTTGCTCATCAGGACCTTGCCGTAATCGTCGCTCTCGGCGACCTTCAGCTTCACGCCCTTCTTCTTGGCGGCCGCTGCGTGGGAGGAGCCCTCGGCGGCCATCGCCTCGGTGGCTCCCAGGCCCGCCAGGGCGAGCGAGCCGAGAGCGGCGATCAGCAGGGCGCGCTTCATCTCGCGGGAGGCTGACCCCCGGCCCTCAAGCCGCGGTAAAGCCAAAGGGCGGGGCGGTCGCAGCCGGTGTGCGCTCGTTCACAAATCTTCCGGCGGAAGCCCCTATCGTCCCGCGCCGTCGAGGAAAGGACCTGACTTGAACGACTCCCCCACCCCGGAAGCGACCGCGAACGGCGCGGCCATCGTCGCCGCGAAGGACCTGGTGCGCGTCTTCGGCGAGGGTGACGCCGCGGTGCGCGCACTGGACGGCGTCTCCCTCGACTTCCCCAAGGGCAAGTTCACCGCGATCATGGGCCCATCGGGCTCGGGCAAGTCGACCTTGATGCACGCGCTGGCGGGCCTCGACCGGGCCACGTCGGGCAGCGTCACCGTCGACGGCGTCGAGCTCGCGGACCTGGACGACGCGGAGCTGACCGAGCTGCGGCGCGACAAGATCGGATTCGTCTTCCAGTTCTACAACCTGCTCCCGGTCCTCACCGCCGACGAGAACATCCTGCTGCCGCTCTCGCTTGCGGGCCGGGATCCGGACCCCGAGCTGCACGACCAGCTCGTGGAGGCCGTCGGACTGGGCGACCGGCTGAGCCACCGCCCATCCGAGCTCTCCGGCGGCCAGCAGCAGCGGGTCGCGGTGGCTCGGGCGCTGATGTCGAAGCCCGCGGTCGTGTTCGCCGACGAGCCCACCGGAAACCTCGACTCCAAGTCGAGCGACGAGGTGCTGGCGCTGCTGCGCCGGGCGGTCGACGACTTCGGCCAGACCGTGGTGATGGTTACCCACGACGCCCACGCCGCCGCGACGGCGGACCGGGTCGTGGTGCTGGTGGACGGCAGGATCGTCAGGGACGAGGGCTCGGCCACGGCCGATGAGGTCCTCGACCTGATGAAGCAGGTCGCCGCTTGACCTCGATCGCGCTGCGGAACCTCGGTGCGCGCAAGCTGCGCACCTTCCTGACCGCGCTCGCGATCGTGCTCGGCGTGATGATGGTCGCCGGCACCTACGTGCTCACGGACACGATCGAGCAGTCCTTCGACGACATCTTCACCGAGTCGAACCAGGGCGTGGACGCGGTCGTCACCTCGAAGGAGGCCGTCGAGACCGAGGACGGCCAGGAGCCGCCGATCCCCGTCGCCGTGCTCGACGCGGTGCGCGGCGCGGAGGGTGTCGAGGCGGCCGAAGGCGGGATCACCGACCCCCAGGTGGCGATCATCGACTCCGAGGGCGAGCGCATCGGGGGAGGCGGTGCGCCGACCTTCGCCTTCTCCACCACCGCAGAGCGCTTCGACCCGCTCGAGTACCCCGAGGGCGGGCCGCCCGCCGCCGACGACGAGGTGGTGATCGACAAGGCCGCCGCCGAGAACGCCGGTTTCGAGCTGGGCGACCAGGTCACGCTCGCCGGCAAGGAGGAGGCCAAGGCCTACGAGCTGGTCGGGATCGCGACCCTCGGCGATGTCGAATCCTTCGGCGGGGCCAGCATCGCGCTGCTGACCCTGCCCGAGGCGCAGCTGATCACGGGCAAACAGGGCCAGTTCGACCAGATCACGGTCGCAGCCGAGCCCGGCACCGACCAGGTGACGCTCGCGAAGAACATCGCCGCCGTGCTGCCCGACGAGATCCAGGTCGAAACCGGCGCGGACAACACGGAGAGCCAGCAGGACGACGTCGGCGAGTTCATCTCGATCCTGAGGACGGCGCTGCTCGTCTTCGCCGGCGTCTCCCTGTTCGTCGCCGCGTTCCTGATCTTCAACACCTTCTCGATCACGGTCGCCCAGCGCACTCGCGAGTTCGCGATGCTGCGCACGCTCGGCGCCAACCGCCGCCAGATCATCACCTCGGTGGTGGTCGAGGCGTTTGCGATCGGCCTCTTCGCCTCCGTCCTGGGCCTGCTCGCCGGGATCGCGTTCGCGCCGGTGATCGGACTGCTGTTCGACGCGCTTGAGGTGGGCCTGCCCAAGGAGGGCACCGTCGTCGAGAGCCGCACCATCATCACCGCGCTGGTGCTGGGCACCGGCCTGGCCGTGCTGGCGGCCCTGATTCCCGCCGTGCGCGCCACCCGCGTCCCGCCGGTGGCCGGCCTGCGCGAGGGCGCCGTGCTCGAGACCTCGGGCGGTCGCCGCCGCCGCGAAGTGATCGGGCTCGGGCTGACCGCGCTCGGGATCGCATTGATGGCGCTCGCCCTGTTCGGGGCGCTGACGCCCGGCGAGGCCTGGGTCGGTGTGGGCGCCGCGACCGTGTTCATCGGCGTGGCCCTGCTGAGCCCGCGCCTGGTCAGGCCGCTGGCGTCGGTCGTCGGGCGCCCGCTCGAGCGGCTGCGCGGCGTCTCCGGCAGGCTCGCCCGGGAGAACTCGGTTCGCAACCCCGGGCGCACGGCAACGACCGCGGCGGCGCTGATGATCGGACTCGCTTTGGTCTCGTTCGTGACCGTGTTCGCGGCCGGGCTGAAGGGCTCGATCGACGAGGCGATCGACGAAGGGATCACCGCCGACCTGCTGCTCGGCAACACCGACAACTTCTCGGACATCCCGGCCCTGAGCCAGCGGGCGGTGAGCACGGTCGAGGGCGTCGAGACCGCCTCTCCCTACCGCTACACCGAGGCGCTGGTCGACGGAGAGGCCGACAACAGCTTCCTCTCGCTGGTCAACCCCGACACCGTCAACGACGTCTTCGACTTCGAATGGCGCGAGGGAGGTCCCGAGACCGCAGCCGGGCTCGGGCCCACAGACGCGGTCGTGGATGAGGGTTGGGCCTCCGAACGGGACCTGGCCGTGGCTGACAGCTTCGGCGTCACCACGCCCTCGGGGGAGAAGATCGAGTACGAGGTCGCGGGGACCTTCAAGGACAACACCGACTTCTTCGGGGACTACTTCGCCTCGGACGCCAGAGTCGACGCCTACAACGAGGCCGACAACGTCACCAACGTGTTCATCAAGCTGGCCGACGGCGCAGACGCCGATGCCGTCCGCGGGGAGATCGAGGGCATCGTCGACCAGGCGTTCCCGACGGCCCAGGTCCAGAACCGCCAGGAGCTGAAGGACGCGATCGGCGACCAGCTGAACCAGATCCTGGGCGTCGTCTACGCGCTGCTGGCGCTGGCGGTGATCGTGTCGCTGTTCGGGATCGTGAACACGCTGGCGCTCTCGATCTACGAGCGCACCCGCGAGCTGGGGCTGCTTCGCGCCGTAGGCATGTCGCGCCGCCAGGTGCGGCGCATCATCCGCTTCGAGGCCGTGATCACGGCCCTGATCGGCGCCGTGTTGGGCCTGGTGCTCGGCGTCGTCTTCGCGGTGCTGGTCAGCCGGCCCCTGGCCGACGAGGGCTTCGTGCTCAAGTTCCCCATCGCGACGCTGCTGGTCCTGCTGGTGCTGGCGGCGATCGCCGGCGTGCTCGCAGCGATCGGCCCGGCCCGGCGAGCCTCGCGGCTCGACGTGCTGGAAGCGCTCGCCTACGAGTAGGGACCTAGGCCGGGGCAGAGGCGGGCCGGGGCTGGGGAGACTTCGGCGGGTGCGCGGTGTTCGCACAGATAGATGCATGGATAGACAACAGCACGATGGGCAAGGCGGGGAAGAGAGGCGATAGGGTGGGCGCTGCAGCAGCGGTCACACTGGACGGCGTACGAGAACCTAGCGATGGGAGTAGCCCGGTAGACAGCGAGAAAGAGACGCTGCTGGTAGAGATTAGTATAGAAAATGCAAGAGGCGATAGGCGCTCAGAGGATGTGAGAGGAAGAAAAGCTAGATAATGGAGATATGATGAGGAGAAGCGTGCTGCTGGAGATAAGGTGGTGGTAGGCAAGGGGTAGAGGAAGTCTGGAGAGAGCGGATGGAAAGAGGAGGGGCTGCAGAATAGATAGCAGAAGATGATAAAAGAGAAATAAAAAGAAGAAAAAAAAAAATGGATAGAGAAGATAGAAAGGATTAATGTAATTTGAGAGGGGACGCCGGCGTCCTGCAGCACCGCCATCGCGGCGTTGCGGCCGTTGAGCGCGATCACCGAGCCGGCCGGGTGGGTCGCGGCGCCGCACAGATAGAGGCCCTCGACCGGGGTGCGGTGGTCCAGGCGGTGCTCCCACATCTGGTCGGGCAGGGCCTCGCCCTGGAAGATGTTGCCCCCCGTGAGGCCGATGCGGCTCTCGATGTCCGGGGGGCCCAGCAGGTCGAAGGACTCGACGCAGTCGTGCAGGTCGGGCGCGTGTACTGCGATCGCGTCGAGGATCATCGCCGCGATCTCGTCCCGCCGCGAGTCCCAGTCCCCCTCCGCCAGCTCGTAGGGCGCGTACTGGCAGAAGGCGCTCATCGTGTGGCGGCCCGTCGGGCGCCACGGTCGGGTCGTAGGCGGTCTGGAAGTAGAGCTCGGCGAAGCCCAGCGCCGGCTCGCCGCGCTCGAAGGCCCTGAACGCCTCCTCGCCGGCCTCCAGGCCCGGCGTGATCGTGACCATCGCCCGGTAGGGCTCGACCCCGCCCGCCTCGGGCCGCGTCGCCGCGGTGAAGGTCGGCAGCCGCTTCAGCGCGGCGTTCAGCTTCATCGCGGATGCGAGGGCACCCGCCAGGCCTCGAGCCGCTCGCGGAAGTCGCGCGGCATCGCCTCGGGCTCGACCATCCCCAGCACCCGCTTGGGGTCGGCGTTGCTGATCACGCTGCGGGCGCGGATCAGCTCGCCGCTCTCCAGCTCCACGCCCTCGCCGGGGAGGATGCGCGCGACCGGGACGCCTGTGGCCAGCGTGGCCCCCGCCTCCTGCGCGGCTTGGGCGATCGCGAACGAGACCCGCCCCATGCCGCCCTCGACGTAGCCCCACGTGGACCCGCGGCCCTCGAGCTCGCCCTGCGCGTGCATCAGGCTGGATCGAGGCGGTGCCCGGGTCGCGCGGGGCCGGCGGCGGTGCCGATGATACCCTGCCCGAAGAGGGCGTCGACGAGCTTCGGGTCGCTGACGTAGCGCCCGAGCATGTCCACGACGGACTCCTCGAACACGATCGCCGATCAGCTCCTCGTCGCCTCCCAGCATCCGCTCGAGCTCCTCGCGGCTCGGCGACGAGCCCTCCCAGGCGTCGCGCTCCCCCTTGCGCAGGGCGACGCGGCAGCGGTCGTAGGCGCGCTCGTAGGCCAGCAGCCCCTCGACCTCGCGCTCGGCGAACCCCTGCGCGCCGAAGGTAGGCGCGGGTGCGCTCGCCGTCGCGGAACTCGGCGATGGAGGTGCCGTCGGCGAACGGGCACCAGAGGCCGGGGTCGGTGGGAAAGACCCTGTAGCCGTGGCGCTTCAGCTCCAGCTCGTCGACCACCCGCTGGTCGAGCAGCCCGACCACGTAGGCACAGGGGCTGACCAGATATCCCTCGTCCTCGAAGGGCCGCTCCAGCGTGCAGGCGCCGCCGAGCTGGTCGCGGCGCTCCAGCACCAGCACCGACTGGCCGGCCCGGGCCAGGTAGGCGGCGGCCGTGAGGCCGTTGTGGCCGCCGCCGATGACCACCGCGTCCCAGTCGCGCGCGGCCAGCTCTGCGACCGGGGCCGGCAAGCCCGACCCTGCCCATCGCGGCGTTCACGTCCATGTGTCCCACCGCGGCCAGGGTATAGCGCCCAGCTGCGCCGCCTGACGGCCTGGCGAACGCATCGTGCGGAAGTTTGTACGGATGGACAAATCGCAGGGCGCCGATCCCGGCTACCCTCCGCGCCTTCCGTACCCATGCGATTCAACGGAGGCAAAAGCCAGAATGCTCAAGACTCGCCAGCACAACGTCACTTCCGCCACCTGGAGCCCCAACGGGGAGGCCCTGGGCACCGCCGACCTCACCGACGCCGCCAACAACCCCTTCGGCGACAACGTCTTCACGCCGGCCGTGCAGCGCGAGCGCATGGGCAACGACCTCTACGAGGAGCTTCAGCGCACGCTGGCCGAGGGCGAGGCCCTGGCGCCCACCCTGGCCGACGCGGTCGCGGTCGCGATGAAGGAGTGGGCGCTCGAGCGCGGCGCCACCCACTTCACCCACTGGTTCCAGCCCCTGACCGGCTCCACCGCCGAGAAGCACGACGCCTTCTTCGAGCCCAACAGCGAGGGCGAGTGGATCGCCAAGTTCTCCGGCGAGGAGCTGATCCAGGGCGAGCCCGACGCGTCCTCGTTCCCGACCGGCGGCGTCCGCGCCACCTTCGAGGCCCGCGGCTACACCGCCTGGGACCCGACCAGCCCGGCCTTCATCCTCGAGAACCCGAACGGGGCGCTGCTCTGCATCCCGACCGCGTTCGCGTCGTGGACGGGCGAGGCGCTCGACGCCAAGATCCCGCTGCTGCGCTCGATGGACGCGCTGTCGCGGACCGCGATCCGCGCCCTGCGGCTGCTGGGCGACGACGAGGCCAAGCAGGTGTTCACGACCGTCGGCCCCGAGCAGGAGTACTTCCTGATCGACGAGCAGTACTACTACGCCCGGCCCGACCTGGTCACCACCGGCCGCACCCTGTTCGGCGCCAAGCCGCCGAAGGGTCACGAGCTGGACGACCACTACTTCGGGGCGATCCCCGAGCGCGTGCTCGCCTGCATCATGGACTACGAGAACGAGCTCGCGAAGCTCGGGCGTGCCGATCAAGACCCGCCACAACGAGGTCGCGCCCGGCCAGTACGAGATCGCGCCGATCTACGAAAACTCGAACGTCGGCACCGATCACCAGCAGCTGACGATGCAGGTGATGCAGTCGGTCGCGCGCAAGTACGGCCTCGTCTGCCTGCTGCACGAGAAGCCGTTCGCCGGCGTCAACGGCTCGGGCAAGCACAACAACTGGTCGATGGGCACCGACACCGGCCACAACCTGCTCGAGCCCGGCGAGACGCCGATGGACAACGTCAGCTTCATGTTCTTCTGCGCCGCGGTGATCCAGGCGGTCAACCTGCATCAGGGGCTGCTGCGCGCCTCGGTCGCCAACATCGGCCAGGACCACCGCCTCGGCGCCAACGAGGCGCCGCCGGCGATCATCTCGATCTTCCTCGGCGCCGAGCTGGAGAAGGCCTTCGAGGCGATCGCGACCGGGATAGGGCGACGGCAAGACCGACTCCGAGACGATGGAGCTGGGCGCCAGCGTGCTGCCGCCGCTGCCGATGCACGGCGGCGACCGCAACCGCACCTCGCCCTTCGCCTTCACCGGCAACAAGTTCGAGTTCCGCGCGGTCGGGGCCAGCGACTCGCTCGCCTTCCCCAACACGGTGCTGAACACGATCGTCGCCGAGTCGATCGACGACCTCGCCGACGGCCTCGAGAAGAAGATCGAGGCCGGGACCGAGCTGGCGCAGGCGGTCCAGGAGGTCGTCGCCGCGACCTACAACGCCAACAAGCAGGTCTGCTTCATGGGCGACAACTACGACGAGGCCTGGCACGAGGAGGCCGAGAAGCGCGGGCTGAAGAACCTGCGCACCACCCCGGACGCTCTGCCCGAGGTGCTGGCGGACTCGACCGTGACGGCGTTCGAGAAGTACAGCGTGCTCTCCAAGCGCGAGCTCGAGTCCCGCTACGAGGTCTGGGTCGAGCAGTACACGATCCGCGCCAACATCGAGGCCGAGACCGCGGACTCGATCGCCCGCACGATGCTGCTGCCGGCGGCGCTGCGCTACCTCGAGCTGATCAACGAGGCCGAGATCAGCGAGCTGAGCTCGCAGACCCGCGAGCTGGTCGACGGCCTGGTCAGCGCCCTCGACGGCCTCGAGGAGGCCAACTCCTACCCCGACGGCGTCGAGGGCCTTGACCTCGCGATCCACGCCCGCGACAAGCAGCTGGCCGCGATGGCCGAGGTCCGCGAGGTGGCCGACAAGCTCGAGAAGGTCGTCGCCGACGACCTCTGGCCGCTGCCGAAGTACTCGGAGATGCTCTTCATCCGATAGCTGCGGCGCCACGGGCCGGGGCTTAGACTCGGCGCGTGGACCGGCTCACGTCCATAGACGCCGGCTTCCTCGCGCAGGAGCGCGAGGGGTCGCACATGCACGTGGGCGCGGTGATGATCTTCGAGGGCCCGCCGCCCTCGCCCGAGGACTTCTGCGAGCACATCGCCGCGCGCCTGCACCTGGTGCCGCGCTACCGCCAGAAGCTGGTGTTCCCGCGCTTTCAGATGGGCCGGCCGCTGTGGGTCGACGATCCCACCTTCAACATCGACTACCACGTGCGGCACACGGCGCTGCCGAATCCCGGGTCGATCGAGACGCTGCGCAACCTGACCGGCCGCATCTTCTCCCAGCGCCTGGACCGGACCAAGCCGCTGTGGGAGATCTGGATGGTCGAGGGCATGGAGGACGACCGCTTCGCTCTGATCAACAAGACCCACCACGCGCTGGTCGACGGCGTCTCGGGCGTGGACATCACGACCGTGCTCTTCGACCTCGACCGCGAGCCCGCCGAGGTGCCCCAGCCCGACCGCGAGTGGTCCCCGGGCCCCGAGCCCACCGACGCCGCGATCGTCAGCAGGGGCGTCAGTGACCTCGTCAAGGCGCCGATCGGGATCGCCGAGCGGGCGCTTGAAGGCCGCCACCGACCCGCTGGGAACGGCGGGGTCCGCGCGCGAGGCGGCCGAGGGAGCCGGCGAGGTGCTGTGGGGCACCGTGAGCCGAGCGCCGGAGACCCCGCTCAACCTGCCGATCGGCACCCACCGCCGAGTGCTGTGGGTGGACGCCGAGCTGGCCGAGCTGAAGGAGATCAAGAACTCGCTGGGCGGCACCGTCAACGACGTCTTCCTGGCGATCGTCAGCGGCGCGCTGGCCAACTGGCTGCGAAACCGCGGCGTCCGCACCGAGGGGCTGGAGCTGCGAGGCGCCGTCCCCGTCAGCGTCCGCACCGAGGGAGAGCAGGGCCAGCTCGGCAACAAGATCACGATCATGGTCGGCCGCCTGCCCACCTACTGCCGCGACCCGGTCGAACGCCTGCGCCTCGTCAGCGAGGGAATGAAGGACCTGAAGGAGTCCAAGCAGGCGATGGGCGCCGAGGCGATCGCGCGGGTCGAGGACTTCGCGCCGCCGACGATCTTCGCCCGCGCCTCGCGGCTGCACTTCTCCAGCCGGCTCTACAACCTGCTGGTCACCAACGTCCCCGGCCCCCAGTTCCCGCTGTACCTGCTGGGCCGCGAGCTCGAGGACTTCATCCCGGTCGCCTTCCTCGCCCCGAATCAGGCTCTCGCCATCGCCATCGTCTCCTACAACGGCGGCGTCAAGATCGGCCTGATCGGCGACTACGACGCGATGCCCGACCTCGACGACCTCGGCAAGTTCGTCAGGGAGGCGACCGCAGAGCTGCTCGACGCGGCGCGCGCGGCCGGGGGCGCACCCTCCGAGGGCGCTGCGGCCACCTAGGCTACGCCCGCGATGGAGTTCCTGGTCAAGCGCGACGACCTGCACGAGACCCGATTCGAGGATGACGCCGGGCCGCCCGAGCTCGAGGCCGGCCAGGCACTGCTCGAGGTCGACAGCTTCGGCCTCACCACCAACAACATCACCTACGCGGTGATGGGCGACGCGATGAGCTACTGGAAGTTCTTCCCGGCACCCGAGGGCTGGGGGCGGGTGCCGATGTGGGGCTTCGCCGACGTCGCCGATCCCGGCGATACCGATCTCGAAAAGGGAGCCCGGATCTACGGCTATCTGCCGCCCTCGACCCATCTGGTCGTCGAGCCCGAGGGGGTCGACGAGCGCGGCTTCGTCGACGCCTCGCCGCACCGCGCCGAGCTGCCCTCCGCCTATCAGGCCTATCGCCGCACCGACGGCGCCGCCGCCGAGCTGCTCGGCGACCGCGACGACGAGCTGATGCTGTTCTGGCCGCTCTTCTACACCTCGTGGCTGATCGACGACTTCCTCGCCGACTCCGGCTTCTTCGGCGCCGGGACGATGGTGCTCTCGAGCGCGTCAAGCAAGACCGCGATCATCGCCGCCTTCATGCTCGCCCAGCGCGAGGGCATCTCGGTGGTGGGCCTCACCTCCGCCTCGAACGCGAAGTTCGTCGAGGGCCTCGGGGTCTACGACGCTGCCGTCAGCTACGAGGACATCGGCGACCTGCCCGACGGCGGCGCCGTCTACGTCGACATGTCGGGCAGCGCCGAGGTCCGCAAGGCCGTGCACGAGCGCTACGGCGACGACCTTCGCCACGACGCCGTCGTCGGCACGACCCACCGCGACGAGCTCGGCGGCGCCGACGGCCTTCCCGGTCCGCGCCCGCAGTTCTTCTTCGCCCCGACCTGGATCAAGAAGCGCAGCGAGGACTGGGGCGGCGCCGGCGTCGACGAGCGCGTGATGGGCTCCTGGGCACCGTTCGCGGAGTGGACCGAGGGCTGGCTCGAGGTTCGCCGCGGCGTGGGCCCCGACGGCCTGCGCGATGCCTACCTCGAGGTGCTCGATGGAAAGGTCCCGCCGCAGGCGGGGCACGTGGTGAAGCTCGCCGAGTAGCTATTCCTCGCCGTCGAGGTAGCGCGGCTCGGCGAACACACGCCGCACCATCGGCTCGAAGTGCTCGAGCGGCAGCGAATCGTAGGCGGGGTCGAAGCAGTTCTGGTCGTAGCGCTCGCAGAACTCGGCGCAGGCGTCGAACCACTCGTGGTCGCGGTAGCGGTCGCGCGCGTCGCGGTCCCCGCCGGTGTGGTGGGCGTAGTAGTAGCTCTGGAAGAGGCCGTGGTGCTTGACGATCCAGCAGAGCTCCGGGCCGCACGAACGGGCGCAGCACCGCCCCCATCATCTCGCCGTGGGTGTGTGGCGCGAGCTCGTCCCCGATGTCGTGCACCAGGCACGCGACCACGTACTCCTCGTCGCGCCCGTCGCGCTCGGCGCGCGTGGCGGACTGCAACGAGTGCTCGTAGCGGGTGACCTGGTAGCCGGAGAACGACTCCTTCAGCGCCTCGACGGCGGCCAGGATGCGATCGGGGAGCGCATCGAGATAGGGCTGCTCGAGCCGGTCCAGCAGCTCGTAGTCCTCGCGGGTTCCGTCCTGCATGCGGGTGAAGCCGACGGTGTCGAGCTTGCTCTCCACGATCGTCAGCCTACCCCCCGCGTTCGGCTTCCTCGGTGCGGGGCTGAGGCGGGCTCAGCGCCAGCACCGCGACGCCCGCGAACGCCGCCAACAGGGCAAGCATCGCCGCGATGGAATCCACCGCGTCACGATGAATCGCCTCGTCGAACAGGATCAGCCCCAGCACGACGCTGAGCGCCGGGTTGAAGATCGAGCTGGTCGCGACCTCCGGTGGCAGGACCCCCGTCTGCAGGCCTTGCTGGGTGATCGTCATGCCAACGAATCCCAGCGCGAGGATCGCGTAGAGCTGCCAGTCCTCGAACATCGCGACCAGGCCGTCGTCCTCGAAGACCTCCACCACCTCCTTGGTCAGGCAGCTGAGGAGCCCGAAGGTGAGCCCGGCGGCGGTGCCCAGCAGCGCCGCCTTGAGCGCGCCGCTGCGCTTGCGCGCGGCCGTGACCAGCACGGCGACCGCCGCGAGCACCGCGCCCCCGGCCACCAGCCACTCCCCCGTCGGCGCCTGCTGGCGCCCGCCGTCGGGATCGCTGAAGACGATGAACGCCGCCAGGCCCACGGTCACGGCGAGGGCGGCGAGCACGTCGCGTCGCGAGACCCGCTGGTGGGAGATCCAGACGCCGAGCGGAAGCGCGAACACGATCGTCGTCGCGAGGATGGGCTGCACCACCACGATCTGGCCGCTTCCCAGAGCCACGGCCTGCACCCCATAGGCGAGCCCATAGGCGGCGATCCCGGCCAGCCAGACCGGATGGGTCGCGAGCCGCAGCAGGATCGTGTTGCTGGCGGCGCTCTCGTCGGGCTCGGTCATCGCCGCCCGCTGCTGCAGCACGGTGCCGAGGGCGAAGATCGCCGCCGAGATCAGGGCCAGGACCGCCGCCACGACCGGGAAGCTATTCCCTGGTCCGGCCGCTGCGCCATGAGCGAGCGTGCTCAGACCTCGAGGCGGGACTCCTCCAGGTCGAGCTCGCGCTCGATCCGGCGCATCACGTCGGAGCTGATCTCGCCCTCGTTTCGCAGCTGAACCAGCGCGTGGCGCTGGGCGTCGTAGACGTCGTGCATCATCCGCTGCCAGGCGAGCGAGCGGTCCTCGATCCCGTCATCGTCGTCGACCTTCCCCGTCCTCACGCCGAAGCGCCGCTGGCGGAAGCGGTAGATGCCGCGCGCTCGCTCGACGGAGTCGTTCTGCGTCCAGTCCTCGTTCCTCGAGCTGGTCGAGGCGCTCCAACGCAGCCCGCGAGGCGACCAGGCGCGCCTTTGTCTCCTCGGCCTCCTCCTCGGCGCCGTCCTCGAGCACCCCGAGGCGGCGGATCAGCGCCGGCAGCGTCAGGCCCTGCCCGACCACGGTGACCAGGATCAGCGCGAAGGTGATGAACAGGATCAGGTCGCGGTCGGGAAGCGCCGCGCCCGCGTCGGTCTCGAGCGGCAGCGCCAGCGCGGCGGCGAGCGAGACCGCCCCGCGCATCCCCGACCAGGCGACGACGATTCGCGGAGCCGGGCTCACCCGCCGCTCGCGCTGGCCCTCGCGCCGGTCGAGCGCCCGGATCAGGTAGGGCACGGTGAAGACCCAGGCGAAGCGGACGGCGATCACGGTGGCGCAGACCAGCGCCGAGTAGCCGATCACCTCGGCCGCGGGCGTGCCCTCGAGGCCGTCGACCATCACGGGCAGCTGCAGGCCGACGAGGATGAACAGCGTCGCGTTCAGCAGGAAGGTGAGGATCTCCCAGGTGCCGAACGCCTGCAGCCGGGTCTGGGGGCTGATCAGCTCAGGCGCCTTCCATCCCAGATAGATGCCCGCGGCGACGGCCGCCAGCACGCCCGAGAGCCCGAGCTCCTCGGCCGGGATGAAGGCCGCGTAGCCCGTCAGCAACGAGATCGTGATCTCGGTCGGGGCGTCGTCGAGCCGGCGGCGGATCTCGCCGATCACGTACCCGACCGCGAGCCCGACCGCGATGCCGCCCAGGCAGGCCAGCACGAACTCCGCTCCCGCGTCCAGCGCCGAGAAGCTGCCGCCGACGGCCGCCGCCACCGCGACGCGGTAGGCGACCAGCGCGGTGGCGTCGTTGACCAGGCTCTCCCCCTCGACCAGGTTGACGATCCGCCGCGGGGCGCCGACGTTGCGCATGATCGCCGTGGCGGCGACCGGGTCGGTGGGCGAGACGATCGCCCCCAGCGCGAAGGCCAGCGCCCAGCAGAAGCCGATCACCTCGTGGGCGATGACGCCGACGATCGCGGTCGTCGCCAGCACCAGCCCGATCGCGGTGATCGAGATCGCGCGCAGGTCGGTGCGCAGCGCGCGCAGGTCGCTGAAGAAGGCCGACGAGTAGAGCAGCGGCGGCAGGAAGACCAGCAGCACCATGTCGGGATCGAGCTCGATCTCCGGGATCCCCGGCACCAGCCCCAGCGCCAGGCCGCCGAGCACAAGCGGGATCGGATACGGGACTGTCAGCCAGCGCGCGAGCACGTTGAGCCCGGCGACAGCGACGAACAGCGCGATCAGGAAGACCTCGAAGTGCTCCACCGGCTAGATCCTTTCGGCAATCGCCATCATTAGAGGGTGCCCGATGGCAATCAAGACGGGTCCGGCGTACCGGCGCTCGAGCTGCGTGGCCTGACCAAGCGCTACGACGACGGGACGCTCGCCCTCGACTCCCTCGACCTCGCTGTCCCCGCGGGCAGCTTCTTCGGGCTGCTCGGCCCCAACGGCGCCGGCAAGACCACGCTGATCAGCGCCGTCTGCAACCTGATCCGGATCACCGAGGGCGAGGCGCTCGTGTTCGGGCTCCCCACCCACTGCGTGGGGGCTCGCCGCCAGATCGGCGATCTGCGAGCAGGAGCCGAACCTGGACCGCTTCCGACCGTGCGCGAGACCTCGTCTACCACGGCGGCTACTACGGCGATGGACGAAGGAGGCCGCCGAGGAGCGCGCCGACCAGATGATCGACGTCTTCGACCTGCGCGCCAAGCGCGACACCCGCGCGCCGAAGCTGTCCGGCGGCATGAAGCGCCGTCTCCTCCTCGCTCGCGCCCTGCTGCACGAGCCGCGCCTGGTGATCCTGGACGAGCCCACCGCCGGCGTCGACATCGAGCTCCGCCAAGAGCTCTGGCGCTACATCCGCCGGCTGCATGAGCAGGGCACGACGATCCTGCTGACCACGCACTACCTCGAGGAGGCCGAGGCGCTGTGCGACGAGATCGCGCTGATCGGCCGCGGCGAGATCATCGCCCGCGACACCTCCGCGGGGCTGAAGGACCGCTACGACGCCGAGAGCCTCGAGCAGGTCTATCTGAAGACCGTGGCGACGAGCCTGGTCACCGAGGAGACCCCGGCGTGAGCGGCGCCAGGGCGACACGACCGGCCCCCGTGGCTGCAGGCCTCCCCCGCCCCTGGTCAGCTTCTACTGGCTCTGCCGCCGCGAGTGCCACCGCGTGCTGAAGCTCTGGACCCAATCCCGCGCTGCAGCTTCGCGGCCTGACCAAGCGCTACGACGACGGCACCCTCGCCCTCGACGCGCTGGACCTCTCGATCCCCGCCGGCAGCTTCTTCGGCCTGCTCGGCCCCAACGGCGCCGGCAAGACGACGCTGATCAACGCCGTCTGCAACCTGATCCGGATCACCCAGGGCGAGGCACTCGTGTTCGGGCTCCCCGCCCACTGCATGGAGGCTCGCCGCCAGATCGGCATCTCCGAGCAGGAGCCGAACCTGGACCGCTTCCTGACCGTGCGCGAGACGCTCGTCTACCACGGCGGCTACTACGGGATGGAGAAGGAGGCCGCCGAGGAGCGCGCCGACCAGATGATCGACGTCTTCGACCTGCGCGCCAAGCGCGACACCCGCGCCCCGAAGCTCTCCGGCGGCATGAAGCGCCGCCTCCTCCTCGCCCGCGCCCTGCTGCACGAGCCGCGCCTGGTGATCCTCGACGAGCCCACCGCCGGCGTCGACATCGAGCTGCGCCAGGAGCTCTGGCGATACATCCGCCGCCTGCACGAGCAGGGCACGACGATCCTGCTGACCACGCATTACCTGGAGGAGGCCGAGGCGCTCTGCGACGAGATCGCCCTGATCGGCCGCGGCGAGATCATGGCCCGCGACACCTCCGCCGGCCTCAAGGACCGCTACGACGCCGAGAGCCTCGAGCAGGTCTACCTGAAGACCGTGGCGACCAGCCGAGTATCCGAGGAGACGCCTGCGTGAGCGGCGCGACCGCCACGCGCCCGGTTCCCGTCGCCGCCGCTCTTCCCCGCCCTTGGTCGAGCTTCTACTGGCTCTGCCGCCGCGAGTGCCACCGCGTCCTGAAGCTATGGACACAGACGACGCTCGCCCCGGTCGTCAGCAGCCTGCTCTTCATCGTCGTCTTCGGCCTCAGCCTCGGCGGCCGCATCAACGAGGTCCAGGGCTTCGACTACGAGATCTTCATCGTCCCCGGCCTGGTCGCGATGGCGATGGCCCAGGCCGCCTACTCCAACAACGCGAGCACCATCTACCAGGGCCGCAGCGACCGCTTCATCGACGACGTCCTGGCCGCCCCGATGCAGGCCTGGCAGATGAACCTCGGCTTCCTCGTCGGCGGCGCCTTCCGCGCGCTCATCATCGGCGGCGCGCTCGCGGCCCTCGCCGTCCCGATCACCGGCGCCCCGATCGACCAGCCCTTCTTTCTCTTGCTCGCCGTCCTGATGCTGGTCGCCGGCTTCGGCTCCCTGGGCACGATCGTCGGCATCTACGCCGAGTCCTTCGACCACACCAGCTTCATCAACAACATCGTGATCCTTCCCCTGACCTTCCTCGGCGGCGTCTTCTACTCGGTCGACCCCTCGGCTCCCCCTGGGAGCAGGTCTCCCACGCGAACCCGCTCTTCTACGTGGTGGACGCCGTCCGCTACGGCTTCCTTGGCACCTCGGACGTCGGCGCGCTGCTTGGCGTTCGCCGTTCTCGCCGCGATGACTCTCGCCCTGCTCGCCTGGTCGCAGTACCTGTTCAGCAGCGGGCGGAAGCTGAAGCCGTAGCCGGGCGAAACCGGTGGGCGACCTGGACCTAGTTCGAGCGAGACGGGGTCAGCCTCGCCTGCCTCGACTACGGCGGGGAGGGCCCGCCGGTCCTGATCCTCCCGGGCCTTGGCGGCCACGCCGGCGAGTGGGCCGAGACTGCTGGCTGGCTGACCGAGCGAGCGCGGGTGCTCGCGCTTGGACGCCCGCGGCCAGGGCCACAGCGAGCGCCATCCCGACGAAGTCTCCCCCGACGCCCACGTCGCCGACACCGCCTTCGTGATCGAGCAGCTCGACATCGCGCCGGTGATCCTGATCGGCCACTCCCTCGGCGGCCAGCGCGCGCTCATGCTCGCCGGCGAGCGGCCCGAGCTGGTCCGCGCGCTGGTCGTGCCGACTCGGGCCCGCGCGAACGGCGACGACGAGACGGTCGAAGCAGCCGCCGACTACTTCGCCGCCTGGCCGAAGCCGTTCCCGTCCCGCGATGCCGCGATCGAGCACTTCGGCGGTCCCTCGCTGATGGCGGAGATGTGGGCGGACGGCCTGGAAAAGCGCGACGGGGGCCTGTGGCCGCGCTGGGACGTGGAGGTGATGGGGCGGACAATCCGTCAGGCATTCGGCCGGGACTACTGGGAGGAGTGGGAGGCGATCCGCTGCCCCACCCTCGCCGTTCGCGCCGAAGTCCCGAAGTCCGAGTTCGAGCAGATGGCCGCGCGCCTGCCCCGACTGCGGATCGTGGAGCTCGACGGCGCCAAGCACGACCTCCACCTCGACCGCCCGCGCGAATGGCGCCGGGCGCTCATGGATTTCCTCCACGGCCAAGGCTTGACCTCAGAGGTCCGATAGCTTCATCGGCCAGTGGATCCAGTCACCAGAATGAGCCAGGCCTATCCCGACCGGGTCCAGGTGCGCGGCCGCGACCTGACCGGCGAGCTGATGGGGAAGCTCAGCTTCACCGAGTACTTCTATCTGCTGCTGACGGGGCGGGAGGCGACCGAGGAGCAGCGGTTCTTTCTCGATCTGTTGCTGGTCGCGATCGCCGAGCACGGGATGATGCCGACGAACGTGGCGGCGCGGATGACGCTGGCGGCTGAGCCGCGGGCGCTGCAGGGGGCCCTGGCGGCGGGGATCCTCGGAGCCGGGCCGGTGTTGCTGGGGACTTCGGAGGCGTGCGCGGAGCTACTGGCCGAGGCCCAGAAGAGGGTCGAGGCCGGCGGGGAGCCGGCGGCCGTCGCGAAGGAGATGGTCGCCGAGGTCAAGGAGTCGGGCGAGCGAATGCCGGGGTTCGGGCACCCCGTGCACAAGCCGACCGACCCGCGCGCCGAGGAGATCTTCGAGCTCGCCGAGGAGCACAAGGTGGCCGGGGCCCACGTGGAGCTGGCGCATGCGTTCGGGAAGGCCGTGAACGAGGGGCGCGAGAAGCCGCTGACGCTCAACATCTCGATGCCGATGGCGGCGGTGATGCTGGACCTGGGGTTCACGGCGGACACGGTGAAGGCGGTGCCGCTGCTGGCGCGGACGGCGGGGCTGCTGGCGCACCTGGCCGAGGAGCGGCAGAACCCGGTCGGGTTCCAGATGGCGAAGGCGGCCGAGGACTCGGTGAGCTACGAGCCGCCCGACGAGAAGGGCTGATGCTGGAGCCCGAGGTCGAGTCGAGG
>CAWFAI010000008.1:0-246597 GCA_963813725.1 uncultured Solirubrobacterales bacterium
TCATCTCCGGGGACCAGGGCGGGTCGAAGATCATCTTCGGATGGACCTTCTGCACGCCGTCGAGCTCGCCGACGAACTCCCGCATCTGCTCTGAGACCTGAGGGCCGATCGGGCAGGCGGGCGTGGTCAGCGTGAACGTGACGAACACCTCGCCGCTCTCGTTCTGGACCTCGACGTCATAGACCAGCCCCAGCGAGACGAAGTCGAGCCCCAGCTCGGGATCGATCACCTCTTCCAGGGCCTCGTAGACCTGTTCCTCGGTCGCCATGCGGATAAGGATACGAGGCCGCGGCCAGGCCGCCTTCGCCCGCCGGGTTGGCGGATAACTCACGCATAGCGTGAGTCAGGCGACAAATCGCCGCGGCGTCGAGCTCGCGGACGGGCGCCCTGCCCACGCGGAGCCGCCAACCCTGCCTGGGTAGCCTTGACGGCGTGATCTTCCTCGTCATCGCATTCATCGTCGTCCCGCTGGTCGAGCTCTACGTGATCATCAAGGTGGGTGGCGCGATCGGGATCGGCCCGACGATCGCGCTGCTGCTGATCGACAGCCTGCTCGGCGCCTTTTTGCTGCGCCACCAGGGACGCGCCGCCTGGGTCGCGTTCAACCGCGCCATGGCCGAGAGCCGCCTGCCCGCCAAGGAGGTGCTGGACGGGGTCCTGATCATCTTCGGCGGGGCGCTGCTGCTGACCCCCGGCTTCATCACCGACATCGTCGGGCTCTGCCTGCTGATCCCGCCGACCCGGGCGATCGTGCGCACGTTCCTCAAGTGGCTCGGGATCAGCCGCCTCTCCTGGGGGCCGAAGGCGGCGGTGTGGGGCTACGGCCGCATGCAGAAGGATCGGGGCAGGCGCGGGGCGCCGCGCCCGGCCAACGGTGGGCCGCCGCCCTCGGAGCAGCCTCGCGCCCGGCCCGCGACCGAGGACTTCGGCTGGCAGAGCGCCGGGCCGCGTCCGGGCGACATCGATGGCACCGCACACGAGGTGCGCGACGATGAGGACGCGCTTCCCCCGGGCGAGACGCCTCCCGGCCAGAGGCCTCCCTTCCCCGGATGAGCGCCGGCGGGCTGGTCTGCGGTTTCTGGGACGAGGCGTCCGGGCTCGCGGGGCTCGGCTGGATGCTCGGCGGCTCCAGCGGCGGGCTGCTGCTCGGTGAGGACCAGGTTGCGCCCGCGGCGGCGCAAATCGAGGACCAGGGCGAGACGGCCCTGCTCCTGGAGGCACGGGGGTCCCAGGTGCGAGCCGAGCTGCGGCCACGGCCCTCGCCGAGCCCGCTTGCGGGGGCAAACGGCGCCGGAAGCCTCGCCGGCGAGGGCGAATCAGCGCCCTGCGTCGCCTCGGTCACGGGCGGCGGGGCGAAGCGCACCCTGGAATGCCCCGGTCACCTGACTCGCTGGGCCGCCGACCCGACCGACGGCGCCGGCGTGCTGCGCCACCTGGCGCTGCAGGCTCCCGAAGGCGGCCTGCTGGTCGTGCTCACGCGCGGCGATGCGGGCGCTGAGTCCCACGGCGCCGAGAGCTCGTCCGCGTTGCTGCTTGACCCCGAGGGCGGCGCCAGCAGCTACGCGGAGGCCTTCCTCTCCACCCAGTACGACCCGGGTGGGCGGCAGTCGCGAGCCGGGCTGGAGCTGTGGGGCGCCGAGGACGGCGCGCCCCCGATGCGAGCGGCCGGCACGCGCCTGGGCGACGCACCTGAGGCGGCCGGCGGCGTGACGGCGGCCCTGCTGCGAACCTCGGCCGAGGGCACTCCCGGCCTGGGCAGCTATCTGATCTGGCGCGGCTGAGAGCGGGCGCCGGCGATGGGCGAGCGAGCATGAGCGAACGAGGCGTCGCGACGGTGATCTCCGACTTCGGCGGCGTCCTGACGACGCCGCTGATCACCTCGTTCGCGGCGGTCCAGGACGACACCGGCATTCCGATGGAGCAGCTGGGCAGGGCGATGGGCCGCATCGCCGAGCGCGAGGGCAAGCACCCCCTGTTCGAGCTCGAGACGGGCCGGGTCACGGAGATCGACTTCCTCGCCAAGCTGGCCGATGAGCTCGAGCCCGAGCTCGGCCACCGCCCCGAGATGCACCGCTTCGCCGAGATCTACTTCGAGGCGCTGCACCCGAACGAGGAGATGATCGCGCTGATGCGCGAGCTGAAGGCGTCCGGATGCCGGATGGCGATGCTGACCAACAACGTCCGCGAGTGGGAGCCGCGCTGGCGCTCGATGCTGCCCGTGGATGAGATCTTCGAGCTGGTCGTGGACTCGGCCTTCGTCGGCATGCGCAAGCCCGACGCCGAGATCTACGAGCTCACCCTCAGCCGCCTGGGCGACCCGGAGCCCGGCGAGTGCCTGTTCATCGACGACATCGAGGCCAACGTCCAGGCCGCCCGCACCCTCGGCATCTCAGCGGTGCACTACCGCAGCAACGATCAGGCGATCGCGGAGATCCGCGAGCTCGCGAGCCTCGACGGCGGTCCCGCGGAACCGCGCGGCTAGTTGTCGCTGCCGGCCCGGTCCCAGATGTAGAGCTCGGTCGCCTCGCGCGCGAGCTCCATCAGGCGGGGGTGCGAGAGCCACTCGAGCACGGTGTCCAGCGCGCGCTCCTCGCTGATGCCCTCCTCGAAGGCCTCCTCGCCGCGGAAGCCGGCGGCCAGCTTCAGCGCCTCGCGGCGGTGCTCGCCGAGCGAGTCGAAGGCGCCCATCAGGAAGTCGCGATTCGGCAGCGGCTGACCGACCTCCATCGAGCCGTGCCAGGCGGCCAGCATCGAGATGTCGTGCTCGTCCAGCTCGGAGATCGCCTTCGCGTAGTGGTCCTCGAGCTCGCCGTCGGGGATCTCGTCGACCCAGGCGCGCACGGCCTCGCCCAAGAGCTGGCGGCGGGCCTCGCGGCCGACGGAGTCGGCGATGGCGCGAATGGCGTCGGCGGGGTCTACGAAGCAGAGTGTCATGTCAGATCCGGTTCCTGGTAGTGGACTGTTCGGTTGTGGTCCTGATGCGATGCGCTGGCAAAGATAAAGTCGCCCCCCGACGGCAAACCCGACGCCGGGGTTTCCGCGGGTTATCCGCATTTCGGCGCCGTTTGCGGCCGTTGTCCGCCCCGTCCGCGCGCCTATGCTGGCCTCGGATGAGGGAGCCCGCGCCATGTCTCTGAAGCTGATCGCCGGCCCGCCCAACTCGGGTCGCACCGGGGCGATCCTGGAGGCCTTCCGGACCGCGTTGCCGCGGAACCCAGTGCTCGTCGTCCCCACGTCCGACGACGTCGAGCGCTTCACCCAGGAGCTCACCCGCGCAGACGCTCCCCTCCTTGGCGCGAGGGTGTGCACCTTCAACCGACTCTTCGAGCTCGTGGCCGGCGCCCTCGGGGTGCCCTCCCGGCCGCCACTCGGCCCCGAGCAGCGGCGCCGGGTCGCCGCGGAGGCGGCCTCGCGGGTCGAGCTTGTGCGTCTGCGGGCGAGCGCCGCCCAGCCGGGGTTCCCCTCGGCGCTCGAGGAGCTGCTCTCCGAGCTGCAGGCCGCGCGAATCGACCCTTCCACCTTCGAGCACAGGGCGCGCGAGACCGGGCCCTACGAGCTGGAGATCGCCGCTCTGTTCACGGCCTACAGCGAGGTGTGCGACGAGCTGGGCCGTGAGGACCCGCACTCGCTGGCCGCAGCGGCCATCACGGCATTGCGCTCGCATCCGGACGCGTGGGGCTCCCGTCCGGTGCTGCTCTATGGATTCGACGACCTCACGGTCGAGCAGCTCGACCTGGTTCGCGAGCTGTGGGCCGCCGCCGAGGTGACGATCGCGCTCCCCTACGAGGATCGCGACGTGCTCACCGCCGCGCGCGGCGCGCTGTTCGCTCAGCTGCGCGACGCCGACGACGTCACGATCGAGCACCTCCGGACCGACCCCGCCTACACCCGCAGCCGCACCCTGTTCGAGCTCGAGCGCCGCTTCGCCGGGCCCCGGGACGAGCCGGTCGCCAACGACGGCGGGCTGCGGCTGCTCGCTTCGGCCGGGGAGCTGGCCGAGGCCGAGACGATCGGCTCCGAGGTCGCGCGCCTGCTGGACGGCGACGTGCCCGCAGGAGAGATCGCGATCGTGGCGCGCGACCCGGCGGCAGCCGGACCGCTGTTGCGGAGGGTCCTCACCAGGTTCGAGATCCCGGTCGCGGTGGAGGCGGACCTGCCCGTCACCCGCACCCTGACCGGCGCGGGCCTGATGGCGCTGCTCCGCGCCGCCGTCGGCGGCGGGACTGCGACTGACCTGCTCGCCTACCTGCGGACGCCCGGGATCGCCCGGCCGGATTCGGTGGACTGGCTCGAGCGCAGGGTCCGCCGCGACCGCCTGCGCAGCGCCGACCAGGCAATGGAGCACTGGGTGACCGAGAAGCGCCCCCGCCTCGCAGAGCTCGAACGCCTGCGCGAGGCCGGGTCGGACAGGGACCTGCTGAGGGAAGCCGGGCGACAGGCGCGCTGGCTGGCCGAGGGCGCCCTGCGCGGTGAGGCGGACGTCGCCGGCGAGGACCGGGCGCTCGAATTGCGCGCAGGGGCGCAGCTGGAGCGAACGCTCGACGAGCTCGCCGATCTGGGCATCCCCCACTCCCCCGCCGACGTGATCGCCGCGATCTCGGAGATGCGTGTGCCGATGTGGCGCGGGCCGACGCGGGGCCGCGTGCGCGTGATCAGCCCCTACCGTGCCAGGGCGAGGCGGGTGGGGCACATGTTCATCGCCTCGCTCCAGGACGGCGACTTCCCCCGCCGCGACACCGGCGGACCCCTGCTCTCCGACGAGGCGCGAGCCGGGCTGGAGCTTCCTCCCCGCAAGCAGGCCGAGGTCGAGGACCGCTACCTGTTCTCGGTGCTGCTCTCGCGCCCGAAGCGAAGCCTGTATCTCTCGTGGCGCAGCGCCGACGACGAGGGAGCGGCTGCCGCGCGCTCTCCCTTCGTCGACGAGGTCAGAGAGCTGCTGGCGCCCGCGCTGCCCGACGACCTGGAGGAGCGTGACGATGCCCTGTTCGAGGAGGCCCGCGGCCGCGGCCTCGCCGACTCGGTATTCGAGCCCGGGGACGCCCCCACCCTGGGCGAGCTGACCCGCTCCGCGGCCGCGCGACCGGCGAGCGATGAGCTTCGCGCCCTCGTGGCCGACCGCCTGGAGCCGATCCGCGCCCGGATCCCGAAAGAGCGGCTTCATCCCGGGCCGCTCTCGCAGCCCGAGGTGCTGCAGCGGATGGATGCGCAGCAGCTCTTCGGCCCCTCGACCATCGAGGCGTACGCGGTCTGCCCCTACCGCTGGTTCGTCAACCACGAGCTCGACCCCAAGGAGATCGAGCCGCAGGGCGAGGATCTCGTCGCGGGGTCCGTGGCGCACATCGTGCTCGAGCAGCTCTACCGCGACCCGCCGGCCGGGGAGACGCGCGCCACCGAGGAAACCCTGTCCGACTGGCTCGCCCGCGCCCGCGAGCTGGTTTCCGAGCTGGGCGCAAAGCGGCTGCCGCGCGACCAAGCCGAAACCGCCGCGACGCTGCGGCGCGTCGAGGGCCTGGTGGTGGCGTTCCTTCGCGACGAGGCCTCGGACGGAGCCGCCTTCCTGCCCGACGCGGGCCTGACCGAGGCCAGCTTCGGCTTCGCGGGCGAAGAGGGCGCCAAGCCTGCGCTTCAACTCGAGGGCGGCGGCATCCACGGCCGCATCGACCGCATCGACATCGGCCCGACGGGAGAGGCGCTGGTCCAGGACTACAAGTCCAGCTCAAAGGTCGAGGGGGGCGCCGGCATGCTCGAGAAGGGCAAGTTCCAGCTCCAGCTCTACATGCTGGCCGCGCGAGAGCTGTGGGAGCTCGAGCTGGCCGGCGGCCTGTACCGACCTCTCGGCGGGACGTCGGAGCGCAACCCCAAGGGACTGCTGCGGAAGGAGCTGAAGGAGGACCTGGCGCCGCTGCGGCCGCGCAAGAACGATCACCTCGGCGACGAGGAGTTCGAGCAGGCCCTCGACGACGCCCGGGCCAAGGCCGAGGAGATCATCGGCGCCATCCGCTCCGGGCGGATAAGCCGCGACCCGATCGGAGGCAGCTGCCCCAAGTGGTGTGACTTCCAGCCGATCTGCCGGCGCGAGCGGGGCCTGCCCGAGGAGGAGCCCGAGCCCGAGGGCGAGCCGGAGCTGATGGAGTGACGGCGGACGGCGAACACCAGCTCACGCCGGAGCAGCGCGAGGCGATCGACTCGCGCGACCGCGACGTCTTCCTGCGCGCGGGCGCCGGCACCGGCAAGACCACTGTCCTGGTGGACCGCTTCTGCGCGGCTGCCCTGGACCCGGACGTGGGAGTCGACCGGATCCTCGCCTTCACGTTCACCGAGCGCGCCGCCGACCAGCTCCGCCGCCGAGTCCGCGAGCGCTTCGCCCAGCTCGGGCGCGAAGCCGAAGGCGAGCGCCGGGAGCGAATCGAGGAGGCCGAGCGGGCCGCCGACCGCGCCTGGATCTCGACGATTCACGGGTTCTGCCGGCGGGTGCTCGCCTCGCATCCCGCCGCGGCGGGCATCGACCCCCGATTCCGCGTCGCCGATCAGGTCGAGTCCGACCGGCTCGCCGGGCGCGCCTTCGACGCCGCGCTGGAGGACCTTGTCCAGGCCGGCGGCGCCGAAGCGCTCGAGCTGGCCGCAGCCAATCGCCGCCGGACCCTGTTGGAGATGACCCGCGGCGCCTACGACGAGCTGCGCAGCCAGGGCCACCCCGCTCCCGAGCTGCCCGAGCCCCCGCCCGTCGACCACGCGGCCTCCCTCTCCGCGCTGATCGAGACCGCCGGTCTGGCGCATGAGGAATGCGCCGAGGCGGGACCCCAGCAGGTCTCCCAGCGTGAGCTGATAGCCGCCGCATCCGCGCTCGACCCCGAGGCGCCCGCCGACGCCGAGCTGCTCGACCGCCTCGCCTCGCTGAAGATCACGACCACGGCCAAGGAGTTCAAAGGCGAGGCCTGCGAGCGCTACCGCGAAGCGCTGCTGGCGGCGCGGTCGGCGGTGGCGGCGACCGTGCTGGGGCCGGCCTACGAGCAGCTCCGCGAGCTGGTCCGCCGCTTCGGCGAGTGCTACGAGGCGCTGAAGGCGGACCGCTCGGCGCTGGACTTCGAGGACCTGCAGTTGCGGGCCCGCGAGCTGCTGAGCTCGAACGAGGCATTGCGCGACCGCTACCGCGAGCAGTTTCGCCACCTGATGGTGGACGAGTTCCAGGACACCAACGGCCTGCAGCTTGGCCTGATCGAACAGCTGCGGGGACCCCAGACGCGGCTGTTCATGGTCGGCGACGAGTTCCAGTCCATCTACGGCTTCCGTCACGCCGACGTCGAGGTCTACCGGCGCCAGCAGCGCCGCTTCGCCCAAGGCGAGGAGCCCAACGGGGTGGCGCTGCCGCTGACGGGCAACTTCCGCTCGTCCGGCGAGGTGCTGGCGATGACCAACGCGCTGGGCCGCTCGCTGCTGGCCGGATTCGAACCGCTGACCGTCGCCGGTGAGGAAGCGGGCGCCGAGGGACCGGCCGTGGAACTGCTGCTGACGGCCGAAGACAAGAAGGGCTGGGAGGCGGAGGAGACCGAGCTCAAGCTGCTGCCCGACGACCCCAGCTCGGCCTCGAAGGTCGCCGAGGCGCGGCGGCTGGCCGGCCGCCTCCGTGAGCTGGTCGACGAGGGCGAGGACCCTTCGGAGATCGTGGTGCTGCTGCGCGCCTTCACGCACGTGACCACCCTGGAGCGCGCCCTGGGCGACGCCGGCCTCGACCCCTACGTGGTCGGCGGCCGGGGCTTCTGGTCCCAGCAGCAGGTCGAGGACATGCGCTGCCTGCTGGCGGTGATAGCCAACCCGCTCGACGACCAGGCGCTCTTCGGCGCGCTGGCCAGCCCCGCCTGCGCCGTGCTCCCCGACACGCTCTGGCTGCTGCGCGGGGCCGCCACGGAGGAGCGCGAGGACGGCCGGCGGAGCAACCGCCATGTCTGGCCGCTTCTGCGCGACCTGGCCGAGCACGGCGAGGCCCAGCGCGGCGACACCGACGCCGCCGCCATGATCCCGCCCGGGGAGCTGCAGCGCCTGCGCGAGTTCGCCGAGCAGATCGGCACCCTGCGGCAGCGCGGCGCCGAGGACGGGCTCGAGTCCCTGGTCGAGCGCACGGCAGTCGCGCTGCAGTACGACATCGCGACCCTCGTTCGCGACAGCGGCGAGGCGCGATGGGCAAACGTCCGCAAGCTGATGCGCCTCGCGCGGGAGTTCGAGACGAGGGAGGGCCCGGACCTGGCGGCCTTCCTCGAGTATCTCGTCAGCCGCGCCGCCAGCAGCGACCGCGAGGCCGAGGCCGCGACGCGGGCCGAGGGCCACGCCGGGGTGAGAGTCATGACCGTGCACAGCGCCAAGGGGTTGGAGTTCGGGGTGGTCGCCGTGGCCGACCTGGGGCGCCGCCCGCAGCTCGGCTGGACCCCGCTTCGGCTGGGCCGGACCGAGGAGACCCCCGATGACGGTGAGGCCGCCCGGGTCGGGGTCCAGCTCGGGCGGCTGGGAAGGCCCGGCGAGCGCCTCCACGGCTACGCCGAGCTGACCGAGCTGGCGGCCGACCGAGAGGCCGAGGAGGAGGGCCGGTTGGCCTACGTCGCCGCCACCCGCGCCGAGCGCCGGCTGCTGCTGAGCGGCACCGTCAACCCGAACGCCAAGCAGAGCGACAAGCCCAACCGGCAGCCGATCGCGACGCAGTTGCTGGCGAAGGTGCTCGAGGGCGACCCGAGCAGCCGCGAGATGCAGCTCGAGGCCGCGGGCGAGGGCTTCCCGGCCGGGCGGCTGGCGGTGAGCCTGAGCTCACCTGGGCCCGGCGTCGGCGCCCGGCTGCTCCGAGAGACCGAGACGCCGCCGGCGGAGGCGCCGTCCGAGGACCGCGAGCCGCCCCTGAAGCGCCCGCACGCGGTCGCGGCGCCGGCTGGCGCGCTCTCCTACTCGGCCCTGTCGGACTACGAGAGCTGCGGCTACCGCTATTACGTCAAGCGGGTGCTGGGACTCACCGGCGCCGAGGGCGGGGTCGCGGTCGGCGCGGTCGGAGCCCGCGATGACGAGGACCGGGCGAGCCCCACCGAGAAGCGCCGCTATGGGCCTGGACTGGCCGTGCACTCCCTGCTCGAGTGGAGCGCCCAGCACCGCTGGGCCGCGCCAGGCGCCGAGCGCACGGCCACCGCGCTGCGAGAGCAGGGCCTGCCGGCTGGCGAACAGGAGGTCGAACGCGCCCGGGAGCTGGTTCGCGGCTGGCTCGACTCGGGCCTGCGCGAGGAGCTGGCCCCGGCGAGCATCAGCCCCGAGCTTCCCTTCGTCCTCACCCTCGGGAACAACCCGATCGGCGGCACCATCGATCTGCTCGCCGAACGCGGCGACGGCTCCGTGCTGGTCGTGGATTACAAGACCGACCGGCTCGAGGGTCGCGAGCCTGCGCAGGCAGCCGCGCGCTACCGGGTCCAGCGCGAGCTGTACGCGCTTGCGGCATCCGGCCGGGGGGCGCCTGTCGAGACCGCCTACGTCTTCCTCGAGCGCCCGGAGCAGACGGTCCGCCACACCTTCGAGCAGGCCGACCTCGACGCCGCTCGCGAACGGATCGAGGGGCTGCTCGGCCGCCTGGGCGAAGGCGAGTTCGAGGTCACCCACCACCCCCACAAGGCGCTCTGCCACGACTGCCCAGCCCGCGAGCGCCTGTGCTCGCACGAGATCGGCGCCCAGATGCGCGACGACCCCGATCCGCCGATCGTCCCGATCCCGCGCAGCGAGCGGCCGCGGCCCGAGCCCGCTGAGGGGGCGGAGGCCGAAGGCGGCGCCCAGCCCCAGACGTCTCTGCTCGACTGATGGCGGACCCGGCCGGCACTCCCAGGTGGGGTGTCTTCGGCTACGGGTCGCTGGCGTTGCCGGAGAGCGTCGCGATGACGCTCGGGCGAGTTCCCGACGCCGCACCCGCCGCGCTGCGAGAGTGGAAGCGGCGCTTCTCGATCGCCCGCGACAACCTCACCTGTGAGAAGACCTTCGAGATCGCGGGCGGCCACCGTCCACCCTGGATTCTGGGGCTGAACGTCGAGCCCGGCGAGGACCCGGCGGGGCCGGTCAACGGAGCCGTGATCGAGCTGACCGAGGCCGAGCTCGACCGCCTCGACGTGCGCGAGATGCGCTACGACCGCACCGAGGTGACCGGCCTCGTGGACGGCGAGGACCTGCCCGAGCGAATCGTCACCTACAAGGCCAAGCGCAGGCACTTCAGCCCCGAGCCCCCTCCGGGCGCGATCATCATCGCCAACTACGTCCGCACCGTCGAGGCCGCGTTTGATGCCCTCGGGCCCGGGGAGCTGGACCGCTACCTCGCCACGACGGGCGAATACCCGGTCGAGCGCGTCGAGGCGACCCTGGTCATCGACCGCATCCCCGAGGGCAACCCCCGCGCCTGGTGAGCAGCGCTCAGGCCGGGTGCCAGCGGCGGGCCCAGGCCTGGAGCGAGCCCATCACGGGCTTCAGCGAGTCGCCCTTGCGGGTGAGCTCGTAGCTGACGCGGACGCCCGGGCCCTCCTGCACCTCGCGGCGGACGAGGCCGGCGGCCTCGAGCTCCTTGAGGCGGGTGGAGAGCAGGCGGTCGGACATGCCGGGGACGCATTCCTTGAGCTCGGCGAAGCGGAGCGGGCCGTCGTCGGCGAGCGCGTAGAGGATCGCGCCCGTCCAGCGCCGGCCGATCAGCTCCACGGCGCCGTGGTAGTGCGGGCAAACCTGTCCAGGGTCCGTCCGTTCGGAAGCAGCTTGTCTGGGCGCGGCCGCCGATCCTGCCCCGGCGGGCCGCTGGCCTCGTTCCATACTCACCTCGCCCGCAGCTTACCAATCGTAAGGAGCGGGAGTTGGCGGGTTAGTTGCGCATAGCGTGAGTAAGGCGCCAACTGCGGCCGCGTTCTGCTCCCGCGGCCTCCGCTCGCCGCCAGCGAGCCGCACAGAGCCACGCGCAGGGCCTAGGCGCAGGGGCCGGTGCCGACCTCGCCCGAGCCGGCGGACTGGTTGACGGCCGCCGCGACGACGCCGTTGGGGATCCCGTAGCCGCCCGGCTTGCCCGCGGTGGTGGCGGCGAAGACCGTCGTCAGGACCCTCCCCTCGCCGTCGACCAGCGGGCCTCCCGAGTTGCCGCTTCGCACTTCGCCGCGCAGCGAGGTGAGCGAGCGCCGGACCGGACCGCCGCCGTAGGAGTCCTCGCTGATCGCCACCGCGGTGGGACCGGCGCGGGCGGGGCTGATCGTGAAGGGGCCGTTCTCGGGATAGCCGAGCACGGCGCCGGGGGTCCCCGACTCGACCTCGGCTTCAAGGGGCAGGGGCTCCCCGCCGAGGCCGTCGACGCGGAGGATCGCGAGGTCGTTGGAGGGGTCGTAGTGGATCGGCGTGGCGTCGAGGCGGTCGCCCTCATCGTCGAAGCTGACCGCGGTGTCCTGCTCGCCGGCTACCACGTGGGCGTTCGTGACGATCACGCCGGGCGATGCGATCCAGCCGGAACCCGAGACGGCGAGCCCGCAGGCCGTACCGAGCACGCGCACGACGCTGTCGGCCGCCGCCCTCACCTCGGGGTCGGCGGCGAGCTTCGAGTCCGGCGGGCCCAGGTTCACGTCGGGCCCCTGCACAGCGATGGCGGGGTCGATTCTGTTCAGGGCCTTCAGGAACCCGCCGGACGGCGGGAACGCCTCGTTCAGGGTCGCCAGGATCTCGGAGCGCTGCACGGTCTTGCGCAGTTCCTTTGCCCCCGGGGCGTTCAGCGCGACGGCGCCGAACAGCCAGGCGATCGCCAGGGCGACGGCGGCCAGCAAGAGAGCCCCTCCGGCCGCGTCGGCCAGCGCCACGGAGCGGCGGCGCCCGCGGGGTCCCAGCAGCCTTCTGCGCAGCGCGCGGGCGAGGCCCTCAAGCGAGACCGCGGCGATGCTGCCGATCAGCAGGGCGCCGGCCAGTGCCGTCGCGGGCGCGTACGGCGACTCCGAGCCGTCGGCGAGCAGGGCGGGGCCGAGGCGACTGCCCAGGAACGCCCCGGCCAGGAAGCCGCCCAGGCTGAGCAGGCCGACGATGAAGCCGTGGCGAAAGCCCCAGGCGCCGAGCAGCAGCGCGAAGGCGATGATCACCCAGTCGATGCCCGTCACGGCGCGAATACAAGCACCCCCGCCCGCTGCGCCCGGCACCGGACCTGCGCGGGCGAAGTCTGCCACCCACTAACTTTCCTGCGTGCCCCGCGAGGCAGGTGTTACAAGCAGGAGGCGCCGGCGCAGCCCGCCGCCGCCCAGGGAGGCGGCCCGCCGGCCGGCGCCTCCCACGAGGCCGCTCAGCGAGCGCCAGCGCCGCCTGCGCCGGCGAGCGCTCCCCCTCGCGGGGGTGGCGCTGGTCGCTTTCATCGTCGGGGCGGTGATGGCGGCCGGATCAGCCGAGGAGGACGCGGCCAACCGGTTCCTCGAGGCGTGGTCTGACCAGGACTTCGCGGCGATGCACCAGGAGCTGACCGAGACGGCCCAGCAGCAGTTCCCGGCAGAGCAGTTCGCCGCCGCCTACCGGGAGGCCCAGTCCGCCTCGACCGCGAGCGCGATCGACCCCGGCGAGGCGAGCGGCCCCGCCGACGACCTGATCGATATGGAGGTCGCGATCCAAACCGATCTGTTCGGCGTCGTCGAGGGGAACCTGCAGATCCCGTTCGAGGACGAGAAGATCGCCTGGGCCCCCCATCTCACCTTCCCGGGCCTGGAGAGCGGAGAGCGCGTCGGGCGCAGGCTGACGCTGGGCGAGCGGGCGCCGATCCTGGCCAAGAACGGGACGCCGCTGGCCGAGGGGCCGTCGCGCGACTCGCGGCTGGGCTCGGCGGCCATCGACGTCACGGGCACCGTCGAGACTCCCAGCCCCGAGCTGCGCTCCGAGGTCGAGGCGTCGGGCTATCCCGGCGACCAGGAGACCGGGGTGAGCGGGCTCGAGCTCGCCTTCAATTCCCGCCTGGCGGGCAAGCCGGGAGGCGAGCTGCTGGCCGTGCCTGAGGGGACCTCCCTGCCCGACGTGCCCGGGCGGACCGAGGGCCGGGTGCTGGCGACGTCCCAGCAGCAGCCGGGGCAGTCGGTTCGGACGACGATCGACCCCGACCTGCAGGACGTGACGGTCGCCGCTCTGGCCGGCCAGTCGGGGGGCGTGGCCGTGCTGGACGCCCGCAACGGCGAGGTGCGCGCCCTGGCCGGGTCCGCCTATTCGGCCCCGCAGCCCCCCGGCTCCACCTTCAAGGTCATCACGACCACCGCCGCGCTTGAGGAGGACAAGGTGAAGCTCGATGACGTCTTCGACGTCGTCACATCGACCAACCCCTCGGTCGAAACCGGCGCGAACGTGATCGACAACGCGCACGACGAGCCCTGCGGCGGTGTCTTCGAGGAGACCTTCGCCAACTCGTGCAACACGGTCTTCGCGCCGCTCGCCGTGGACGTCGGCGAGGAGAAGCTGATCTCCGAGTCGGAGGCCTACGGCTGGAACCAGCCCGTCACCCTGTACAACGAGGAGGCGACGAAGGCGACCGATCCCGGCGAGATGACGATGCCGACCTCGCTCGACGACCCGACCCTGACCGAGCTGGCGGTGACCGGCATCGGCCAGGGCGAGGTGCTCGCCACCCCGCTCGGTATGGCCTCGGTCGCGCAGACCGTCGCCGGCGGGGGCACGCGCAGCCCGACCCCGATCGTCACCGAGCCCGAGCTGCGGGCCGACGCCGAGCCCGTCGAGGTCACCTCAAAGGAGAACGCGCGCATCCTCACCAGCCTGATGCGGGCCGTGGTCAGTTACGGCACGGGCACCGCCGCCGCGCTCCCGAACGTGGCCGTGGCGGGCAAGACCGGCACGGCCGAGCTGGGCCCCAAGCCGGGCCAGCCCCCGCCCCAGCCCGCCGCCCCCGGCGAGCCGGCCCCCGACCCCGAGCAGATCGTGGACGCCTGGTTCATCGCCTTCGCCCCGGCCCAGAAGCCCAAGCTGGCGATCGCGGTGATGCTGATCGACGCCGACGCCGACGGCGGCACGGTGGCGGCGCCGATCGCGCGCCAGATCCTGGGCTCGGCGCTGGGCTAGGCCCGGCGGCGGCGGACGCGAAGCGGAGCAGCCGCCGTTAGATGTCCAGCTCGATGACGCCGTCTTCGCCGTCGGCGGACAGCTCCAGCTCGAGCGGGCGGTTCTCCGAGACGCCCTGGTCCACCAGGAACAGCGCGACCTGTCCCTGGATCGGGCCGCTGGCGGCTGCCGTGTCGGGCAGCGGGATCTCCTCGCCGGGGGGCAGCACGGAGCCGAAGTCGAAGGCGAAGACCGACTCTGACTCGACCGGGTCGAACTCCTGCTCGGTCGTGTCGATGACCGTCATCTGCTCGGCCGTGGGCAGCGTGACGTCCTCGTCGCCCTCGTTCTCGGCCTCGATGAACACGCCCAGGTAGGACTTGCCGGGCGGCGGCTCGGGCTGGTCCTCCAGGTACTCGGCGTCCTCGCGGTCGGAGGGGTTGAGGAAGCGGGTCAGCTGCACGTTCAGCAGCAGGTCGCCGAGCTCGATCGGCTCGCCCTCCACCACCTCGCTCTCGTGCTCCTCCCCACAGGACGCGAGGCCCAGGCCCAGCGAGGCGATGGCAAGCGCCGCCGCCAGGGCCCCCGTGCGTCCGAACCGGTTCATCGCGCGGGCAGTCTACTCACGCGATGCCGGTGAGCTGGCGGTTCCCGCCTGCCACCGCGACCCCCTCTTCGGCGGGCGCGTCCGACTCGATCGCGTCGGCCAGACGGCGCAGCGCCTTGCGCCAGCGCCGCCGCCAGGCCCCGCCCCGCTTGCCCGGTTCGGTGCGGAAGATGAGGGTGACCGTGGTCACCGCGCCGGGGCCCTCGCTCAGCTCCCAGACCGTGTGCAGGGTGATGCGGTTGGAGCGGCCGCCGTGCCCGATCTCGGTGATGCGGTGGGGCCGCTCGGCCTCGGCGATCGTCGTGTCCGCATAACGGATGCTGCGGGGGGAGGTGACGCGAAAGCGCGCGCCCGCCCCCTGCCCCGCCGCCTCGATGCGCTCCAAGCGGAAGTCCTGCAAGAAGTGATCGGTCCACCCCGGCCGCCGGGAGAGGTCGCAGATGTAGTCGAAGACGCGCTCGCGGGGAGCGTCGACCGTGGTGGTCAGAGAGATCGGCATCGTCCCCATCGGCGCCGGGGAGTCTATCCGCGGAATGTTCGGACTTTGCAGACAACTCGCGACCGCGGACTTGGCCATTTCGGCCATTCGAGGTAGGATCGGGGCTACCCGAAAATGAGTGTGATCGGACAAGGCGAGGAGCAGGTCCACGCGACCGGCGAGACGGCCGGTGCGGGCTCATTCGCCTGCATCGAGTGCTCGTTCGAGGTCGCCCTCGACCACTCAGAGGAGATGCCGGAGTGCCCCAACTGCGGGGGCTCCAGCTTCCACCGGGCCTCGCTGTTCGAGCAGCCGACCACGCGAAGCTTCGCGATCAAGGCCCCGCGCGAGGCCCCCGACGGCTGGCTCGACGGCGTGCGCGAGTCGATTCAGGAGCCTGGCGAGTACGTGGCCTTCTACGCGGACGGCCGCGCCCGGGTCTTCGAGCTGGAGGACGGCTGGTCGCGGATCGGCCGCAGCGCCTCCTGCGACATCCGCCTGGACGACCCCACCGTCTCCCGCCGCCACGCGGTGATCGTTCGCAGCCCCGAGGGAGAGCTGAGCGCCCTGGACGACCGCAGCACCAACGGCATCCTCGTCAACGGTGAGCCGGTGGACTGGAGCCCGCTCGCCGACGGCGACCGCCTCCAGGTCGGCCGCTACAGCCTGAACGTGATCGAAACCGCGGGCTCCGGCCCGGACTAGCGATCCACGGAAGGCCGGGATCGCCCGGCTGACCTGAAGTCAACTATGCTTCCGGCCTCACCGCAGGGCAGGCAGGCCAAGGAGAGGCATGTGATGAGTGGCGTGGGCAGCGCCGGCAAGCTGAAGCTGTTGATCGGAGTCGCCGCGCTGGCGATCGCCGCGGCGCTGCCCGCGAGCGCGTCGGCGGCGATCAGCGTCCAGGGCAGCGCCAAGCAGGTCTACGTCACCGGCGCCCAGCCGAACACCAGCCTGCGCCTGCTGGACAGCGAGGGCGACCGGGTCGCCACCAAGCCGGTCGGCTTGCTCGGGGGCGTGCTCTTCCGCCGCGTCGACGCGGGCAAGGGCTACCGGGTACGCGAGGCCGACGGCACCCTGTCGCGGCGGGTCAACGTCTTCAGCGCCCGCAACGCGCCGAAGAGCACCGCGATCTACAACCAGACCCTCCCCGCCGGCGGCTACGGATACGTGACGACCAGGGACGGGACCCAGCTCGCGATCAGCGTGCGCCTGCCCGGTCCCATCGAGGACGGCCCCTACCCGACGCTGGTCGAGTACGCGGGCTACGGCTACGCCAACCCGGCCGGCGCCCAGAGCGGGATCAGCCCGATCCTGAACCAGCTCGGCTACGCGGTGGTGGACGTGAACATGCGCGGCACCGGCTGCTCGGGCGGCGCCTTCGACTTCTTCGAGCGGCTGCAGGGCCTCGACGGCTACGACGTCGTCGAGACCGTCGCCCGCCAGCCCTGGGTGATGCATAACCGCGTCGGCATGGCCGGGGTTTCCTACGGCGGCATCAGCCAGATGTTCGTCGGCGCGACCAGGCCGCCCAGCCTTGCCGCGATCACCCCGCTGTCGGTGCTGGACAACACCGCCACCACGCTTTATCCCGGCGGGATCCTCAACACGGGCTTCGCCCTGGAGTGGGCCGAGGACCGGGTGGACGACGCCAAGCCGGCCACCGCCACCCAGGGCCAGGGCTGGGCCTACGACCGGATCCAGAACGGCGACCAGACCTGCGCGGCGAACCAGGTCCTGCACACGGCCGCCGCCGACCTGATCAACAAGATCGACCGCAACCGCTTCTACCGGCCCAAGACCGCCGACCCGCTCAACCCGTGGAAGTTCGTGCACAAGATCCGCACTCCCGTGTTCATGGCCTGCCAGTGGAACGACGAGCAGACCGGCGCCCACTGCCCGAACCTGGCCGATCGCTTCACGGGCACCAAGCGCAAGTGGTTCACCTTCAACAACGGCCTCCACATCAACTCGCTCGATCCGCAGACCTTCAACCGCTGGTTCGACTTCCTGGAGCTGTACGTGGCGCAGCGACGCCCCGTCCTCTCGCCCCTTGCGGCCGCGACCGCGTCCGTGGTGTACGCGTCGGCGATGGGGATCCCCGGCGTCACCCTGCCCCCCGACCCGATCCGCGACAACCCCACCTTCGAGACCGCCAGGGCTGCGTTCGAGAGGCAGCCCCGCGTCCGGGTCCTGTTCGACACCGGCGCCAACCCGCCCGGCCACCCGGTCTCTGCATTCGAGCGGGGCTACAAGAGCCTGCCCATACCCGGCACGAAGCCGCGCTCCTTCTACCTCGGCGACGGCGGCACGCTGCTGGGCAAGGCGCCCAAGCAGGGCGGCAGCGACACCTTCGTCTGGGACAAGGAGTCGCGAGCCGCCGACGACTTCGTCGGCACCAACACCGGCGGCGGCGACCTGTGGACCGCGAACCCCAGCTATGACTGGCAGCAGCCGGCCGAGGGCAAGGCCGCTTCCTACGTGAGCGCGCCGCTGAGCGCCGACACCACGATCATCGGCGCGGGCGCCCTGCACGCCTGGATCCGGGCGTCGGTCCCCGACGTCGACCTGCAGGTGACGGTCTCGGAGGTCCGGCCCGACGGCAAGGAGACCTACGTCCAGAGCGGCTGGCTGCGGGCCAGCATGCGCAAGCTCGACAAGCGCAAGAGCACGCTGCTGGAGCCGATCCTGAGCCTGCGCCGCGACGACGCCGCGAAGCTGCCCAAGGGCGAGTTCGCCAAAGTCGTTGTCCCGCTCTACTACCAGGGGCACGTCTACCGGGCCGGATCGAGGATCCGCATCACGATCACCCCGCCGGCCGGGGACCAGCCCGTCTGGTCGTTCGCCGAGACCGTGCCCGCCGGCGACGCGAACGTGACGGTGAAGTTCTCGAAGAAGAACCAATCACGCCTGATCCTGCCGCAGGTGACGCCCGGGGTCCAGGCGCCCACCCCGCTGCCGCCCTGCCCGGGGCTCCGCGGCGAGCCCTGCCGGGTCTTCGCGCCCTAGCTCGGCCGACCACCGCGTGGCGCGCCCTGAGCCGGGAGCGCGGTCCGACGCCTACTCGGTCGAGATGCTCGGGTCGGCCTGGACTCTCTCGGGTATGACCGCCAGGAAATGGTGGCGAGCCTCGGCGGCGAGCTTGCCGATGCGCTCGGCCTCGCCGTCCTGGCCCGTGGCGCGCAGCTCGGTGGCGTAGTGGCCCAGCAGGTCCTGGACGTCCAGCTCGCCCTCGGCGTCCAGCTCGGCCACGTTCACGATCGCGCCCTCGCCCAGGCGCCTCTCGATCGCCTCGCGGTCGAGATTCCATTTCTCGTTCACCCGGACGTAGACGCGGCCGCCGGTCATGCCGGCGCACGCCCAGGGGCCGATATCGCCCAGGACCACGGCGCGGCCCGAGGTCATGTACTCGAAGGCGAAGCCCTTGGCGTTGGCCCGGTCCACCAGGCAGCCCCGGGCGTCGTCGAGCGGCTCGGCGGGCTCGCCCGCCAGCACGACGTCGGCGCCCGAGAGGCGGATGCAGAAGCGCGAATCGGCCGAGCCCTGCACGAACAGCCGGCCCCGCTGGGCCCCGTAGGCGAAGGACTTGCCGACCGAGCCGTTGACGCGGACGCCGTCGGCGTTCTCGCCCTTCAGGATCGAGACCGTCCCGCCCAGCATCGCCTTGCCGGCGCCGTCCTGGGCGCCGCCCTCGACGCGGCAGGTGACTCCGTAGGCGTTGAAGGCGCCGAAGCCCTGCCCGGCGACGCTGCCGCCGTTGAAGTGCAGCTCGGCGAGGGCGTCGAGCTCGGAGCCCTCGGGGGCGTCGTCGTAGATGCGGGCGCGAGAGATCGCGCCGCTCAGCTCGGCGCCCAGCACGCGGTCGTTAGCGTCGACGTCACGGGGGAACTCGCTGCGGACGCAGGAGCCGCCGAACTCGATCCGCTCGGCCAGTCGGCCGACCTCGGCCGAGGCCTGCTTGGCCTCCATCCGGATCGGCTTCGCCTGCACCAGGCCGGCCTCGGCGCGGGCCTCGACCAGCTCCTCGGCGACCGGCATGTCGATCGGCTCCAGGTCCAGGAACTCCTCCAGCGGGGTGATCAGCGGGGCAAGGTCGATCTCGCCCTGGTGGGAGATCTGCTCGAGCAGGTCGTAGCGGCCGACCAGGTCCTGGGCGCGCTCGTAGCCGAGCGAGCCGACGACCTCCTTGACCTCCTCCCCCATCGCAGCGAAGAAGCGCGCGCAGCTCTCCGCCGCGGAGTCGACGGCCTGCGGGGTGAACTTCTTCAGCCCATGCTCGTCCGCCTGCTGCTTGGTCTCGATCTGGGTGGCGATGCCGACGTGGCAGGTGTCGAGCTGGCAGCCGCGGCAGATCGTGCAGCCCAGCGAGACCATCGCCAGGGTCCCGAAGGCGACCCGGTTGGCCCCCATGCAGTGCAGCTTGACGATGTCGTGCGCGTGGCGGTAGCCGCCGTCGGCCCAGATTTCGACCCGATTTCGGATCCCGGCCTCCATCAACGCCCGGTGCACTGCGCGGGTGCCGATGTCGGAGGGAAGGCCGACGTGGCGCAGGGCGTGCTGGCGCGCGGCGCCGGTACCGCCCTCGAAGCCCGAGAGCGTGATGATGTCCGCGCCCGCCTTGGCGATGCCGAGGCCGATCGTGCCGACGTTCGGCACAACGGGCACCTTCACCGACACGCGCAGGTCGGGGTTGACGGTCTTGAGCTCGTCGATCAGCTCGGCCAGGTCCTCGATCGAGTAGAGGTCGTGGTTGTTGGAGGGGCTGATCAGGTCGGTCCCCGGCGAGGCGTTGCGCGCGGCGGCGACCTTTTCGGAGACCTTCTTGCCGGGCAGGTGCCCGCCCTCGCCGGGCTTGGCGCCCTGGCCGATCTTGATCTCGGCGACGTAGGAGCTGTTCAGCATCTCCGCCGAGACCCCGAAGCGGCCCGAGGCCACCTGCTGCCCGCGCCACTTGCGGTAGTCGCCGTACATGTCCTGGATCTCGCCCCCCTCGCCGTTGATGCAGAGGATGTTGATCGCCTTGCCGGCCTCGGCGTAGGCGCGGAAGGCGGGCTCGGACTGGGATCCGAAGCTCATCGAGCTGATCACGATCGGGTAGTCGTGGTGGCCCACGCCGGCGTCCACCCCGGCCGGGTCGACCGGGTCGCGGCCCTCCTCGCGGCGCAGGCCCATCACGTGACGCATCGAGATCGGGCTCTGGGCCTCGAGGTCGCGGACCTTCTGCGAGTACTCGGCGAAGTCCGAGCTGCCGTTGGCCGCGGCGATCGCGGCCTTGTAGACCTTGGGGTAGAAGCGGAACGTCTTCGCCGGCTTCGACTCCTCGTCCCCGGCGAGGATCTTGTGGCGGGCGTCGGTGTCGGCGTCAAGCTGCGCGAAGCCGACCCCTCCGCGCTCGCTGGCGGCGAAGGCCTCGGTTTGGAAGATCTCGGCGAGCTCGGGCTTGACCCCGATCGAGGAGAACTGGCGGGCGTAGCCGCGCGACTCGTGGATGCCGATCGTGGAGATCACCTTCTCGATCCCCTTGCGCAGGGCGGAGCACAGGTTCGAGACGTCGGACTCGTACTCATCCACGCAGACGACCTCGACCATCACGTACGGGCAGACGCCGTTGGCGCCCAACCCGAGTGAGAGCGCGACGTCGTGGACGTTGCGCAGCGATGCCGAGCGCAACACGATCGAGCAGCGCCTGCGCAGGTTCACCTCGCCGGGCCCGACCCGGTAGGCCTTCAGCGCCTGGTCGATCGCCGATGTCGCCAGGTGTGGGTCGATCCAGCGCCGCTCGCCGTCATAAACGGTGCGGTCGGTCAGCACCAGCAGCTCGGTGCCCTCGCTGACGGCCTTGACGGCCTCCTGGCGCAGCCGGCCGATCGCGCCCTCGGTGGTCTCGGACTCCAGCAGGGCGATGTCGAGCGCCTTGGCGCGGCCCTCGTGGCCGCTGGCGACGCGGTCGCGGAACTCCTCCCACAGGTCCTCCAGCAGGTAGGTGCCGTGGTCGGCGGCGATGCGGCGATAGACGCCGTCGCCCAGCGGCGCCATCTCGTGGTGGCCGCCCAGCAGGACGGGAATGTCGGTGGCGACGATGCCGGAGTGGGTGCCGGGCGTCTCGATCGCGGGGCGCGGCCCGAAGATCGCGCGCGTCGAGAAGTGCTCGATCTCGCGCTCGCGGTCGATTGCCGGGTTGGTGACGACGGCGACCGTCTCCTTGAAGTAGTCGGCCAGGTTCTGGCGCTCGGGCGAGAGCGCGGCCAGCGGGCCGTCGTAGCCCAGCGAACCGATCGGCTCGGCGCCGTTCGAGGCCATCTGCTGCACGAGCTTGACGTCGTCGCGCTGCCAGCCGAAGCCGGCGAGCACGCGCTCGGGGACCTCGACGGGATCCGAGGGGCCGGCCGCGGAGTAGCCCGGGACCTCGCGTCCCTCAAGCGGGCCTCCCGCCTTCAGCTCCGCCTTGTAGTAGGGCATCTCGTCGACGCCGGCGCGAGCGAGCCAGCGCTTCTTCACGATCAGCAGCATCTCCTCGTGGGGGTGCAGCGAGGAGCGGCGCTTGCCGCGGTCGATCGTGACCATGAACTTCTCGCCGGGCGCCATCGGCTTCGGCTCGGAGACCATGTCCTTGACCGAGACGACCCCCGGCTCGGAGCTGAAGACGAAGTCATCGGGGCTCTCGAGCTGCCACAGCGGTCGCAGGCCGAGCGCGTCGGCCGAGAACACGCACTCGTCCCCGTGGCGGGCGATCAGCGCCACCGGCCCCTGCGCGAAGGGCCCCATCAGCTGGCGCACGTACATGTAGAAGGAATGAAGGTCCTCGGGCAGCGCCACGATCTCGGCGACGATCGGCGGCACGACCATCTCCATCGCCTCGGCCAGCGACAGGCCCTCGCGGCGGCAGAGCGTCTCGATCGTGCGGTCCAGGTCCTGCGAGTCCGAGTTGCCCTCGCCGATCGGGATGCCGAGCATCCGCGCCTCCTGGCGCAGCTGCTCGATCGTGTTGATCTCGCCGTTGTGGCCGAGCACCCCGAAGGGCTGCACCCGCGTGAACGAGGGCCAGGTGTTGGTGGAGTAGCGGTTGTGCCCGAAGCACCCGATCGTCTCGAACCGATCATCGGCGAGGTCGGGGAAGTAGCCGCCGAGGACGCTCGGGGCGCCCATCACCTTGTAGACGCAGGTGGCGCCGCTGAAGGAGGCGACGTGGACGCCGAGCTTCTCCTCGAGCTCGATCTTCAACTTGAAGCTGACCGACTCGGCGGCCCCCGCCTCGGGGACCAGGCCGGCGAACTGCCAGAAGTGGGGCTCCTCCTCGCGGGCCGTGGGGCCAAGCGCCGAGGAGTCCACGGCTCCGACCCGCTCGGCGAGGATGCGAAAGCCGGCCTCGCCGAGGATCTCGCGCGCGTCGTGGCGGATCCGCTCGAGGTCCGCGGAGCGCTCCACGAACACGTGGGCCACGGTGAAGGCCGCGTCGAGCGCGAGCGAGGGGCTGTGGCCTCCCTGCCGGACCTCCTCCGCCCAGATCTTCGTGGGGATGTCCACCAGCAGGCCGCAGCCGTCGCCCTCGCCGTCGACGTTGCCGGCGCGGTGGAGCATCTTCTGCAGCGAGGCCAGCGCCAGCGGCACCGGGTCATGGCTGGGAATGGCGTCCTTGCGGACCGAGGCGTAGATCGCGCAAGCGTCCTTGTCCTCGACGCTCGGCGGCGATACGCGCGGGCGATAGGCCCGCTCGGGCGAATAGCGCTTCGTCACTTGTACCTCCCGGGTCCGCGCCTTCTTCGAGTGGGCGCGCGACGGGTTTACGGACCGACGGAGCGGGGATTATACGGAGAGGACACGTCGCAACAAAAGTTGGCGAATCCTTTACACGCCTGTGGTGTTGTTCAAGAGGAAGTGTGAGGTCGTGCTAACGTTTCCACGGCCTTTGTTGAGCAAAGCAGTTCAGAAAGGTTCCAGGAGGATCAGCATGGGGAAGGGCGGGCAAGAGAGCAAGAGCGGGCAGGCCCTGAAGGGGCCGGCCCCCCGGGAGGAAGAACCCGGCTCGGAAACCGAGCGCTTCCGGGCGATCGTCGACCCCCGCTACAACGAGGCCGTCACCGGCGAGTCCGGCGTCCCTCGCAGCCAGCGTGACCACGAGCTTCGCCGCCAGCTGAACTCGCTCGACGAGTTCTCCTGAACGGGGGTCCTAGCCCGCTCAGCGGTCTCTGACCAGAGGCCCCGCCGCCTGCTCGTGCAGGTCCTCGAGCCTCCGACGCTGGTCCTCCGCGCGATGCTCGAGCTGTTGCAGCCGCTCGCGGTCCACCCCCTCGAGTCCCGCCGGCGGCGACCCGTTGGCTAGCGAACGCCACAGCTCGAGCTTGCCGGTTACGCCCATGATCATGGCCTCGTATTGCAGTACGCGACGCTCCGCCGCAGTGGTGTTGAGCTTGATGCGGCCGAGCTTCTCTCCGATCCAGGCCCCGGCCTGCTTTACGCGGCTGGGCTGCACCTCGAGCGCTTCCATCACTCTCCGCAGCGAGTCCCTGTCCTCCTCGATGTCCGCAGCGATGCTCTCCATCTCCCTGCGCGACGCGTCGTCCTCGCAGCCCTCGGCGATCTCCCAAGCCAACGAAACGCCGCCCGCCGAGCCGGCGAAGTGATCCTTGAGATAGATCTCGAGCGATCTGCCGGCCACGGACGAAGGGTTCCCGCAGGACCGGCTTCGAAACGCCCCTGGGACGGCATCACCGCCTAATTGGGGCGTTTGCAATCGCGACACGCTCGCAATAGTGTGATAGTCGCAAATGACGACCCCGCATTCAGCCGTGCCGATCGAGGCCCCCGATCTCGATTCCGCCCTGGCTGCCATCAGGGACGGAGGCCTGCGAGCGACCGCCGCGCGCCGGATCGTGTTGGAGGCCCTGTTCGAGGCTTCGGAGCCGATCTCGGCCGAGCAGCTCGTGGAGCGGCTGCAGGGCCGCTCGGATGCGGCCTCGGTCTACCGCAACCTCGAGGCGCTGGAGCGCATCGGCCTCGTCCGCCACGTCCACCTCGGGCATGGACCCGGCCTCTACGCACGCATCGGCCTGGGGGCGCGCGAGTACCTGATCTGCGACGTCTGCGGCCGGCACACGGCGGTCGAGCCCGACGATCTCGACGAGGTCCGCGACCTGATCCGCAAGCGCTTCGGTCATGAGGCGCGGTTCACCCACTTCCCGATCGCCGGGCTCTGCTCGGACTGCGCCGAGGATTCGCGGGACCGCTGATGGACTTCGAGTTCCTGTTCCGGCCCGTCGAGCAGCTCGACGAGTCCCTCACGCGCCTATTCGAGGGTGCCCCGCTCCTGCTCGCGCTTGGCATCGCCTTCGTCCTCGGGCTGCGCCACGCCTCGGACCCCGACCACCTGATTGCGGTCACCTCCTTGGTCGCAGCGGACGACGCCGACCACCGCGACGCCGCCCGGCTCGGCGCCTGGTGGGGCCTCGGCCACGCGACGATGCTGCTGGCGATCGGGCTGCCCCTGATCCTCCTCAAGTCCGAGCTGCCGGCCTGGCTCGAGAGCGGCGCCGAGAAGGCCGTGGGAGTGGTCATCGTCGTCTTGGCGGCGAGGGTGATGTGGAAATGGGCGCGAGGCGACTACCGCGCCGGGAAGCACCACCACGACGGCCATGGGCATCGCCATCTACATCGCGGCGACGGCCACCACGACCACGTGGCCGTGCGGACCCCGACTCAGGCCTTCGGGATCGGCGTCCTCCACGGACTTGCCGGAACCGGCGCGGTGGTGCTGTTGCTGATCGCCGCGCTGCCGACGCAGCTGGAGGCGGCCGCCGCGCTCGCGGTGTTCGCGCCGATGTCGGTCATCTCGATGGCGGCCTGCACCACGGCCTTCGCGTGGGTGCTCACACGCCCGGTGATCGAGCCGGTCTACCGAGCCGTTCTGATTCCGGCGCTCGGCCTGTTCGGGCTCATGTTCGGCCTCTGGTACGTGGGCCTGACCTAGGTAGCTGCAGCAGCGGTTGCATCCCGGCGGAAGCCGGGCATACTGAATGGCGAGCTAGCCAGGAGGACGGCATGCCGAGCAAAGCACACGAGCACGACAGGGCGCACAGCCACGAGCACGAGCACGACGGGGAGCGCCACAGCCATCCCCACACGGACCACACACACCAGCACACCGAGCACGAGCACGAGCACAGCCACGGCGACGTGACCCACTCCCACCCGCACGTTCACCAGAAGGGGCTCGAGGGCCCCGAGCACCACGACCACGACCACGACGAGGGCGAGGGCGACTAGCGCCGACTCAAACGCGATGCCGGTCCGCATCCTCTTCAAGTGCGAGTTCTGCGACGCCGAGCCCGACCCCGAGACCCGGCGCGCGCTCGAGGCACAGCTGCAGGAGCTGCTGTTCGGCGAGTACGTCGACGCCGACCCGGGCCGCTGGCTGCTCTGGCATGGCGGCGGCCTCTACGGTCGCGCCCGCTACGCCTGCGGCGAGCACCGCGGCGAGCTCAAGGCCGTGCTCCGCGAGCACTACGGCACGATCGGACCGCATCCGTGGGCGATGGGCCCGCACCCCGTCCGGGTGCTGCGCCGAGGCCGCCAGCAGGTGCGCAGCCGCGTCGGTCCGGGCTGGGAGGGCCGCCCGAGCTTCGGCCCTACGGTCTAGCGCCCGGCCCCGTTCGAGGACAGGCCCGCGTCGCGCTGCAACAGCGCGCCGATCCGCTTGGCCCGCAGCGCCGCCTCCCGGTCGCCCTCGCCGGCGGCGACGATCGACCCCTTCATCAGGATGTGCCACTGGCGGGCGAAGTCGTCAGGCTCCGGCACCCCCGCCTGCCGCGCGAGCTCCTCGAGGAACTCCCTGATCCCAGCGAGGTAGTCGACGCCTGCGCGATTGATCGGATCGGAGCTGTCGGGGTGCTCCAGCATCACGTTGATGAAGGTGCACCCCTCGAAGCCCGGCTCCCGGAACCACTCGTCGAAGACGTCGAAGATCGCCAGCAGCCGCTCGGCGGGGTCGCTCTCCCGCGCCTCGACCTCGTCCTGCAGCCAGCGCCGGGTCCAGACCTCCTCGCGCCGTTCCAGGAAGGCGATCACCAGGTTCTGCTTGGATTCGAAATGGCGGTAGAGGGTCTGGCGAGCGACACCCGAGTGCGCGAGCACGGCCTCGATGCCGACGGCGCGGATGCCGTTCTGCGAGAAGAGCTCGTATGCGGAGTCGAGGATGCGCTCGCGGGCATCCGCGGTCGCAGTTCCCGCGCTGGGTGAAGCCATCGCAGGCAAGTTACCGCGAGTCGGCGACAGAGGCCGCCGCGATTGTCGCCTGTCCGTAGGAGATGCCGCCGTCGTTCGGCGGCAGCAGCCGCGGCGCCAGCACACGCAGGCCAAGGGCCGCGAGGCGCTGCCCCGCCCGCTCCAGCAGCAAGCGGTTCTGGAAGACGCCGCCCGAGAGCACCACGATCTCCAGGCCCCGCCGCCCCGCCTCGGCAGCGCAGGCCGCAGCGGTGGCCTCGGCGACGGCATTGTGAAAGCGGGCGGAGATCAACCCGGGCTGCCTTCCGGCGGCGGCGTCGTCCCTGGCCAGCCGGACGAGCTCGCGGGCGTCCAGCAGCACCACGCCCTCGTCGACGACGGGGAGCGGATAGGCGCCCCTCTCACCGAGGTCGGCGACTGCCTCGAGCTCGGCCGCGGCCTGGCCCTCGTAGTCGACCCGCGCGCCGATCCCGCAGATCGCGGCGACGGCGTCGAACAGCCTGCCCATGCTCGTCGTCGGCGGTGAGGCGACGCCCGTCCGCACGAGCTCGCATACGTCGAGCCAGGCGCCGCGCTCGACCTCGGTCTCCAGGGCCCGCGGCAGCCCCGGCTCCTGGGCGCCCTCCGCCACCGAGAGCCAGGCGCAGGCCATGCGCCACGGCTCGCGGATGGCGGCGGAGCCGCCGGGCAGGCGCACCGGCCACAGCATGCCGGCACGCTCGAAGGAGCCGATGCCGCCGACGAGCAGCTCGCCGCCCCAGACCGTCTCGTCGGGCCCGTACCCGGTGCCGTCGTAGATCGCGCCCACCGCTTCGCCGACCTCACCGTGCTCGCCGAGGCAGGCCGCCATGTGCGCGTGGTGGTGCTGCACGCCGAGGCGCCGCACGCCATCGAGCTCGAGCGCGTGCTTCGTCGAGAGGTACTCGGGGTGGAGGTCGTGCGCGACGATCTCGGGCTCGATCGCGAACAGGCGCTGAAAGTGCTGGATGCCGGCCGCGAACGAGGTCAGCGTCTCGTAGTTCTCGAGGTCTCCGATGTGATGCCCGACCCAGGCGCGTCCTCCCTTGGCCAGGCAGAAGGTGTTCTTCAGCTCCGCCCCGCAGGCGAGCACCGGCGCCGGCGCCGCGACGGGCAGCGGGACCGCGTCCGGGACGTACCCGCGCGAGCGCCGCATCAGCAGCGGACCCGGGGCGGAGCGGCCGGCATCGCCCACCGCTCGCACGACCGAGTCGTCGGTACGGGTCTGGATCGGGCGGTCGTGGAGCAGGAACAGGTCCGCGATCGCGGCCAGCCGCGCCACAGCGTCCTCGTCCTCGTAGGCGATCGGCTCCTCGGAGAGGTTGCCCGAGGTCATCACCAGGCTCGCGCCGGGGCCCGCCGCGCGCTCGAGGTCGGAGAGGAGCAGATGATGAAGCGGCGAGTAGGGCAGCATCACGCCCAGGTCGGCTGACGCGGGGGCCACTGACGGCGCCACGCGGACTCCGCCCTGGTCGCCTTCCAGGTCCCGTCTGCGCCCGATCACGATCGGGCGCTCGCGGCCGCCGAGCAGGCGCCGCTCGGCCTCGCCGGCCACGATCAGCGACCCCGCCGCCTCCAGGCTCGGGGCCATCAGCGCGAACGGCTTCTGCTCGCGGTGCTTGCGCGAGCGCAGAGCCGCGACCGCGCCCTCGTCGGCGGCGAGACAGGCGAGGTGGAAGCCGCCGATGCCCTTGACCGCGACGATTCGCCCCGCCGCGAGCTGGGCGGCGGCCGCGGCGATCGCGTCGCCGCCCGGCGCAGCCAGCTCGCCGGGCGGAATCTCCGCCCCGTCGGGGCCCGCGACCCATGCCCTCGGGCCGCAGTCCGGGCAGGCATTGGGCTGGGCGTGAAAGCGCCGGTCGAGCGGATCCTCGTACTCGGCTCGGCAGGCCTCGCACATCTCGAACCCGGCCATCGTCGTCAGCGGCCTGTCGTAGGGAACGCCGCGCACGATCGTGAACCGCGGGCCGCAGTTGGTGCAGTTGGTGAACGGGTAGCGGTGCCGGCGGTCGGCCGGGTCGAAGACCTCGGCCAGGCACTGATCGCAGCTGGCGCTGTCGGGCGAGACCGCCGCCGCCGCCTCGCCCCCCCTCTCGCTCTGCACTATCTCGAAGCCCCGTCCCGCCCCGTCCGGGTCGATCTCCTCGCTTCGAACCCGCTCGACCGCCGCCAGCGGCGGCGCCTCGGCCGGCAGGCGAGAGAGGAAGGCGTCCACCCCGACCCGGTCGCCCTCGACCTCGAGCAGGACGCCGCGCTCGTCGTTCAGCACCCACCCGTCGAGGCCGAGCTCGGAGGCGAGACGGAAGGCGTAGGGGCGAAAGCCGACCCCCTGCACCGTTCCCTCGACCCGGGCGCGGACCCGCCGGCGCCCTGCGGGCTCCGCGCTCACCCGCCCCGCGCGGCCCGCTCGGGGCCGACCAGCTCGACCAGCTCCCGGAGTACGTGGTAGGCGCTCGCCTGCGCCTCCTGGATGCGGGGGATGTTCTGCGAGCGGGTCACGATCACGTGGTCGGCCAGCTCCTCAGCGGCGACCCGCCCGCCGTCGTAACCGACCATCGCCACCGTGGCGAGCTCGCGCCGGCGAGCCTCGGCCAGCGCCTCGACCATGTTCGCCGAGTTGCCGCTGGTCGAGAGGGCGATGAGGACGTCGCCGCGGCGGCCGTAGGCGATCACCTGGCGCTGGAAGATTTCCTCGATGCCGATGTCGTTGCCGACCGCGGTGATGATCGCGGTGTCCTCGGTCAGGTCGATCGCTCGCCTCGGCGGCCAATCGGATCCCGCCGGCGGATAGCGAAGGTCGGCGACGAGGTCCATCGCGTCCGTGGCCGAGCCGCCGTTGCCCAGCGCCAGCAGCTTGCCGCCGCCCTCGAAGCAGGTACGGAGCGTGTCGGCCGCGGCGATCAGCTGGTCGCGCCCCTCGCCCAGCGTCTGAGCGCGAAGCTCGGAGACCTCGGTCGCCTTCAGTAGAGCCGACGAGCGGACGTCCTCGACGACGGGCTCGAGCTCGCTTTCGGATTCCGACAGGAACGGATAGAGGAAGCTCGAGTGGCCCGTGTCGTGCGTCGGCCGCTGCTCGCGGCCCGAGAGCAGGCCGCGGTGGTCGAAGAAGACGTGGACCAGCTCCCAGAGCACGTGGTAGGCCGTCTCGCAGAGCTCCTGGCGCACGAAAGCGTCGTCGGCCTCGGGCACGAGCTCCCACTCGGCCCCCGCCGGCGAGAAGGCGAGGGTGAGGCAGCCCCGCTCCCTCGCTGCGGCCACGCCCGCCCGGACCTCCTGCCCGCCGTCCTCGTCGGCGCCGAACGCGATCGCGATGTCGTCCGGCTCGGCGATCAGCTCGATCTGAGCCTCGAGCGGTCCGCCTTCGCGCGAGAGGCCGATTGCCGGGAGCGCCCGTTTGCCGACGATCACCGGGTGCACGAACTCGACGGTGACGTGGCGGACGTCGGTGCGCGCCGCGGGCGAGAGGCCCAGCGCGACCAGCCTGCCGCCGCGGGCAAAGCGCTCGGCCATCGCGTGGCAGAGCCGCGCCAGCGGCTCGGCCTGCGCGCGGAAATAGCGCTCGTTGGCCTCGGAGCGGACGCCGAGAAGCTCGTCTATCCGCCCGGCCAGCGCCTCTGCCTGGGCGGCCGGAGTCACGCTCGGGCCGGCGCCCGCTCCCCCACCGTGGCCAGCCACTCACGAAACTCGCCGACCCCCTCACCGGTCTTGGCGCTGAGCAGCATCCGGCGGGCGTCGGGGTTGACCGCCTCGACGTTGCCGAGGAACTTCTCGAGGTCGAAGTCGAGGTGCTCGAGCAGATCGATCTTGTTGACGACGACGAGCTCGCACGAGCGGAACATGAGCGGGTACTTGAGCGGCTTGTCCTCGCCCTCGGTGACCGAGCAGACCATCGCCTTTGCGTCCTCCCCGATCCGGAACTCGGCGGGGCAGACGAGGTTGCCGACGTTCTCGACGATCAGCAGATCGATCTCGGCGAGCGGCAGGTCGGGAAGCGCCGTGCGGACCATGTTGGCGTCCAGGTGGCACTCGCCGCCGAAGCCGCTGTCGGTGTTGATCTGAACGACTGGGATGTGCATCGCCGCCAGGCGGTCGGCGTCCATCGAGCCCTGCACGTCGCCTTCGAGCACACCGGCGCGGACTCCCTCGAGATCGGCCAGCGAGGCCTCCAGGAGTGTGGTCTTGCCGGCGCCCGGGGCCGACATCAGGTTGATGACGGTGACGTCGTCGCGATCGAAGTCGGCGCGATTGGCGTGGGCGATCGTGGTGTTGGCGTCGAGCGCGTCCTCGGCGACCTTGACCTTGGTGCGATGCATCCCGTCTCCTCTCTAGCCCGGCGCCCCGGCCGGTTCCTCGACCATTATGAACTCGACCTCGAACTCCTCGCCCCTGATGGCCTCGGCGCCCGCCTCTCCGCAGCTGGGGCAGCGGAACTGCGGCAGAAGCATCACCTGCTCGGAGCTCTCGGCGGGCCGCGGCGCCGGGTCCCACTCGTGCCCGCAGGCGGAGCAGCGCATCAAGGCGTCGATCAGCTCCAGCTCCAGCGAAGCGCCCTCGGCGAGCGTGTCGCGGGAGACGATCTCGAAGTAGAAGCTGAGCGAGTCCGGCACCACTTGGCGCAAGCGGCCGATGCGCATCTCGACGACGCTCACCGGCCTGCCCTCGGCGTGACGGAGCACGGTGTCGATGATCGCCGAGCTGAGCGAGAGCTCGTGCATCAGCCACTCCCCGCCCGATAGGCCTCGTCGGATTGAAGCTCGGCGATCTGGGCGAGCACCAGCTCGGTCGCCTTCTCGACCACCGCCTCGACCTCGGGCGAGAGCTCCATCGCGATCTCCTCGACATCGGTCGGTTCGCACGCAATCACGACCACCTTGCCCGGCCAACCGTGTACCGCCTTGACGAAGCGCAGCACCGTCGCCGGGTCCATGCCGTGCGGATTGAGCACCTCCCCGTCCTCGATCCCACCTGCGATCTCGTCCGGATCGGGCTCGATCACGTAGAGGCTGCCGGGCTTCCCGCCCTGCTTGGAGACGTCGATCAGGACGAGGGCGTGGTAGCCCTTCATCACCTCGTAGGCGAGGTCCAGGCCTCCCGAGCCGAAGTCCATCACTCGCACGCCCGAGGGCAGCTCACGCTCCTCGAGCCGCTTGCTGACGACGCCACCGAAGCCGTCGTCGCCCAGCCAGGCATTGCCGACGCCGGCGACCAGGATCTGCTTCTCCATTCGCGAGTCGAGCTCCTGCTCTTCGGCGCGGCGCGCCGCCTGCTCGAGCATGATGCGTTCTTCGCGCGTCTCGTCGGGCCCGGTCACGCGGGCACCTCGACCTCGTCCGCGAAGAAGAACAGGTAGCGGCCCGTCTCGCGCAGCAGCTCCTGACCAGGATCGTCGTCGACCGTGACGCCGAGATAGACGCGTTCGTCGTAGCCCTTGTAGATGCGCTCCACGGTCGCGGTTCGTCCGTGCAGCATCTTGTCGTAGACGTCCCCCCCGGTCCCGGGCCGGAGCACGACCTTGTCGCCGAGCTTGACGCGCTTCGGCCCCAGTTCGAGCTCGTGCTCGCCGGGGGTGACGTCGATGCCTGCGGGCGGCACCAGCTGGGTGCCGTCGGTGCGCTCGCCACCGGCGTCTTCGCCGGCCCCGGGCTCCTTGTAGGTGAGGCGGCCGTGCAGCCCGAGCATCTCGTCGTCGGTGACGCTGTCCGCGCGCTCGATCATCTCGCGCACCGCTGGGTCCTGCTGCGAGATGCCCTCGCGCTCCTCGTCGCTCAGCGCCTGCACGTGCAGCAGCAGCGCCTCCTCGATCTCGGTGTTGTCGAACAGGTTGCCGAGGCTCTCCGGCGCCAGCTCGGGGTGCTCGGGCAGCATGATCGCGGCGCCGAGGACCGCGGCGTCGCCGTCGCCGACCAGGACCGGGAACGTGTTGACCGCCTCGGAGGCGTCGGCGGCCTCGCCCGCGGGACCATCGCGCTCGAGCGGCGAGACGAAGCTGCCTCCCTCCACCTCGAGCATCGGGTGCACCGAAAGCAGGCTGCGACGCAGCGCCTCGGCGCGCGTCGGCTCGGCGCCCTCGAAAGGCCCGATCTCGGAGTCGTTGTGGACGCAGAGCTTGACCCTGGCGAGCTCGGGACCGAGCAGCTCGGCGCGCATCCGCACACGGCCGCGAAGCGGCGGCATCCCAGCATGCTGTTCCTGGATGTCGGTTTCGGGAGGGAACTCGAACTCCAGCCCCACCGGCTCGCGCGCGAGCTCGGCGAGCGCGGCGCTTCCGGGGTCCAGCCGGCGCTCGGTGCCCTTGTGACGCTCGCCCGCCGCCTGCAGGAAGCGGACCGAGCCGGTCACCCGGGCCTCCGGCCCGCCGCGCAGCACGCATTCAAGACGGAGCAGGGGGAAGGCCGCCGGCTGAGCGCTCGCGTACTCGGGGGGGTAGACGATCCCGAACGGGGTCGGCGTGGCGTTCTTGGCGGCGCCCGGCGTGTAGGGGTAGAGCGCGTAGCCCTCGTACAGCAGCGAGCTGACGAGCTCATCGACCCCGGTCCGGCTCATGTCGGCGCCTCCCCGGCCGCGTCCTTCCGCTTCGTCGAGCATCCGTGCGACGGTCTGATCGATCGTGTGCTCGCCCCGAGCGCCCTTGAGCCGGTTGAGGCGCTCGACGGTCTCGGGCTCGAGCGCGACCCAGCCCCGATGTGGATAGTGCATCTCGATCATCCTGCGCCAGGCCGAGACGGGCATCCGGTACTCGGCGACCGTGTCCCAGGGAATCTGCACGACCTGCAGGCGCTCGTCATCCGACTGGTAGTAGACGCTGCCGTTGAAGTGCCAGACGAGCGGCACCTCGCCATCATCGAGTGAGCTGAAGTACCGGCTCGCCGCCAGCTCGAGGTCGTAGCTGCAGGCCACCGGCACCTCGACGGAGGTCGAACCGCTGAAGGCGTTGACGAGCACCGACTCCGTGCTCCAGACCATCCGCCGCGCCGTGGTCGCCCAGCGGCCCGGCTCGCCGAAGAGCTCCTTCAGTCGCTCGCGCGTGGCTTCGTCGTAGGTCCGCTTGATCGGCTCGAGCTGGATCTGGACGACGAGCGCGACTACGAACACCTCGCGCCCCGAGCGGTCGTTGACGTCGAGCGTGAACGAGAGCGTCGGCGCCGCCGCGTGCTCGACCGGCCGCACGCCGGCTGACCTCGAAGCTGAGCCAGGGCTGGCCAGCCGGCGGCGCCGTCTCGAGCGCCCGGCCGTTCGCCGGCAGCTCGTCGTCGACGCCCGGAGGACGTTCCCTGGGCCCGGTCGGGCCCCCGAGTGACGGGACCCCCGGCATCAGGCCGCCTCAACCCCGGCGCGCCGCCGAAGGTCCGCGAAGAAGGCCGGCACCTCGCGCTCGATCGCCGGGCCCGCCTGAGATCCCCTCCCAGCTCATCTTGATCGCACCGACCAGCCCGTAGCACTCGTCGATCGGGGCGATCACGAACTCGTGCGGCTCGGAGATCCGGTTCACGACAAGCGCCTCGGCGTCCGGCTCGATCCCGGTCAGGATCGGGTTGAGCTCGCTGAGCTCATCCCAGGCGGGGAGGTCGAGCTCGGACTCGGTCGCCCCCGCCGGGCTCGGGTACATGGCGACGACCGCCTCCGCGACGCTGGAGCGCATGAAGAAGGCGAGGCCGATCGGGACCTGCAGCTTGGCCCACAGCTCCTCGGGCAGCTCGAAGTCGTCGAGCCAGACGATGCGGCTGCCGGTCGGGCGCAGCTCGGGGTCGCCCGAGCGCTGCGCCCAGCAGGTCGCGCAAGCGCACAGGATCCTCCGCTCGGTCAGGTGCAGCAGGTGGCGGTGGCTCTCGGGCAGCTCGTTGCCGCAAAGCTCGCAGCGCTCTACCCCGGCGCCGCCGTTCCCGTTCGGGTCCGTGGCGCTGGGGCGCGAGAGCCTGCGCAGGCTGGAGACGAGCTCCGCGCGGCTGCGGCCTGTGCCGTTCGGCTCGCTCATGCGGGTGCCGGAACAGCGATCCTGACCGAGCCATCCCCCGGCAGCAGCGGGACGGGCTCGAGCAGAAGCTTCTCCTCATCCATCGAGCGGCCCGCGCGCGGCAGGTAATAGCGGCGCTCGCACTGGGGACAGGCGAGGACCCCTCCCTTGAGCTCGCCGGCGATGAGCTCGGACTCGCAGGCGGCGCAGCGGTCGCGGAACGCGAGCAGCGAGCCGCCGACGTTGGCGATCACCACCTTGATTTCGCCCGCGCCGGTCCGGGCCATCAGGCCCTCGGCGGGCATCATGCCCTGTGGCAGGTCGACCCAGCCCGCTGAGCCGATCGGCGGAGCGAGGTCGGCGGCGTTGCCTCGTTTCCCGCGGCCGAGCGCCGAGCCGTTGGCTCCGTCGCCGCCGACATGGACGACGGGTAGGGGCGTGCCCGGAGAGCGCCTCGTCGGCGCGCAGACCCGCGGGTGAGCCCTCGGCGATCCCCTCCACCTCGAGGCCCGCGAGGTCCGGCGCGGCCTCGTCGAGCGCCTGCTTGATCGCCAGCTCCAGCGTCGAGGCCGAAGCCGGGCAGCCGTCGCAGCTGCCCTCCAGCCGGAGCCTGGCGACGCCGTGCTCGAGCGAGAGCAGCTTCACGTCGCCGCCGTGGGACTCCATGTAGGGGCGGACGCTGTCGAGGGCCTCGGCGACCCGCTCCTCGAGCCCGACCGGGTAGAGGTCGTGGATCAACATCAGGCTGGCGACCACCCCGTCCTCGCTGAGCTCGCGGCGTATCGACTCGCCGGCCTCGCCCGCGTCCTCCATCGTGCCGAGGATCCGCTGCAGCCCCTCGCCGTAGAGGTCCATGACCGCGGCGAGCAGCTCCTGGGCCGACTCGCGCGCGGCCGGGTCGGCGATGCGGTCGACTTCGGCCGAGAGGCGCTCCACGCGCTCCATCAGGACCTCGGGGTCGAGAGCCTCCGGGTCGCCCGGGCTGATGCCGGGCGACCCGTTCTGGGCATCGGTCGTCATCGCCGGATCAGCTCATGCCGGTCGGCGTGTGCTGGACCTTCGTCACCCGACCCTTGCCGGTGTACATGTGCACGCCGCAGGGCAGGCACGGGTCGAAGCTCCGCACCGCCCGCATGATGTCGATGCCCTTGAAATTCTCCGGGCCGTTCTCCTCGAATATCGGCGTGTTCTGGATCGCGTCCTCGTAGGGGCCGGGAGTTCCGTATGTGTCGCGCGGGTTGCTGTTCCACGGCGTCGGCGGGTAGGGCTGGTAGTTCGCCACCTTCCCGTCGCGGATCACCATGTGGTGGGAGAGCACCCCGCGGGCCGCCTCGCAGAAGCCGACCGAGATGGCGTCGTTCGGAACCTTGAAGTCGTTCCACGACTTCGTGCGGCCCTCGCGCACCTCCTTCAGCGCTCGCTCCAGGCAGTGCAGCCCGATCAGCGCCGAGTAGGCCTGGTGATAGGTCCGGGCGCGATCGCGCTCGATCGCGTTCGACTTCTCCGGCACCTTCCACTCCAGCTCCATCTCGGGCTTGGAGGCCGTTCTCGGCAGGGTCATCTGGATCGAGTCCCCGGTCGCCTTCGCGTAGCCGAAGTCGACGATCCCGGCCTTCGCCGTCACCCACTGGCGGGCGAAGGGGCCGCCGCCGGTGTCGCTGGCGACGTAGGTGTCGTTGCGCGCGTCGTACATGCGCGGCGACGCGACCCAGCTGTACTTGTCCTGCCAGTCGCGCTTCTGCGGCTTCGGCAGGGTGACCTTGTTCCAGGGATGGCGTTTGTCGATCGGGTTCCCGAGCGGGTCCTCGGTGACGAACGTCTCCTCGTCGGTCCAATCGTCGAAATAGGAGCTGCCGAGCAGGATCCGCATCATCCCGTTGATCTCGACGAGGTCGGTCGTGACCAGCTCTCCCTTGAACGAGACGCCGGGCGTGATGTAGCGGGCCCGGCCCCAGTCGGTCATCGTCCTGTAGTCGTAGTCGACCACGTCGGGGTCATCGAAATAGCCCCAGCAGACCAGGTCGGTGTCGCGGTAGCCGACCATGTCGTACCCCGGCAACTCCTGCAGGAAGAAGTCGTAGAGGTCGTCGTGCATCGGCACCGAGCGCTTGACGTAGTCGATGTAGCGCATCAGCCGCACGTAGTAATCCGTGCACGTCTGGTGCGTGATATCGACCGTGACCCCGCCCGGCATGATCGTCGAGGGGTGGGTGTGCCGGCCGCCGAACAGGCAGTACATCTCGCGCGTATAGCGCGCCACCTGGAGGGTCTCCAGGTAGAAGTCGCCCGTGAACGGGTTCAGCGAGCGCATGATGTCGGCGATCGTCTTGTAGCCGTGGATGTCCGAATGGGGAGCCGCGGTGGACTCCGCCGTCGCCAGCAGCGACGGGTTGGTCTCCTTCACCATCTGCTCGCAGAAGTCCACGTTCGCCATGCAGTCGTTGAAGATCGCGTGGTCGAACATGTAGTCCGCCGCCTCGGCCAGGTTGTAGCCGAGGTCACCGAGCACCGGGGGCTTGACGCCGTAGGCCATGTTCTGGTTCAGGCACGAGGTCGTGCAGTGGTTGTCGCCGCAGATGCCGCAGATGCGGCTGGTGATGAAGTGCGTGTCGCGGGGGTCGATGCCCTTCATGAAGATGTCGAAGCCGCGGAAGATCATCGACGTCGACCACGCCTTCTCGACCTTCTTGGCCTCGAAGTCGATCTCCGTGTGGATCCCGAGGCTGCCGACGATGCGGGTGATCGGGTCCCAGGACATCTCCTTGACCGCGACCTTCTTCTGGGTGGGGGGCGTCTGTGTGGTTGCCATCTGTTCTCTCTCCTATCCGAAGGTCGTGGTCAGGATCCGGGCGGGGCGTAGCCGGCGGACCGGGACTTGTAGCCCGTCTTCAGCTCCCCGCCCCGAGTGCGCCACTCGGGCTCGCGGTCGTACTTGTTGCGCATGTTGCGCTTCCGTCCCCAGCGGACGAGCGGCCCGTAGGTGAACTTGAGCATGTTCGCGCTCAGCTTCCCGTAGGCGTCCTCGTCCATGAAGGGCATGTACTTGTCGGGGAACCCGGGCATCGTGCAGGCCATGCAGATGCCGCCGACGTTGGGACAGCCGCCGACGCCGCTCTGCCAGCCGCGAACCGGCACGTTGCACTTCACCACCGGGCCCTTGCAGCCCAGCTTCACCAGGCAGCGGTGATCGGAGCCGTACTCGGTCGCGAACTCGCCCTGCTCGGAGAAGCCGGCGCGGTTGCAGCCCTCGCGCACCGTGCGCCCGAACAGCCACTTCGGCCGCAGCGCCTCGTCGAGCTCGGGCACCGGCGCCCGGCCGGCGAGGTGCAGCGCCAGATACAGCAGCGCCTCGGTCGTGTTGTCGGGCTGCGCCGGGCAGCCGGGGATGCAGACCACCGGCAGGTCGGCCGAGGACTTCCAGTCCCAGCCGAGGTAGTCCGGCAGGCCCATCGCCCCGGTCGGGTTGTTCTTCATCGCGGGGATGCCGCCGTAGGTGGCGCAGGTGCCGAGCGCCACCACGGCCGCGGCCTTGGGCGCCAGGCGGTCGACCCACTCGTTCGTCGTGATCGGCTGACCGCGTGGAGGGATCGGTCCCCATCGCGGACCAGTGGCCCTCGCCGCTCAGTTCTTCGTTCGGGATCGAGCCCTCCACCACCAGCACGAACGGATCGAGCTTGCCGGCCTCGGCGTCGTACCAGGCCTGCATGAACTCGTCCCCGACCTCGTAGGCGAGCACGGGGTTGTGGACGATCACCTTCGGCATCCCGGGGATCGCCTGGGTGACGATGTCCTCCAGGCTCGGGTTGACCGCCGAGGTCATCGCGACGGAGTCGCCGTCGCAGCCGAGGCCGGTTGTCATCCAGATCACGTGCGCCTCGACCGCCTCGGTCGTGGCCTGATCCGGTACGAACTCCGTCGCTGGTGCCATCTCTCCTCCTCGCGTTACGGCTTCTGTTCAGTCATCAAAGGCTCCACAACACGCTCCATCAGCAGATCCTCGGCAGCGGGTCGCCGACGAGCTGGTCCATCACCCGCCGCCCACCAAAGGCGGTCTCGACCAGGACCATCCCCGGCGGCTCGGTGCGCACCTCGCCGATCTCGGTCGCCCGCTCGCAGCCGGGTGCCGAGCGCAGCGCCTCCAGCGCTCGGTCGGCGGCGTCCGGCGCGACGAAGGCGACGAACACGCCCTCGTTGGCGATGTACATCGGATCGATTCCCAGCATCTCGGCGGCACCGACGACGGCGGGCTGCACCGGGACGTCGCCCTCCGAGACCGTCATCGCCACCCGCGAGGCGCGCGCGAGCTCGTTCAGGACCGAGGCGACGCCGCCCCTCGTCGCGTCGCGCATGCAGCGCACCGAGGGGCCGACCGCCTCCAGCAGACCGTCTACTGCGGGCCACAGTGAACGTGTGTCCGACTCGATCTCCGCCTGGAGGTCGAACTCCCCGCGCGAGAGCATGATCGCCGTTCCGTGCTCGCCGATCGGGCCCGAGACGAGGATGCGGTCTCCTGGCTCGAGCGCCGAGGTCGAGAGCTCGGCGCGATCGTCGATGCGCCCGACGCCCGCGGTGCAGAGATACATCTGGTCGCAGGCCCCGCGCTCGACGACCTTGGTGTCGCCGGCGACGACCTCGACGCTGGCCGTCTCGGCGGCGGTCGCCATCGCCTCGACCTCGGCGCGCAGCACGTCCGAGGGCAAGCCCTCCTCGAGCACCATTGACAGGGTCAGCGCCAGCGGCTGGGCCCCCGCCACCGCCAGGTCGTTGACGGTCCCGTTGACCGCGAGCTCGCCGATCGAGCCTCCGGGGAAGCGAATCGGCTTGACGACGAAGCTGTCCGTGGTCATCGCCAGGCCGGTGCCGTCGACGCTGACCGTCCCCGAGTCGCCCATCTCGGCGCCGGTCTCCGACCCGAAGGCCGGCACCAGCAGGCCCTCGATCAGCGTCTGCGTCGCCTTGCCACCCGCTCCGTGGGCCATCGTGATCTGCTCATCCTTGAAGCGCGCCGGCTTCGAGCGTGCCGTCTCGATGATCCCCAGGATCTTCTGCTCGCGGTCTGAGACGGCCTCGGCCATCAGACGACCTCCTTCTCGCGCGCGAAGCGGCCGTAGTTGTAGTAGGCGGCGCAGGCGCCCTCCGGCGAGACCATGCAGGTCCCGATCGCGTGCTCGGGGGTGCAGGCGGTGCCGAACACCTTGCACTCCCAGGGCTTGATCACGCCCTTCAGCACCTCGCCGCACTGGCAGGCCTTGGGGTCCGCGACCCGGACGCCCGGCACGCTCCAGCGCTGCTCGGCATCGAGGTCGGCGTAGGCGTCCGAGAGCCGCAGCGCGCTCTGGGAGATGAAACCGAGGCCCCGCCATTCGAAATGCGGGCGCAGCTCGAACACCTCGGACATCACCTTCAGGGCCGCGAGGTTGCCCTCGTAGGGGACGACCCGCGCGTACTGGTTCTCGACCTCTGCTCTGCCTTCGGCGAGCTGGGTGAGGATCATGTGGATCGACTGCAGTATGTCGAGCGGCTCGAAGCCCGAGACCACGATCGGCTTGCCGTAGTCGGCGGGAATGAACTCGAGCGGCCTCGCGCCGACGACGGTGGAGACGTGCCCGGGGCCGATGAAGCCGTCCAGCCGCAGGTCGGGCGAGTCGAGCAGCGCCCGCAGCGGCGGCACGATCGTGACGTGGTTGCACATGCAGAAGAAGTTGGGTACGCCCTCGGCCTTCGCCCGCTTCAGGGTCAGCGCGGTCGAGGGCGCGGTCGTCTCGAAGCCGATCGCGAAGAAGACCACGTCCCGGTCCGGGTTCTGCTTGGCGATCCGCAGCGCGTCAAGCGGCGAGTAGACCATGCGGATGTCGGCCCCGTCGGCCTTGGCGTCGGTGAAGGTCTTCTCCGAGCCCGGCACCCGCATCATGTCGCCGAAGCAAGCGAAGATGACGCCGTCTTCGTGGGCCATCGAAATGCCGTCGTCGATGCGGCCCATCGGCATCACGCAGACCGGGCACCCCGGCCCGTGCACCAGCTCGACGTTCTCGGGAAGCAGGTCGTCGAGCCCGTACTTGTAGATGGAGTGGGTGTGCCCGCCGCAGACCTCCATCAGCTTGTAGTGGCGGCCCGGCTCCACCGCGGCCAGGATCTCCCCGGCGAGCGCCTGTCCGAGCTCGGCGTCGCGGTACTCGTCGACGTACTTCAGGCTCATGCCGCCACCTCGCTCCCGAGCGAGGCGATCGCGGTGCCGGCGTGCACGAGCAGCACGTCCCCCTCGCTCACCGGAGTCACCAGGGCGATCTCGACGGTCTCCCGCGCGCCGTCCTCCCCACGCTCGCAGAGGGCGAGCTCGCGCTCGCGGTCGATACGGACGACGCGCAGCTCCACCGCCTCGTCCCCGCAAGTGATGCACCCCTCTTGGTGATCACAGCTGGGCCCGAGGCGGTCACTCATCTCGGCTCTGCTCCCCGGGGCGGGCGGTGGGCGGTCATTCGATCACGCTCGCCTTCAGCTCCTCGAGTTCCTGCTCGTAATCCTGCCCCATGCCCTCGAGCATGCGGCGGGTTGCGATCGCCTCCTCCTCGTCGATCTTGGAGAGCGCGAACCCGACGTGAATCAGCACCCAGTCTCCGGCGTCGACGCCCTCGCCCTCTTCGTCGAGCAGGCCGATGTTGACGTTGCGCTGGACACCGGCCACGTCCACCTTCGCGAGGCGGTTCTCCTCGTCGACTACCTCGACCACGTGGCCCGGGATCGCCAGGCACATCCGGAACTCCTCTCACTCCGTTTCGGTCTGCCCAGTTTTCACTAGAAGACCGATCGGTCACGGACCCTATGTTCTGTTCCCGTTGCTTTCAAGCGCGACAAAAACAGTCGGAATACGTTAGGGCTACCTAATCAGCGTGCCGAGGCCGCCGTCGAGTGAGACAATCGCGACATGAGCCGGGCCAGCGCCAGCGCCCTCGAGGCCAAGGTCTACGACGGCGAGTCCTACCGCCCCTTCGGCGAGCTCAGCGCCGAGGACGCGGATGGCCGCGCCACCGAGCTGCGCGACGCGACGGGCTTCGGGCCGACGATGCGAGTCCGTCCGGTGGCCCAGGGCTGGGGCGAGCTGGCCAAGCTGATGCGCGAGCGCGAGGCCGCCACCGTCTCAGAGCTCGACGACGACACCGTCGCTGATTTCGCCGAGCGGCTCTGGGTGGTGCAGCCAGGCGGCAGCTTGATGCAGGACCCGAAACCCGAGCCCCCGGAGGATCCCGACGGCGGAGCTCAGGCCCAGGACATCGGCTCGTAGCCGCTGCCCACGGGTACGCCGATCAGCAGGGCGCGCACGGTCGCGCTGGAGTCGTTCCGGATCGTGCGCTTCACCGACGGGGAGAAGCGAGCGAAGGTACCGGCCGGAGCAGGGCTTTCATCTCCGTCGCTGACGAGCACCCCTTCCCCCTCGAGGATCGCGAACACCTCCTCCTGATCGTCCCCCGCGTGGTCGTGCTCGGGCAGCGCTCCCCCGGGCTCGATCTCGACCACGTTGAAGCCGAACGCCTCGGCGCCCAGCGACTTGCGCGCCAGGTGCCAGGTGCAGCCGCCGGAGCCCTCCATCGCCTCGAAGTCGTGCCAGTCCTTGACCGTGTAGCCCTCTGACATCTGACCCTCCTCGGTTGCTGTTCGCCGGACGCGGCCTTTCCTTGTGGTCGCGCGCCCGCGACCTTATTCTCTCGCGTGATGGCTGACAGCGATTCTCCCGAGGCGCTGGCCGGCGCGATCGCCCGCTACAACGAGGCCTGGAACGGGCACGACCTGGACGCGATCATGTCCATGCACGCCCCCGACATGGTGTTCGAGAACCACACCGCGGGCGAGTCGGCTCAGGGTGAGGACGTGAGGGGGCACATCGGCTCGATCTTCGAGACCTGGCCCGACATCAATTTCTCCACCCGCCGGCTCTACGTCCGCGACGGCGTCGTCACCCAGGAGTGGACCGCGACCGCGACCCACGCGAACGAGATGCGGCGCGGCGACCTGGTCGCCGAGCCGACGGGCAGGAAGATCGAGTGGAACGGGATCGACGTGATCCCGTTCGAGGACGGCCTGGTGAAGCGCAAGGACGTCTACTCCGACTCGGTCTCGATCCTGCGCCAGCTCGGTCTGATCGAGTAGCGGCCGGGCGCCCGGTCAGTCGCTCGCGAGCAGGCGCCAGCCGACGACCGCCGCGCAGGCGACCAGGATGCCCGCGGCCATGAGCGAACCGCGCGGACTGCGCTGGTGGTAGCCCAGCACGGCGTCGGCCTGGGCGTGCGACATCACCGAGGCGAAGCTGGCGCTGGAGAGGACCGACCCGGCCGAGGCGAAGCTGCCCACCGACAGGAACGACCCCGCGGAGCCGAGGGACCCGACGGAAGCGACGGAGCCCACCGACCCGATCGAGAGCACCGATCCCTTCGAGGCGATCGAGAGGTAGGAGTCCTCCGACCACAGCGAGAGGCTGGAGCGGTCGGCGTCGCTCATAGCTCGGGGACGTCCGCGCCCATGGCCGAGAAGGGAACGCGTTGGACCTCGGCCCAGTCGCCGACCTTCCGGCGCAGGGCCTCGACGACCTTGCCCGTGCTCTGCCAGAAACACCAGACCAGCACGGTCGGCCCGGCGCCGGAGATGGTGGCGCCCAGGGCCCCCAGCTCGATCGCCGCCGCCTCCACGATCTCCATCGAGCGGGGATAGAGGTGCGCGCGGTTGGGCTGGTGCAGCCGGTCGGCCAGGCCGCGCCCGATCAGGCCCAGGTCCGAGCGCTCGATGCCCAGCACCAGCTCCGAGGCGGCTGCGACGTTGGCGACCGCGTCGTCCATCGCCACCTGCCCGGGGACCGCCTCGCGCGCCCGCTCGGTCGGCACCTGCTCTGAGGGGATCACGACGACCGCCTCGACGCCCTCGGGGGGATCGAGGCGGGTGGCCGTGACGGCGCCGTCCGCGCGCGAGCAGACCACGAAGCCGCCGTGGATCGCGGCGGCGACGTTGTCGGCGTGCCCCTCGATCTCGGCCGCGTGGCTGAGCAGGTCGGAACTCTCCAGGGCCAGCTCGTAGAGATGGTCGGCCGCCATCAACCCGGCGACGATGGCGGCGGCGCTGGACCCCATGCCGGCGGCCAGAGGGATGTCGCTGCTGATCCGAAAGGCGATCTCGTCGGCCGGCCGCAGCCACTCGAAGGCGCGCACGCACAGGTTGGAGCGGTCCGCCGGCACGTCGAGGCCCTCGGCCTCCACCGAGAAGGTGCCCGTCTCCTCCACCTCCAGCTCCAGGTGCATCGCGAGCGCGGCCGCGAGCACGTCGTAGCCCGGCCCCAGGTTGGCCGAGGAGGCGGGCACGCGCACCAGTCTCCTTCGGGCCGTCACGCGGCGGCCCCGGACGCGAAGCGGAGGAGCCGCCGCATCATGCCCGCCACTTGACGCCGCAGCCGACGGCCGGGGTCTCCGCTCGCTCGGGCTCGCGCCCCTCGAGCACCGCGTCCAGCGCCTCGCGCACATAGGCGGCGGCGTGCGACGCGTCCTCGTAGTCGGCGTCGGGCGCGCCGTGGTAGCGCAGGCGAAGGTCGGAGTCGAGGACGAACACGTGCGGGGTCTTCTGCGCACCCCAGGCGCGGGCGACCTCCTGGCTCTCGTCGTGCAGGTAGGGGTGGGGCCAGTTTCCCTCGCGCTCGACGCGCTCGGCCATCGCCTCGAAGGAGTCGGCGGGATGGCTGGTGGCGTCGTTGGAGTTGATCGCCAAAAAGCGGACGCCGCGATCGGCGTAGTCGCGGTCCACGTCAAGCATGCGGTCGTGCCACGCGAGGGCGTAGGGGCAGTGGTTGCAGGTCCAATAGACGACGGTCGCCTCGGCGTCCCCGCCGCTCAGCGCCTGGGTCCCGCCGGCGGTCGCTGGCAGGTCGAAGTCGGGGGGCCGCTCGCCGATCGCAATCGCCACGCGCTCCTCCTATTCCTCGCGGGCGGCGCGCTCGAGCGCCGCACGCACATGGTCGGGGTCGGGCAGCGGGGAAGCGCTGCCGTCGGGCCGACGATAGACGCGGCAAGTGAGACCCGTGGGCTCGTCGTTGCCGGGCGGGTCCACGTCCTCCGCGTTCACGCGGATCGTGGGCGAGCCGGGAAAGCCCACGCGCTCAGCGTCGGCCTCGCTCTCGATGCTGGTCAGCTCGATCGCGCCCGGGTCGAGCCCGGCCTCGGACATGGCGGCCCGCAGGTCGGCGAGCGCCCGCTCCCAGGAGGGGCACTCCTCCCACCACAGGAACTCGACTCGCGGCTGGGCCTCGCTAGCCGCCGAGGATCCGGGCCTTCTGCTGCTCGAACTCGGCGTCGGTGAGGGCGCCGGAGTCGCGCAGCTTCACCAGCCGCTCCAGCTGCTCGACGGTATCGCCGTCGCCGCCCGAGGGGCTGGCCGCGGGCGCCGCGGCTGAGGCGGAGGCGTCGGCGGCGGGTCGGACCTCGCCGCGCGCCGGGGCCCTGCCGGCACTGTCCCAGTCGATTGCGATCTTGGTCTCGTCCTCGGGATCGACCTTGACCGGGAGCCTCACCCCGGGCCCGAGCGTGGCTCCGTTCGGGACCATGTACTCGTTGTTGATCTGGTAGGTCTTGCGGCCGGGGACGTGGATCTCCATATCGATGTCCATGTTGAACCACTGGGCTCCGCGCGCCGGCACGCCGTGGCCGACGATCACGCCCTCGCCATCGATGCCCTCGGCCAACAGGCGGTCGCGGTCGCCCGACACCCCCGAAAGCTCCTTGAGCTGCTCGTTCGCCTGCCCGAGCATGTCGCCCATCTGGGCCATCGAGCCGCCCATGCCCGGCTTGTAGCCGGCTTCCCGCTGCTGCTGTTCCTGCATCTGCTTGCCCTGCTTGGTGATCTCGGCCATGTCCTTCATCGACTTGAAGAGGCCCATCACTCCTCCTTAGCGGCTCGACGGCCTGCCGGCGGAGACTACCGCTCAGCCTGGATCCGGCCCGGGCACGCTCAGCGCCGCCGCTTAGCGCGGCTTAACCCAGAGCTCGTCCACCAGGACGACGATCAGGGAGAGCACGGGACGCTACGAACAGGCCGATCACGCCGAGCAGCTGCCCGACGACGACCACCCCGAGCGCGATCAGCGCCGGGTGCAACCGCACCGTCTGCGACATCACCAGCGGGATCGTGAGGTTGCCCTCGACCTGCTGCACGACCACGAACACGATCACGACCAGCAGCGCCTTCTCGGGCGAGTCCGCCAGGCCGAACAGGATCGGCGGGATGCTGGCCGCGATCGGGCCGAAGTAGGGCACAACCGTCAGCAGGCCGGCAAGCACCCCCCAGACCAACGCGAACTCCAGGCCGATCAAGCTCAGCCCTATGTAGATCAGCAGTCCATTCAGGAACATGTCGACCAGGGCCCCTTCATCCACCCGATCCAGGAGTCCCTGATGCGGTCGCCCACCTCTCGCGCCCATTCGCGGCGCTCGGGCGGGAACAGGGACAGCGCCCCGTCGATCAGCGGTTGCGGGCGGACAGCGACGTAATAGGCCGTCACCAGGCAAAGGACGGCGGCCGCGAGAAAGCCGGCGAGACCTAGCCCGATCGCGGTGATCGGCCCGACCAGCTGTCCGGGGTCATCGACAAGGCCCTCGAGGCGATCCTGCAGCTCGTCGCCGATCTCGCCGGGTTTGCTGTCTGTGATGTCGGCGAGCTCAGTCTGGATGTCATCGGCAATGCCGGGAACGTCGTCGATGAACTCGTTCACCTGGTCGATGAAGGTGGGAAGGATGGCGGCGATCACGCAGGCCAGGGCCAGCAGCAGCCCCAGCTCGGCCAGCAGCGCGCCGACCGGTCGTGGGATGCCGCGGCGCTCCAGCCTGGTCGCAGCGGCCGCGATCGGGATCGCGATCAGGACGGTGATCAGGGCGGCGACGAGCAGCGTCACCAGCTCCTGGAACAGCAGTCCCAACACCAGCAGCCCCGCCGCGAGCAGCACGGCCTTGTAGAGCGCCTGCGGGTCCCGTTGCGCCCTTTCGTTCATTCCGGTTGGCTACCGCCGTCGCTCGTCCCTCAAACGCAGCCGGCCGGGTCAGGCTCAGTCGAAGACCGCCTTCTCGACCGCGGCGGGGTCGGGCTCGCAGTGGATCACCGCGGGGGCCTTGCCCAGCGCGGTATCGGGGTCCTTGAGGCCGTGCCCCGTGAGCACGCAGACCACGGTGCGGGGCGGGTCGGCGCCGTCGGCGACGGGCAGGCCGTGTGCCAGCAGTCCGGCCACCGACGCGGCCGAGGCGGGCTCGCAGAAGATTCCCTCGGCCGAAGCGAGCAGGCGGTAGGCGTCCAGGATCTGCTCGTCGGAGACCGCGGCGACGCGGCCGCGCGAGGCCGTGAACGCGTTCATCGCCTCCTCCCAGCGGGCCGGGTTGCCGATCCGGATCGCCGAGGCGACGGTCTCGGGGCTCTCGATGGGATGGCCCTCCACCAGAGGCGCCGCGCCCTCGGCCTGGAAGCCGTAGAGGACCGGCGCCGCGCCGTAGTCCTGGAAGCCGGCCCAGTAGGCGGTGACGTTGCCCGCGTTCCCGACCGGGATGGCCAGCGCCTCGGGCGCCTCCCCCAGCTCGTCGCAGACCTCATACGCGCCGGTCTTCTGGCCCTCGATCCGGTAGGGGTTGACGGAATTGACCAGCTCGACGGGATGGTCGCGGGCGAGCTTGCGGACTATCTCCAGCGCCTGGTCGAAGTTGCCCTGCAGCGCGATCACGCGCGCGCCGTGCATCAGCGCCTGGGCGAGCTTGCCGACTGCGATCTTGCCCTCGGGCACGATCACGGCGCCGCGCAGCCCCGCGCGCGCCGCGTAGGCGGCGGCGCTCGCCGCCGTGTTGCCCGTGGAGGCGCAGATGATCGCCTCGGCGCCCTGGCCCTTGGCGCGCGAGACCGCCACCGTCATGCCGCGGTCCTTGAAGCTCCCGGTCGGATTGGCGCCCTCGAACTTGAGGTAGGTCTGTGCGCCGATCCTCTCCGAGAGCCGCGGCGAGTGGATCAGAGGGGTCGAGCCCTCGTTCAGCGTCACGACCGGGTCGCCCTGCTCGAGGCTCAGGTGGTCGCGGTAGCGCTCGATCAGGGGCAGCGGCATGCGTCCTCGAACATCGTCACTAGCCGAACTCTTCCTCGATCACCCGAATCGCGCGCGGCTCGGCGCGCAGGAACTTGAGCTTGGCGATCTTGGCCAGCGCGGACTCGAACTTCTTCTCCGAGACCTCGTGCATGACCATCACCAGCCGCGCGTCGTCCCCCATGCCGCGCTGCACGACGCTGCGCACCGAGACCTCGTTGTCGCCGAGGATCTCGGCGATCCTGGCGAGCACGCCGTGGCGGTCCTCGACCTCCAGGTGCAGGTAGAAGGCCGAGGTGGTGTCCTTGGCGATGGCGAGCTTGGAGTTTTCTTCGAACAGCGGGGAACCCCCTGCGATCACCGAGACGACGTCGCCCAGGACCGCCGAGGCGGTCTCGGGCCCGCCGGCACCGGGGCCCGACATCGTGATCTCGGTGATGGTCGGCGCCTCGACCATGACGGCGTTGAAGGGGCCCGCGATCGGCGCCAGGGGGTGCCCCGGATAGAGAAAGCAGGGGAAGACGCGGACGCTGACCTGCTTGTCGCCGACGCGCTCGGCCACCCCCAGCAGCTTCAGCGACAGGCCCAGCTCCTTGGCGTATGCCAAGTCGTCTGGGCTGATCCTCTCGATGCCCTCGTAGGGGACGTCGTCCAGCTCCACCGGGGCGCCGAAGGCGAGCCGCGCCAGGATCGCCATCTTCGCCGCGGCGTCGGCGCCCCCGACGTCGTCGGTGGGATCGGCCTCGGCGTAGCCCAGCTCCTGGGCCTGCTTCAGCGCCTCCTCATATGACAGGCCGCCGCGGCTCATCTCGGTGAGGATGTAGTTGGTGGTCCCGTTGACGATCCCGAACACCTTCTCGATCGGGACCGCGCCCAGGCTCTCCTGCACGACCCTGATCACGGGGATCGCACCGGCCACGGCGGCCTCGAAGCGGAGCTGCGCGCCGCCCTGCTTCGCCGCCGCGACCAGCTCGTCCCCGTGCTGTGCCACGAGCTGCTTGTTGGCGGTGACCACGTGCCTTCCTTCGCGCAGGGCGCGGGTGACGTATTCGCGGGCGGGCTCGATGCCACCGATCAGCTCGACGATCACGTCGCTCGCCGCGAGGATCTGGTCGAAGTCGCCCTGCTTGCGGCCCAGCACACCGGTCAACTTGGGCGGCCGCCCCGCGACCTCCTCCACCATCCCGGCCCGCTCCTCCAGCAGCTTCTTGAACGCGGCGCCCACCGTTCCCTTGCCGAGGATCCCAACATGCACGGGCCGGGGCTGCTCCGGGATCCGACTCGCCTCGCCACTCTTCGAGCGGCTCGCGCGTCCGCTGCCGCGGCTGCCTCGGGGGGACTTCGCGGCCATCAGGCGTCCCGGGCGAGCAGGTCGTCCCAGGTCTCGCGGCGGACGACCACGCGGGCCTCGCCGCCGCGGCAGAAGAGCACCGGCGGCCGCGGCACGCCGTTGTAGTTGTTGGCCATCGCGTGGCCGTAGGCGCCGGTCGCCGGGGTGACCAGCACGTCACCGACCTGGGGGGCGGCGATGACGGCGTCCCTGATCAACACGTCGCCCGACTCGCAGTGCATGCCGGCGACCGTCGCCTCGGTGTCCGGGGTCTCGCCCGCCCGGTCGGCGATCACGGCCTCGTAGCGCGCGTCGTAGAGCATCGGCCGCATGTTGTCGCTCATGCCGCCGTCGACCGAGACGTAGGTGCGGACGCCGGGGATCGCCTTGACGGTGCCCACGGTGTAGGCGGTGACGCCGGCGTTCCCCACCAGCGAGCGCCCCGGCTCGATCGCGATCCGCGGGACCGGGTCGAACACCCTCTCGACGCCGCGCACCTTGACGTCGACGTAGTCCTCGATCGAGGGCGGCTCGTCGCCTTCCAGGTAGGCGATGCCGAGGCCGCCTCCTACGTTCAGGACCTCGGGCTGGAAGTCCAGTGACCGCGTGAAGTCGGCCAGCGCCTCGATCGCCTTGACGTAGGCCTCGAGATCGAAGATCTGCGAGCCGATGTGCGCATGCAGCCCCACCAGCTCGAGGTGTTGGGACTCCCGCACGCGCGCCACGGCGCGCTCGGCGAGCCCGTCGGCCAGCCCGAACCCGAACTTCGAGTCCTCCTGGCCCGTCTGGATGTAGGAGTGCGTGGACGCCTTGATGCCCGGCGTGATCCTGATCAGCGCACGCTGGGGGCCGTCGAGCAGCCGCTCGGCCAGCTCGATCTCGTCGAAGGAATCCAGGACGACGTGGCCGACCCCCGCCTGCACCGCGTAGCGCAGCTCGCGCTCGGTCTTGTTGTTGCCGTGCAGGTGGATGCGGGCGGGGTCGAAACCCGCGGCCAGCGCCATGTGGAGCTCGCCGCCCGAGGCCACGTCGACCGACAGGCCCTCGTCGCGCAGCAGCCTGTAGGCGGCCGTCGCCGGCAGGGCCTTGCTGGCGTAGATCACCTCGAAGTCGCTCGTCCGCTGGTCGAAGGCGCGCATGTAAGCGGCCGCCCGGGCGCGGATGTCGTCCTCGGCGTACACGTAGGCGGGGGTGCCGAATTCCCGGGCCAGCTCGACGACATCGCAGCCCGCGATCTCCAGCCGGCCGTGCTCGTTCACGCGCGAGCCCGCCGGATACACCGGCGAGGCGGCGATCGGGTCGGTCGCGGACGCGACCGACCCCCTGTTGTCGGCTGGCGGAGTCATCCCGAGCGTCAATTCTGACGACAAGGCGCTCGGGGGCGCGGGCAAAGGTGGGCAGAAACCCGCCGCCAGGCAGAATCACGCGGGTGGAACCGGCTCCGCCCAGGCGCCCCGACCGCGAGGACCGGCACAACGGGCTGGCCTACGCCCTCTGGCTTCCCGATCCCGGGGGCCCGGCTGACCGGCGCGGCGAGCCCGCGCGGCCGGTCCCCAGCCCGCCCTGGCCGGGAATCGTGATCTGCCACGGGGCGGGCTCGCGCAAGGAGAACCACGCCGACTTCGCGCGCCTGGCCGCGGCGAGCGGATGGGCGGCTCTGGCCTTCGACGCCAGGGGGCACGGGGCCTCGGACGGGGAGATGTCGGCCGACGCGGCCGAGGACGTGATCGCGATGGCCCGGCTGCTGGCCGCCCACGAGGGGGTCGACGAGCGCAGGGTCGCGGCCCGCGGGTCGAGCATGGGCGGCTTCCTCGCCATCCACGCGGCCGCCTTGGGCCCCCAGATCGCCGGTGTGATCGCGGTCTGCCCAGCCAGCGAGGACGGGCTCGCCCGCGGCCTGCGCCGTGGCGAGCTGGAGATGCGGGTGGGCGACACCCTCGCGCTCGAGGCCTGGCTCGCGGCGAACGACCTGCGCGAGGCGGTGGCGAAGCTGCGCGGCCAGCCGCTGGTCCTCCTTCACGCCGAAGGCGACGACCAAGTGCCCTCGGAGTGGTCCGAGGAGCTGTACGAGCGCGCGCCCGACCCGCGCAAGCTCATTCTGGTGCCGGGCGGCGATCACCGCTCGGTACAGCACGACGCAGAGCTGCAGGCCGTGGCCCTGGGCTGGCTGGATAAGAGGCTGAAGGAGGCCGGCTAGCCGCGGCCGCGGTCGCCTGCGCTGGGGCGATCGCTGTCCGTGGAGCCGCCTGTGGAGGTGCCGTGGAGGTGCCGGTGCCGCCCGCGGTGCCTGTTCCGGTGGAGCCGGAGCTGCCGCTGGGCCGCGGGTTGGAGGCGGTGGGACGGTCGCTCGGCTGGTTCTCGCCGTTGCCGCCCGAGCCGCCGCCGCCCGGCGGGTTGCCCGCCGTGCCGCCGTCGCCGCCCCCGGTGCCGCCGCCCGTGTCGCCCGTGTCGCCCGTGCCGCCCGTGCCGCCGGACCCGTCGTCCGTGCCGCCGCCTGCGCCTTCGAGCGAGCCGTCGGCCTTGGGGGCCGCGCCGCCGCCGCCATCGCCGCCGCCGCCCGAGCCCGCTGAGGGAGCGGTCGGGGAGCGGACCGAGTCCGCGATCAGCACGACCGTCGTTCCCAGCGAGAGCGTGGCGGACCCGCCGTCGCCCCTCAACTCAGCGACGCCCAGCGACTTCGTGCCGCTGTCGCTGTCGGCGTCGGCGCCGACATCGAAGGAAACCGTGCCCACCAGGAAGACGAACGTGACCACAGCGCCCGCCAGCAGCGCGCCGCTGGCGCCGATCCCGGCGATGTAGCTCTGCGCTGTCTTGCCGCTGCCCGCCCCCTTGGGGGGCTCGAGGCTGTCGGTCATCCGTGCCTGCATCGATTTCCTGTCCTCGGCCATCCGTGCCTACGTCTACTCCCGTTATCGGCCGCCGGACCTCTCAAACTCTAGCCCCTCACGCAGCCGTACTGGCCAATCGTTCGGATTCTGTGCGGTATACGCGCGTTATCGGCATTTCGCTTGCGAAACTAGAGGTACCCGAGCGGATCCACGGCGGTGCCGTTGATGCGGACCTCGAAGTGCAGGTGATCGCCGAAACAGTGCCCGGTGCAGCCGACGTAGCCCAGGATAGAGCCCTGGCTGATCGAGCCCGACGTGCGCGCGAAGCGGGACTGGTGCGCATAGCAGGTGGAGAGCCCGCCGCCGTGGCTGATGCAGGTGTAGTTGCCGTAGCCGCCGTAGGCCGAGGCGAGCGCGATCGACCCCGACTTGGCGGCGCGGATAGGCGTGCCCGAGGGCACCGCGATGTCGATGCCCTCGTGCATGCGGCCCCAGCGCATGCCGAAGCCCGAGGTGACGGACCCGTTGACCGGCCAGATGAAGCCGCTCTGACCGCCTTGGATGGGACCGGCGGGCAGCGTGGCGCCTCCCAGCGACCCGAGCTGCTCCTCGATCTCGGCCGAGATGTCAGACAGGTCGCCCTCGAGCTTTTCCTGCTGGGCGCGCACGTCCGAGAGGGCCGCCTGCTGCCGCTCGCGGGCCGCGGCCAGCTCCGCGGTGCGTTGCTCGAGGTCGGCGCGGATTCGCTCCAGCTCCTGCTTGCGCTCGGCGATCGCGTCGCGCGCGGCCTTCACCGTGGTCACGGTCACCCGCATCTCGTCGCGCAGCTCCCGCACGCGACCCACGATCGAGGAATCCTGGTCCTCAAGGCGCTGGAGGTACTCGGTGCGCTCGAGCAGGTCGTCGAAGCCGTCGGCCTCGAGCACCACGCTCAGCAGGTCGGGCTCGCCCGACTTGTAGATCGCGACCAGCCGGGCCTCGAGCAGGTCGATCGCGCGGCTGAGCCGGTCGCGAAGCTCCTCCAGCCTGGTCTGGGCCTCCAAGAGCTCGGCCTGCTTCTGCTCCAGCTCGGCCTGCAGCGTCGCCTCCCGGTTGCGCAGGTCGGCGACCTGCGTCTGCAGGGTCGTGATCCGCTCCGATGCGGCTGAGATCTCGGTCGTGAGAACGCCCTCGCGCTTGTCGGCGGCCGAGAGCTTCGCCTCGGTGTCGCTCAGCTGCTCCTGCAGGCTCTGCTGGGCGGGCGCGCTGCCGGCCAGCGCGCCCGCGGCGATGGCCGCCGCCACGCAGCCGCAGGCGAGCGCGACGCGCGCGCGACGGGAGATCCCGGCGTGGGTCCTGGCGCCACTCATGCGCCCTCAGGATAGGAACGTCCAGGGCCCTCCCCGAGAGGGCCGTTGCAGCCGTGCCTGGCTCGTGCCTGGACCGAAGCGGGGACTGGCGGCCGCCGGGCCTGCGCAGCGGCGAGCTCAGACGCCCACTCCAGGCGCTCGCGGTACTCCTTGGCCTGCATCCGGCTGATCACCAGGCGCTGCACCTGGGCCGTGCCCTCGAACAGCTGGTAGATCTTGGCGTCGCGGAACCACTTCTCCAGCGGGCAGTCGGTGGTCTGCGCGTAGGGGCCGACCAGGTCCATCAGGGTCGTGGTGGCCCACATCGTCACGTCGCCGGCCTTCAGCTTCGACATCGAGCCCTGGCCGCCGTTCATGGGCATGCCGTTCCGGCCCATCCATGAGGCGCGCTGGACCAGCAGCCGCGCCGAATCGATCTCGGTGGCGACATCGGCCAGCACCTGCTGGATGCGCTGCTCCTGGAGAGGGCCGGCTTCTCGCCCTCGACGGTCTGGCCGTCCAGGTACTCCAGGGTCCACTCGTAGGCGGCCTGGGCGATCCCCAGCGCCGAGGCGCCGACGATCGGCCGGGTCATCTCGAAGGTCGCGAGCGCGCCCGAGCTGCCGGCCTTCTGGCCCGAGCGGGCGCGCTCGAGCTTCCTGTTGAGCTTGTCCATCCCGCCCAGCAGCTGGTCGCCGGGGATACGGCACTCCTCCAGGATCACCTCGGCGGTGTGGCTGGCCCGGATGCCGATCTTCGTCTCCTTGTTGCCCTGGCGCAAGCCCGGGGTGTCCGGACCGATCACGAACGAGGCCTGACCGCGATGTCCCAGCTCGGGATCGACGGTGGCGACCACCACGTGCACGTCGGCGATGCCCCCGTTGGTGATGAAGACCTTGGTGCCGTTCAGGACCCACTCGTCGCCGTCCTGCTTGGCGGTGGTGCGAAGGCTCTTCACGTCCGAGCCCGCCTGCGGCTCGGTCACGGCGTATGCGCCGAGCTTGATCTCCTCGTCGGTGCCGAAGCACTGCGGCACCCAGCGGGCGATCTGCTCAGGGGTGCCCGAGGCGGCGAGGCCCGCGGCGGCGAGGCCCGAGCCGCTGATCGCCAGCGCGATGCCGGCGCAGCCCCAGTGCATCTCCTCGGCGGCGATGACGCCCAGCTGGCCGTCGGAATCGGCGCCGGTGCGCTGCAGGTAGTCGAGACCGTTCAGGCCCCACTTTCGGGCCTCCTTGATGGTCTCCCAGGGAGTGCTCTCCTCGGCGTCGTGCTTTGCGGCCACCGGGCGGATCACCTCGCGCGAGAAGCGCCTGACGTAGTCCTTGAACTCCCGCTGCTCATCGTTGAGGGCGAAATCCATGCCTGGGCCTCCCGTTCGGCCGCTGATTGACTGGTCAGTCAGCCAGTTTATACCCTCCTCCCGATGTGGGATGTGGCACGTGCCGCTGTCGCCCGACCGCTTTCTCACCCCCTCGGCGGCGCCGCGGAACTCGCCCGCGGATAGATTTCCCCGGTGCGCCTGCCGAATGCGATCCAGGGGGCCCTCGATTGGCTGCGCCGCGACGTGCCGGGAACAATCGATCGCCGGGTGCTCGCGGGCGTCGGCGCCGTCCTCGTGGTCGTCGGCGCGCTGTGGCTGCTGACCGCGGGACCGCTTGCCGGCGACGACGAGCCGGAGGTCGAGACCAAGGTGGTCACGGTCGCCGTCGAGACCGACGACGCCAGGGACGCCCCGGTGGGGCCGCTCGGCTTCCCGCTGGTCGCGACCCGCAACACGACCCGGGTCGGCGGGCCCGACGTCGCCACCGACGCGGCCGCGATCGCGCTCGCGACGCATCCCCCCTCCTCCCTCTCCGAGCCGGTCGAGGCGGCGATCCTGGTCGGCCCCGGCGACTGGCAGGCCGGGATCGCGGCGTCGGTCCTGGCCGGTCCGCCGCTGCGCGCACCGGTCCTGGTGGGAGACGAGGGCGCGGTCCCCGCGGTGACCGCGGACGCTCTGGCGAAGCTGAATCCCAAGGGCGGCTCGGGCCCCGGCGACGCCGCCGTCTACACGGTCGGTGACGTGGCGCCGCCCCCGGGCTACGTCACCCAGGCCCTGCCCGGCGGCTCCCCCGCCGAGGCGGCCGACTCGATCGACCGGCTGCGCCAGCGGCTGCTCAAATCCGACCCGGGACACATCCTGATCGCGAGCTCCGAGCAGGCCGCCTACTCGATGCCCGCCGCAGCCTGGGCGGCGCGCTCGGGCGACCCCGTCCTGTTCACCGGGCCCGACGAGCTGCCCCAGGCCACCACCGAGGCCTTGGAGAGACACCGCGGCGTCCCGATCTACGTCCTCGGGCCCGAGAGCGTGATCGGCGACGAGGTCGTGCGGCAGATCGAGCGCGCTTCGCCGGGAGCCCAGCGGGTCGGCGAACAGGGCCCGACCGCGAACTCGATCGCGTTCGCACGCTACGCCGATGCCAGCTTCGGCTGGAACATCAACGACCCCGGACACGGCCTGGTGCTGGCCTCGACGTCGCGGCCGCTGGACGCCGGCGCGGCCGCTCCGCTCTCGGCCAGCGGCAAGTGGGGTCCCCTGCTGGTGGTCGAGGACGCCGCTACGCTCTCCCCCGAGTTGCGGAGCTTCCTGCTCGACATCAAGCCCGGCTTCGAGGACGATCCCACCCGGGCGGTGTACAACCACGTCTGGCTGATCGGCGACTCGTCAGCGCTCGGCGGAAAGCTTCAGGCCGAGGTCGACGAGCTCGTGGAGGCCACCGAAGTCGGCCAGGGCGCCGGCGGGCCGGTGGCCGAGATCGGGGGCTCCGGGGACACCGGCGTGCCGGGCAACGGGCCCGAGGACGAGCCGCAGCCCGGATCGGGCGGGCAGAAGCCGTGAGCGAGGCAGAGCACCCCAACCGCCTCGCGAAGCGGGTTACCGCCGAGGACATCCGCGCCCTGGCGGGCCCCGCCACGCCCCACTTCGCGCTCCAGATCCGCAACCGGGTGCAGCGCCTGATCGAGCCGCTGGCCGATGACGACCCGGTCAGGGCCGAGGGAGAGCGCGCGATCGAGGATCTGGAGGAGCTCGCCAAGCACAGCGGCGATCCCCGCGGCATGGGCCCCGGCGACGAGCCCGAGCTGCACGACGAGGGCCGAATCCCCGGGGTTCCCTGATGGGTTCCTGATGGCTTCCCTGATGGAGGGGCGATGTCCCTGATGGGCAGGCGATGAAGCAGGTCGCCGACGGCGTCTGGCGCCTCAGCGAGTTCCCGCCCAGGCCGGTGATCAACGTCTACCTCGCGGGCGACGTGCTGATCGACGCCGGGCGCCGCTGGGACGAGGCGCGCATCCGCAAGCAGACCGCCGAGCGCGACCTCTCGCTGCTGGCGCTGACCCACGTCCACCCCGACCACCAGGGGGCCGCCAAGGCGATCTGCACCGAGAGGGGCATCCCGCTCGCCTGCCATGAGGCGGATGTGGAGGCGATGGAAGGCCGCCGCCCCGTCCAGGAGACCGCCACGGAGGATTTCCGCAACAAGCTGATCAGGCGCATCTGGGAGGGCCCGCCCCACAAGGTGGACCGGCCCTTCAAGCAGGGCGACCAGGTGATCCCCGGCTTCGAGGTGATCCACGCCCCGGGCCACCAGCGCGGCGAGGTGATCTTCTGGCGCGAGGCCGACCGCGTCGCGATCTGCGGCGACGTCGTCCGCAACATGAGCTACCTCACCACCCTCGCCGGGGTCCGCGAGCCGCCCGAGATCTTCACGATGGACGTTGCGGAGAACCGCCGCTCGATCCGCAAGCTCGCCGATCTGCGGCCCGAGATCACCCTCCCCGGCCACGGCCCCGAGATCCGCGGCCACGCAGTCGATCGAGGGCCTCGCCCAGCGCGTCGGCGCCTAGTGCCCGTTTGCAGGGACTTTCGTCGCCGCGAGAATCGTGTCGGCGACCAGCTGCGGGTCGTCAAACATCGGTGCGTGCCCAACGTCATCGAGCACGATGAACCGTGCCCCGGGGATCATCTGCTGGGCGCGAGCGCCATAGACATCGACCGGAAAGAGACGGTCCTCGCGTGACCATGCGAGGGTGATCGGGCACGGCAGGGGATCGAGGGGTTCCAACTGTGTCGTGTCTTCGATCGTGTCCTCCAGAATCGTGCAGCCGAGGACGTTGTCGGCGGAGTCGATGAAATCGGCTCTGCTCAACCGGTCCCCATGGACGGCGACATCGCTCATGACCCAGCGCCGAAAGCGGGCCGAGTGGGACAAAAGAGGCAGCAACCGACGGGAACGGCGAGTGTCGCGCATCGCCGTAGACAGTTCTTCCTTGAGCCGGTTCCGGTCATCCCAGTCGCTGTCCCAGGCACCCGCCGGAGAAAGTGCACACACGGTCTTCGCACGGCCGCGCCGCGCCAACTCGAGCGCCACCCAACCGCCCGACGAGCTGCCGGCTAGGTGGGGCCTCTCCAGCCCCAGTTCGTCGAGCACCCGCTCCGTGTCATCGACCCAGTCCTCGAAGACCGTCGGCCTCTTGTCGGGAACCCGTCCTCCGTGCCCGAACCCCATCGGCGCAATCACGTCAAAGTGTGCGGCCAGAGGCGGGATGACGTGGCGCCAAACCCGATCAGCTTGGAATATGCCGTGCAGCAGAACCAGCGGCTCGCCATCACCTTGGCGCAACACGACCGGACCCTACCGCGACGGGAGTGCGGCTTTCATGCAGAGCGGCAGGCTGTGAGCGCAGACCCTCGTGCGCGGGGGAGGCTTTGACTAACCCGCCGGGCCGAAGGCCTCGACGATCTTCGCCTGGTAGTCGAGCAGCTGCTCGGGCGGGATGAAGTAGGTGGGGGGCGTGAGCCAGAGGCCGTCGCCGCGCTCGGCCATCTCCTCGACGCGAGCGCGGACCTTGTCCAGGGGGCCGGCGGCGGTGTAGGCCTCGACCATCTCGTCCGGGATCGCCTCGGGGACGGCCGCGAGGTCGCCCTTGCGGAAGGCGTTCCCGGCGGCCTCGGCGGCGTCGGCGAATCCGTGCATCTCCCAGAGCGGCCTGTAGGTGCGGACGGTGGCGTAGAAGGCGATCGTGCGGCGGGCCGCGTCGATGGCCCGGGCCTCGTCGTCGTCGATCGCGCAGCAGACGGTCGGCAGGAAATCGAGGTCCGAACGTTGGCGCCCCGACCGCGCGATTCCCTTGTCGAGGTTCGGGAGCATCACCTCGTCGACCCACCGCACGGGGCACATCGGGTGTCCGATGAGCCCGTCGGCGACGTCGCCGGCCATCCGGCACATGCCCTCCTGCATCGCCGCGGTGTAGATGGGGACTCGGTCGCGGGCGGCCTTGTGGGGGCGGATCCAGCCCTTGATGTCGATCTCCACGTATTCGCCCTCGAAGCGGATCGGCTGGCCGCTAGAGGCCTGCTGCATGATCTGGCGGGTCGCCTCGATCGTCTCGCGCAGATGCGGCGCCGGCTTGCCGTACTCCACGTCGTGCCAGGTCTCGTTCAGGCGCTTGACCCCGGCGCCGAGCCCGAGCCGGAAGCGGCCGCCCGACATCTCGTCGATGTCGAGGGCGCTGACGGCGAGGATGAAGGCGCTGCGGGTGAAGGCCCAGGCGATCCCGGTGGCGACGCCGACCCGCTCGGTCTGAGCCGCGAGCCAGGTCGCCTGGGTGACGCTGCTGCGGAACAGCTCGGGCGTCCAGACGCAGTCGATCCCGGCGGCCTCGGCGACCCGGGCCTGCTCGGCGAGGTCATCGGCCGAGTCGCCGATCGCGGCGATCTGGATGCGCTCGAGCGCGGACATGGCGGCGCAGCCTATCCGGGCGCGTTGTCGAGCGAGCGCCAGAAGTAGAGGCAGGCGATCGTGCGGTGGGGGCGCCACTTCTCGCCGATCCGCTCCAACTCGGCCGGCGCGGGCATCTCGTCGAGGCCGTATGCGAGCTGGAAGCCCTTGCGGATTCCCAGGTCGCCGGTGGAGAGGACGTCCGGGCGGCCCAGGTGGAAGATCAGGAACATCTCGGCCGTCCAGCGCCCGATGCCCTTGATCGCGGTCAGCTCCTCGATCACCTCCTCGTCGGAGAGCTCGGGCAGCCGCTTCAGGTCGAGCTCCCCGTCCTCGACCCGCTCGGCGAGGTCGCGGAAGTAGGAGACCTTCGACCACGAGAGCCCGGCGTCGCGCAGCGCCTGGGGGTCGGCGGCGAGCACCTGCTTGGGGGTCGGCGTTCCGCCGCCGAACAGCTCCTCGATCCGGCCCCAGATGGTCGCCGCGGCCTTCGTCGAAAGCTGCTGGCCGCAGATCGCGCGCGCCAGCGCCTCGTAGGCGATCCTCGCGGCTGCCGCGGCGGTCGCGCTCGGGCTCGATCGGCCCCAGCCGCTTCATCAGCTTCGCCAGCTCCTTGTCGGAGGCCATCAGCTCCCGGTCGTGCGCGCTCCACTTCGGGCGCGGGCTTCCGAGCGTGCGCTCCTGTCGCGCGCGGGCTCATACGCGGCTCTTCCGGCGGCGCGATCACGGAGCGGAGTATGTCCCGCAGTCGAAGAAGCCGTAGGCCCGGCCGAGCCGGCGCGCCTCGGCCAGCTCGGCGCGGACCGCGTCGGAGTCGGTGAACAGGGAGGGGTCGGCGGCGAGGGCGTCGACCCCCCGCTCAGCGGCGTCGTAGATCTCGGCGACGGCCGCCCCGTCGCCCGTGGGCGGGGTCAGGGCGCGCAGGTCGGAGAGCTGTGCCCGGAAGGCGGGCACCACCGTGTCCGTCCCGAACCTCTCGATCTCGGCGTCGCTGGGCCGCCGCCCCGGCTTGAAGACGATCTCGCCCTGGGGCGTGACGGTGAAGTCATTCGAGCTGATCCTGAACTGCGCCTCGGCCTGGGTCTCGATCCCCTGCTGCGAGTTGGCGCAGATCGTGTCGGCCTGGACGATGTAGTCCCGCTTGCTGGGGACGAGCTCGTCCGCGCTGACGGTGACCTCGCCGCCGTCGTCTCCGCCGCCGCAGCCCGCGAGGAGGGCGGCGACAGATACACAAACTGCTGTCAGGGACGGCTTCGCCATCAGTCGGGGTAGCGGGCGCCGGCCCAGCATCCTGCGCGGCGCATTCGCGCCGCTTGGAGGGAGGGCCGGCTGGCTACCCCTCAGGCGAAACCCTAGACGCGCTGGATCAGCGTGCCGGTGCCCAGGCCGCCGCCGCAGCACATCGTCACGAGGCCGGTCTCCTTGTCGGAGCGCTCCAGCTCGTGCAGCAGGCTGGTCAGCAGGCGGGCGCCGGTCGAGCCGAGCGGGTGCCCCAGCGCGATCGCGCCGCCGTTGACGTTGACGCGGTCCATGTCGGGCTCCAGCTCGCGGCGCCAGGCGGCGACCACGGAGGCGAAGGCCTCGTTGATCTCGATCAGGTCGATGTCGTCCATCTGTCATCCCGTTGCGCTCCAGGATCTTCTGGGTCGCGGGGATGGGGCCGGTCAGCATCATCACCGGGTCGACGCCGACGGTCGTCTGGTCGACCAGCCGGGCGCGGGCCTTCAGTCCCAGCTCCTTGGCCTTCTCGGCGCTCATCAGCAGCACCGCCGCCGCGCCGTCTGAGACCTGCGAGGCGTTGCCGGCGGTCACCTTGCCGTCCTCCTTGAACGCCGGCTTCAGCGAAGCGAGCTTCTCGGCGCTGTCGGGGCCGGGAGGGCGGATGCCCTGGTCGGTGACGTAGGTGTCGCCGTTGCTGCGCCACGGGATGATCTCGCGTTCGAAGCGCCCCTCCTCGGTCGCCTCATGCGCCTTCTGGTGGGACCGGAGCGCCAGCTCGTCCAGCTCGGAGCGGGGAATCTCCCACTTGTCGGCGATCATCTCGGCGCTGATGCCCTGGGGCACCAGGTTGTAGAGCTTCATCAGCTCGGGGCTGAAGGCCATGCCGTGCTCCTCCATCACCGAGAACGAGTCGGCGAAGGAGATGTGGCCCATGTGCTCGACGCCGCCGCCGATCATCGCGTCGTGGACGCCCGAGGCGATCATCGCGCCGGCGAAGTTGACGGCCTGCTGGCCGGAACCGCACTGGCGGTCGACGGTGGTCGCGGGGGTCTCGATCGGCAGGCCGGCCTCGAGCCAGCCGTTGCGGGCGATGTTGATGCCCTGCTCGCCGAACTGCTGCACGCAGCCGGCGACGACGTCCTCCACCTCGGAGGGCTCGATCCCCGCCCGCTCGATCACGGCCTTGTAGCTCTCGGCGAGCAGCGTCGAGGGATGGGTGTCCTTGTAGTAGCCCTTCTCCTCGTGCCCGCGGCCGATCGGCGTGCGCGCGGCCTCGACGATCACGACCTCGCGTCCCCCGAACTTCCCGTTTCCGTTCTGCGCCATGCGACTGGCCTCCGTCTTCAAGTTGGTTGAACCACTCCGATCAAGCGTATCCGATCGATTGACTGGCTGGTCAGCCAGGGCTGTGGAGTGGCCGCGGTCAGCTATCGAGTCGTTCACGGCCGCCGCCGCCCGCCGCGCCCCCGGCGGGGCCGTGATAGACAAGTCGGCCCCATGGGCGAGCGGCTATACGAGAGGCCGGCGATCGCCGGCAGCGGCGGCATCGCCTGCGGGCTGGCGGCAACGGCGAGCTCGATCTCGAAGACGCTGCTGCTGGCGCGCTCGGACGCCTCGGCCTGGCGCGCCGAGGAGCAGGCCCACTCGCTCTGCGCCAAGGTCGAGGATGGGGACGCCTCGCGGTTGAAGGTGACGACCGAGCCCGCCGACCTGGCCGATTGCGACCTGGTCGTCGAGGCGGTGGTCGAGGACCTCGCCGCCAAGGCCGAGCTGATGAAGGAGCTGGCCGAGGTCGCCGCCGACGCGCACCTGGCCACCACGACTTCATCGCTTGGGGTCGCGGAGCTCGGTACCCGGATCGGCGCCCCCGAGCGGACCTTCGGGCTCCATCCCTTCAACCCCGTGGTGCGGATGGAGCTGATCGAGCTCTGTCTGCCCGGCGGGCTGGCTGGCGAGGTGGGGCCCCGCGCCCGCGCCTGGTGCGAGGCGATCGGCAAGACGGTGGTCGAGGTACCCGACGAGCCCGGCTTCGTCGTCAACCGCCTGCTCTTCCCCTACCTCTTCGACGCCGTGCGGCTGCTAGAGCAGACGGGAATGAAGCCCGAGGAGGTGGACCGCTGCATGACCCTGGGCGCCGCCTATCCGATGGGCCCCCTCGCCCTCCTGGACCTGGTCGGGATCGACGTCGCGCTCGCCATCGGCGAGTCCCTCTTCGCCGACTCAGGCGAGAAGCACCACCGCCCGCCGGGCCGCCTGACCGACCTGGCGGCCGCCGGCAAGCTCGGCCGCAAGACGGGCTCGGGGTTCTACGACTACGGGGGCTGAGGGGGCGAGTTCAGCCGACCGGCGATTCGCAGCGTTTGAGCGGGCGTGGCGGGTTAGTCACGCATAGCGTGAGTTAGCCGCCAACCCCTGGCTCATTGCGGCTCGGTGGCGAGTTTGAGGACCAGCTCCGTGACCGCCTCGCCGACCGCGTCAAGCGCCTCGGGATCGAGCTTGTCGGGGGTGTCCTCGGGGGTGTCCGCGTACTCGTAGGTGAAGTCGATCAGGTCGATCGAGGGGACGCCCGCCTGGATGAACGGGATGTGATCGTCGGTGATCGCGAATTTTCCATCGCCCTCCTCGGGGAAGACTCCTCCGGCTCCCACCTCGGCCGCGGCTTCCTGCAGACGCTGCCAGAGAGCCGGGTCTGAGTACGCCTCACGGGGGATGCTGAGGCCGTCGTTCGCCACGTAGTCCAGCAGGATCAGCTCGCCGATCTCGCCGGGGTGGGCGGCGACGTAGGCCTTGGAGCCGCGCAGCCCGCAGCGCGCGATCTGCTCGTTGGGGCAGCCGGGTGGCTCCTCCTCGCCGTCGAAGAGGAGGAAGCGGACCTCGCGGTGCTGGGCCGGCAGCTCGCGCTCGAGCGCGCTGGCGACCTCCACCACCGCGGCCGTCCCTGCCGCTCCGTCGTTGGCCCCGACGTGACCGGGCACCGTCGCCTCGGTGTCGTAGTGAGCCCCTACGGCGATCGCCGGTGCGCTGCCCGGCAGGACGCCGACCACGTTCTGCAGCCCGCCCGGGACCGGCTCGATGGCTCCGTTCGGGAGCGCGCCCTTCAGGTGCTCGGCCAACTCGCGCGAGGCCGGCGACCCCGCCGGCCGTGGCCCCTCCTCGACCTGCATCAGGATCAGCTCGAAGGCACGGTCGGAGTCAAAGCGCTGGGCGCTCGCCTCGCCGCCGCCGTCATCATCGCCGCCGCAGCCCGCGACCAGGAGCGCGGCCGCCAGCCCGGCCGCCAGCGCGGCTCGGCTAGGCCGCGCGGCGGTCGCCGCCCGCGGCGCGCTTGCGCCGGGGGCGCTCGCGCTTGGCGCGCATCGGGGGGACGGCGGGCTCCTCATGGCGGCCGCAACGATCCCAGATCACGTCGGCCTCGGACACGCCCTGGGTGGATGCCGCCGACTCCACCTCTCCCCACGGCAGCTGCGCCTCGGGCAGGTCGTCCCAGCGGGCCAGGTCGAGCGCTTCGAGCGCTCCCTCGAGCGCCGGTCCCCTGTGCTCCTCGGAGCGGAGCACCGCCCTCACCACCTCAAGCTGCTTATCGCTGAGCCGGACCACCCACATGTGGGCTCCTCTCCGACGGGTGCGCTGGCCGCTCCCGATTGGGCGTGAACCTAGAGGCGCACACGGACGGAAGGGAAAGCCCCTGCTAACGCCGCATTCGGCGTCGGCAAGCCGAACGCGGGCAGCTCGGCGGGGCGCCGGCGGGCGTTTGGGCTCACCTGTTGTTTGGTAGTTGTTTGGTGTGTCCCGCAAGGGGCTCCACTGGAACGGATTCCAACAGAAGGGGAAAGCGATGCTCAGCAGGTCCAAGGTGCTCGGCGCGGCCGTGGCGTTCGCGCTCACCGCCGCCCCGGCCGCCGCCCCGGCGGCGCCCTCCGGCCCCGGCCCCGATGAGGCCGGCGGAGGCAAGGGCAAGAAGGTCAAGTACGTCCGAGGCGCGCGCAGCCTCGGCGACCCACTGTTCCCGCAGATCGGCAACGGCGGCTACGACGCCCGCAGCTACACGATCGAGCTGGACTACGACCCGGTGGCGAACATCTTCAACTCCGCGCGCACGACGATGGTGGCGCGGGCGACCAAGAACCTCTCCTCGTTCAGCATGGACTTCCAGGACCTGGACGTGGCGCGGGTGAGGGTGAACGGGCGCGATGCCCGCTTCCGCCAGCGCGAGGCGACACCTGACCTGAGCGACAACCCCGACGTGACCCAGCCGATGAAGCTGATCGTGAAGCCGCGCGAGGGCCTGCGCAAGGACCGCACACTTCACCGTCAAGGTCGACTACAGCGGCGAGCCGCAGCTGATCGTCGACACCGACACCTCGATCGAGGGCTGGATCCGGGCCTGCCGAAACCCCGGCTTCCCGCCGCCCTGCGACGGCGCCCACGTCGTCAACCAGCCGATCGGCGCGCAGTCCTGGTTCCCGTCGAACAACTACCCGACCGACAAGGCGGCCTTCGACACCTTCGTGACGGTGCCGAACGGCAGCACGGCGTTCGGGGTCGGCGAGCTGGCCTCGCGGCGCAGCCGCGGCGGCAGGACCACATGGCACTGGCACGAGGACGACCCGACCGCCACCTACCTGACCACCGCGACGGTCGGGCACGTTCGACTACACCCAGACGTCGATGCGCCGAGACGGCGGCCGCAACGCTGCCGGTCTACACCGGGATCGACAGCGGCTACCTACGCGACGGTCAGAAGCGAACGTGAACGGGCACGCTGGCGCTGGCGCCGGGGATGCTCAACTACCTGCGCGGCTGGTACGGCCCCTACCCGTTCGACTCGACCGGAGCGGTCGTGGATCGCGTGCCGGACGTCGGCTACGCGCTGGAGGTCCAGACCAAGTCGCACTTCTCGCGGCTCGGGCACGACCACCAACGACATCAGCGACAGCACGCTGCTGCACGAGATCGCGCACCAGTGGGTGGGCAACACGGTGACGCTCGCCCAGTGGCCCGACATCTGGTTCAACGAGGGCTGGGCCACCTGGTCGGAGTGGATCTGGGGGTTCGAGGTGAACGGCGGCGACGAGCCCGGCCGCGATCTTCGACGACCTCTACGCGAACACGCCCGACGAGGACTGGGAGATCGCCCCGGCCGTGCTGGACGGCGATCCCGCCAACCTCTTCGTCGGGTTCCCGGTCTATGACCGCGGCGCGATGATCGTCCAAGGCACGCGAGAGATCATCGGCGAGTCGCGCTTCAGGGCGCTGATCCGGACCCTGATGACCGAGTTACCGCTACGGCAACATCAGCTCGCGCGGCTTCATCGCCGAGGTGAAGCGAGGCGAGCGGCTTCGGCGGCGCGCGGCTGGCGCTGCTGGACCAGTTCCTGGAGCAGTGGATCTACGGCGAGACGAAGCCGACGATCGTGCCCGACGACTTCTCCTAGGAGTCGTCCTCGTCAGAGCCTGAGCCGGCCTCGCGCCCCTCGGCGGGCGCGGGGCCGGCGGCTGCCGCGTGGATGCGGACCGCCTCGATGCGGTTCTCGCGCACCGACTCGACCCGGATCTCGTAGCCGTCGGCGGTGATCAGGTCTCCGCGCTTCGGCAGCCGCCCGAGCTCGCCGAAGACGTAGCCCCCGATCGAGTTGTAGGCGTCGGTGTCGACCGGCAGCTCGATGCCGATGTCCAGCAGGTCGCCCAGCGAGACGTGGCCGCGCACGTACCAGTCGCCGCTGGCGAGGCGGCGGACGGCGCCGGCGAGGGGGTCGGTCTCGTCCTCGATCTCGCCCACGACCTCCTCGAGGATGTCCTCGACGGTGACGATCCCGACCGTGCGGCCGTACTCGTCGACGACCACGCCCATCGATGAGCGCTGTCGCTGCAGCTCGGCCAGCAGGTCGTCCAAAGCCTTGGTCTCGGGCACGATCAGCGAGTCGCGCACAGCGGATTCGATCGTCACTTCGGGGCCCTCGCTCATCAGCAGGCGCGTCAGTCGCAGGGCGTGGACGATTCCGCGCACCCGGTCCGGGTTGCCGTCATCGACCACCAGCAGGCGGTTGTGGCCCGAGGTCCAGCAGAGCTCGAGGGCGTCGCTGACCTTGGCCGTCGCGTCCACGGCGACGACGGCCGGAATCGGCGTCATCACCTCGCGCGCCTCCTGCTCGTGCAGGTGGAAGACTCCGCGCAGCATCACGGCCTCCCCAGGGTCGAGGTCGCCGCCGACCGCCGACTGGGAGATGATCAGCTTCAGGTCGTCGGAGGTGTGTTTCTCCTCGATGTCGGCGGGGCGGATGCCGAACAAGCGCAGGATCGCGTTTGACGCCTTGTTCAACGCCCATGTGAGCGGAGCGGTGGCCGAGCGGAAGAGGTCGAGGGGGCGAGCGAGGTGGCGAGCCGTGCCCTCGGCGCGGGTGATCGCCATCAGCTTCGGCACCTGCTCGCCGGCCGTGATGTGGAGCGAGGTGGCGATCGTGAAGGCGATCGCGAAGGCCAGCGCCGTCGCAACCCCATGTGAGAGCCCTCCGAACAGCGGCTCGATCAGGCTCGCGAGCGCCGGCTCGCCCAGGAAGCCGATCCCGATCGAGGCCATCGTGATCCCAAGCTGGCAGGCCGAGAGGTACTCGTCGATGCGATCGAGCTGGACCAGGACCAGGCTCGCGCGCTTCGAGCCCTCGCTGGCGAGCTGCTCCATCTTGCCGCGCCTGGTGCGCACCAGCGCGAACTCGGCGGCGACGAAGACGCCGTTGATCAGCACCAGCGCGATCAGAGAAATGAGCGCCAGAGCCGTCATCGACCGCCCCGATCTCGACCGGGTCTGCGGCCCTCAGGCCGCGCGCAGCTCCCCGCTTGTCGGGGCGCCTGGGGGCCGGTACTCGAGGGGTCGTCGTCGATCATCGGCGACCGGGCAAGGCTAGCAAGGGGCCCACCTAGGCCAGGGCGTCGATCTTCCCGGCCAGCTCGAAGTCGTTTGCGGTGAGGCCGCCCTCGGAGTGGGTGCTGAGGGTGACCTTGACCTCGCTCCAGGAGATCGAGAGGTCAGGGTGATGGTTCATCTCCTCGGCGGGCTCGACCAGGGATTCGGTGAACTTGACCGACCCGACGAAATCGCCGCGGTCGAAGCTCTTCGTGATCGCCTCCCCCTCGCGCTCCCAACCCTCGAGCTCCCCCAGCTGCTCCCCGATCTCCTCTTCGCTCAGCTTCGACATCGGACACCTTCCTCGGATTGCCTGCGTCGGTCGTTGATGCGGTGCCTGCCATATTCCCCCAATGCGCATCGCCAGTCTCGTCCCCTCGGCGACCGAGACGCTGTTCGCGCTCGGCCTCGGCGATCAGGTGGTCGCCGTCACCCACGAGTGCGACTTCCCGCCCGAGGCCGCCGCTCGTCCCCACCTCACCCGCAGCGTCATCCCCGAGGGCCTGACCGCGGGAAGGATCGATGAGGCGGTCAGGGCCGAGGTCGGCGCGGGCAGGCACCTGTACGAGCTCGACGAGGAGACGCTGGCCGGGCTCGACGTCGGCCTGATCTGCACGCAGGCGGTCTGCGACGTCTGCGCCGTCTCCTACGACGACGTCCGCGCGGTCGCCGCGCGGCTGCCGAGCCGCCCCGAGGTGATCTCGCTCGACCCAGTGCGGCTGGCGGACGTGATCTCCGACGTCACGCGCCTGGGCGAGGCCGCCGGCGCCGGCGAGGCCGCCGCGACCCTGCGCAGCCGCCTCGAGTCGCGCCTCGACGCCGTCCGCGAGGCGGTGGCCGGGGCGCCGCGGCCGCGCGTGCTGGCGCTGGAGTGGCTGGATCCGGTCTTCATCGGCGGCCACTGGGTGCCGGAGATGATCGAGATCGCCGGCGGCGACGACGCACTCGGCCGGGCCGGCGCCAAGTCCGCGACCGCGAGCTGGGAGCAGGCCGCCGCCGCAGAGGCGGACGTCGTGGTCGCGATGCCCTGCGGCTGGGACTGCGAGCGGGCGCGGGATGAGGTGCTGGAGCATGCAGATGCCGTCGCCGCGCTCGGCGCCGAGCGCGTGTTCGCGGTCGACGCCGCGGCGTCGTTCTCGCGGCCTGGCCCGCGCCTGGTCGAGGGCACGGAGCTGCTCGCCCACCTGCTGCACCCGGACAGGGTGGAAGCCCCGGCCGGGGTCGCCTTCAGCGAGGTGGGGCCTACCAGCCTCCCTCGGCGCGCCGGTCGTACTTGACGTCGCTGTCGCCGAGCTCGAAGACGAGCAGCTTTGACTCGGTGAATCGCTCCAGGAACCACTCGGAGAGCTCGCGGCCCACGCCGCTGTGGCCCGCTCCGCCGAAGGGCGCCAGCTGGTCCCAGTAGTTGCTGGTCTCGTTGACGTTGACCGAGCCGTGCGGGAGCGCCTCGCCCACGCGCCACGCCGTCGCCAGATCGCGGGTCCACAGCGACGCGATCAGTCCCAGACGGCTCTGCTTCGCGACCTCGACCGCTTCCTGCGCCGATGAGACGCGCATGATCGGCGCCACCGGCCCGAACGTCTCCTCGCGCATGATCTGCATCTCGGGGGTCACGCCCGTGAGGATGGTCGCCGGGTAGTAGAGCTCCTCCTCGGGCCCGAACTGCTCGACCTCGGCCCCCGCGGAGCGCGCGTCCTCCACGTGCTCGACGACGCGGCTCAGGGTTCCCTCGTTGCAGAGCGGTCCCATGTCGGTCTCCTCGTCGGCCGGGTCCCCGATGTTCAGCTCCTGCATCCGCGTCCGGAGCTTGTCGACGAACTCGTCGTAGACGTCGTCGTGAACCAGCAGCCGCTCCGCCGAGGTGCAGACCTGGCCGGTGTAGTAGAAGCAGCCGTTCATCGCCCCCTCGACCGCCGCGTCGATGTCGGCGTCGGCCAGGATGATGAAGGGGCCGTCGCCGCCCAGCTCGAGCAGCTGCGGCTTCAGCGGGGCGCTGGTCGCGATCTTCTCCCCCGTGGCGGTCGAGCCGGTGAAGAAGATGCCGTCCACATCGTCGTGGCTCACGAGCGCCGCGCCAACGTCGCCGAAGCCCTGCACGACGTTCACGACCCCCGGCGGCAGCCCGGCCTCCTCGAAGACCTCCGCCACCATCGCGCAACAAGTCGGCGAGAACTCGGACGGCTTCCATACCGCCGTATTGCCGGCGGCGATGATGTGCGCGATCGCGATCGAGGAGATGTCGGTCGGGAAGTTGTACGGCGTGATCGCGACGACCACTCCCAGCGGTCGGTGGGTCATGACCAGGCGCTTGTTGTTGGTCTGCTCCTGCGTCGAGGGGAAGGAGAGGCCGCGGTGACGCAGCACCTCGGCGCCGGCCTTCTCATATGACGGCGCCGCGTACTCGTAGACCTCTTCGCGCGAGTCGGTGATCGTCTTGCCGATCTCCAGGGAGACCATGCGCGCGATCGGCTCGGCGCGCTCGAGGAAGAGCTGGTTGATGCGGCGCAGGATCTTGACGCGGTCGATCAGCGGCATCGCCGCCCACCCGGGCTGCGCCTCGCGCGCCGCCGCCACCGCCCGGTCCACGTCGCTCGCGTCGCAGCGCGTGACCACGTTCACCACCTCTCGCGAGTGCGGGGAGCGGACCTCGAAGGTGCCGGCGCTCCCGTCAACCCATTCGCCCCCGATCAACGCTTGGCTTGGAACCTCGGTAGTGACGCTCATACGGCCCTCCTGGCCTATTCGCGGGTGAAGACGGACCTCGGCCCAAACCCTACCCGGAATCAATTCCAACCCGGATAGGGTTGGGGCATGGGTCTCAACTGGGCCGAGCACACCGAGGAGATCGAGGCTCCCGTAGAGGTCTGCTTCGAAGCGATCGTCGACTACGAGAGCTTTCCCCGCTGGCAGGACGCGGTCGACTCTGTCGAGGTGATCGATCGAACCCCGGACGGCCTCGGCCAGGACGTGAGGTTGTTCGTCGACGCCAAGATCCGCAAGATCGACTACGTGCTGCGCTACAGCTACACGCGGCCCACCGAGATCCGCTGGGACTTCGTCGAGGGCAACGGCATGCGCGACGTGGACGGCGTCTACACGCTCGAGTCGCTGGGGCCGGAGAGGACCCGTGCGACCTACAACCTCGGGGCCGACCCCGAGCTGCCGGTGCCGGGGATGATCCTGCGCCGTACCCACAAGCAGCTCGTCAAGCGCAGCGTCCAGGACCTGCGCGACGAGGCCGAGCGCCGCCACAGCGCGGGCCCGGACGCCCAGACCGCGACCCCGGAGGCGGCGGACGCTCAGGCCGCCACCCGCGAGGCGACGCCCCCGGGGACCCGCGACGCGGTGACGGAGCCGCCGATCCCCCCGGTCGCCGACTCGCCCGAGCCCGAGCCGGTCCACGAGCGGCCAGGCGCCGACGACGACTGGGTCCCGAAGGCCGAGCGCGAGGCCGGGCCCCGCGCGGCCGAGGGGCCCGGCCCATCCGCCGGCGCCCCGCGGCCCTCCCCCACACTGACCGACCTGGCCGAGGAACTGGCAGAGCAGGCGATCCAGACCGGACGCGCGGTGGCGAGCGGCGCCGTCAGGGCGGGGATGGGCGCGGCGGAGCAGATGCTGGAGATCGGCCGCGAGGCCGCCGATGGCCTCATCCGCCGGATCGACGACAAGCTCGACGACCGGCGCGACCCCGAGGATCGCTAGCCGATCACCGCCGTCGGCTCGCCGGCGGCCCAGAGGGCGCCGGCGACCGAGAAGACCGCGATCAAGATCAGGGCAGCGGCCTCGAGCAAGATCCGGTTGGAGCCCTGGACGCGCCTGCCGATCTGTTCGACCAGCAGCGCCGCGATCGCGCCGCCGATCAGGCCGCCGATGTGGCCACCGATGGAGATGCCTGGAACAGCGAAGGTGAAGACGAGGTTGAGGACCACGAAGAGCCCGATCTGCGACTGGATCTCCTGCATGCCGCGATAGCGGGCGATCACGAAGGCGGCGCCCATCAATCCGAAGATCGCGCCGCTGGCGCCGACGGTGACCTCGTTCGGGTTGGTGGCGAGCAGGGCGCCGAAGCTGCCCGCGAGCAGCGCCGCAAAATAGATGCCGAGGAATCTCAGGGTGCCGATTGCCGGCTCGATCAGCGTGCCGAGTACGTACAGCGCGAACATGTTCAGCAGCAGGTGCAGGGGACCGGCGTGCAGGAAAGCGCCGGTGACGATCCGGAACGGCTCGCCTCCCTGCTGGGGCTCGACGCCGCAAAAGCCTCCGTCTGCGATCGCGTTGCCGCAGAGTCCCCCGTCCCCTGTCAGGTGCCGGCCCGCCTCGACCGAGCCCGAGCCGCCACCCCCGCCGAGCATCTCGGCGAGGAAGACGATCGCGTTGAGGCCGATCAGCACGTAGGTGGCGATCGGCGCCGCGCCGCTCAGGCCCAGATTGGCAGCGGTGCGAACGGGCGTCCGCTGCCTGGCGCAGTCGGGGCAGCGCATCCCGACCGGGGTCGAGGTCATGCACTCGGGGCAGATGGGCCGGCCGCAGTTGGAGCACGAGACCCCGGTCTCGCGGCCCGGGTGCCGGTAGCAGGTCTCGGCCACGGCGAGCAGCCTAGCCGAGCGCCCGGGGACCGCTAGTCCACGCGGACGCCGATGATCGGCGGCATCGTCGGCTCGGTCCTGCCGGGGCCGTCCTCGGCGGTCACCATCACCGCGGTCACGTCGTCGGCGGCCTCGGGCAGCGCCGCGGTCGCGGTGCCGTCCTGGTGCGGGAGGAAGGTGACTGACGGCTTCACGCCCTCCGGGCCGGCGACCCAGACCTGGTAGACGGAGCCCTGCGAGAGCTGATCCATGCCATGCACCTGCAGGGTCGCCGATCCGTCCTCGAGCACGAGCTGGCCGCCGGCGTCGCCGGATGCTTCGGAGATCGGGACCGTCTCGGCGTCCTCGCCCTGGCCGTCGGCGATCAGGTATCCGGCGACGCCGGCGACTCCCAGCGCCAGCGCAGCGAGGCCGGCGGCTGGGCGGAGCAGCATGCCCCTGGCTCCCGAGCGCCGGGCAGGCGCCGCCTTGGGCGCCTCGGACGGCCCGGTGGCCGCATCCTCGTGAACGGCCGCCATCAGGCTCTGACGCAGGGAGTCGGGCGGCTCCACCTGCTCCACGGATTCGCCCAGCACGGCGACCGCGGGCGCCAGCCGCTCGCGCATCTCGTCGGCGCAGCGGTCGCAGCCGGCGACGTGCTTGGCGACCGACCGCTCCTCGCGCCCGTCGAGGGCGCCGAGCGCGTAGGCGGCGAGGTCGTCGTGGTTCGGGTGGCTCATGCGTGGATCCTCATTCGTAGACACCTTCGGCAAGCGACCCGCGGATCTTCTCCATCCCCAGACGCATGCGTCCCTTGATTGTGCCGAGGGGCTCGTTCAGCATCTTCGCGATCTCGGAGTGGCTGAAGCCGCCGAAGAAGGCGAGCTGTATCACGCGCGACTGCTCGTCGGGCAGGTCGGACAGCGCGCCGCGGACCTCGCGAGCGGTCTCGCGGCGCAGCGCCTCGGCGTCGGTGAGGTCGTCCGAGGGGCGCTTCTCCAGCAGCTCCTCGGAGTCGAACGCGAGCTTGGGGGCGCGGCCCGAGTCGCGGCGGAGCAGGTCGATGGCGCGGTTGCGGACGATCCCGAGGGTCCAGGCGCGCACGCTGCCGCGGGCGCGGTCGAAGCGGGCGCCGCTGCGCCAGATCGAGAGCAGCGCCTCCTGCGTCACGTCCTCCGCCGCCTGGCGGTTGCCGACGATGCGGTACGCCAGCGAGAAGGCGGCGCCGCCGTGGCGGTCGTAGAAGACCTCGAACGCGAGCGGGTCCTTGGCGGCGACCAGGGGCATCAGGTCCTCGTCGGCCAGGCGCCGCAGATCAGACAGGGTCAATTTTGATCCGGTTCATTCCGGTTCACGCTAATGGCTACGAGGGGTTGACACGAACGGATCAAGGGCATCCGGCCCCTCAGCGATAGTCATCTCCGGGGAGACCCGCCGACCGAAGGAGGTATCCGGGATGGAAGGCTCAAGCCCCGCCAGGCTCTACTGCCTGCTCGTGGGAGGCGTCCTCGTGGTGGCCGGGATCATCGGTTTCTTCTACGAGGCCAGCTTCGCCGTCGGCAACGAGGTGGTCGCCGACAAGGTGTTCGGGATCCTCGCCGTCAACGGCTGGCACAACCTGGTCCACATCGCGATCGGCGGCCTGCTGCTGGTCGCGGCGGGTGGCGCCGCCAGGGCGGCCGCGATGTTCATCGGGATCCTGTATCTGGTCCTCGCCGGGCTCGGCTTCATCGCCACCGGCGGAGACGGGATCACGTTCGTGGCCGAGAACGGGGTCCTGATCGACCTCGTGCCGGTCAACGACGAGGACAACTGGCTGCACGTGATCCTCGGCGCCACCGGCGTGCTCGCCGCGCTGGCGAGCGGCAGAAGCGCCGCGCCGGCGACGGCGTAGACGGCTCTCGATCGCTATACCGACGCGCCCGCTTCGGCGGGCGCGTCGGCCTGGGACTTGGCGGTTAACTCACGCATAGCGTGACTAACCCGCCAACTCGGGCCGGGATCGAGTAGCCGGCGCCCGATGGCGCGGCTAGTTGAGCCGCGAGTGCCGGCGCTCGATAGCGCGGCTAGTTGAGCCGCGAGAAGCCGGCGCCCGATAACGGGGCTAGTTGAGCCGCGAGCGCAGCTGGTCGGTCAGGGCCGAGACGCCGCTGGGGCGCTTGCGCCGGCGCTGTACCTCGATCAGGAGCAGCGCGCCGCCGGCGACGGTGCCCGCCGCGGCCGCGGCCGCGGGCCGGACCCAGTTGCGGGGGTCCCGCAGCGCGGCCAGCTCTGACTCCGAGAGCTCCTCGGCCCAGGCCGAGAGCTCCTCGGCGGCCGCCTCGGTGACCGCGCTGAGCGTCTCCTCGACGCGGCCGGGCAGGCTCTCGGGAGGCTCGATCGGGCGCAGCGCCGAGCGCAGCAGGCTCTCGACCTCGTTCAGCTGCTCTTCCCGTGGGTGTCCCGTCTCATTCATCGTCGTCCATCTCCTGTTGAAGCTGCTTGATAGCCCGGTGGATCAGGACCTTGGTGGCGCCATCGGTTCGCCCGAGGGCGCGGGCGATCTCGCGGTTGTCCATGCCCAGCGCGAAGCGCATGATCAGGGCCTCGCGGCGGTCGTCGGGAAGGTGGTCAAGGCTGTCGATCACGTGCTTGAGCTCCGCGCGGCCCTCGACGATGCGCTCGGTGCCGTGAGGCGCAGCGATCGGGTCGGAGTTGTCAAGTGGCGCCTGGGGCTTGCGGGCGCGGTCGCGGTGATAGTTGGAGGCCAGGTTGTGGGCGATGCGGATGAGCCAGGGCCGCAGGGGCCGTCCGTCGGACTCCCGGCGGGCGCGATCGAAGTGCCGGTAGGCCTGCAGGAAGGCCTGCTCGGTGAGGTCCTCGGCGTCGTGATGATTCCCGACGCGGTAGTAGGCGTAGGAATAGACGTCGCGCAGGTGGTCGCGGTAGAGCTGCTCGAAGGCCGCGTCCAGCTCGACCTTGGCCGCGCCCGTGGGGATCGATGCCTGGGCCACCGCCCCAGGGTACCCCTCGGCGAGAGAGCCGGGCAGATCACGCGGCGCGCCTCGCCCGCTCGGCCCTGCGCAGGCCCGCCATCCACTCGCCGGGCGTGATCTCGCCGGCGATCAGCCGGGCCAGCCCCTCGAGCCCCGGCGCCGAGACGCCCGACCCGGTCACGGTCTCGGCGATCAGGGGAACCGACTCCAGCCCCTCGGATGCCTGGCCGATGATGGCGGGGATCTCCTCGGCGGGCGTCCCCTTCCCGAGCAGCTCTCCGGCGCGGCGGTTGCGGCTGCCGGGGGCGAGGATCGTGGCCGTCAGGTCGCCGATCCCGGCCAGCCCCGAGAACGTTTCGCGCCGGGCTCCGCGCACCTCGGCGAAGTCCAGGCACTCGCGCCAGACCTCGGCCGTGGCGATCCCGGCCGCGTTCATGCCGTGGGGCTCGGCGGCCGCGGCGGCGACGGCGGCGGCGTTCTTGGCGACTCCGGCCATCTCCACGCCCGTGATGTCCTCGGTGCGCTCGCAGACGAGGCCAGCCTCGTCGAAGACCTCGCCGAGCTGGCTGCGCAGGTCGGCGTCGGCGCTGCCCAGCACGAGCGCGGCCGTGCCCGAGACGGCCTCCCTCGCGTGCGCGGGGCCGCCCAGGCAGGCGACCGCGCGCGAGCGGACCCGTTCGGCGAGATACTCGGAGGGGAGCGCGCCCATCGGCGCCACCAGGCCCTTGCTCAGCATCAGCACCGCCGAGCGCTGTCCGACCCTGGCGCCGATCGAGCCGACGGCGGCCGGCAGGCCGCTGGAGGGGATTCCCAGGCAGACCAGGTCCTTGCCCGCGAGCTCGATCTCCGAGGCCTTCGTGACGATGAGGCCGTCGGGCAGCCGCACGTCGGGCAGGTAGCGGTCGTTTGCCCTCGATTCACGCATCAGCTCGGCCTGCTCGGCGGTGCGGCAACCCAGCTCGACCTCCAGGCCCCCGCGGGCGAGCAGCACGGCCACCGCGGTCCCCCAGCTGCCGGCGCCGATCACGGCCGCCTTGCGAAGCGGCGGCAGCCCGCCGAGCCATTCCCACTGAAGCTCGATGACGGGCCAGATGCGCGCGCCGACGGAGTTCGCCAGCGCGGGCGAGGGGCTCTCGGTGCGGGGGAACGTGAGCGCGCGGCCGGCCCGGACCCTGACCTTGCGCGGGCGAAAGACCATCCCGCGGCGGACCTGGTCGGAGCCGAACACGGCGACGGGCAGCACGGCGGCGCCGGTCTCGAGCGCGAGGCGCCCGAAGCCGCGCTTGGGCCGTCCCAGCGAGCCGCTCCTGATCCGCGTCCCCTCGGGGAAGATGCACACGGCCCCGCCCCGCTCCAGCACCTTGCGGGACGTGATCAGCGTCTCGTCGTCGGACTGGCCGCGGCGCACGGGGTAGGCGCCGAGCCGGTTCAGCAGCCAGCCCTGCCAGCGGCGCTCGAACAGCTCGACCTTGGCGACGTAGTGCAGCGGGCGCCGCCAGGGCAGCGAGGTGGCGATCACGAACGGGTCCAGGAAGCTGCGGTGGTTGGCGGCGACGATCAGCGGCCCCTTGACGCGGGCGTGCTCCCGGCCGATCCGGGTGAGGCGCAGGTAGATGAAGAGCGCCGGCTGCAGGATCGCGCGCGCGAACAGGTACATGGGCCAATTCACCCCATGCTCGCGCGTGAAGCGGTGGTAGCCGAGCAGGCGCTGCTCGGTCATGGGCTCAGTGGTGGGCGTCGCGTCGGGTTCGCGCTGGGGCTCGCTCATAAGCGCAAGTGGGAAAACACCGCGCCCGCGCCTCGTTACAGGGGCCCTGGGCGAGATCCTGCCGACGGGCTGCGGCTACCAGGCCTCCTCGAGCAGCCGCTCGAGGTCAGAGGCCTCGACCTCGCCCGGGGTCATGCGAAACAGCTCGCCCCTGGCCATCGCGCTCTCGACCACCTCTGCGACGCGCTCGCGCTCGGCCCCCAGGTCGCCGAGGCCGCGGCGGCCGCCGCCGAGGGCCTCGATCCGCTCCCGGATCCCCTCCGGGTCTGTGCCGAGCGCCCGCGCCAGCTCGGCGATCCGCTCGGGCGCGCGGCCCCGCATCTCCTCCATCGTCACCGGCAGCAGGGCGGCGTTCGTCTGGGCGTGGGGCGTGCCGAGGACGCGGACGGTGGTCTGGCTGAGGACATGATGGAGCGCCAGCCCGGCCAGGTCGAGGGCGTTGGCGCTGAGCAGCGACCCCAGCGCCAGGGCCGAGGCGTCCCGGTGCCCCCGCCCGGCGTCCAACGCGCCGGCTATGAGCCCGGCGCCCTTCAGCGCCGACCCGCGCGAGAGCCCGTCGGCCAGCGGGGTGTAGAGCGAGTCCGCCCCATGAGCGAGCGCGTTCATCGAGCTCGCCCTCAGGTCGGCCTCTGGGGCGCTGGTCATCAGCTCGGGGTCGGCGAGCACCAGCGTAGGCCGCACCCCGGCGACGCCCTCCTGGCCGGCCGGGAGCCGGTGGATCGCGGTCATCTCGGCGCCCGACATCGTGGTCGGGATCGCCGCCACCTCGGCGCCGCGAACTGCCGCAATCGCCTTGGCCGTGTCGATCACCCGTCCGCCGCCCAGGGCGACCAGATCCGAGGAGCCGACCCCCTCGAGCACCGACGCCGCCACCTCGGGGATCGGCCCCGCCGGAACGTCGTGGTTGGCGGCCGCCGCCTCGGCCAGCGCGGGCGCGCCGGCGAGGGCGCGCTCGGTCGAGAGCAGCTCGAACTCGGTCCATCCCTCCTCGGCCAGCGCGGCCGGCGCATCCGCCAGCAGTCCCTCCCGCAGCACCACCGAGCGGTTGCGGTCGGCATCGCGCCATCTCACCTCTTCCGGCACAAGCCCGGGGCGGGACTCGAACCCGCAGCCTCCTGATTACAAATCAGGTGCACTGCCAATTGTGCTACCCGGGCGTCGAGCGAAGCTTAGGCCCGGGGGCCGCTAGCGGCGGGGGCCGCGGAAGCGGCCGACGCCCTCGGCGATCGCGCGGGGCGGGACCAGCGTAGGCAGGCTCTTGACGACGTCGACCCAGCCCGCGTCGGAGTCGCCCGTGGCGGCCTTCCTGGTCAGCTGGGAGAAGTGGCGCTGCTCGCGGTCGCTGAGGTTGGCGCGGCGGCCACGGGACTTGCGGATCAGGTCGAGGAAGTCGCGGCGCTCGCGGTCGCTCAGGTTCTGCTCGACGCGGCGGCGCGCGTTCTTCCACAGCTCCATCGCGACGAAGGCCAGCGCCTGGAGCTGGACCGAGCTGCCGCGGATCCTTGTGATCAGGCCTGGCATCGGAAAAAGAAGGTAGCGGCCCGGCCCCCTGTCCGGCGCCGAACGCGGGCGGCCGCCCCGGGGAAGGAGCGGCCGCACGGTGCCGGGGCTGTGACGCGGGTGCCTAGACCTTCACAGCGCGCGAGGCGAGGTGGATGCCCACCTTGCGCTTCACCCGCTGCAGCGCGTTGTCCACCGTCTTGGTGTCGCACTCGAGCCGCTCGCCGATCACCTCGTAGGAGTGGCCGTCGAGGTAGAGCGCCAGCACGTGGCTCTCGAGCTCGGAGAGGACGCTCGTCAGGCAGCTGACCAGGCTGTCCAGCTCCTCGCTCGCGATCACCTGGTTGACCGGGTCGCGGACCTCGGGACCGGGCAACACCTCCTCCAGGGTGGTGTCGGACTCGGGTCCTGCCGCCGCCGGCGTCTGGCTGAACGAGACGTAGTGGTTCAGCGCGGTGTGCTTGTTGCGCGTCGCCGTCTTCACGGCGGTGATGATCTGGCGGGTGATGCAGAGCTCGGCGAAGCCGCGGAAGCTGGCCTCGCGCTCGGGGCGGTAGTCGCGGATCGCCTTGAACAGGCCCAGCATCCCCTCCTGCATGAGGTCGTCGGCGTCGCCGCCGAGCAGGAAGTAGGACGAGGACTTGACGCGCACGAAGCGGCGGTAACGCCGCACCAGCTGGTCATAGGCGTCGTTCTGGCCGTTCTTGGCGAGGGCGACGAGGAACTCGTCGTCGGGGCCGGAGCCGCCGGCCTTCGCTCCGTCCGGAATCGCTCGCGCGGGGACGGTGGCGTGCTCTTCGGTGCTCGGGGTAGGTACAGCCACAGCAACCTCCTCGTAGGGGTGGTCTTCTGTGGCGCTCCGCACCTCCCGCGAGGGGCGCCCCTCCCAATCAAGTTCCGAGGGCATCGCCCTCGCCCGGGAAAGTAAGCAGCAGATCGCGGCTTGTCAATCAAGGTTCGGACCCGATGCAATTCCGGTTGCACGATCCGCGCCCGCAGCGGGCCCGCCGGGCGTGGGGCCTCGGCCTCCGTCCGCCGGGTCCTCTAAGCAGTCACTCGCTGGGCGCGCGCTGGCGTAGAGCCTCGAACAGGATCACCGCCGCTGCGACCGACGCGTTCAGGGAATCGACCCGGCCGCGCTGGGGAATCGAGACGAGCTGGTCGCACATGCCGGCGACCCGCGTCCGCAGTCCCTTGGCCTCGGAACCCAGCACCAAAACCGCGCGGCCGACCCAGTCGACCTCGGTGTAGCGCCGCTCGGCCTCGGCGCCCGCGCCATAGACCCAGGCCCCGGCCTGCTTGGCGTCGCCCAACCAGTCCGCCAGGTTCCGCACCCGCGCCACCGCCAGGTGCTCGACGGCCCCGGCGGACGCCTTGCAGGCCGCCGGCGTCACCGCCGCGGCGCGGCGCTCCGGGATGACCACGCCCCCGGCCCCCGCCACCTCTGCGCTGCGGCAGATCGCTCCCAGGTTCTGGGGGTCGGAGATCTGGTCCAGCGCCACCACCAGGCCCATCCCGTCGTCGTCTTCGAACAGCGAGCCCGGGTCGGCGTAGGGATAGGGATCGACCTCCGCGACGACGCCCTGGTGGTCCGGCGATCCGCACAGGCTCTCGAGCTCGGTGGCCGGAGTCTCGGGTGCGCGCCAGACCCGATGCACCTGCCGGCGCCCGCGCTCGGCCTCGGCGACCGGCCGGCGCCCGTAGATGACCTCGATGCCGGGACGGCGTTCGGCCCCGCGCTCCATCTATCCCCGCCGCACGAGCCGGGCGCCCTCGGCGCCGTCGCGGACCTCCCAGCCCAGCTCGGCGAGCCGGTCGCGGATCGCGTCGGCCCGCTCGAACTCCTTCGCCGCCCGTGCCGCCTCACGCTCGGACAACAGCCGCTCTGCCTCGGGATCCGCGGCCGCGTCGGCGGCCAGCAGCGAGTCAAGCCCCAGCAGCGGCAACAGCTCCTCGAGCGCGGCCCGCGCGCCGGGCAGCTCGCGCCGGTTGCCCTCGGCGACGATCTCGGCCAGCGCGGCGAACGCCCGCGGCGTGTTGAAGTCGTCGGCCAGCGCCTCCAGGAACTCCTCGCGGCGCTCGCCCAGAAACGGGTCGGCCTCCCCTCCGGGGGCATCCCGGACGTAGTTGCGGATGCCCTCGACGCGCGAGGAGGCCTCCTGCAGCGCCTCGTCGGAGAAGGCGAGCGGCTGGCGGTAGTGGCCCGCAGCGAGGTAGGCGACCACGGCCTGTGGGCCGTAGCGGTCGGTGGCCTCGGACAGCTGGAAGATGTTGCCCTCGGATTTGGACATCTTCTCCTCGTCGATCTGGACCATGCCGTTGTGCATCCAGATCCGGGCCAGGGGGACGCCGCGGGCGGCCTCGGTCTGCGCGATCTCGTTCTCGTGGTGGGGGAAGACGAGGTCGATGCCGCCGCCGTGGATCGCGAAGTCGGGGCCGAGCTCGGCCTCGGCCATCGCCGAGCACTCGATGTGCCAGCCGGGGCGACCGCGGCCCCAGGGCGAGTCCCATGAGGTGTCCTCGCCTTCCTTGGTCGCCTTCCACAGGGCGAAGTCGAGAGGGTCCTCCTTGAGCGAGGCGGTGCCGGCCTCCTCGCCCTGGTCCATCTGCTCGGGGTCGCGGTTGGAGAGCTTGCCGTAGCCGTCGAAGCTCCGGACCCGGTAGTAGACGTCCCCCTCGGCCTCGTAGGCGTGCCCCGCCTCGATCAGGTCGCCGATCAGCGCCACGATCGGGCCGATCGTCTCGGTCGCGAGCGGCTCGGAGTCTGGCCGCCCGAGCCCCAGGGCGTCGGTGTCACGAATGTAGGCGGCCGTCATCTCGGCGGCGAACTCGGCCGAGGGGCGCCCCGCCTCCCGCGCGGCGTCATAGATCTTGTCGTTCACGTCGGTGACGTTCACGACCAGCTTGGGGTCGAGGCCCTGGTGTGCGAGAAAACGCCGAAGTAGCGTGAAGATCACGAACGGGCGTGCGTTGCCGATGTGGATGCGCCCGTAGACCGTCGGCCCGCAAGCGTAAATACCGACTGTTTGCAGCCCTTTCCGGGTAAGCGGGCAAAGGTCCCCGCTGAGGGTGTCGTGGATTCGGAGCGAGGCCACGGAGCGATGCTAAAGCGCGCGAACAGCCGTTCGGATCTATACCCTGCCGTTGCCTTGGACGGCGGGCAAGCAGAGGGACAGAGCTTCCAGCAGGTGGAGGATGCCTTCGCCTCGCTCCCCCAGCGCTATCGCGGGGCCGACGACGGGTTCAGCGCCCGCTACCGGATCGAGCTCGAGGACCTGGGAATGGGCTGGGGCGTGCAGCTTGGCCCGGACGCATGCGAGGTCATCCCCGGGAACGGGCGCGACGCCGACGTCATCATCGGCACCGACTCGGCCACCTGGCTCGAGCTGCGCGAGGGCAAGCTCTCGGGCCTGGACGCCTTTCGCTCGCGCCGGCTGTGGGCGCGGGGCAACCTGGACATGGCGATCGCCTTCGAGGGCTTCTTCCGGCTCCCGAAGGGCCGGCCGCCGCTGCTGCACCTGCACCGGGTGAAGGCGGGCAAGGCCCGGATCTCGACCCTGACCGCCGGCAACGGCGTCGAGACCGTGGTTCTGATCCACGGGCTCGGTGGGACCAAGTCGAGCTTCTACGAGACGGTCTCGGCGCTCGCCCCCCGCTACACGGTGCACGCGATCGACATGCCGGGGTTCGGCGCCTCCTCCAAGCCGGCGCGGGCTCCGTATGACCCGGCGTGGTTCGCGCGCGCCATCGTCCGCTTCCTGGACGCCGAGGGGATCCGCCGCGCCCACCTGGTCGGCAACTCCCTGGGGGGCCGGATCGCGATGGAGGTCGGGCTGTCCGAGCCCGACCGCGTCTGCAGCCTCAGCCTGCTGACCCCTTCGATGGCGTGGCGCAAGCGCCGCGGCTTCGTCCCGCTGGTGAAGCTGCTGCGGCCGGAGCTGGCCGCGATCCCGCACACCCTCACCTCGCAGCTGGTCCGCCGGCAGTTCTGGAGCATGTTCGGCGGCCCCGAGCGGCTGCACCCGGCCGTCGCCGACCTCGCGGTCGAGGAGTTCCTGGCCGGCTACCGCGACCCCGCCGCACGCGTCGCGTTCTCGTCCGCCGCCCGCCACATCTACCTGGAGGAGCCGGACGGCCCCAACGGCTTCTGGACGCGCCTGGCCGGGCTCCGTCCGCCGGCGATGTTCATCTGGGGCGACAAGGACCCCCTGGTGCCGCTCGCCTTCTCGTCGCATGTGAGCGAGACGCTGCCCTCCGCGCACCAGGTGGTGCTGCACGGCTGTGGCCACGTGCCCCAGGTGGAGATGCCCGAGGACGCCAACGGCCTGCTGCTGGACTTCATCGGCGCGGCGCCGGCCCCCGCGCACGCCCGCGCGGTGGCGCGCTTGGGCCGGGCCGCACGCCGGATCCGCGACGTGCGCCCGCGCGACGCGGGCGCCGTCGCATCAGAACCAGCGACCTGAGCGCCCTTCCGGGCTTAGAATCGGGAGGCCGATGCCGCCCTCAGGCACAGGCACAGCCGCGGACGCACGCGCCCAGAACGGGCGCAGCAGCAATGGAGGCGACCCCACGCGCCGGGTCACCGGGGCCGCGCGCGCCGGGCGCTCCCTGCTGGGAGCCGTCACGGGCGCGGTCATCGAGCGTGTCCGGGGCCGGCTGACGGCCGACCTGGATGACCGCGACCCCGACTACATCCGCGAGAACCTGCCGCTCGTCTGGCTGCTTTCCAGCCTCTGGTTTCGCGGCGAGGTGCGCGACATGGGGCGCATCCCCGACGATCGCCCGGTCCTGCTGGTCGGCAACCACTCCGGTGGCAACCTGACCCCCGACACGCTGGTCTTCACCCTCGCCTTCTACACCTACTTCGGCGTCGAGCGTCGCTTCCACCAGCTCGCCCACAACCTGGTGCTGACCTCGCCCGTCGGCCCCCTGCTGCGCCCCTACGGCACCGTCGCAGCCTCGCACGAGAACGCTCGCAAGGCGCTCGAGGCCGGCGCCGCCGTGCTCGTCTATCCGGGTGGGGACTGGGAGGTGCATCGCCCCAGCTGGCAGTCCGCGAAGGTCGACTTCGCCGGGCGCAGGGGCTTCGTCAAGCTCGCGCTCGAGACGGGCGTCCCGATCGTCCCGGTGGTCTCGATCGGCGGCCAGGAGACAGCCCTCTTCCTCAGCCACGGCGAGCGGCTCTCGCACGCCCTGCGCCTCGATCGCCTCTTTCGCCTCAAGGTGCTGCCGATCTCGGTCACCCTCCCGTGGCTGATCAACGTCGGCGACTTCCTGGGCCACCTGCCGCTGCCGTCGAAGCTGACCATCCAGGTGCTGGAGCCGATCGACCTCGCCGAGCGCTTCGGGGTGAACCCCGACGTGGACGAGGTCTATGACCATGTGACCGAGGCCATGCAGGGCGCCCTGGACGGGCTCGCGGCCGAGCGCCGGCTGCCCGTGATCGGCTGAGGGACCGGGGCCGGTGAGGATCGAGGAGACAGTCGACGTCGCCGCGCCCCGCTCGCGGGCGTGGGACTACGTCACGGACCCGGCGAACTACGTGGAGTTCATGGAGGGGCTGACTCGCTGGGAGGTCGCCGGCGGGATCGACCGCGGCCTCGGGGCCCGCTACAGGATCCTGATCCACGTCGGCTCCGCCGACGTGGGCGGGCTGATCGAGGTGGTCGAGTGGTCGCCCGAGGGGGACATGGCCTGGAGCTCGGTCACCGGCATCGACCAGCGCGGGCGCTGGCGGCTGCGCGACCTGCCCGGTGGCCGCACCCGCGTCACCTTCCGCTTCGCCTACGGGGTCGCCGGGGGCGGCGTGTTCGGCCTCATCTCCGAGCGCGTCGCCGCCCACATGATGCGAGGCAACTTCAGGGGCTCCCTGGAGAACGTGAAAAGAGCCCTGGAGGCTGAAGCTAACGGTTCCCCGACGTGACCCGCGCGGCAGCGGGTAGCCGGAAGCCGGCGAGGTCGCGACTGCTGGCGATCGGGGTCGTCGCCCTGATGGCGGTGGGGAGCCTGGCGCTGTGGACCGCGATCCCCGCCGGCTGGATGTGGGTGACGCGGGACATGGAACCCGCCGGAGCCCGCTTCGTGCTCACGATCCTCGGGTGCGTGGCGACGATGGCGGGAGCCGGAAGCCTGCTCTACCGGCTCGAGGCCGTCCACCTTCAGCTCAGCGGCGCGGCCCGCCCGAGGCCGGCGCCACCGTCGTGGCTGCGCACGGTCAGTCACGACCGGCGGGCCCGGCCCCGCCTCAGCCTGCTCGACACGTTCATGGCCCTCTCGGCGCTGATCGCGCTGGTGGCGCTGGTGCTGTGGTGGGCGGTGCTGGCCGACTCGCCCAACCCCTCGGGCCCGCTGCAGCCGCTCTAGCGGGACCCGCCGGGGCGCAGCCGCTTGCGCAGGTAGACCAGGCTGCCCCCGGGAACCGGGCGGCGGTCGTATTCGGCGTATCCGATCCGCTCATACAGGGCGATCCTCTCGGCGATCAGCTCGTGGGTGTACAGGTAGATCGAGTCGAAGCCCGCGTCCCGTGCCTCGGCCTCCGCGTGCTCGAGCAGCGTTCTTCCCACCCCGGTCCCCTGGGCGAGGGGGTGGACGGCGACGTTGTCCACCTCGAACCCCTCCTCGGTGCGCGCGAGCACGATCAGGCCGACCACCGCGCCGCCGTCCTCCGCGACGGTCACCTGCTTGTCGCGGACGACCTCGGCGTAGTCGTCGGTCATCGGCCTCGGCGGCTGGCCGATGCGCTCGACGAAGGGACCGTAGGCGGCATCCACCAGCTCGGCCAGCCGGGGGACGTCCGCCGCGGTCGCAGGACGAAGCCGCGCGCTCACCGCGAACGCCTCAGGAACGCTCGACCACCGGCCGGACCTCGACGGCGCCGCCCATGCGCGCCGCCGGGACGCGGGCGGCGAGCTCGAGCGCGGCGTCGAGGTCGTCCGCCTCGAACAGCAGCCAGCCGCCCAGGGCCTCCTTCGACTCCGCGAACGGTCCGTCGGTGGTCACCATCTTGCGGTCCTTGACGCGGACAGTCGTCGCCTGCTCGGGAGGCTCCAGCTCGACCCCCGGCGTCACGCCCGGGGTCTGGTTGATCGCCTGGTAGTCGGCGTAGACCGCGTTCTGCTCCTCCTCGGACAGGCGCGCCCACTCCTCCGGCGAGCGCGGGGTCGCGGCGGTGCCCTGGTGGATCAGCAGCATGAACTTCATGGCAATCTCCTTGCTCTGGGGAACTCGTCGCTAGGACGACGAACGGCGCGCCCCGATCTCTACAAATCGGCCGCGCCGTCTCCGGGCGGCGAAGCTAGAAGGTGCGGAGCCTGCGGCCGCCGACGTAGCGGGTGCCGGCCTGATCGCCGAACGGCGCCTCGCCCAGCCGCGCCGGGGGCTCGTCGTCGTCGCCGACGGCGCCGCTGAGGGCAGCGCTGCGGGCTCGCTCGACCTTCTCGTTCACCTCCTGCTCGGCGTGGCGGCGAGCCTGCTCGACCCGCTCGTCCGCCTCGCGCTGGAGCTTCACGGCCTCCTGGCTCAGCTTCGCTTCGGCCTCGGCGCGAGCACGAGCCTCGGCCTCGTGGGCGACGCGGTCGGCCAGGCGCCGCACGCGCTCCTCGGAGTCCCTGCGGGCCTCTCGGGCGGCGGCCGTCACCAGCTCCTCGGTCTCCTCCTTGACCCGCTCGACCTGGGCGACGGCGCCCTCCTGGGCGGCATCCGCTCGGTCCTCGGCCGCGATCGCCCGCTGCTCGGCCTCGTTCAGCTCGGAGGACAGCTCCTCGACCCTCCGCTCGGCTTCGCGAGCTCGGCCCCGTGAGCCGGCCAGCTCCTCCTCCAGCAGGGCGCGATCCACAGCGGCCTGGTCGCGGGCCTTGCTCTCGGCCTCCCCGGCGGCCTTCTCCGCCGCCTCCAGGCGCCGTGTCAGCCTGCTCATCGTCGTGGTGGCCTCGGCGAGCCGCCCCTCCACCTCCGCCTGGGCGCCCTCGGCCTCGGTGGCGCGGCCCTCGGCGTCGCCCGCGCGCTTGGCGGCCTCCTTGATCGCCTTGCCCGCGCGCTTCGCCGCCAGGTTTCCGATCTGCGTCGCCTGCTCGATCGCACGGTCGGCCTCGCGTCTGGCGGAGTCGGCGGCCACTCGCTCGCGGGCCGCCTCCTCGCGGGCCCTGGCCTCGCGCTCACCCAGCTCCTCGATCAGCGCTGCGGCCTTGGCGCGGAAGCGCTCGGTCGCCTCGCGCGCGCTCTCGATCTCGCCGCTGATCTGGTGGCTGTCGATCTGCAGCAGGCGCGGCTTTGCGGCATCGCCGCCTTCGCCGAGAGGCTCGATTGACTCGGGGTCGGACATCGCTGGATGGGGTCCTCGGTGGCTGGCCTGGGCTCAGCCGGCCGGCTCGCGCTCGGCCAGCTCGCGCTTCAGCACCTTACCTGTCGCGTTGCGCGGAAGCTCATCAAGAAAGCGGATTTCGCGGGGAACTTTGTAGCGCGCCAGGTTGGACTTCACGTGCTGCTTCAGCACGTCCTCGTCTGCGTCGGCCCCGTCGTTCAGGACCACGAACGCGCGCAGCCGCTGCCCGAACTCCTCGTCGTCGACCCCGATCGCGGCCGCCTCGGCCACCGCCTCGTGGTCGGAGAGGAGGTCCTCGACCTCGCGCGGGAACACGTTCTCGCCGCCCGAGACGATCATCTCGTCGTCGCGGCCGTCGATGAACAGGCGCCCGCCCTCGTCGAAGTGGCCGACGTCCCCCGACGAGACCAGCTCGTCGAGGCGCTCCTTGTCGCCGCCGCCGGTGTAGCCCTCGAAGGCCATGCCGTTGCCGACGAAGATGCGCCCGGTCTCGCCCTGGGGCAGGTCGTTGCCCTCGTCGTCGACGATCCGGATCACGGTGCCGCGAGGCATCCGGCCGGCCGTGCCCGGCGCCGCCCGCATGTCCTCGGGCGTCGCGATCGTCGCCCAGGCGACCTCGGTTGAGCCGTAGAGGTTGTAGAGGTTGTCGCCGAACTCGTCCATCCAGCGGGTCGCCAGCTCCCCCGGCAGGGCCGAGCCGCTGGCGGCCGTCACCCTCATGCTCGACGTGTCGTAGCGAGCCCTCACCTCTTCGGGCAGCTCGAGGATGCGCTGCATCATCACCGGCACCACCACCAGGGTCTCGGCGCCGTGCTCGGCGAGGGTGCGCAGGGCGTCCTCTGCGTCGAAGCGGCGGCGCAGCACCATCGTCGCCCCCAGCGGCAGGCCGAGGACGAAATGGCTGAAGCCCCAGGAGTGAAAGAGCGGCGCCGAGATCAGCACCTTCTCGCCGCGGCGGCGCGGGATCTTGGAGAGGAAGGCGGCCAGCGGGGTGAGGCCCTCGGGGGAGCCGCGCTGGGCGCCCTTGGGCGTGCCCGTGGTGCCCGAGGTGAGGATGATGTAGCGGCCCTGCTCGCTGGGGGGCTTGAGCTCGGACCCGCCGTCGAAGGAGCCGATCATCTCCTCGACCGTCGCGTCCCCGGCCTCACCATCGCTCCAGGCGACGTAGCGGCGGGCGTCACCCCGCTCGTCCAGAAGGTCCGAGAACTCTTCGTCGTAGATCAGGGCGTTGGTGCTCTCGCGATCCATCACCTCGGCCAGCTGGGGGGCGGCGAAGGCCGTGTTGAGATAGAGGGCGACCGCGCCCAGCTTCGCGCAGGCCATCGTCGCCTCGATGAAGTACCGGTGGTTGCGGCACATGATCGCGACGCCGTCGCCCGCCCCCACGCCGCCGTCGGCCAGCGCGCGGGCGAGCGCGTTGGAGCGCGCGTGGGTGGCGCTGAAGGTGAGGGCGCCGATCTCATCGACGATCGCGACCCGGTCGGGGTCGGTGATCGCGGATCCCGCAGAGGCCAGCGCCGGCGAGGTCCCGAGCCGGACGAAGCGCTCGCCCAGACGCAGCGCCTTGTCGGGACGGATCGGCCGCAGCACGCCCGCCTCGCGCAGCACGCCGATGGCCCAGGCGCCATCGCTGATCTGGGAGCGGACCCGGGAGCTGATCTCGCCAATCGCCATCGCGAGCAGAGGTTAGGCGCGGCCGGGCATGCGGCGCTAGCCCGTCTCGACGCTGACGACCGCCATGCAGGCGATTCCCTCGCCGCGGCCGATCGCGCCCATGCCCTCGTTGCTGGTGGCCTTGACGCTGACGGGCGCCGACAGGGCCTGGGACAGGCGAGCCTCCATCTCGGCGCGGTGGGGCGCCAGCTTCGGCTGCTCGCAGATGACGGTCGCATCCACGTTCAGCGGCCTGCCGGGAAGCTGCCCGATGACGACGCCGAGAAGGTCGAAGGAGTCGGCGTCGCGCCACCGCTCCTCTTCGGGGGGGAAGAGCGTGCCCAGGTCGCCGAGCCCGCAGGAGCCGAGCAGGGCGTCGATCACCGCGTGAGTGATGACGTCGGCGTCGGAGTGGCCCCGCAGTCCCTTCTCGTGGTCGATTCTGACCCCGCCCAGCACCAGCGACTCGCCGGCGACCAGGCGGTGGGAGTCGTAGCCGATGCCGACCCGGACGGCCATCAGCCGGCCTCGGCCTCGGCGGAAGCCGCCTCGGGGCCGTCCGCCGGCGCCGGCTGGGGGTCCGCGAGCTCGCCGATGGGCTCGGTGCGCCTCTGCCTTCCCTCGAAGACGCAGATGCGCTCCACCCCCAGCTCCCCGAGGAACTCGAGCGCCCGCTCATAGGCGAACCCGACCTGGTCGGGAGCGTGGGCGTCCGAGGAGAGGGCGAACTCGGCACCGGCCTCGGCGCACATCTGGGCGAAGGCGGGAGACGGATAGATCTCGCCGACGTGCTTGCGCAGGCCGGCCGTGGAGACCTCGACCGCGATGCCGCTCTCGGCCACCGCCTCCACCGCGGGCTCATAGTAGGCGCGCGGATCCCGCTGGGGCAGCGGCCGCGCATCCCCCCACAGCTTCACCAGGTCGGGGTGGCCGAGGATGTCGAACAGGCCCGAGCGCGCGACCTCGGCGATCCACTCGAAGTACGTCCGCCAGAGCTCGTCGGGGTCGGAGATCGACTCCCAGACGTCGTAGCGGCTGTCGTCCACCGCGCCCGCGTCGCCCAGGAAGTGAACCGAGCCGACCACGAAGTCGAAGTCGCGCGCCTCGAGCAGGTTCGCGATCCGGTCCTCGGCGCCGCGAACGTAGTCGGCCTCGATGCCCAGCTTCAGCGGCGTCGTGCGCACGAACTGGCAGTAGGCGTCCAGGTCGTCGTGCGCCTGCGTCTCCCAGAAGGGGCTGCGCCAGACGTCCAGCGCCTGGGTGAAGCGATAGACGTGCTCCGAGACGCCCAGCTCGTCGATCCCCCGCCGCTCTGCGGCGGCAAGGTAGGTGGCGACGTTCTCCTCGGTGAAGTGGTCGGCGGCCCGGCCGACGTCGTCGGGGCGCAGGTGCAGGTGGTAGTCGGTGAGCACGCGGGCCAATCTAGATCATGCGTGCCTGAGGCAGGCGGTGATCTAGTCTGGCGCCATGGTCCACCTGCGGATCGTCGCGCCCAGCCACGACGCCGAGCACGCCCTGGACCTGCTCAAGGCGACCCCGTCGGTCTGCAACCTGATCTACCTCCAGGGCGCAGCGCAGAAGCCCGAGGGCGACGTGATCCTCTGCGACGTCGCCCGGGAGGACGCCAGCGTCGTCATCAGCGACCTGAAGGAGTTCGGGATCGATCACGAGGGGTCGATCGCGATGGAGAACATCGACTCGCTGATCTCCGACGCGGCGGACCGGGCCGAGCTGGCCGCGAGGGGAGCTCCCTCCGACGCGGTCGTCTGGGAGGAGGTCGAGGCGCGCACCTCCGAGAGCACCGAGCTCTCGGCCAGCTACCTGCTGTTCATGGTCCTGGCCTGCCTGATCGCCTGCGTCGGCATCCTCCTCGACTCGCCCATCCTGATCATCGGAGCGATGGTGGTCGGGCCGGAGTTCGGGCCGATCGCGGGGTTCTGCGTGGCGCTGGTCCAGCGCCGGGGCGACCTGGTGAGGCGCTCGCTGACGCCGCTGGCGATCGGCTTCCCGCTCGGGATCGCCGCCGCGTATCTGTTCTCCCTCTGGATCAGGGCCGTGGACCTGACCCCCGACGGCTTCTCGGTGACCGAACACCCCGCGACCGACTTCATCTCCCACCCCGACACCTTCAGCTTCATCGTCGCGGTCTTCGCCGGCACCGCGGGCATCCTCTCGCTGACCAACGCCAAGTCCGGCGCGCTGGTCGGGGTGCTGATCTCCGTGACAACCATCCCCGCAGCCGCCAACGTCGGGCTTGCCGCGGCGTACCAGGACTTCAACGAGATGAGCGGGGCGCTGATCCAGCTCGGCGTGAACCTGACCGCGATCGTCATGGCCGGCGTGGTGACCCTGTTCGTTCAGCGCAAGCTCTACCAGCGACGCCGCCGCGCGCACCTGCACGACGAGGCGCGGGAGGCGGGCGGCCTGCCCGTCGGCCACAGCCGCCACGAGAAGCCGACCCCCGACCGCGCATAGGCTTACGGGTATGCCCACCTTCGATGCGATCGTGATCGGCGCCGGCCCGGCCGGCGAGGTCTGCGCCGGCGAGCTAGCCGACGGCGGCATGAAGCGGGTCGCGATCATCGAGCGCGAGCTGGTAGCCGGGGAGTGCTCGTTCTGGGCCTGCATGCCCTCGAAGACCCTGCTGCGCCCGGGAGAGACCGTCGCGGCGGCCAGGCGCGCATGGGGTGCCCGCCGAGCCGTGACCGGAGAGCTCGACGTCGCCGAGTCACTCGAATGGCGCAACGAGGTCGTCTCCAACTGGGACGACTCGGGGTACCTGCCCTGGCTCGAGGAGCGCGGCATCGAGCTGATCAGGGGCAGCGGCAGGATCGCCGGCCCTGGCAAGGTCGAGGTCGACGGCACCGAGTACGAGACCGAGCGGATCGTCGTCGCCACCGGTTCCGCCCCGGCGTTCCCGCCCGTCGACGGCCTCGAGGGCCTCGAGGGGGTCTGGACGAACCGCGAGGTGACCGGGATGAAGGAGGTGCCGTCGCAGCGTGCTGATCCTCGGCGGCGGGCCCGTCGGAGTCGGAGATGGCTCAGGCCCTGACCCGGTTCGGCGCCAAGGTCGACCTGGTCGAGGCCGAGGACCGGCTGCTCTTCCGCGAGGCCGAGCCGGTCGGGACCACGCTCGCCGAAGCGCTGGAGGAGGAGGGCGTCGAGCTGCGGCTCGGGGCGCTGGCCGAGAAGGCCTCCCAGGGCGGCGACGGCTACACGCTCACGCTCAAGGGCGGCGAGGAGCTGAGCGCCGAGAAGCTGCTGGTCGCCACAGGGCGCAGGCCGAACGTGGAGATCGGCCTCGAGAACGTCGGCATCGAGCCGGGCAAGCGCGGCATCGAGGTCGACGAGCGCCTGCGGGCCGGCGAGGGCGTCTGGGCGATCGGCGACGTCACCGGCATCATGCCCTTCACCCACGTGGGCAAGTACCAGGGCAAGATCGCCGCGCAGGACATGCTCGGCAAGCACGCCCGCGCCGACTACCGGGCCGTGCCCCGGGTGGTCTTCACCGATCCGCAGGTCTCGGCCGTCGGCGAGGCCGAGGGCGAAGGCAGACCGGCACGTGCGAGCTGAAGGACCTGGCCCGCACCTCGACCTACGCGCGCAACGGCGAGGCCCGCGGGTTCCTCACCCTGGTCTCCGACGGGACCAAGCTCGTCGGCGCCTTTGCGGTCGGGCCCGAGGCGGGGGACTGGATGGGGCAGGCGACTCTGGCCGTCCGCGCCGGGGTCCCGATCGAGCTGTTGAAGGACACGATCCAGCCCTTCCCCACGTTCTCGGAGGCCTACGCCTCCGCGCTCGCGGACCTCGGCTAGAGGACTAGACGGCCGGGTCGCGCTCGGCGAGCAGCATCTGGGCGACCCTGAGGTCGAACGGGGTCGTCACCTTCAGGTTCTCGGGCGGGCGCCTCGTGGATCAGCACCTCGCCCCCCTCGCGCTCGATCAGGCTGGCGTCGTCGGTGACGGTGCCCCAGGTCGTCGGGGTGGCGCTGGACGGCTTCGCGCAGGCCCGCCGACCGGAACGCCTGCGGCGTCTGCACCGCCCACAGCCGGTTTCGCTCGGGCGTGCGCAGCACCCGCCGCGAGATGTTCGCCTCCTTGATCGTGTCGGTCACCGGCGCGGCCGCGATCACGGCGGCCGCGTCGGGGTCGGCATCGAGACGCCTCAGGACCTCGTCCACAAGCTTCGCGGCCACCAGCGGGCGGGCGGCGTCGTGGACGACCACCGCCTCGGTCTCGACGTGCTCCAGCGCGAGCCCAACCGAATGCGAGCGGTACTCGCCTCCCGGCACCGCGAGGACCTCGACCCCGGCCTCCGCGGCAACCCGCTCCACCTCGGCCTCCCTGCCCGGGGGTGAGGCGACGACGATCGGCCCGACCCGCTCCGTGGCGTCGATCGCGGTCAGCGACCAGGCCAGCATCGGCCTGCCCGCGAGCAGGGCGAAGGCCTTCGGGCCACCGGCTCCGAGTCGCTCTCCGGAGCCGGCAGCCGCGACAACAGCCGTTGCGAGCCCGTCAGGCAGTGGCCTGGACTGGCCCGAACCGCTCCTCGAGGAGCGTGTCCAGGTAGGTCTCGGCGCCTTCCTCGTCCTTGTCAAGCGCATACATGAACTCGGACGCCAGGATTTTCTTGGCGCGGGTGTACATCTGCTTCTCGCCGGTCGAGAGCCCCTTCTCCATCTCCCGAATGGCGAGGTTGCGAACCACCTCGGCGAGCTCGTACACGTCGCCGGTCTTGATCTTCTCGCGGTTGTGCTTGAAGCGGCGGTTCCAGTTCTTCGGCATCTCGGAGACCTCGTCCGTGAGCACTCCGATCACCTTCTTCACCTGCTCCTCGTCGATGACCCGGCGGAGCCCGGCGCGGTGCGCGTTCTCACACGGGACCATCACGGTCATGTTGTTGTGGAGGATGTTGATGGTCAGGTAATCGCGGTTCTCTCCCATCAGGTCCTTGGTTTCCTTCTTCAGGACCACGCCCGCGCCGTGGTGCGGGTAAACGACGTTGTCACCGACCTCGAAGGTGCACTCCGGCGCCTCGAGTTCGAGGTCGGTTACCGCCGCCTCGTCGATTGCCTCCTCAGCTAGCTCGGGAATTGGAATCTCCTTTGTCTCGTGTGCGCTGATGGAGCCCATCAGCTCTGTAAGTAGCGGTCGACGGGGTCGATCTCCTGCAGCCTGCGGACGCCCTCGCGGATGTCCTTGGCCCGGGTCGCCCCCACCCCTTCGACGGCCTCGAGGTCCTCGTCGCTCGCGGCGAGCACCTCTTCCAGGCCGCCGAACTCCTGGATGATCCGCTGCACCACCAGCTTCGGCAGCCGCGGAATCCGCCCCAGCACGCGATAGCCGCGGGGCGAAACCGGAAAGTCCAATGTGGACACCTTGCGGGCGTAGCCGAGCAGCTCGGCGAGGCGCCCGAAGTCGAGCATGTCCTGATGGGGCAGGCGCGCGATCTGCGAGAGCGTGGTCGCGAGGTTCTCCTCGGTGTCCTCGACGCAGTAGTCGCGGATCAGCGCGGACTTGTCGGCGGCGACGCCGACCATCGTCTCCTCGAGCTGCATCTCGATCAGGCGGCCCTCGGTGCCGAGCTCGACGATGTAGCGCTCGACCTCGACCGCCATCCGGGTCACCAGCTCGGCCCGCTGCAGCACCGAGAGCACGTCGTAGAGCACCGAGCCGCCCTCGAACTCGAGCCTGGTGAGACGCGATGAGACGGCATCGAGGCGAACGCGGTACTTGTCCAGCGTGGCCAGTCCCTGGTTGGCCTTGGCCAGCACCGCGGGGATGTCCTGGAGGATGTACTTCATCCCGCCCAGGTAGAGGGAGACGACGTCGCGGCGCTCGGAGATGGCGACCACCAGAGCGTCAGTCTGCTTGCTGACGCGCTCCGCGGTTCGGTGCCGCGTCCCGGTCTCCGACGAGAGGATCGTGGGGTCCGGCATCAGCTGGACGTTGGCGCAGACGATCTGGGTCGCCGTCTGGTTCAGCACGATGGCCCCGTCCATCTTGGCCACCTGGTACAGCAGCGCCGGCGTGTAGTCCACGTCCAGGGTGAGGCCTCCTGAAAATAGAAAGGAGACCTCCTCTGGGTCTCCGATCAAGATCAGGCCGCCGGTTCGCGAGTGGACGATGTTGTCGATCCCCTCGCGCAGCGCCGTCCCCGGGGCGACGATGTCCAGTGCCCTCAGAAGCCGTGGGTCCTGTCTCGCCTCCAGCTCCTGGAGGTCATCGCCGGAGATCTCAGCCACGGTTTGATGAAAGCAGAAAGGAGTGGGCTGCGAATTGCGGCGAAATCCGTGTGGACAGCTCGGATTAGCCCTTGTCAAGGGCGGCGCGTCAAGCCGCTTCGCGGAGCCGGCGCTTCGTCCCGGCGTTCCGCAGGGCGGACGCGACCGTCTCGGCGCTCTCCAGGCCCTCGACCTCCCCCTCGGCCGGCCGCGGGCCCACCACACGGGCGAGCCCGAACTTGCGAGCCTCGGCGACCCGGCGTTCGGCGTGGGCGACGTAGCGCAGCTCGCCTGTGAGCCCGACCTCGCCGAAGCAGGCGAGCGGCTGCTCGCCCTGGTGGAGCGGAGCCCCGGTGTGGGCCGAGGCGACCGCGAGCGCGATCGCCAGATCGGCCCCCGGCTCGTCGACCCTGACGCCGCCGGCGACGTTCACGAACACATCAGCCGCCGAAAGGTTGACTCCGGCGTGGCGGGCCAGGACCGCCAACACCAGCGCCAGGCGGTTGCGGTCGACGCCGGTGGCCGTGCGCCGCGGCGGCACGACCTCGGTCGGGGCGACCAGGGCCTGGACCTCGACCAGCAACGGCCGCGTCCCCTCCATCGAGCAGAGAATCACCGAACCGGGTGCGGGGTGGGCCTCACCGACGAAGCGGGCCGAGGCGTCCGCGACCTCAACCAGGCCGCCCTCCCGCATCTCGAACACCCCCGTTTCGCTCGTCGCCCCGAAGCGGTTCTTGAGCGCTCGCACGGTGCGGAAGCTGCGCTCGCGCTCTCCCTCGAACTGGAGCACGCAATCCACCAGGTGCTCGAGCGCCCTCGGGCCCGCCAGCGAGCCCTCCTTGGTCACGTGGCCGATCAGCAGCATGGTCACGTCCGAGCGCTTGGCGACGTCCATCAGCGCCGCGGTCGCCTCGCGCACGGCCCCCACGCTGCCCGGCGCCGAGTCGCCCACGACCAGCGTCTGCACCGAGTCGAGCACGCATACCTCGGGGCGCTCGGCCTCGATCGTGGCCAGCACGGCATCCAGCGAGTTCTCGGCCAGCACCGGGACCTCGAGCGCGGCCTCGCCCAACCGCTGCGCGCGCGTCCGGACCTGAGCCGCCGACTCCTCTCCGGAGACGTAGAGCGTGCCGGCGCCGCCGGCCGCCGCGTTCGCCAGGGCCATGGAGGCCAGCGTGCTCTTGCCGATCCCGGGCGCGCCGCCCAGCAGCACCAGCGATCCCGGCACGAGCCCGCCGCCCAAGACGCGGTCCAGCTCCCCGATCCCGGTCAGCAGCCGGGCGCTGCGCTCGGCCTTGACGGCCCGCAGTGGCGTGGGCTTCGCGGCCGGGCCCGCCGCCCGGGAGGACCCGCCGCCCCGGACCGGTTTCGCCACCTTGGCCTCGAGCGTGTTCCAACCCCCGCAGCCGGGGCACTGGCCGGTCCACGCCAGCGCGGTCTTGCCGCACTCGGAGCAGGCGTATCCCGGCGAGGAGCGAGCCATGCGCCGACTCTAGGCGCCGGTGCCGACGGCTCCCGCGCAGAACGTGATCAATCGCGGCTACTCGTCCGCCGGTTCGAGCATGGGCCCGAACAGCCCGTCATAGAGCGGCACGTAGAGGTCGAGCGGCACGGCATCGGGATCGACCAGGTGCTGGACCGCGAGTCCGATGTCCAGGGCGATCATCGCCGACGCGAGCTGCTCGTGAGTTAGCGGCGGCTTGCGCCCCAGCTCCTCGAATTGGTTCTCGCTCTGGGCCGCAAGCAGTGAGCGGTTGCCGCTCCAGAAGGTGGCCGCCAGCTTTCGGAAGTCCTCGTCCCGCGCGGCCTTCGTCAGGCACTCGAGCCAGAGGCGGAAAAGCCAGCGGCCTTCCTCGTGGCCCTGCGCGTCGCGCAGCATCCCCGCGCCGCGGACCAGCCGCTCCCGCGGGGTGCCGCCCGATTCCTCGACACGGTCGAGCATGCGACGGTAACCGCGATAGATGCGCTCGTGCAGGAGCTCGACGAAGAGCTGGTCCTTGCTCTCGAAGTTGGAGTAGAAGGCGCCGCGCGTGAAGCCGGCGTCGGCGGAGATCTCCTCGACGCTCGATCCCTCCAAGCCGCGGCGCAAGAAGACGCGCTCAGCCGCCTCGAGCAGCTGCTCGCGGGTCTCCGCCTGCTTCTGCTTCCGGGTGAGACGCTTCGGTGGGCTTGCGGCCTGCGGCAACGTCTCCGACTCAGATCAGCGGTTGGTTGGGCAGCGGCGATCCCGCGAAGAAGAAGAACCAGACCTCGAACGCGACGATGCCCAGCAGCGTGCTGATGATGAATAGGCGCTCGACCGGGTCGCTCTTGTGGTCGCCGGGGCGGTAGGGCTCGTCGCGGAAGCTCCGGTTCCACGACATGCGGCGGACCTTGCGCTTCCGCTCCTCTTCGTCGACCCAGTGGTTTCGGGCTGCGAGCGCGATCAGCAGTGCCGCCCAGTAGGTGACGAGGATGCCCGTCGTGATGAACAGCGCCAACGCCAGGTTGATGTCCGGGTCGTTGCCGGCGAGCTGCGAGGCGACGAAGACCCAGAACAGGGGCACTCCGAGACAGAGGAGCGGGGCGAAGATCAGCACAAGCGCAGTGGCTCCGGTCCCCCGAGCAGCTCCCTGAGCCGTGTGCTTGATGGCGTTCATGGAATGCTCCACTCTCGAATTCAGTCCTGTATTTGTATACAAGACTGTATCTGAAAGTGGGACCCGCCGCAGATCGGCGTTCGACCCTAGCCCGGGTTGGTGGGGAACGGCGCCCCGGCGAAGAAGGCGAACCAGACCGCGAACGCGATCATGGAGACGATCGCCGTCGTCACGAACAGCCTCTCCACGGGGTCGCTGCGGTGATCGCCGGGCCTGTAGCGGGAGTCGCGCATGCTGCGGTTCCAGGACTGGCGCCGCGGCCCGGGCCGCTCGGCGTCGAGCATCCGGCCCCTGACCCACGAGCCGACCAGCAGCAGGATCCAGTAGCTGACGAGGATGCCGGTGAAGATGAACGCGGCGACCGGCCCCGTCACCGCGCCCGGCTTGTCGTAGAGCGCCGAGGCGAGCCAGATCCAGAACAGGGGCACGCCGAAGCCGATCAGGCAGGCGCCCAGCAGGTTGAGCGCGGTCGACCCCGTCCCCACCAGCGCTCTGCGAATGGCGTGTATGACCTCGGTCAACTCTCGTCCCGTCGCGGTGACGCGACCGAACGGGCGCCGGTCGCGAGCAGGCCATTCAGGTTAGCGCGAGGGTCGTGCGCTCCCGCGGCCTCACCAGGGCGAGGTCGAATCCGGCGGGCAGCTCCAGGTCGTAGCGCTCAAGCAGCGAGGAGTCCTCCAGGATCGTCCTCACGGGCGCGTCGGCGACCACGCTGCCGCCGGCGAGGATCACGGCTCGCTCGCAGAGCTCGGCCGCCATCGGCAGGTCGTGGGTGGTGACCAGCATCGTCCGCTCGATGCCCGCAAGCACGTCCAGCAGCTCCCGCCGCGCCCGCGGGTCCAGGCTGGCCGATGGCTCGTCGAGCACCAACAGCTGCGGGTGCATCGCGAGCACGGTCGCGATCGCCGCTCGACGCCGCTCCCCCATCGAGAGCTGGTAGGGAGCGCGCTCGGCGGCCTCGGACATCCGCACGGTCGCCAACGCCTCCGCGATCCGCTCGCGGACCCGCGCGCGATCGAACCCCATGTTCATGGGGCCGAAGCCGACGTCCTCGGCCACCGTGGGCATGAAGAGCTGGTCGTCGGGGTCCTGAAAGACCAGGCCCACCCGTGCCCTCAGTTCGCCGAGCTCGTCCGGTTCCGACGGGCGCAATCCCGCGACCTCCAGCGACCCCCGGCCCTGCAGCAGGCCGTTCAGGTGCATCATCAGGGTCGTCTTGCCGGCGCCGTTCGGGCCCAGCAGCGCCACGCGCTCGCCGTGTTCGATGTGCAGGTCGATCCCGCGCAGGGCGGGTTGACCGCTGGGGTAGTCGAAGCGAAGGTCGCGGATGTCGATCGCGCAGCTCACGGTGCAACCGCCAGCATGCGGACGCCGATCAGCAGCGCCAGGACCGCCGCGACGAAGGCGCCGTCGCGGGCGGTGAAGGCGAGGGGCTCGAGGGCCGGCAGCGCGCCGTCGAAGCCGCGCGCCAGCATCGCCCGCTGCACGCGCTCGCCGCGGTCGTGGGTGCGAAGGAAGAGGGCGATCGAGGCGCGGCCCACGGGCCCGGCCTCGAGCGCGTGCCGGGGGCGGTAGCCCCTGGCCAGCAGCGCCGCCTTGGTGCGCGAGACCTGCCCGACCAAGAGGAACAGGTAGCGGTGCATGAGCGACGCGATCAGCACCATCACCCGCGGCGCCCGCATCCTTTCCAGCCCGCGCAGGAGAGAGGGGATAGCGGTGGTGGCGGCCAGCAGCACGGCCGAGACCGTCCCGATCGCCGCCTTCGCGATCACCGCCGCCATCACGGCCAGCCCCTGCTCGTGGGCCGTCAGCGGGCCGAGCGCGATCGCCTCGCCGCCGGGACGCGCGAACGGCAGAAAGAGCGCGGCCAGCAGCACGAACGGCGCCACGATCCGAGCTCGCCTCCAGACCTCGGCGGCCGGGACCCGAGCAGCCCAGGCATAGATCGCGAGCACCAGCCCACACACGACCCAGACCGGCCAGCGGTCGAGCGGCGTGCTGACCGCGACCAGCGTCACCGACACCAGCCCGACGAGCTTCGCCCTCGGGTCCAGGCGATGCGCCCAGCTCGAGGTGTCGCCCGCCGGGCCGGTCAGGTCGAGTGAGTGGCCGCTCATCGCTCCGGCTCGCTCGGACCCCGGGACTCAGGCCGCCGCGGTCGTGGCCGGCCCACCGGGGTCGCCGGGCTCCCGCCTGCGCAGCAGCCAGGCGACACCGAAGGTGACCGCGAACACGCCCAAGGTGCCGACGAATCCGGCCACGCCGGTGGCGACGCGCTCGTTCTCGATGCCCGGGAAGGCGTAGTCGGGGATCGGGGAGTCCTCCTGGATTGGGGCCAGCTTGCCGTCCTCCAGGAACGCCTTCTCCTCGGCCACCTTCTCCAAGCCGTCGGGATCGGGCGAGGCGAACGGCGATACCGCGGTCGCCAGGCCGATGGCGAGGGCCAGGCCCAGTGCGACGAACAGCTTCATCGAGGTGCGCATGTCAGGCCTCCTTGGGGGTCGCGGGGGGCATTCCCGCCGCGGGCTGCTCGAAGTGCCCGTAGGCGATCAGGTCGGGCCTGCTGGCCATCACCGCGGCGACCGCGGCGACCGAGATCGCCGCCTCGCCCAGGCCGATCAGGGCATGCGTGCCCAGCATCGCCGGCAGCACGGTCGCGAGCGGCACGGTGCCCGAGGCAGCGAGCTCGATGCTCGTCGCGGCCGCGCCCAGCATCACCGCCAGCCAGGAGACGACCCCGACGCTCGCCAGGAACGCCGAGCGGGTCTTCGGCAGCACCCTGGCCGCGGTACCCAGCAGCAGGCCGGCGAAGAGCGCGCCGAGCACGCCCATGTTGAGCGTGTTGGCGCCGAGCGCGGTGATGCCGCCGTCGGCGAACACGAACGCCTGGGCGCCCAGCACGACGGCCATGACGATGCAGGCCAGCCACGGGCCCAGCAGGACCGCCGCCAGGGTCGCCCCCAGCAGGTGGCCGCTGGTGCCGCCCGCGATCGGGAAGTTGAGCATCTGGGCGGCGAAGATGAACGCCGCGACCAAGCCCAGCAGCGGGACGCGGGAATCGTCCAGGCCGCGGTCGGCGACCCGCAGCGCGATCGCGAGCGCGGCGATCGCCAGCACCGCGGTGATCGCTGCGACCTCGTTGCTGAGGAAGCCGTCGGGTATGTGCAGAGCCAGGGGCATGTTTCTCCTCCTTGAGTCGTGTCCTAGGGCTGCTCACTGCCGGCGCACTCGCCGCAGAGTCCGATCATGGGGAAGTGGGTGAAGTGGACGGCGAAGCCGAACCGATCGCGGATCTCTCCGCGAATCGCGTCGAGCTGGTTGGGGTCAACCTCGACGACCTCCCCGCAGCGGTCGCAGGCGAGGTACTCGCGCTCGCCGGCTCCGACCAGCACGTAGCGGCCCGGCCCGTGGCCGGCGTGGAAGTGGCGCACGACGCCCACCTGCTCGAGCGTCTCGAGGTTGCGGTAGACCGAGGCGACGTCCAAGGCGCTCGCGTCGTCCTCGGGCTCCCCGGCGATCTGCTGCGCGGAGATGGGCCCGTCGGCCTCGAACAGCTTTCGCACGATCACCCGGCGGGCGGTCGAGACCCTCATGCCGCGGCGGCGAAGGACAGCAAGCAGCGAGGTGGCGCTGTCGAACTCAACGGGGGGTGTGGATCGGCTTACGGTCAAGGCAGTCTCTCGAGCATCTGCCTTATTAGCGCGAGCCGGTCGCTACTGGATCAAAATCGCATGTCAAGAGTCGATGACCTCCACGATCGGCGCGCCGGGTCAGCCGAGCTCGGGCACGGCGCGAAGCGTGATCAGCGTCCCCGCCGCGACGATGATGCTCGCCGACAGCGCCGGCAGCGCTCCCACCAGGCGGCCCCCGAACAGCCGGCGCTCGGGACGGAGTCGCTCGACCATCCTGCCGCCGTAGAGGACGCTGAGCCCGACCGCCATCAGGGTCGCCGCCAGCCCCAAGCTGAAGGCGAGGATCAGCGCCATGCCGAAGCCCACCCGCTGCTGGGAGATCGCCGCGATCAGGACGACCAGCGCCGACGGGCAGGGGACCAGCCCGCCGGAGACGCCCAGCGCCAGCAGGCCTCGCATCGACAGCGGATCGTCGGGCGGGTGGTGGCTGTGACCATGGCCGTGTGAGTGACCGTGGTCGTGGGAATGGTCGGGGCCGTCGTCGTGTGAGTGGACGTGGTCGTGCGAGTGAACGTGGTCGCCCCCCTCGCCGCCGGCCGCCTCGGCCCGCATCTCCCTCCAGCGCCGAAAGCGGGTCCTCATCACCGACAGCCCCACGACCACCACCATCACGCCGGAGGCGACGCCGAGCCACGGATAGAGCTGCTCGGGGAGGATGTAGGCCGAGGCGACCAGGGTCACCAGCCCCAGCAGGAAGACGATCGCGGTGTGCGTGATGGTGACGGTGGCCCCCAGGATGACGGCGTGCTTTGGCGTGCCGCGGCTGCCGACCAGGTAGCCGGCGACCATCGCCTTGCCGTGCCCGGGCGAGAGCGCGTGCAGGGCACCCCAGCCGAACGCCGCGGCGAGCAGGCCCAGCAGCAGCCAACCGCTCGCGTCGCCGCTGGTCAGGGTGCCGGCGAAGCCGTCCTGGGCGCGGTCGCTCGTGACCCCGCTCGACTCCTCGCCGTCGGGGGCGCTCACCGTGCCCTCGCCCTCGCTGACGGTGAAGCCCGCCTCGCGGACGTCGAGCGGGCTTTCCAGCAGGTCCTCGGGATATGCGCGCAACCCGTCGGTCGGGTCGCTGAGCGGCACGCTGGAGCGAACGTCCGTCCCCTCCCCCGGCTGCACCTGGATCGCCTTCCAGCCGACCCGGTCAGAGAAGCTCTCGTCGGCCAGATCCACCCGATCGGCGCCGGGTGGCAGCGCCGCCTGGAAGCTCGCTTCGACCCGGCTGGTCTGGAGCCCTCCCTGGCCGGCCGGGAACTCGAGCGCCGCGTCGGCCGCTGCGCCGAGCGCGAGCGGGCTGCCGTCCACGGTCAGCTTCAGCCCGGAGGCGACCTCCTCGAGCAGACCGTCGAGGTAGGCGGGCTCCTCGGCGCCGCCGATCGCGCCGTCGCCGTCAGCGTCGTAGCGCTGGATCTGCTGGAAGGTCGGGATCTCGGCGAGGTCGAGGATGGAATGGACCCGGACGGCGTCCTCGGAGATGCTGACCTGGCTGAGCTTGTTGACGCTGAAGTTGCCGAGCGGGTGGGCGGAGGCGGAGGGCGCCGCGATCGCCGCGACGGCCAATGCGCAGGCGAGCAGCGCGGCTCCGCGAAGCCCTGTGCGGCGGAGCGGGCGGCGGCAGGCTCTGAGCGCAGGCCTCTCCATTGCTTCTCCCTACGCCCCGGGGGCGGCGATTGGATCAGGGCAGCTAGGTGGGCGCCCGGACCTGCCGCAGGTCACGCTCGGGGTCGATGCCCCAACGGCGGCCGGCCTCGACCAGCTCGGGCTCGAGCCCCCAGCGGTCCGGGCGCTCCTCGCCGTCGTGATCGGGGCTGGCGCCCTTCAGAGTCATGCAACCCGCGTTGTCGCCGATTTCCCGAATCCGGGCGATCTGCTCTGGGCGCAGGCGCTGCTCGGCCGGCAGCGCCGCCAGCTCGGCGCGCTTGTCCTCGATCGGCCGGGCCCCTTCTCCCTCTTCCTGGACCAGGGTCGGGACCACGCAGCGCACCGCGTCGTGCCCCAGGTTCCACTGGCAGGCGAGCTGCATCGGGGTCAGGCCGGCTTCGCCGGCGATCGGCCGCAGCCGCTGGAGCTTGGCCCGTCCCTCCTCGATCCAACCGTCGGGGCGGAAGGATCGGTGGTCGCCCCGGCGCAGCTCGGCGCCCGGCAGCAGGTCGTCCCAGAAGAGCCCCCCGTAGTCAACGACCCTGGTGATCACCCCCACCTCCTCGCGAGCCGCTGCCTCGAGCGCCAGCTCGCCCGGCCAGGGCTCGAGCGGGTTCAGGATCACCATCGCCCAGTCGATGCGCTCGCCGAAGCGCTCCAGGCAGCGGATCAGGTCCAGCGTGAAGCCGTTCGCCGGGCCGGGCGCCACCCCTATCTGCGCCGTCACCCCGCCCTCACGCAGCGCCTCCATCCCGTCCCAGACGACCTCGCTCTCATACCCGGTGCGGTCGGGGTTGTGCAGCAGCAGCAGATCGAATGAGTCCTGGCCGAGGCGCCGGAGGCTGCGCTCGGCCGCCATCCGCAGGTAGCTCGCGTATTCGCCCGGGCCCCGCAGGGAGGGGTCGGTGAAGCGGGGAAACCCCCGCGGCCCGTCGCGCTCGCCGTCGTAGAAGTCGTGCCCAACCGCCCCGACAAGGCAGTAGCCCTCGCGGGGCACGCCCTCGAGCGCCCGGCCCAGCAGCTCGTCGGCCTCGCCCTGGCCGTAGGCGTCGGCGCTGAGGACTGTGTCGATGCCCTCGCCCGGTTGCAGGAGGGTGACCAGGCGTTCTTCGTCTATCGCCTCGCCGAAGTGCAGGAAGCGCCCGCCGCTCCAGGTTCCGATCGCCGCTCTGCCCGGCTCCTTCACCCACCGAAAGCTAGCGGGGGCGAAGCGGCCGCCTTGCTAGCTTGCTCCGGACCTTGGCGCTCGACCCGGGACCCATCAACAGCGATCCGAGCGAGAGGGCGACGACGCTGCGGCGGCTGAACGTGATCGCGGTCGTGGCGATCGCAGACGCCGTGCTGCTCGCCGTGCTGCTCTGGGCTTCGCTCGGCGACTCCGAGGGACTGGTCCACATCCTCGGCCCCGTCCACGGCGGCGGCTACCTGGCGCTGCTGGCGCTGTGCGGGATCGGGGCGCTGGAGGACCGCTGGGACTGGTGGTTCCCCGCCCTGGTCGTGGTCACGCTGGGCCCGCCGGGATCCCTGATCGGCGACTACGTGCTGCGCCGCAAGCTCAAGGCCGAGCCCTCCCAGCCCGTCGGCGAGGCCGGCGCGTGAGCGCGCTCGAGTCCGTCACCTGGGACCTGAGCCACCTGCTCGAGGTCGACGAGGCCGACGCCGACGCAGCGGGCGGGGACGAGGCGACCGTCGCGGCGCTGCTCGATCGCGCAGATCAGCGCGCGGCTGCCTTCGCGGGGCTCCACGAGGGCAAGGTCGGCGAGCTCGACGGCCCGGGCCTGCGCGATGCGATGACGGAGCTGGCGGCGATCGCGGAGCTGGCCGGCAGGGCCGGCAGCTTCGCCCACCTGCGCTTCGCGGCCGACACCGAGGAGCCCGCCAACGGGGCGTTGGTGCAGATGGTGAGCGAGCGCGCCACCGCGATCCAGACGAAATTGCTCTTCTTCGAGCTCGAGTGGGTGCAAGTGGACGACGCCCGCGCCGAGGAGCTGCTCGCCACCGAGGGGCTCGAGTTCGCCTCCCACTACCTGCGCATGGAGCGCCGCTACCGCCCGCATCTGCTGACCAAGCCCGAGGAAACGATCTCGACCGAGCTGGGGGTCACCGGCCGGGGGGCGTGGACGCGCCTGTTCGACGAGCTGACCTCCGCGATCAAGGTGGACCTCGAAGGCGAGCCGGAGCCGGCGCCGCTCGACGTCGCCCTCTCCGGTCTGTTCAACCCAGACCGCGAGCAGCGCAAGAAGACGGCCGAGGCCGTAACCGAGGCGCTGCAGCCGGGGCTGCGCACCCGGGCCTACGTCTTCAACACGCTGCTGCAGGACAAGGCGATCAAGGATCGCCTGCGCCACTACCCCCATTGGCTCGCGTCGCGCAACCTCTCCAACGAGGCATCGGACGAGTCGGTGCAGGCGCTCGTCGAGGCGGTCAAGTCTCGCTACGGGCTGGCCCGTCGCTGGTACGAGACCAAGGCGCGGCTGCTCGGGCTCGACCAGCTCGCCGACTACGACCGCATGGCGGCGGTCACCCAAGACGACGAGAAGATCCCCTGGGAGCAGGGCCAGGAGCTGGTGCTGGCCTCGTTCGAGTCCTTCTCGGACCGCGCCGGGGAGATCGCGCGGCGTTTCTTCGACGAGCGCTGGATCGACGCGCCCCCCACCCAGGTGAAGCGCGGCGGTGCCTTCAGCGCCTCGACCGTCCCGTCGGTCCACCCCTACGTGATGCTGAACTACACCGACCGCCGCCGCGACGTGCTGACCCTGGCCCACGAGCTCGGCCATGGGCTGCACCAGACGCTGGCCCGCGAGCAGGGCGTCTTCCACCAGGACACGCCGCTGACGGTGGCCGAGACGGCATCGGTGTTCGCCGAGGAGATCGTCTTCGGGCGGCTGCTGGCCGACGCGGAGGACCCGGCCTCGCGCCTGGGCCTGCTGGCCGAGGCGGTCGAGGGCCAGATCGCGACGGTCTTCCGCCAGATCGCGATGAACCAGTTCGAGGACCGCGTCCACACCTCGAGGCGCGCCGAGGGCGAGCTGTCCGTCGAGCGCATCAACGAGCTCTGGGACGAGACGCAGACGGAGCTGCTGGGCGACTCGGTCGAGATCACGGACGGCTACCGCTGCTGGTGGTCCTACGTCCCCCACTTCATCGGCTCGCCGGGCTACGTCTACGCATACGCCTACGGCCAGCTGCTGGCGCTGTCGGTCTACAAGCTCTACACCGAGCGCGGCGAGGAGATGGTGCCGAGCTACCTGGAGCTGCTCGCGGCCGGCGGCTCGCGGCCGCCCGAGGAGCTGGGCAGGATCGTCGGCGTCGACCTCACCGACCCGGGCTTCTGGGACTCGGGCCTCGACTTGGTCGAGGAGCAGCTGAATCAGGCGGTCGAAGCGGCCGAGGCCGTGATCGCCGAGCGCTAGTCCTTGGAGTCGTCGGCGTCGCCCTCGGGCTCGCCGTCGCCGCCCTCGTCGTCGTCCTTCTTGCCGGCGCCGACGCCCACCTTCTCGGGCTCCTTCTTCTTCGGCGCGGGCTTCTTGCGCGGCTTCACGAGCTTCAGCTTCAGCGGGAGGTCTTCCTCGTCGCCCTTCTCGTCGCGCTCGACCAGGACGGTGGTGCCCGAGGGCAGCTGGCCGGCCTTCAGCACCTCGTCCGCCAGCGGGTCCTCGATGTAGCGCTGGATCGCGCGGCGCAGCGGCCGGGCGCCCATCGTCGGGTCCCAGCCCTTGTCCACCAGCAACTCCTTTGAGTCCTCGGTCAGATCGAGCTGCAGCTCGTGCTCCGCCACCTGGGCGCGCACGCGGCTGACCATGAGGTCGACGATCTCCTTGATCTCCTCCTTGGCCAGCTTGTGGAAGACGATCACTTCGTCGATCCGGTTCAGGAACTCGGGGCGGAAGACCTTCTTCAGCTCACCCATGATCTTCGACTTCATGTCCTCGTAGGTGACGCCGGTCTCGTCGGTGACCGAGAAGCCGAGCGGGGTGTTGCGGGCGATGTCCGCGGCCCCGATGTTCGAGGTCATGATCACGATCGAGTTGCGGAAGTCCACCGTGCGCCCCTGGGCGTCCGTGAGCCTCCCGTCCTCCAGGATCTGCAGCAGGATGTTGAAGACGTCGGGGTGGGCCTTCTCGATCTCGTCCAGCAGCAGCACCGAGTAGGGCTTGCGCCGCACGGCCTCGGTCAGCTGGCCGCCCTCGTCGTAGCCGATGTAGCCCGGGGGCGAGCCGACCAGGCGGCTGACGGCGTGCTTCTCCATGTACTCGGACATGTCGATCCGGACCATCGCCTCCTCGTCGCCGAAGAGGAACTCGGCGAGCGTGCGGGCCAGCTCGGTCTTGCCGACGCCGGAGGGGCCCAGGAAGATGAACGATCCGGCCGGGCGCTTGGGGTCCTTGATCCCGGCGCGCGAGCGGCGGATCGCCTTGGAGACGGCGGTGATCGCCATGTCCTGGCCGATCACGCGCTTGTGCAGCTCGTCCTCCATGCGGACGAGCTTCTTGGACTCGGCCTCGGTCAGCTTGAAGACCGGGATGCCGGTCCACATCGCGACGATGTCGGCGATCTCCTCCTCGCCGACCTCGGGGCGCTCGCCGCCCTCGCCCGAGCTCCACTCGTGCTCGAGCTCCTTCTTCTTGTTCGTCAGCTTGCGCTCCTGGTCGCGCAGGTTCGCGGCCTTCTCGAACTCCTGCGCCTCGATCGAGGCCTCCTTCTCGCGCCTGGTGGTCTCGATCTCCTCCTCGAGGTCGCGGTAGACCGGCGGTTGGGTCATCGACTTGATCCGCATCCGCGAGGCGGCCTCGTCCACGAGGTCGATCGCCTTGTCGGGCAGGAAGCGGTCGGAGATGTAGCGGTCGGCCAGCTCGGCGGCGGATTCGAGCGCCTCGTCTGTGATCTTCACCCGGTGGTGCTGCTCGTAGCGCTCGCGCAGCCCTTCCAGGATCTTCACGGTCTCCTCGGTGGAGGGCTGCTCGACCTTGATCTGCTGGAAGCGGCGCTCCAGGGCGGAGTCGCGCTCCAGGTACTTGCGGTACTCGTCGAGCGTGGTGGCGCCGATCGTCTGCAGCTCGCCGCGCGCCAGCGCGGGCTTGAGGATGGAGGCCGCGTCGATGGCGCCCTCGGCGGCGCCGGCGCCGACCAGGTTGTGGAGCTCGTCGATGAAGAGGATGATGTCGCCGCGCTGGGTGATCTCCTTCATCACCTTCTTCAGGCGCTCCTCGAACTCGCCGCGGTACTTGGAGCCCGCGACCAGCGCGGCCAGGTCGAGCGTGTAGATCTGCTTGTTCTTGAGCAGCTCCGGCACCTCGCCCTTGGTGATGCGCGCGGCCAGCCCCTCGACGACGGCGGTCTTGCCCACACCGGGCTCGCCCAGCAGCACGGGGTTGTTCTTGGTCCGGCGCGAGAGGATCTGCATGATCCGCTCGATCTCGATCTCGCGGCCGATCACCGGGTCGAGCTTGCCCTCGGCCGCGAGCTTGGTCAGGTTGCGGCCGAACTGGTCGAGCAGCTTCGAGGACTTCTTGCCCTCGCCGCTCGCGCCCCCGCCGGAGCCCTGGCGGCGGCCGCCGGGCCCGGAGAGCATCCGGATCACCTCGTTGCGGATCTTCTCGGAGTCGGCGTCGAAGTCGAGCAGGATGCGCGCCGCGACGCCCTCGTTCTCACGCACGAGGCCGAGCAGGATGTGCTCGGTGCCGATGTAGTTGTGGCCCAGGCTGAGCGCCTCGCGGAGGGCGAGCTCGAGGACCTTCTTGGCGCGCGGGGTGAAGGGGATCTGGCCGGCGGTGACCTCCTCGCCGGAGCCGACGATGCGGACGACCTGGGAGCGGACGCGCTCCACGGTGATATCGAGAGACTCGAGCACGCGGGCCGCGAGGCCCTCCTCCTCGCGCAGCAGACCGAGCAGGATGTGCTCGGTGCCGATGTAGTTGTGCTTGAGCGTGCGGGCCTCTTCCTGGGCGAGGACGACGACCTGACGCGCTCTCTCGGTGAATCTCTCGAACATCTTGCTCCTACGTCGTGTCTATCAACCGAATCGGCTGTCGCTGGTTTCGGACCGCCATTCGGGAACTTCTCTTGAAACAACGTCACGGATCACAGCTTTAACCGGTGGTCCTATCGGTATCGGCTCCTGGCTGCCGACGGTTGATCTGACCTCCGGTTCTGTCGGGGACGGCGAGACGCCCAGTATAGCCGTGGCCTTTCGCTGCCCTGACGGCTGCATCCCCGCCCGCAACAACTCCGTGCAATCTCCGGGATTCGGCCGCGGGGAGGCTCCAGACGGGGAGTGTGACTGGCGATGCCGCTAGCTTGCCGAGCGTGAATCCCCTCCGGAGCAGTGGCGGCGCCTCGCTGTGGCAGCGCGCCCGCTCCGACGCCCGGATCGGGGCAGCGCTCATCCTCGGAACGCTACTGCTGATCACGTGGATCGCCTGGACCGTCTACGTCTGGAGCGAGAACGGGTCGGCCGCCGGGATCGGGGTGCTGATCAGCTGGCCCGCCGTGATCGCCGCCGTCGCCCTGGTCGCCGCGCCCTTCGTGGTTGCGGCGGTGCTGGTCCGGCGCCTGGCGCCCGACGGCGAGCCGGCGCTGGCCGGGGGCGCCGTGCCGGCGACCGCCGAGCCGGAGAACGAAGCTTCAGGCCAGGGCGACGAAGAGGAGCGAGGGGACGAGGCTGAGGAGGACGACGGGGAATCCGAAGCCGAGGAGGACGAGCGGCGAAGCCGAGGGCGAGGGCGAGGGCGAGGACGACGGGGCAGAGGAAGGCGGCGCGGCCGAAGACACCGGCGGATCCGAAGACACCGGCGGAACCGGCGACGCCGGGGAGCCAGAGGACCAGGACCCGGAGGACACCAAGGCCGCCTGACGGCGTTCTGGCTCGGTCAGCTCCGCATCGCGGGGAACAGCACGACCTCGCGCAGGCTCTTTGCGCCGGTCAGGATCATCACCAGCCGGTCTATCCCCAGACCGACCCCCCCGGTGGGGGGCATCCCGTGCTCGAGCGCTTCGACGTAGGCCTCGTCGAAGGGCTGGGCCTCTTCGTCGCCGCGCTCGATCTCCTGGCGCTGCTGCTCGAAGCGCCGGCGCTGCTCGTCGGGGTCGTTCAGCTCGGTGAAGGAGTTGGAGATCTCGATGCCGCCGACGAATGCCTCCCAGCGCTCCACCAGGCCCTCCTCGCTGCGGTGGCGCTTGGCGAAGGGCGAGAGCTCGACCGGGTAGTCGACGATGAAGGTGGGCTGGATCAGGGTCGGCTCGACCCGTTTGGAGAGCAGGCCGTCCACGAGCTTGCCCCAGCCCTCCTGCTCGCTCGCCTCGGAGTCCATCGCCGCCGCGAGCTGCTCGCGGGTCGGGTGCTCCATCACGTCGATTCCGGCGCCCTCCCTGATCGCCTCGCGCAGCGTCATCCGCCTCCAGGGCGGCGCCAGGTCGATCGTCTCGCCCTCGCGCTCGACCTCGGTCGTCCCCAGCACCTCCCGGGCGACGTCGGCGACCAGCTGCTCCAGCTCGGCGGCGGTGTCCTCGTAGTCGGCGTAGGCCTCGTACCACTCGAGCATCGTGAACTCGGGGTTGTGCTTGTGGCTGACGCCCTCGTTGCGGAAGTCCTTGCCGAGCTCGTAGACCTTGTCGATGCCGCCCACGATCAGCCGCTTCAGGTAGAGCTCGGTGGCGACGCGCAGATAGAGGTCGCGGTCGAGCGCGTTGTGGTGGGTGGTGAAGGGGCGCGCCAGCGCCCCGCCGTACAGGGGCTGCAGCACCGGGGTCTCGACCTCGACGAAGCCGCGCTCGTCGAACCAGCGGCGCACCGCGGCGATCGTCTGCGCCCTCCGTGTGAAGAGCTCGCGCGTCTCGGCGTTGGCGATCAGGTCCAGCTCGCGCTTGCGATAGCGCGTCTCGACGTCCTCCAGCCCGTGGAACTTCTCGGGGGGCGGGCGCAGGCTCTTGGACAGCAGCTCCCACGAGTCGGCCCGCACGCTGAGCTCGCCGCGCTTGCTGGCGAAGACGACTCCGTCGATGCCGACGATGTCGCCGATGTCAAGCGCCAGCAGCCCCTCGTAGCGGTCGCCCAGCTCGTCGAGCCTCGCCTGGATCTGGATCTCGCCGGTCCCATCGCGGAGGTCCAGGAACGAGGCCTTGCCGTGGCCCCGGCGTGCCGTCAGCCGCCCGGCGATCCGCACGCGGTCGTCGGTCTCGGCGCCGGCTTCCAGGTCCTCGTGGCGCTCGCGCACCGCCGCTATCTCCGTGCGGCCGGCGAACGCGTGCGGAAAGGGCTCCACGCCCTGCTCGCGCAGGCGCTCCAGCTTGGCTCGCCTCTCGGCGAGCAGGTCGGTGCTCTCGGCTTCCTTCGGCGTGGGCTCGTCGGCCATCGCCCGCAACCCTAGGTCAGTCGCGAGCATCAAGCGTGGTCGCCGGCGGCCGCCTGCATCAGTCGCGGCCGCAGGCGGCCGCTCCAACAGCGAGCGGCCTTGCGACCCCTACGCAGCTTCGATCTTCGTGACCTTGAGCTTCTTCTTGGGCCCGCGGGGCGTCTCGACGGTGACGATCTCGTTCTTCTTCGCCCCGATCAGGGCCTTGCCGATCGGGGACTCGTTCGAGAGCTTTTCCTTGCCGTCCGCCTCGGCCGCCCCCACCAGCCGGAAGTGCCGCGACTCGCCGGACTTCTGATCCTTGACGTAGACCATCGCGCCGACGCCGACCGTCTCGGTGTCGATGTGCTTCTCGTCGATCACAGTGGAGCGGCGCAGCTTGTCCTGGAGCTGCGCGATCCGCTGCTCCAGCATCGCCTGCTCGTTCTTGGCGTCGTCGTACTCGGCGTTCTCGGTGATGTCGCCGAACTCGCGCGCCTCCTTGATCCGGTCAGCGACCTCACGCCGCTTATCGGTCTCCAGGTGCTCCAGCTCTCCCTTGAGCTTCTCGAGTCCCTCTTCGGTGATCAGTGTCTCGCGCAACGCCTACCTCTTCCTCGTTCCTCAGCGGGGATTCTCGCTTGACCCGTGCGAGAAAATCCCTGCTATTGGCCGAAAAATGAGCCCGCGCCGACGCCTGAAAGACGGCGGGGGCACGAGCGAAGCGCGGCATTATAGCGCCGCCCGCGATCGGGGCCACGGCGTTCGTTCAGGCTTCGATCGCGGCCTCCAGCGCGGCCGCCAGACGCGCCGGGTCCTCGATCTGCGGGTAGTGGCCGAGGTCCTCGAAGCGGGTCAGGGGCGCCAGGGGACGCAGCTCCAGGACACCGCGCAGCACGTTCTCTGTGGCCACGGGGTCCGCCATCGCCCAGGCCAGATGCAGGGGCCCCTCCCATCGAGCGAGGGCTCCGTACCAGCGAGGGGCGTGGCGCTCGCGCTCTTCCATGTAGGAGATCAGGCGGTGGCCGATGCGGTGCCCGCCCTCGTGGGTGACCAGGCACCACTGGTCGGTGGCCTCTTCGTCGCCGAGCGGATGGCCCTCGGAGAAGATCGAGCCGAACTGCTGGCGGAAGACGCGCTCGCTCGAGAGCCGGGCCATGACCGGGCCGAGCGGACCGCGCAGCAGCCGCTGCGCAAGCGTGGGGCTGGCCGCGCTCTGGATCATCGAGCCGTTGAAGAGCAGGCCTCCCGCCAGCTTCATCCCGAGCGTCCCGTCGATGTCACGCGCCATCAGCTCCGTGGCGACCGAGGTCCCCATGTCGTGGCCGACGAAGAAGACGGGGCCGCCCCCGCCGTGGCGCCCGACCAGCTCCTCGGCGATGTCGGCCTGCTCGCCCAGCGTGTAGTCGTGTCCCTCCGGCTTCGCCGAGAGCCCGAAGCCGAGGCAGTCGTAGGCGAGCACCGCGCGCTCCGGCAGCAGGTCGATCAGGAAGCGCCAGTCATAGGAGCTGGAGGGGAAGCCGTGCAGCAACAGCAACAGGGGGCCCTCGCCGTCGCGGCGGAAGACGTGGATGCGCCGGCCGGCGACCTCCTCGGCCCCGCCCCGGTCCCGCCATGCGATCACCCGCGGGGTCAGGTCCATCAGGCGGGGGCCGGGGCCGGCTCGCCGAGCTCGACGACCAGGCCGCGGGCCGCGGACAGCTCGTCGCTCTGCTGCAGCGCCGCCGCCTCCTCCGGCTCGGCGCCCAGGCGCTCCAGGTACCACGGGTAGAACTTGCGCAGGTAGCGGGCGGCGCGCTCGGGGCCCATGTGCTCCTCGGCGCGGTCGATCACCCACAGCAGCTCGGCCACCATCTCCTCGCGGTCCGGCGGCCGGTTCCGGCGACCGGTCAGCTCCTCGAAGATCCAGGGGTTGCCCAGCGCGCCGCGGGCGATCATCACCGCCGCCGCGCCTGACTCCTCGTAGGCGCGCCTGGCGGCGTCGGGGGTGTCCAGCCCGCCGCTCACGATCACCGGGGCGTCGATCGCTTCCACGAGCTCGAGCGTCAGCGGGTAGTCGGGGGTTCCCCTGTGCTGGGTCGCGGCCGCGCGGGGATGGAAGCCGATCGCAGCCACGCCCGCCTCCTCCACCAGGCGGATCGCCAGCTCGTAGCCCTGGCGCTCACCCGGCTTCAGCCCGGACCGGACCTTGACCGTGACCGGCACCCCATCGCCCGCGCCGTGGCGGGCGCCGCGGGCGATCTCCAGCGCCAGCTCGTGGTCGGAGAGCAGGGCGGCTCCCGCCCCCGTCTTGCAGACCTTGCGCACCGGGCAGCCCATGTTGATGTCGATCAGGTCCGCCCCGGCATCGGCCGCGACCGCGGCGGCCGAGCGCATCACGTCGGGGTCCTGGCCGAACAGCTGGACCGAGACGGGGTGCTCGTCGGGGTGCAGGCGCAGCAGCTCGTTCAGCGTGCGCTCATTGCCGTAGTGGATGCCGAAGCTCGAGACCATCTCCGAGACCGCCAGGCCGGCGCCGTGGCGGCGCGCCTGCAGGCGCACGAACCAGTTGCCGATTCCCGCCAGCGGCGCGAGCAGCACCCGGTTGGCGATCTCGACGTCGCCGATGCGGAAGGGGTCTGTGAGTGCCGGCCGGTTCATCGTGGACAGCTCGTGCGCGTCCAAGTATGGAGGCGGTGGCTCAGGAATTGAGCTCGTGGATCCGGCGCAGCCCCTGCAGGGTCAGCATCGGCTCCACTCGCTCAACCGTCTCGCATTGGGGGGCGATCACCGGCGCCAGGCCGCCGGTGGCGAGGAAGGTGGCCCTCTCGCCCAGCTCGTCCGCCAGGCGGCGGTTGACGCCGTCGACCAGTCCGGCGAAGCCGTAGGCGAACCCCGACTGGATGCAGGCGACGGTGTTCTTCCCGATCGCGGCGCCCGGGTCGGACACGTCGATCCGCGGCAGCTTCGCCGTGCGCGCGGTCAGCGCCTCCAGCGAGATCTCGACCCCCGGGCCGATCACACCGCCCAGGTACTCGCCGGCACCGGAAACCACGTCGAAGTTGGTCGAGGTGCCGAAATCGACGGTGACGCAGGCGCCCTGTACCTCGGCGTAGGCGGCGACCGCGTTCACGAGCCGGTCAGCTCCCAGCTCGTGAGGGTTGTCGATCAGGATCGGCATCCCGGTCTTCAGGTCGGGCCCCACCTTCAGGAAGCCGCCGCCCAGGTGGCGCTCGCTGAGGCTGCGGTACTCGGGGCCGAGCTGGGGGACCACGGTCGAGACGATCGCCGCGTCGAACGCGTCGAAGCGCATCCCCTCCAGCTCCAGCAGGTTGCCGAGCGTCGCCGCCAGCTCGTCCGCGGTGGCGGTGGGGTTGGTTCCGAGGCGCCAGTCGTGGGCGAGCTTCGCCCCGTCGAAGGCGCCCACGTGCGTCTGCGTGTTGCCGATGTCCACCGCCAGCAGCATCGGGCGATTATCGGGCAGGGCGGCGGCGCGGGCGGTCGCCGCCTGGCATACGATCAACGCGTGGCCGACGCGAAGCTCTTCGTGATCCCGGGCTCCCATCCCTCGCAAACCGCGAGACAGATGCTGGAGCTGAAGGGAATCCCCTACAAGCGAATCGACCTGATCCCGGTCGTCTCCAAGGGCGTGCTGAAGGCCCAGGGCTTCAAGGGCATCACCGTCCCGGCCCTGAAGCTGGACGGGATCAAAATCCAGGGCTCGCGCCAGATCGCCCGCGAGCTGGACCGGATCAAGCCGGACCCGCCGCTGTTCCCGGCCGACGCGACCAAGCGCGCCTCGGTCGAAGAGGCCGAGCGCTGGGGCGACGAGACCTTCCAGCAGAAGCCCCGGCGCATCATCTGGTGGGCCCTGAAGCGAAACCGGGCGCCGCTGGCCTCCTACTCCGAGGGGGCCAAGCTGGGGGTGCCCGTGAGCGTCGCGGTCAAGACCGGCGCGCCCATCGTCGCCATGTCGGCCAAGTTCAACGGAGCGACCGACGAGGCGGTCCGCTCGGACCTCGCTTCGCTCCCCGCCGACCTTGACCGGATCGACGGCTGGATCTCCGACGGCACCCTGGACGGCGAGCAGCTGAACGCGGCCGACCTCCAGATCGCCACCAGCCTGCGCCTGCTGATGACCCTGGACGATCTGCGCCCCCAGATCGAGTCTCGGCCGGCCGGCAAGCTCGCGCTCCGCGCCGTCCCGGACTTCCCGGGGAAGTCCCCGCCCGTGCTGCCGCCCGAGTGGCTCACGGGCTTCAGCTCCTAGTCAGACCCCTCCGCCTTGGAGTCAACACGCACCGTTTCGAGATTCTCGCGGTGCACGTCCTCGTAGCCCACGAAGTAGTTCACCCAGCCGGCCCGCAGCGGCCCGGCGATCAGCTCGCGGAGGCTCTGCTCGCGCAGGGCACGGTCATTCCGGCTGTGGCCCAGCACCCGGATGTACTGCTGGGTGGCCCGTATCAGCTCCTTGGGATAGCCGCCTGACGCGATCACCTCCGGGTCGCCGTGGTTGGGGAGGATCCGGTCGGGGTCGAGATCCCAGAGGCGGTCGAGGTCGTCGAGGTGGGTCTCGAAGTGCTCGGGCTCGCCCACATAGGTGATGGTGTCCTCCATCGTGTCCCCGCACAGGAGCAGCCGGGCGGCCGGCAGCCACAGCACGGTCGCGTCGTCGCTGTGGATGTTGACCTCGATCAGCTCCACCTCCGTATCGCCGACCATCAGCCGGTCCCGGCCCGAGTAGGTCCGCGTCGGCAGCACCAGCGGGTCGATCGGCGGCGGCCCTTCCAGCTCGCCGGACTCGATCGCCTCGCGCTTCTGCTCCAGGTGCTCGGCGGTCCGCTCGCTCGCGATCACCTCGGCGCCCGGGAAGGCGGCGGTGCCCGCGACGTGGTCGAGGTGCCAGTGGCTGAGGACGACCGTGAACTCGCTCGCACCCTCGGCCTCGAGGGCCTCGCGGATGAACTCGGCGTGCTCGAGCGAAACGTGGGTGTCGTAGACGAGCGCCTCAGTGCCGTCCACGATCGCGTAGCTGGCTATTCCAAGCTCGATCGCCCCCTCGTCAACCCAGTTCGGGCCCTCCGCGAATCGGTAGCCCTCGATTCTCCCGTCGTAGAAGCCGAGCACGTTGTCTGCAGGACGAAGGACGCGGGTGCGGTGCGTCACGCCGGCGGGCCCTCGACGCGCTCGACCCGTTCGGCCTCGCCGAGGGCGTCGAGCGCTTCGCGCAGACGGGTCCCGCCCGGCAGGGCCAGCTGGGCGTCCAGCTCCAGCAACGGCTCCAGCACGAAGCGGCGCGAGGTGACCTCCGGGTGCGGGAGCGTGAGGCCCTCGGTTTCGAGCTCGATGTCGCCGAGCAGCAGCAGGTCGAGGTCCACGGGGCGGGGGCTGTGCCGGGGGGCCGAGAAGTCGCGGCCGCGCTCGGCCTCGATCTCCTTGCAGACCGCAAGCAGGTCCTCCGGGTCCAGATCGGTGCGAATTCGGGCGGCGGCGTTGAGGAAGTCAGGCTGGTCGAGGACCTCGCCGACCGGCTCGGTCTCATACAGGGAGGAGACGGCCTCGACCTCGACGCCGTGGTCCCGAAGGCCCTGCACGGCGGCCGCGAGCTCGGCCTCGCGGTCGCCGACGTTGGAGCCGAGGCCGATGTAGCCGGTCCGGACCGGGCCCCCGGGGCCAGCGTCGGGGCTCAGACGCCCTCGCCCTCGTCGTCGGCCTCGCGGTCGCCGGCGCGCTCGAGCGTGACCTCGACGGCGGCCTCATCGACCGGATAGGGCAACGGCGGCTCGGGCTTGGAGGCCCGGACGCGAACCTCGTCGCACTCGAAGCGCTCGATCAGCCGCTCGGCCACCACCTGGCAGAGGCGTTCGAGCGTGCGGTGGCTGCGCTCGGTCGCCGCCAGGGCGACGATGTCGCAGACCTCGGAGTAGTCGACCGTGTCCTCGACGCGGTCGGTGATGACGGCGTCACAGTGGGGCACGTCGAAGGTCAGGTCGAACTCCAGCCGCTGCCCCACCTCCTGCTCGGCGTCGGTGACGCCGTGGTGGGTGTAGATCGAGAGCCCACGTAGCTCGACCTCGACCGATGACTCGGGGGAGCCGTGCGCATCCACGGCGCCAACGTAGCGCGTCGGGCCCGGCCGAGGGGGCCGATGGGCGGGATACTGGCGGGCCATGTCGAGCCGACGCCCTCGCCGCCGCCCACCTCCCCAAGTGAGGGCCTGATAGGACTGGGGCCGTGACGGCTGCGCCCGAAACCACCACGATCGGAACCGGGGAGCTCGAGGTCGAGGTCTCGCACGGCTTCAACGAGGGGCCCGACGGCACCCGGATCCACTACATCCACCGCGGCGAGGGGAAGCCGATCCTGTTCATGCACGGCTTCCCGCAGTTCTGGTTCCTGTGGCGCCATCAGCTCGCCGACCTCGGGCGGGACCACGCGGTCTACGCGCCCGACATGCGCGGCTACAACCTCTCCGACAAGCCGGAAGACGTGGACGCGTACCGGATGCGGAACCTGCTCGGCGACGTCACCGCGCTGGTCGAGGAGCTGGACCTGGCGCCGTTCACCCTCGTCGGCCACGACTGGGGCGGGATCGTCTGCTGGGCCTTCGCGCTCAAGCACCCCGAGCTGTTGGAGCGCTTCGTGATCATCGACTCTCCCCCGCCCTTCACGTGGAACCGCGATCTGCGCGAGAGCCCGAAGCAGCGCCAGGCCGTCAACTACATGCTCGAGCTCTCCAGGCCCTCGCCCGGACCCGAGGAGATCGTCGCCGCCAACGACTTCGCCATGCTCGAGGCGATGCTGGAGCGGATCGGAGGCTCCGACGCCCGCCTCAGCGACGCCGAGCGCGCCGCCTACCACGAGGCGTGGGCCCAGCCGGGAGCGATCCAGGGCGGGCTCAACTACTACCGCGCCGCGCGCATGGGCGAGCAGGTCTCGGCCGGCGGCGTCAGCGAGGAATACGAGGCCAAGATCAGGGCGATGCGGCTCGAGGTCCCGACCCTGGTGATCTGGGGCGAGAACGACCCGGCGCTGCTGCTGGGGCTCACCCGCGGGCTCGAGGAGTGGATCCCCGACATGCGCCTGGAGGTGCTGCCGGGGGCGGGTCACTGGGTCCCCTACGAACGACCCGACGAGGTCAACCGCCTGATCCGCGAGTTCGTGGACGGCTGAGCAGAGGTGACGAAATGGTGATGATCGATCCGTTCAAGCGCTGGGGCGAGTACGGCGAGAAGCCCGACTTCGCGGGCCTGCTCACCTTCTCTGGCGTGCCCTACACCGAGGACGCCGAGGATCTGAAGGGCAAGGACATCGCGATCGTGGGCGCCCCCACCGACGACCTGGTCAGCGACCGGCCGGGCACCCGCTTCGGCCCGCGCGGAATCAGGAGCGCGAGCTGCCCCCACGGTCCCCATCTGGAGGCGAAGGTGGATGCCTTCGAGGAGCTCCAGATAGTGGACTACGGCGATGCGCCGGTGCTGCCGGCCGACGCGCTGCGGACCCACGAGGCGATCGAGGCGACGGTCGGCGAGGTCGTGGCCGCCGGCGCGATCCCGGTCGTGCTGGGCGGCGACCACAGCATCGCCGAGCCCGACGTCCGCGCGGTCGCCAAGAAGCACGGCCCGGTCGGCCTGGTCCACTTCGACACCCACACCGACACCGGCACCGAGGTCTTCGGCGTCGAGATCTCCCACGGCACCCCGATGTACCGGCTGGTGGAGCAGGGCCACGTGGACCCCAAGCGCTATGCCCAGATCGGGCTGCGCGGCTACTGGCCGGGGGAGAAGGAGTTCGGCTGGCAGGATGAGAAGGGCATCACCGCGTTCTTCATGCACGACGTCCGCGACCGCGGCATCCGCGCCGTCGTCGAGGAGGTCGTGCGGGGCGGTCGGCGAGGGCCCGACGTTCCTCTCTGTGGACGTGGACGTCCTCGATCCCGTCTTCGCCCCCGGCACCGGGACGCCCGAGCCAGGCGGCATGACCTCGGCGGAGTTGCTCTGGGCCTGCAGGGAGATCAGCGCCCAGCTCGAGATCATCGGCGCCGACGTGGTGGAGGTGATCCCCACGGGCGTGGGCTCGGAAGACCTCACCAGCCTTGTGGCCGACCGCATCGTGCGCGAGATCGTGACGGGGATCGCGATCAGGCGCGCGGCCTAAGCCCGGTCGGCGATCGCGGCGGCTCTGTCGGGATCGAGGATCGCCTCGGCCGTCGTCAGCGCCTGGCGCATCGGCCCCACATCGTGCACGCGCAGCACGTCCGCGCCGTTGGCGTAGGCGATCACGTTGGAGGCGATCGTGCCGCCGAGGCGGTCGTCCACCTCGGCGCCCGTGAGCTTGCCGATGAAGCTCTTGCGCGAGCTGCCGAACACGATCGGCCGGCCCAGCTCGCGCAGCTCGCCGAGGCGGCGGTGCAGCTCCAGGTTGTGCTCGACGGTCTTGCCGAAGCCGATCCCCGGGTCGACCCAGATCCGCTCCTCGTCCACCCCCTGCGAGACCGCGAACTCGATCCGCTCGGCCAGGAACGCCTTGACGTCGTCGACCACGTCGTCGTAGCGCGGGTCCTCCTGCATCGTCCGCGGGTCCCCGAGCATGTGCATCAGCGCCAGCTCGCAGCCGCGCTCGGCGCAGAGCGCGGCCAGCTCGGGCTCGGCCCGCAGCGCGGTGACGTCGTTGACGATCTCCGCGCCGGCGTCGAGCGCCGCCTCGGCCACCGCGCGCTTCGAGGTGTCGATCGAGACGGGCGGGCCCGCCTCGCCTTCCCCTGCCAGCCCCTCTACCACGGGCAGCACCCGGTCCAGCTCCTCCGCAGCATCCACCGCCTCCGCGCCCGGACGGGTGGACTCGCCGCCGACGTCGAGGATGTCCGCGCCCTCGCCGGCCAGCTCGCGCCCGTGCGCGATCGCCCGCGCCGGATCCAGGAACTCGCCCCCGTCCGAGAAGGAGTCGGGGGTGACGTTGACGATCCCCATAATCCGCGCCGCCATCCCGGCGCAGGCTACGTCCTAGGTGAGCCGCGGGGGAGCTATCTGGAGTCGCCGCGCATCTCGGCGGCGCCGCCGCCGGCCAGGCCGGGCTTCGGCTGCACGCGCGGTCGAGGACCCTCGCGAGCCGACTCCTTCTCGGCTTCGGCCTCAGGCTGCTCGGGGGCTCTCCTCCTCGTCGTCGGCGAAGACCTCGTCCTCGGGCTTGCCGTCGAGCAGGGCAACGAACTCCTCGGCCTCGATCGTCTCGCGCTCGAGCAGGATCTTGGAGATGTTGTCGAGCTCCTTGCGGTGCTTGGTGAGGATCTGCTTGGCGGCCTGATGGGCCTCCTCGACGATGCGGCGGATCTCGTCGTCGATCTCGCGCGCGACCTCGTCGGAGTAGTCGGGCTCGGAGTTGAACTCGCGGCCCAGGAAGGGCTGGCCGCGATCGTGGCCGAAGACGCGGGGGCCGAGGCGATCGGACATGCCGAAGCGCATCACCATCTGCTTTGCGGTCTCGGTCACCTTCTCGAGGTCGTTGGAGGCGCCGGTGGTGATCTCCTCGAAGATGATCTCCTCGGCGGCGCGGCCGCCCAGCGTCATCGCCATCGTGTCGTTGAGCTCGGCGCGGGTGGTCAGGAACTTGTCCTCGGTCGGCAACGAGATCGTGTAGCCGAGCGCCTGGCCGCGGCTGATGATCGAGACCTTGTGCACCGGGTCGGCGTGCTCCAGCGTGTGGCCGACGATCGCGTGGCCGAGCTCGTGGTAGGCGGTGACCAGGCGCTCCTTCTCGGACATCACCCTGGTCTTCTTCTCGGGGCCGGCGATCACGCGCATGATCCCCTCCTCGAGCTCGAGCATCGTGATCTCGCGCTTGTTCGAGCGCGCGGTCAGCAGCGCGGCCTCGTTGATCAGGTTGGCGAGGTCAGCGCCCGTGAACCCCGGGGTTTGGCCGGCCAGGACGTCGAGGTCGATCTTCGAGGACAGCGGCTTGCCGCGGGTGTGGACCTCGAGGATCTGCTTGCGGCCCTTGCGATCGGGACGATCCACGACGACCTGGCGGTCGAAGCGGCCCGGCCGCAGCAGCGCCGGGTCGAGGATGTCGGGCCGGTTGGTGGCGGCGATGAGGATGATGTTGTCCTTCATCTCGAAACCATCCATCTCCACCAGCAGCTGATTGAGCGTTTGCTCGCGCTCGTCGTGGCCGCCGCCCATCCCCGCGCCGCGGTGGCGGCCGACGGCGTCGATCTCGTCCATGAAGATGATGCAGGGGGAGTTCTGCTTGGCCTGCTCGAAGAGGTCGCGGACGCGGCTGGCGCCGACGCCGACGAACATCTCGACGAAGTCCGATCCGGAGATTGAGAAGAAGGGGACCCCGGCTTCACCGGCGACCGCGCGCGCGAGCAGCGTCTTGCCGGTTCCCGGGGGCCCGTAGAGCAGCACGCCCTTGGGGATCCGGGCGCCGAGCGACTGGAACTTCTTGGGGTTCTCGAGGAACTCCTTGATCTCGTGCAGCTCCTGCACGGCCTCGTCTACCCCAGCCACATCTCGGAAAGTGATCTTCGGGGCGTCCACCGACATCCGCTTGGCGCGCGACTTGCCGAAGCTCATCACCCGGCTGCCCCCGCCCTGCATCTGGTTCATCAGGAATATCCAGAAGGCGAAGAACAGCAGGAAGGGCAGGATGTACGTGAGCAGCGAGAGGATGCCTCCGCCGCCCTTGCCCTTGACCTCGTACTTGACATCGTTGCGCTCGAGCGTGTTCTGGAGCTGGGCCTGCGAGGCGTCGGAGTCGAGGAAGCCGGTCTCGTACTCGTCGCCGTCGGCCTCCTTCACGTCGAGCGTGTTGTCCTTGGTGTTGAACGTGACCTCTTCGATCTGGCCGTTCTCCACCTGGGCGACGAACTCGTTATAGGAGGGCTCTTCCTTCTGTTCGCTCGGGCTGATCAGGCGCTGGGCGAAAAACGCCAGCACGACGACGATCAGGATCGGAAAGGCTGCGCTGCGGAAGAAACGTTTCAAGGTGTGTTCCTAAGACGTGAACTACGCGGAAGTTGCGCTCCCGGATGATCCCCGCGAGGGTACCAGCGACCATCAATACGACATGAAGGCGCGTGGCCAGGTAGCGGCACAAGGTTGGCCCGGATCGGGCCGCGCCGCGCTCCTATGCTTGCGGCATGGGAGCCAAGCGCATCGCGGCTGGAGCGCTCGTGGTCTGCGCCGCGGCCCTGGCGACCGCGCCCTCCGCGGTGGCGGCCCCCGGCAAGCTCGTATTCGACGGCTGCCAGAGCTCCGCTTCGGGCCCCCCGCTCGCAGGGTGCACCCCGCTCCAGGGCCTCGGACGGGCCGGGGCCGTCGCATTCAGCGCCGACGGGCGCTCCGCCTACGCCAGCTTTCCCGACGGGATCAGCGGGTTCGACCGCAATCCGGTCACCGGCGAGCTCACCTTCGGCCAGTGCCTCAACGCCGCCGGCACGCCGCCTTGCGCTCAGCTGCCCGGGGCGCTGCAGACGCCGGGGTTCCTGGGAACCACTGCCGACATGGTCGTCACCCAGGACGGCACCTCGCTCTACGCCGCCGGGGGAGGCGCCAACGCAGGGGAAGGCCGCCCGACACTTCTCGCCTTTCAGCGGAATCCGGCAAACGGGCAGCTGACGTTCGTCTCGTGCAACCACTCCAGCTACGGCGCCGAGGGCGACCTGCCGAGCTGCGCAGTCGGGAACTTCCAGGAAGCTCGCCAGGTCGAGTCGAGCCTGGACGGCCGGGCGATCTACCTGCTCGACTGGGGCTGCGCCGACAACACCGGCGACTGCTTCGCGGATGTCGTCGCCTACGAGCGCAACCCCCAGACGAGCGTCCTCACGGCCATGGACCGCAGCGACCCGGCGACCTCGGGCCTGGGACCGTTCGCGGTCAGCCGGGGGGCCGGCAACGTCTACCAGCTGGACTCCAAGTCCGGTGCGATCAGCGTGTTCAAGCGGATCGGCGCGGCGAACCTGAGGTTCGTCCAGTGCCTGTGGCCCGTGCGCCGACCCGGGCTGCTGATCAGGGCTCACCGCTGCACGACCCGGCCCTCGATGGGTAGGGCCAAGGCCCTCGCCCTCAGCCCCGACGGGCGCACCGTCGTCACCGCGATCGGAGCCGGGGGCGGACGGGCTGGGCTCGCCATCTTCCACCGCGCCCGCAACGGCAAGCTCGGCCTGCGCCGCGTCCTTGGCCCGGTGAAGGGCCTCGGGGCCTCCCTCATCGGGCAGCTCGAGTTCGCAGCCAACGGCCGGTCCCTGTACGCGGTCGCCGTGTCGGGCCCGGGTCGATTTCTGGCTCGCTTCAAGGTGAACGCAAGGCGCGGGAAGATCGCGTTCGCGCAATGCCTGGCGGGGGTCGCGCGGAAGGGCTGCGCCTACGTACCGCAACTCCGCGGGCTGACCGAGATCACCCTCAGCGGCGGCCTCGTCTACGCAACCGTCGCCGATACGAACGTCGCGACCGGGCCGAACGCTCTGGTCCGGTTCAGGCCCCAGCCGAAGCGTTGAGATCGAATCAGCCCGGCTCGCCGGGCTCCTTGAGCGCGGCCACGTAGGAGAGGTTGCGGTAGCGCTCTTCGAGGTCGAGCCCGTAGCCGATCGCGAACTCGTTGGGTATCTCAAAGCCGACGTAGCGGATCGGGTTCTCGACGCGCCGGCGCTCCGGCTTGGTCAGCAGGGCGCAGACCTCCAGCGAGGAGGGATCGCGCGCGTTCAGGTTCTTCAGGAGGTAGTGCAGGGTCAAGCCCGAGTCGATGATGTCCTCGACGATCAGCACGTCGCGGCCGCCGATCGACACGTCGAGATCCTTGAGGATGCGGACGACGCCCGAGGTGTCCGTGGAGGAGCCGTAACTGGAGACCGCCATGAAGTCGAGTTCGCAGGGGATCGTGATCTGTCGCATCAGGTCGGCGAGAAACGGGACGGCGCCCTTCAGGATCGCCACCAAGAGCAGGTCGCGGTCGGCATAGTCGCGGCTGACCTCGCCCGCGAGCTCGGTCACGCGCCGCTGCAGGTCCTCCTCGCTGACGAGGACCTCGCCGATCCGCTCGTCGCCCTCCACGGTCGGGAGTCTATGTAGGGACCCGGGGACCGGCGCTTACGACGACGAGCTCGCGCTCAGCACCGCCGGCCGCTCGCACGAGCGCGGTGCAGCGAACTCCTCTGAGACGGCGACGCCCGCGATCCAGGCGATGCGGCCACCCGAGGTCACGACCGGGAGCGTGCGCCGCAGCGAGCGCGGCACCTTGCGGTCGGTGAACAGGTCCTGCAGCGACTTGGTGCCACCCAGCCCGAGCGGGCGCATGCGGTCGCCGTCGCGCCACGGCCGCACGACGAGTGTGCGCGCCAGCGTCGCCGGGTCGAGCGTCGCCTCCGCGGCGCCGGGAGCCGGCGCGGGCGCCTCGCGCAGCTCGGCGCGCACCTCCCAGGCGCCGAAGCGGCAGCTGCCGGGAACGGTGAGCGAGGCCTCGGCCGGCGCGGCGTCGGGTCCGATCGCAAACCGGACCTGGCCGTGCTCGATGCGAGCCTCCAGGCCGCCGCCCAGCTGCACCACCCCGCCCTCGGGCTCCTGGGCAAGGCGCCAGATCGCAGCCGAGCGCTCGCGGCCCAGTGCCACCGGCGCGCCCGCGGCCCGCTCGGCGAGCTGGCGAAGGGCTAGCCGCCGGATCGCGGGGTCAAGGCCGGCCAGCGCGTCGGCGGCGATCGCCACTGCGCCCGCGCTGCCGGCGGACCGGATCACCTCGGCGGCCAGCCGCTCGAGCGCTTCGGACTCCTCCCGCAGCTCGGCCTGGGTCTCGGTGATCGTCTCCTCGGCGGCGGGGCCGACCTCGCCCAGCACGGGCATCACCTCGTTGCGGATCCGGTTGCGCGCGAACCGCGGCTCGGCGTTGCTGGGGTCGTCGCGGAAGGGGAGGCCGGCTTCCTCGGCCAGCTCCCTGACGCGTTCGCGCCCCAGGCCCAGCAGCGGGCGGACGACGACGCCCCGGCGAGGCGCGAGCCCCAGCAGCGCGCGGCGGCCCGGAGAGGTTGCGAGCCGGTAGACGACGGTCTCGGCGAGGTCGCTGCGGGTGTGCCCGGTGGCGATCCAGTCCAGGCCCCGCTCCGAGCGCAGGGTCTGGGCGGCGGCGTAACGGGCATCGCGGGCGAGGGCCTGCAGGTTGCCCTGGGCCGGCAGCTCGGGCCGCTCGACGATCAACTCCACGCCGACCCGCTCGCAGAGCTGTCGGCAGCTGCGCTCGTCCTCGGCGGAGTCCGGCCGCAGGCCGTAGTTCAGGTGCAGCGCGAGCACGCGGCCGGGTCCGCATGCCCTCGCAAGCCCCGCCAGCAGCGCGGAGGAGTCTGCGCCCCCCGAGCAGAGGGCGACCCCGGAGGAGCGCTCGCCGACGAGGCCGCTGTCGCGGACGGCGGCGGCGAGCGAGTCAAGCGGTGCCGTGCCGTCCATCGCGCCGATTCTAGGCCCGGGCCGCGGAGCCGGGTGAAACGGACTGAAGCCGAATATCCCGCGCTACGGGCTCATCCAAATCGAGTACGAAAACGTGCAGGTCGCCTCCCCTATAGCTGGTAGAAGAAATCGTCGATAGCAAGGACGCATGCGGCGAATTTTCGAGAAAATGGGGCTGTTGGCGGCTGCTGCCGCGCTCGTCGCGCCCGCGGCGGCTCAGGCGTGCGAGCGCGAGGGCGCCGTGCCGTCGAAGCTGAGCGTGAAGCAGGCGCGCAAGGCCGTCATCTGCCTGATCAACCAGCGCCGCCACGGGCACGGCGTCGCCGGCCTCAGCCCAGACCCGCGCCTCGCGCGCGCCGCCCAGCGTCACTCCAAGTCCATGGACAGGGGCAACTTCTTCAGCCACACCGGTCCCGGCGGCAGCTCGCCCGAGAGCCGCGTCCGGCGCTCCGGCTACATGGCCGGCGCCTCTGCCTGGGGGGTCGCCGAGAACATCCGCTGGGGGCGAGGCGGCAACGGCAGCCCCAAGGCCATCGTCGCGAGCTGGATGCAGAGCCCCGCCCACCGCGCGGCGCTGCTGAGCGGGCGCTACCGACACGTCGGCGTGGGCATGGACCACGGGTCGCCAAGCGGCCGAGGCAGGAACGCGGCCATCTACACCGCCACCTTCGGCTACCGCGGCTGAGCCCGACCGCGGCTGAGTCCGAACGTCCGTCCAGGCGCGAAGGCCGCCGGATTGGACACGAGTCCACGGATCGGCCTTGAAATCGAGCGCGCCGGCCGTGCGCCGATGCGGGCTGTATGGCCGACCGTGGACGAATCCCGGCCGCACTCGCGATCGCGGCCGTATGCGCTTTTGCTCAGGTCCCCGCCGCCGCGGCGTCCAGCTGCCCGGGCGCCGAAACGGAGGCCGAGGGCCAGAGCACCGCGGAGCTCGAGCAGAGCGTTCTCTGCCTGATCAACCAGCGTCGCGACGCGGCCGGCGTCGGCCGGCTGAAGACGAGCGCGCAACTAGCCGAGGCCGCGGCCAAGCACTCCAGCGACATGGTCGAGAAGGGGTACTTCGACCACACCTCCCCCACCGGAAGCACCTTCATAGACCGCATCAGCGCCACGGGCTACATGCGCTCCGCTCGCTCCTGGCTGGTCGGCGAGAACCTCGTCTGGGGCTCGGGCGAGCGCAGCACCCCGGGTAGCTTGGTCGAGTCCTGGATGGAGAGCCCGCCACACCGGGCCAACCTCCTGCGGGGCCGCTTCCGCGAGATCGGCCTGGCGGGAGCCCGCGGCACCCCCGAGGGCGCCCGGAGCGGCATCACGGTCACCTCGGAGTACGGCTATCGGGACTTGAAGAAGAAGAAGCGGACCCGCAAATCGGGGCGCAAGACCGGCCGCCGGGGCCAGGCGCGCAAGCGCTCCTAGAGCAAGCGCTCCTAGATCCAGGCGCTAGCCGCTCGGGCGACGTAGAGGTGGATGGCCCGCGGGAACCCCTTCAGCTCGACCTCGCCGATCGCCTCGAAGCGAAGGTGCTCTGAGTTGACCCCGTCGGTGACGGACTCGGTGACCAGGACTTCGCCCCCGAGGGCGCGGGTCACGACCCGGTGCGCGAGGTTGACGTCGCCCCCGAAGTAGTCGCCGTCGCGAAAGACCGCTGCGCCGTAGTGCAGGCCGACCCGCGGCTGGGGTCGCTCCTGGAAGAGATGGAGGAAGCCGACGGCCCACTCCGTCAAGGTCACAGGGTCGGGCGAGACCACCATCACCTCGTCGCCGATCGTCTTCACCAGCTGAGCCTCGGCCGGCAGGGTCGCTTCGACGGTGTCGACGAAGCGCTCGACCATGTCCAGAGCCTCCTCGTCCCCCTCCTCCTCCGTGTAGCGCGTGAAGCCCGTCAGATCCACGAAGCAGAACGCCATCGAGACCCGGGCCAGGCCGGTGCCTCCGCCACCCACGTCGGACTCCATGTGGCCGACGACGTCCTGCTCGATGTAGAAGCGGAGGTAGCGGTTGTGCATGTACTCCATCAGCGGCGAGGTCACCGGCAGCAGGTCGGCGGCCAGATCGCCCATCTCCTCGGCCATCTCGAGCGGGGGCACCCCGTCGCGCATCAGCGGCTCGTGGACGTAGAGGTGAAACAGACGCACCTCGGCGTCGGCGACGCGGCGAATCGACTGCGCGTAGACGCGGACGAGCTGGAGGAAGGCCACAAGCGGAAAGCCGGAGGCCAGCACCTCCGAGCAGTGGCGCATCGCGCGGACATCCTCCTCGTTCAGCCGGCCCTCGATGCCCATGGGAGTCCCGAGCAGGGTCATGAGGCGCTGGATCAGCTCGGGCTCCAGGCCCGCTTGCTCGGCCGCGTCGTCCACCGAGTAGCGGGCCTCGGGGACCTCGAAGAGGTCCTCGGCGTATCCGAACGCGAGCCGGCCGCCGTGGGCCGCATCCCGGACCGCGTCCAGCGAATAGCCGCGCTCGCGCATCCGCGAGACCACGCGAGCCTGGGCTGCAGACGCCCGCGTCCAGCGGCCGTCCCGGACCGGGATGATCCCGTCGGCTACCCAGCGCTTCAGGGTGGAGTCCGAGACGCCGGAGATCTTGCTGGCCTCGCCGAGCGAGATCCGCTCCGAGCTGTACTCGCTCACCGGTGCCTCCGTCGGGGTCCCCCGAGATGGAGCGACGGGGTCGCGAGACCCCGTCGCCCGCGGGCATACGGCCCGCTGCGTCGGCCGGCGGCGCGTCTGCGCCTCGCGGGCCCCGTCCCCTCGTCCCAGTCGCCGGGGGACGGCGGGGAGCCGGGCCCACTTGTGGCCCAATCCTTTTCGGGTTGCGACGAGAGTACGCCGACCCCGCCCAAAGTCAATGCCCCGCCCCGATCCGCTACTCGGCGTCGGCGGCCAGGTGCGGATACTTCTCGGAGACCAGCTCCCGGTAGTGGGCGAAGAGCGGCTTCATCGCCGGGAACAGCCGCACGGCGGCCAGGGGGTCTGTGACCGTCGTCTGCAAGCGCCCGCGCGCGATCGCGATCGCGGGGTTCTCGTGCCCCTGCATCAGCCGGTTGCCGGTCTCGGACTCCATCTTCAGCCCCAGCTTCGCCTTCGTCGCGGCGCGGCGTCTGAAGTCCCAGCTCAGGCGGCCCGCGTCGCCGCGCGAGATGTTCATCGCCAGCCCCACGTCGGTGAACTCCAGCCGCAGCGGGGCGGCCGCCGCCCGCAGCCTCGAGCTCTCGTCGGGGTCGGAGTCGATCTCCTTCATCGCCTCGTCGAGGATCTTGCGCATCTCCTTCGCCGAGACCGTCACGACCCTAACCCTTGGGCTTAGGCTCAGACCCGAGCTCCCGCTCGAGCTCCGCCACCCGCCGCCGCAGCGCCTCGATCTCGCTCTCCATCGCATCCACGTCCACGCCCCGCAGGCGCTGCAGCGCCGCCGAGATCCGCTCGCTGACGCCGTGGCGCGCCTCCTGGCCGCGGCGGGCTACCTCCTCGCGCGCCTCCTGGCCCCGCCTCGCCACTTCCTCGCGCGCTTCCTGGCCGCGGCGGGCGGCGTCGTCGAGCAACTCGCCCGCCCGCTCCCTGGTCTCGGCCGCCGAGCCCGCGGTGGCCGCGAAGGTCCGCTCGATCGCCGAGCGCAGGGCATCGGAGGCGCCGGCTCCCGGATCCTGTTGGGGGGCTGTCACAAGCGTGGACAGCGTACTAGCGTGCCCTCGCCGTGCCCCCGCATGTACTTCCATCACAGCCGCTGGCAGCCGACGCCCTGCTCCCGGGCGACCCCGGCCGCGCGATGGCGCTGGCGCAGCTGTTGTTGGCCAAGCCGCTGATGAGCAACCACAACCGGGGTCTGTGGGGCTACAGCGGCGAAACCCCCGACGGCCGGCCGCTGACCGTGCAGTCGACGGGGATGGGCGGGCCCAGCGCCGCGATCGTCCTGCACGAGGTGGCCGAGCTGGGGGTGCGCCGGGCGATCCGGGTCGGCACCTGCGGAGCGCTCGACGACTCGCTCGAGCTCGGCTCTCTGCTGCGGGTGCAGGCGGCACTGCCCGAGGACGGGGTGAGCCGCGCCCTGGGGGCAGAGGGCCCCCAGCCGGCCGACGCCGTCCTGCTGGGCCGGCTGGAGGCCGCGGGGGCGGGCACACCGGTGACGATCGCGACCACCGATCTCTTCTACGAGTACACGGACGACCCTCGGGCTCGCTGGATCGAGTCCGGCGCGGCCGCCGTCGAGATGGAGGCCTGCGCCATGTTCACGCTGGCCCCGAGGCTGGGGGTCGCCGTCGCCTGCCTGCTGGTGGTGACCGACGTCTTCCCGGGCGGCGAGCGGGTGCGGATCGAGCCGGAGGCGCTGGAGGCCGCCGTCGAGGGGATGGGCAGAGCCGCCGCCGCGGCGCTGGCGAACTGACGCCGAGTGGCCCGGCAGCTACTGCCGGGGTGCCCTGCTGCGCAGCTCGGCGAGCTCCCGGGTGAGGCCGTCCAGGGCATCCTCGACGGAGTCCAGCCGCTCGCTCACGGCCCGCAGCCGCCGCTCGAGGCGATCGGTGTCTGCGGCGGTCGGGAGGTTGAGGCCGCGGATCGCCTGCGTGCCGGCGACCGAGGCGCGCTCCCGGGCCTCGAAGGCGACGTGCAGCGCCTCCTTCAACCAGGGGTTGTCGAGCAGGGCCTGCACCAGATCGCCGAGGGGGTCCGAGCGCCCTGAGGAGCGGTCCGCGGGGGCTTCGTATGCGCTCTCATCCATGGCTCGCGGCCACGTTAGCGCGAGGGCGGCGGGACGACCGGAATCGCGCCTCAAAATGGGCCTCGAAGTGCACACAAACTTCATAAATCCGCCGCTGCGCTGAGATAGGTTTCAGGCACGCGGGTTGTCCGCTGCAAGGCGGAGGCCCACCCAGTAGCGTTGGGCCTGCCTTCGGGCGGGGTACTTAATGACGAAGAGGCTTCTACTCACCATCGCGCTTGGCTCAGCCGTGGCTGTGATCGCGGCCGGGGCAGCCGGGTCGGCGACGGTGGACCTCGGCGGCGGCGCGAAGGTGCAGGTGCCCACCGGCGGCGCCCTTCCCGCGTGCGCGGACCTCGCCGACAACGACGGGGACGGCAGGACGGACCTCGCCGACACCGGCTGCACCGGCCCGCTCGACATCGACGAGTACAACCCACCCCCGGCCCCCGCTCCCGGCGGCGGCAGCGGCAGCGCGGGCGGCAGCGACGGCGGCGGCGGCCAGCTCGGCCCCGGCGCCCCCAAGCAGAAGGGCGGCGCCAAGCAGAAGGGCGCCCCGGCGTCCGGCATCTTCGGCGTCAAGGCCCCCAAGGGCGGAGCGGTTCAGGGCCAGGCCGAGCGCGACAAGTTCGAGGAGGAGCCGATCCGCAACCCCGACGGCTCGCCGTCGAACTCCGACCCGAGCCTCACGGTCGCCCAGTTCGGCGCGGCCCCGATCGGCGTCCCCAACTTCGTCATCGACCAGTTCGAGATCCCGCCGTTCCTGCTGCCGATCTACCAGGCCTGCGGCACCGAGTACGGGGTGCCGTGGCAGGTGCTGGCCTCGATCAACCGGATCGAGACCGCGTTCGGCACCAACCTCAACGTCTCCTCGGCGGGCGCCCTGGGCTGGATGCAGTTCATCCCCTCGAGCTGGAGGGCCTACGGGGTCGACGCCAACGAGGACGGGCGCAAGGACCCCTACAACCCCGTCGACGCGATCTGCGCCGCCGGCCGCTACCTGAAGGCCGCCGGCGCCGAGGAGGACCTGCGCGACGCGATCTTCGCCTACAACCACGCTGACTGGTACGTGGACGAGGTCCTGCTGTACGCCAACCAGTACGCGAAGCTCCCCGACGACCTGGTCGGCTCGCTGACGGGCCTGACCGAGGGCGCCCACTTCCCCGTCGCCGCCGACGCGCGCTACGCCGACGACATCTCACTGCGCGAGACAGTGAAGCGCTCGAAGACCGCACGGGCGGAGGCCGGCAACGCCGCCGACGTCGTCTCCGACAGCCCCACGCGCCGAGGCATCAACATCTACTCGAGGGTTAATGCTCCGGTCGTCGCGGTCAACGACGGCATCATCACCAAGATGGGCGAGAGCGAGCAGCTCGGCAAGTTCATCGTCCTCCAGGACGCGTACGGCAACCGATACACGTACGCGCAGCTCGGCGAGATTTCCGAGGTCCACCCCGTCCCGAAGGAGAGGGCGCTGAGCGCCAAGGACTTCAAGATCGTCGGCAACGCCAACGCCGATGGCGACCGCCCCGACCCCCGGCCCGGGGGCGCGGCGAGCGCCGGCGCGAACGACTCGGAGCCCGACGCGCAGCCGCGCGAGCCCAAGCCGGCGCCCCCCATCAACACCGAGGAGCTGCGCCAGCGCCTGTTCGCCCTGCCCGAGCGGCCCTCCAACGTCGACACCGCCGGCGTCACGGGCCAGCTCAACAGCCTGCTCGGCGAGAAGGTCCCCGGCTACGAGACCTTCAAGAGCTACTTCTCCAGCGCCTTCAAGTTCGACGCCGAGACGATGCAGCTGCGCGATCTGCGGGTGGGCTCCAAGGTCACCGGCGGCACCGTCCTCGGCCGCATCGGCCAGGTCGGAGCCGGCGCGCCGCACCTCCACTTCGAGATCCAGCCCGCCGGCCGCGGCGCCCCCAAGATCGACCCGAAGCCGATCCTGGACGGCTGGAAGCTGCTGGAGACCACAGCCATCTACCGCGCCGCCGGCAAGGACCCGTTCGGCTCCGAGGCGACGATCGGCCAGATCCTCCTGATGAGCAAGGAGGTGCTGGCCCAGAGGGTGCTGGCGGACCCGCGCATCGAGATCTACTCGTGCGGGCGCACCGACATCGAGTCGGGCCAGATCGACCGCCGCACCTTGGCGATGCTCGAGTACCTGGCCGAGAGGGGCTACCGGCTGACGCTCACCTCGCTCAAGTGCGGCCACAGCTTCTACACCTCCTCGGGCAACGTCAGCGCCCACTCCTCGGGCAACGCCGTGGACATCGCCCAGGTCAACGGGATGCCGATCCTGGGCAACCAGGGACCGGGCTCGATCACCGAGGCGGTCGTCCGCGACCTCCTGAAGCTGCAGGGCACAATGCGCCCGGCGCAGATCATCACGCTGATGGAGTTCGGCGGCCCGACCTTCGCGATGGGCGATCACGACGACCACATCCACGTCGGCTACACGCCCAGCTACGGCTCGGGCAAGCCCTTCGACCAGCTGGCCCAGGTGCTGAAGCCCGACCAGTGGGAGCGCCTGATCGACCGCCTCGGCGAGATCGACAACCCCGAGGTGCCCACCAAGCCCTCCGACGCCTCCCTCCCGGCCGGCAAGCGCGACATCCCCACGCCCGCCGAGATCGAGAACAAGCGCGGCAGCGAAGCGCACCGCGGCGAGTAGCTCCGGGCGTCCGCGTGGCTGCGGCCCTCGGCCTGCGGCTAGGGTGTCCGGGCGCCGATGGCCCTGATCCCCTTCGTACAGCTCGAGTTCGCCGGCTTGATCGGCTTGCCCGAGGGGCGGTACCTGGCGCGGGATGAGGCCGGCGACCGGGTGCTCGTCGTGCAGGCCTTCGGCGCCCCGAAGCCGCCCGGGCGGCTGGCCCCGCGGGCGCGGCCGGTGGACCCCGACGAGGAGGAGGTGGTCCCCGTCAGCCGCGTCACGGTGGCTCTCCCACAGCGCTTCGAGGCTGATGCCGAGGCCGAGGGGTGGCTGCAGGAAACGGCCGGGGATGCCGAGCGACGCAGCGCCGAGGTGCGAGCGGCCACCCGCCTCGTGAACCGGGCCCTGAACGCGCTGCGGGCCGGAGCCCGCGATCCGCTCGTTCAAGACGTCGGCGCGACCAGGGCGCTGGCTATCCGGATCGGCTTCGGGGACGGGGACGAGATCGCCGACGGTCGCTGGCGCCAGGCGCGGGAGCTGGCGCGGCCGCGGCCCGGGCGGTTGGACGACGTGGACCCGCAGGAGCGGGTGGCGGCCGTCCTCTCCGGCCGCGAGGACGTCCACCCGGCCGAGACCCTGCTGGAGCGGGCTCGACTCGACGTCCAGCAGGGCCGCGTCGAGGAGGCCCGCTACGGCCTGCGCGCTGCGCGCACGGCGCTTGACGACCTGCCGGAGGAGGCGCCCGCGAAGCTCGGCGAGCGCATCGACGAGGCGGAGCGGTCCCTGGATCGCGTCAGCTGAGGGCGAAGCGCCGCTCGGGCGCGAGGCCGGCGGCCTTGCCGCACCTCAGCAGCTGGACTTGGTCGCCGTGCGATCTGGGCAGCTGTCGTTGCCGCCGTCGCCGCGGAGCTCGTCGCGGCCGGCCCGCCCGTGGATCCAGTCGTTGCCCTCGCGGCCGACCACCAGGTCGACTCCGCCGTTGCCGTTGAGGATGTCGTTGTTGCGGGTGCCCTCCAGGACCTCCAGGTCGTTCTGGATCCTGGTGGGGGTGCAGCCGCCCGCGCCGCGCCGGACGGCGGTGCCACCGAGCCTGGCTCTGACGCCCGCGCCCTCGCTGGCCTGGGCGAAGCCGGCGACGTCCGCGCCGCCTCCGCCGCCGTCATAGACGTGGCCGGCGCAGGCGTCGTCGGTGGCGAGGTTGTCGTTCCCGCCGCCGCCGACCAGCAGGTCGCCGCCGCCCGGGCGGCCCGCGAGGGCATCGTCGCCCTTGCCGCCGATCAGCTTGTCCGACCCCGTCAGGCCGGGGAAGAGCACGTCGGCTGCGGGGCCGCCGGTCAGCACGTCGTTGCCGGGGCCGCCGTCGCCCTTGACGCCGGTGGTGGAGGAGAGGCCGCCGCCCACGCTGAGCGTGTCGTTGCCGTCGCCGCCCCACAGCAGCACGTATCCGAACTCATAGCTGGGCCGCGGGCAGACCACCCCCGAGCCCGAGGGCGAACAGCCGGGTCCCGGCGTGACCGAGCCCGAGATCTGCAGCGCTCCCCCGCTCTGGCTGACGGTGACGTTGTCCGAGGAACCCCCGCCAAAGACGACCACGCCCGGGTCGGGGCTGTCGGGGTTGGCGACGTAGGCCGTCGGGGGCGCTCCCACGTTCCCCGGGCAGGTCTCGCTGCTGAAGCCGATGCAATCATCGCCGCCCCCGAGGCCGCGGACGTAGCCGCCGCCGGCGCCCGTGAGCTCGTCCTCGAAGATCGAGCCGATCAGGTTCTCGATTCCCGACAGCCGCTCCTGGGAGTCATCCCCCCGGGAGCTGCCGGCGGGAATGCTGACGTCGACCCCGTCGCGGGTCGGATGCGGGCCGGGCGGCGTCGCCGTGGCGAAGCTGGCCGTGTCGTCACCCGCCTCGCCGAAGTACTTGTCCTGGTTCGTGTCGCCGCGCAGCCAGTCGTTGCCGGCTCCCGCGCTGAGCTTGTCGGTCCCCTGTCCGCCGACCAGCAGGTCGTCGCCGGAGTCGCCGAAGATCTTGTCGTCCTGGATCTCGCCGAAGATCCGGTCGTTGCCGGAGCCGCCGCGGATGCGCTCGCCGCCGCCGCCGCCGACCACGATGTCGTTCCCGCCGGCGGCCCACACCTTGCCCGACCCGGGACCCTCGTCGAGGTAGTCCTCGCCGGCGCCGCCGTAGACCTTGTCGCGACCTGTGCCCGAGAAGATGCGGTCGTTGCCGGGGCCGCCGCAGATGATGTCCTTGTTGCGCTTGGAGATGATCAGATCGTCGCCCGCCCCGCCGACGATCACCTGCACGCCGTGCTTGTCGGACTTGAGCACGTTGTCGCCGCCGCCACCCACGACGTCCGCCTTGCGGCCGCCACAGCGCGCCGCGTCGGCCTGTGCCGGGCCGATGCTCCAGAGCAGGAACAGGCCGAGCGCGGCCAGGCCGAACGCCCGGGTCAGCCTCTTCGTGTTGCCGCTGTGGAGTGAGAGTCCCGACATAGCTCCTTGAAGCACCGAAAATTGAACAGAGTTTTGCTCCTGCTGCCCAATCGGCTTCGGGCCAGACTTCCTTTACTGCCCAGATCCCGCTTGGGCGCCGCGATCACGGCGCAGGGCCTCCGGCCAGCCTAGGAGAGAGCGTCGACGGCCTCGAGCAGCGAGGGCAGATCGTCGGCGACGTCGCCCTCCAGGCGAACCGCGGCGGCGCCGTCGTACGGGGTCGGCCCCTTGGTGACGATCGCAACCTCGCCCCCGTCGGCCATCGTCACCGCGGGCAGCCCAGCGACGGGATAGACCTCCAGCGAGGACCCCACGCACAGCAGCACGTCGGCCCGCGCCGCGAGCGCCTCGGCCTCGGCCATCGCGTCGGCGGGCAGCAGCTCGCCGAACAGGACCACGTCTGGCTTCACCAGGCTGGTGCAGGCGGCGCAGACGGCCACCCCCTCCTGATCGAACAGGGCCTCCACGGCCGCGAGCTCGTAGCGGGCGTCGCAGGCCTGGCAGCTGGCCGAGCCGATCGAGCCGTGCACCTCGATCACGCGCTGGGAGCCGGCCTTGGTGTGGAGCATGTCGATGTTCTGCGTCACCACGGCCTCCAGCATCCCTCGGCGCTCGAGCTCGGCCAGCGCCTCGTGTGCCGGGTTGGGCTCGACGCCCCCGAGCCCAGCCAGGCGGGGCCGGTAGAAGCTCCAGAAGCGGGCCGGCTCGCGCCGGAAGGAGTCGATGTGGGCGACCTCCATCGGGTCGACCTTCTCCCACAGCCCCTCTCCCGGCGTCCTGAAGTCAGGGATCCCGGACGGCACCGAAATCCCCGCTCCCGTCAGCGCAACCGTGCACTCGCTTTCGTGGAGCAGCTGGGCGAGTCTTTCGACCGCGCTTGTGGCCGCCCCGACCGACGGCCTCACTTGCCTTTCCAGTTCGCGCGCCGCTTCTGCAGGAACGCCGCGATCCCCTCGCGCCCGTCCTCGGAGAGGAAGACCTTCGCGAAGCCCTCCTTCTCGGCCGCGATGCCCTCGTCCAGGTCGCCCTTGTGCGAGACGAGCTTCACCTGCTCGACCGCCAGGGGCGCCTGCCCGGCGAGCTTGCGCGCCCACGAGATCGCGGCGTCGAGCAGCTCTTCGTCGGGGACCAGGTCGTCGGCGAGGCCCCAGTCGTGGGCCTCCTTGGCGAGCACGGCGTCGCCGGTCAGGTTCATCTCCAGCGCCTTCGAGGGGCCGACCAGGCGCGCCAGGCGCTGGGTGCCGCCGAAGCCGGGAATGATCCCGAGGTTGATCTCGGGCTGGCCGAACACGGCCGACTCGGCCGCGATCCGGAAGTCGCAGGCCATCGCCAGCTCGCAGCCGCCGCCATAGGCGATCGCGTTGACCGCGGCGACCGTCGAGATGCTCGACTGGCCCAGCTCACGCAGCAGCGCGTGGCCGTTGTCGATCAGCTCGGCGCCCTTCTCGGGGCTGTCCATCTTCGTGAACGCCTTGATGTCGGCCCCAGCCGAGTAGACGACCGGCAGCGAGCTGTAGATCACCATCGCCTTGATCTCGTCGTCGGCCTTGACCTGCTCCCAGACCTTGCCGAGGCCGGCGATCACGTCTGGCGAGATCGCGTTCATCGGCGGGTTCGCGAGCCAGGCGATCGCGACGCCGTGATCGCGCTTCTCGAGCTTGACCGCGCCGTCGCCCTCGCCCTGCGGATAGGCGTAGAAGCCCTGGCCCGACTTCAGGCCCAATCGCCCCTGGGCGACGAGGCGCTTCAGGATCCGCGGCGGCGCGAAGCGCTCACCGTGGGATGACTCGTGCTTTTCGAGCTTCTCGAGCATGGTGTCGAGTCCCTCGAGGTCGGCCTTCCAGAACGGCGGGAACAGCCCGCGCCGCGGGTCCAGGCCGGCGCCGGCCATCATCCCGAGGTCGATCTCGCGAACGGTCGAGACGTCCTCCTCCAGCAGCTTGCAGGCCTCGACCAGCGACTTGAGGACGAAGAGATCGGCGAGCTCCTCGCCGGTCTTCTCGTCGAGGTCGGCGTCGCCCTCGACGTTCGGCTCGCCGTCCCTGTAGAGCCCCTCGCCGCCGGACTTGGCGCCGAGCTTGCCTTCGGCGACGAGCTTCTGCATGCCCTTGTGGACGTAGAAGGAGTCGCCGTAGGACTCGTTCAAGTACTCGGCGACGTGCAGGACGGTGTCGAGTCCGAGCATGTCGATGAGGACGAACGGTCCCATCGGGGACACGTTCGAGCCCGCGACCGCCTCGTCGATCTTCTTGATCGAGAGACCGCGCTCCTCCTGGACGCGCCAGATCTCGCTGGCCGCGGAGTTCAGCACCCGGTTGACCACGAACCCCGGCACCTCCTTGCAGGTGATCCCCTGCTTGCGGATCGCCTGGGCGAAGTTGAAGGCGGTCGTGAGCGTCTCGCGCGAGGTGTCCTCGCCGGCGACGATCTCGACGAGCGGCATCACCGACGCCGGGTAGAAGAAGTGGAAGCCGACGACCTTGCCGGGCCGCAGGGTCTGGCGACCCATCTCGGTGATCGACAGAGACGAGGTGTTGGAGGCGAGGATGGCGTGCCCGGGCGTCGCCTCGTCGAGCTCGGCGTAGACGGCCTTCTTGATCTCCATCTTCTCGGGCACCGCCTCGACCACGATGTCGACGTCCCCGAACTCGTCGTAGGTGGTGGTGGCCGTGATCCGGCCCATCACCTCGTCCAGGCGCGCGTCGGCGGCCTCCTGGGTCAGCTTCTCCTTCTTGACCAGGCCGTCGAGCTGGCTCTTGGTCACCTCCCGGGACTTCTCCAATGCTTTGTCGACGAACTCCTGCTTCACGTCCTTGACGACTACCGGGATGTCGGCGGCGGCGATCGTCTGCGCGATCTCGCCCCCCATGGTGCCGCCGCCGAGCACGGCGGCCTTGAAGACGAACATGGAAGAGGTTCCTCCGAAGGTCGGTTGGCCGGGGAAGGCTAGCCGCCCGGCACGAAAGCCGCGCCGTCGCCGGGCGACATACTTGGGACGGTGACCAGCGCCCCCGAAGTGAGAGCGGCGAAGGCCGAGGACGCCTCCGAGCTGGCGCGCCTGTTCACCGATTTCAACACGGAGTTCGGTGAGCCGACTCCGGCGTCCGAGGTCGTCGAGCCGCGGGTCCGCGAGCACATCGCCGGCTCGCACTCGACCTTCCTGCTGGTGGGCGAGGGCCCCGACGGCTTCGCCCAGCTGCGCTACCGCCCCTCGCTCTACATCGAGGGGCTCGAAGCGCACCTCCAGGAGCTCTACGTGGTGCCGGGGTTGAGGGGCCGGGGGCTGGGCCGCGCCCTGCTGGAGGCGGCGATGGAGGAGGCTCGCGCCGCCGGGGCCGGCTACATCGACCTCGGCACCAGCGAGGACGACACCGCCGCCCGCGGGCTGTACGAGAGCCTGGGCTTCACCAATCGCGAGGGCGCCCCGACGGACCGGTGATGTACGTCTACGAGCGCGAGCTCTGAAGCGCCGCGCTCAAAGCGTCACGGGGGCCGACTTGACCGCGCGGCAGTGGAACGTGACCTTCTTTCCCTTCTTCGTTCCCTTCCTCGTCGCGTTCTCGACATCCGCGAAGTAGGTCCCGGCGCCGAGCTGGATCGTGACCAGCCAGCGCCCCTTGGCGTCGGTCTTGGCGTTGCCCAATGACTTTCCGCTGGCGCTGGAGCGCAGCTTCACCTGCCGCCCCTTCCTGCACTCCGAGCGAGGCGAGTGCACCGAGCCGGAAACCGAGTCGGCGTCGACGATCAGCTTGCCGGCGGTGGTGGCGACCTTCTTGGGCTTGCCGGCGCCGCCGGGCGCGGCGCAACAGCGCGCATGCCAACAGGGCACCGATCAGGGCCAGGATCAGCCGGGAAGATCGACTTCGGGCCCTGGTCATCGGCCCACCCTACCTCAGCGCCCGTAGACCTCGTCCTTGATCAGCGTCACCGAGCGGACCACCGAGTCCAGGAACGGCTCGACGTCGGTCAGCAGCCGTTTGTACTCGCGCCGGCCCTTGGCGGTGATCGAGTAGTAGCGGCGGGTGCGGCGGTCGGGCAGCTCCCAGCGGCCCTCGACCAGCCCGTCCTGCTCCATCGTGCGCAGCAGCGGGTACATCGTGTTGGGGTTGACCGAGATCACGCCCTGGGTCATCTCCTCGATCTCCTCGATCAACCTGTTGCCGTAGGTCGGCTCCCTGGCGACCAGGTGCAGGACCAGCAGCGGGAACACGTCGCGACGGCGGATCTCGCCGCCGAACACGTCGGAGGGGCGCCCGCCCCGCCGCGCCGTGCGCTTGCGCTCACGCGCCGCCTCCTCTCCGGCCCGCGCCGCCTCGGCGACGGCCTCGGAGACGGGCTTCGACGCGGGCTTCCGCTGCTCCGCCACGGGGCGAGTGTACGCCGCTACTTACGACTAAGCAGGTTCGCGGGTAACTGCTGGCCCTCGTCGAAGCAGGATGGCCCCCGGCGAGGGCCGGGGCGCCTGGGGAGGGATCTTTGTGAGGGCGAGGCCTAGGCGGTGGCCTTGGCCTGCTCGGCCTCGGCGGCGGTGCCGTTCTCAGATGCCTTCGCCTTCTCCCTCGCGGCCTTCGCCTCGGGGGTCTCCTCGTCGGCCTGGCGGCCCATCAGGATCTCCTTGGCGATGACCAGGCGCTGGATCTGCGAGGTGCCCTCGTAGAGCTGCATGATCTTCGCGTCGCGCATCAGCTTCTCGACGGGGTACTCCTTGATGAAGCCGTAGCCGCCGTAGACCTGGACGGCGTCCGTGGCGACCTCCATCGCGGAGTCGGCGGCGAAGCGCTTCGCGTGCGAGGCGGCGAGCGTGTTGCGCTTGCCCTGGTCGAGCAGCACGCCGGACTGCCAGACGAGCAGCCTGGCGGCCTCGACCTTGGTCGCCATGTCGGCGATCATGAAGGCGACCGCCTGGTGCATGGCGATCGGGACGCCGAACTGGACGCGCTCCTTGGCGTACTCGCGAGGCGAACTCGAGCGCCGCCTGGGCGATGCCCACCGCCATCGCCGAGACGCCGGGGCGGGTGCGGTCGAGCGTCATCATCGCCAGCTTGAAGCCGTGGTTCTCCTCGCCCAGCAGGTTGGCGACGGGGACCTCGGTCTCGTTGAAGGTGATCGTGGCGGTGTTGGAGGCGCGCTGGCCGAGCTTGTCCTCCTTCTTGTCCACGGTCACCGTGTCGTCCTTGGGGACGACGAAGGCGGAGATGCCGCGGTGGCCGGCGTCCTTGTCGGTCTTGGCGTAGACCGTGAACCAGTCGGCGTAGCCGCCGTTGGTGATGAAGCACTTGGAGCCGTTGATGACGTACTTGTCGCCCTTCTTCCCGGCGGTGGTCTTCATGCCCGAGACGTCACTGCCCGCGTCGGGCTCGGTCAGGCAGAAGGAGGCCAGCTTGGGGGCCTCGGTCAGCATGCCGAGGTACTGCTTCTTGATCTCCTCGGAGCCGCCGAGCATCACCGGGGTCGCGGCGAGGCCGTTGGCCATCAGCGAGGTGCCGATGCCCGAGCAGCCCCAGCCCATCTCCTCCTCGATCAGGCAGCCCGAGAGGTAGTCCAGCTCGGCGCCGCCGTACTCCTCGGCGATGTGGGTGTTCATGAGGCCGATCTCCCAGGCCTTCTCGACGATCTCCTGGGGCCAGGTCCCCTCCTTGTCGAACTCCCATGCGACCTTGCGGATGTCCTTCTCGGCGAAGCTGTGGGCGAGCTCGCGGAGGTCCTTCTGCTCGTCGGTGAGGGTCAGATCGACCACTGATCGTGCTCCTTGTCTCGAAGGTCTTGGCGGCGCCGGCCCCTGTCGGACCTGTCGGGCGCGGAAACCGATTGACTGGTCAGTCAGCCAGTCCGCAAAGAGTACCGGATTAGCCTGTGGGCATGCCGATTGTGGCCGAGATCGACGCGGGCACGATCCTGATCCTGATCGTGCTGGCCGCGCTGCCCGTCGGGGCGGTCGTCTTCGCGCTCGGCGCGGGCAACGCGCTGAAGCAGATCGGCAAGGGCGACCTCTCGATCGAGCCCGAGATGCCGGCGGCAGGCCCGGGCGGGGGCCTCCCCCAGGTCTCCGCCGAGGTGCGCGAGGAGGAGATCCGCCAGATGGTGCAGGCGCGCTCGGACCGCGCCGAGGCCCGGGGCGAGAGCCCGATCGACGTGGATGCCGAGGTGGAGAGGCTGCTGGCGCCCGAGCAGCGGGGTCCCCTCCCTGGGCGGGGACGCCGAGCTTCGCGAGGAGGTGCGCCAACTGGTGGTGGCGCGGAACGAGCGGCGCGTCCGCCAGGGCAAGGAGGAGCTGGACGTGGATGCCGAGGTCGAGCGCCAGCTCCGCGAGCTCGAGAACCTGGGTCAGTGAGAGCTCGCGAGGCGTGCCCGGGCGCGAGGGCGGGTATAGATTTCCGGCGATGGAAGCCTCAGAACAGGATCGCGAGCGGCTCGAGAGCGACGCGGCGGACTCCGTCGTCGAGCTCGACGAGCTGCTGAACCGCCCCGGCACCTACTTCAACCCGCAGACCGAGGTCCTGGTGGTCGTCGACGACTCCAGCACGATCGACGAGGAGGTCTTCAACATGGAGGCCTATGAGGGCGCCGAGTGGGTTCGCATCTCCGACGACGTCGCCATCGACGAGCCCCAGCGCGACGCGCTGCTGCTGGACTTCCAGACCCACTACCACCCGGGCCTGGGCGACTCGGTCTCCGAGACCGCCCTGGAACAGGGCGACGAGGAGTACGACGAGGGCGAGGACGGGCAGGACCCCGGCCGCGAGGACTGAGGGCTGGGGGGAAGGTCGTGAGCGGGCGGCCGCTGACCCTGCTGGGCGTGCCCATCGACAGCGTCGGCGAACCCGGCGGCACCGAGCTGGGTCCCGACGCGCTGCGCGAGCGCCTCGCCGACGCCGGCATCCCCGACGCGGGCGACACCCGCACCCGCCTGCGCGGTGGCGTGCGCGATCCCGAGACCGGCTGGCTGGACTTCGAGCAGGTCTGCGAGCTGACCGCCGAGGTCCGCGAGCGCGTCGCCGCGCTGGTTGCCGAGGGCCGCGTCCCCCTGGTGCTGGGCGGGTGCTGCACCCTCGTCCCGGGCGCCCTGGCGGGGGCCCGGGACGCCCTGGGTGAGTGCGGCGTCGCCTACCTGGACGGGCACCTCGACCTCTACGAGGGCGAGAGCTCGCAGACCGGCGAGGCGGCGGACTTCCCGCTGGCGGCGGCGATCGGGCGGGCGCCCGCAGCGCTGCTCGACCGCCTCGGCGGCGACCGGGTCGTCGATCCCGAGCGGGTCGCGCTGCTGGGGCCGCGCGACGAGGAGGAGGCGGTCGGGCTCGGCTCCGAGACCCCGAAACAGGTGGGCATCGCGCACTACCGCGACCGCGACTCGCTCCGCGGGGCCGACCTGGCGACGGTCGGGGCCGACGCCGCGGCGCGCCTGGCCGAGGGCGGGCGGCGGTACTGGCTGCACCTGGACGTCGACGTGCTCGACCAGGACGAGTTCCCGGCCACCGACGTGCTGATGCCCGACGGGCTCTCGCTTGCGGAGCTGGGCGAGCTGATGGCCCCGCTGCTCGCCCATCCGGGGCTGGCCGGGGTCAACCTGGTCTGCTTCAACCCCGAGAAGGACCCCGACAGCGCCTGCGGCGATGCTCTCGCCGGGCTGGCGCTGTCGGGGCTGGGGTCCCGGGGCTAGCCCAGGCGGGCGCTCACTTCCCGAGCTCGATCGCGACCTGCTCCAGGGCGTCCATCGCCTCCTGCATGCCCCCCTCCATGCCTGACTCGATGTGCATGTCGCGGTGCTCCTTCTTCGTGTGCTCGACCAGGACCGTCATGGTCGTGCGTCCGTCCGCCTCGGCGAGCGTGAGCGTGTTGACCGCGTGGAAGTCGGGGTCGCGCTCCCACATGCCCTCGGGGTCCTCGAACACCTCGGTGCTGACCAGGCGCTCGCCGGGCACGATCTCCCGGTAGGTGCCGTGGAAGGCGACCTCGAAGCCCTCGTCGGCCACCATCACGTAGCGCCAGTCGCCGCCCACGCGGAGGTCGACCTCGACCGACTTCACCTCGCCCCGCTTGCCGGCCCACCAGCGCTCGATCAGCTCGGGCGTCGTCCACGCCTTCCAGACCAGGTCCTTGGGCGCGTCGAACTCCCTGGTGATCAGGATCTGCTTGTCCGCGGGGAGCGTCACCACCGCGCTACCGCTGCTCGTCATCTCCATCTCCTTCTTCCTTTCCTTTGTCTTCCTTCAGTTCGCCGAGCACGGCGTCGAGCGCCTCGAACCGCTCGCCCCACGTGCGCTCGTAGGCCTTGACCCAGTCGTGAATGGGCTTCAGCGGCTTCCCGTTCAGCCGGTAGAGCCGCCGGCGCCCCTCGCTGCGGGCCTCGACGAGCCCCACCTCGCGCAGCACCTTCAGGTGCTTCGAGATCTGGGGCTGGGCCAATCCGAGCCGGTCGACGAGGTCGCCCACCGGGCGCTCGCCGCCGGCCAGCGACGTCCAGGATCTGGCGGCGGCGGGGCTCCGCCACCGCGTTGAACGCATCGGCCGTAGTCGCCGCTCTCGCCATAGGGGAACATCATATACCTATATGGGTATATGTCAAGCCGAGCTGCAGAGCGGCCCGGCGCCGCGCCTACACCGCGACGATCACGATGAACGCCGCGTAGAGCGCGAGCCAGGCGAGCACGGCCGGGAGCTCGAACCGGTCGCGCAGGCGCAGCGCCCAGAAGGCGATCACGCCGCCGGCCAGGCCGAGCGCCATCGAGATGGCGGCGTTGCCGCTCAGCTCCCAGTCGGTGAAGAGGAGGCCGATCCCGACCGGGATCGTCGACTGGAAGACCATGGCGCCGGTGACGTTGCCCAGCGCGAGGCTGTCCTTGCCCTCGCGCACCCAGAAGAAGCTGTTGACCTTCTCGGGGAGCTCGGTGGCGAGCGGCGCCAGGATCAGCGAGAGCACGATCGCCTCCACCCCGATCTCCTCGGCGAAGTGCAGCAGCTCCTCGACGAACAGGTGCGCTCCGCCGACCATCGCGGCGAGCCCGATCAGCACCTGGATCACCGCCACCGAGGTCGGCGGGTCGGTCGCGGCCTTGGGGCCCCGGGCCATGATCAGTGAATTCAGGCTCTCCTCGGACTGGATCTCGCCGCTGCCGCGCAGCGTGAAGGTGACGTAGGCGACGTAGGAGAGGAAGAAGACGACCCCGGCCGGGTAGCGAATCGCTTCGGGGGCGCCGAAGCCGAGCGCGAGCCCGAGCGCGAAGAAGACCCCGAAGAAGGCGAGGTCGCGGTCGAGCGTCGGCACGTGCACCTCGAGCTCGATGTCCTGCTCGCGCCGCCGGCGGTAGAGGTAGGCGGTGCCCCCGACCAGGCCCATCGCCAGCGTCGCGAGCAGGAACGGGGCGCCGACGATGGCGCCGATGGCGACGTCCTCGCTCTTGGTGGCTCCGACCAGGGCGACGACCGCGATCAGGGTCTCGGGCAGGGCGGTGCCCACCGCCGCCAGCAGGCTGCCGACCGCTCCCTCGGCGACGCCGAGCTTGTGCCCCACCCACTCGATCGCGTTGGTGAACAGGAGCGCGCCGGCGAGGATGACGGCGAAGCTGACGATGAGCAGCACGAGCTCCATCGCTAGGGGGTCATGCGTAGAAGAACGTCAGCGCCAGGATCGCGTACAGCGCCAGCAGCTGCACGCCCTCGAACCAGTTCGATTCGCCCTCGTTGGTCACCTGGTAGGCGACCAGCACCCCGATGATCACGGCGGCGATCTCGAAGCCGTTGAAGACGAGCGGCATCGGACCGGGGCCGAGGAAGAAGGAGGCGATCACCAGCACGGGCGCCACGAACAGCGCCACCTGCGCGCTCGACCCGATCGCGATGTTGACCGAGAGGTCCATCTTGTTCTTGATCGCCACCAGCACCGCCACCCAGTGCTCGGCGGCGTTGCCGACGATCGCGACCACGATCACGCCGATGAAGAACTCGCTCAGGCCGACGGCGTCCGAGGCGGCCTCGATCGAGCCGACCAGGATCTCCGACATGACGCCGACCGCGACGCCGGCGACGGCCAGGGCGATCACCGAGGAGCGGATCGACCATCCCCACAGGTCGTCGTGCTCTGACGCGTCCTCGCTGTGCGGGTTGAACAGCTCGCGGTGGGTGCGCAGGCTGAACAGAAGGCCCAGGCCGTAGGTGAGCATCAGCACCACCGCGACCGCAAGCGACAGGTCCTCGACCGTGGAGTCGTAATCGACGCGCTCGGTGTTGACGCCGGGCAGGCCCTGGCCCTCGACCAGCTCGAACACGGCCGGCATCACCAGGGCGGCGACGGCGAGGAACAGCATCAGCGACTGGACGTTGGCCGCGGTGCGGTCGAAGTACTGGGTCTTGCGCCCCCCGGTCAGGCCGCCGGCGAGCATCGCTGCCCCCATCACCAGCAGGATGTTCCCCAGGATCGAGCCGATGATCGATGCCTTCACGACCTCCTGCAGGCCGGCTTCGAGCGCGAACAGGGCGATGATGAGCTCGGGCGCGTTGCCGAAGGTGACGTTCAGCAGGCCGCCGATCCCCGGCCCGGACTTGGCCGCGACCTCCTCGGTCGCCCTCCCCATCAGCGCCGCCGTGGGGATCACCCCCAGCGCGGCCGAGAAGAAGATCAGCCCCGCGGCGGCGTGCGCGAGCTCGAGGGCGACCGCAGCCGGGATGAACGGGACCAGCAGGTAGGGCCATCCGCTCGGGGACAGGAAGAACTCGCGGCCGAAGCTCGGCCCCCTCTTGTCGGCCCGCTCGCTTATGTCGGCCCGCTCGGCTACTGGATCAGGGCCGCGCACTGGTCAAGCGCGTCCTGGCCCTGAGCCTCGGCGAGACAGTCCAGGTATGCCTGCGTGGCGGGGTCGGTGGTCCCCGAGGCGCCGGAGCCGCCGCCACCGCCCGCGGCGGCCCCGAGCTGCCCGAGCTGGCTCGGGTCGATGCCGAACTGCTGCAGCAGGTCGCCGAGCGGCTGGGCGTCGGCCGGGCCGGAGATCTCCTGGGGCTCGTTCACCTCGCTGAGCGTGACGGAGAACCCGACCGAGACGGAATCCGGCGCCCCGTCGGTGTCGGGCGGGTCGACCTCGATCTCGGCCTCGAGCTTGCGGAGGATGTCGTCGTCCGCGCCCGTGTAGACGTCGAAGTCGGCCGACTGGATGATGTCGGTGAGCTGGTCGAGCTGGCTCAGCTGCGCCGGGGTCACCTGCTCGGCGGCCTGGGGAACGCGCTCGGCGATCGTGCGGATGTCCTCGACCAGCTTGGGAACGTCCGCCTGGCCGGAGATGTGGATCGTCTCGGTTCCCTCGACGTCCTCGTTGCCCTCGTTGGAGAGGTCGGTGAGCCACTCCGAGGGGTTGATCCCGATCGAGGAGAGGAAGTTCCCGCCCTCGTTCTGCTGCTCGCCCTGGGCGGCCTGCTCGAACGAGGCCTGAAACTGCTGGAAGAGGTCGGCCGGCACCTCGTAGTCGGTGTCCTGGAAGTTGACGAAGGCCTTGTCGCCGGTGGAGATGATGCCGGCGCTGCCCGAGAAGTCCTGCGAGGAGCTGTCGAGTTCGGCGTCCGCCGTCACGTCGAACTTGGGGACGGCGCCCTCCTGGTCGCCCTCGAAGGGCCCGCCGAGGCTGGCCTTGAAAGTGCCCTCGTCGTCGCCACCCTCGGCGGCGAGCTCGAAGCTGACGTCGAAGACCCCGCTGTCGATCGGGTCCTCGTTGTCGAAGGTCGCCTCCAGGACCTCCTGAGGGTCCTCGTCGCCGCCGTCGTCGCCGCCGCATGCGGCGATCGTGAACGCCGCCGCGAGGGCGAGTGCGAGGACGAGCAGCGCGCGGAACCGGGTCAAGGGGATGCGGCTCAAGGTTCGAGGTCTCCTGGCTGGTGGGCGGAAGCGAGCGCCAGAGTAGCGCACGCCCCGTATCGTTAGAACGCGTATGGCCGCGTCGCGAACCTGCCCCTCGTGCGCCGCGCTGAACCCCGAGCGCGCGCGATTCTGCGTGTCCTGCGGGACCGAGCTGGCCCCCCTCTGCCCCAACTGCGGCAGCGACAATCCCGCCGGCGCGCGGTTCTGCATGGAGTGCGGCGCCGGCCTGGGCGCGGGGCCGGAGGGCCCGGAGGCGGGCCCCCCCGCATCGGCGGAGGCCACGCCCGCGCCCGGGGCGGTCACGGACCCCCCGCCCGAGGAGCGTCGCCTGGCCACCGTCCTCTTCGCCGACCTCTCGGGCTACACCTCCGCGGCGGAGCGGATGGACCCCGAGGCCGTGAAGGCGCTGGTGGACAGGACCCTTCGGCGTCTGGGCGACGAGATCGAGCGCTTCGGCGGCAGCATCGACAAGTTCATCGGCGACAACGTGATGGGCGTCTTCGGGGCGCCGGTCGCCCACGAGGACGACCCCGAGCGCGCCGTGCGCGCGGCGCTCGCGATGCAGGCCGCGATGGCGGAGGTCAACCGCGAGATCGACGAGCGCCACGGCGTCAGCTTCTCGCTGCGCGTCGGCCTCAACTCCGGGGAGGTGATGGCGGGCGCCGTCGGCGACCGCTACACGGTGATGGGCGACGTCGTCAACGTCGCGGCGAGGCTGCAGGCCGCGGGCCGCTCCGGCAGCGTCACGGTCGGTGAGGAGACGCACCGCGCCACCCGTGAGTCGGTCTCGTTTGAGCGCCTGGACCCGCTGATCCTGAAGGGCAAGGAGGAGCCGGTGCCGGCGTGGGAGGCGAAGGAGGTGATCTCCGTGCCGGGGCGGGCCGCGCGCCGCAGCGAGACGAAGCTGATCGGGCGCGCCGAGGAGGCCGAGCTGCTCGTCTCGCTGGTCGAGCGCGTCGAGCGCGAGAAGCGGCCCTATCTGGTGACCGTCATCGGCCAGGCCGGAGTGGGCAAGTCGCGCCTGATGCGCGAGCTCATCGACACGATCGGCTCCTACAAGGACCCTCCGATCATCCGCCGCGGCCAGTGCCCGCCGTACGCCGGCATCTCCTACCTCGCCCTGGTCGAGGTGCTGCGGGTCGAGTTCGATCTGCTCGACACCGACGACCCCGAGACCTCCTGGCGCAAGATCCTGAGCGGCGTGGAGAGCCTGATGGAGGAGCTGGGCGAACCCGAGGCGGCCGAGCGCAACGCGGCCCTGCTGGCGGTCCCGCTGGGCATCGAGCCCCCGGAGCAGAGCGCCTTCACCGACGACGACCCCCAGCGCATGCGCGAGGCCCTGTTCTCGGCCGCACGGGCCGTGATCGAGGCGATCACCCACCGCCGCACCCTGGTGCTGGCGATCGACGACATCCACTGGGCCGACGAGGGGATGCTCGACCTGATCGACCACCTGGCCCGCTGGGTGCGCGGCCCGCTGCTGCTCGTCTGCCTCACGCGCGACGAGCTGCTGGAGCGCCGGCCCGGGTGGAGCGGCGGGCGAAAGAACGCGACCTCGATCTCGCTGGAGCCGCTGACCGAGGAGGAGACCCGCGAGCTGGTCGCGGCGCTGATGCCGGGCTCCGAGAACGGGGGCGCCGAGATCGTGCCCCAGGTAGCGGAGCGCTCGGGCGGCAACCCGTTGTTCGCGGAGGAGATGGTGAACCGCCTGATCGAGGAGGACACCGTCGAGATGTCGACCCTGCCGGGCACGGTGCAGTCGCTGCTGGCGGCCAGGCTCGACTCCCTGGGCCGACCCGAGCGCAGGCTGCTGCTTCAGGCCTCGGTCGTGGGCCAGACGTTCTGGGACGGCTCGCTGGAGCAGACCGCGGCCGAGGAGGGACTGGACCTGAGCGCCACGCTGGCGGCGCTGGAGGACAAGGACCTGGTGGTGACGAGCCCCGGCAGCCGCCTCACGGGGCAGCGCGAGTACGCCTTCAAGCACGTGCTGATCCGCGACGTCGCCTACGGGATGCTGCCCAAGGCGGTTCGCTGCCGCAAGCACGTCGAGGTCGGCGAGTTCATCCGCGAGCGGGCGGGCGACCGCATCGACGCGTTCGTCGGGATCGTCGCCGAGCACTACGCCCGCGCCGCGGCCCTGGGACTGGACGGGGGGCTGGAGCCCCAGGAGCTGAGCGAGCTCCGCGGCGAGGCCCTGGAGCTGCTGGAGGCCGCGGGCGACGCCGCCGCGAGCCTCTACTCCAACGCCGAGGCATTCGAGCGCTACTCGGCCGCGCTGGAGCTCTCGGACGAGCTCGACCCGGCCGACCGCGCGCGAATCGGCGAGAAGCAGGGCGACGTCGCCCTGCGGATGGGCCGCGTGGACGCGGCGGTCGCCGTCTGGGAGCGCTCGCTGGAGTTCCACCGCAGCGAGGAGGACCTGGCTCGCGTCGCGGACCTGCACCGGAAGATCGGCGCGGCCCTGTGGCACAAGGGCGAGCGCCGTGCCTCGATCGACAACTACCAGCGCGGCATCGACCTGCTGAAGGACGGCGAGCCCTGCATCGAGCTGGTGCGCCTCTACGAGGAGGCCGCGTCGCTCTACATGCACACCGGCGACAACATGCTCGCGATCTACGCCTCCGAGAAGGCGCTGCGCCTGGCCGAGCGCCTGGACGAGGCCCGGGCCGCGAGCCGCGCTCACGGGATCTTCGGGCGCGTCTTCGGGCGGATCGGCGACTCCGAGAAGGCGCGCGAGAACCTGGAGCGCTCGGTCGCGCTGGCGCGCGATTCCGATCGCGGCGAGGCCGTGCGCGCGCTGCTGACCCTGGGCTACCACCTCGAGATCTCCGAGGCCGACTACGACGGAGCCGCCGAGGCCTACCGCGAGGCGCTGAAGCTGGCGCAGGAGGTCGGCGACCTGCCCTCGCAGGTCGAGCTCCACGCGTCGCTCGGCCAGCTCGCGGCCGAACGGGCCGACTGGGACGAGGTCGAGCGCGCGACCGAGGCCAGCGGCGGCCTGGCCGAGCGCGAGGGGCTGCACGGAAAGCTCTGCTTCCCGTTCCTGCTGCGCGGGGTGCTGGCGTGGCGCCTCGGCGACTGGGAGCAGGCGACCAGGCTGTTCCGACGCGCCCATGAGCTGGGCGAGCAGGTGGGCCGCTCGGAGGTCGCCTTCAGCGCCTTGCAGTGGCTCGCCTGGACCCTGCGCGAGAGCGGCGACCTGGGCGCGGCCGAGACCGAGCTGGCCAAGGCCCTGGACATCTGCGAGCGGGCCGGCCTGATCGCGCAGTCGGTTGAGGCGATCGCGGCGCGTGCCGTGGTGCTGGCACTCGCCGATCGCATGGATCAGGCCAAGGCGGCGGCCGAGGAGGCCGAACGGCTCGCGGGGCGTCTGCACTACCCGGTCGGCGAGGCGGCCAAGGCCGAGGCGGCCGGCGCCTGCGCCGATGACGCCGACTCCGCCGCCGAGCTGATGGACACCGCGCGCGAGCGGTGGACCGAGCTGGGGAGGCCCCTCGACGCGACGCGCTGCACCCTCGTCCAGGGGCGGATGCTCGCCAAGAGCGACAGGGCCGCGGGCGACGCGCTGCTGGCCGAGGCGGCGACGGAGTACGAGCGCATCGACGTGCCCGGGCTGGCCGCGCGGGCCCGGGAGCCGGTCGCCTAGGGCGCCCTGGGACCGCGGTGGCCGCATCCTGGCAACAGCAGGCCCTGATCGAGGCACGGGTTGAGCAGATCTGGGCGCTGCTCGAGGACCCGGCGCGGTACCCCGAGTGGGCCTACGACGCCGTCTCCACCACGGGCATGCCGACTCAGATCCAGAAGGGCTCCAGATTCGAGCAGACGGGTCCAGGCCCCTTCGGGCGGCAGATGACCACCACCTACGAGGTCGAGGAGCTCGACGACCTGCGCGAGATCAAGCTGCGCTGCCAGCGCACCGGCTACTACTCGCATTGGCGCCTGACCGAGGCGCAGGGGCAGACCTTCACCGACGTCGAGATCGGGATCGAGCCGATCGGCCTGCTGGGACGGGTGATCGGGGTCGCGATGACGAAAAACGAGATGCGAAAGATCGCCGACGAGAGCCTGGACGGCCTGCGCCGGGCGAGCGCGGATTAAGATCGCCGCGTGGCCCCGCCGCACAAGACCTGGATCCTGACCGGCTCGCTGGACAACTTCCGGATCTACGTCGAGCGCGGCTTCGACGTGATCGGGTTCAAGCAGCGCCGCCGCCTCCAGGCCCGGGAGTTCGAGCGCGGCGACGAGATCGTCTTCTACGTCACCGGCGTCCAGGCCTTCGGCGGCATCGCCCGGGTGACCTCGGAGATGTTCGAGGACCGCACCCCGATCTGGCCCCAGAACCCGAAGAAGGCACACGAGCCGTATCCCTGGCGTGTCAAGGCGGAGCCCGTGCTGGTCCTGCCCGAGCAGGACTTCGTTCCCGCCGAGGAGCTCGTCCCCGAGCTCGAGCACGCCGCCAAGTGGCCGGCCGAGCACTGGCACCTCGCCTTCCAGGGCCAGCTGCGGACGATCGGCGAAGCCGACGCCGCCCTGCTGCGCGAGCGCCTGATGGCCCCCGCCCCCGCTGCGCAGCGGTGAGCGAGGAGGGGGCAGCGGAGCTTCACGAGCGCCACTTCACGCGCGAGGAGGCGAACGCCCTGCTGCCGAAGCTGACGCCGCTGCTGGCCCAGCTGCAGGAGGCGAAGGAGCAGCTGACGGACACCGAAGCGCACGAGCTGCTCTCGGACGCCGCCCCCTCCAACGGCGGCGGGGATCCCGGCCAGCAGGTCGGGGTCGCGTTCCTCGAGGTCCGGCGCCTGCTCGAGGCCCTCGAGGGGTCAGGGATCGTGCTCCGCGACATCGATCGCGGGCTGGTGGACTTCCCCGCCCACCTCGACGGCCGCGAGGTCTACCTGTGCTGGGAGCTCGGCGAGGACGAGGTGGCCCACTGGCACGACCTCGAGGCGGGATACGGTGGCCGCCAGCCGCTGGACTGACGCCGTCCGGGGCCTGCCGCAGACCCTCTCGCGCGAGCTCCGGGGCCTGCGGGGCAATGAGCGCCTGGCGATGGTCGGGGTCGCCCTGATCGTCGGCAGCCTGCTGCTGCCCTGGTACGGGGTCCCGGTGGCCGGGGACCTGGTGCAGACCGGCCTGGGCGCCTTCAGCTGGACCGAGGCTGCACTGCTGCTGGTGGCCGCGACCACCCTGGTCCTGGCTATGCAGGTGGGGGGCGGGTACGTGCCGCCTCGGCCCCTGACCGAATGGGCGCTGCTGTTCGCCGCCGGCGCATGGGCGGCGGCGATCGTCGCCTATCGGATGTTCGAGCGGCCGGAACTGGACTTCGAGGTGATCGTCGCGGTCAACCGCACCTATGACCTGCGGTACGGGATCTTCGTCGCCTTGGCCGGCGCGCTGCTGATCGCCGCCGCCGGGCTGCGGGAGCGGCGCCATCCGCGCGGACCGACGCGACCCGCCCGAGGCTAGTCCGCGGCGGCGGCGGCCGCGCCCTCGTCTGGCGGCGGCGGCTCAAGGCCCTGCCGGCGCATTCCGTCCTCGATCGCCTCGATCACCGCGTTCAGCACCCGCACGCGCCCATACCGCTTCGAGTCCGCCTCGATCAGGTGCCAGGGGGCGTGCGGGGCCTGGTCGGTACGGGCCAGCATGTCCTCGATCGCCTCGGTGTACTCGGCTCGCTTCTCGCGGTTGCGCCAGTCCTCGTCGGTCAGCTTCCACTGCTTCAGCGGGTTGTCCTTGCGCCGCTCGAAGCGCTTCAGCTGCTCGGCGTCGGAGATGTGCATCCAGAACTTGATCAGGATCATCCCCTCGTCGGCGAGGGTGCGCTCGAAGCCGTTGATCTCGTCGTAGGCCCGCATCCAGGCCTCGCGGTCTGCAAAACCCTCGACCCGCTCGACCAGCACCCGCCCATACCAGGAGCGGTCGAGCACGGTCATCCCTCCCCATCCGGGCAGCACCGGCCAGAAGCGCCAGAGGAAGTGATGACGCTTCTCGTCGTGGGTCGGCGCGGCGAAGCTGACCACGCGCACGTGCCTGGGGTCCATCTGGGCGACGAGGCGCTTGATCGCGCCGCCCTTGCCCGAGGCGTCCCAGCCCTCGAACAGCACGCAGACCGGCGGCCCCAGCTCCTTCTCGCCGATCTGCCCGCCCAGCGTCAGACGGAGCTGGGTCAGCCGCAGCCAGCCCCGCTCCAGGTCGTGGCGCTCCTGCTTGCGCGAGAGCTTCCTGGAGAGATCGAGCTGGTCGAGCCTTCCCACGGCCCCGATCATTCCACCCCTGGCGAGCGCGCGCTAGCGAGTCCCCGGAGCGAGGATCTGCGGGTTCGACTCGGGCTCGTCCTCGGTCGCGATCACCGCCAGCGGCAGCAGCAGCGTCGCGGAGAAGATCATGATGATCCCGACCGCGACCACCACCTTGCTCTTGTAGAGATGCCCCGCGGTGCCCACCACGAACCCGCCCAGCATCAGGAACAGGTACGGCGTGATCGAGGTCGGAAGCACGTCGGCGAGCAGGAACATGGGGCGTATCTATCATCCTCTGCCTCATGCCGGAGCAAGGGCCTCAGTCCGTCGCGCAGGTCAGAGAGGGGTTGGGCGAGGTCGGCTACCTCGCCGACGAGTCCTCGGCCCTGGTCTCCTTCCTCGCGCAGCGGCTGGGCAAGCCCGTGCTGGTGGAGGGCCCGGCCGGCGTCGGCAAGACCGAGCTGGCAAAGGCGCTCTCCCGCCACACGGGCCGGACCCTGATCCGGCTGCAGTGCTACGAGGGCCTGGACGAGGCCAAGGCCCTCTATGAGTGGAACTACCGCAAGCAGCTGCTGCGGATCCAGGCCGAATCGGCCGGCGAGGCCGAGGCGCCCGAGGGCGCCTGGGAGTCGACCCGGGGGGACATCTTCAGCGAGGACTTCCTGTTCACGCGGCCGCTGCTGGAGGCGATCAGCGCCACCGAGCCCGTGGTGCTGCTGATCGACGAGATCGACAAGACCGACCAGGAGTTCGAGGCGATGCTGCTGGAGGTCCTCTCGGACTTCCAGATCTCGATCCCGGAGCTGGGCGTGATCGAGGCGCGGACGCGGCCGCTGGTGCTGCTGACCTCCAACAACTCCCGCGAGCTGACCGAGGCGCTGAAGCGCCGCTGCCTCTACCTGTGGCTCGACTATCCCTCGGTCGACCGCGAGCTGCAGATCGTGAGGCTGCATGCGCCCGAGCTGGACGAAGGCCTCGCCCGGCGCATGGTCGAGGTCGTGCACATGGTCCGCCAGCTGGACCTGAAGAAGCCGCCTTCGATCGCGGAGTCGATCGACTGGGCGCGCACCCTGCTGCTGGTCGGCGCCGATGACATCGACCGCGAGACATTCGAGCAGTCCATGAGCATCATCGTCAAGCACCGCTCCGACATCGATCTGGTGGCCGAGCGCGTCGCGGTGAAGCTGGGTGACGCGACCCCGCAGGCGGAGGCCTCTCCCCCGGGAACCACATCGGGATGAGCACGCCCGAGCGGCCGGCCACCTCCGGCCGGGTCCCCGGGGCCGCCGGCAACCTGCTCGCGTTCTTCGAGGACCTGCGCTCCGAGGGCGTCGCGGTCGGCACCTCTGAGATCCTCGACGCCTTCGCGGCTCTGGAGCAGGTGAGCTGGACCGACCAGCGCGACTTCCGCGAGGCGCTCGCCTCGACGATCGCCAAGTCACAGGAGGACCGCCGGGTGTTCGACCTGCTCTTCGACCGCCACTTCTTCCGCGCGGCCGAGGCCGAGGCCCTGGAGCGCGAGATCCAGGAGGAGCGCTACGAGGGCTCGGACCGCATCGACCTCGACGAGCTGCGCGAGGCGATCCGCCAGGCGATCCAGGCGGGCAACGACGGCGAGATGCGCGACCTGGCGCGGCTGGCGATCACCGCCTTCGGCCGCCGCGGCGAGCGCTCGGGCGTGATCGGCGTCGACGTGCAGCGGATCCGCCGCGCGCTGGAGCTGCAGGCCCGGGGGGGCGGCGAAGGCGAGCGGCCGGCGCTCGACGCCGAGGACGTGCGCCAGTTCGAGCAGCACCTGCGCCGCGAGCTGGAGCGGGCCACGATCGAGCGCACGGGCAAGCTCCCACCCTCGCGTCCGCTGGCCGAGCTGGACCGCACCCTCCCCACCAGCCCGACCCGGGACCTGGCGGCTGTGCACCGGGCGGTCGCGCAGCTGAAGCGCCGGATCGCCACCCTCGGCCACGAGCAGCGGGGCCGCAGCAAGGGCCGGATCGTGGACATCCGCCGCACGATGCGCTCCTCGCTGGAGACGGGCGGCGTGCCGCTGCGCCTGCGCTACCGGCCCAAGCGCCCGCGGCGGCCCGAGATCTACGTGCTCTGCGACGTCTCGACTTCGGTCAGCAGCGCCAGCGTCTTCTTCCTCTCGGTGCTCCACGCCCTGCACGACAGCTTCCGCAAGCTGCGCAGCTTCGTCTTCATCGAGCGCATCAGCGAGGTCACCGACATCTTCGAGCACGAGCGCGACTTCCGGGCGATCTCCGAGAGGGTGTCGTCCGAGGGCGGGGTCGCCGATGTCTCGGGCTACACCGACTACGGGCGCGTATGGCTCGAGTTCGGCGAGGAGATCGCCGAGGAGCTGGGGCCGCGCTCGACGGTGATCGTGCTCGGCGACGCGCGCACCAACGGGCGCGAGCCCCACGCGCAGATCTTCGGCACGATCGCCGCACGCGCCGGGCGCACCTTCTGGCTCAACCCCGAGCCCCGGCTGTACTGGAACTACGGCGACTCCGTCATGGCCGCCTATGAGCCCTATTGCGACGGCGCCTTCGAGTGCTGGACCACCAAACACCTGGAGCAGTTCGTGAACGTCGTCGCCGGGGGGCGATCGGCCCCGGCGGCGAACTAGACTGGCGGCACCAACCCAGGGGGGCTCGCGGGTTAATGCGGGCTGAGATAGCGACCCAGCACCCCCAACACGTCCTCCGCTTCGCGTCCGGGCGTGTGTGCACCTGTCGCTGACCCTTAGAACCTGTGCGGTAATGCGCGCGGAGGGAGCATGCTGAACCAGACCGGGGCTCCCGCGGCGGAGCCCCTCGAGCTTTCAGGCACACCCGGCCCGGCCGTCACGGTGCGCGGCCTGGGGCACTCGTTCGACGAGCTGCGGGCGCTCGACGGCGTCGACCTGACGGTGCCCGCGGGCGGGGTGCTCGGCATCGTCGGCCCCTCGGGCTGCGGCAAGTCCACGCTCTTGGAGATCGTCTGCGGCCTGCGCGAGCCCAGCGACGGCTCGCTGGTGGTCGGCGAGGCGGTCCGGCCCGCGGCACGGCTGGCGAGCTGCGCCTACATGCCCCAGCGCGACCTGCTGCTGCCGTGGCTGCCGGCGATCGACAACGCCGCGCTCGCGCTCGCCCTCGCCGGAGTCCCGCGCGAGCGGGCCCGCGCCGAGGTGGCGGGGCACTTCAAGCGCCTGGGGCTGGCGGGCTTCGAGGACTCCCGCCCCGAGGAGCTGTCGGGCGGGATGCGCCAGCGGGTGGCCTTCCTGCGCACGCTGATGGCGGGGCGGCCGGTGCTGCTGCTGGACGAGCCCTTCGCCTCGCTCGATGCGATCACGCGCGCCGAGGCCCAGGGCTGGCTGGCGGGGGTGCTCGCGGCCGATGGCCACACCGTCATGCTCGTCACCCACGACGTGGAGGAGGCTTTGTACCTCTCCGACCAGGTGGTCGTGATGAGCCCGCGGCCGGGGCGGGTGACCGCGACCCTGGAGGTCCCCGAGCCGCGCGCGCGGGACCGCGCCGCGGCCGTCAGCGCGGCCGAGTTCGCCGAGCTGCGCGAGCGGGCCCTGCGGCTGCTCGCGGGGGGCTCGCGGTGAGCGCGCGCATGCGCTCCGCGCTCGCACCCGCCGCCGTCGTGGCGCTGCTGCTGGTGGCGTGGGAGCTGGCGGCGCGCTGGGACGCGCTCGCCGACCTGCTCTCGATTGAGCCGTTCCTGGTGCCGGCCCCGACCGACGTGGCCGAGTCCCTCTGGGAGGACCGCTCGCTGCTGGCCGAGGACGCCTGGGTGACGCTGCGCGAGGTGGTGCTGGGATTCCTGCTGGCGCTGGTGGCCGGGGTGGGGCTGGCGATTCTGATGCACCTCTCCGAGACCGCGCGGCGGGCCCTGTACCCCCTGCTGGTCGCCTCGCAGACGATCCCGATCATCGTCCTGGCGCCGGTGCTGGTGGTCTGGTTCGGCTTCGGGATCGTGCCGAAGCTGCTGATCATCGCGCTCATCTGCTTCTTCCCCATCACCGTCAACGCCTACGACGGCCTGCGCTCGGTCGATCCCGACCTGCTGAAGATGATGCGCACCCTGGGCGCCGGCCGGCTGCAGACGCTGCGCCGCGCGGAGCTGCCATGGGCGCTGCCCTTCATCTTCAGCGGCGCCAAGATCGCGGTCGCCGTGGCGGTGATCGGCGCCGTCTTCGCAGAGTGGGCGGGGTCCGACTCCGGTCTGGGGCATCTGATCCTGGTCAGCTCCGGCGAGCTCTCGACCTCGCTCACCTTCGCCGCGATCGCGGTCCTGTCGGCGATCGCGATCTGCCTGTTCGCCCTGCTGGGCCTGCTCGAGCGTCGCGTCGTCACCTGGAAGGAGAGCCCCACAAGATGAGATGGATGGCAGCCGCAGCGCTGGCGCTGGCCGTGAGCCTGACGGGCTGCGGCGAGAAGGAGGAGAACCTGGGCGCCGCCGAGCCCGAGCAGCTCGACCTGGCCCTGGACTTCTACGTCAACCCCGACCACGCCGGGATCTTCACGGCGCTCGAGAACGGGTACTTCGACCGCGCCGGCCTGAAGGTGTCGCCGCGCGTGCCCTCGGACCCCTCGGCCCCGATCAGGGAGGTGGCAGCCGGGCGCGCCGACTTGGCGATCAGCTACGAGCCCGAGCTGCTGCTGGCCCGCGAGCAGGGTCTGGACGTGGTCGCCGTCGCCGCCCTGGTGGACGAGCCGCTGACCTCGCTCATCTCGCTGCCCGCAGCGGGAATCGCGAAGCCCTCGGACCTGCGCGGCAAGACGGTGGCGACCGCGGGCATCCCCTATCAGGCCCAGTACCTGGCGACGATCCTGGCGGGGGCAGGGCTCTCGACCTCGGACGTGACCCAGGTCGAGGTCGGGTTCAACCTGCTGCCGGCGCTGCTGGGGGGCGAGGCCGACGCGATCCTGGGCGGCTTCCGCAACATCGAGGGCGTCGATCTGGCCCGTCGCGGCGAAAACCCGTCGGTGGTCCCCGTGAACGAGCTCGGCGTCCCCAACTACGACGAGCTCGTCCTCGTCGCCCAGGGCGAGCGGCTGGAGGAGGACCCCGAGGAGCTGCGCCTGTTCATCGGCGCCCTGGCGAAGGGCACGAAGGACGCGGTCGCCGATCCGCAGGCCGCGACCGGGGCCGTGCTCGCGGCCGGCGACGGCCTGGACCCCGAGCTGACTCGCGCGGAGATCCAGGCCACCCTGCCGCTGCTGGCGCCCACGCCCGGCGAGCGCTTCGGGCAACTCGACCCCGAGGAGTGGGCGCTGTTCGCCAGCTGGATGGCCGAGAACGGCCTGCTCTCCGAGGTGCCCGAGACCCAGGACGCGCTCAGCAACGAGCTGCTGCCGGGCGCGCCGGACGAGGACCGCGAGGGCTAGGCCCGAACGGAGCGCAGGGCCGGCAGCACCCGCTCGCCATAGACGCGGATCGCCTCCATGGGAGCCGCGCCCGAGACGTTCATCAGCGCCATCACGGTGGCCCCGAGGCCCTCGGCCTGGCGCACCCGCTCGACGTGCACCTCGGGGTCGGAGGAGATGATCACGGCCTCCTTCAGCTCCTCGTCGGAGACCTCGTTCTTCGCGTGCTCCTGCATGTCGCCGGGGTCGTGCCAGTCGTCTGTGAAGAACTCGGGCGGCTGGGCGCCCTTCCAGACGCGGGCGCCCTCGAGCGCCTCGTCGTCGTCGGGGGCCCATGAGAACTGCGCCTGCAGCACGATCTCGCCCGGCTCGCGCCCGGCGTCCTCGCAGGCAGCCCGGTAGGCGTCGATCACGTCCGGGGCCTGGGCGGGATCGGCGAGCGTCCAGAGCCCGTCGCCGTGGCGGGCCGCGACGCCCGCGGCCTTCGGCCCGAACGCCGAGACGTAGATCGGCGGCCGTCGCCCGGGATGGGTGTGCAGCACGGCCCCGTCGGTCTTCCAGTGGTCGCCCTCGAAATCGACCCGCTCGCCGGCGAGCAGCTTGGTGATGATCTGCAGCGACTCCTCCATGCGCTCGACCTGCTCCGCGGGATCGGGCCAGTCGGCGCCCAGGGGCGACTCGTTCAGCGACTCGCCCGAGCCCACGCCCAGGTAGGGGCGGCCCGGAAACAGCTCCTCCAGCGTGGCCCAGGCCTGCGCGATCAGGACCGGGTGGTAGCGGGGCCCGGGGGGCGTGACGGCGGTTCCGAGCGGAATCCTGCGCGTGGCCTGGCCCACGGCGCCGAGCCAGACCCAGGCGTGACCCGACTCCCCGCCCTCCCACCAGGGCTGCAGATGGTCCGAGCAGGCGATGCCCTCGAAGCCGGAGTCCTCGGCCTCGACCGCCTGCTCCAGCAGGCGGCTGGGCGCGAACTGCTCGTGGGCGGCTCCGAGGAAGTAGCGCATCGCCCATCGGGTACCCGGACCGCTACGGCCCTAACCGCGACCCCGCCGGCACCCGAGGCAACGTCGCTAGGCCGCGAGCCGGCCTGGGGCAAGCGGCAGCGGCGGGCCCTGGCTGACCTTCTTGCCGTGGCCGGCCAGCGCGAAGCTGCCGGCCAGCGCCCGGAAGGGCCGGTAGGGCTCGAAATAGTCCTCGACCTCCTCGGGGGTGGCGCGGCGGCCCAGTCCCGCGAGGTGGCCGACCAGCTTCACGTATGCCAGGTCGCCGGCCGGGAGGGAGTCGGGGTCGCCGCGGCCGTAGTGGCCCAGGCACTGCAGCGTCCAGGGGCCGATCTCGCGTATCGCGAGCAGGCGCTTGTCCGAGGCCGGGTCGTCCAGGTCGGCGCGGCCGGCGGCGACCTCGCGCGCGCACTTCACCAGCGCCAGCGAGCGCGCCTCGGTCAGGTCCATCGCGACCAGCTCCGCCGGGGCCCGGCCGGCGATCAGCTCCGGGGACGGCACGTCCATCAGTGGGCGCTGCGAGGGACGGCCGGGCGCCGCCTTCGGCCCCCAGCGGCGCACGATGCGGCGCTGGATGGCCGCGGCGCGCGAGGACTCGATCAGCTGCTCGGTGATGGCCCAGGCCAGCGCCTCCCAGGGCCAGGGCCGCCGCCGCGGACGAGCCCAGGGTCGCCGGTGGATGGCGGCGCCGATCAGCGGGTCGCGCTTGAAGGCGCTGAAGAACTCGCCCATGTCGTCGTCCAGGCCCAGCGCGAACCGCATGCGCCCGATCGCGACCTCCAGCTCGGGTTCGCCGGCATGCCGGCACTCGAAGGAGTCGTCGTGGTGGCTCGCCAGGCGCGGCTCCAGCGCCTCGGCCCTGATGCGGACGCCTTCGCGCGCGTGCCAGCAGCGGAGCCGGACCGGGCAGGCGCCGACGTGCAGCATCCGCTCCAGGATCCCCTCGCGCATCCTCGTCACCCCGTCCCCGCCCATCCTGCGCGGCAGGCGCACCGGGTAGCGGGGCCGCACCTCGACCTCGATGACCTCCCCCACCGGGGCCGCTAGCGCCCGAGGACGTGCACGTCGACCAGGAAGGAGCGCCGGGCGACGACTCGCTCCCGCCGCCGGAACAGGCCGCGGCGAGGCGGGCGTCGCACGCTGCGCGCCCTGGCCACCGCGATCGCGACGGCGCCGGCCGCGGCGCCGGCCGTGGCGGCCACCGCCGAGCGGCCCGAACTCGTGCCCCCAGAGCTGGATCGTCCCGGCGGGCCGTTGCGCCGGCACTGGCCGGACCGGCTCGGCCTCGACGATGACGTCATTCGCGGGGATGGGCTGCTCCATGTCGACGCATCCTAGATACCCGTGAAGACACCGGGATAGACCCCGAGCGAGCGCGGGCTAGATCGACTTCTCGAAGAGGCGGTACCGCTTGACCACGGTCCCCCCCATCCCCTCCATCGCCCGGTTCATCGGCTCGTTCACCTCGAGGATCCAGCCGGTGTCGCCGCCCGAGACACCGACCTCGGCCGCCGTCTCGATGTGGCGCACGTAGAAGCGCGCCGCGATGCCCGTGTGCTGGTACTCCGGCTTCACCCCAAGGGCGAACACCCGCACGCGGTCGATCTTGCGCCGGCCCGTGAGGAACCGCAGCCAGCCGAAGGGCAGCAGGCGGCCGTTCATGCGCTTGGTCACCTGATTGATGTCGGGAAGGGTCAGGGCCGCGCCCAGGGTCTCGCCGTCGCGCTCGGCGATGAAGGCCCAGCGGGGGTCGAGCACCTGCTTCAGGTTCTTGGCCTGAAACGCGACCTCCTCGTCGTCGACCGGGACGAAGCCCCAGTTCTCGTCCCAGGCCGCGTTGTAGACCTCCATGAAGCGCCCGATCTCGGCCTCGAGGTCGCGCTTGTTCATGTTGCGGACGGTGATCCCGTGCTCGGACTCGACCTTGTCGGCGACCTCGTGGATCGCATCGGCGAAGCGGTCGCCCTGCTTCAGCTCGCCCATGTCGAGGTTCCACATCAGCAGGTCCATCGCCTTGCCGTAGCCGAGCTCGGAGATTCGCTCGCTGTAATAGGGCGGGTGCCAGGGTTGCAGGATCAGCGGGTGGCGGTCATAGCCCTCGATCAGCAGGCCGCACTCGTCGTTGGTGGTGAAGTCCATCGGCCCGACCAGGCGCTCGCGCCCCCGATCGCGGGCCCAGGTCTCGGCGGCCGCGAACAGAGCGGCGAAGACCTCCGGGTCATCCTCGGCCTCGATGAAGCCGAACTGGGCGTCCTTGCCGCCCTGATGCTCGTCCCAGCGCTCGTCTATCTGGACGCTGATGCGGCCCACGGGCTCGCCATCGCGCCAGGCGAGCAGCAGCTCCACCTCGGCACGCCCGAAGAAGGGGTTCTTGGAGCGGTCGAGGAACTGCCTGCGCTCCATCAGGAGCGGTGGAACCCAGGGGGTCCCCTCGTGCAGCCGGAAGGGGAGCTTGATGAAGCCGGTCAGTTCCCCCTTGCCCTGCACGGGCCTTACCTCCACCGCTGCGGACCCGCGATCGGCACCCATCGCCAGCACGCTAGTGGAACACTTCGGGCAATGGAATCGTCGACCCGGACGCCGCTCGACGTCTTCGCCAAGATCCCCAAGCACGAGCGCGCCGAGCAGCTGGCCGCCGCCAAGGAGCAGGACGTGCTGCCCTACTTTCGCCTGCTGGAGTCCCAGGCGGGGCCCGTCGTGGAGATGGAGGGGCGCGAGACCATCATGCTCGGCTCCAACAACTACCTGGGCCTCACGGGGGACGAGCGCGTGAAGCAGGCCGCTCGCGACGCCCTGCAGCGCTACGGGACGGGGGTCACGGGCTCGCGCCTGCTGAACGGGACCACGCCGCTGCACATCGACCTGGAGCGCGAGCTGGCCGAGCTGATGGGCACCGAGGACACGGTGGTGTTCACAACGGGCTACCAGTCGAACCTGGGCGCGATCAGCGCCGTGCTGGAGCCGGGCGACACCGTCATCTGCGACTCGGGCGACCACGCCTCGATCCTGGACGGCTGCAAGCTCTCGGGCGCGCGGCTGCGGCCGTTCCGCCACAACCGGATGGACAAGCTGGAGTCGATGCTGAAGCGGGCCCGCGACGACGAGAGCCCGGCCCTGGTCGTGGTGGACGGAGTGTTCTCGATGGAGGGCGACGTCTGCGACCTGCCGCCGATCGTCGAGCTGTGCCAGGCCCATGGGGCGCGGCTGATGGTGGACGAGGCCCACGGCGTCGGCGTCCTGGGCGAGAAGGGGGCGGGCGCCTGTGAGCTCTTCGGCCTGGAGGACCAGGTGGACCTGCGGATGGGGACCTTCTCCAAGAGCCTCGCCTCGTGCGGCGGCTTCATCGCCGCGAGCGCGGAGGTCTGCGAGTTCCTGCGGATCACCGCCCGCTCCTTCATCTTCAGCGCCTCCGCGGTCCCCGCAGCCACCGGAGCGGCGCTGGGGGCGCTGCGGGTGATGCGCGCCGAGGGCTCGGCGCTGTTCGAGAAGCTGCTCGGCAACGCGCGATACCTGCGCCAGGGTTTCAGGGACCTTGGGCTGACGGTGGTTGAGCCGGGGACCCTGCCGGACGGGCGGGAGGCGACGACTCCGGTGGTGCCGGTGATCGTGGGCGAGGACTGGCAGGCCGTGTTGCTGTGGAAGTCGCTGTTCGACGCCGGCGTCTACACCAACGTCGCCCTGCATCCGGCGGTGCCGCCGGGGGGCGCGCTGCTGCGAACCAGCCTGATGGCAACCCACGAGCGCGAGCATCTGGACCGGGCCCTGGGCGTTTTCGAGGCGATCATCCGGGACTACCCGGAGCTGCCTCGGACCTGAAATCGGACGGTCGTCCGACCCCGAAACGAAAAGGCTGCTCTTAGCGAACAGTCCGCGGTCGAGGGGCCTTGACCGTCCGGCGCCGACACGTATAAGTTTCGCCCGTCGCGCGCACCGCACCCGGGGCAGGGAGCGGACGGAGATTCGGAGAGAGCCGTCCCTTCCCCCGGTCCACTCAAAAGAGGGACCGCTGGGGGCGTAGCCGACCACAACGAAGCCCCGCCAAAACGCCTACACGGGAGGATTGAATGCCTGCAACGACGATCGCCCCTGCTCTGAACCCGACCGCGCCCGCCGGGGCTCCCCAGCGGATGACCTCGCCTCCCGAGGATCGACCTTCGCAGACCGAGAACGACTCGCGCATCGAGGGGCGCGTCGTCGTCCTGCCCCAGCACATGCGGGCCCTCGCCAGGGCGAACGAGGTCCGCCTCGCCAGGGCACAGCTGAAGCGGGAGGTCGGGGCCGGCAAGCGCGGCATCATCGCGGTGATCCGCGAGTGCCCCTGGGAGGCCGAGAGCATGAGCGTCAGCGAGCTGCTCTGCAGCCAACGCCGCTGGGGCAGGGCCCGCTCCCGCAAGCTGATCAACTCGCTGCACATCAACGAAAGCAAGCGGCTGGGGACGTTCACCCAGCGCCAGCGGGACCTGCTCGCGGACGCCCTCGTGCAGCGGGGCGCGACGGCCTGAGCTAGGGCGAGGTCAGGGGCAGCGGGCTGGACCCGGACAGGGCCAGGAACCAGACCGCCACCCCGACCGCGGCCAGCGCGGCCGTGACCACCAGCATCACCTCGAGCGGCGAGCTGTCCGCGACCGGAAGGCCGCGGGCAGCTCGCGACTCGTGGTGGACCCGGTCGAGCCACGACAGCATCGGCGCGACCACCGCGATCGTGGCCACGGCCCCGAGCATCATCAGCAGCAGCGCGGTCCCCAGCGGCATCGTCTCCTGCAGCCGTGACGCGATCCAGAGCCAGCCCAGCGGCACCCCGACCCACAGGAAGACGCAGCCGGCGGCCATCAGGCCCAGCAGCGCCGCCGAGGCCGGTGCCCCCATCAGCGCTCGGCGAAGCGGCCGCCCCCGGCTCACGGCTTGACCTTGAACAGCGCTCCACCGGACCTGCGCCGGAAGGCGCCGGCGAACAGGTAGGAGGCGGCGCCGAAGGCGACGGCGCCGATGCCGGCGCAGACCAGCGGCGCCAGCCCGCTCAGCGCCGCCAGGCCGGCGACCGTGGCCACCCCGACCGCGCCCCCGAGCAGCAGGGTGTGCGAGCGATACCCCGAGAAGTGCTCGCGCGCCGAGAGCTCGAGGCCGGCGAGCGAGCCCAGCACCAGGCCCGCGCCCAGCATCACCGCGCCCTGCGGCGGGCCGGTGAAAAAGCCCGCCACCAGCAGCACCAGCGCGATCAGGACGACGATCTCCGAGAGCGGAAATGAGCCCCAGGGGGGCGCCGGGGGCCCGTCGGGCACCCCGCGGCGTCGGGGGGCGACGGCTCTGTGGCCGTCGTCGGCGACGACCGGGGACGGCTCGGCAGCAGGCCGCCGCCGCCTCTTGCGGCGCTTGCGCTTGGTCGCCATTCAGATGACCTCTAGCTCACCTTGGGGCCGCAAGCCCCGCGGCTAACGGGCAACCCGATGAGACGATCACCCGCCACCAGCCGATGATCATCCCCAGCAGGCCCCAGCGGGGGCGCGAGTGCCAGTGCCGGCAGCCCGGTTCGCCGATGTCCTCGTTCGAGACCCGGACCCACTTGTGCGACTCGGGATCGGCGGTCATCTCCTCGATCAAAAGCCGGTTCTGCTCCTCGGCGTAGGCGTGATCGTGGAGCCGGCCACGCACGTCCCTGACCCGCGCCGCCAGCGAGTCGCGAAGGCGCTCCAGCTCGTTGACCGTGAGGATGCGGGGGCCGCCGCCGGGAGCGGGGACCCGGAAGTCGATGCCGGTGCGCGGAAAGGCCGACCCGAACAGCCGGCCCAGCTCTGCCTCCATCGCGGCGATCTGGCGCCGCAGGTCGGCCCTGGCGGCGCGCTCGTCGCTGTCGTAGAGGACGGTGCCGAGGCTCTCGGGCGGGACCGGGGGCACCCAGGAGCTCTGCTCGCGGGGCGCGGGCTGCACCTCCGAATCCACTGTCTCGAGCGCGCCGGGCACTTCACCCTCCTCGAATCGGGTGTCAATCTTACCGCCGAGAGCCACGCCTCCAGATCCACTTCGGCGGCGAGCCCGGCGAAGTCGCCACCGTCCCGCATCCCCTCCGCGACGGCGACCATCGCGCGCGAGCGCCACCCAGGTGAGGCGGCCGCCGACGCTGACCCGCTCGCCCCGGCAGCGGCGACCTCGGCCATGAGTCAGCCCGCCTGAGCGCAGCACGTTGACGGGCGCGGACACCGCCTCGCAGATCGCTCGCACCTGCTCCAGCTGATCCAGCCGACGGCGCGTAGAGCACGTCCGCGCCGGCGGCCTCGTAGGCCTGCAGGCGCGCGATCGTGTCCTCGAGATCGGGATTGCCGCGGACGGGGTTCTCGGCCCGCCCGGTGAAGCGTGAACGGGAAGTCGAGCGCAGCCGCCGCCTCGGCCGCGGCGGCGATCCGCTCGGCCGCCTGTTCGAGGCCGTAGAGTCCGCCGCCGGAGGACCAGTCCTCGATCGAGCCGCCGACGGCACCCGCCTCAGCGACGCAGCTCGACCGCCCTCGCGGCCTGCTCGGGGGAGTCCCCGTAGCCGTTCTCCATGTCCACCGAGATCGGGACCTCGGTCGCCTCCGCGAGCTCGCGGTGTGCGCGACCACCTCGTCAAGCGTGACGTCCCCGTCGAGGCGCCCCAGCGTGAAGGCGAACCCGGAGCTGGTCGTCGCCAGCGCCTTGAACCCGAGCGCCGCCATCACCTTCGCCGTTCCGGCGTCCCACGGGTTCGGGATCAGGAACGGCTCACCCTCGTGCAGGGCCCTGAACGCGGCCCCCTTCTGCTCCTGCGTCGCCATCACTCCTCCTCGATCGGATTCCGGATCCTGCATTCTCGCGGGGCGCTGGGTGGCGCTTCTTGCACGCTATGCGTGCATAAGGCGCCAACTGCGGCCGCCCTCAGGCCAGCATCGCGCTGGCGGCAAGCCACAGGGACTCCTCCAGGGCCACGTCGGGGACGCCCTTCACCTTGACCGCGACCAGGGTGGTGCGCTCGGTCCTCTTGGTCACCTCGCGTCCCTCGGCGGTCTGCCGGAAGAGGACGGCGAGCGGGCGCTGCTCGTCGGCGATCAGGATCGTGCCCGGGATCAGCGGCGAGGTCCGGCCCTCGAAGCGCTCGTCGGGGCCGGCCAGTCGCATGCCGAGGCGGCCCTCGACCCTGTCGGCGTCAAACGCGGTCAGCGCCACCCCCACCTCGGCGACGGCGATCGTGAGCGCGTCGTCCACGCGGTTGCGGCTCTTGAAGCGGCCGTCGCGCATGCGGTTGAGCGAGACCTCCTCGACCGGGGTGGGCGTCTCGTCGGGGTCCAGGCCGATGTGCCGGAAGAAGACGCGGTAGGACCAGGGAATCGACTGCTGGCGCAGGTTGATCGCCTGGGCGCCGCCGACCCGGTTGCTGAGCTCGCGCAGCTGCTCGCGCAGCGGCTCGGGGCTGCGGCCGCTCCCGGCCGAGACCGTCGTGTAGGCCAGGCCCAGGCCCGGGAACTCCTCGGCCAGCGCGGGGTCGAGCCAGCCGACCTCGGGCGCGGCCTCCCACTCCTGGGGCAACTCCGATGGGCGCTCGTCGGCCATCACCGAACCGTAGCCGCGCGCCGCTTCGAGGCCTCGATCAGGTCGTTGACCTTGCCGGTGAGCTCCCTCGTGCCGATCTCGCCGATCGACGTCTCGTACAGGACCCCGCCGGGGTAGCCGTAGAGGAAGGTGGGACAGCCGCCCACCCGGTAGAGGTTGGAAAGGGCGCCGTCGCGGTCGAGCCCGATCGGGTGCGTCCAGCCGCGCTCGTCGGCCAGCCGCTGCACGTCCTCGCGCGAGTCACGCACGTTGATGGCGAGGAAGTTGACCTGGTCCCGCTGCAGGCGGTAGACCGTCTCGAACGCGTCCTGCTGGGCCTCGCACTCGCCCCCCTTCGTGAACCAGAACGACAGCACCAGCGGCCGGTCGAAGAGGTCGCAGACGCGGATCGCGCCCTGCACCTCGACCTCGCAGGCGGGCGTCCGCTCCTCGTCGGCGGGGCAGGGCACGCGGGCGACCTCGCAGTCGTCCTGGGCGATGTTCGCGTCCCCATCCAGCTCGCTGCGCAGGTCGGGCACTGCGAACTGGGCCAGCGGCAGGTCCCCCTCGTCCTCGCCGGCGCCGATCACCCCGCTCTCCTCGGTCTGCAGGGCGTTGATCCCGGCGACAGCGATGATCGCGATGAAGACCAGCCCGACGATCGCGGAGTAGATGGCGGCGGGACGCCGCACGCGCTCGCGCCGCTCCCGCCGCGGGTCGGGTTCCTCGCTCATCTCGGCGGCCCTGCGCCGAAGCGCTCCTCGTACCGCTGCCTCGCGCCCAGCTCGATCCGCACCGCATCCCCGCGCCGCGGTCGCGCACCGAACCGCGAATCGGCCCAGACCAGCGTCGCCGGCAGGACCAGCATCACCCCAACCAGCGCCACCGAGAGGTCGGCGACCGTGACCAGCCCGAAGTCGCGCAGCATGCGGATGTCCGTCGCGGCCAGCGCCGCAAAGCCGGCGATCGCGGTCACCCCCGAGGCCATCACGGCGGTCCCCGTGAGGGCATAGGTGCGACGCAGCGCCTCGCCCACCGACAGGCCCTCGTCGCGCTCGCGCTCGAAGCGGGCGGCCAGGATGACGCTGAACTCGGTCGCGATCGCAATCACCAGCGCCCCCAGGGTCGCGGACATCGGGTTCAGGGGCACGTTGATCACGGCGACCACAAGCGCCGACCAGCCCGTCGCAAGCACGATCGGCACCAGCGGAACCAGCGCGCGCCGAGGCGAGCGGTAGATGGCCAACAGGACCAGCGCGACCGCCGCGAGGCCGGCGAGCGGGAGCCAGTAGCGACTGCGCGCGAGGTCGGCGTTGGCCTCGGCCGCGATCACGGGCAGCCCGGCGAGCTCGACCTCGGTCCCAGTCGGAGGCCCTCCGTCGGCCTCGACCTGCTCGCGGATCCCGTCGATCAGCTCCTGCTGGTCGTCCAAGGGCTGCACCCGGATACCGAACGCGATGTTGGCGGTGTCGCCTATCCCCCCGGTCTCGGGGTCGCGGGTGACAACGGCCTGGGAGAAGTAGGGGGGGATCGAGGCCAGCAGGGCATTCGCCTGCGCCTCGCTCTGGACGGCGCCGCCGCCCGAGAAAAGATCGGTGAGGGAGATCGCGGGGCACAGCCGCGCCTGCTCGCAGCTGGGCCGCTCGCCCTCATAGCCGGCCTCGGCCAGCACCCTGCGCTGGAAGTCGCTGATCCACGCGATCAGCGCGGGGTCGGCGAGGTCGTCCGAGCGGACGACGACGTTCACCTCGCCCGAGACGCCGGTCTCCTCCTGGAGCGCGTTCACGTCCTGAAGCGCGGGCAGGCTCGATGGCGCCAGCTCGCGGATGTCCGAGACGACCTCGGTGCGCGAGCTGGCCACCCAGCCCAGCACCGCGAGCGCCAGCGCCACCCCGAGCACGCGGCCAGGCCTGCCGATGGCGTACGCGAGCGCGCGCTTCCCCCACTCGCGAAAGCGGGCACCGGCCAGACGCCGGCGCCGTCCCAGCTCGGCGCTCTTCGGGCCCCAGTCGCGCGGGGTCCGGGGGCCACCTCGCCACGAGGCGAGCGCGAGCGCGGCAAAGCCGGCGGTGGCGGCGACCGCGAAGGCGAGCGCGATGCCGGCCACCAGCAGCAGCCCGAATGAGCGCACCATCGGGATCGGCGACAGGGCCAGCGCGGCGAAGCCCGCCGCGGTGGCCAGGCAGGCGGCTCCGATCACGGGACCGCCTCGCGCCGCCGCGGCGGTCGCGGCCCTGGCGGGAGCCATGCCGTCGGCGCGACCCTCGGCGAAGCGCGCTTGGAACTGGATCGCGTAGTCCACCGCGAGCCCGATCAGCACCGGCAGCACCGCGACCGAGGCCATCGTCAGTGATCCGCCCAGCAGCGCCAGCAGCCCGAAGGTCAGCGCCGAGGCCGCCAGCGCCACGCCCAACGGCAGCAGCCGCAGCGGCGGCGCGAAGACGACCGTCAGCGTCAGCGCCATCAGGGCGATCGCCACGGCCAGCAGCACGAACAGCTCGGAACGCAGCGCGTCGGCGAGGCCGTCCACCACCGCGGGCACGCCGCTGACGACGTAGTCCCCGCCGCCGCCGAGCGCGAACCGCTCGTCGGTGGTCGCCTGCTTGAACAGGTCGATCGCCCGCGAGCGCTCCTCGTCGCTCAGGTCGGGGCGCAGTCGAACCGAGACCAGGGCCGAGTCGGTGCTGGGGAAGAGATAGGCGAAGCGCTCCTTCGGCGTGCCGACCGGCTCGCGCGGGTCGAAGACGACGCGGTTGATGAACTGCGGGTCGTCCAGGCGCGGCGGCCGGGTGATGCCGAACTTCAGCCCCAGCCGCACGAGCTGGGTCTGGAAGGCCCCCAGCACCTCCTGGCTCGCCTGCTCGGCGGCCTGCTCCTGCTCGGCGGCCGATGCGCCCTCGGCCGCCGCCTCGCGGCGGGCCTGCAGCGCCGCTCGCTGGGCCGCCTGCTGGGTGCTGCCGATCTGGCCCTGCAGGACCTGCTGGATCTGGGCGACGGACTGGTAGAGGAAGGTCGCCGGCCCGTAGACGACGCGGCTCGGCGCCAGCTCGGCGATCTGGTCGCAGACCTCGGGCAGCGGCGCGCCTTGGCGCCGCGGCAGCGTCTCGGCCAGCTCGGTGCCGCCCGCGAGGCAGGTCTCGAGCTCGAACAGCGCCTGCAGGTCCCCGGTCAGCGTCAGCCGGCGCAGGTCCTCGCGCACCAGCACCACCGCGGCCTCGTCCCCGAAGCTCTCCCGAAAGCGCTCGGTGGCCTGAAACTCGGCCGAATCGCGGTCCACCAGCGTCTCGGTCCCGGCATCGGTCTGCAACCGAAAAGCCCCCACCGCCCCCACCACAGAAAGCGAGAGGACGACCGCCAACGTCCCCCGCGGCCACCGCACGGCCCAACCCGCCACCCGCTCAAAGAACCCGCTCATGGAGAGAGCCGAGATTAGGGGCCGACGCTTCAACGGAGCACCGGGGCGCAGCTCCTGCGGGTGGCACGGCAGTGGGGCCCCACCCCGAGGACATTCCCATACCGCAGGGGTGGGGGTGACTGCCGTGACAGGACCCGCAGGCCGCGCGTCCAGGCCCTCAGTCCATCGCCAGAGGACCTTTGACGTCCGCGTTCAGGAACTGATTGACGAACTCGTTCTTGGAGTTGAACAGCTCGTCGGAGGGCCCGCTCTCGACGATCCGCCCCTTCCACAGCACCGCGATGAAGTCGGCGATGCGGCGGGCTGTGCCGAGGTCGTGGCTGATCACCAGGTAGCAGCCGCCGTTCTCCTCGTGCACCTCGCGGATCAACTCGCACAGCAGCGCGGTGCGCACGGGGTCCAGGCCCGAGTCGGGCTCGTCGAACATGACGATCGCCGGGTCCAGCACCAGCGCCCGGGCGAAGCCGGCGCGCTTGCGCATCCCGCCCGAGAGCTCGTTCGGCATCTTGTACATCGCCTCCGAAAGGCCGACCTCGCGGAGGCGGCGGTTGACTATGTCCTCGATCTCGTCCTCGCCCTTGTCGGTGTGCTGGCGCAGGGGGAAGGCGGTGTTGTCGTAGACGTTCATCGAGCCGAACAGGGCCCCGTCCTGGAACAGCAGGCCGAACTTCTTGCGCGTCTCGAACAGCTCGTCGTCGGACATGTCCGGGATCGACTCGCCGTGCACCAGCACGTCGCCCGAGTCCGGGTAGAGCAGGCCGACGATGTGCTTGATCAGCACCGATTTGCCGGTTCCTGACGGCCCCAGCACCATCGAGATCATGTCGTTGGGGAGGCCGAGGTTGCAGCCGTTCAGGATCCGGGTGCGCCCGAACTGCTTGACGAGGTCGATGATCTCGATCGCGTCCTCGCCGCCGTGGTCCCGCTTCTCGCCCGTGTGCCACTTGTAGGGGTGCGGGTCGTCGGCGTCGACGCCGGGGATCGTGTAGTCCCGGGAGCCGAAGTCCTCGCGGGCCTCGCCCATGCCCTGCGACTCGAGCGGGTCCTCGCGGGGCTCCATCGCCTTGGCGTCTGCGGAGCGGCTGCCCGCGGCGGAGGTTTCCGAGTCGGATGCCTCTGACGTCGAGCCCGACTCGGGCGCGGTGGTCTTCTCGTTCTCTTCTGCCAAGGCTCAGTCCTCCTTACGGACGGTCAGCCGCCTATCGGCGCTCTCGGGTTGGCTCCCCAGAAGACCAGGGTTCCCATCATTCCGATCAGATGCACCAGCACGATGTTCAGCACCATCGACTTCGCGGTCGCCGTGCCCACCCCGACCGGTCCTCCGGAGGCGGTATAGCCGTAGTAGCAGCCGACGAGCACGATGGCCGTGGCCATCGTCATGCCCTTGATCAGGCTGAATAAGAGGTCGGGCGGGTTCTGGAACATCCAGAAGATCAGGAAGTAGCCGCCCGAGGAGACATCGCCGATCTGCTCGACGACCGCAAGCCAGCTGGCGAAGAAGCCGATGCCGACGGCGGCCAGGTACATGAAGGGGAAGGCGATCCAGGCCGCGAGCAGGCGGGTGGCGGCGAGGAAGGTGACGGGCGGCACGCCCATCACCTCGAGCGCGTCGATCTCGTCGGAGATCCGCATCGCGCCGAGCTCGGCGACGATTCCGGTGCCGACCTTGGCGGCCAGCATGTAGCCGAAGGCGTAGGGGATCACCTCTCGCAGGTCGCACCAGGCGGCGAACACGCCGGCGTAGGCGGGGGCGCCGACCGAGCGGTTGAAGTAGGCGCCCTCGATCCCGCACTGCAGGCCGAGGATGAAGACCAGGCCCCAGATCACGATCGTGGAGCCGAGGATCAGGATCCCGGTCTGTCGCAGCGCCTCGCCGAAGAACTGGAAGACGCGGCCGGTGAACACCAGGCCCATGACCCGGGTCGAGAAGCCGAAGATCTCGCCGATCGAGTTCAGCCAGGACTTGGGGACAGCGGTCCAGCCGCCTCCCATCAGCCCCCCGCCTCCCCTGCATCGGTCACTTGATCACCTGCAGCTCGGGATGGGTCGCGAGCAGGGTCTGGGTGAAGACGTAGTTGAACGCGAAGACGCCCATGAAGGCGATCACGACCGCCTCGTTCACGGCTCTGCCCACGCCCTCGGCGCCTCCGGACGCAGTCATCCCCTTGTAGGAGCAGACGATCGCGATGATCGCCCCGAACAGGGTGGTCTTCAGGACCGACCCCCAGAGGTCCGTGACCGAGGCGTTGCTGAAGAGCGTGGCCCAGAAGCCGCCGAACGGCTCGTTGTAGAGCACCATCGCTCCGAGCCCGCCGAAAATGCCGAAGACCAGCGCGTAGATGTCCATCAGGCCGGTGATCAGCATCAGCGCCAGGAACCTGGGGACGACGAGGTTCTTGATCGGGTCCACGCCCAGCACCTGCAGCGCGTCGAGCTCCTCGCGGATCTTCCGCGCGCCGAGGTCGGCGGTGATCGCCGTGCCGGCGACGCCGGCGACGACGACGGCGGTGACGAAGGGGGCGAACTCGCGAATCGAGGCGAGCACGAAGAAGCCGCCGAGGCGGTCGAGCGCTCCGAACAGCGACAGGAAGTTGGCCGCCTGCAGGCCCGGCGCTCCGAACCCGAAGGCCAGCGTCGAGATCATCATCGGGAACCAGCAGAGCTGCAGCGCGAACAGGAACTGGCGGATGAACTCGCCGCCGTAGGGGTACGGAGCGCGAACCGCGGAGACCATGGTCTTCGCGGTCAGGATCATCATGTCCCCGACCTGCTCGAACAGGGACTTTGCAGGCAGGAACGCTCTGTCGGCTACCGATCTGACCAACTATCTCTCCGCGGCAAAGATTATGTGATCGGCCCGCCGTCCGCCACCCATAACCGTGAGCCGCGGGTGACCGGGGCTTACGACTATAGGGTTGCGGTATGTTGCGCGCGCTTTTGGAGGAGAGCGGCACGACATCCCTTCTCCTGCGGATGCGCGATCGCCTTGGGGTAGGTCTGGCACTCGCTCTCTGCACCGCGGGCCTGGCTGCCTGCGGCGGCGGCGAGCGTCAGGACGAGGATGAGCCCGAGGGCGAGTTCCCGGTCGAGATCACGACCGCCGAGTTCCCGGCCAAGCAGAGCATCGCCGAGACCCGGAACCTGCTGCTCTCGATCGAGAACACGGGCGAGGAGACCGTCCCCAACCTCGCGATCACGATCTTCACGATCGCCAACGCCGACGATGCCCCGGCGGTCGACGCAGACGAGGCCGACGCGAGCGATGCCGAGACCGACGAGGTGAGCGAGGAGGACCTGGCCGACGAGGTCGAGGAGCAGCTGCAGGCGGAGCTGGAGGCGGCCGCCGAGGCCGAGGGGGAGGAGAGCGGTGAAGCGGGCACCGAGACCACGGTCGACCCCGGCGAGCAGGAGCGGAGCGTGGTTGAGGGACCGTTCTCCGTCCTCTCCCCCCAGCCCGGCCTGGCGATCCCCTCGCGGCCGGTCTGGATCCTCGAGCAGGGCTTCCCGCGCCTGGCCGGCACCGAGCCGGGCCCCGGTCCACCCGGCGAGATCGCACAGGCCAGCGGCGCGACCGCCGCGCAGACCAACACCTTCGCGTTCGGCTCGCTGGAGCCCGACGAGATCATCGACATGGTCTGGCGGGTGACGCCGGTGCAGAGCGGCACGTACACCGTCCACTACCGCGTCGCCGCGGGCCTGCACGGCAACGCGGTCGCCGTGACCGATGACGGCAGCGAGGTCGAGGGCGAGTTCATCGTCCAGATCACCGACGCCCCGCCCCAGACGAGGGTCAACGATGCGGGCGAGGTCGTGCCGATCAAGCCCAGCGACATCACCGGCCAGGCGGGCAGCGCCGAGCAGCAGTCCGAGTTGCCCGGCGGCGAGACCGAGACGAATCCCTAGGCGGCTTAGGGAGCGCGAAGGCGCTTTCGTAGAGTTCGTCGTGTGAGGGACGCACGAGGGACGCTCGCGGTGGCGGGAGCCGTGCTGGCGCTGACGCTGTCGGCGAGCGGCTGCGGCGGCGATGACGGCGACGAGGCCGCCACCCCCACCGAGCCGGCCGCCGCGAGCGCCGGCGGCGCAAAGGCCGGGCCGGGCGACGGCGAGGGCGGCGTGCGCCTGGAGAAGATCGGGGACTTCGACCAGCCCCTCTACGTGGCCCAGCCACCCGGCGGCGAGGACCTCTACGTGGTCGAGAAGCCCGGGCGCGTCCGCCTGGTCCGCGACGGCGAGGTGGTCGAGCAGCCTGTGCTCGACATCAGCGACGCGGTCTCCGACAGCGGCGAGCAGGGCCTGCTCTCGATCGCCTTCGCCCCCGACTTCGCGGGCTCGCGGCTGCTCTACGCCTACTACACCGACGCCGAGCAGAACCAGCGCGTGGCGGAGTTCCGGATGAGCGAGGACGGGACGGAGATCGATCCCGCCAGCGAGCGCGAGGTGCTGGTGATGGACGATTTCGCCTCCAACCACAACGGCGGCCTGGTTCTGTTCGGTCCCGACGACATGCTCTACATCGGCACCGGCGACGGCGGCATCGCCGATGACCCCGAGCGCAACGGCCAGGACCTGCAATCACTGCTCGGCAAGATCCTGCGCATCGACCCGGCTGGCAGCGGCGGTCGCCCGTACGCCCCCGAGGGCGCGGCCTCGCTTCGCGGCCGGGCGGCGCCCGAGGTGTTCGCCTATGGCCTGCGCAACCCGTGGCGGTTCAGCTTCGACCGCGGGAGCGCGGCGCTGACCATCGGCGACGTCGGCCAGAGCTCGCTCGAGGAGATCGACTACGTGCAGCCCGGGCAGGCCGCAGGCGCGAACTTCGGCTGGTCGGCGTTCGAGGGAGCCGAGAGGTTCAACTCAGACCAGCGAGCCGAGGGCCACGTGCCGCCGGTGCTCACCTACGGGCGCGAAAGCGGCTGCTCGGTGACCGGGGGGTATGTGGTCCGCGACCCGGCGCTGCCCTCGCTTCGCGGCCGCTACCTCTACGGCGACTTCTGCGCGGGCGAGCTGCGCAGCTTCGTCGCCGGGCTCAGGGAAAGCGAGCGACGACAAGCCGCTGGGCCTGCAGGTTTCGAGTCTGAGCTCGTTCGGCGAGGACCGAAGCGGCCGGATCTACGCAACTTCCCTGGACGGCCCCGTGTTTCGTCTGGTGCCATGAGCCACCGAGACGCACGAAACCCCGCCCGCGCGGCGCTGGTCGCCGCGCTCAGCGCTGCGGCCGCGCTTGCACTCGCGGCGCCGGCCGCGGCCGCGCCGCCCACCGGCGACGGGGATGGCGGCATCGCCCTGACCGAGGTCGGCACCTTCGTGCGGCCGATCCACGCCGAGAACGCTCCGGGGACGAAGGGCACGCTGTACGTGCTCGAATCCGACGGGATCGTCAAGGTCGTGAACGGGACGACCGTGCGGCGCCAGCCCTTCCTGGAGATCCGCGACTTCGTCCAGTGCTGCGGAGAGGAGGGCCTGCTCTCGATCGCCTTCCACCCCAAGTACCGCAAGAACCGGCTCTTCTACGTCTACTTCACCAACCGCTCGGGCGACCTGGTGCTGATGGAGTTCATGCGCAAGCAACGCAAGAAGTACGTCGCGATGCGCTCCAGCGGGCGGACCGTGCTCTACATCCCACACCCGGTCAACTCAAACCACAACGGCGGCACGATCGCGTTCGGGCCCGACGGCTACCTCTACGTGGGGCCCGGCGACGGCGGCGCCGGCGGCGACCCTCCCAACAACGCCCAGAATCCGGACTCGTTGCTGGGCAAGGTGCTGCGGATCGACCCGCGGAAGTCGTGCACCGCCATCGCCCCCGAGCCCGCGAAGGCCAAGCCGAAGCAGGGGAAGAAGAACGCGGCCTGCGCCGCGAAGGGCGGAGGCAAGCCGCGCCGCAAGCCCAGGGCCTACTCCGTGCCCCGGTCCAACCCGTTCGTCGGCCAGCCGGGCCGCGACGAGATCTACGCGCTCGGAGTGCGCAATCCGTTCCGGTTCAGCTTCGACGCGCTCACAGGCGCGATCTCGATCGGCGACGTGGGACAGGGCTGCCGCGAGGAGATCGACTACCGCAACCGTGGCGGGGCCCTGGGCGCCAACTTCGGCTGGTCGGGCCACGAGGGCACGCGCGTCTTCGAGTCTGACCGGATCGCCCCGGGCTCGGTCTTCCCCATCCTCGAGTACGACAACGCCAACGCCGGCGGCGGCTGCCCCCCGCTCGGCAGCGCCTTCGACGGCGTCGCGGTGATCGCAGGGTTCGTGGTCCGCGACGAGCGGCTGACCCACCAGTACGGCCGCCTGCTCTATTCCGACGCGGGCAACCCGCAGATCCGCAGCCTGATTCCCGCGGTGGGAGGGGCCTCGGACGACCAGGCGACGGGCGCGAGCGTGCCCGGCACCGCCTTCTCGTTCGCAGAGGGCTACAAGAACCACCTCTTCGCGATCGACGGCGACGGCCCCCTCTACCGTCTGGACCCTGGATGAGCCGTAGGGGCACGGGGTCTCGTGCCCTTCGCCTCACGGTCGCGGGGATCGGCGCGATGCTCGCCTGCGCGGCGGCGCTGGCCACCGGCGGCAGCGCGGCCGGAGCCGGCCCGGCCGCGGCGACCGCCGCCAAGACGGGAAGCGGCAAGGGCGGGATCGGGCTGAAGCGGGTCGGCCGCTTCAGCCAGCCCACCTACGTCGCGGCGGCGCCGGGCGAGAAGGGCGTCTTCGTGGTCGAGCAGCCCGGGCGGATCAGGCTGTTGCGCAAGGGCAAGAAGAGGACGTTCCTGGACATCCGCGGCGAGGTGCTGCCGGGCGGCGAGCAGGGGCTGCTGTCGGTCGCATTCGCTCCCGACTACCAGCAGAGCGGCCTGCTGTACGTCTACTACGTGAACAACGGGGGCGACCTCGCGATCGAGGAGTACCGTCGCGCTTCGGCCACCAGCGCGGATCGCTCCAGCGCGCGCCGGGTGCTGACCATCAACCATCCCGGGCAGTCGAACCACAACGGCGGCCAGCTGCAGTTCGGCCCCGACGGCTTCCTCTACATCGGCTCGGGCGACGGCGGGGGCGGCGGCGATCCCGATGACTCGGCTCAGGACAACTCGAGCCTGCTGGGGAAGGTCCTCCGCATCGACCCCCGCCCCGGCGGCGGCGACCCCTACAGCTCGCCGGGGTCCAACCCCTTCGTGGGCGACCCGGGCCGCGACGAGATCTACGCGCTCGGGCTGCGCAACCCGTTCCGCTTCAGCTTCGACCTGGTGTCGCCCAAGGGACCGCACATCGTCATCGGTGACGTCGGCCAGGACCGCTTCGAGGAGATCGACTACGAGACGGTGGCCGGCGCGCGCGGAGCGAACTTCGGCTGGAACGACTTCGAGGGCAACGCTGCATTCGGCGGCGCCAGCCCGCCGGCGCCCTCGCGCCACGACCGGCCGATCAAGGTCTACAGCCTGGGAGGCGGCGCCTGCGCGCTGATCGGCGGCTACGTAGTCGGCTCGAAGCAGCTGAAGAGCCTCAGGGGCAGGTACGTCTACGGCGACTTCTGCGTGGGCAAACTGCGCAGCCTGGTGCCGGGCCTGGGCGGGGCGAAGAAGGACCGCCGGCTCGGGGTCCGCGTCCCCTCGCTGAGCTCGTTCGGGCTGGGCCCGGGCCGCAGCGTCTACGCCACCTCGCTGAACGGCCCCGTCTACAAGCTGGTCGGCAAGCGCAAGAAGCGCTAAGGCGATCTTCACCCGGCGCCAAATCGAGACCACGGTCGCCGCGCTGCTGGCGGCGGTGACGGCGCTGGTCGGCCTGGCCGGTCGCGACGAGCGCCCGCTGGGCCCGAAGTTCCTGGCGCTGGAGAAGGTCGGGCGCTTCACCGACCCGGTCCACCTGGCCCAGCCGCCAGGAGGCGACGAGCTCTACGTGGTCGAGAAGCCGGGAAGGGTCGTGGTCGTCGATCGCGACGGCGAACCCCGCAAGCAGCCGTTCCTGGACCTGCGCCGTGCCGTCAAGGACGACGGCAAGGGCGGGCAGCAGGGCCTGCTCTCGATCGCGTTTCCCCCCGACTACGCCGAAAGCGGCCTCTCATATGTCGCCTACACCGACCGCCTCGACGCGCTGCGGGTGGTCGAGTACCGCCGCAAGCCCGGCGACCGGCTGCGGGCCGACGGCAAGACCGCCCGGCTGGTCCTGAGGATCCCGCAGGTCACGACCAAGCACCACGGCGGCCTGCTCGTGTTCGGCCCGGACAGGCGCCTCTACATCGGCGTCGGCGACGGTGGGCCCTCGGGCGATCCCGGCAACAAGGCCCAGGACAAGCGACTGCTGCTGGGCAAGCTGCTGCGCATCGACCCGCGCAAGCGCGGGCGCCGGCCCTACATCGCGCCGAAGGACAACCCCTACGTCGGCAGGCCGGGCCGCGACGAGATCTTCGCCTACGGCCTGCGCAACCCCCGGCGCTTCAGCTTCGACCGCGCCACGGGCAACCTCACGATCGGCGACGTCGGAGAAAAACGCTACGAGGAGATCAACATCCTCCCCGCCCGCAAGGCCCGTGGCGCAAACTTCGGCTGGCCTGGGTTCGAGGGCAACTACGAGCTGAAGCCGGGTCTGGTGCCGCGCAACCGCACGGTGCGGCCCGTGCTCGCCTATGCCCACGGCCCCGGCTGCGCGGTCACGGGCGGCTTCGTGGTCCGCGATCCCGGTCTTTCGCGGATCGCGGGCCGCGAGATCATCGGCCGCTACATCTTCGGCGACTACTGCTCGGGCCGCCTGTTCGCGTTTCGGAACACCCCTTCGGGCCGCGGCCGGGAGCGGAGATTCCGCTTCCGGCTCCCCTCGCTGAGCTCGTTCGGCGAGGATCGCGACGGGCGCATCTACCTGATCCAGCAGATCGGCCCCGCCCGAAACGGCGCGGCCACGCCCGGCGCGGTCTATCGCCTCGATTCGGCCCGCAGGCGGGGCGGCGGCTAGAGGCCCCGCTCGGGGGCGGGGCCTCTGGCCTACCGGTCAGCCTCTTGTTGCGGCCTCGTCCTCACCGAAGACGAGGATCCCGTGCACGATGTAGATGCACAGGAAGAACACGGCCAGGGACCACCACGGGTAGGCCCCTCCGATCGAGAGCAGCGCGCCGATGGCGCCGAGGCTGCCGCCGATGATCCCGATCACGCGGCCGTAGGCACTGCCGGCCATGAGCGCGAATCCGCCGGTGAGCTGGATCACCCCGAGGATGATCAGCACCCAGCCGAGCGTGTTCAGGTTGTCGAGTACGAAGCGCGTGTCGTTGACGAAGATGCTCGCCTCGTCAAGCGCTCCGAAGCCGTAGATGATGTTGAGCGTGCCCACGATGATCAGCATCACCGCCGCGAACACGACGCGTCCTGCTCCCCTCATGCGGACTCCTTTCGATAGGTAGCGCCCCGCCGCGGACCTTAGGGGGGCCCGCGGCGGGAACGCCGGCCTACGCGGGGATCTCCTCCCCCTCGTGGGCCTGGAGCACCGCGTCGCCGTCCTCGCCGGTGCGGATGCGGATCGCCTCCTCCACCGGGAGCACGAAGATCTTGCCGTCGCCGACATCGCCCGTGCGGGCGTGCTTGAGGATCGTCTCGACGACGACCCCCTTGTCCTTGTCGTCGACGACGACCTCGATCTTCATCTTCGGCCTGACATTGACCGTCAGGGTCGAGCCGCGGTAGTGCTCCACGACGCCCTTCTGGCGGCCCGAGCCCTTTGCCTCGAGGATCGACAGGGACGGATAGCCCTTGTCGAGCAACTCGGCGCGGATCGGCTCGAACGCCTCGTGGCGGATGAACGCCTCGATCTTCTTCATCGCTTTCACCCCCTCCTTATGCCTTGCTCGCGGCGTTCGACGGAATCGCGACCGGCGTCCCGGCCACGGCCGGGGCGTGGTCGCCGGACGGGTACTCCTCCTGCGGGATGAACGCCTCCGGGTAGCCGTACATGCCGTGGCTGGTGATGTCCAGCCCCGCCAGCTCGTGCTCGTCGGAGACACGCAGGCCCACGGTCGCCTTGATCGCGGCGAACGCGGCCAGGGACGCGGCCATCACGAACGTGAAGATGGCGGCAACTCCCACCGCCTGCACGCCGAGCTGTCCCAGGGTGGCCCCCAGATCGGCATCGCCGAAGACGCCGTACCAGACGCCGGGACTGGCCGCGTCGCCCACGAGCCGGGCCGAACCGAAGACCCCGACCGCGAGCGTTCCCCAGATGCCGGCCAGGCCGTGTGCGGACAGCGCGCCGACCGGGTCGTCCAGGAGCTTCTCGATCAGAACGACGCCGTAGACGACGACCACGCCGCCCACCAGGCCGATGATCGGCGCGGCCCAATACTCCACGTAACCGCAGCCGGCCGTGATTGCGACCAGGCCGGCGATCGCGCCGTTGCCCGCCATGCCGACGTCCAGCGTGCGGGTCATCGTCCAGATCACGAGCGAGGCACCGATCACACCGCCCGCGGCGCCGAGCTGGGTGTTGAGCGCGACCTCCGCGAAGAACACACCGTCGGTGGCCAGCGCGGATCCGGCGTTGAAACCGAACCAGCCGATCCAGAGGATCATCACCCCGAGCCCGACCAGCGGCATCGAGTGGCCTGGAATCGCCCGGGGCTTGCCGTCCGGACCGTACTTGCCCCTGCGCGCGCCCAGCAGCAGGAGAGCCGCGAACGCCGCGGTGGCGCCCGTCAGGTGGACGACCGAGGAACCCGCGAAGTCGAGCACCTCCTTGCCGCCGATGTCGTCGAGCAGGCCGAAGCCCGACCAGACCGAGTGGGCGACGATCGGGTAGATCAGCGCCCCGAACACGATCGCAAACAGCGCGTAGGCGCTGAACTTGATCCGCTCGAGGGTCGTTCCCCAGACGATCGCCAGCGAGACTGCCGCGAAGGCGAGTCCGTACAGCATTCCCATCGCATCGGCACCGGCGACGTTGAACGCATCAGCCCCCTCTCCGATCGTCTGATCGAAGTGGAAGAAGAAGCCGCTGGTCCCGAAGAGCTCGTTACCGGAGGCCGAGTTGATTCCGTACCCGATCGCCCACCAGGCGATCGTGATCACGGCGAGGTTGACGAGGATCTTGGCGACGCCCGTGCCGACGTTCTTCTGCCTCGAGAAGCCGATCTCGAGCAGCAGGAATCCCGCTTGCATGAAGAACACCAGGGCGCAGGCGACCATGATCCAGAGGTTGTCCAGCTCCAGATCCAGAGCCGCAGGATCAACCGCATCCGCTTGGCCGAAGGCCATCCCCGGCAGAACCAGGGAAACGGCCAGCGCCAGCAGGGCGGTCAGGCCCAAGCGCTTAGTCATCGTTTGCAGTCCCTCCTTGCCCGCCGCGGCATCCACCGGGCGGTCGCGTATTACGGAACGCGGCCAAGGTAGGGACGGCGGCCCCGTTTTCATTTAGCCCGCTGTCGGAAGAATCGCCGCGCGTGCCCTTACGGCTGTCGAAAAGCCCTGCAAACGGGCCGGGACGGCGGTGCGCGCGCGACCACGCGGCGCGCAAGTGGACTGGCTGCGCAGCCAGGGCCGTTAGAGTTCGCTCTCGCACCGGCCCCACGAGCGAGGGAAGGCAGATATGGCGATTCGGACGCGGAGCGAGGGAACGGGCAGCAACGGCGCGGGCGCGGAGACCTTCGAGGTCCGCAGACCCGCCGACGGCTCGGTCCTGACAACTCTGCCGATTGACGGCCCGGGCCGCGTCGCCGAGGTGGTGGCCCGCCTGCGCGCCAACCAGCCCGAATGGGAGCGGCTGGGCAACCGCGGCCGCGCCCGCTGGCTCTACAAGCTGCGCGACTGGCTGCTCGACCACCAGGACGAGATCGCCGACACGATGCAGGCCGAGACGGGCAAGGTGCGCGCCGACTCGGCCGGCGAGACGGCCTATCTGGCCGACCTCATCAACTTCTACGGCAAGAAGGCGGAGAAGTTCATCGGCGAGGAGAAGGTCCCGGCGCACTCGCCGTTGATGAAGACGAAGAAGCTCCGCGTCCAGTACAGGCCCTATCCCGTCGTCGGGGTGATCAGCCCCTGGAACTTTCCCCTGCTCCTGTCGCTGGGCGACGCGCTGCCCGCGCTGCAGGCGGGCGCCGCGGTCGTGATCAAGCCCTCGGAGGTGACCCCGCTGGGGCTCGCCGAGGTCATCGAGGCCTGGAAGCGCGATATCGGCGGCCCCGACGTGCTGGATGTCGTCAACGGCGCCGGCGAGACGGGCGCGGCGCTCGTGGACGAGGTCGACTTCGTGCAGTTCACGGGTTCGGACCGCACCGCCAAGAAGGTCCTCGCCCGGGCCGCCGAGACGCTGACCCCGGTCAGCGCCGAGCTGGGCGGCAAGGACCCGATGATCGTGCTGCGCAGCGCCGACATGGAGAAGGCGGTCAACGCCGCCACCTGGGGCTCCTTCCAGAACGCCGGCCAGGTCTGCATGTCCGTGGAACGCCTCTATGTCGAGGAACCGGTCTACGACGAGTTCGTGCGGCGCTTCACCGACGAGGTGCGGACGCTGAAGCAGGGCACCGACGGACGCGAGTACGGCCAGGACGTCGGCGCGATGACATTCCCGCCGCAGACCAGGGTCGTCGAGGAGCACGTGGAGGACGCGCGCCAGCGCGGCGCCAGCGTGCTGACCGGCGGCGAGCGGCTCGACCGCGAGGGCGACTGGTACCCGCCCACCGTGATCACGGACGTCGACCACTCGATGAAGGTGATGGTCGACGAGACCTTCGGGCCGGTGGTGGGCGTGATGAAGGTCCGCGACGCCGAGGAGGCCGTGCGGCTGGCCAACGACACCCGGTACGGGCTCACCGGCTACGTGTTCGGGAAGACCTCCGAAGCCGAGGCGGTCGCCCGCCGGCTCGAGGTCGGCGCGGCCGTCGTCAACGACGTGCTGGTCAACTTCCTCGTCTCGGACGTCCCGATGGGGGGCTGGAAGGACTCCGGCATCGGCTTCCGCCACGGCGAGTACGGGATCAAGAAGTTCGTGCGGCCCGAGTCGCTGGTGATCACCCGCCTGGGCCAGAAGCGCGAGGCCCTCTACTTCCCCTACACCGAGAAGCGACGCAGGCAGCTGTCGAAGATCGCGACCTTCTTCAACGCCCGCGACTGGCGCAGGCGGCTGGGCCGCAACCGCTAGCTGCTCTGGATTCGTTGTCGTGGCGAAGGCGGGCGTCCAATATGTGGCCCTGCTCCGCGGCATCAACGTCGGGGGCAAGAACCTGATCGACATGTCCGAGCTCCGCGGGTTCTTCGAGGGGCTCGGGTTCGAGGACGTCGCCACCTACATCAACAGCGGCAACGTCCTCTTTCGCGCTCCCAGGCAGGCGCTGGGCCCGCTCAGCGAGCGCATCGAGAGGGAACTGACCAAGCGGGTCGGCCGCGAGACCCGCGCCGTGGTGCTGACCGAGGCGCGGCTGCGCGGGATCGTCGAGGACGCCCCGGATGAGCCGGGCTTCGGCGGCGCCGACCACAGGACCGACGCGATCTTCCTGTTCCCGCCGCTCACCCCGGCGAAGGCGTTCAAGGGGATCGAGCTGAAGCAAGGGGTCGACCGCGCCTGGAGGGGCAAGGGGGTCGTCTACTTCACGCGCCTCGCGGCGAAGGCAACCAGCAGCCGCATGAGCAGAATCGTGGGAACGCCCGAGTACCAGGACATGACCATCCGCAGCTGGGGCACCACCACGAAGCTGCTGGCGCTGATGGACGAAAGATCGCCGGGAGCCCGATGATGAAGTCGAACTACCGCCTGGGGGGCGGGTCCGCGTAGCGCGGGTCGCCGACGTAGCGCGGGGCGTCGTAGCGCGGATCGCGCCGCACGAAGGTGAAGTAGAGGGCGAGGAGAAGCCCGACCACGCCCACCAGCATCAGGATCAGCCCCGCGGTCTGCAGGTCTATGCCGCTGATCGAGTCCTTGACGGCGTAGCGCAGGATCGCCCCCACGGCGATCAGGAACAGCGAGCCTCCGATGGTCATGGCCCTTCGCTACCCCGCGTCGCCTGGTTCAAACCGGGTGGACGCATCTCAGCGTGCGGCCGCGCTTGCGCTAGATTTGTTGGCGTTCCATCCAGAGCGGCTGAGGGGCCCGGCCCGCGGATGCCGCAGCAACCGGCCAAGATCCCAGGATCGCGGTGAGGTGCTACAGCCGGGACCGATGGAGGTGACCAGGCAGCGGCATGAGCAACCCAGAGCGTGACTTCACAGCGGCTACCCGCCAGCGGGTGATCGTCTTCGACGGCGGCATGGGCGCGACCCTGGAGCAGTTCGAGCTGACCTCCGAGGACTACGGCGGCCTCGCAGGCAAGTGCCACGAGGCGCTGGTGCTGAACCGCCCCGACGTGATCGAGGGCGTCCACAGCTCCATGCTCGAGGCGGGCGCCGAGGTGGTCGAGACCGACACCTTCCAGGGATCGCGGATCAAGCTCGACGAGTGGGGCCTGGGCGAGCACACGCTGGAGATCAACACCAAGGCCGCGGAGATCGCGCGCAAAGCCGCGGGCGACGACCGCTTCGTGGCCGGCTCGATCGGGCCCACGGGCTTCCTGCCCGCCAGCGACGACCCCACCCTCGGCGACATCAGCTTCGGCAAGCTGGTCGAGACCTTCGCTGAACAGGCCAAGGGCCTGATCGCGGGCGGCGCCGACCTGATCATCATCGAGACCGCCCAGGACATCCTGGAGGTGAAGGCGGCGATCTTCGGCGCCCGCGAGGCCTTCAAGGAGGCCGGGAAGGACGCTGCCGATCCAGGCCTCGGTCTCCCTCCTCCCCCAGGGGGGCAAGATGCTGCTGGGTACCGACATCCAGGCGGTGCTGACGACGCTGTACGCCCTGGACGTGCAGGTGATCGGGCTCAACTGCTCGACCGGGCCCGAGGACATGCGCGATGCGATCCGCTACCTGGGCGAGACCTCGCCCCTGCCGGTGCACTGCATCCCCAACGCGGGCCTGCCGCTGCAGGGCCCCGACGGCGAGACGATCTTCCCCGAGGAGCCCGAGCCGCTCGCCGCGACCCTGGGCGAGTTCGTCGAGCGCCACGGCGTCGGCATCGTCGGCGGCTGCTGCGGCACCACCCCCGACCACATCCGCGCGATCCGCGAGCGGATGGAGGGCAAGGTGCCGGGGAAGCGGCCCGAGCCGGGGCCGCCCGAGGTGAGCTCGATGATGACCTCCACCCCGCTCGTGCAGGAGCCGCGCCCGACCCTGGTCGGCGAGCGCGTCAACTCGCAGGGCTCGCGAAAGGCGAAGGAACTGCTGCTCGCCGACGACTACGACGGCCTGATCCAGGTCGCCGAGGACCAGGTCGAGGGCGGCGCCCACGTGCTCGACCTCTGCGTGGCGCTGACCGAGCGCCAGGACGAGGACGAGCAGATGAGCGCGGTCGCAGAACGCGTCAGCCTGACCCAGCCCGCGCCGATCCAGGTGGACTCGACCGAGCCCGAGGTGATCGAGGCCGCCCTCGAGCACATCCCCGGCCGCGCGATCGTCAACTCGGTCAACCTCGAGGCCGGCCGCGACAAGCTCGACCGCGTCGCGCCGCTGGCGAAGGCGCACGGCGCGGCGCTGATCGCGCTCACGATCGACGAGGAGGGGATGGCCAAGACCGGCGAGCGCAAGCTCGAGATCGCCAAGCGCATCCGCGACATCTGCGTCGATGACCACGGCCTCGACCCCGAGGCGCTGATCTTCGACGCCCTCACCTTCACGCTCACCACCGGCGACGAGGAGTGGCGCCCGTCGGCGGTCGCCACGATCGAGGGCATCAAGCGGATCAAGGCCGAGATCCCCGGCGTCAAGACCTCGCTGGGGGTCTCGAACGTCTCGTTCGGCGTCTCGCCCAAGGCCCGCGCCGTCCTCAACTCCGTCTTCCTGCACCACTGCGTCGAAGCGGGGCTCGACCTGGCGATGGTCAACCCGAACCACATCACCCCGTACTTCGAGATCGGCGAGGAGGAGCGCGCGCTGACCGACGCGCTCGTCTTCAACAGCTCCGACGACGCCCTCGAGAAGTTCATCTCGCACTTCGAGGAGCTGGGGGAAGAGGACGAGGAGACGGCCGGCGACCCGACCGAGGGCATGGAGCCCGAGGAGGCCCTGCACTGGAAGATCCTGCACCGCAAGAAGGAGGGGATCGAGGACTGGATCGACAAGTCGGTCGAGAAGATCGGCGCCGTTCCTACCCTCAACACGGTCTTGCTTCCGGCGATGAAGGAGGTCGGCGACAAGTTCGGCGCCGGCGAGCTGATCCTGCCGTTCGTGCTGCAATCCGCCGAGGCGATGAAGCGGGCCGTCGCCCAGCTCGAGCACTACCTCGAGAAGATCGAGGGCCACACCAAGGGCAAGGTCGTGATCGCGACCGTGTTCGGCGACGTCCACGACATCGGCAAGTCGCTCGTCAACACGATCCTGACCAACAACGGCTACACGGTCATCGACCTTGGCAAGCAGGTCCCGATCGACACGATCATCAACTCGGCGATCGAGGAGGAGGCCGACGCGATCGGCCTCTCGGCCCTGCTGGTCTCGACCTCGAAGCAGATGCCCGCCTGCGTGCAGGAGCTGCACGAGCGCGGGCTGGAGTTCCCTGTGCTGATCGGCGGCGCCGCGATCAACCGCGACTTCGGCCGCCGCATCCTCTACCCCCACGGCCGCGAGGACGACGACGTCTACGAACCCGGCGTCTTCTACTGCAAGGACGCCTTCCAGGGTCTCGACACGATGGACGAGCTGATCGACTCGGACGCGCGCTCGGCGCTGGTCGAGCGGATGCGCTCGGAGGCCAAGGAGTTCCGCGAGAAGCCGGTCAAGAAGGACGACTCACCGCCGGTGACCGACGACAGCGTGCGCTCCGAAGCGCGGACCGACGTCGAGATCCCCGAGCCGCCCTATTGGGGCGCGCGCGACGTCGAGGTCGACCTCGACGACGTCTACCCCTATCTCGACCGCCACGTGCTGTTCAAGCTGCACTGGGGCGGGCGCGGCAAGAAGGGCGAGGAGTGGCGCCGGATCCTGGAGGGCCACGACGGCGACGAGGGCTTCAACCCGAAGCTCGAGCGCATGTGGCGCCAGCAGGACTACCTCCACCCTCAGGCGCGGCTGGGCTACTTCCCCTGTGCGTCGGAGGGCAACGAGGTCGTGGTCTTCGACCCCGAGGACCCCGCGAAGGAGATCGAGCGCCTCGTCTTCCCCCGCCAGCCCAAGCACGACCGCATCTGCCTGGCCGACTTCTACCGCCCGATCGCAGCCACGACCCCGGAGGACCGCGACGTGGTCGCGATCCAGGGCGTCACCGTCGGCCCCGAGGTCACCGAGCTGATCGGGAAGCTCGAGGCCGACGGCGAGTTCTCCGAGCAGCTGTTCGTGCACGGGCTCGGCGTGCAGGCCGCAGAGGGCCTGGCCGAGTGGCTGCACTCCGAGGTCCGCCGCCAGCTCGAGATCCCCATGGATCAGGGCCGGCGCTACTCCTGGGGCTACCCCGCGTGCCCGGAGCAGTCCGAGCACGAGAAGGTCTGGCGCCTGCTGGGCCTGGAGCAGATCGGCATGACCCTCAGCGACGGCTACGCCGTGATGCCCGAGCAGTCCACGGTCGCGATCGTCGCCCACCACCCCCAGGCCGTCTACTTCGGCATGAAGTCGGGCTTCATCCCGGAGGAGAAGGCCCCCGACGAGCTGATCGCCGGGACCGAGCGCGGCGGCGAGCTGCCGCCCGAGGAGGACCCCGAGGACGGCTCGGTCGAGGAGGAGGGCGAGATGGAGCCGGCCGCGAGCTGAGTGGGGGCCCATCCGCCGGCGCCGCTAGCTTGAGAGCGCCGATGGAGCCGATCGTCGAGCACTCCCTCGAGCTTGGCGGGGTCAGGACCAGGGCGCTCGAGCTGGAGGGCGAGGGGCCCCCGCTGGTGCTGCTGCACGGCTACGCCGACAGCGCCGATACCTGGCGGCTGCTGCTGGACCGGCTGCGCAAGCAGGGCCGCGCCGCGGTCGCTTTGGACATGCCGGGGTTCGGGCGGGCCGCGCGCCTGGACGACGGGCGCCCGGTGCTGGAGCAGCTCGACGCCTTCGCCGGCGCGGCGGTCGAGCGGTGGGCGTCGACGGACGGCGGCTCTGTCGTGTTGGCCGGCAACTCGCTGGGCGGGACGACGGCGATGCGGGCGGCCGAACGGGACGAGGACGGCATGGTGGCCGGAGTGGTCCCGATCGCGCCCGCCGGCCTGGGGATGCCCACCTGGTTCGCCGCGATCCAGGGTGCGCCGCTGGTGAAGGCGATGCTGAGCAGCCCGGTGCCGGTCCCCCGGGCGACGCTGCAGCGCGCCGTGGGCAGTACCTATCGCGTGCTGGCGTTCGCCAGCCCTCGCCGCGCCGACGCGGGCGTGGTCGGAGCCTTCACCAGCCACGTGCGAAGCCGAGAGGACCTCGTCCGGATGATCGCGACCGGCAGCCGGCTGCTGCCCGAGATCAAGGCCCCTTTCCGCCTCGACCGGATGGGCTGTCCCGTGCTGGTCGTGTGGGGGGAGCGGGACCGGATGGTCATGGCCTCCGGGGCCGAGCGCATCGTCGCCGCCCTGCCGGAGGCCAGGGTCGAGCTGCTGCCGCGGTGCGGGCACTGCCCGCAGATCGAGGAGCCCGACCGCCTGGCCGAGCTGCTCGCGGGGTTCCCGGACTACTAGACCGAGACGCGGTCGCCCGGGCGCTCGCCCTGGCTGGAGCGGGGCTGCAGGCGCACCGGGGCGGCCGAGAGGGCGCGCAGGCGCATGTCCTTCCAGGTGACGCCCTCGCGGACGAGGGCGGGCGCGCCGAGCGCGACCGCCGTCGCGATCTCCACGGCCTGCAGGATGATCCCGTAGGCGAGCGCATCGGCCTTGCCGACGCCGAAGCCGCCGACGAGGACGCTGATCACCGCGAGCTGGAAGATGCCGATGTTGGACGGGGTCGCGGGGACGACCGCGGTGACGTTGACGGCGAAGAGGACCGCGGCCGCGGCCCCGATCCCGACCTGCGTGTCCAGGCCGAGCGCGGCGAACAGCGCCCAGCAGGAGAGCAGTTGCAGGAACCAGGCGCCCAACTGCGCCCCGGCGGCGATGGAGCCGCGTCGCGGCTGCTTGAAGACGACCAGGCCCATGCGCACCTGCGCCAGCGCGCGGCGGACCGAGGCGGCCATGCGGGCGACCCGGCCCTCGCCGTCGACGCGGACCAGCGACGGCGCCAGCAGCACCGCCACCAGCAACAGCAGGGGAGCCATCGAGACCAGGAACAGCTTCTCGGTGCTCCGGTGGAAGAGGTCGGTGCTGCTGACGATGATCGCGCCCAGGCCGAGCAGGGCGACGATGTTGAGCACCGTCTGGCTGACCAGGGTGCCGATCAGGACGGCGAAGGTCTCGCGCATGCGCCCGACGCGGCGGGCGAGCACCATGGCCCTCGCGGGCTCGCCGAGGCGCGCCGGCAGCGTGGCCGACATCAGCACCCCGATCATCGTCGCCGAGGTCACGTCGCGGCGGCGGACGACCCGGCCCGGCAGGGCGGCGCGGACGATCGCCACCCACGAGGCCGCCCGGGCGAACATCGCGGCGGCCATCAGGGCGCAGGCGACCAGCACCCAGGTCACGTCGCTGCCGATGACGCTGTGGGCGACCCTGTCGACGCCGATCTTGCGCGCCGCGAGGAAGGTGAGGCCGACGCCCAGCACTGCGGCGATGCCGAGGCCGAGGCGGCGGGCGACGCGGCGGCCGCGGCCGCCCTGCGCCGACAGGGGGTCGAGGGTCGGAATCCGCTTGGCGGGGCGCCTGGGGCCGCCGTCCATGCGCAGCAGGCCGGCGCGGCGGGCGCGCGCCTCGATCGGGTCGGCGGGAACGGTGAGGGGATGCGCGGCGCGCTCGTAGACCTCGCCGACCTCTTCGGCGACATGCGACCAGGCATAGCGCTGGGCGCTCTCGCGACCGGCCTCGCCCAGGGCGAGCCTGCGCTCGGGCTCGTGCGCGAGCGCAAGCAGCTCCTCGCCCAGGGCCTGGGGATCGGCCGGCGGGACCAGGACGCCGTCGACGCCGTCGCGGACGACGTCGCTGTAGCCGGCGATGGCCGAGGCGACCGGCGGGGTGCCCGAGGCCATCGCCTCGATCAGCACCATGCCGAAGCTCTCGCCGGCCAGGGAGGGCGCGCAGAGCAGGTCGGCTTCGCCCAGGGCCGCCCACAGCTCCTCGTCGCTGACCTTCCCTCGCGTCTCGATCCGGGCGAGCAGGTCGGGGTCGGCGATGCCGCGCGCGACCTCGTCGGGCTCCGCCCCGATCACGGTCAGCTTCGCGGGCACGTGCTCGACCAGCGCCTGGAAAGCCGACAGCAGCACCGGCAGGCCCTTGCGCTCCTCGGCGCGGCCCACGAACAGCAGCCGCAGCTCGTCGGACGGCGTCTTGGGTCCGGCGTGGGCGGCCTCGACGTCGACGCCGTTGGGGACGATCACGTAATCGCCCCCGAACCAGCGGCGGCCGGTCCAGGCGGCCGCCTCGGAGACCGCGATCCGCGCCGAGAGCTGGTTGAAGATGCGCCTCGCGCCCAGCAGCGTGGCGATGTGGTTGGGCATCGGCTTGGTCGAGTAGGCGTGGAAGGTGCCGACGACGGGCGCGTCGCGGAAGGTGGAGGCGTCCCAGGAGATCAGCGGCGCAGGGGGCTCGTGCACGTGGACCACGTCGTAGTCGCCCGAGCGCAGCTCGCGGCGCATGCGCACGAGCCCGTCCGGGAACGGGACGAGGTTCGAGACGGCGCCGTTGGAGCCGATCCCGATCGTGCGTCCGAGCGAGACCAGGTAGTCCGGCATCTCGCGGTCCTCCGGGGTGGCTCGGTGCAGGCGACGTGTGACGGCGTCGGGCGGGTCCCAGGGGGCCAGCACGCGGACGTGCTCTCCTCGGGCGATGAACTGCTCCGCCAGCGCCTCGACGTGCCTGTTCACACCCCCCTGGAATGTCCAGGAATAGGGTGAAACCAGGGCAATGCGCATGGCGGGAGGGTAGCGATCCCCGTCAGTCGGATCCGTGTTTGCCGTCACCCAACTCCCGCTGGCTCCAGGCGAAAGCCACGCACGCGATCAGCCCCAGCGTGCCGACCGTGAAGAAGGTCGCAGCGGAGTCGTTGGCGACCACGCCCAGCGCCGAGGAGGCCGCCGCTCCGGCGAAGCCGGCCCGGGCGAGGGGTGCGGCGGCGAGCCAGGCACCGATCCGGCGCCTGTTGAGCGCCGCCACGGCCACCGCCAGCACGCAGAACCAGAACAGGGCCGTCTGCACCCCGCGGCCGAAGCTGCTGGCCGCCAGGCGCAGGCGGCGCTCGACGACGTCGCCCAGCTCGCCCGCCCCGCCGGCGTCGATCACCGAGCGGCTCAGGTGCGCGTCACCCCCCAGCGCGATGTCGATCGCGAACAGCGCGGCGAGTCCCAGCACCGGCGCGGCCACGACCAGGGCCAGCACCCACCAGCGGCGCAGCACGGGGGCCGCGCCGGGCACCGCGAGCGCGGCCACGGCGGCGCCCGCCGGGAACACGATCGCGGCGCCGACGTCGGCGCCGAAGCGGCCGGCCGCGAACACCAACGCGGACAGGCCTCCCGCGGCCAGGAAGGCAACGACCGCCTTCCTCGCGCCGGGGGGGTGCCCCCGGCTCGCGGCTGCGGCGAGGGCGGCGCCGACACCGACGGGGATCACCACCGCCAGCGCCGCCTCGAGCTCGTTGCCGATGCCGAAGAAGCGCACCCCCAGGCCAGGGTTCGGGCCCAGCAGCGACTGCGCGGTCAGTGGCGAGCCGGCGACGACGTCGATCGCGTAGGCGCCCAGCGTCACCCCGCAGGCGATCGCCAGCGACTCCCAGCCACGGCGCAGATACAGCGTCAGCGCGGCCAGCGCGGGCGCTCCCAGCCCCACCACCAATCGCTCCACCAAGAGCTCATCCGGCCGCAGCGCGGCCCCAATCAGCAACAGCGCGGGCAGGTAGACGACCGAGAGTCCGAAGAGGGCGAAGGCGGTGCGGCCCGCCCTGCCGCGGGTCAACCCGGTCGCCAGGGCCGCCAGCAGGAACCAGGCGATCATGTTGCGCAGCACCGCCGGGCCGCGGCGCTTCGAGACCACCTTCATGCGGTCCGCGCGGTCCTGCACCGCGGCCGCATCCGGGTCCCCCTCGCTGCGGATCGGGCTGCCGCTCATCTCCTCGGGCTCCTCGATCCCGTAGCGGCCGAGGATCGTCGGCGCCAGGTCGGTCGCCAGCACGAATCCCGGTGTGCGGGTGGTGTCCGAGGTCAGGTTCCCCTCGAACCCCTCCCCTGCGGCGCCGATCGCCAGCACCTCGCGCTCGGCGGCCGGCGGCCGCTCGAAGGCGATCAGCGTGTCGTCCCCGCGCAGCCTCGCGATCAGACGTGGCAGGTCGCCGAGGGTGGCCGGGACAACGGCGACGCCGCCGCAGAGCCGGTCCAGGCAGGCGAACGGCCTCGCCCTCCCCACTCGCCCCTGGCGGTTGGCGGCCATCAGCGCCGGGGTCGTCAGCAGCGAGTCGGCGCGCATCGTCACGCCGCCCTGCTGCAGCGTGGAGGCAAGGAGGCCGGGGACGATCTCGGCCGGAGCGTCGGCGGCGCGCTCGACGATCACTCCCCAGTCCGGGACCCGATGCTCGAACGGCAGGAACACCGGCAGCCCCTCGTCGTAGAGCGAGGTGAAGACGCGGTTTCCCGCCGAGATGTCGAGGAAGGTCTGGGCCGGGGCGACGTCAGATAGCCCGGCGCTCATCACACCCGGCGAGAGGCCCTCGATCCCCTCCATGTCCCGCGGCTCGATGCCGTGCGGCAATATCGCGACTGTGACGCTCGGCTGATCTTGGAGAGTGGGCGCCGCGCGCGATCCCGGCTCGGTCGCGGGAGCGGCGGTCGCGACCGCGGCCGTTTCGGCGCAAGCGAGCGTGAGGACCGCGAGCGCGGCGGCGATTACCCTTATTCCCGTGCCCGAGCGCACCTTCGTCAAGTTCACGTTCTTCAAGTTGGATCCCGCCTGGCGGCGGCGCGACGCCTCCGAGCGCGCCGCTGACAAGGCCGAGTTCGTCGCGGCCTGCGAGGACTTCGCCACCGACCGCGCGCTGCGAGCGTATTCCACGGTCGGCACCCGCGGCGACACGGACCTGCTGATCCTGAGCCAGAGCCCGGTCCTGGAGGAGCTCCATACCTTCCACGTGGTGCTCGGCCAGAGCGGCCTCGCCAAGTGGGCGAGCGTCCCCTACTCCTACCTGGCGATGACCAAGCCCTCGCCCTACTCCGAGGAGTCGGTGCGGCCCGAGATCGCGGTCTCAGAGCGCAGGTACCTGTTCGTCTACCCCTTCGAGAAGAAGCGCGAGTGGTACCTGCTGCCGATGGAGGAGCGCCAGCGGATCATGAAGAGCCACATCGATGTCGGCCGCCGCTATCCCGAGATCTCGATCAACACCACCTACTCCTTCGGCCTCGACGACCAGGAGTTCGTCGTCTCCTTCGAGGCCGACGAGCCCGGCGAGTTCCTCGACCTTGTGCAGGAGCTGCGCGGCACCGAGTCCAGCTCCTACACGCTGCGCGACACGCCGATCTTCACCTGCGTGGCGATGTCGGTGGGGCGAGCGCTCGACGCCCTCGACGGCACCGCGGCCACCGCCGTCACCCCCGCCTAGGCTCGCGCCGATTAATTCGGCCGCTCCGGGTAGTCATAGGGGTGAAAGCGATACAGAGGAGTGAGGACAGATGGAGCCTCAGCGACTACGAGGTCGGCGCCGTAATGGCGACCGCCGATTTGAAAGCCGCACGGGAGTTCTACGAGGGCAAACTCGGGTTGAAGCCCGGGCGAGAAGCCGCCAGAGGACCGTGCGTCCCCATCAGCTATCGTCTGCGGCGGGGGGACGGCCATCAGCGTGTACCTCTCGCCCGAGCACGCCGGCAAGTCCACGGCGACGATGGCTGGCTGGCTGGTGGACGACGTCGAGAAGGTGGTGGACGAGCTGACGGCGAACGGCGTCGAGTTCGAGCGCTACGACGAGGGCGACCTCGCAGACCAACGAGAAGGGGATCGTCGAGGGCGACGGCTTCAAGGTCGCGTTCCTCCGCGACCCGGACGGCAACACCCACTCCTTCAACCAGGGCTAGCGGCGGCGCGGGCCCCGCGCACGCGGGGCCCAGTGCACGACCCCAGTGGCTACCCTTTCGCGCTCCATATGAGCGCAGCTCGGAAGCCCCGAGAATCCCCTTCGCGTCGCCATAGTCGGCTCCGGGCCGGCGGGCTTCTACGCGGCCGAGCAGCTGATGAAGCCCGAGGAGACTTCGGTCGAGGTCGACATGTTCGACAAGCTGCCGACCCCGTTCGGGCTCGTGCGCGCAGGCGTGGCCCCCGATCATCCCAAGATCAAGTCGGTGATCCGCGTCTACGAGAAGACGGCGGCGCGGCCCGGGTTCCGCTTCTTCGGGAACGTCACCGTGGGCGAGGACGTCAGCGTCGACGAGCTGCGCGAGCGCTACAACGCCGTCCTCTTCGCCTACGGCAGCTCGACCGACCGCCACCTCGGCATCCCCGGCGAGGACCTGCCCGGCAGCCATTCGGCCACCGAGTTCGTCAACTGGTACAACGCCCACCCCGACTGCGCCGAGCACAGCTACGACCTCTCCTGCGAGCGCGTGGTGGTGATCGGCAACGGAAACGTCGCCGCCGACGTCGCCCGCATGCTCGCCCTGCCCCGCGAGGAGCTCGAGGGCACAGACACCGCCGACCACGCGATCGAGGCGCTGGCCGAAAGCGGGGTGAAGGAGATCGTCGTGCTCGGCCGCCGCGGCCCGGCCCAGGCCGCCTTCACCAACCCCGAGGTGCGCGAGCTCGGCGAGATGACCCAGGCCGACATCGTCATCGACCCGGCCGAGATGGAGCTGGACGAGATCAGCCGCGCCTACGTCGAGTCCGAGGACTGCGACCCCACCAACCGCCGCAACGTCGACATCTTCACCGAGTTCTCCCAGCGCGAGCCAGAGGGCAAGAAGCAGCGGATCGTGCTGCGCTTCCTCAGCTCGCCGGTCGAGATCCAGGGCGACGGCAGGGTCGAGCGGATCGTGATCGGCCGCAACGAGCTGGTCGAGGAGGACGGCTCGGTCCGCGCCCGCGACACCGGCGAGCGCGAGACGATCGAGTGCGGCATGGTGCTGCGCTCGATCGGCTACCTCGGCAAGCCGCTGGACGAGACCCTCCCGTTCGACGAGCGCAGGGGCGTCATGTCCAACGAGGCCGGCCGCGTGACCGACGGCGGCGAGCAGGTCCTCGGCCTCTACGCCACCGGCTGGATCAAGCGAGGGCCCTCGGGAGTGATCGGCACCAACAAGAAGGACTCCCAGGAGACCGTGAATGGCCTCCTGGCCGACCTCGCCGAGGGAAAGCTGCCCGAGCCCGAGCTGGCCGGCGACCGGGGCGCGATCGAGGCGCTGCTGGACGAGCGGAAGCCCGACCACGTCACGTACGAGGGCTGGCAGGCCATTGACGAGGCCGAGAAGGCCGCCGGCGAGCCGCAGGGCCGCCCACGCGTGAAGTTCTGCACCGTCGAGGAGATGGTCGAGGCGGCGACGGCAGGACGCTCGGTGCGAGCCGGCTGAACGGATCCCCTGCCTCAGGCGGCCTGCACGGCGGGCGCGCCCTCCACCCCCAGGCCTCCGGCCTCGGCCTCGGCCCGCAGCTCGTGCGGGCGGTCAGTGCAGACGCCGTCGACATCCAGCTCCAGGATCCGCTCGAGCTCCTCGACCCGATTGACGGTTCCCGTGTTGACGCTGATGCCGGCAAGGCGCATCGTCTGCACCAGGACCTTGCTGAGGAGAAAGTGCTCAACCGAGACGCCGCCGACGCCATGGCCGCGCGCCCAGGCGGCCAGAGCCTCGGGCGCGTAGTCGGCCCAGGTCACAAGCCGCGCGCGGAAGCCGTGCGCGGCGGCGGTCGCGCAGGCGGCGGCATGAAAGCTGATCACCTCGATCCGATCGCGATCGGCCCGGTGGCGACGGCAGATCTCCCCCGCGGTCCTCGCCGCCAGCTCCTTGTCGGCGTGAGCCTTGACCTCGAGCTGGAGCTCGAGCTCGGGCGGTGCCGCCTCGAGCAGATCCTCGACGAACAGGGGGCTCTCCTCGCTGAGCCGGCCCCCGCTCGATCGCAGCCGGGCTCGGCGCAACTCGGCCGTGCTGCGCTCATGGGCCCAGCCCTCCAGCGTGGTCCCCAGCGAGAGCAGCGGGTCGTGCAGCAGCGCCAGCCCGCTGTCGGCCATCATGCAGACATCGGTCTCGAGGCCGTCGACGCGGCCCCGAAGCGCGCCTTCGAGCGCACTCTCGACGAGTCAACGCCGTAGGCCCGTCCTAGCCTGTGGGCGATCAGCCTGGGCAGTGCCACCGATGGGTATGGGAGCGGCGCGGCGGCCCCGCGGTGTGACCGGCTTGCAACCCTCGCGTGAACGTCGTGTGAAGCTAGCCCTGCAGGGTGCCGATGATCCGCGGGTGGCCGTCGATCAAGGGCGCGTCGACCAGCTCGAAACCGGTGTAGCCCGCATCCCGGGCGAGCAAATCGAGGCCTTCAGCCGTAAAGCCCCAGTAGACGTAGTCGTCACCGGGATAGACCTCGCCGGGGCCGTAGCGATGGATCGCGTCGCCGTCGTTGGGGCTCTCGAACACGCCGTGGGTCTCCAGCAGCACGCGGCCGCGGCCCGCGAGGCTCCTGCGAAGCACCCGCAACAGCCGCCGGGGAGCCTCGACGCGGTGGAGGATGCCGAAGCAGAAGACCAGATCGAATCCGCCGTCGAGGCGGCCCAGGTCCAAGGCGTCGAGCCTCTGGTAGCTGACGCGCGAGCCGAGCAGGCCCTTGATCGCGGTGAAGCCTTCGCCGCCACCCAGCTCGACCCCCCAGCGATCGCGGACCCAATGTACGTACTGCTCGTTGTCGACCGCAACCACCTCGCGCGCGCCCCTCGCCTCGGCCAGGAAGGCGTAGAAGCCGTCGAACGCGCCGACATCGAGTACCCGCAGGCCGCTGAAGTCCCGGGGGATGGCCGGCAGACGGTACCGGTGGTCGCGTGCGGTGCCGGGCGCGTAGATGCCGGCGGCCCGGTTGAGCGCGAAGGTGTGAAACCAGTACGGAACCTCGCGCAGGACCCGGTATGCCTCGGCCGGCTCTGCTTCGATCGGCAGCAGGTCGGCCACCTCGCGTTCGGCCGCGGTCAGCCCCGCCGCAGCATCGGCCATCCGTGCGCGCAAGGGACTCCTCCTCTCGTCGACGGTGACGCGGCGTCGGCGCCGCCACCTATGTTCAGCTGGCGCCCCACTCCCCGCGGGTGCCCAAATGGATCCTAAGGGCTCATCTCGGGCCGGTGGGGACCTAGACTGGGACCGATGGCGATCGCGGTCGACGAGGTCAGGCTGCTGATCGAGGCGGCGCTACCCGGCGCCGAGGTCGAGGTCACCGACCAGACCGGCACCCAGGACCACCTGCACGCGGCCGTCACCGCCTCGCAGTTCGAAGGCCTGTCGCGCATCGAACAACACCGACTCGTCAAGAAGGCCTGCCAGGCCCGCTTTGACGACGGCTCGATCCACGCGCTCAGCATCAAGACCTCGGTCCCCTGACACCCTCGCCACGTCCTCCGCTTCGCGTCCGGGCGTGCGGCGCTCGCTACTCTCTGTGGCGATGGCCGAGCCCGCGCTCAAGGACAAGGTCGAGGAGCTGATCGGCGACCACGAGGTGCTGCTGTTCATGAAGGGCACCCCCGAGGCGCCGCAGTGCGGCTTCTCGATGCGCGTGGTCGGCGTGCTCGACTCGATGGGCGTCGAGTACGCCGCCCTGGACGTGCTGCCCGCGCTGCAGCCGCTGCGCGAGGCGACCGCCGAGATCTCCGACTGGCAGACCTTCCCCCAGCTCTACGTCAAGGGCGAGCTGGTCGGCGGCTGCGACATCGTCGAGGAGATGGCCGAGTCCGGCGAGCTGGCGGAGTTGCTGGGAGCCCAGCAGCCCGCAGAGGTGCCGCCATCGGCGAAGCAGGAACTGCAGGCGGACCCCCAGCAGAGCCCGCCGATGCAGATCGAGCGCAACTAGGCGCCCGGTCCCCTCGCCGCGGATCGCCGCCTAGGCGGCGGCGAAGCGCTCGCGGGCGCGTGCGCGGCGCTTCTCGGCCTCGACCTCGCGGTCCTTCGGCGGCGCCTTGGTCACCAAGCCCGTCGAGCAGCCGCTGCGTCGCGGCCTCAACCTCCTCGACGGCTCGCTCGAAGACCTCCGCGTTCGCCTGCGAGGGCTTGGCCGAACCGCTGATCTTGCGCACGTACTGCAGCGAGGCCTCGTGGACCTCATCGGCGCTCGCGGGCGGCTCGAAGTTGTGGAGCGTTCGGATGTTTCTGCACATGCCCGCAGACTAGCGCCGGCGCGAGGCGGGCAGGAGAGCCGGCGAGGCTAGACCGAGGCGGCTTGCTCTGCGGTCTCTTCCTTCACCTGGAAGGAGGAGCCACAGCCGCAGGCGGCGACCACGTTCGGGTTGTTGACCGAGAAGCCGGCGCCCTGCAGGCCATCCACCCAGTCGACCTCGGAGCCGAACACGAACTGCATCGAGGTCTTGTCGATCACCACCGCGACGCCCTTGGCCTCGAAGCGGTGGTCGTCGGCCTTTGGGGCGTCGAAGGCGAGCGCGTACTGGAAGCCCGAGCAGCCACCGCCGCGAACGGCGACGCGGAGCGCCTGCTCCTCACCCTCGGGGGTGTCGGCCAGGAGCTCGTTGATCTTGGCCGCGGCCGTGTCGGTGATCGTGATCGGGTCTGGGGTCTCAGCCATCGCTATCCATTGTATAGCGCCACTCCACGTACTCCCGGATGCGCCTGGAGTCGTGAATGACCTCGTCGGCGTCCACCAGCACGGGCACGCGCTTCTGGCCCGTCAGCTCCACGATCTCGGGGCGCTTGGCGCGGCCGTAGGGCACGCGCTCGGTGCGGTGCTCCAACCCCGCCCGCTTCAGCTCGCGGGCGACGGCGCCGCAGGGGCAGAGGAAGTTGGTCGGGGTGCGGCAGCGGTAGAGCACGCGGCGGGTCGCCTCCATGGTCAGAAGGGAAGCACCCTCGCCGCCAGGCCGGCCCCGCGAAGGGCGGTGTCGGAGAGCAGGTGCCGCTCGGCGCGCGGACCGAGCTGCTCGACCTGCCAGGCCACGGTCTCCTCCAGGGTCTCTTCGTGCGGCCGGGGCTCGAAGCCCAGCTCCTCGGTGGCCTTGTCGTTGCGGTAGGTCCACCACTGCATCGCCGAGCGGACCTCGTCGGGCGAGGCCGGCGCCGGCAGACCCGCGCGCGACAGCGCCTCGACGCTCGCGAGCAGCGCCTGGCCGGGGAGCTTCAGCGGCGGCGGCGGCACGCCGGCGATGCGACTCAGGTCCGCCAAGAGCCGCTGCAGGGTGAAGTTGCGGGCCGAGAGCAGGTAGCGCTCGCCCTCCTGGCCCTTTTGGTCGGCCAGAAGGTGCCCGCGGGCGACGTCGCGGACGTCGACGACGTTCAGGCCCCCGTCGACATAGGCGGGGATCCGCCTCAGCAGCAGGCGGCGCACCAGCCGGTTCGAGGTCCCGGAGGGGTCATCGGGCCCGAGCACGAACGTCGGGTTGACGACGACCACGGGCAGTCCCTTGGCGGCGACGCGCATCGCCACCGCCTCGGCGTCGTGCTTGGCGTTGACGTAGGCGATCCCAAGCCGCCCGGCCGTGAAGGGCTGGGACTCGTCGGCCGTGCCCTCGCGCCGGGCGGGCCCCACCGCGCCGGCGCTTGAGGTGTGGACCGCGCGGACGACGCCGGCGCGCAGGGCCTCCTCCATCACGATGCGGGTACCGCCGACGTTGACCTCGAACACGCGACTGCGGTCCGCCACCCGCATCGAGGTCTTGCCGGCGACGTGGAAGACCCGGTCCACCCCGTCCATCGCGGCCCGCACCGAATCGCGGTCGGTGATGTCGCCGTCAGCCCGCTCGAAGGCGATGCCGTCCAGGTGGGAGGCGTCGCGGCCGGGCCGGATCAGCAGGCGCAGGCGCTCGCCCCGCTCGGCGAGCTGCCTGACGACGTGAGAGCCGATGAAGCCCGTCCCGCCCGTGACGAGCGTGGTTGCCATCGGCGAGCATGGTAGAACGGTCGCTGTGAGCGCCTCGACTGGACCGGCCCTGGTCGCCGACACCACCTCCTATCTGGCACCGGAGGTGCTGAAGCGCCACGAGATCCACCTGGTCAGCCTCTACGTCGGCCTCGAGGGACAACAGGAGCGCGAGATCGACCTGCTCGACGACCTCGACGGCTTCTACGAGCGCCTGCGGGCCTCCGAGGAGGCGGTGACCACCTCGCAGCCGTCGGTGGGCGACTTCCTCTCCGTCTATGAGCCGCTGCTGGCCGAGGGGCGGGAGATCGTCTCGATCCACATCTCGGCCGGCATCTCGGGCACCTACGAGACCGCCGTCCAGGCGCGCGAGCGCCTGATCGCCGACGGCACGGGCGGGGAGCGGATCCACATCGTCGACTCGAAGACCGCCGCCGGCGGGATGGCGATGGTGGTGCTGGGCGCCGCGAGCGCCGCGGCGGAGGGCCGTTCGGCGGAAGGGATCGTCGCCGGGGCCCAGGAGGCTCGGCGGAGCCTGAAGCTGTGGTTCGCGGTGGACACCCTGGAATACCTGCGCCGCGGGGGGCGCATCGGCGCCGCGGGCGCCTGGATCGGCACCACGCTGAAGATCAAGCCGATCCTCACCTTCGAGGAGGAGGTGACCCCGGTCGAGCGCGTGCGCACCCGCGCCCGCTCGGTCGAGCGCCTGGTCGGCTACGCGAAGCAGCGCCACGAGGACGGCGCCGACGCCTGGGTCGTGAACCACGTCCAGGACCCCGACGCCGCCGCCAGCCTGATCGAGGCCTGCCGCCCGATCTTCGGCAGCGAGCCCCTCGTGATGGCGGAGATGGGCCCCGTGGTCGGCGCCCACGTAGGCCCCGGGTTGCTCGGGATCGGCGCGACCACGCGCTCCGCGGTGGGCCTGGACTAGAGGGCTGCTACCTGCGGCGGCGCAGCGCCAGGATGCCGCCGACCACCAGGCCGACCACTGCGGCTCCGGCGATCAGCTGGCCCTTGTGCTTCTTGATCTGGGTGCCGACGTCGGTGGCCTCGCCCCAGCGGTTGCGCAGCGCATCCACCGAGCGCGAGAGCTCGGTGCGCTGATCGACGATGTCGCGCCGGATCTCGTCAGCCGACCGGGTGCCGGGGGGAGGCGGGGCGAAGCGGCCGTTGCCGGTCGGTCCTGGCGCGGTGCCGGTGCTGGTCTGAGACTCCATCAGTCCTCCTCCTCGTTGTCGAAGGCAGCCTTGATCTCCTTCGCCTCCTCGATCGCCATCTCGGGCACCGGGGGCGAGGCGGTCTGGAACGTGCGGTAGGCGAAGAACCCCGCGCCCGCCGCGATCAGCAGGAAGAGCGCGGCCTCCACCAGGAAACCGGCCCACGAGTTGTCGAAGACGAGGTCGTTCAGCAGCCAGGCGATCCCGTGCATGATCAGCATCAGCGCCGCGAGCAGGAAGACCCCGGCGACGATCGCCGTGACCCCGCCCTGCAGGAGCTGGTTGAGCTTCTCGGTGACCTCGGTCTTTGCGAGCTCGATCTCCTCGCGGACGAGGACGGTGGCGCGGTCGGAGATCTCGAAGACGAGCTCGCCGACGCTCATGTCCTCGGGATTGGGGCCGTTGGGGCCCGACGAGGGCGGCGTGGTCGGCTCGACCCGGGGGAGCGACTGTCCGGGCTCGGGCGGGACCCGCGGCGTCTCGCCGGATGCGGGGCCGCCGCTCACTCGGGGGGGTCCTCGTTGAAGACGCGCCGCCAGATCACCTCGGAGAGCCGGTGCGCGGTGACGGTCGCCAGCGCACCCATCGCCGCCAGCAGCCCCGCCCAGGTCAGTCTTCTGAAGATGTCGCTGTCCACGTCGCTCTCCTTATCGCGCTACCCGGTCTGCGCAGCGGAGTAAACCACCTCGGCGCCGCCATCGGCCGGCTGGCGCGGGCGCTCCGCGTAGTCGCCCCAGCGCTCGAAGAAGGCACGGTAGACGGCGTGGGTCCAGTCCCGGTCGGCCGTCTCCAGCAGGCCATGCTGCCCGGCGGGCAGGATCCAGACGCGGACCAGGTCGTTGCCGGCGGCCGCGTCCTGCAGGATGCGGGCCTGGTCCACCTTGACGATGTGGTCGTCGGAGGGATGCAGCACCAGCAGCGGCACCTTGGCCTCGGGCACGTGGTCGCGGCCGGCCGCCCGCCGCCAGATCTCCTCGGCGTCGATCCCGTAATACGGCGCCGAGACGGTTTCCAGCACGCGCTCCATGTCCTCGGCCTCCGGGGGCCAGCGCCCCGAGCGCACGCGGGAGATCAGCGCAGCCTTGAAGGCACGATGGATCGGGTAGCGCGGGTGCCGGCGCGGGACCGGCTCCGAGAGCCGCGCCCAGACCTCCTTGGGCACTGCCGGCGGCGAGACCGCGAGGATGCCGCCGTCGAGGAGCGCCTCGGCCCCCTCGAGGTGCGAGGCATTCAAGACCGAGCTGCCGCCGAGCGAGATCCCGAGCAGGCCGACGCTGGTTGCGCCCAGCTCCTTCAGGTAGCGGGCCAGCGCGATCAGGTCCTCGCCCTCCTTCCAGCCGGCGGTCGAAGGAGCCGTGCTGGTGAGCTCTGTCATGCCGAAGCTGCGCAGGTCGATCACCGCGACGTTGAAGCCCCACTCGTAGTAGGCGCGAACCGCGATCTGGCGGACGTAGTCGAAGCGGCTCGAGGTGAAGAGGCCGTGGACGACGATCAGGCCGGGCCGGGCCGCCTCCTGGAGCGCGATCGAGGCGGCGATGCGCTCGCCGTCGGCCCCTTCGAAGATGTGGTCCTCGAACTGGGCCGGGTAGCGGTAGCCCAGGACCGCCCCCTGGCGCTGCTGGGCGAGCACGAAGTTGGAGATGTCTCCCATCCCGAAGCGAAGCTCGGCCAGCGGGTTGCGCTGCAGGTCCTGCGGCAGCGCCTCGAGATCTGCCATCAGGGCCGCCATCGACCGCTCGCGGGGCGCGGGCAGCGGCAGCGGCCTCCGCCCGCGGCGCTCGAGGGCCACGAGCAGGTCGCGCAGCCGCCCGCCGAGCAGCTGGCCGAAGATCCAGATCGGCATCGCCACCAGGCCGAAGAGGACGTTGGCGACCTTGGCGGAGCCGTGCAGCACCCGGTCCTGGCGCCGGGTACGGGCGAGGCCCTCCCACACTGGCTAGCTCACCGCCCGCTAGCCCGCCAGCCGGTCGCCGGCCGGCCGCGGCTCGAGCCCGCCGCAGATCGTCTCCACCACCAGCGACTTCGCGTCCTCGTAGTCGGAGTCGGAGGCGGGGACGACCTCGAAGATCCACCCCGTCAGCAGCTGCTCGATGGCCCCGTAGAAGAGCATCGAGGCGAAGTCGGGGCTGACGTCGGTGCGGAACTCGCCCTCGGCCTGCGCGTCGGCGACGATCTTGGCGATCGCGTCGTATGCCTGGCGGATCTCGGGCAGGTGGGTGCGCCCGAAGGAGTTGGCCGCCCGGGTCACCTCGACGATGATCACCTTCATCAGCTCGGGGTTGTGGCGGTAGGACTCGACGATGAAGCCCGCGGCCGCCCCGAGCTTGGCGCGGGGGCTGTCGAGCTCGGAGTCGGCCTGGCGGATCGCGTCCAGGAGCAGCGACCAGCGCTCGGTGAAGAGCTCGTTCAGCATCTGCTCCTTGGAGTCGAAGTAGTGGTAGACGAGGCCGTAGGCGACCCCCGCCTCCTCGGCTATGTCGCTGACGCGGGCGCTGTGGAAGCCCTGGCGGGCGAAGACCCGAATCGCGGCGTCCAGGATCTGGCGGCGCTTGTCGGCGGCGCGGCCCTCGTTGTCGTTGGCCGCGGCCATCAGGGCGTCCCCGCCCGGCTGGTGGGCCCGGCGATGCCGGCCGCCTGCGAGGGGACTTGGGCCGACCCGCCCTGCTCCTCGGGCCACTCGTAGGCGCCGCGGCCGGCGGTTGCGGAGCGACGGCAGGTTGTCGCGCACCTCGTCCTGGGCGCCGAAGTCGAGCTCGGCGCTGACGAAGCCCACCGAGTCGGGCGCCTGGGCCAGGACCACCCCCCACGGGTCAACGATCATCGAGTGGCCGTAGCTGCGGTAGTGGGGCGGCGCCTCACCGGTCTGGTTCGGCGCCAGCACGAAGACCTGGTTCTCGATCGCCCGGGCTCGCAGCAGGATCTCCCAGTGGTCGCGCCCAGTGTGCTCGGTGAAGGCCGCCGGAACCGTGATCACCCGCGCGTTCCGCAGGGCGAGGATCCGGTAGAGCTCAGGAAAGCGCAGGTCGTAGCAGACGGTCATGCCGACCGGGACGCCGCCGGCGCCCGCGACCACGACCTCGCCGCCGGCGTCCTCGGTCTCGGACTCGCGGTAGGAGACGCCGCCGACGTCCACGTCGAACATGTGGATCTTGCGGTAGACGCCTGCGATGGAGCCGTCGGGGCCCAGCAGGACCGAGGTGTTGAACGGCTTCCGGTGCCCGCCGAGGAGCTCCGGGAAGCTGCCCGCCAGCAGGTGGATGCCCAGCTCGGACGCCCAGTCCGAGGCGGCGCTGATCGAGGGGCCGTCGAGGGGCTCGGCGGCACGCGGCGATCCCCTCGCCGGGGCCCAGGAAGGTCCACTTCTCGGGCAGCGCGACCAGCTCGGCTCCGTCCGCGGCGGCTTCGCGGACGAGCTTCTCGGCGACCTCGAGGTTGCGATCGCGGTCGTCGGTCGAGTTCAGCTGTACGGCTGCTGCGCGCATCCTCTCCTCCGGCTGACTGACCAGTCAATCTAGCGGCCCTCCCTGCCGGACGCGGAGGAGGCGGCCCACCTCCTGGCACGTTTCCCGTGCGGCGATCCGGGCAGGCTTGTGGGGACGACACAAGCGAACGACTCAACCGGCAGCGAACCTACTTCCAGGAGGCGAGAATGGCCAAGGACAAATCGCTCTACAAGGAACTGCGCTCCCACGGCGTTCGCAAGGGCAAGGCCCGGAAGGTCAGCTCCGCGCTTGCATCGAGGAGCGGCACTGACCGCCCCAAGGCCGCGAAGAAGGCCGTCGAGGACCTGCGGACGGCAGCCGGCCGGATCCAGGAGCGCATGTCGCTCGACGAGGACCGCCGCGCGGCCGCCGCGAAGGCGGCCAAGACCCGCAAGAAGAAGGCCAAGCAGCGCAAGAAGGGCGCCCGGAAGCTCGCCGCCGGCCGTTCGGGCTGAGCCCGGCCGGCTCAGAGACTGAGCCGCAATACGATGGCGCCGTGAAGGTCCTCGTCACGGGCGCCACAGGGAAGGTCGGCAACGCCCTCGCCTCGGCGCTGCTTGAGCGTGGGGACGACGTACGCGTGCTCGTCCGCGATCCCGAGCGCGCCGTCGCCGTGCTCCCATCGGGCGTGGAGGTCGCGCGCGGCGACGTCACCGACCCGTCCACCCTGCCGCCGGCCGTCGCCGGCTGCGAGCTCGTCTTCAACGCCATGGGGCTGCCTGAGCAGTGGTTCGCCGACGAGGGCATCTTCGACCGCGTCAACGCGGCGGGAAGCGGCGACCTGGCCCGCGCCGCGCACGAGGCCGGGGTGCGGCGGTTCATCCACACCTCCACCAACGACGTCTTCCACGCCGAACAGGGCGCGAGCTTCGACGAGTCCGAGGTCGCCGACTATCCGAAGGGCACGGCCTACGAGCGCTCCAAGCAGGAGGCGGAGCGGCGGGTCCTAGCCCAGCGCGACGGCATGGAGGTCGTGATCACGAACCCGACCGGCGTCTACGGCCCCGGCCCCTCCTCCAGCCACACCCTCGAGAACGGCCTCTTCCGTCCCGTCGTCGAGAAGAAGCTCCCCGCCATGGTTCCCGGCGGCATGGGCCTCGTGTTCGTGGACGGCGTCGTCCGTGGCCACCTCGCCGCCGCCGACGTCGGCAAGGATGGCGAGCGCTACATCCTCACCGACACCTACATGGAGCTCGGCGACCTCGCCCGCGAGGTCGTCCGCATCGCCGGCCGTGGCCGCGTGCCCCCGACGATGCCGGTCCCTCTTGCAAGAGTCTTTGCGGCCGCGGGCGAGGCTGTCTCCGGCGTCATCAAGAAGTCCCCGATGCTCGCCAAGGGCCAGCTCCACTTCTTCCAGTGGCAGGCGAAGGCCGACGCGTCGAAGGCCCAGCGCGAGCTCGGCTTCACCCCCACCCCGCTCGAGGAGGGCCTGCGCAAGACGCTCGAGTGCGATGGGGTCTGCTCACCTCCTCGGCATAGCCGGACCCACGCGGCTTCTAGGGGCCATGGTCAAGTAGGCTCGCCCGCCGGCTCCGGGGGGTTGACCAGGAACGGACTAGACGAGCCTGACCCAACGCCGGGCACGAAGCGGCCGACGCGGCGGGCCCAGGCGAGGTAGGTCTCGCCGTGGGTGGCGGTCATGTGGGGCTCCTCGACCAGGCGGACCTGGATCTGGATGCCTGAGATCAGCAGCACGCCGGCGGCGAGGGCGACCCAGCTGGGGACGAGCAGCGCGAAGCCGACCCAGGCGATGACCATGAAGGTGTAGATGGGGTTGCGGCAGAGGTCGAAGAGGCCGTCGGTGACGAGCTCGGTTCGCTCCTCGGGATCGACGCCGATCCGCCAGGAGGCGCCCATCGCCATCTGGGCGGCGAAGGTGCCGGCGATGCCGACGGCGCAGAAGGCGAGGCCGGCCGCGTGGGCGGCCGTGGTGTCGAGCTCGTCCCAGACGGGGATGGCGTCGGCCAGCGCCAGCGCCGGGTTGATGCCGCCGAGCAGCACGCCGAGCGAAGAAGAGGGCGCCGCCGAACAGCTCGATCGGGGGCGCCGAGCCCAGGCCAGTGAGACCGCTCTTGCCGGTGGTGCGGAGCGCGACCCCGACGCGGACCCCGAAGGCGAGCGCCAGGTAGAACACCATCAGCGCCAGCGCCCAGCCGGCCAACTAGCCCTTCTTTTTCCCCGCGCCGTCGCCGTCCGAGCCCCGCCGGCGCTCCAGCTCGGCGACGACCTCCTTGGTCCGCATCGCGGCCATCAGCTCGTTCAGGGGCTCGGATCCCGGCCTCGATCAGCTCGATCGCGCGCTGGGGGTCGACCTCGCCGGCGAGCCTCTCCATCAGCACATCAACCTCCTCGGCCACGAGCTCCCCCATCACCTTCTTGTAGCGGAGCGTGTCGTAGACGGTGAAGCCGATCTGCTCGTCGTAGCCTCCGGCGCGGAAGCGGCTGATGGCCCCGATGATGCGGACGTCGGCCGGCGAGTAGCCGTTCTCGTCTGGGCTGAGGACGTCGATCTCGGCCAGCCGGTCCAGGACCTCCTGGGGAACGTCGTAGCGGCGGCGCACCTCGGCCGCCGTGATGCGGCTCTCCTCGCCCTCGCGCACCCGCTCCAGCAACCGGTCGCCCAGCTCGATCAGCGCCCTGGCGCGGTCGGGGTCCTCGTCCAGCAGGTCCTTGATCACGCGCAGCGGCATATAGCGCTCCTCCTGCAGCTGCTTGATCAGGCGGATGCGCTCGACGAACTCGGCCGGGTAGTAGGCCATGTTCCGCGAGGTCCTCACCGGCTCGGGCAGCAGGCCCTCGCGCAGGTAGTGCTTGATCGTCGCGGCCGAGACGCCCGAGGCCTCTGCCAGCTCGCCCATGCGCAGCATCTGCTCGTCCTTCGGCTGGGCCTTCGTTCGTCTCGCCTTCGTTCGTTTCGCCTTCGCCGGTGTCGTCTTCGCCGGTGTCACGCCATGAACGCCTCGCCCTTGACCTCGGCGTCGGGGCCCTTGGCGGCGCCGGAGGAGATCAGCGCCTCGACCTCCTCGTCTCCAATCCCCGCCTCCCGGAGGACCTCGGCCGTGTGCTCGCCCAGCGCCGGCGCGGGCCGGTGCACGCTCGCCGGCGTGCGCGAGAGCTTCAGCGGGAAGCCGAGCTGGCGCACCTCGCCCAACTCCGGCTGCTCGTAGGAGACGACCATCTCGCGCTCGCGCACCTGCTCGGAGGCCAGCGCCTCGTCGATGTCGAGGATCGGCTCGATGCAGCAGTCGTGCTCGTCGTTGAAGGCCTTCCACTCGGCTCGGGTCCGCCCCCTGAAGATCTCGGCGGCCTCCTTGTGGGCGTCGGACCCGGGCGCGTCGAACTGATGGGCGATCAGGTCCTCGCGGCCAACGCCGTTGCACCACGCGGCCCAGAACTTCTGCTCGAGCGCGCCGCAGCTGACCCAGCCGTCCTTGGCCTCATAGGGGCGGTAGCAGATGATTCTGCCGGCGAGCGGCAGGTCGCCGCGCTTGGGGACCACCCCGTCGCACAGGTATTGGCCCGCGACCATCGCCAGCCAGGCCAGGGAGCCGTCGGTCATCGAGACGTCGACCACCTGGCCCTGGCCCGAGCGCCGCGCCTCGTGGAGCGCCGCCAGGATCCCCATCGCCGCCATCATGCCTCCGCCGCCCAGGTCGGCGATCTGTCCCGCCGCCTGGATCGGGGCGCCGTCGGCGTCGCCGGTGAGCCCGAGGATGCCGTTCAGGCCCAGGTAGTTCTGGTCGTGGCCGGCGCGGTCGCGGTTGGGGCCGTCCAGGCCGTAGCCGGTGATCGGGCAGTACACAAGCGCCGGGTTCGCCTTCGCGAGCTCCTCGTAGCCGACCCCGAGGCGGTCCAGGACGCCCGGGCGAAAGCTCTCGACCAGCACGTCCGCGTCGGAGGCCAGCCGCAGCAGGGCGGCCTTCCCCTCCTTCTGCTTCAGGTCCAGGCGGATCGAGCGCTTGTTGCGGTTGAGCGAGAGGTACAGGGCGGAGCGGGTGCCGAGCGGGGTGTGCTCGTCGGAGCCGTAGAAGGGGGGCGCCCAGCGCACGTAGTCGCCGGCGCCGGTGTCCTCGACCTTGATCACGTCGGCGCCGAGGTCGCCCAGCAGCAGCGTGCAGAAGCCGCCGGGCAGCAGGCGGGTCAGGTCGAGCACGCGGACGTCCGACAGCGGCGCGGGCTGCGCGCTCATTCGGGGGAGCCCTCCGAGGTCTCGAGCGGATGGGCGAGCACCTCGCGGCGGGTCGGCTCGTCGCGCCTCGGGAGCCCGAGCAGCTCGCGCGCCTCGGCGACGGTCGCCGCGCGGCGGCCGATGTTCTCGGCCATCTGGCGGGCCTTCGCGATCAGCTCGCCGTTCGACTTCGCCATCTCGCCGTTCGGCAGGTAGAGGTTGTCCTCGAGGCCGGCGCGGACGTTGCCGCCCAGGTCGAGCGCCGCGGCCAGCAGCTTCCACTGGTCGCGCGAGACCCCGATCAGCTGCCAGTTGTTCGGCCCCTCCGGGCCGTCAGGCACCTGATCGGCCATGAAGGCGACGTTCCGCGGCGTCGGGCGGATGCCGCCGTTCACCCCCATCACCAAGGAGATCTGCAGCGGCGGCTCGAGCGTCCCCATGTCGAGGAAGGGGTCGAGGTTGGCGACGTGCCCCGCGTCGAAGCACTCGTGCTCGGGCTGGATCCCCAGCTCGATCATCTCCCCGAGGAACTGCGCGATCAGATCGAAGCTGTTCTCGAACACGGCCTTGAAGACGAAGTCCTTGCGCCTCCGCGAGTACTTGGCGTAGTTCATGGAGCTCATGTTGAGCGCGGCGACGTCGGGCCGGAGCTCCCGCAGATAGGCGAGGCGCTTCTCGACGGGCACCCCGATCGCGCCGGTCGAGTAGTTGATGATCACGTCGTCCACCTCGGAGCGGATCGCCTCGGTGATGGCGCGGAAGTCCTCGATCTCATACGACGGAGTGCCGTCGGGCGTCCGGGCGTGGATGTGGATCTGGCTCGCCCCCTCGTCCACCGCGCGCCGCGCCTCGGCCGCGTACTCCTCGGGCGTGTAGGGGATCGCCGGGCACTGGTCGCGGTTCGCGATCGCGCCGCTGATCGAGTTGCTGATGATCACCGGGTCAGCGAAACGGCTCATACCGGCATCACGCCGTGCTTCTTCCAGGGGCGATCCACGCGCTTGTCCTTGGCCATGCGCAGGCCGTTGATGATCGTCGGGCGGGTCTCGCGCGGGTCGATGATGTCGTCGATCAGCGCGTTGCCGGCGGCGAGGTAGGGGTCGATCGTCTTGCGGATCCCCTCGAGCATCTCGTTTCGCGTCGCCTCGGGGTCGTCCGAGGCCTCGATCGCCGAGCGGCCGATGATGTTGACCGCGCCCTCGGCCCCCATCACGGAGATCTCGGCCGAGGGCCAGGCGACGATCAGGTCGGGCTCGTAGGCCTTGCCGTTCATCACGTAGTAGCCGGCCCCGTAGGCCTTGCGCACGACGACCGTGATCTTCGGCACCGTCGCGCGGCTGACCGCATAGAGCATCTTCGCCCCGTGGCGGATGATCCCGGCGTGTTCCACCTTGGAGCCGACCATGAACCCCGGCACGTCCTGCAGGAAGAGCAGCGGGATGTTGAAGGCGTCGCAGAGGTTCACGAACCGCGCTGCCTTGTCGGCTGAGTCGTTCTCGAGAATGCCGCCCAGCTGCTTCGGCTGGTTGGCGACGATCCCGCAGGGCATGCCCCCGAAGCGCGCGAGGCAGGTGATGATCGTCTTCGCGAACTTCGGCTTGATGTCGAAGAACTCGCCGTCGTCGGTGATCTCGCGGATCACGTCGTACATGTCGTAGGGCTGGCGGTTCGACTCGGGGACGATCTCCAGCAACTTCTCGGAGCGGCGGTCGTCCGGATCGTCGGTCGCGGCCAGCGGCGGCCGCTGCTCGCAGTTAGCGGGGAAGTAGGAGAGGTAGTCCTTGACGGCCCGGATGCACTCCTCGTCGTCGGCTACCTCGAGGTCGCCCACGCCCGACTTGCGGCAGTGGACCTTGGCCCCTCCCAGGTCCTCCATGGAGATGTCCTCGCCGGTGACCGCCTTGGTCAGGTGCGGGCCCGCGAGCGCCATCGCGCCCTGGCCAACCACCATCGGCACGAAATCGGAGAGACCGGGGATGTAGGCCGTGCCCGCGGCACAGGGACCCATCATCGCCGCGACCATCGGAACCACTCCGGACATCACGACCTCCTCCCGGAACAGATGGCCGGAGCCGGCGAACATCGACCCGGCCGCCTCCTGGATGCGGGCTCCCGCCGAGTCGAGCAGCCAGATGAAGGGCATCCGCTTGTTCAGCGCCATCTCGCGCAGGCGGCCGACCTTGAACTCGCCGGTCATGCCCATCGATCCCGCCATCACGGTGAAGTCGTAGGCGGCGATGCAGCAGGTCTTGCCGTCGACGTCGCCCCAGCCGGTGATGACGCCGTCGGCGGGCGCCTCCTTTCCCTCCATCGCCCGCTGCGAGGAGTGGGGGCGCGCGTGGATGCCCATTTCCACGAACGTGCCCTCGTCGCAGAGCAGCTCGATGCGCTCGCGCGCCGTGAGCTTGCCGCGCTCGTGCTGCTTGGCGATCTTGTCCTCGCCGCCTCCGAGCTTCGCCTTCTCGCGGCGCGCGTGCAGGTCCTCGGTCTTCTCGCGCAGGGCGTCGTTCTGGGCCTTGGCCTCTTCCTTCGCTTCCATCAGCGCCCCTTCCAGTTCGGCTCGCGCTTCTCGAAGAACGCCTTGACGCCCTCCTGGATGTCCTCGGTCGAAAAGGTCAGCGAGAGCTGCGAGCGCAGGAACTCGAGCGCGTCGTCGAGCGCCATGTCCTGCTGGCGGTAGATCGCGTCGTGGCCAAGGCGCATCAGCACCGGGCTCTTCGATGCGAGCTTCGCCGCCCAGTCGTCGACGGCCCCCTGGAATTCTTCGGCCGGGACCACCTTGTTCGCAAGGCCGTAGGTGACCGCGTCCTCCGCCGAGATCTGCTCCCCCAGCAGCATCATCTCGTTGACCTTCTTGCGCGGGACGTTGCGATAGATGATCGCCATGATCATGTACGGGAAGGCTCCGACGTTGATCTCGGGGGTTCCGAATCGCGCGCCCTCCTTGGCGATCAGCAGGTCGCAGCTGAGCGCCAGCCCCATGCCGCCCGCCAGCACATGCCCGTTCGCCGCGCAGAGCGACGGCTTGCCCAGCCGCGGCATCAGGCGGAAGAACTCGAGGAAGAGGTCCGAGGCGAAGTGCTTCTCGACCAGGGCGGCGTCGGCCGCGAACCCGCCCAGATCGGCGCCGGCGCAGAAGACCTTCTCACCCGCGCCGGTGAGGACGACCGCCCTGACCGCGTCGTCGTCGCGTGCCGTCTTCACGGCCTCGACGAGCTGGGTCAGGAGCTCGCCGTTGAGCGCGTTGCGCTGGTCGGGGCGGTTCAGGGTGAGCGTCGCGACCCCGTCGCTCACCTCGTAGAGCAGCTCCTTCTCGGCCATCTCGGGGGAGCGTATTGGATCTTGGGGCCGATGGGAAGTGACACTTCCTACTCCCTACAAGCTTCCGCCCCTGCCAACCCGCAGCGGAGCGGCGCCCAAGATCAGCAGTATCGAGGGTGGGCCGATGGGCGTCCCTCCATATGATCGCCCCGGTGAGGAGACTCGGGCACTACGCCTACCGCTGGCGCGGCCGCATTGCGCTCGCCGCCCTCCTTGTCGCCGCCGCCGCCGCGATCGGTGGAGCCTCGGTGTTCGACACCGTCAAGCCCTACGGCTTTCAGGACCCGGACTCCGAGAGCGCGAGGGCGACGGAGGCGCTGGAGGATGCCGGCGGCGAGCGGCCGCTTCCGGACGTGGTGCTGATCGTCGAGCCGCGCGGGGGCGGGCCGGCGAAGGTGGAGGCGGCAGCCGCCGAGGCCGAGCAGCGCCTGGCCGAGGTCCCGGACGTCACCCGGACGGCGACCGAGGGCCTCTCGGAGGACGGCCGCGCGGCCCTGGTGGTCGGGTACGTGGACGCGGACATCGAGGACATCGCCGACGTCGGCCAAACGGTGGAGGACAGCTTCGGTGGGCTGCGCTACGTCACCTCGGGCGGGGCGGCCGTCACCGCGCACCAGCTGAACGAGACCACCGAGGAGGACCTGCGGCGGATCGAGCTGTACGCGGCCCCCCTGCTGTTCCTGCTCTCGCTGCTGGTCTTCCGCGGCCTCGTGGCCGCTGCGCTGCCCATCGCGGTCGGCCTGCTCTCGATCGTCACCACCCTGCTGCTTCTGCGGCTGCTCACGAACGTGATGGAGATCGACGTGTTCGTCGTCAACATCGTGATCGGGCTGGGGCTCGGGCTCGCGATCGACTACAGCCTCTTCGTCATCTCCAGATTCAGGGAGGAGCTCGCCACGGGCGAGCCCACCGGAGGGGCGCTGCGCCGCACGATCGGCTCCACCGGCAGGATGATCCTGTTCAGCGGGCTCACCGTGGGAATCGCGCTGGCCTCGCTCACCGTCTTCCCTCAGCGCTTCCTGTACTCGATCGGCGTCGGCGGAGCCCTGGTGGCCCTGACGTCGGTGCTGGTCAGCCTCACCGTGCTGCCCGCCCTGCTGGCCTTGCTGGGGCCGCGCGTGAACGCGCTGGCGCCCCGTCGGCTTCAGAGCCCGCCCAGCGAGCGCCGCTGGTACTCGCTGGGCAAGTTCGTGCTTCGCCATCCGATCCCGATCGCGACCATCGTGATGGCGGCGATGGTCCTGGTCAGCGTGCCGTTCCTGCGCGTCGAGCTGACCCGCGCCGACCCCAGCGCCCTGCCGGCCGACGCCAGCGCCCATCAGGTGGACGCGATCCTGGACGAGCGCTTCGCGGGCGACCCCTCGTCGGTGATCGACGTGGTGCTGACCGAACGTGGCTCAAAGGCCCAGCTGAGGCGCGCCCGCAGCGAGCTGGAGCGGACCGAGGGCGTCGAGACCGTGCTGGCGCCGGAACGCATCGGCGACGACGTCAGACGCGTGGACGCGCTGCTGGGCGTGGATCCCTTCACCGACGAGGCGCTCGACGCCGTGGAGGTGGCGCGCGACCTCGACTGGGGCGCGCCGAGCCTGGTCAACGGCCCCCCGGCCGAGCTCACCGACCAGCGCCAGAGCCTGGCCGATCACCTGCCGGCGGCGGTCGCGATCATCGTCGCCTCGACCGTGCTGCTGCTGTTCGCGATGACGCGGTCCGTGGTGCTCCCGTTCCTGGCCCTGCTGATGAACGCGCTCACCGTCGGCGTCGCCTTCGGTGTGCTGGTGCTGATCTTCCAGGACGGGCGGCTGGAGGGCTTCCTCGACTACACCGATCAGGGTGCGCTGGACACATCGATCCCGATCCTGCTGTTCGCCGTCGTCTTCGGCCTCTCCACCGACTACGGGGTGTTCCTGCTGCAGCGGATCGCGGAGCAGCGCTCAGCGGCCGGCAGCGAGCGAGAGGCGATCGCCCGCGGCCTGGCTCGCAGCGGGCGGCCGATCACCTCCGCGGCGCTGCTGTTCGCGGTGGCGATGGGAGCGTTCGCCTTCTCGGAGCTGGTCTTCATCAAGGAGATCGCGATCGGGACCGCCCTGGCGGTGCTGGTGGACGCGGCGATCGTGCGGACGTTCCTTTTCCCCGCCCTGCTCGGGATGCTGGGGGGGCGGGCCTGGTGGGCGCCTGCCTGGCTGGGCGGCGGAACCAGGCTCGGCGAGGGCGCGCGGCCTGCGCCCGAGCGCGAGCTCGAGCCTCTCAGCGGATGACGGGGGCGCCCTCGCGGTCGATGGCGCGCAAGAGGGCGTGCACGACGTCCTCTGCGAACTGGGTGCCGGCGTTGTCCAACAGCTCCTCGCGCGCGGCGTCGGGGTCCATGCCGGGGCGATAGACGCGGTCGCTCGTCATCGCCTCGAAGGCGTCGGCGACGGCGACGATCGAGGCCTCCAGCGGGATCTGATCGGCGGTCAGGCCCTTGGGGTAGCCCGTCCCGTCGGGGCGCTCGTGGTGGGCGAGGATCCACTCCCGGACGTCGTCCAGCTCGCGGCTCGAGAGGATGCGGGCCCCCAGCTCGGGGTGGCGGCGCATCTGCACCCACTCGTCGTCGGTCAGCGGGCCAGGCTTCATCAGGATCGAGTCCGCCACGGCGATCTTGCCGATGTCGTGGAGGATCCCCGCCAGGCGGAGCCGCTGGATGCTGTCCTCGTCCATCTCCAGCTCGGTGGCCATCATCTCGCACAGGCGCCCTACGGTCTGGCTGTGGCGCGCCGTCCCCGAGTCGCGCTGGTCCAGGGCCTCCGCCAGGCTGAGCACGGTCGCCATCTGGGCCTGGGTCTCGACGTTGCGACGGCCCGTGACCGAGCCGAGCACGCTGGTGACCTCGGGGCTGTAGATCACCGCGCGGTCGCGCCCGAGCGCCTTGGCCGCGTGCAGGGCGCCGTCGCTGGCCGCCATCAGGCCCGCGAGGTCCTCCGCATGCCCCGGTGAAGTCGCGACGCCGACCGAGGCGGTGAGCTCGATCTGGGGCGCGGTGAAGTCCTTGCGGACGCGGTCCAGCAGCTCCTCGGCGAAGAGGAAGGCGCGGTGCTGATCGGTCTCGGGAAGCACGATCGCGAACTCCTCGCCGCCCGAGCGCGCGACGACGTCCATGATCCGCGTCGACTCCTCCAGCAGCGCGGCGACCCGGCGCACGACGCGGTCTCCCTCGGAGACGCCGTAGCGGTCGTTGACGCGCTTGAAGCGGTCGATGTCAAAGATCAGCAGGCTGGTCGGGCGTTCCTCGGGCTTGGCGCGCTGGAGCTCGCGCTCAAGCGACTCGTGCAGGGCCACGCGGTTGGGGAGGCCGGTGAGCGCGTCCGTACGGGCGGCGTCGGTGAGCCGGCGCATAAGGCGCTCGACCCTGACCCGCAGGTAGGTCAGCAGCGTGGCTGCGGTGATCAGGGTCCCTGCCGTGATCACGAAGTGGTGCACGTCGGTGTGGAAGGCGCCGGCGGGGGCCGCGGGGACGAGCGCGATCACGATGCCGTAGTTGATGAAGGCCCAGAGGACGTTCAGGGCCGCGTCGGCCCGCGAGACCGGGAAGTAGAAGACGTAGAGGCCGACCCAGACGTAGAAGAGCGCGTAGCCGCTGGTGCTGTCGCCACTGAAGTAGACGGCGAACGAGGTCATGATCGTCGCCAGCGCCGGGGCCAGGCGAAGCAGCCAGAAGGGGATGCGCCCCGCGTAGCGGAACATCCAGAGGCCCCAGAGCAGGGCGGCGGCGTCGACGATGAGGATGCCGGTGGTGTTGAAGTAGGGAGGGTGAGGCAGCAGCGCGCCGAGGGCGCTCGTCAGCGCCGCCCCGACGGCGAGGTAGGCCTGGGCCAACGCGATCGGGCGAGCGGCCGCCGGCCCGGCGAGCAGGTCGCTGGGGTCGAACGAGCGCAGGCGCCGGTCACGTAGACCACCACCAACCTCCTCGATTTCCGGTGCCGGAGGATTGCTCCCCGACGCAGCAACTAGCCCCATTGCAGACAGTATCGGCGCAATTTCGGCAAAATTTCTCCCGACTATTGTCGAGGCTGCATCCTAGACACACGTTCTAGGCACGAATCGGGCGCCTCCGGCCCGAAAAAAAACCTGAGATCCGCCTTGCAGGGACCGAAAGGCGGCTTGCGGAGGCCTTCGGAGCGCCCGCTCAGACCCGTACGGCGCCGCGCGGGACGGGCGTGCGGAAGCGCCGCTGCCCCAGCGGAGTCGCCGAGGGGATCAGCTCCTCGACCACAGCCGCCGAGGCTCCCCCGGGCGCGAACGTGAAGCGCTTGCGCGCCTGGGCCTCGGGAGCGCTCGAGGCCGCGCGCAGGCGCACCCGGGTCAGCACCTCGCGCAGCACGACCTTCATCTCGAGCTGGGCGAAGCTGGCGCCGAGGCAGCGCCGCACGCCGCCGCCGAAGGGGATCCAGGCCGCGTCCTCGGGCACGCCGCCCAGGAACCTCTCGGGCCGGAACCGCTCCGGCTCCGGGTAGGTCTCGGGGTCGTTGTGGACGAGGTAGATGGAGACCATCAGAATCGTGCCGGCGGGCAGCACGTGGCCGCCGACCTCGCGGGGGTCGCGCAGCCGCCGCGCCACGACGGGCACCACGGGCCGGGCGCGCAGGGTCTCCTGGACGACCGCGTTCAGGTAGCGCTCATCGCCGGCCTCCAGGTCCGCCAGCATCCGGTCCATCTGTTCGGGCGAGCGCATCAGACGCTCGAAGCTCCAGGCCAGTCCGCTGGTGGTTGTCTCATAGCCGGCCATGATCAGCGTCAGCAGCTCGTCGCGTATCTCGCGGTCGCCCAGTGAGCTGCCGTCTTCGTGCCCGGCCTTCAGCAGCAGCGACAGCACGTCGTCGCGGAGCTGCACCAGCGGGTCGGCGCGGCGCTCCTCGATCGCGTCATAAAGCGCCTCGTCGACCTGGCGGACGACCTTCATCAGCCGGGCGTAGGGGCTGAGGCCCGCCAGGCTCTTGCGGAACCAGGGGAGCAGCGTGAAGGGTGAGTCGCAGCGATCCATCATCTCCGGGATCAGCTCGCGCAGGCGCTCGTGGCGGTCGGGGGAGTCGTCGTTGAAGACGACCCGCATGATCGAGTCGAACGAGATCGCCTCCATCTCGTCGCGGAGCTTCAGCCGCTGGCCGGGCTGCCAGCCGGACACCCTCGCCTCGGTGATCTCACGCACCTGGTCAGCGAAACGCTGGCCGTGCCCACCGCCGAAGCCGGGCAGCATGATGCGGCGATGGCGCATGTGCTCCTCGCCGTCCAGCAGCAGGATCGAGTGGGAGCCGACGACGGGGCGGAAGAGGCCGTTGGTGTCGCCGGCGCGGAAGACCTCGGGGTCTCCGGTCATCACCTCCTTGGCCAGGCGCGGATCGGCGACCATCACCACCGCGGCCGGGCCCATCCGCATCGAGAACAGCGGCCCGTAGCGGCGCCGGCAGCCGTCCATCAGCGGGATCGGGCGGAACATCCAGCGCAGGGTCTGCAGAGCCCCGGGTGAGCCTGGACCTGGCGGGAGCCCATGCCTGGGACCCGCAACGGAGCGTCGCTGCAGCTTGGTCATCCGTCCACCCCAGCGTATTCGAGAAGTCGGTAGGAATTCCCTCGAACAAATGGCCAGGCACGCGAAGTTGCAGTGGAAAGTAGGAGGTACTACTATCCACTTTGCCGGAGCCGTTTCAGGCCCCGAGCAGCACTCTCCGCGATCGAAAAGGAGCAGGCAGTGGCCAGCGCGACCGCTTCAGTGATCAGGCCCGACCACGAGGGCGCCCGCAAGCACCTGCTGTTCACCGACGAGCACGAGCAGCTGCGCGAGTCGATGAAGGCGTGGGTGCAGAAGGAGTGCTTCCCCCACCGGATGGAGTGGGAGCAGAACTACTGGCCGAACTCGATCCTGAAGCGGGCCGGAGAACTGGGGTATCTGGGGCTGTGTTACCCGGAGGAATACGGCGGGCAGGGCGGCGACTACTTCTACTCGCTGGTCCGAGCCGAGTGCATGAGCTACTCGGGCTGCGGCGGGCTCAACATGGGGTTTGCGGTCCACACCGACATGGCGACGCCGCCGATCCACCTGCTGGGCTCAGAGGAGCTGAAGCAGCGCTACCTGCCCCCCTCCCTGGCCGGAGACAAGATCAGCTGCCTCGGGATCACCGAGCCCGGCGCTGGCTCCGACGTGGCGGGCATCCGCACCACCGCGATCCGCGACGGCGACGAGTACGTGATCAACGGCGCCAAGACCTTCATCACCAACGCCCCGCGCGCCGACTACATCGTGCTGGTCACCAAGACCGACCCCGACAAGGGCCACGACGGCATCACGCTCTTCGTCGTCGACCTGCGCGATTCCGACGGCAATCACGTCCCCGGCTTCAGCGTCTCGGCCGAGCTGGAGAAGATGGGAATGCACGCCTCCGACACCGGCGAGATCGCCTTCGAGGACGTCCGCGTGCCGGCCGAGAACATGCTGGGCGAGGAAGGCAAGGGCTTCTACCACATCTCCTGGGAGCTCCAGGGCGAGCGGCTGGTCGCCGCCGCCGGGTGCGTCGCGGGCTGCGAGCGGATGTTCGAGCGCACGCTCGAGTACGCGATGGAGCGCGAGCAGTTCGGCCGTCCGATCGGCCGCTTCCAGGCGATCCGCCACAAGTTCGCCGAGATGTCCACGCAGATCGAGGCGGCGAAGCAGTTCGTCTACTCGACCGCGTGGCGCTTCGCCAACGGCGAATACCCCGTCCGCGAGATCTCGCAGGCGAAGCTGTTCGCCTCGCGGGTGATCTGCGACGTCGCCGACGAGTGCATCCAGATCCACGGCGGCTACGGCTACATGAAGGAGTACGAGATCGAGCGCGCCTACCGCGACGCCCGCCTCAACCGCATCGGCGCCGGCACCGACGAGATCATGCTCGAGGTGATCGGCCGCTCCTACGGGCTGTAGGAGCCGTGCCAGCGGCCCCGCTTGATGGCGAGGCCGCTGTGCACCGCTACTTCTTCGCGGCGTCCTTGTAGAGCTCGTAGTTCTCCTCGGCGGTCTCGACGATCTGCCTGATCTCGACCGCCCCGCCCTCCACCGGAGCCTTCTGGGCCCACTCGACGGCCTCGTCGATGTCCTTCGTCTCGAAGATCCAGTAGCCGGCGAGCTGCTCCTTCGACTCCGCAAAGGGACCGTCCGTGACCACGGCCTTGCCGTCCTCGCCGTACCGCAGGGTCTTGGCGTTGGCGGTCGGGCCGAGCCCTTGGCCGTCCACCATCACGCCGGCCTTCTGGAGCTCGTCGTTGTAAGCGTTCATATCCGCGACGATCTTTTCCATCACCTCGGGCGTCGCGTCCGCGGTGAAGTCCTCGTCGCCGATGAGCTGAACCAGGTACTTGGGCATCGTTTCCTCCTGTTTCGCGCGGCGCCGTTCGCCGCTTCACCCTAACGACGAGCCGCTGACGCCAATTAGACGTTTTCTCTCAGTTCCTCGATGCGGCGCTTCAGAAACGCCCGCTGCACCGGGTTCGTGCTGAGCTCCAGCCCCTGCTCGTAGGCCTCGAGGGCCTCCGCGTCGCGGCCGAGCCGAGCGAGCAGGTCGGCTCGGCTGACGTGGAACGGCGCGTACTTGTCCAGGCCCTCGATCGCATCGATCAGCTCCAGGCCGGCCTCGGGGCCCTCGTCCATCGCCACCGCGATCGCTCGGTTGAGCTCGATCACCGGCGAGGGCTGGATCCGCTTCAGCTGCCCGTAGAGCAACCCGATCCGGCGCCAATCGGTGTCCTCGGCGCGCTCCGCCCGGGCGTGCTCGGCGGCGATCCGAGCCTGGATCGAATAGGGCCCGACGACGCCGGTGAGCGTGTCGACCAGCGCCAGGCCCTCGCTCGATCTGGTCGCGGTCCCAGCGCGAGCGGTCCTGGTCTTCAGCAGCACCATCTCGCCCGACTCGTCCAGGCGCGCGTCGCGGCGGGAGTGCTGCAGCAGCATCAGCGCCAGCAGCGCCCTCGCCTCGGGGTCGCCCGGCAGCGTCTCGACCAGGACCCGAGCCAGCCGGATCGCCTCGTCGGCGAGCTCGGTGCGGATCAGGGCGTCCGTCCTGGAGGCGAAGTAGCCCTCGTTGAAGATCAGATACAGCGTCGCCAGGACGCCGAGGTCAACCGCTCGGGAAGCTGCTCGGCCGACGGCACCTCGTAGGGGATGTGGGCGTCGCGGATCTTGCCCTTGGCGCGGACCAGCCGCTGGGCCATCGTCGCCTCGGTGGTGAGGAAGGCGCGGGCGATCTCGGCGGTGCTGAGCCCGCCGAGCGTGCGCAGCGTCAGCGCCACGCGCGCCTGGGGGCGCAGGGCCGGGTGGCAGCAGGTGAAGATCAGCCGCAGACGGTCGTCGGGGACGTCAGGCGCCTCTTCCTCCTCGGCGATCTCCTCGCTGCTCGGCGCCAGCGCCTCGAGGCCCTCCAGCACCTCCTTCTTCACCTGCAGCGTGCGCTCGCGCCGCAGGCGGTCGATCGCCTTGTTGCGCGCGACGCGGGTGATCCAGGCGCCGGGATTCTCGGGCACGCCGTCGGCCGGCCAGCGCTCGAGCGCGACAACGAAGGCCTCCTGCACCGCCTCCTCGGCCAGATCGAAGTCGCCGAGGACGCGAATCAGGCTCGCGACCGCCCGTCCCGACTCGTGCCGGAACAGGCGATCGACGAGCTGGTCGGAGCCCTCTATGACCGGTCGACGGTCATTCGTCGAACACCATCACCGGCCGCACCTCGACGGCGCCGGCCTGCAAGGGGATCTTCTTGGCCCAGTCGAGGGCCTCGTCGAGGTCCTTGCACTCGAGCACGTAGAAGCCGCCGAGCTGCTCCTTCGACTCGGCGAACGGGCCGTCGGTGACGGGGCGCTCGCCGCCGTTCTCAGGGATCCGCACCGTGGTGGCGGTGGCGCTCGGCTGCAGGCCCTCGCCCGAGACGAACGCGCCCTTGTCGACCGTCTCCTGGCTGTAGGCGGCCCAGCGGTCCATCTCCGCCTTCATGTCTTCGGGGCTGGCGTCGTCCATCCCGCCCTCGGGCCCGAAGAGCGTGAGCATGTACTTCATCGCGCTTCCTCCTTTTCCGGGATCGCTAGGCCGTGGCCTTGGCCTTGGCGGGAGATACGGTCGCGCCCTCGCGGCCGAACTGCGAGAGGTCCATGATCGGCCAGATCTCCATCGCGGTGCCGGGCCGGAGCGGGATCTTCTCGGCCCAGGCAAGCGCTTCGTCGCGGTCGGCGACCTCGAGCAGGCAGAAGCCACCCAGCTGCTCCTTGGACTCGGCGAACGGGCCGTCGGTCGGATCGCCCTTCTCGCCGTCGCTCGCGACCCGGATCGTGACGGCGCTGGCGCGCGGCTCGAGCGGCTCGCAGGCGATCAGCACGCCCGCGTCGACGGCTTCCCGGTCGAACGCCGACCAGAGCTCGACTCCGGCCTTCATCTCCTCAGGGGTGGAAGGCCTGTCGGTCTCGTGGCCCAGGAACGTGTACAGGTACTTCATCGCTACCTCCTGATATCGCGGGGCCTCCTCGGCTTCGCGTCCGGGGGCCCCTGCAGCGGCGCTTTTCGCCGCCTTCACCCTAACGACGAATAGAAGAGCGTCAAATCGACACCGCAAGTAAGAATCCCGATATATGGGAAGCAACCTCGACCACATCCGCTCCTACTACGAAGCGCTCAACACGGGCGACGCGGACGCCGTGGCCGCTCACTTCAGCGACGACGCCATCCACTACTACACGCGCCTGGGGCCCCACCGCGGGCGCGAGATCGCCGAGAACGCGGCGTGGGGCGTCGAGCAGGTGGACGGCCAATGGTGGCTCGAGCACGGGATCGAGTCGGGCGACGAGGCTGTGATCGAGTGGACGATGACCTGGCGGGACCCGAAGTCGGGCGAGAAGCGCCTCAACCGCGGCACCGAGTGGTTCCGCATCGAGGACGGCAAGATCGCCGAGGTACGGGCCTACCACCATGGCGACCGCAAGAACCCCCGCGGCGACCTGCTGGGCTTCGACCATGCCGGGCGCGGCCACACGACGATGGAGGACTGGAGGCCGCCGGGATGACGGTGATCAAGGACACCGGCGCCAGGGCACTTGTGCCGCCGTTCACCGCCGAGCACGAGGAGCTGCGCGAGTCGGCCCGCAAGTTCGTCACGAAGGAGATCGCCCCCAACCTGGAGGAGTGGGAGGACGCCCGCGGCTTTCCCGACTCGCTGTTCCGGCGCTGCGGCGAGCTTGGCTTCCTGGGCCTGAAGTACCCGGAGCGCTACGGCGGCCAGGGCGGCGACTACGTCCACAACTCGGTCTGGGTGGAGGAGCTGGCGTACTCGGGGGCGGGCGGCGGGGTCGCCGCGGGCCTGGGCGCCCACTCGGAGATCGCGACCCCGCCGATCTGGAAGTTCGGGACGGAGGAACAGAAGCAGCGCTGGCTGGTCCCCGCGATCAAGGGCGAGAGCATCGGCGCGCTCGGCATCACCGAGCCGGGCGGCGGCTCGGACGTGGCCTCGCTGCGGACCTTCGCGCGGCCGGTCGACGGCGGCTACCTCGTCAACGGCTCCAAGACCTTCATCACCAACGGCGTCCGCGCCGACTTCATGGTCACCGCGGTCAAGACCTCGGAGCAGGGCGGCCACCGGGGCATCTCGTTCCTGGTCCTGGAGCGCGAGATGCCCGGCTACGAGGTCACGAGCAAGCTCGAGAAGATGGGCTGGCACTCATCGGACACCGGCGAGCTCAGCTTCACCGACGTCGAGGTCCCGGCCGAGAACCTGCTGGGCGCCGAGAACGAGGGCTTCAAGCTGATCATGGCCAACTTCCAGTGGGAGCGCCTGACCATGGCGCTCGGCGCGGTCGGCGGGGCGCAGCGCGTCTTCGAGGAGACGCTCGCCTACGTCACCGACCGCGAGGCGTTCGGCCGGCCGATCGGCCGCTTCCAGGTGATCCGCCACAAGCTCGCCGAGATGTCGGTCAAGATCGAGGCCGGCAGGGCGCTCACCTACGCCGCCCTGCGGAAGTTCGCCGACGGCGGCGACGCGACCCGCGAGGTCACCCAGGCCAAGCTCTTCACGCAGCGCACCGCCTGCGAGGTCGCGGACGAGGCGATCCAGGTCCACGGCGGCTACGGATACATGCGCGAGTACGGCGTCGAGCGCGCCTACCGCGACGCCCGCCTGGGCCCGATCGGCGGCGGCACCGACGAGATCATGAAGGAGATCCTGGGCAGGCAGCTGGGGTTGTGAACGCGCCCAGGCAGATTCCTCCGACACTCGGAGGTTCACACCCAAAAATGGGCGGGAATTCCTCCTAAGCCTTGACAAAAGGCCCCGGATCTGAAATGGATTCCGCCAATGGAGAGGAAGGGCGCGCTGACGTCGCTCAAGGAGGAGAACCGCCGGCGTGTGATCGACGCCCTGCGCCGGCGGGGAATCGCGAGCCGGGCCGACCTCGCCCGCACCACCGGCCTCTCCCGCTCGACGATCTCGACGATCGTCACCGACCTGCTCGAGAGCGGCCTGGTGGACGAGCGCGACGGGCCGCCGGCCGAGGCCGGCCACGCCGGCCGGCCGCCGGTGATGGTGGCGCTGAACGGCTCCGCCGGGCTCGCGCTCGGCATCGACTTCGGGCACCGCCACCTGCGGGTGGCCGTCACCGACCTCTCGCTCACCGTCCTGGCCGAGCGGTGGCAGGAGATGGACGTGGATCACGCGGCGCAGGACGGCCTGGATGCGGCCGCCGAGTTCGTTGAGCAGGTGATCGAGGAGGCCGGGGTCCGCCGCGACAGGGTGATCGGCGCGGGCATGGGCCTGCCGGCGCCGATCGACCCGAGCACCGGCATGGTCCACGACGCCTCGATCCTGCCGGGCTGGGTCGGGATCGACGCCGCGGCAGAGGCCAGCTCGCGGCTCGGGATCCCGGTCGAGGTGGATAACGACGCGAACCTCGGGGCGCTGGCTGAGCTGGTCTGGGGGGCGGCGAAGGGAAAGTCGGAGGTCGCCTACATCAAGGTGGCGACCGGGATCGGCGCCGGCCTCATCTCCGGGGGCCACCTGAACCGGGGCGTCAACGGGATCGCGGGCGAGATCGGCCACACCGTGGTCTCCGAGAGCGGGCCGGTCTGCCGCTGCGGCAACCGCGGCTGCCTGGAGACGCTGGCGTCGGCCAGCGCGATCGCGAACCTGCTCAGCGACAGCCGACGCGAGCCGATCACCACCAAGCGGCTGCTGGAGCTGAACGAGGCCGGGGACGCGGCCGCCAAGCGGCTGATCGGCGACGCGGGCCAGGCGATCGGGCTGGCGGTCGCGAACGTCTGCAACCTGCTGAACCCCGAATGCGTGGTCGTGGGGGGCGACCTGAGCGCGGCCGGGGACACCCTGCTGGAGCCGATGCGGCAGACGGTGCGGCGGATCGCGATCCCCAGCGCCATGGAGAAGCTCGAGATCGTCCCCGGGGTCCTCGGCGAGCGCGCCGAGCTGCTCGGGGCGCTGGCGCTGGTCGCCCAGGAGTCCGACCGCTTCGTGACCAAGGAGGTCGCAAGCGTGGCGGCCTGAGCGGCCGACCTGCTGAACAAACGTGAATGGATTACTTGCGTGTGTAAGACGAGCAGTCGAAAGGAGAAACGAGTGGAGATGAATGTCAACCGAGGAGGTCGAACGTGAGCACCTGGCGAAGTAAGCGCCTGCTGGTGCCGGTGGTCGCGCTGGTTGCGGCCCTCGGTCTGGTGGCGTGCGGTGACGACGATGATGATGATGGCGGTGGTGGCGGCGACAGCGCGGGCGGAGGATCGATCGCCTTCCTGCTGCCGGAGACCCAGACCACCCGCTACGAGGAACAGGACAGGCCGCTCTTCGAGCAGAAGGTCGAGGAGCTCTGCCCCGACTGCGAGATCCAGTACCAGAACGCGGATCAGGATCCCGCGAGGCAGCAGCAGCAGGTCGAGGCTGCCGTGACCGAGGGCGTGGACGTGATGGTGCTCGACCCCGTCGACTCGACCACTGCCGGATCGCTCGCGAATCGCGCCAAGCAGGCCGACATCCCGGTGATCAGCTATGACCGGCTGATCCTCGACGCCGACCTGGACTACTACGTCTCGTTCGACAGCACCATTGTCGGCGAGCAGCAGGGCACCGCCCTCTCCGACAAGCTCGAGGAGGACGGCTCCCCCACGGGTCCGATCGTGAAGATCAACGGCGACCCGAAGGACAACAACGCCAAGCTGTTCAAGGAGGGCTCGAACAGCGTGTTCTCCGACCGCGGAGTCGAGATCGCGGAGGAGTACGACACGCCCGACTGGCTCCCCGAGAACGCGCAGCGCGAGATGGAGCAGGCGATCACCGCCGTCGGCGATGACGGATTCACCGGCGTCTACGCAGCCAACGACGGCACCGCGGGTGGAGCCATCGCGGCGCTGAAGGCGGCCGGCGTCAACCCGCAGCAGGTCCCTGTGACCGGGCAGGATGCCGAGGTGACGGCGATCCAGAGGATCATCGCCGGCGAGCAGTACATGACGGTCTACAAGCCGATCATTCCGCTCGCCGAGAGCGCCGCCGAGCTGGCGGTCGCGATCGCCAACGGAGATGAGGTCCCCGAGGGTCTCATCAACGGCGAGGAGGACAACGGGACCGAGCAGGTGCCGACGGTCTTCCTCGAGACCATCCCCGTGTTCCGCGACAACGTGCAGTCAGAGATCGTCGCGGACGGGTTCCTGAGCGCCAAGGACATCTGCACGGCGCAGTACGCCGCAGATTGCCAGGAGCTCGGGATCAAGTAGGCAAGTGAAGGGATCGGGAAACCCCCAGCGTGAGGAGAGTGAGATGAGCGAAGGTCAGAAGAAGGGCTCAGGGGCCAAGGACGGCTCCGGCTCAGCTCCTCTCCTCGCGCTGGAGGGGTTCTCGAAGAGCTTCGGTCCCGTCGAAGCCCTGAAGGACGTCGCCATGGAGGTCCGCGCCGGCGAGGTCGTCGGCCTGGTCGGCGACAACGGGGCCGGCAAGTCGACCCTGATCAAGGCCATCGCCGGCGTGCAGCCGGCGGACAGCGGCGAGGCGACCTTCGACGGCCAGTCGGTCAGGCTCAACAGCCCCCAGGCGGCGACCTCCCTGGGCATCGCGACCGTGTACCAGGACCTCGCCCTCTGCGAGAACCTCGACGTGGTCGCCAATCTCTTTCTGGGCCAGGAGGCCGTCGGAGGCGGCCCCGCGGTTTTGAACGAAACCGCGATGGAGCAGAAGACGATGGAGCTGCTCGACACGCTCGGCGTCACCACGCTGCGCAGCGTCCGCAGCGACGTCGAGTTCCTCTCGGGAGGCCAGCGGCAGGCGGTCGCGATCTCCCGATCGATGCTGGGCGAGCCCAAGCTCGTCCTGCTGGACGAGCCGACGGCCGCGCTGGGCATCGTGCAGACGCGCCAGATCCTCGACCTGATCAAGCGCCTGCGGGACAACGGGCTGGGCGTGATCGTGATCAGCCACAACCTCGCCGACGTGTTCCAGGTCGCCGACCGGGTGACCGTCCTGCGGCTCGGCCGGACGGCCGGCGACTTCGAGGTCGGCAAGTCGAGCCAGGAGGAGGTCGTCGCCGCGATCACCGGGGCCGACGTAAGCGACCGCGAGACGGAGGAGACGGCACTATGAGCGACGGAGCCACGCCCGCGGTCGCGGCCGAATCCGGCGAGACCGTCCGCGAGGCGGTCTCTCCCGTCCAGATGCTGCGCCGCGTCGCACGCGGCGAGTTGGGCGAGGTCCGCGTGTTGGTCGGGATCGCCGTCATCTGGACGATCTTCCAGATCGCGAACGACCGCTTCCTCAGCGCGGTCAACCTCTCCAACCTGACCCTTCAGATCGCCGCCGTGGCGACGATCTCGATCGGCGTGGTCCTGGTGCTGCTGCTCGGCGAGATCGACCTTTCGGTCGGCGCGGTCAGCGGTCTGGCAGCCGCCACGATGGCGGTGCTGACCGTGAAGGAGGGCCTCGCCCCCGAGCTGGCGCTGCTGGCCGGGCTGCTGACGGGTACCGCGATCGGGTTGTTCAACGGCTTCATGGTCACCACGTTCGGGATCCCCTCGTTCGTGGTCACGCTCGCGGGATTGCTGGGCTGGCAGGGAGCGCAATTGGCGGTGCTGGGCAACTCCGGCTCGGTCAACCTGCCGCCCAGCGTCATCACTGACCTGACCAGCACCTTCTTCGACCCGGCGATCGGGTGGGCCATCGGGATCGGCGGCATCGCGGCCTACGCAGCCAGCCAGTTCATCGGCCGCCGCAGGCGGCTCGCGGCGGGCCTGGAGGCTCCACCCAACGCGATCCTGGCGCTGAAGGTCGGCCTGGTCGCGGCGGCCATCGTCGCCGCGATCGCGATCCTTAACGAGGATCGCGGCGTCCCGCTCGCGGCCCTGATCGTCGTCGTGCTTACCGTGATCTTCACCTTCATCACCGAGCGGACCCGCTACGGCCGCCACATCTTTGCGGTGGGCGGAAACGAGGAGGCCGCCCGGCGGGCGGGCATCCGGGTGAAGCGGATCAAGATCAGCGTATTCATGTTGGCTTCGACGCTGGCCGCGGCGGGCGGCATCCTCGCCGCCTCGCGCCTGCTCGCGGTGAACCAGCAGTCGGGCAGCGGCGACGTGCTGCTGCTGGCGATCGCCGGGCCGGTGATCGCGGGCACGAGCCTGTTCGGCGGCCGCGGCTTCGTCTGGTCGGCGCTGCTGGGCGCGATCGTGATCGGCTCGATCTCCAACGGCATGGACCTGCTCGGGCTCGACTCGGACGTCAAGTTCATGATCACCGGCGCGGTGCTGCTCGCCGCCGTCACGATCGACGCCGCAACCCGGCTGCGCCGCCAGGCGACGAGCTAGGCGCGCCCGCGAGCCGTGGCCCCGCGCCGCGCCGCCCTGATCGGCTTCGGCCTCGCCGGCTCGGTCGTTCCATGCGCCCCTGATCGAGGCCGCCCCCGGCCTGCGGCTGGCGACGATCGTCACCTCGAGCGAGGAGCGCGCGCGGCGGGCGAAGGAGGAGTACCCCGGCGCCGAGGTGCTCGGCAGCGTCGATCAGCTCTGGGAGCGGGCCTCGGAGCACGAGCTGATCGTCGTCGCCACCCCCAACAGCGCGCATCACCGCTCGCGGCGAGGGCGATCGAGCTCGGGCTCGCCGTGGTCGTGGACAAGCCGCTGGCGACCAGCGCGCGAGATGGCGCGCGGGCCTCGTCACGGACGCGGAGCGCCGAGGTGTCCCGCTCACCGTCTTCCAGAACCGGCGCTGGGACTCCGACCAGCTCACCCTGCGACGGCTGCTCGCCGAGGGGGCCCTGGGCAGGGTTCACCGCTACGAGTCCCGCTTCGAGCGCTGGCGCCCGCAGCTCCGGGAGGGCGCTTGGCGGGAGAGCACGGCGGCGGCCGAGGGCGGCGGCGTTCTGCTGGACCTGGGCAGCCCACCTCGTGGACCAGTCGCTGACGCTGTTCGGCCCGGCGGTCGAGGTCTACGGCGAGGTGGAGTCGATCCGCGGCGGCGCAAGCGACGACGACGCCTTCGTCGCGATCACCCATCGCGGGGGCGTTCACAGCCACCTCTGGGCCTCCTCGGTCGCGGCCGACCGGGGCCCGCGGCTGCGGGTGCTCGGCAGCGAGGCCGCGTTCGTGGTCGAGGCCGTCGACGGACAGGAGGACGCGCTCGCCGAGGGCCGGCGACCAGGCGAGGGGGAGCCGTGGGGCGTGGAGCCGCCGGAGCGGCACGGGAAGCTCGTCCGCGGCGACCGCGCCGAGCCGGTGCCCTCGGAGCCCGGCGCCTGGCCGCGCTTCTACGAGCTGCTCGGCGCCGCCCTCGACGGCGAGGGCCCCGTGCCGGTCGACCCCTGGGACGCCGTGGCGACGCTCGAGGTGCTGGAGCGCGCGAGGCGGTCGGGCTAGGCCCGGTTCAGCGGATCGGGCTGGTCGGTGCCGTGGATTCCGACGACGCCTCGGCAACTCTCCTGCGCGGGACGCGAGATCCCTTGCAGCGGCACAATGGCCGCGTGACCCCGGCGGGACGCATCTCCCGGCTCGCGCTCGCCCTGTCGGCCGCGCTGGCGCTGGCCGACGCCTCGATCGTCACCCTCGGCCTGCCCTCGATCCTCTCCGAGCTGGACACCACCGTCGAGGGGGTGGCGCTGGTGCTCGGCGTCTACACGGCGGTGCTGGCGCTGGCGCTGCTACCGCTGGTTTGGATCTCGCGCGCGATCGGCGGGCCGCTCACCGCCGCGGCAGGGATCGCGCTGTTCGGCCTGGCCTCGCTGGCCTGCGGGCTCGCGGACACGCTCGACGGCCTGCTGTGGCTGCGCGGCGTCCAGGCCGTCGGCGGGGCGGCGGCCCTGATCGGTGTCTTCTCGCTGCTGGACGCCGGGAACGACGGTCCCGGCCGCCGCCTCTGGTTTGCGGCCTCGATCTTCGGCGCCGCGATCGGCCCGGCGCTGGGCGGCGCCCTGACCGAGGCCTTCGACTGGCGCGCGATCTTCCTGGCGCAGGTTCCGCTGGTCGCGCCCGGATTCGCGGTTGCCCTCTGGGCGAGCCTCGGCCGGGGACCGGGCGCCGACCGGCCTCGCCCCGAGGCCGCAGGCGACTCGCCGCTGGCCCTGCGCCCGGCGGCGGCCCTGGCGCTGCTCTCGGCCGCGCTGACGGCGGTCATCTTCCTCGTCGTGTTGCTGCTGGTGGCGGGCTGGAGCGTCGACCCGCTCGCGGCCGCGCTGGCGGTGAGCGTGCTGCCTGTGGCCGCCGTCGCGGCGTCCCGCATCAAGGGCGACCCCGACACCCGCGCCGCGGCCGGATGCCTGCTGGTCGCCGGCGGCGTCGGCTGCCTGGCCCTGCTTCCCGGCGACTCGGCCTGGTGGACGGTGCCGCCCCAGCTGCTGGCGGGTGCGGGCATGGGCCTGGCGCTGCCGGCGCTTGCGGGAGAGCTGCTGCCCGAGCGCACCCGCCGCGACGTCGCCCGTGTGCTCTCGATCCGCCACGCGGGGATCGCCGTCGCCCTGGCGCTGATCGCGCCGATCGTCGCCGACAACCTCGACTCGGAGATCTCCGACGCCCGCCTGCAGGGCACGGCGGCGCTGCTGGACGCCTCGCTGGATCCCCGTGACAAGATCGACATCGCCCCGGCGCTGTTCGCCGGGCTGGAAACCGACGACCCCCGCCAGCAGCTCGAGGACTCGATCGCCTCGATCCGCGGCGGCTTCGAGGGGGACGAACGCTCCGAGCTCGACGCGCTCGGCGCCCGCCTGGATGACGTCGTCACGGGCGCCGTCCGCGGCGCCTTCCAGTTCGCCTTCGTCGCCACCGCCGTGCTGGCGCTGGGCGCGGCGCTGCTGACGGGGTGGGCGGCGCTCGCGCCCTCGGTGGGGGTGCGGCCGTGGGCGGTAGCGGCGTGCGCGGCGCTGGCGCTGGGTGGCTTGGCCGGCTACGCGCTTGCCTACGCCGAGTCCGAGCGAGAGACGATCGCGATCCAGGACCCCTGCGACGCCGATCGCGAGGACCCAGGCAGCGGGGGCATCGGCGGCTTCCTCCAGGACCGCTCGCTGGAGGCGCTCGACAACGCGGCCTGCGAGTTCGGCTCGAGCCGGGAGGAGCTGCTGCTGGCCCTGGTGGACGAGGACGAGCGCGAGGACTTCGAGCGACGCTACGGAGAGGACCCCCGCTCCCTCACGGAGCTTGGCCCGGCGATCCTGGGCCTCTAGAGTGCGGGGCACAGACTTCGAACTGCGACCGGGGAGGTCCAGATGCTGAAGAAGCGGGTTTTGGTCGGGACGCTGGCGTTGGCGCTGCTGTGCACTGGTGCGCTGGGATCGCAGGCGCTAGCCGGCAAGAAGAAGAAGACGACCGTCGTCGTCAACTCCGGCCCGGTGCTCAACGGCCAGCAGAAGGTCAAGGTCAGCGGCTCGCTGAACACGACTACGGCCTGCCTCGCCGGCCGTTCGATGCGGCTGTTCCTGACCGACCAGAGCGGACGTGATCCAGGCCACGATCGACTCGGGAACGAGCCTCGGCGGCGGCACCTGGAAGCTGAGCGCGAAGCTCGCGAGCCCCCCGACGCCCGATCAGTACCTCCAGGTCAAGGCCAAGAAGCTGACCGTCGGCAAGTTCGTCTGCAAGGCGGGCCTCTCGAAGCTGATCGCGATCAACTGAGCCGACCCGGCGCGTGAGCGACGGCCCGCAGACGCGGATGGCGCTGGTCACGGCCTTCATCCCCAACTCGCCGCACGCAAAGGCGCTCGGGATCTCGATCGAGGAGATCGAGGCCGACCGCGCGGTGCTGACCATGCCATTCAAGGATGAACTGGCGACGATGGGGGACGTCATCCACGGCGGGGCGATCAGCGCCCTGATCGACACGGCGGCCACCGTCGCGGCCTGGGCAACCGACGACGTGCCCGAGTCGCCGACCGGCGCGACGGTGGCCCTCTCGGTCAACTTCACATCCGCGGCCCGAGCCTGCGACCTGCGCGCCGAGGCCAGGGTCGTGAGGCGGGGCCGCAAGCTCAGCTTCTGCGAGGTCGACGCGCACGACTCCGGGGGAACGCTGGTGGCGAACGGGATCGCCACCTACACCTTCTAGCTGCCTGGGAACTGGCTCCCCGGCCAGGATTTCGGGTATCAATCCGCGTCACCCACCCTCACCCATCACCCACCCCACAAGGAGACGAAGACTTGGGACTGCTTGACGGAAAGAGCGCGATCATCACCGGCTCGGCTCGCGGCATCGGGCGCGCCACCGCGGAGCTGTTCGCAAGCCAGGGCGCCAAGGTGCTGATCAACGACCTCGACGGCGACGTCGCCGCCGACGCCGCCAAGGAGATCGACGGCGAGACCGCCGTCTTCTCGGGCGACCTGACCCAGCCCGGCACCTGCGACGACATGGTCAAGGCCGCGATCGACGCCTTCGGCAGCGTCGATGCCGTCGTCAACAACGCCGGCTACACCTGGGACGGCGTGCTGCACAAGATGACCGACGAGCAGTTCCAGGCGATGCTCGACATCCACACCATCGTCCCCTTCCGCGTCCTGCGGGCGCTGGCGCCGAGCTGGCGCGAGGCCGCCAAGGCCGAGAAGGCCGAGGGCAAGCAGGTCTTCCGCAAGATCGTCAACGTCAGCTCGATCTCGGGAACGATGGGCAACGCGGGCCAGGTCAACTATTCCTCGGCCAAGGCCGGGGTGACCGGCCTGACCAAGACCGTCGCCAAGGAGTGGGGCCAGTTCAACATCAACTGCAACGCGGTCGCGTTCGGCTTCGTCGAAACCCGCCTGACCCAGGCCAAGGAGAAGGGCGAGTCGATGACCGCCGCCGGCGACTCCGGCGAGAAGGTCGAGCTGGGCATCCCCGAGCAGATGCGCAGCATGGCCTCGATGATGATCCCGCTCGGCCGCCCGGCCCAGCCCGAGGAGGCGGCCGGGCCGGTCCTCTTCCTCTGCTCGGAGTACGCCAACTACATCCACGGCCAGGTCATCAACGTCACCGGCGGCCAGTTCACGGGGATGTACTCGTAGGCCGCAGTGCCGCGACCCAGGCAGTGACGAGGACCCTGGAGATCGAGACACCCCATGGGCCGGCGAGGGCGCATCTGGACCTCGCCACCAAGCCCTTGGGCGCGCTCGTGCTGGGCCACGGTGCCGGCGGGGGGGTCGAGGCGCCTGACATCCAGGCCGCGGCCGAAGTCGCGCGGCAGGCCGGGCTCAGCGTCGCCTTGGTCGAACAGCCCTACCGCGTCGCGGGGCGCAAGTCCCCGGCGCCGGCCAAGCAGCTGGACGCGGCCTGGCTCGCGGTGATCGCCGCACTGCGCGGCAAAGAGCTGAAGGGCCCGCCGCTGATCACCGGCGGCCGCTCGCTGGGGGCGCGGGTCGCGTGTCGCACGGTCGCCGAAACCGGCGCGGAAGCAGTGCTGTGCCTGGCCTTCCCAGTCCACCCCCCTGGCAAGCCCGAGAAGAGCCGCCTCGAGGAGCTGGACGCGGTGAAAGTCCCCGTCCTGGTCGTCCAGGGCGAGAGCGACCCGTTCGGGATGCCGCCTCCGGCCAAGGGCCGGGAGGTCGTCAAGGTCGCCGGCAACCACGGCCTCAAGGCCGACCTGGATGCGGTGGGCGACGCCGTCAGGAGCTGGCTCGCCGAACGCTAGCCCGAGCCAGCGGCTTGCAGCGCCGCTTCACCTGGCGCTTGGCCGCCCTGCGCTTCTCGCCCTTGGCCTTGAGCTTCCGCTTCTTCGCCTTCGCGCACCTGCCGCTGCTCGCGTAGAGGTCGAGCGCCGTGTCATCGCCGTCGGCAGCCGCCGAGCCGAACATCTGGGTCCCCGTGACGCCGCTGCCGGCACGGCCCGGTGTGCCCGGCGCGACCCCGAAGCCGGCGGTGAGGTAGCTCGAGCCCAGCATGTTCTGGTTGTGGCCTGAGCTGTTGCGCCACTGGTCGAGCAGCGAGAAGGCCGAGCCGGTCGAGTTGGCGGCGATGTTCTCGCCGGCTCCGCCCGGGTAGCCGGCGGCCCGCGCGCGGTCGCTGGGACTCGCGCCCTCCGGGGTGAAGTGGTCGAAGTAGTCGCGCGAGACCATGTCTGAGCTGTGTGCTCGGGCCGCGGACCCGAGCCGCGTGTCGCGCAGCAGGGCCCCGAGGCCGTTGTTGGCGCGGTGCACGTTGGTCAGGCAGAGCAGGGAGCGCTCGACCTTCACGGTCGTCGCAGAGCTCGCCTTCAGGCCCTGGAACAGGCACCGCTCCTGCGCCGGGGCAGTCGCCGGGGCCGCAACCGCGACGAACGCCGCGATGCCGCAGAGACAGATCGAGAGCTTTCGCATCGTTCCTAGTCCTTGCGCCGCTCCTCGGCCAGCGGCTCTCCGCCGTCGTCCGCCGCGCCTCCGGGCGGCCAGGTTCCGAACCAGTTGTCGCGGGCCCCGTCGATGGTGATCACGCACCCCGAGTAGAAGTCGCCCGCGGGCGAGGCGAGGTAGGCGATCAGCCACGCCATCTCCTCCTCGCTGCCCAGCCGGCCGAGCGGCACCGTCCCCGCGACGTTCTCGACAACCTCCTTCGGGTACTTGGTGCGGAGGGTCTCGGTGTCGAACTGCCCGACCGCGACGGCGACGGTGCGGATCCCGAAGCGCGCCCACTCCACCGAGAGGGTGCGCATCATGTTCTCGACCGCGGCTCGGGCGGCGCCGGTGTGGACCATGCCCGGGAAGCCCTGGTGGGGCGAGACGGTGATGGAGACGACCTTGCCCCGCTGCTGCGGGATGAACGCCTTGGTCGCCGCGGCGTGGGTCATCTGCCACGTCCCCTGCACGTTCAGCTCGATCACCGTCCGGAATCCCTTCGGGCTGATCGCCTCAGCCGGGCTCAGGAACTGGCCCCCGGCGTTGTTGACCAGCAGGTCGATGCGTCCGTGGCGCTCGAGCACGCCGTCCATGAGACGGTCCACGGCCTCGTCGTCGCGGATGTCCATCGCCTCGAACTCGGCCTTGCCCCCTCCCGTCTCGACCTCGGCGATCATGGCCTTCAGCGGCTCGTCGCGGCGTCCGCAGCCGACCACGGTGGCGCCGAGCGAGGCGAGCTCCAGGGCCGTCGCCCGGCCGATCCCGGTCCCCGCGCCCGAGACCACGCAGACCTGCCCGTCGAGCAGCCCGGGGGCGAAGATCCGCGAGGTCGGTGGCTCGGCCATCCGCGGCGCAGCATATGAGCCAGGCCGCAGCAGAGTCCGCCGCCGCGGCTAGCCTGCGCAGGGTGAGCGTGCGCGCGGACGCGATCCCGCTTGAGGGCCCGCTTGAGGGCGGCAGCGAGGGTGCCAGCCTGATCGTCGAGCCGCTCGAGGCGGGACGGGCGCGCTTCCCGAAGGCGTTCTTCGAGTACGAGGGGGGCCGCTTGGGGGGGCTGCGGGCGCTCGGCTTCCGGGCCAAGGACGAGGACTACCTGAGCGTCCCGGTTCCCGCCTACCTGGTCCGGCATCCCACGGCGGGCCCGATGCTGATCGACACCGGGCTCCACCCCTCGGTCGCGAGGGATCCCGACGTCAACATGGGCCGGCGAGCTGGCAGGTACTTCTCCCTCAAGGCCGGCTCCGACGTCACCTCGCAGCTGCGCCAGCGCGGCCTGGGCCCGGGCGACATCGAGGTCGTGGTCCTCACCCACCTCCACTACGACCACGCCTCCGCCATCTCCGAGTTCCCCGAGTCGACCTTCATCGTCAGCGAGCCCGAGTGGGAGGCCGCGACGACCGCGCGGATGCCGATGCTCCAGGGCTACCACCCGCCTCACTACGACCACGCGGTGGACTACCGAACCGTCGACTTCGGGGCCGACTACGTGGACTCATACGGGCCCTTCGGGCGGACGATGGACCTGTTCGGCGATGGCACGGTGCGGCTCGCGTTCACCCCCGGCCACAGCAGGGGCCACATGTCGGTGCTGCTGGGCCTGCCCCGCCGCGATTTCGTCGTCCTCGCGGACGTCGCCTACACCTGGCGGCAGCTCGACGGCGGGCCCGAGCCCTGGCGCCCCGCGGACCGCCACAACTGGCGCCGCTCGCTGCACGAGGCCCAGGCCTACAAGCGCGCCTATCCCTACGCCCTGGTCGTCCCCGGGCACGACCCGGAGTTCTGGGCGAAGCTGGACTCGCGCTACGAGGAGTGAGTCTGGCCCGCGGTGCCGGGCTCGGTGGAGGGGCTCGGCAGGCCCTCGCGGATTCGCTTCAGCACGCCGGCGCGGCCGTTCTGCTCCAGGTCCACGTACATCGCGCGGACGCTGTCGAAGACCTGGTTGGCGACCTGCTGCTGCTCCTCGCGGCTGGGGTTCTCATTGACGGGGAAGGAGAGCGGCTCCCCGTACTGGATCGTCACCTTCGGGAAGTGCAACCGCTTCCAGCCGCGGACGTTGGCCGAGCCGTGGATGGCGACCGGCACCACCGGCGCTCCGGACTCGAGCGCGAGCTTGCCGACGCCCCGCTTGGGCTCGCCCAGGTCGCCGCTGCGTGAGCGTCCTCCCTCGGCGTACATGAGCACGGCGCCGTCGCGGTCGAGGATCGGTGTGGGCGGTCTTGAAGGCCTCCTCGTCGTTGTGCCCGCGGCGCACGGGGAAGACGCCGCCGTGGTAGAGGATGAACTTGATCAGGGGGTTGGTGAAGAGCTGGGACTTGGCCATGAACTGGACCTTGCGCCGCAGGTAGACGGCGGCGAAGAAGTGGTCCATCTGGCTGAAGTGGTTGGGGGTGACGATCACCGGGCCCGATGAGGGGCAGTTCTCGACCCGGATCGCGCGGGCGCGGAAGATGAGGATCGTCGGCAGGGTGAGGATGACCCTGACCAGGTCGTACATGAAGCCGATCCCCTTGCGCGCCTTGGCGTGGAACCTGTCGAAGTACTCGGCCGGACGCGGGTCCTTGTAGACCTGGGGCTTGAGCTCGCCTTCTCTCACTTTCGCCATCTCTCTGTCCCTGGGAGCACGAAAACTGCGGCCGTTCGGCCGCGCGTGCTGATTTCTACCCGTTCCTACGTCCGCGGTTACGCCCTCGGTTCAACACCGCAGACGCGGCGGGGCCTCCCCTGCGGGGGAGGCCCCGGGACCCGCGTGCCGGTTCGGCGCCCGCTCAGGCCTTGGGCCTGAAGATCGGGTGCCAGAGGCCGTGCTCCTCGGCGATGGCGGGAGTCGCCTCGGGGTCGAACTCGATCCCGTAGGTCTCGCTCAGGTGGGCGAAGAACGCGGGGATCTCAGCCGGGTCCATGTCGCCCGCGAGCTTCGCGCCCAGCTCGCGGAACAGGCCCTCGAAGCCGCCGGGGGAGATGATCTCCAGGATCCGGCACGGCTCGTCGCCGGCGTTCCAGAACGTGTGCCACTGGTCGCGGGGCTTGAAGACCAGGTCGCCGACCTCGGCGTGGACGACCTCGCCGCCGAGCAGCGCGCCCATGCGGCCCTCGACCACGTAGCTGTACTCGTCCTCTCGCGTGTGGCGGTGCAGCGGCGCGGCGAGCCCGCGGGGCTCCATCGGGTGCTCCACCAGCGAGAAGGCGCCGCCCGGGACGTCCTCCGTGTCGATCATGAAGCGGGCGCCGATCGCGCCCAGGTTGGCCAGGTCTCCGTCCGTGGGGCCCACGATCCTGGGTGCCGCAATGGTGTTCGTCATCCTCTTGGCTCCTTTCAATGAACAGTGTGTGTGCTGATCTGCCGGGCACTGTAACATATCGATGAACACCATGTCTAGTAAAAGGCCATACCAGCTCAAGGAAAGGGCCAAGCGCCAAGAGGCAACTCGCCGGCGCATCGCCGAGGTGACCGCGGAGCTGCACGAAGAGGTCGGGCCCGCGCGCACCACCATCACCGAGGTCGCCAAGCGCGCCGGGGTGCAGCGGCTGACCGTCTACAAGCACTACCCCACCGACGCGGACCTGTTCGAGGGCTGCTCTGTCCACTACATGTCCGAGCACCCGTTCCCGGACGTGACCGGGGCGCTCGCGAACGAGGATCCCGAGCGCCGGGTGCGCGAGACGCTCACGCTCACTTACGGCTGGTTCCGCGAGACCGAGGCGATGACGGCGAACATCCAGCGCGACCGGCTCCTGATACCCGAGCTCGACGCCCGCGCCTCGAAGATGATGGACCCCGCCCTGGAGTGGATCGCCGCAGAGCTCAACGGCGGTTTCGGCGCAAAGGGTGCGCACGCCGAGCGCATCGCCGCGATGGTCGCGGTGGCGATGGACTTCTGGACGTGGCGCCGCCTCAAGCGGCTCGGGATGGACGACGCCGCGGCCGCGAAGCTGATGGCGGACGCCGTCGCCCGCGCCTGAGCGCGGCAGCGAATCGCGTCTGCCGGTTCAGCCCTGCGACCAAGCTATTGAGCGCTCGAGAGCGCGGTGCCAGCGCCCCAGCAGCCGGTCGCGCTCGGAGTCGCCCATACGGGGCTCATAGGTGGCGCGCTCGCGCCACATCTCCCCCACGCCCGCCTGGTCCCAGAGGCCGGTCGCGATGCCGGCCAGGTAGGCGGCGCCGAGCGCCGTCGTCTCCGCGATCTCGGGCACGATCACCGGCACGCCCAACACGTCGGCCTGGAACTGCATCAGCCAGGCGTTGGCCACGGCGCCCCCGTCGGCCTTCAGCGCCGGGATGCTGGCCCCCGAGGCGCGCTCCTGGGCTCGCACCGCGTCCACCGTCTGGTAGGCGATCGACTCCAGCGCCGCGCGGGCGAGGTGCGCGCGGCCGCTGCCTCGCGTCAGGCCCACGATCGTGCCCCGCGCGTAGGGGTCCCAGTGGGGAGAGCCGAGCCCGGTCAGGGCGGGAACGAAGTAGACGTCGTCGTTGGAGTCAAGCGAGGCGGCGAGCTGCTCGGTCTCGGCCGCGTCGGTGATGATCCCCAGGCCGTCGCGCAGCCACTGGATCGCGGCGCCCGTCACGAACACCGAGGCCTCCAGCGCGTAGGTGACCTGGGGCTCCGCATCGCGGCCGCCCAGGCCCCAGGCGACCGTCGTCAGCAGGCCCTCCTGGGGCCGGCGGCGCTTCGGTGCCGGCGTTCAGCAGCACGAAGCTGCCGGTGCCGTAGGTGTTCTTGGCCTCGCCCGGCGAGTGGCAGGCCTGGCCGAACAGGGCCGCCTGCTGGTCGCCCGCGATACCTGCGACCGGCACCTCGCCGCCGAACTCCGAGGTCGTGCCGTAGACCTCGGCCGAGGGAACGGGCTCCGGCAGGGTGGCGGGATCGACTCCCAGCAGCTCGCACAGCTCCGGGTCCCAGGCGAGCTTGCGGATGTCGAACAGCAGGGTTCGGGAGGCGTTGGAGTAGTCGGTGACGTGGCGCCCGGTCAGCTTGAAGGTGAGCCAGGAGTCGATCGTGCCGAAGACGGCGCCGCCCTTCGCATCGGGGACGTTGCGGAGCAGCCACTCGACCTTGGTGCCGGAGAAGTATGGGTCGATGACCAGGCCGGTGCGCTCGCGGACCAGGTCCTCGACCCCGTCCGCCTGACGCAGCTCGTCGCAGCGCTGCGCCGTGCGCCGGTCCTGCCAGACCAGCGCCCGGTGCACGGGCTCGCCGCTCTTCGGGTCCCAGGCGACCACGGTCTCGCGCTGGTTCGTGATCCCGATGCCCCTCAGCTCGGGGCCCTCTATGCCCGCCGCCTCGAGAGCCGAGGCCGCGACGCCGCGGGTCACCTCCCAGATCTCGGCGGCGTCGTGCTCGACCCACCCCGGCTGGGGGAAGTGTTGCTCGAACTCGCTGTATTCGCGACCGAGCTCGCGCCCGTCCTCGCCGAAGACGATCGCGGTGCTGCCGGTGGTGCCCTGGTCGAGCGCGAGGATCACGGCGCCGGGGAAGCTATCGCCCCGAGGCCGGCCGGCTCAGAGTCCCAGCGCGCGCACGCCCGGCTCGCCCCAGCCGAGGTGGTGGGCGACCTCGTGCCGCACGGTGCGCTCGACCTGCGCTCGCAGCAGCGCGGGGTCGTGGCCGAAGTCGCGCTCCAGCGTGTCCTGGTAGATCACGATCTTGTGGGCGTAGTCGTCGCGCGAGATCGTCCCGCCCATGTAGTGGCCGTAGGCGCGGTACTCGTGGCCGTGGTGTGAGACCACCACCGGGATGTCGCGCAGCAGCTCGCGGAACTGCTCGGGCAACTCGTCGAGGGCCCGGATCACCAGCTCGTCGAACTCGGTCGGGGCTCGTTCGGGAGGCGGCAGCGAGCCCAGGGCGTCGCTGCGATCCTCGAGCTTGCGGAACTCCGGCTCGGGCATCTCCTGGCCGATCAGCGCCGTCGTCACCCAGGCCGTCACGAGCACGATCGCGAGCGCTCCCGCGAGCAGCGAGAGCAGCTCCTCCAGGCCCGCAAGCGACGGCGGGTTCAGGAACAGCAACAGCAGGCCGGCGATGAACGCCGTCATCGCGGCCGCCCGCAGCGGGGGACCGAACGCCTCTCTCATCTGCCTTGCCTCATGGATCCAGCTTAGGACGGACCAGCAGCCTCTCAGAAGGCGCCGGTCGCGCCGGGTGGACATCTCCCTCAAGCTTAGGGCGGCTCAGCGGCGCGCTCGCACGGCCCGCCTGAAGTCCAGCAGCTGGCGGGCACGGTGAAGGAAGCCGCCGACGGTGCGGTAGGTCGTGCGGTGCTCCAGCGGCAGCTCGATCTCCTCGACGCGCCTGCCGGCCCGAACGGCATCGACGGTCATCCCGATCTCCATACCGAAGCCGTCGGCGAACGGGAGCAGCTCGCGCAGGGTCGAGGCCCGCATGGCGCGCTGCCCCGAGATCGGCGCCGCGGCGCGGAAGCCGCAGAGCTCCTCGATCCTGCTGCGCGCGTATCCGAGCGCGAAGCCGAATCCGCCCCCCTCGCGGCGCGCGAACGCCGCGACCGCGAGGTCACACTCGCCGCGCTCGACGGCCTCGACCAGCGCGACCAGCTCGCCCGCCGAGGCCCCCAGGTCCGCGTCGCACAGCAGCACGGTCGCATCGCCGTCCAGGGCCGACAGTGCGGCCTCGGCCGCGGCCGTGACGTTGCCCCCCTTGCCGTGCGGGCGCCCGCGGGTGACGACCTGGGCCCCGTGCTGCATCGCGACCTCCGTGGTGCCGTCCTCCGAGGCGTCGTCCGCGGCCCAGAGGGCGGCGCCGGGCAGCGCCGCGGCCAGCGCGTCGAGAGTGGCGCCGACGCGGTCGGCCTCGTTGCGGGCGGCGGCGATGGCCACGCGAGGCGGTTGGGGTTCCGGGGACACGGCGGGATATTGTGACGGCGTCAAGCGCCGCCTCCTCCGCTTCGCGTCCGGGGGCGGCCTACGCGGAGGGGCCGATTGCCCGATATCGAGGCGCACATCACCGGGACCGTGTGGAAGATCGAGGTCGCGGTCGGCGACGAGGTCTCCGACGGCGACACGGTCGTCATCCTCGAGTCGATGAAGATGGAGATGCCGGTCGAGGCCGAGGACGACGGCAAGGTCAAGGAGATCCGCTGCGAGGAGGGGCAGTCGGTCTCCGAAGGCGACGTGCTGGTCGTCCTCGAATAGCGTGGCCGACGAGATAGCGGGCGGGAAGCTGCGGCTGGACTTCCCGGCCGAGTCCGTCGCGCGGCTGACCATCTCACGGCCGGCGGCCCGTAACGCCTTGGATCACGAGGTCCTGGGCGGGCTCGCCGAGGCGATGCCCGGCCTGGAGCGCGGCATCGAGCTGCGCTGCGTCGTCCTCACGGGAGAGGGCAAGGCGTTCTCGGCCGGATACGACATCGCCGCCATCCCCGACGACTCCTTCGAACGGGACGCCGAGGCGCTGGTCGCCCACCCCTTCCACGCCGCGCTGGAGGCCGTCGCGGCCCACCCGTGGCCCGTCATCGCAGCGATCAACGGCCACGCGCTCGGCGGGGGCCTGGAGCTGGCGCTGGCCGCCGACCTGCGCGTCTGCGCGCGCGGGGCGAAGCTCGGCATGCCGCCGGCGAAGCTGGGCCTGATCTATGGCCACACCGGGCTGCGGCGCTTCATCGCCGCGATCGGCGTCCCGCGGACCAAGGAGCTGTTCCTGACCGGGCGCAACGTCGGAGCCGAGCGAGCGGAGCAGATCGGCCTCGTCCACGAGGTCGTCGATGACGACGCCGTCGAGTCCGCCTCGCTGGAGCTCGCCGCCGAAGTCGCCGCCAACGCCCCGATCTCGATGCAGGGCAACAAGCGGGCGATCGACACCCTCACCGCCAACCCGGTGCTGACCCCCGAACAGGAGCGCGAGCTGATCGAGCTGCGCGAGTCGTGCTTCGCCTCGGACGACTTCCGCGAGGGCATCGCGGCGTTCGCGGAGAAGCGCAAGCCGAACTGGCGCGGCGAGTAGGCGCTAGCCGGCACTCGGAGATGAACAGGATCAGGAGGGGGTAGCGGGGAGGGGCTCCTCGCCGGTGTCCTCGTGCAGCGCCCCGCCGCCGGCCTCGGCCGTGGACGGCCACCAGATCTTGTCGCCGATCAGCTCGACGGCGGCCGGAACCATGATCGTGCGGACGATGAACGTGTCGAGCAGGATCCCGAGCGCGACCATGAATCCCAGATCGAAGGTGAAGGTGACTGGGAAGGTCATCAGCACCGAGAAGGTGCCCGCGAGGATGATTCCGGCGCTGGTGATGACGGGGCCCGTCACGGCAACGGCCCGGAGCATCCCCTCCCGCGTGCCGTGCCTTCGCGCTTCCTCGCGCACTCTCGCCATCAGGAAGATCGTGTAGTCGATCCCGAGCGCGACCAGGAAGATGAACGCGAAGGTCGGGATCGAGGCGTCGAAGCCTGGGTCGCCGACGACGAAGCGGATGAACAGGATCGAAATGCCGAGCGTGCAGAGGAAGCTCAGGATCACGCTCGCGATCAGGACGAGTGGCGCCACAAGCGCCCGCAGCAGGATCGCCAGGATGATCGCGATCACGAGAAGCGCGATCGGCGCGATCAACCGGAGGTCGCTCTGGGTCGCCTTGTCGAAGTCGTAGTTGATGGCGGTGGTTCCCCCCACCAGCCCTTCGACCCCCGGCTCGACCTCGCCCACCGCATCGCGAAGCTCCGGCACGATGTCGAGTGACTCCGACTCGAGCGGGTCGGTTTCCAACGTCACCAGGATCGATGCCGTGCTCCCGTCGGTCGATGTGAGGCCAGTGGGCGCCACGGTGGCGACTCCCTTGACCCCCTCGAGCTCCTGCACGGCCTTGCCGACGTTCTCCTTCGTCACCGTCCCATCCTCGTTGCGGATCAGCACGGTGGTGGGGGCGATCGTCCCCTGTGGGAACGCCTCACCCAGGACCTTGAAGCCCTCCACCGCGTCGACCTTGTTCTTGAAGAAGGTGGTCGTCGAGTAGTCGACCTTGTAGGCCAGGATCCCCAGGGCGCCGGCGACGAAGACCGACACGGTGATGATCAGTGCCATGGCGGGCCGCTGCAGCACCTTGTCGCCGAAGCGGCGCCACGCGCCTACCCGCTCGTCGGGCTTGTGGTTCGGGTCGTACTCGACGACGCTCCGGCGGGGCCAGAACCCGCGCCTGCCGAAGATGGTGAGGAGCGCCGGCAGCAGCGTCAGCCCGGCGACCATCGCGCAGAACACGCCCAGCGCGGCAGTTGGGCCGAGCGAGCTGGTGTTGCCCGCGTCAGCGAGCCGGAGCACCAGCATCGCCAGGGTTACGGTCAGGCCGCTGGCGAGGATCGCGGGCCCTGCACGCGTGAGCGCGTGCGCCATCGCGTCGTGCTTGTCCCGGGTCACCCGCAGCTCCTCCCGATATCTCGAGACGAGCAACAGGCAGTAGTCGGTGCCGACCCCGAACATGAGCACCACGAGGATGCTCGTGCTGTTCGAGGAGACCGTCTCGCCGGACTTGGCCAGGAGGTAGATGAAGCCCGAGGCCACCGTGTAGGCGAAGAAGACGACCAGCAGCGGGGCCAGGGCGACCAACACCGCCCGGTAGATGAGCCCGAGCAGCACCAGGACCAGCAGGACCGTCGCCAACAGCAGCTTGGCATCGAGTGAGCTGAAGACATCGTGCGCGTCGACGGCGAACCCGAGGTCACCGGTGAGCAGGACGGTGGTGCCCTCGGGCTGGTCGCGCTCGATGATGTCGCGGACATTCTGCCCCCACTCAGCCTGGGTCTCGAAGTCGCCGGAGACCGGGACGGTCAGGACCGTGAACGCGACGTCACCGTCTTTTGAGACCTGCGCGGCGTTCGTCTGGCCCGAGATCGTGAACGGCTGCGAGGGAGGCTCGGTCAGGGGGATCTCGTCCGTGCCGGCGGTTGCGACGTTCTCCGCGTCGTCGATGATCCGCTGCTTGTCCTCCGCGGTCAGGCCCCCCGTACGCCTGTAAACGATCTGGCCCTGCGTCGTCTCCCCTCCCCCGAAGTCGTCATCGAGGATCCGCACGACTTCGGTCGACTCTGCGCTGTCAGGAAGGAACGACTCCGTGTCGTCGGTCGTCTCGTCGGCGAGCTTCGCGCCGAGCGGCTGCATCACCAGCAGGACGAGGATCCAGAGGACGAGCACCACCCATTTGGTGCGGCGGCCGGTTACGACTGAGGCGAGCGTGCTCACGAGCGGCGCAGGCTACAAAAAATTGGGGACGGTCGCGCACGTGGGACCGGTCACACAAATCCCGGAGCGGTCAACCAATCAGCTTCCCTCAGAGCCCGCCGCGGAGCGCCAGCACCCGGTCCACCGCGGCCTCGAACGCGGGCTTCTTCAGGGTGCCGTCGGCGAGCCCGCGGCGCAGCGCCCGCGCGGCGCGCATGGCTGCGTCGCAGTGCACGTAGAGCAGCAGGTCGGCCCCGGCGCCGGCCGTCCGCACGGCGACCTGGGCGGGCGAGCCGCTGCGCGCGATCGAGGGCGTCTCCAGGGAGTCGGTGATCGTGACGCCGGTGAACCCCAGCGAGCCGCGGAGCTCGCGGTTCATCACCGACTTCGCCTGCGAGGCGGGGCGCCTGCCCGTTCCCAGCGCGGGATAGCGAGCCGAGCCGACCATGACCAGGTCGCCTCCGGCCGCGATGAAGCTCTCATAGGGCGCGATGTCCACCCGCCTCAGCGTGCCGGCCGAGAGGCGAATGGTCGCCGGGCGCAGGTCGGTGTTGGCCGAGGTGGATCCGAGCCCGGGGAAGTGCTTGGCCGTCGCCGCGACGCCCTCGGATTCCAGGCCCTCGGCGAACGCCGAGCCCATCGTCCCGACCCGCCCGGCCTTCGAGCCGAAGGCGCGCTGCTGGTCGGCGATGAAGCCGCCGGCGCGGGCGACGTCGAGCACCGGAGCGAGGTCGACGTTGATCCCATGGGAGCGCAGGCTCCTTCCGGTGGCGGCGCCCTGGCCGCGGGCGAGGGCGGCGCCGCGCGCGCCCATCTCGGCCGCGCTCATGCTCGGCGGGCCGGGGATGCGCTTCACCTGGCCGCCCTCCTGGTCGATCGAGACGATCACCGGCTGGCGCAGCCCGAGGGGGCGGTCGGTCGCCTGGATCGCGGCCGTCATCCGGCGCACGGCCCGCTTCGAGCCGATGTTGTCCTCGAACAGAATCACGCCCGCCAGCTCGCCCGCCGCGATCACCCGCAGCAAGCTCGCGGGCGCGCGCCTGCCGTCGAAGCCGCAGACGATCCGCTGTCCCGCCAGCTGGCGCTGGGTCAGGTCGGCGGCGGCGAGGGGCTGCGGCGGATGGGCCGCCGCGTTGACGCTCGTCGGCTCGGCCCGACCGGCCGCGGCCAGCTGCGCGCCGGCCACGAGCGCGCACAGCGCCCCGGCGATCGCTCCCAGCTTCCCCGGCGTCATCCCGGGGGTTGATAGCAGCCCGCCGGCGAGTCCCAGCGGGGCGGGCGCAGGGCATCCTCGGTTCGGTGTCCGGGGCGGCTCCTAGGTTTTGCGGGGAACGACCCCGAGGAAGGCCCGATGCCCCCGCTGATCAGCTCCGAAGAGGCCCTCGCCCTGGGCGAGCTGACCGATCACGACGAGATCGGCGAGCTGGTCGAGCGCGCCTGGGCGGTCAGGACCGACCGCTTCGGCGACTCCACCGACATGTGCTCGCTGGTCAACGCCAAGTCCGGCGGCTGCGCCGAGGACTGCGGCTTCTGCGCCCAGTCCCGCTACGCCGAGGCCGACACCCCGATGCACGCGATGATGGAGCCCGATCAGATCCTGGAGCACGCCAAAGCCGCCGAGGCGGCCGGCGCCCACCGCTTCTGCATGGTCACCCAGGGGCAGGGCCTGTCCAAGCGGGACTTCCAGAAGATCCTCGAGGGCGCCCGCCTGGTGAGCGAGCAGACGAACTTGAAGCGCTGCGCATCGATCGGGCATATGTCGGCGGACCGGGCCAGGCTCCTGAGGGAGGCGGGCATCCAGCGGGTCCATCACAACGTCGAGACCGCGCACTCCTACTACCCGGAGGTCTCGACCACGGTCCGCTACGAGGGGCGCATCCGCACCATCGACGCGGTCAAGGAGGCGGGGCTGGAGAGCTGCGTCGGCGGCATCCTCAACCTCGGCGAGTCCGAGCGCCAACGGGTCGAGATGGCCTTCGAGCTGGCCGAGATCGATCCCGACTCGGTCCCGATCAACCTGCTGAACCCGCGCACGGGCACCAAGTTCGGCGAGCGCGAGCTGATGGACCCGTGGGAGGTCGTGAAGTGGGTGGCGATCTTCCGGCTGATCCTGCCCGACGCGCTGTTCCGGCTCTGCGGGGGACGCGTCGAGAACCTGGGCGAGCTCCAGCCGCTGGCCGTGAAGGCGGGGCTGAACGGCGTGATGATGGGCAACTTCCTGACGACGCTGGGGGTGGAGCCCGCGGAGGACCGCGCCATGTTCGAGGAGCTGGGCCTGAACGTCGCCCGCCAGCCCGACAACGGCGCCAACCCGCGCCCCGACAACCGCAGCGGCTGGATGGAGGGCGAGACGCCTGAGGTCCCCGACACGCCGATCGACGAGCTCATCGACTCGCAGGCGGACGCCAACTTCTGGGATCCCTCGACCCAGCTGCGGGTGGTGAAGAAGAAGGGCAAGGTCCCGGCCTATCCAAGCGAGGCCGGCCCCGGACGCGAAGCGGAGGAGCCGGCCCCAGATGCGGCGCCCGCCGGCTGGGGCGACTAGACGTGCCGGATATCGCAGAGCGACTCGACGAGCTTCGCGAGAGCGGGCTCCACCGGCGCCTGCGGATGGTCGAGGGGCCGGTGGGGCCACAGGTGCTGCTGGACGGCTCGGCCGTGATGCTGCTCTGCTCCAACGACTACCTGGGGCTGGCGGACCACGCCCAGGTCCGCTGCGCGGCTTCGGAAGCCGCGATGAAGTGGGGCGCCGGCGCCGGCGC
>CAWFAI010000009.1:0-128161 GCA_963813725.1 uncultured Solirubrobacterales bacterium
GGCTCCGCTCTCGGCGGGTCCCCTACTTGGGCTCGGGGCGCTCCTCGCCCGGCCAGGCGCCGGTCCAGCGGGCGAAGCCGACGCGGACGCCGTGCTCGGCGATGCCGCGGACGGCGCGGAAGATGGCTCCCTGGATCGCCATCGCCAGGATCAGCTTCACCCACTCGATCTCACGGTGCTCGGGCTCGGGCGGCTCCTCGTCGTCGATCAGGCCCCAGACCTTGTCGAAGACGATCTTGCCGAGGAAGGCCGCGACCAGCCCGGTGACGATGCTGAACGGGGTGAAGATGATCTTCTGCATCCAGCAGGGGTCTTCCCCACTGGCCGTGGACGAAACGGCGCGTGTCCTACTTAGCGGCCAGCCAGTCGCTGCCGACACCGACGTCGACCGCGAGCGGGGGGTCGAGCTCGAAGGCGGCGGTCATCTCGCGCTCGACGAGCTCGCCCGCCGCCTCCATCTCCGCGGTGGGTCCCTCAAAGAGGAGCTCGTCGTGGATCTGCAGGACCAGGCGGGTACTGAGGTCCGACTGCTCCAGCGCCCGGTGGGCGTTGACCATCGCGATCTTGATGATGTCGGCCGAGGTGCCCTGGATGGGCATGTTGACCGCGAGCCGCTCGCCCTGTCCCCGCACCTGCGGGCGGCCGGACCGCAGCTCGGGGATCGGCCTGCGGCGGCCGAGCAGCGTGGTCACGTACCCCTCGTCGCGGGCCTGCTTGATGGTCTTCTCGATGTATGCCTTGACCGCGGGGAAGCGCTCGAAGTAGCGCTCGATGTAGGAGGCGGCCTCGTCCTGCTCGATGTTGAGCCGGTCAGAAAGGCCATAGGCCGAGAGGCCGTAGGCGATGCCGTAGTTGACCATCTTCGCCTTGGAGCGCTCGCCGGGGGTGACCTTGTCGGGGTCCGCCCCAAGCACCTCGGCGGCGGTGGCGGTGTGGATGTCCTCGCCGCGGGCGAAGATCTCGCGCAGGGCGTCCTCGCCCGCGATCTGGGCCAGGATCCGCAGCTCGATCTGGTTGTAGTCGGCCGAGAGCAGGCGCTGCCCCCGCGGGGCGACGAAGCAGGAGCGGATCGGGCGGCCCTCGTCGCTGCGGATGGGGATGTTCTGCAGGTTCGGGTTGGTGCTCGACAGGCGCCCGGTCGCGGTTGCCGCCTGGTTGAACGTGGTGTGGATGCGGCCCGTGCCGGGATCGATCAGGTCCGGCAAGGCATCGAGATAGGTGCTCTTCAGCTTCGTCAGCTCGCGCCACTGCTCGATCTTGGGGATGATCTCGTGCTCGTCGCGAATCTGGCCGAGCACGCGGGCGTCGGTCGAGAAGCCGGTCTTGCCGCGGCGCTTCTTGGTCAGGCCCAGCTCGTCGAAGAGCACCTCGGAGAGCTGCTGGGGCGATCCGATCGTGAACTCGCGGCCGGCGAGCTTGTGGATGTCCTTCTGCAGGGTCTTGATGCGCTTCTCGAAGCCCTTGCCGATCTCGGCGAGCCGCTCCGCATCCAGCTTCACCCCTACTCGCTCCATCTCGGCCAGCACCTCGACCAGGGGCATCTCGACCCCGTCCATCAGCTTCTCGAGCCCCTGCTCCTTGATCGACTTGCGCTGCAGCTTCGCGATCTCGAACACCAGCCTCGCCTCGGCGGCGGGGTCAGGCGGCGGCTCCTCGTCCAGCGCCAGCTGGCCGTCGTCGGCCCCCGCCTTCTCGTCGGGGGCGGTGGCGAGCCCGCGCTGGGCGGCGATCTCGATCAGGTCGTAGGTGCGCCGCGCGGGGTCGAGCAGGTAGGCGCCGACCATCGTGTCGTGGTGCAGGTCGAGCCGGTCCTCGCTCGCGCAGGCCGCGAGCAGGCCGTGCTGGCCGCCGCCCCCCAGGGACTTGATGTCGTGTCCCAGCAGCGGGCGGCCTGCGAGCTCGCGCGCGAGCGTCCCGAGCTCGGGCTCCTCGCCCGTGACGACGCGCTTCGCGTCGGCGGCCGCCCAGGTGGCACCGGCGACCGCGATCGCGATCTGGCCCTTGGCCAGATCGGCGATCGAGCCCTCCTCGGCGCCGACCTCGATGGTCTCGTCGACGGCGGCGTCAGGGACGAAGTCGGCGCCCAGCTCCTCCTCGAGCCGCTCCATGATCACCCGCAGCTCGTGCTCGCGCGCGACCTCGCGCAGCCGGCTGCGGTCCATCTCGGTGGCCATCAGCTCGTCCAGATCGAGCTCGAAGTCGATGTCCAGCACCGCCGTCGCGAGCTCCTTCGAGACCCGGGCGTCGTCGGCGTGCTTGGTCAGGTTCTCCTTGCGCTTCGCGCCGGAGATGTTCTCGACGTTGGCGAGCACGCCCTCGAGGTCGCCGTACTCGTTCAGCAGCTGGGACGCGGTCTTGTCGCCGATGCCCGGCACGCCCGGGATGTTGTCGGAGGTGTCGCCCTTGAGGCCGATCAGGTCGGTGACCAGCTCGGGCGGCACGCCGTAGCGCTCGATCACGCCCTCGCGGTCGTAGATCTTGGTGTCGGTGACGCCGCGCGAGGTGGTCATCACCCGCACCCCGTCCTCGACCAGCTGGTAGACGTCGCGGTCGCCGGAGACCACCATCACGTCGATCCCCTGCTCGCGGGCGCGCTTGGTGAGGCTGGCGATGACGTCGTCGGCCTCGTAGCCGTCCACCTTGATGTTGCTGAAGCCGAACGCCTCGGCAAGCGGCATCAGGTGGGGCCACTGCTCCTTCAGCAGGTCCGGCCGCGACTTGCGCTCGGCCTTGTAGGGCGCGTAGGTCTTCTCCCTCCCCGACCAGCCGGCATCCCAGGCGACCACGACCGCCGAGGGCCGATGGTCGGCGAGCATCTTCGCGAACATCGAAGCGAGCCCGTAGATCGCGTTCGTGGGCCGCCCGTCATGGGTGGCGATCGACTCCGGCAACGCGAAGAAGGCACGGTAGGCCAGCGAGTTGCCGTCGATGAGGAAGAGCTCGCCCTGGTTCGCGGCGCCCTTGCCCTTCGCCTGCTTCTGGTCCTTGGCCTGCTTCTGGTCCTTGGCCTGCTTCTGGTCCTTTGTCGCGGGCACATAACGATCCTACGGGGCAAGGAGGGCGCTTCCCAGCAGCCCCCGTATCGACCTGGCGACTTTGCGAGGGTCGTTCATGAGTTGGCGGTGCGTCAGCCGCACGACCCTGAAGCCGCGTGACTGGAGGTCGGCGTCGCGCGCCCGGTCGCGCTCGAAGGCGTCACGAGACCCGTGGTACCGAAACCCGTCGGTTTCCACCACCAGACGCTGGTCCCGCCAGAGGAAGTCGACCTCGTAGCGGCCGACCCGTGCGTTCACAACCGGCTGGGGAAGACGGTGGCGGCGACAGAGGCGGAGGAAAGCCCGCTCGAGCTCACTTCGGGTGAGGGCGGTTTCCGAGATCGAGGGATTTCGAGAGACCAGTCCGAGGTCGAGCGCGCGGCGGGTCGCTCGCTGGTGGAGTTCCTGGCTGAGGCCGCGGCGCAGGTCGGCGAGGGTGCGGGCAGCGGTCGTCACCCGAACGCCGGCGATGAAGGCGGTGTTCTCGGGGTCGAGGGTGCGGGAGCGGTGGACGATCAGGCCCTCGCGCGTGCGCCGGCCGCTGTCGGCCGGAACCGTCACGTGGACCGGGCCGATCGCGCGTTGCATGAAGCCCCACAGCTCGGCGGCGCTGCGGTGGCTGAGGGCGGCACGAACGGACAGGGTCTCGGCCCGCCCGTCCCCCGCCCGGGTCTCGGCCCGCCCGTCCCCCGCCCGGGTCTCGGCCCGCCCGTCCCCCGCGGCGTCAGGGTCACACGAGAACACGGCGGCCAGACAGCGTCCCTCGAAGGCAATCGCCGTGTGCCCGACCGCGTAAACCCCGCGATGAAGGCGGTGAAGCCGTCCCGCGGCCACCCGGCGCCGGATTGCGGCTCGGTCGAGGCCGGCCTTGCCAAGTTGCGCCGTGGTGACGATCCCGTGCTGACGAGCCGCGATCCCAGCCACCAACTCGTCGGGGTTGGCGGGTTTGCTTCGCATACCGACACTAAGGCGCCAACCCCGGTGACTGGCTAACCCCCCTCGGGCGTGCGTTACCGGGGCGGGGAGCGCGCGTGCCTATGATCAGCGGCCATGGCTGCCAGCGCGCAATACAGCGTCACCGTGCGGGTTGAGCTCGATGCTCGCCAGGAGCCCCTGGGCAAGCTGACGGCGGCGATCGCCGAGGCCGGCGGGGCTCTGCAGAGCGTGGACCTGGTGCCGGGGGCGGGCAGCGAGGGCAAGCGGGTGCGGGAGTTCACAGTCGACGCCAACAGCCCCGAGCACTGGGAGAAGATCCTGCGCTCGATCGGGGCGACGCGCGGCGCCCGAGTGCTGGGGTTCACCGATCGCACCTTCGCCATGCACCGCAACGGCAAGATCGAGCAGCACAACAAGTACCCGCTGAAGACGCGCGATGACCTGTCGATGGCCTACACGCCCGGCGTGGCCAGGGTCTGCGAGTACATCGCCGCCGACCGCACCAAGGCCTTCGACTACACGATCAAGGCGAACACCGTGGCTGTGGTGTCCGACGGCTCCGCGGTGCTCGGGCTGGGCGACATCGGGCCCGAGGCCGCGATGCCCGTGATGGAGGGCAAGGCGATGCTGTTCAAGGAGTTCGCGCAGGTGGACGCCTTCCCCGTCTGCCTCTCCACCAACGATCCCGAGGAGATCATCCAGACGGTGAAGCTGATCGCCCCCACCTTCGGCGGCATCAACCTCGAGGACATCTCGGCGCCCCGCTGCTTCCTGATCGAGGAGCGCCTGAAGGAGGAGCTGGACATCCCCGTCTTCCACGACGACCAGCACGGCACCGCCGTGGTCGTCATGGCCGCGCTCTTCAACTCGCTGAAGATCGTCGACAAGCCGATCGAGAGCCTGAAGGTGCTGGTGCTGGGAATCGGAGCCGCCGGCGTGGCCTGCACCAAGATGATGCAGGAGAGCGGCATCAAGGAGATCATCGGCTGCGACCGCAAGGGCGCGATCTCGGTGGATCGCGAGGACTACAAGGACGGCTCGATGAGCGAGATCAAGCGCTGGTTCGCCGAGAACACCAACCCGGAGCGGCTCAGCGGCGGCCCCGGCGAGGTGATCGAGGGATGCGACCTCTTCATCGGACTCTCCGGCCCCGGGCTGCTGGATGCCGACTCGCTGGGCAAGATGGCGAAGGACCCGATCGTGTTCGCGATGGCGAACCCGACTCCCGAGGTGATGCCCGAGGAGGCCGAGCCCTACGTGCGGATCATGGCCACCGGGCGCTCGGACTACCCGAACCAGATCAACAACGTCCTCTGCTTCCCGGGGGTCTTCCGCGGGGCCCTGGATGCGGGCGCCCCGCGGATCACCGAGGAGATGAAGCTGGCCGCGGCCCGCGGCATCGCCGAGGTCGTGACCGAGGACGACCTCTCCGAGGACTACGTGATCCCATCGGTCTTCAACCGCGACGTGGCCCCCGCCGTCGCCCGCGCGGTGGTCGAGGAGGCGAAGAACGCCGGGCTCGCCCGCTTCAGCGACGAGACCGGGACGTTCGAGATGGTCGATCCCGGGCCCGACGGGGCCTCGGCCGAGGGGGAAGCCGAGCCCGCCGGCGATATCTCCGCCGGCTCAGCGAGCTAGGCGCGGCGCGGCTCAGGCCGGCGCCGCGGCGGGCTTCGGCCGCAGCCACGGAGGCGGCTTGACCAGCACGCGCGCCGCCCAGAAGAAGCACAGCGCTCCTAACAGGGTCATCGAGGTCGCCAACGAAGCGTTCAGCAGCTCGTCGGTGTCCGGGACCACGAACGCGGCCACCGCGGAGATTCCGAAGGCGACGGAGCCGATCAGGTTGAGGGTCGCTGAGCGCCGCGCCGGCACCAGCGGCCCCCAGATCGCGATCTCGGCCAGCACGCTGGAGACGAGGAAGCAGATCGAGCCGATCGCATCGGGTGACCACACCAACAGCTCGGCCTGGTGGGCGTCCAGGCGCTCGAGCATGCCGGCGAAGGTCGTGACGTTGAAAGCCAGCGTGCCGGCGAACTGGATCGTGGCCGCCCCCACCCCGGCCCCCTCACCTCGCGCGGTCCGCAGCTGCTCGAAGGCGGCGGTGGTGAAGAACAGCGAGCCGATGAAGTAGGTGACCGAGACCACGCGATCCGAGAGCTCAGAGGCACCCGGCAGCGAGGCGACGGCGAAGCAGGCCGAGCCGACCATGAAAAGGATGCCGATGCGCCGGGCGTCCCCCTTCGCGGCCCCTGCTGCAAGCACCGCCGCCGAAGCGGCGCTCACGTCGATGCTCGCGGTCCGCGCACGCGTGAAGCCTACGCACGCCCGTCGCTAGGATCAGCCACGGATGCGGGTCCTCGTCACAGGTGCCTCGGGGCTGATCGGGTCGGCGGTCTGCGACGCGCTCTTGGCGCGCGGGGACGAGGTCGTCGGGCTGACCCGCGACCCGGAGAGGGCGCGCCCGAAGAACCCGACCGTCAACTGGCACGCCTGGCAGGCGAGCACCGAGCGGCCACCGCCCGAGGCCCTGGAGGGCGTCGACGGCGTCGTCAACCTGATCGGGGAGGAGATCAACCAGCGCCTCACCGACGAGGCCAAGCGGCGCATCCGCGAGAGCCGGGTGACGGCCGCGCGCAACCTGATCCAGGGGATCAAGACGATGGCCGAGCCGCCGAAGGTCTTCATCGGGCAGTCGGCGATCGGCTACTACGGCGATCGCGGCGCGCAGCTCGTGGACGAGGAGTCCGAGGCGGGCGAGGGCTTCGCGGCCGAACTGCCCGCCGAGTGGGAGGCAACCGAGCGCGAGGCCGAGAGTGTCGGCATGCGCACCGTGATCCTCCGCACCGGCCTGGTGCTGACCAAGTACGGCGGGTTGCTGAAGCAGCTGCTCCTGCCGTTCAAGCTGGGCGTGGGCGGGCCGCTCGGCAGCGGCGAGCAGTTCATGTCCTGGATCCACATCGACGACGAGGTCCGGATCATCCTCTGGGCGCTCGACGACGAACGGGTCAGCGGAGTCGTGAACGCGACGGCGCCGAACCCCGTCACCAACCGCGAGTTCTCAAAGGCGCTGGGGCGGGCCCTGAACCGGCCGGCAGTCATCCCCGCTCCGAAGTTCGCCGTTGCCCTGCTGAGGGGAGGCGAGCTCGCCGACGTCGTCGTCGGCGGGGCCCGGGTGCTGCCGCGCCGCGCCACCGACCTGGGCTACGAGTTCCGCTACCCGGAGATCGACCCCGCGATCGAGGCCGCCCTGCGATGACAACGCCTCCATGAAGCCGACGCCGCGATGAAGCTGGAGGGCGTCCACCACGTCACCGCGATCACGGGCCGCGCCCAGGAGAACGTGGACTTCTACGCCGGCGCCCTGGGCCTGCGGATGGTGAAGAAGACGGTCAACCAGGACGACCCGACCGTCTACCACCTCTTCTACGCCGACGAGCAGGGCAGCGCCGGGTCGGACATCACCTTCTTCGAGTACCCGGGCGCGCGCCCGGGCCGCGCCGGCGCCGGCATGGTGCACACGGTCGGCTGGCGCGTCGCTTCGGACGAGGCACTCGATTTCTGGGAGAAGCGCCTGGGCGAGGCGGGCGCGGCCGCCGAGCGCGGCGAGGGAACCCTGCGCTTCGCCGACCCGGAGGGGCTGGCGCACGAGCTGCGAGTCTCGGACGTGCCCGACGCGCCGCTGATCGCCGACCATCCCGAGGTCCCGAAGGAGATGGCGCTGCAGGGCTTCGACGGCCTCCGCGCCTACTCGGTCAACCCCGGCGCCAGCCGCGGGCTGCTGGAGGACGCGCTCAACTTCGAGCCGCGGGACGATGGATGGGAGGCCCGTGGCGAGAGCCGCGGCGGGCTCTACGCCTACGACGAGCCCCCGGCCGACATGGGCGTCCCCGGCGCCGGCACCGTCCACCACGTCGCCTGGGCGTCGCCGATCGACGAGCACGAGCGCTGGCGCGAACGCGCGATGGAGGGGGGCGCGCAGCCGACCCCGGTGATCGACCGCTTCTACTTCCGATCGATCTACTTCCGCGAGCCCAGCGGCGTGCTGTTCGAGATCGCGACCCTGGGGCCGGGCTTCACCGCCGACGAGCCGCTCGAGACGCTGGGCGAGAAGCTCTCGCTGCCGCCCGACTACGAGCCGATGCGGGAGCGGATCGAGGCCACGGTGACCCCGATCACCAACCCTCGCGCCTCCGCCTAGATGGCGCTCGGAGTCAGCCGCGGGACAGAGCTGCCCCACCTGGTCCGCGAGCCGGCGGGCGAGCCGCAGGGCGCGCTGGTCCTGCTGCACGGCCGCGGCACCAGCGAGGCCGACCTGCATCCGCTGCTGGACGCCCTGGACCCGGAGCGCCGGCTGCTGGGGCTGACCCCGGGCGCGCCGCTGACGGGAATCCCGCCCGGCGGGCGGCACTGGTACGTGATCGAGCAGGTAGGCCGGCCCGACGTGGAGACCTTCGTGGAGAGCATGCGCCAGGCGGCGCACTTCGTTGACGACGCCCTGCGGGAGCGGGGCATCGCCTGGGAGGACACGGTGGTGGGCGGCTTCAGCCAGGGCGGCGCGGTGTCCCTGGCGCTGGCGCTGGGGACCGGCCGCCCCCGGCCGGGGGGAATCCTGGCGATGAGCTGCTTCCTGCCGATGGTCCAGGGATGGCGGATCGACGTGCGGGCTAAGCGCGGGACCCACGCCTACCTGAGCCACGGCACCTACGACAACATCATCCCCGTGGGCTTCGGTCGCAAGGTCCGCGACGAGCTGGTCGAGGCAGGGCTCGAGGTGACCTATCGCGAGACCCGCGTCCAGCACCAGATCGACCCGGAGCTGATCGGCGAGATGCAGGCGTGGCTGCTGGCCCGCACCGGCGGCCCGGACCCGACGCTCGACGGCGCGAAGTCCCAGATCTAGCAGGCGGGGTCAATGCTCGACGGCGCCCAGATCTAGCCGGCGGGGCAGATCGGCGCGCCCGCGATCAGGGCGTCGCCGCGGCCCTCGTACCTCTGTATGGGGCAGAGGGTGGTGTCGCCCTCGGGGGTGATCGAGTAGGCGCCGAGCACCGACTTCGGTCGCTCCGCCTCCAGCACGGCGTCGGCGACCGCCCGGCGGAACTCCTCCTCGCCCTCGGCCTCGGCGACCGCCGCCAGCACCAGCTGCATCGCCTCATACCCGTAGGCCGCGTAGGGCCCGGGCTCGCGGCCGAAGCGCTTCTCGAATTCACGGGTGAACCCGCCCCCCGCAAGCCGGGGAAGCCGCTGGGGCGCAAGCGGCGCCGCGAACAGATCCCCACGCGCCGGCGTCCGCAGCGCGAACCCCCGCTCGTTGGCGACCAGCGTCGCCTCGCCCGCACCGTCCTGGGCCGGCTCCACGCCCACCTCATCCGCGTGCAGCTCGAACTCCTGTGCCGAGAGCCGGCCGAAGGGCGTGTCGCCGAGCTGGACGCTGACGTCGCGCACTCCCCGGTCGGCCGCCCACTCGGCCACGGCCGCCAGCACCCTGCTGTCGTCGGGCACCACCCGCGCGAAGGTGACCTCGCCCGAGGGGCGGTAGCGCTCGGGGGAGTCCGGATAGCCCTCGGCCGGGCGGGTCAGGTCGACGGCGCCGGCGCCGGGCGAGACCTGGGCTATCCCGGCGTCGTTGGTGATCGGCATCGAGGCGCGCGTGGGCTGGGAGTCGAGCTCGCCGATGTAGGCGGCGGCGCTGGAATCCTGCGCCGCGCGGCGCGCGTTGCGGCCCACCGCCTGCGGGTCCCAAAAGCGCCTTGGGGACGCGTCGTCGAGCACCTCGGCCCGCACCTCCAGCCCCCCGGCGCGGCCGCCGGCCTGCTCCAGGGCGAGCCTGGCACCATCGGCGGCGTCTGTTCCCTCGGCCGCAGCGGGACCGCTCAGCGGCAGGCTGACGTAGACGGTCACCGGGCCCTCGACGGACTCCTCGTCGCCGGCGCAGCCCGCCAGCGCGAGTGACGCCAGACCCAGCCCGATCGCGGCCCGAACCGTCGCGATCCTGCCCTTCGGGCCCGGGCGCCTAACCGAAGAACACCTCCGCTCCGCGGTAGAAGTCCCGGGGAACCGTCTTCAGCTCGGCGGTGGCCTCGGACAGGTCCACCAGCTCGATCTCGGTCCCGCGCAGCGCCGTCATCTTGCCCCACTCCCCCGCCTCGACGGCGTCGATCGCCGCCAGGCCGAAGCGCGTGGCGAGCACACGGTCAAAGGCGGTCGGCGTTCCGCCCCGCTGCACGTGTCCCAGGACGGTCGCCCGCGCCTCGCGGCCCGGTGCGGCCCTCGATCTCGCCCTCGAGCCAGTGGGCGATGCCGCCCAGCCGCACGTGCCCGAAGGCGTCGGTGGGCAGGTCGTCGGCTGCCGGCAGCCCGCCCTCGGGAAGGGCGCCTTCGGCCACCACCAGGATCGGCGCGTACTGCTGCTCGAACCGCCGTTCGATGTACTCGCACACGCGGTCGATGCTGAACTCCTCCTCGGGGATCAGGATCACGTTGGCCCCTCCGGCGATGCCGGCGTGAAGCGCTATCCAGCCGGCGTGGCGGCCCATCACCTCCACGATCAGCACGCGGTGGTGGCTCTCGGCGGTGGTGTGCAGGCGGTCGATCGCCTCCATCGCGATGTTGACGGCGGTGTCGAAGCCGAAGGTGTAGTCGGTGGCGCCGAGGTCGTTGTCGATCGTCTTCGGCACCCCGACCATCCGCACCTCCGAGGCGAGCTGCGTGGCGACGCCGAGGGTGTCCTCGCCCCCGATCGCGATCAGGGCCTCGACTCCGTCTGCCGCGAGGTTCTCTACGACCTTGGCCGAGCCGCCGTCGGCCTTCAGCGGGTTGGTGCGCGACGACCCGAGGATCGTCCCCCCGCGCGGCAGGATCCCCCGCACCTCGGGCACCCCGAGCGGCCGGCTCTCGCGCTCCAGCGGGCCCCGCCAGCCGTCTCGGTAGCCCACGAACTCGTGCTCGTAGACGCCCGCCCCCTTGCGCACGATCGCGCGGATCACTGCGTTGAGGCCGGGACAATCTCCTCCACCGGTGAGCACTCCGATGCGCATCGGCTCAGAAGCTATCGAGGACGGCGCCGCCGCCCGTCGTCAGGGTCGGGTGGCCCAGTCGATGATCGGCTTCGAGTACTTCAGGAAGGCGCCGGTGAAGACCCCGCCCAGGAAGAGGATCGCGCAGACGGGGCCGGCCACGTTGGCCGCGTAGCCGAGCACCATCGCGCAGGCGCCGAGCACGGTGAAGACGAGCAACAGCATCGCGCCGGGAAATCTACCCCAGGGCGACGATCGCGTCGATCTCGACCAGCGCTCCCTTGGGCAGCGCGGCAACCCCGACCGCAGCCCGTGCGGGCGGGTCCTCGGCGAAGAACTCGGCGTATGCCTCGTTGATCTCGGCGAACTTCTCGAGCTGGGTGGTGAAGATCGTCAGCCGGACCGCGCTCTGAAGCTGGGTGCCCGCAGCGTCGCAGACCGCCTCCAGGTTCTTCAGGCACTGGGTCGCCTGCTCTGCCGGGGTCTCGCCCACCATCTCGCCCGAGCCGGGGTCCAGAGGCACCTGCCCCGAGCAGAACAGCAGGCCCCCCGAGGCGACCGCGTGGTTGTAGGGCCCGATCGCCTCGGGCGCCCCCTCTGCCGTGACGGTCTTGCGGTCGCTCATCCATCGCTCCTCTCGCTCGTGTGTTGTCGGGTGACCGCGTAGCCGTGGTCGCCGAGGTCGTCGATCACCTGGCCGGTGTGCTCGGGGTCCCGGGTGTCCAGGATCAGCTCCACACCGGTCTCGGCCACGTGCAGGTCGACGACCTCGCGCACGTGCCTGACGTCCACGACGCTGGCGCCGGTGGCGCCGACCGCCTCCAACAGCCGGGCCAGTGAGCCGGGCCTGTCGGAGATCGTCGTGAAGAGGACGCAGCCGCGGCCGTGCCGCGAGCCGCTGCGCCGCGCGATCGCGGCCAGCAGGCTCTCGTCCACGTTTCCGCCCGAGAGCACGATCGCGGTGACGCCCTCGGCCGCCGGCCGCTCGTAGCCGGCGGCGAGCGCGGCCACCCCCACGGCTCCGGCCCCTTCGACCACCAGCTTCGCCTCGCCCAGCAGCTCGGCCATGGCGTCGCCGACCTCGTCGTCCGAGACGACGGCGATCTCGTCGAGGTAGCGCTCGATCAGCGGCATCGTCACATCGCCCGGCCGCTTCACCGCGATCCCGTCGGCGACGGTGGCAATCGGCTTCACGGTCACCGGCTCGCCCTTCTCCAGCGATGCTGGGTAGGACGCGCAAGCCTCGACCTGGACCCCGATGATCTCGACGTCGGGCCGCTCGGATTTGACCGCGATCGCGACGCCGCTGGCGAGGCCCCCGCCGCCCAGGGGGACCAGCACCTTTGCCAGGTCGGGCACATCCTCGAGCAGCTCCAGTCCGATTCCCGCCTGGCCCGTGACCACACTGGGGTCGTCGAAGGGATGCACCAGCGTCAGCCCGTCTTCCTCGGCGCGTTCCTTCGCGAGCTCGACGCAGTCGTCCACGGTGCCCTTGCAGCGGGTCAGGTCGGCTCCCAGGCGGGCGGCGGGCTCGGTCTTGGAGATCGGCGCGTCCTCGGGGACGAACAGCTCGCAGGGGATGCCACGCCGCTTCGCCGCCCAGGCCAGAGCGCGGCCGTGGTTCCCCGCGGTCCCCGCGACCACGCCGCGGGCGCATTTGTCGCCGAGCGAGGCGAGCTTGACGCTGACCCCCCTTGCCTTGAACGAACCGGTCTGTTGGAGGTTCTCGGCCTTCAGCGCGATCCGGCCGCCGAGCATCTCGTCGATCGCCGGCAGGCTCAGGGTCGGGGTGCGGATCACGTCGCCGGCGATGGCGGCGTGGGCTGCCGCGATCTCATCCCCCCTGATCTCCCTCATCTCGGCCACGTCCTCAGCCCTTGGCCAGGGCACCTTGCGCCTCGCTCAGGAACTCCCCGACCGCGGCGGCGGCGGCTTCAGCGTCCGGCGCGTCGTCGACCGCGCGAACCAGCCGGCTGCCCACGATCACCCCGTCGGCCTCGGCGCCGACGGCGGCCACCTGCTCAGGCGTCGAGATGCCGAACCCGACCGCGACGGGCACCCGGGACTCGTCCTTCGCCGCGGCGATCAACCCCGACAGCTCGGGCGGCAGGCCCTCCCGCTCGCCGGTGACCCCGACCGTGGAGACGAGGTAGACGAAGCCCTGGGCGCCCGCGCAGATCTCGCGCCGCCGTTCCGCGGCGGTGGTGGGAGCGATCAGCGGCACCAGGGCCAGTCCCGCTGCCGCGAACGCCTCGCGGATGCCATCGCCCTCGCCCAGCGGCAGGTCGGGGACGATCGCGCCCGCCGCTCCGGCGTCGGCCAAACGAGCGGCGTACTGCGTCTCTCCCGTCGCCAGGATCATGTTCGTGTAGCCCATCGCGACGACGGGGACCTCCCCGGCGACCTCGGCGCACGCCTCCAGCGCCGTCTCGAGCGTCGCACCGGCCTCGAGCGCAGCGGTGGCCGCGGCGTGGATCACCGGCCCGTCGGCGAGCGGGTCGGAGAACGGGATGCCCAGCTCGATCAGGTCGGCGCCGCCGTCGGCGTAGGCGCGCGCGACGCGCCGCGAGGTGGCCGCATCGGGGAAGCCGCCCATCATGTAGGGCATCAGGGCCGCGCGGCCCTGCTCGCGCGCGCCGGCGAAGGCGTCCGCGATCCGGTCGCCAGCCGCCCCCGGACGCGAAGCCGAGGAGGCGGCGTGTGATGTGACCTCAGGCGCCATCGATCTCCGCGAGCTTCGCCGTCGCCTCGTCCAGGTCCTTGTCGCCTCGCCCGGACAGACAGAGCAGGTCGTATCCGTCTCCCCCTCCGGCGTCAGCGAGCAGCCAGGAGATCGCGTGGCTCGGCTCGAGCGCGGGAATGATGCCCTCCAGCCGGGCCAGCTCGCGGAAGGCGAGCACAGCCTCGGTATCGGTGACCGAGACGTAGGTGGCGCGGCCGCTGTCGCGCAGGAAGGCGTGCTCGGGGCCGACCCCCGGGTAGTCGAGCCCGGCCGAGACCGAATGCGCCTCCAGGATCTGGCCCTGCTCGTCGGCGAGCACCGCCGAGAGCGCACCGTGAAGGACGCCGGTCGAGCCGGCGCTGAGCGAGGCCCCGTGCCGGCCGCTCTCGATCCCCTCTCCCCCGGCCTCGACGCCGATCAGCTCCACCGGGTCATCCAGGAACGCGTAGAAGGTGCCGATCGAATTGGAGCCGCCGCCGACGCAGGCGATCACGCGCTCGGGGAGGCCCCCCTCGGCCTCGAGCGCCTGCGAGCGCGCCTCGTCGCCGATCACCCGCTGCAGGTCGCGGACCAGGGCCGGGTAGGGCGCCGGGCCGACGACCGAGCCGATCACGTAGTGGCTGTGCTCCACCGTCGCGACCCAGTCGCGGATCGCGGCGCTCACCGCCTCCTTGAGCGTGCGGGCGCCGGCCTCGACCGGCTCGACCCTGGCCCCCAGCAGGTTCATGCGGGCGACGTTCGGCGCCTGGCGGCGAATGTCCTCGGAGCCCATGTAGACGACGCACTCCAGACCCATCAGCGCGCAGGCCGTGGCGGTCGCGACGCCGTGCTGGCCGGCGCCGGTCTCGGCGATGATCCGGGTCTTGCCCATCCTCTTCGCCAGCAGGGTCTGGCCGACGGCGTTGTTGATCTTGTGCGCGCCGGTGTGGGCCAGGTCCTCGCGCTTGAGATAGACCCGGCGGCCGACCCGCTCCGAGAGCCGCTCGGCCAGGTACAGCGGCGTCGGACGCCCGACGAAGTCGCGCAGCAGCGCCGCCAGCTCGGCCTGAAAGCCCCCATCCGCGCGCGCCTGCACCCAGGCCGCGCTGAGCTCATCCAGCGCCGCGATCAGCGTCTCGGGGACGAAGCGGCCGCCGTAGGGGCCGAAGCGCTCCTCGATGGTGGCGGCGCCGCTCACGATGCGCCCGCCCGCGTCGGCGGTTGCGCTTCGGAGGCCCCCATGCCCGACCCGGCGGCCGCGAGGAACGCCTGGACCTTGGCCGGGTCCTTGCGGCCGGGCTCGGCCTCGACGCCGGTGACGACGTCGACCGCGTAGGGGTGGACCGCCCCGATCGCCTCGGCGACGTTCTCGGGCGTCAGTCCGCCGGCCAGCGCCATCGGCACCTGCGAGCGGCGCTGGGCCACCAGATCCCAGTCGAAGCTGGCGCCGGTGCCGCCGTGCAGGCCCTTGCGGTAGGTGTCGAACAGATGCAGGTCGGTGCGGAAGGCCTCGGCCGCCCGCACGTCGGCGGCGCTGCGGACCCGAAACGCCTTCATCACCCTGGCGCCCGTGCGCCGCGCTGCCTCGGCGCAGTACGAGGGCCCCTCCTCGCCGTGGAGCTGGAGCAGGGTCAGCTGCTCGCGCTCAGCGGCCCGCACGACATCGTCGATCGGTGCGTTGACGAAGACGCCGGCGACCTCGCAGCGGCGCTTCAATGCCGCGCCGATCTGCTCGGCGACGCCGGGATCGACGAATCGAGGGCTTTCGGCGTGGTGAATCAGCCCGATCGCCCAGGCGCCGAGCGACGCCGCGTGCTCGGCGTCCTCGAGGTTCGTCATGCCGCAGATCTTCACCTTCGTCATCGCTCACAAGGGTCGCAGAAGCAAATAGTCTGGGCGAGTGAAGCCGACCCGGAACCCATCGTGGCGGGCTTCCAGGCGCATCGCCTTCGGCGCCCTCTCACGCATGCGGGGCGGCCGGCTGGAGCTGATCGAGCCCGACGGCCGGCGCTTCGCCTTCGGCGATCAGGGTGCCGAGCTGGGCGCGACCGTCGAGGTCAACTCCCTCCGCTTCTATCGCGCCATGCTCGGCGGCAGCGTCGGCATGGGCGAGGCCTACCGCGACGGCGTCTGGGACTGCGACGACCCAGTGGCCCTGGCGCGGATCGCATGCCGCAACCTGCCGCCGCTGGACGCCTGGCGCCGGCGATTTCAGCCGCTTCTGAAGCCGCTGCAGAAGACGCTTTGGCGCGTCCCCCGAAACAGCAAGGCGAACGCGCGGGGGCACATCTCCGCCCACTACGACCTGGGCAACGACCTGTTCGCGCTCTACCTGGACGAGTCGATGATGTATTCGAGCGCCTGGTTTCCCACGCCCGAGGCCAGCCTGGGCGAGGCCCAGCAGGCCCGGCTGGAACGCATCTGCCGCGCGCTGGAGCTGGGGCCCGACGACCACCTGCTGGAGATCGGCACCGGCTGGGGTGGCCTGGCCGCCTACGCCGCCTCGCGCCACGGCTGCCGGGTGACGACGACCACGATCTCGCGCGAGCAGCGCGAGGGTGCGCTGCGCCGCATCGCCGACGTGGGCGTGGAGGACCGGGTCACCGTGCTGCTGGAGGACTACCGCGACCTGCGCGGCCGCTACGACAAGCTCGTCTCGATCGAGATGATCGAGGCGGTCGGCTGGCAGTACTTCGACGAGTTCTTCGCCCGCTGCTCGGAGCTGCTCACCCCCGACGGCCTCCTCTTTCTGCAGGCGATCGTGATCGACGACCGCCTCTACGAGCAGGAGAAGGCGTCACGCAGCTTCTCCAACGCCCTCATCTTCCCCGGCGGCTGTCTGCCCTCCGTCGAGGTGATCCAGCGGGCCACCGCCACCCAGACCGATCTCAGCATCGTCTGGCTCGAGGACATCAGCGCCCACTACGCCGAAACCCTGCGCCACTGGCACCAGCGCTTCGTCGCCAACTCCGACCTGGCCGCCGAACTGGGCTACGACGAGCCGTTCCGCCGCCTCTGGGCCCTGTGGCTGGCGATGAGCGAGGCGGGCTTCCGCGAGCGCCGAATCCGCGACGTGCAGATGGTCTTCTCGAAGCCGGGCCGGACCCCCTCGCTGGAGGAATCCCGCCCGCTCGCGGACACGCTGGCCGACTAGGAAGCGGCTGGGGAAGGCGAGGGTGCTGCCGAGCGGCTACTGGGGGGCGGCGGTGTCGGCGATCTCGTTGGGGCGGTCGCCCAGGGTGACGGTGACCTCGCGGCTCTCGCCGTCGCGTACGACCGTCAGCTGCAGCTCCTCGCCGGGCTGGCGGGAGTTGACGGCGGTGATGACCTCCTCCATGCCGGTGACCGGCTCGCCGTCGAGCTCGGTGATGATGTCGCCGCCCGTCGGGAGGGTCTGGCCGTCGACCGTGGTCTGGCCGGTGGCGCCGCGGATCCCGGCCTCGTCGGCGGGGCCGCCGTCGTAGGCGCGCTCGACGAGCACTCCGCTCTGGGTGGGCAGCTCCAGCGCCTCGGCCCCGTCGGCGGTCAGGTCGCCGCCGCTGATGCCCAGGTAGGCGCGCTCGACCGAGCCGTCCTCGAGCAACTGCTCGGCGACGTCCTGGGCGGTCTCGATCGGGACGGCGAAGGCGACGCCCTCGTTGCCGCCGCCGTTGGTGGCGATCTGGGAATTGATGCCGATCACGCGGCCCGAGCCGTCCAGCAGTGGGCCGCCGGAGTTGCCCGGATTGACCGCGGCGTCCGTCTGGAGCACGTCGCTGATCGAGAAGCCGTTGGGTGCCTGGATCTGGCGGGCCTTGGCCGAGACGATGCCGCTGGTGACGGTGCGGTCCAGGCCGAAGGGGTTGCCGATCGCGACGACGGGATCGCCGACCTCGACCTGGGTCGAGTCGCCCATCTCCAGCGCGGTCAGGTCGTTGTCCTCCTCCACGTCGAGCAGCGCCACGTCCGACGAGGGATCCATGCCGACCAGCTCGGCGCTGCGACTCTGGCCGTCGTCGCCGATCTTCACGTCGATCTCGTCGGCGCCCTCGACCACGTGGGCGTTGGTGAGGATGCTGCCCTCGTCGTCGATGACGAAGCCGGCGCCGGTCGCGGCGCCCGTGCCCTGCTTGGCCTGGATGAAGACGACTCCGTCGGAGTCGCGCTCGTAGATCTCGTTCACGGTCAGGCCCTTGCCGTCGCCGTCGTTTGCCGGTCGCGCCAGCGGCGACGCTCCGCCCTCGGCGACGGCCTCGCCACCGGCGTCAATCCAGCCGGCCTCGATCGCGATCAGCCCCGCGACCGCGACGACGAGCCCGCCGCCGACGGCGGACGCAAACGGAGAGGAGAGCAATGCCCTGCGCTTCACGGAACAGAGTCTGCGGCGGCCCCCTCAACCCGCCCTAAGCCGCAGCTGAGAATCGCCTAAGAGCTTCGGCCGGATCCGGGGCCGGTCATCTAGGGGAGCAGGTGCTCGCGGGTGGACTCCTCGTCGGCCGTGAGCTCGCGGACCTTGGCCTCGGGGTCCTCGGCGCGCATCAGCGCCTCGCCGATCAGGGCGGCGTCGACGCCCATCTCCTCCAGCTCCTCCAGGGTCGCGCGTTCGGAGATGCCGCTCTCGGCCACGACGGTGGCGCCGGCCGGGATGTCGGCCATCAGCTCACCTGTCGTCCCCACGTCCACGCTGAAGTCGTCGAGGTTGCGGTTGTTGATCCCGATCACCTCGGCGTCGGCCTTCAGCGCTCGCTCCAACTCCTCCTCGTTGTGAACCTCGACCACGCAATCCAGGTCCAAGTCCCGCGCCGCGGCGTGCAGCGCCGCGAGCGGCTCGTCCTCCAGCGCGGCGACGATCAGCAGCACCGCGTCGGCGCCGCTGACCGCGGCCTCGTACAGCTGATAGGCGTCGACGACGAAGTCCTTCTGCAGGATCGGCAGCTCAGAGGCCGCGCGGGCGGCGCGCAGGTCGGCGAGCCCGCCCCCGAAGTGCGGCTCGTCGGTCAGCACCGACAGTGCCGCAGCGCCTCCGGCCTCGTAGGCGCCGACGATCTCCTCCACCGTCGCACCGGGGCGGATCTCGCCCGCGCTCGGTGAGCGTCGCTTGAACTCGGCGATCAGCGAGAGGCCGGGCCGGGTGAGCGCCTCGCTGAACGGGCGGGCGTCGGTCCGCTCGCCGAGCTGCTGCTCGAGCTGGTCGATCGTGACCTCGGAGCTGCGCCCGCGCACGCCCTCGCGGGCGGCGGCGGTCAGCTGTTCCATCATTCCCATTCGCCGAGTGACCTTAGCCCGCCAGCTCGCCGCTGCGGGTCACCAGCCTTACCAGCACGTCCTTGGCCGCGCCGGAGTTGACCGACTCGCGCGCCTTCTCGATTCCCCCCGCCAGGTCATCGGCGCCGCCTGCGGCGAGGACCGCGGCGCCGCCGTTCAGCAGCGCGAGGTCGAGCGGCGGGCCCGGATCGCCCGCCAGCACCGACTCAACGACCTTGGCGTTATCGGCCGGCTCCCCCCCGGCCACCGCCTCGATCGGGGCGGCCTCGAGGCCCAACTCGGCGACGTCGGCGAACCACTCCTCGGTCCTGCCGTCAGCGACCTCGATCACGCGGGTGCGCGAGTTGAGGCTGAGCTCGTCCATGCCGTCGTCCGCGGAAACCACCAGCGCGCGCTCGCAGCCGAGGCCGATCAGGGCCTCGGCGATCGTCTCCTGGTAGGTGCGGTCCGAGACGCCCAGCAGCTGGCGCCTGGCGCCGGCGGGGTTCGTCAGCGGCCCGAGGAAGTTGAAGATCGTCCGCACCGCCAGCTCCTTGCGGACGGGCACAACGTGCTTCGTCGCCGCATGGTGCTTGGGGGCGAACATGAAGCCGAAGCCGATCTCGTCGATGCAGCTCGCGACCTGCTCGGGCGTCAGCTCGATCCTCACGCCCAGCGCCTCCAGCAGGTCGGCCGAGCCGCACCTGCTGGTCGCCGAGCGGTTGCCGTGCTTGGCGACGCGGCAGCCCGCGCCGGCCGCGATCAGGGCAGCGGTGGTGGAGACGTTGTAGGTGGTGGGGCCTCCCCCGGTCCCGGCGGTGTCGACGAGCCCCTCGGTGTCCACGTCGACCTCGGCCGCCAGTTCGCGCATCGTGCGCGCCAGGCCGATCAGCTCGGGGACCGTTTCGCCCTTCGCGCGCAGCGCGATCAGGAAGGCTGCGATCTGCGCTTCGGAGCCGCGGCCCTCCATGATCTCGGCGAGCACCGCCGAGGTGTGGTCGGAGGTCAGGTGGGAGCCCTCGCAGAGCTCCTCGATGGCGCGGGTGAGGATGTCGTTCGGCATTCGGCGCGGCGCCGTCGGGCGCCCGTTCAGTCCTCGAGGAAGTTATCCAGCAAGTGCTTGCCCTGCGGGGTCAGGACCGACTCGGGGTGGAACTGGACCCCCTCCGCGGGCAGGTCGCGATGGCGGACCCCCATCACGACGTCCTCGTAGGTCGAGGTCACCTCGAGCTCCTCGGGCAGCTCGGGATCGGCGATCAGCGAGTGGTAGCGGCCGGCGACCAGCGGGCTGGGCAGCCCCTCGTAGATGGCCTTGCCGTCGTGGCTGACCTCGGCGTCCTTTCCGTGGATCGGATCGCCGACGATCACCTTGCCGCCGAAGCCCTCGACCAGGGCCTGGTGGCCCAGGCACACGCCCAGCACCGGGGTGCCGGCCTCGGCGAAGCGCCTGACGGCCTCGATCGAGACCCCCGCCTCGCCCGGCGTGCACGGCCCCGGCGAGACGACCAGCCGGTCGGGCCGGCGCGCCATCAGCTCGTCCACGGTCTCGACGTCGTTGCGCACGACCTCGACCGCCGCCCCCAGCTCACCCAGGTACTGGACGAGGTTGTAGGTGAAGGAGTCGTAGTTGTCGAGGACGAGCACGCTCGTCCCGGCGTGCGCGCTCATGGCCACTCCGGCTGCTCGGCGGCCAGCTCGATCGCGCGGAAGACGGCCTTGGCCTTGTTGACGGACTCGTTGTACTCGTAGGCCGGCTGCGCGTCGGCGACTGTGCCGCCGCCCGCCTGGACGTGGGCGACGCCGTCCTTGACGACCACGGTGCGGATGTGGATGGCGGTGTCGAGGTCGCCGGTGTAGGAGAGGTAGCCGATCGCCCCGCCGTAGGAGCCGCGCTTGACCGGCTCCAGCTCGTCAATGATCTCCATCGCGCGGACCTTCGGTGCGCCCGAGAGCGTGCCGGCCGGGAGCGTCGAGCGCAGCACGTCCATCGGCCCGAACTCCGGGCGCAGCCTGCCCGAGACGTGGCTGACGATGTGGAGCACGTGCGAGTAGGTCTCGACCACCATGAACTGGTCGACGCTGACGCTGCCGTACTCGCAAACCCGCCCCAGGTCGTTCCTGCCCAGGTCGACCAGCATCACGTGCTCGGCGCGCTCCTTGGGGTCGGCGAGCAGTTGCTCGGCTCGGCGGCGGTCCTCCTCGTCCTCGCCCGAGCGCGGGTAGGTGCCGGCGATCGGCCGGGTCTCGACGTGGTCGCCCGTCACCTTGACCAGCGGCTCGGGCGATGCGCCCGCGATCTCGAAGTCGCCGAAGTCGAGGAAGTACATGTAGGGCGAGGGGTTCACCACCCGCAGCCCGCGGTAGATCGAGAAGGCCTCGACCGGCGAGTCGGCGCTGAAGCGCTGCGATGGGACGACCTGGAAGGCATCGCCGGCGTGCACGTACTCGACGATGCGGGCGACCGTCGCCTCGAACTGCTCGCGGGTCATGTTTGACGTCCACTCGGTCTCCCGATCGGAGGACGACGCCTCGGCCCTGGGGATGGGCTGACGTAGCCGCTCGCGGACGAAGTCGATCGTCTCGGCCGCGCGCTCGTAGGCCGCCTCGATTCCCCCGTCCTCGACGAAGGCGTTGACGATCACCGAGACCTCGTGCTGCTGGTGATCGAAGGCGACGAGCACGTCGCTGATCATCAGCGCCATGTCGGGAAGGCCGATCGCGTCGGGGTTGGGATCGCCCAGGGTCGTCTCGACCGTCCTCACGAGGTCGTAGCCGAACAGTCCGACGGCCCCGCCCGAGAACGGCGGCAGGCGCTCGGACTCGGCGATCTCGTACCGCGAGAGGTATTCGGTGACCGCCGCGTAGGGGTCGCTCACCTGGCTGGTGCGGTCGGGCTCGCCGTCCGGCCCGACACCTGCGTCCCATTCGCTCAGCACGCCGTCGCTCCAGCGCAGGACCGACCGCGGACGGAACCCCAGGAAGGACCAGCGCCCCAGGCGTCCCTGTTCGGCGGACTCCAGCAGGAACGATGGACCCTCGCCTCGCAGCTTGAGGTAGGCGCTGACCGGGGTCTCGGTGTCGTCCACGAAGGTGAAGCGGACCGGGATCACGTTCGCGTCTTGGGCCAGCTCGCGGGCGCGGTCCAGGCCGGGCTCCAGGCCCGGCTGCGGAGCGGTCGCCGCCCCGGGGCTCACTTGCGGCGGCCGTTCAGGATCTGAAGCACCTCGGCCATCGATACGCCGCGCGAGAGCAGCAGCACCGCGAGGTGGTAGATGACGTCGGCGCCCTCCTCGGCCACTCGCTCCTCGGATTCGCCCCTGACCGCCTTGATCACCTCTGCGGACTCCTCCTTCACCTTCGAGGCGGCGAGCGCGGGGTGCTCGAGCAGCTCGACCGTGTAGCTGCCCGCGGGGCGCTCGCGCTTGCGCTCGATCAGCGTTCGCTCCAGCTCCGCCAGCGCCTCGTAGGGCACGGGGACCGGCTCGCCGGGCACGGGCGGCGCGTCCGCCTCGGCCGAGGCGCTTCCCTCGAGGTCGCGGTAGAAGCAGGAGCGTTCGCCGGTGTGGCAGGCCGGTCCGGCCGGTTCGACCAGCGCGACGATCGCGTCGCCGTCGCAGTCGTAGCGCAGCTGGGTGACGCGCTGGAAGTGGCCGGAGGTCGCGCCCTTGTGCCAGATCTCGCCGCGGCTGCGGCTGAAGAGGTGCATCTCGCCCGTCTCGAGGGTGAGTTTCAGCGCCTCCTCGTTCATGTAGGCGAGCGTCAGCACCTCGCCCGAGCGCGAGTCCTGGATCACGCAGGGGGCGAGGCCGCGCTCGTCGAAGCGCACACGCGAGGCGTTCTCCTTCGTCTCACCGACCATGCGGCGATTGTACGAACCGCCTCTTGGGCTGCCCGGGCGCGGCGGACCAGCCGAGCCGGCGGCGAGCCCTACTGCTTCTGCATGTCCTTCCCTCACACATCACTCGATCCCGATGCGGTCCAGCAGGCCGTCGTCCTTGCGCCAGCCCTTGCGCACCCGGACCTGCAGGTCCAGGAAGACCTTGGTTCCGAGCTCGCGCTCCAGCTCGCTGCGGGCGGCGGTGCCGATCTCCTTGATCTTGGTGCCCCCTTTGCCGATCAGGATGGCTTTTTGGGAGTCGGTCTCGGCCCAGACGTGGGCTCGGACCTCGACCAGGTCGTCGCGCTCCGCGACCTCGTCCATCTCCACCTCGACCGCGTGCGGCAGCTCCTCGCGCGTGCGGCGCAGGACCTGCTCGCGGATCAGCTCGGCGAGCTGGACCTCGCTGGGAAGGTCGGAGCGCTGATCGGGCGGGAAGTGGAACGGCCCTTCCGGGACGAGCTCGGCCAGGCGCTGCACGAGGGGCTCCAGCCCCTCGCCCGTCCTGGCGCTGATCGGGAAAATCTCGTCGACGCCGTCGAGCTCGGCGGCCGCCGAGAGCACGGCGGCCATTTCGGCGTTGTTGATGCGGTCGGCCTTGTTGACGACGCAGACGACGGGGGTGGCGGCGTTCGCGGAAAGCAGCGCCTTGGAGATGAAGCGGTCGCCCGGCCCCACTCCCTCCTCGCCGTTGACCACGAACAGGACCGCGTCGGAGTCGGCGATCTCGCGCTCGACCCGGCGCTGCATGCGCTCGGTGAGGGCGTCGCGGGGGCGCTGGACGCCGGGCAGGTCGGTCATCACGAGCTGCCAGCCTGCCTCGGTGTCGGTGGCGACGCCGCGGATCGCGCGGCGGGTCGTCTGAGGGCGCTCGGAGACGATCGCCACGTGGGCGCCGACGATCGCGTTCACAAGCGTCGACTTGCCCGCGTTGGGCCGGCCGGCGAGGCCGATGAACCCGGCCCGTCGGCCGCTCCGCTTCGCGTCCGTGGCCAACGCGTCAGCGGAGGCTCGCCATGATGCGCTCCTGCAGCGCGAGCATCTCGCCGCCGTCGCTCTCATGGTCGTAACCGCAGAGGTGGAGCGTGCCGTGCACGGCCGCCTCGACGACGTCGGAGGCCTGGTCCGGGCAGACGAAGACGTCGCCCAGCTCGCGCGGGCCGCTCCCCGCGGGTTGCTCGTCGATCGGAAACGCGAGCACGTCGGTCGCCTCGTCGACGCCGCGGTGGGCGTAGTTGAGGGTGCGCATCTTCCCCTGGTGGACCAGCTCCACGGCGATGTGGCCGTTGTGGATGCCCGCCGCGTCGAGCGCGGCGCCGACCGGCGCGCGCAGCTCAGCCGGGACGTCGGAGAGGTCCACGCTCAGCCCTTGCGCTCGGAGTGCTCGCCGTAGGCGGCGACGATGCGCTGCACCAGCTTGTGGCGGACCACGTCCTCGCCGCCGAAGCGGATGAAGCTGATGTCCTTGACCTCGTTCAGGATCTCGCCGACCTCGACCAGGCCGGAGCGAGCTCCCTCCTCCAGGTCGATCTGGGTGATGTCGCCGGTGACGACCATCTTCGAGCCGAAGCCCAGCCTGGTCAGGAACATCTTCATCTGCTCGGGGCTCGTGTTCTGGGCCTCGTCGAGGATCACGAAGGAGTCGTTCAGGCTTCTTCCGCGCATGAAGGCCAGCGGCGCGACCTCGATCGTGCCTCGCTCGAAGTAGGAGTTGACCTTCTCGGGATCGAGCATGTCGAAGAGCGCGTCGAACAGGGGACGCAGGTAAGGGTCCACCTTGGCCTGGATGTCGCCCGGCAGGAAGCCGAGCCGCTCGCCCGCCTCGACCGCGGGCCGGGTGAGGATCACGCGCTGGACCTCGCCGCGAGAGAGGGCGGCGGCGGCCATCGCGACCGCCAGGAAGGTCTTGCCCGTGCCGGCCGGGCCGATCCCGAAGGTGATCGTGTGGTTGCGGATCGAGTCCACGTAGCTCTTCTGGTTCACCGTCTTCGGAGCGACGCGCGTGTTGCGGTGCTGCCAGACGACGTCCTCGAGGATCTCGGCCGGGCTCCGCCGCTTGTCAAGCGCGCCCGTGACCGCCTCGATGGTGCCCGGGGCGATCTGGTGGCCCTGCTCGATCAGGTCCACGATCTCGCCGACCACCGTCTCGGCCGTGCGGACCTCGCCTGCCTCGCCGTCCAGGGTCAGGACGTTGCCGCGCAGGTACAGCTCGCAGCCCAGGTGGCCCTCGAGCGTGCGCAGCACCGCGTCCTCGGAGCCGGCCAGCTCGGCGGCGACGGTGTTGTCGATGGTGAGTTGTCTACGGGCCACTATCTGGGGCCTGCGACCTGGCCGAGCTTCTCCTTGACCGCTCCGCTGACCCGCTTGCCGTCCGCGCGGCCGCCGACCTTGGGCATCAGCACCTTCATCACGTTGCCCATGTCCTTGGGCTCCGAGGCGCCGGATTCCTCGACCGCCGAGGCCACCAGCTCCGCCAGCTCCTCGTCGGAGAGCTGCGCGGGCAGATAGCCCTCGATCAGCTCGGCCTCGGCCTCCTCGGCGCCGGCGGCGTCGTCGCGGCCGCCCTCGCGCAGTGCCTCGGCGGCGTCGAGGCGGCGCTTGCGCTCGCGCTGGAGCGCGGCGACCTCGTCGTCCTTCCCCTCCTTGGCCTCCTGCTGGAGGGCGTTGACGATCATGCGCAGCTGGCCGACCTTCTCCTTCTCGCCGGCCTTCATCGCCGTCTTCACGTCCTCTTGGACCTGCTCCAGGATGGTCACGGCCTAAGCGTAGCCGGGAGGGTGGGCCGATCCGTTTCGCTCCAGGCCCGCCGCACGCAGGATCACGCGCAGGGAGGCCTCGGGCCCCGGCCACGCCTCGCGCAGCATCTGGCCGTCGGCACCGCGGGCGAGCACACGCAGTGCCAGCGCCAGCAGCACCGCGTCGTCGGCCACGCCGACCACCGGCAGGAAGTCCGGGATCAGGTCGATCGGCAGCGCCAGGTAGCCCAGCACGATCCACAACCCCGCGCGCCGAGGCAGGGAGATGCGCGGATCCCGGGCCAGGCGCCCGACCAGCACCAGGCAGTCCGGGATGAAGCCGGCGACTGCGCGGGCATCCTCGCGGCGGCCGGCCGCGAGGAAGGCGGCGACGGCGAGCGCGTAGAGCCCGACCGTGATCAGCAGCAGGCCCCATGGCCAGAGGTCGATCGCGACGCCGCTGCCGTCGCCGCCGCCGCTCACGGCAGCCGCACCAGTTCGACCTCGCCCAGCGGCATCTGCAGGAACCGGGTGCCCAGCTCGCGGAATGCCTTCGGGTCCTCGGTGCAGAGGAAGCTGTAGGCGCCCTCATCGCCGTCCTCGGCGGCCAGTCCCCTCTCATCGAGGACGCGCTGGACGGTGGCCGCGATCGCGTGGCCGGCGCTGATCAGGCGCACGTCCCGGCCCAGCGAGCGCTGCAGCATCGGCCTCACCAGCGGGTAATGGGTGCAGCCGAGCACCACGGTGTCGACCTCGGCGCGCTTCAGCGGCGCGCAGTAGCTGCGAACCATGGCGACCACGTCGTCGGAGAAGGGGAAGCCGCGCTGGATAACGGCAGCCAGCGCCGGCGCCTCGACCTCGGTGATCGTCAGCTCTCGGTGCTGGCGGGCGAGCGCGCTGAGGTAGGCGCCGCTGCGCACGGTGGCCGGCGTCGCCAGCACGCCGACGTTCCCGCTCTCGGTGACCGCGGCCGCGATCTCGGCCTCGGGCTCGATCACGGCCACGACCTCGACGCCCGCCTCGCCCGCCACCTCGCGTGCGACCTCGAGGCCGGCCGACGCCGCCGAATTGCAGGCGACCACAAGCAGCTTCGTGCCACGGGCCAGCAGAAAGCGCGAGACCTGCTCGACGTGCTCGCGCAGCTCGTCGGCGCTGCGCGCGCCGTAGGGGAAGCGCGCGTCATCGCCCAGGTAGACGAAGTTCTCCTCGGGCAGCGACACGAGGCACTCATGCAGCACGGTGAGCCCGCCCACACCCGAGTCGAAGACGGCGATCGGAAGGCTCCTGGGGTCAGTTCCGGCGGCTTGCATTCGGCCGCAGATGATGCCCTAGACCAGCCGCCGCCCTCTCAGATGCCGGCTTGCTCCAGGAAGTCAAGCATTTCCGCGGCGCATCGCTCGGGCTCGTCATCGAAGAGGAAGTGGCGAACGCCCTCGAGCATCACGAGCTTCGAACCGGGAATCTGGCCCGCGAAACGCGTCGCGAAGTCGACCGGGAGGAACTCGTCGTCCTCGCCCCACAGGATCAGCGTCGGCGCTCCGAGTTCCGCGAGCTTCCGCTGGTAGGGCTTGAGCTCGTCGAGCTCGAAGGAGCGATAGAGATCGAGCATGCCGCGACGTCCTTCGAGTGTGGTGAATGCCTTCCAGTACTCGTCAAGCGCGGACTCGTCCAGTTCGGTAGATGCCTCTTCCAGCAGTGTCCCGAAAGCCTCGCGGGAGAGGCTGTCGACGAGGGCCTCTCCCTGCAACGGGGTTCGCATCGTCTGGGCAATTTCAATCCAGCCATGGTCGGGGAAGAAGCCCGTGTTGGTGATAACAAGGCCACCGACCGCCTCCGGGTGATCGCACGCCCAGCGCAACCCGATCAAGCCGCCGGTGTCATGGACGACCAGGACGACGCGGTCCAGCCCTGTCTTGCGCCGGAAGCGCTCGACCGCCTCGACCTGGCGTTCGAAGGTCCCGGGCGGATCGGGAGGCGAGTCGCCGAAGCCGGCTAGATCGGGAGCCAGTGCGCGTCGGCCGGCCGACGCGAGCGCGGCAAGCAGGTGGCGATACATGTAGGAGCTCTGCGGCCACCCGTGCAGGCACAGCACCGGCGAACGCTGCGACGCCTGGGAGGGCTCTGCCTCCCTATATGCGATTCCGCCGGCGCGCTTGAGGGCCAACTCCGGCATGCGCGCAATCTATTCGGCTCGAAGCAGCAGGGCCGCCCAGTTGCCTTCGACTCGGCGCTCGTCGACCTCGAGCCCCGCGGCGGCCAGTGCGGCGGACACCTCATCGGTCTCCTCGACCAGCATCCCGGAGCAGACCAGGGTTCGAGGGCGCTCGCCCCTCTCGGCCAGCTGCCGGGCGCAGTCGCGCACGAGGTTTCCGGTCAGGTTCGAGGTCACGGTCGCCGCGATCGGCAGGGGGTCCTCGCGAACATCGACCTTCGACAGCTCCAGCTCGACCCCGTTGGTCTCGGCGTTGGCGGCGGCGGCCTCCAACGCAGGGGGCTCGCGGTCGCAGGCGGTGATCGGTCCCCACCCGAGCTTTGCCGCCGCGATGGCGAGCACGCCCGAGCCCGTTCCCCAGTCCGCGAGCGGGCCCGATGCCTCGCCCGCCTGCTCCAGCACGAGCAGGAGAGCCAGGGAGAGCCTCGTTGTCGGATGCCCACCGGTGCCGAAGGCGCGCCCCGGGTCCACGACCACGTCGAGCAGCCCGTCCGTCGGCTCCCACCACGAGGGCCGAACCCCGATGCGCCCGCCGACCACGATCGGCTTGTGGAAGTCCGCCCAGCGGTCGGCCCAGTCGTCGGGAACCTCGGTCGAGGTCACCTCGACCAGGCCGCCCCCCGCGGCTGCCTGTAGCTCGCCCACCTCGGGGACCTCCCCGGGCGGGCCGTAGATCGCGTACTCGATCCAGCCCTGTCCGCGCTCCTCCTCGACCCCGTTGGGGGCGAGCTCGAGCAGGTTGGCCAGCACCGGCTCCGCGTACTCGGGGTCGCAGCGAACCGCGAGGCGGATCACTTGGTCTTGCGCGCCGCCGCGGACTGAGCCCCGGCACCCTCGGGGCCGAGGGTCTCGTCCAGACGCCGGATCAACTCGAGCTCCTCGTCGGAGAGATCCCGCGGGACGACGATCTCGAACACCACGTGCAGGTCCCCCCGGCCCTTTCCGCGCAATGGCGGCAGGCCCTCGCGCTTCAGCACAGCGATGTCGCCGTGCTGGGCCCCCACCGGGACCTTGACGTCGCCGGTGCCCTCGAGGGTCGGCGTCGTCATCGTGCCCCCCAGCATGGCAGTGGTCACCGGGACCTGCAGCCGGCTGATCAGCTCGGTGCCCTGGCGCACGAAGCGCTCGTCGGCCTCCACGCGGACCTCGACGTAGAGGTCGCCCGGCCGGGCCCCCGCGTCGCCCGCGTGGCCGGCCCCGGCGATCCGGATGCGCTGACCATCCTCGATCCCGGCTGGCACGTCCACCTCCCATGTGCGCTGGTCGGCGACGCGGCCGGCGCCGGAGCAGGCCCCGCAGGGCGTCTCGGCGACGCGGCCGTCGCCCCCACACCGGTCGCACGGCATCGCGCGCACCACCTGCCCGAAGACGCTGCGCAGCTGCTCCTGGATCTGGCCGCTGCCCTCGCAGCGCTCGCAGGTGTGGATCGGGGTCCCCGGCTCGGCACCGTTGCCATTGCAGTGCTCGCAGACCCCGATGGCCTCGAAGCTGACCTCCGCGTCGGCCCCCTCCAGCACCTCCAGCAGCGTCACCTCGGCGACGGCGAGCACGTCGCCGCCCGCGGCCGGTCCGCGCTCGAAGCCCCCGCCGAAGGCGTCGCCGAAGAAGGTGGAGAAGATGTCCTGGATGCTCGAGAAGCCGGCGGTCTGGGAAGTCCAGCCGCCGGAGCGCAGTCCCTCATGGCCGAGCATGTCGTAGGTGCGCCGCTGCTCGGGGTCGGAGAGCACCTCGTAGGCCTCGGCGGCGGCCTTGAACTTCTCCTCGGCCTCGGGGTCGTGGGCGTTGACGTCGGGGTGCAGGTCGCGCGCCAGCCGGCGGAAGGACCTCTTGATCTCGCCCTCGGATGCGCCCCTGTCGACGCCCAGGACCTCGTAGTAGTCGCGCTTGGCCATTGCCGCCTTTCCCCTACTCGTCGTAGACGAGCTCGAAGAAGCGCGAGAGCTCGTCGGCGGCTTCCCGGACCGAGGCGATCGCGGTCGCGTAGTCCATCCGCACAGGGCCCATGACCCCGACGGCGCCGAGGTTGCGGTAGCCGAGGCCGTAGTTGGCGCCGACGACGCTGACCGAGCGCAGCTCGGGCTGTGGGTTCTCGTCGCCGATCCAGGCGAACACCGAGCGCTCCTCGAGTGCCGAGCGCAGCGTGTTCAGCAGGTTGACCCGGCGCTCCAGCGCCTCCATCAGCTCCTCGGCGTCGGGCAGGTCGGCGGAGCGCTGCTCGGAGAGCAGGTGCGAGGCCCCGTCCACGTAGAGCGTCTCCTCGACCGCTGCGTCCTGAAGGTTCTGGAAGGCGCCGGCAAGCTCGTCGACGAACGCCCGCTCGACCTCGCTCAGCTCGGGGTCGGCGATCCGGCCGGCCGCCATCCTGGCCCCCAACCCCAGCCCGACCAGCCGCTCGTTGAGGTAGCTCGACGCCCATTCGACCAGGCCTGTGTCGACGTCGGACGGGAAGGTGAAGACGCGCTTCGAGACGCCACCGTTAGAGGCGATGATGACCACCATCACCCGGCGGGGCGCAAGCAGCAGCACCTCGACGCGCCGGATCGTCGCGGTGCTCAACGGGGGCGCGCTCACCAGCGCGACCAGGTCGGTGACGCGCGAGAGGGCGGCGCTGGTCTCGCGGATGGCATCGGTGACCTCGCGCCGCATCTGGGAAAGACGCAGCTCGTCCTGGGCCTCGGGCGCGAGGCCCTCTCCCGTGGCGAGCAGCTGCTCGACGTAGAAGCGGTAACCGGCGTCGGTGGGGACCCGTCCCGCCGAGGTGTGGGGATGCGAGAGGAAGCCGCTCTGCTCCAGGCTCGCCAGCTCGGCACGGATCGTCGAGGGGCTCCACTCCGACCCGGGGCCGGCCGCGATCAGCTTCGAGCCGACGGGCCTGCCGTCGCGTACGTAGCCCGAGACGACGGCCCCGAGGATCAGGCGTTGGCGTTCGTTCAGCACACGGTTGATTCTAGGGTCGGGCCGCGACCCTTCCGCTGCCCGATCTAGGCCTCGAGCGTGGCCTCGGCGTTGCGAATGATCTGGTTGCCGTTCTGCTCGGCGACGGTGTCGACGACGACGGTGTCGTCGTCTGCTTGCTTCACGGTGCCCGTCACGGTCAGCTCCTGCTCAGGAAAGCCCATGCCCCGGAACTGGACCGAGAGGCGCTTCAGCGCCCGCGGGTCCCCGCCGGCCGCCGCGCTGTTCGCCCGAGCGACCTGCGCCATGGTCCAGAGGCCGTGCAGGATGCAGCCCGGAAGCCCTGCGGACTTCGCGAACTCCGGGTCAGTGTGGATCGGGTTGGGATCGCCCGAGGCCTCGGCGTAGCGCTTGGTCAGGCCCGCGTCGGGGGTGACCTTCAGCTCGGGGATCGAGTCGCCTTCGTTCAGGTTCGCCATTCCGCCGCCTCCTATACGCCCCGGACGATGTTCGTCCACTTGGCCCGCACGACCTCGGCGCCGTCCTGGTTCGTCGAGACCGTCTCGAACACGTAGAAGCCCTTGCCGTCCTTCTCGTAGATCTCCTCGCAGCGCGCCTTGGTGGTGATCACGTCGCCCGCCACCACGGGCTCGCCCCACTCGAACTCCTGGCCGCCGTGGACCATCGCCGGGAAGTTGATGCCCACATCGGGGTCGAGGATCGCGGGGCCCATCGCGGGAGCGCTGTAGACGACCGCGAACATCGGCGGAGCCACCTGGCCGCGAAACCCGGCCGCCTTCGCCGCATCGGCGTCGCGGTAGACGTCGCCCTCCTCGCCGACGGCGTCCGCGTACTGGCTGATGCGCTCGCCCTCCACCTCGAAGATGGCGGGCTCCCACTCCTTGCCCACGGCCTTGGTCTCGAGCGGCATCGGCCGGCGATTCTAGTCCTACCCTGAACCTGAGCATGGCGCCGCAGCTCACCTACACGGACTCCGACGGTGACACGCGATTCCACCCCTGGGCGCTGCCGCTGATCGTCGCCGCGATCTGCGTCCCGATCGCGCTCGCGATCCTGATCGGGGTGCTGACCGTCGAGGGCACCGGGCCCGGCCTGGCCGCAGGGGCGGTCGTGACCGCGACCCTGATCGTGCTGGCCGTCCGGGCACGCCCGCGCGGGACCCTTGAGGTGGCCGAGCATCGCGATGCCGGGCGGCGGGTCCTGGTGATCGCCTCCGCCGATGTGACCCCGCCCAGCGCCGGGCGAGTGGCGGAGTTGGCAGGCGAGGCCTCCGACGTGCGCGTGCTGGTCCCGGTCAGGAGCAGACGGCTCGAGCGCTGGCTCTCGGCCGAGGATGACGCCCGCGCCGCGGCCGAGCGCCGGCTCGCGCATGCGGCGGGATCGCTGGTCGCGGCCGGGCTGCCGGTCAGCGGCTCGGTGGGCGACTCCGATCCGGGCCAGGCCCTCGAGGATGAGCTCAGGGGCTATCCGGCCGACGAAGTGATCGTGCTGGCCGAGCGCGGCGCCCCGGACGAGCTGGGGGAGGCCGGCGAGCGGCTGGGGCTGCCGCTCGCGCGGGTGCTGGTCGAGCCGGAGGACCCGGCGGAGAGGCCCTAGTCCGCCTCGCGCTCCTGCGCGTGCTTCCGAGCCGCTTCGAGGTCGGGCTGGAGGCCCAGGTAGTCCATGAGGCCGTCCTCGTTGATGCCGAGCACCCAGCCGAGGGTGTTCTCGACATCGATGCCGCTTGCCGTGCCGGTGCCCTGGCTGTTGATCAGCGCCACGACGTGCCCCTCCCCGGCGGTCTCGATCGACACCACGGACATCGTGAACTCCGACCAGACCTCCTCCCAGGACTGGTTCCACTTCCGGAACTGCTCGATGCCGCGATAGGTACCGGCGTTGCCGAGCTCGGCCGGGACGTGGACCACCACGTCGTCGCTGAAGGTCGCTATGGCGGCCTCCCGGTCGCCGGAGATCCACGACTCGAGTCCGCCGCGGGCGAGCTCGAGATTGCGCGCCTGCACGGGAGTGAGGTCGCTACTCGCCATCGACCTGCAGCACGGCGAGGAACGCCTCCTGGGGAACCTCGACGGCCCCGACCTGCTTCATCCGCTTCTTGCCCTTCTTCTGCTTCTCCAGCAGCTTCTTCTTGCGGGTCACGTCGCCGCCGTAGAGCTTCGCGGTCACGTCCTTGCGCACGGCCTTGACGGTCTCGCGGGCGATGATGTTTGCGCCGATCGCGGCCTGCACGGGCACGTCGAACTGCTGCCGCGGGATCGTCTTGCGCAGCCGCTCGACCAGCACCCTGCCCTGGTCGTAGGAGGCGTCCTTGTGCACGATCAGCGACAGGGCGTCCACCGTGTCGCCGGCCAGCAGCACGTCGAGCTTGACCAGGTTCGAGGGGCGGTTGCCGATCGGCTCGTAGTCCAGCGAGGCATATCCCTTGCTCTTCGACTTCAGCAGGTCGAAGAAGTCGAGCACGATCTCGGCCAGGGGCAGGTCGTATTGGATCTGGACCCTGGTCGGGGACAGGTAGTGGAGACCGACGTGCTCTCCGCGCCTGTCCTGGCACAGCTCCATCACGGGGCCCACGAAGTCGTTCGGGGCGATGATGGTGGCGCGGATGTAGGGCTCCAGGACCTCCTCGATCGTGCCGGGGTCCGGCATCTCGGTGGGGCTGTGGACGTCCACCACCTCGCCTGAGTTCAGCAGCTTCACCTCGTAGCGCACGTTCGGGGTCGTCGCCAGCAGCTCCAGGTCGTACTCGCGCTCGAGGCGCTCGCGGACGATGTCCATGTGCAGCAGGCCGAGGAATCCGCAGCGGAAGCCGAAGCCGAGCGCGTCGGAGGTCTCGGGCTCATATGAAAGCGCGGCGTCGTTGAGTGCGAGGCGGTCGAGCGCGTCGCGCAGATCCTCGTAGCGGTCGGTGTCGATCGGAAAGAGACCGCAGAAGACCATCGGCCTCACCTCGCGGTAGCCGGACAGCGCGTCGGCGGCCGGACGCTCGCGGCTGGTCAGCGTGTCGCCCACCCGCAGCTCGGTCACGTCCTTGATTCCCGTGATCACGTAGCCCACCTCGCCGGCGCTCATGCCGGCGGCGGGCACCATCTCCGGCGTGAAGAAGCCGATGTCGTCGATCTCGGCCTGTGTGCCGGTCTGCATGGCGGTGATCGGCTCGCGCTTGGCGAAGGACCCGTCCACCATCCGGACGAAGGCCACCACGCCTCGGTACTGGTCGAACTCGGAGTCGAAGATCAGCGCACGCGGCTGAGACTTCGGGCTGACCGCCGGGCGCGGGGACGCGCTCGACGATCGCCTCCAGCACGTCGGTCACCCCCTCCCCGGTCTTGGCCGAGATGCGCAGCGGCTCCGTCTCGTCCCCCAGCAGGTCGGCGACCTCGCCGGCCACCTCGTCGGGCTGGGCGCTCGGCAGATCGACCTTGTTCAGCACCGGGATCAGCTCCAGGCCGGCGTCGATCGCCGCGTAGGCGTTGGCGACCGTCTGGGCCTCGACCCCCTGCGCGGCGTCGACGACCAGCAAGGCCCCCTCGCAGGCGGCGAGGCTGCGCGAGACCTCATAGGAGAAGTCGACGTGCCCGGGCGTGTCGATCAGGTTCAGGTGGTAGGTCTGACCGTCCCTGGCCTCGTAGGCGACGCGGACCGCCTGCGCCTTGATCGTGATCCCGCGCTCGCGCTCGAGCTCCATCGAGTCCAGCATCTGCGGCACGTGCGTGCGCGCGTCCACGGCGCCGGTGAGCTCGAGGATGCGGTCCGCGAGCGTCGACTTGCCGTGGTCGATGTGGGCGATGATCGAGAAGTTCCGGATCCGCTCCATGGGGCTGCGAAGGGTACGGGCCCCGGAAGGAGTTGAGCCGGCGGCTAGTCCACGCCCTCCTGCTCCTTCGCCGCCTTCACCGCTTCGTCCCTCTCCATGAAGAACTCGTAGCGGGCTCCCATGCCGTCGCGCATCTTCCACAGGTGATAGCCCCGCTGGTGCATCTCGATTCCGCTGGCGGCCCCCTCGGCGTGGAAGGTCGTGTCGACCACGATCGACTCGCCGATGACCTCCATACCGTGGATCTCGACCTGCTGCTTGCCCCAGACCTCGGGCTCCATATTGCGCCGCACCGCGTCGCGGCCCTCCAGCCGCTGCTCGACGTCCGCGACGCGTTGCCAGTCGACGTCGGGGTGCAGGTAGCGGGCCGACTCGTCGAAGTCGCCCCGGTTGAAGGCCTCGTAGCCGTAGCGGATCCGCTCCTGCGCCTGCTTCATGTCCTCGGGCACGGGGCCGAGTATTGCGCCCCCGGCCCCTCGACTACATCTCGCGCCCGGCTCGGCGCAGCAACCGCAAGACCTGGTTCGCCTCGGGCACGCGCAGGGCAATGACCGCGGCGAAGTACACCGCCGCGCCCGCGGCCAGCGCGACCCCGAGCGAGGCGATCTGGGCGGGCACGCTCGTCCCCAGCGCATCGTCGAGGCCGAACCAGACCGCGTAGCTGACGCCGGCGAGCAGCGCCGCGGCCACCGTCACGCGGATCGCACTCCACAGCAGCCGCCGGAACTCGATCCCGTGCAGGATGTCGCGCATCACCACCGCGTAGGCGACGACGCTGGCCCCTGTCGCGATCGCGGTCGCGGCGACGATCCCGCCCACCCCGAAGGGCGAGTAGAGGGCCAGACCCGCCAGCGCGGTGATCGCGAGGTTGATCCCCGAGACGACGCTCGGGACCCAGGGCCGCTGGAGGCTGAAGAACGTGCGCGTGAAGATCAGGAAGAGGCCGTTCAGCGGCAGCGAGAAGGCGAACCAGAACAGAGCCTCCGCGACGACCTCGGTCTGAGCGGCGTCGAACTCGCCGCGCTGATAGATCAGCCGGGTCATCGGCTCGGCGAGCACCAGGATCGCCGCGGCGGCGGGAATCAGCATCAGCAGGATCTGGCGCATGCCGTTGGCCATGGTCCGGCGCAGGTCGCCGTACTCCTCCCGGGCGGCGAACCGGGCCAGCGTCGGGAACAGGACCGTCGCGATCGCGACCGAGAAGATCCCCTGGGGCAGCATGTAGATGCGGAAGGCCTTGTCGATCGCCGCGGGCGCCTCCTCGCTCACCAGGGTCCCGAAGAAGCTGTTGATGACGAGGTTGAAGTTGATCAGGCCGAGGCTGATCGTCACCGGCAGCATCAGCAGCAGCACCCGCTTCACGTCCGGGCTGACGCTGCGCGGGAAGCTCCAGATCATGCGGAAGCGGCCGCGGCCGCCGAACTTCGTGTGGCGCAGGTCCCAGGCGGGGATCGCGAGCTGGATCACGGTCCCGACCAGCACGCCGATCGCGTAGGCGTAGATCTGGTCCTCCTCGGAGAAGGTCGGCGCCAGGGCCACCAGGACGGCGATGATCGCCAGGTTCCAGAAGAACGGCGAGATCGCGAAAGCAGCGAAGCGGTCGTCGCTGTTGAGGATGCCGACGATCATCCCCGTGACTCCCAGCAGGATCAGGATCGGGAACAGGAGCTGCGAGAGGGTGACGGTGAGGTCGAGCAGCTCGCCCTCGAATCCCGGCGCGAAGATGGGCACCAGCACGGGAGCCGCGAGGACGAACAGCGCTGTCAGGGCGCCCAGCACCGCCGCCATCAGCAGGATCAGCTGGGAGGCGAGCCGGAACGCCTCCCGGCGTTCGCCCTGCTCGAGCTTCTCCAGGAAGACGGGGACGAAGGCCGCCTGGATCGCGGCGTCCGCGAACAGGCTGCGCACCAGGTTCGGGATCTGGAACGCGATCGTGAACGCCGACATCGGCCCGCGGATGCCGAAGTAGCCGGCGGCGACGATCTCGCGCACCAGGCCGGCCACGCGGGAGAGCGCCGTGGCGGCCGAGAAGAACGCCGTCGACAGGCCCAGGCGTCCCTCGCGCTCCTCGAACTCGGGGGGCTCGAAGGTGGTGCTGGGCGATGGCGCCTCCATCGCCATGAACGTGCCCGTGTCCATCGAGACCGGAGGCCGCCGCGGATGGGGCCGGCGGCGGCGAATCCGGGGGCACCGCCTCGAACTCGCTGGTGGAGGGGTCGAAGGGTTCCCGCGCAGGAGGGCGCGATCCCATCTGATCCTCGCTCGGTTTGTCGTCTCGCTCGTCGGTCATTCCGTCGCCCCCGCGGCCCGGCCTGCGCCGCGAAAGTGGGTTTGGTGCCCTATTCTCATTCGCCGCCCACCTCCGGGCTCCCCTATGGCCAACATCGCCTCACAGAAGAAGCGAAACGCCCGCACCGAGCGTGAGCGGCAGGAGAACCTGCGCTTCGGCGGTGCCACGAAGACGTACATGAGGCAGCTCGAGAAGGCCGTGGCCGCGGGCGACGACAGCGCCGCCGACGACGCCCACAAGAGGCTGATCTCGGGAGTCGACAAGGCGGTCCAGAAGGGCGCGATGCACAAGAACACCGGCGCCCGCAAGAAGGCCCGCGCCGCGCGCGTCCGCGCCGGGGAACTGCCGGCGGCCCCGGCCAGGGGGCAGGCGAAGCCGAAGTCGCAGGCGAAGGCCGAGCCGCAGCCCGAGACCGAGGGCGAACAGCAGGACGCCGCCGACGAGGCGGCCGAGCCCTCGCAGAGCTAGGCGGCGACGCTGCGCTTCAGCGCCAGCGTCAGCGCGACGTCCTCGCTGTAGTCCGAGCCGCCGCGCGACCACAGCTCCAGGTCCGCGAGCGCCCGGATCGAGCGGTCCAGTTCGGCCGGGGAGCGGCCGCGGACCCGTGAGACCAGCATCTTCGCCGCGTAAGGGTGCATCGAGAGCCCGTCGGCCACCGCCTTCGGCGGCTTGCCGGCCTCGAGCTCCTCGGCCGCCTTCAGTCCCTGCCGCAACCGCGGCGCCAGCGAGTAGATGATCCGCGGCAGCGCCTCGCCCTGGGCGACGAGCCGCTCGGCGGTCCGCAGCGTGGTCGCCTCGTCGCCCTCGGTGATCGCGTCGGCGAGCGTCCAGATCGCCTCCTCGGAGGTGTCGGAGATGATCGCCTCGAGCTCGGGCAAGCCGACCGTCCCCCCTTCCCCGGCCCACAGGGCCAGCCGCTCGAGCTCGTTGCGAAGCCGAAGCGGCCGCGGCCCAAGCCGCTCCACCAGCAGCCGGGCGGCGTCCAGGTCCAGCTGGAACCCCAGCCCCTCGGCGTCGGCCACCAGGCGCTTGGGCAGCTCGCGCTCGCGGGGGACGTCGTAGAGGAGCTGATCGCCTCCCGCGGCCTTGACCGCCTTCGCGAGCTTCGCCGGAGGCTTCCCGTGCGCGACCAGTGCGATCGTCGTCTCCGGCGGGATCGCCGCCAGGGCCCCGGCGACCTTGTCGGTGTCGCCCTTGCCCCAGGCCTCGACGCCGTCCACGACCAGGTAGCGGCGCGCCGCGGTCAGCGAGATCGTCGCCATTGCGGCGATCAGCCCGTCGGCGTCTGGGGAGCGCCGCCCGTCCCCGGCCTCGAACATCTCCAGCGCCCCCGGGCCGCCCTCGCTCTCGGCGCGGGCGCGGAGCCGCCGGCGCGTCTCGGCGATCTTGGCCTCGTCGCTGCCGGCGATCAGGTAGGCGGGCTTGATCTCGGCCACGGGGCGAGTGTAATCACGCCCTCGGCTCGCCCCACCGGCTCGTCAGCAGGACGGTGTGGTAGGTGGCGCAGATGATCGCGCACTTGCCGGGCTTGCCCAGCGAGCGGGCGCTCGTCTCCTCGAAGACGCATCACTGTGCCGATCGGGTTGCCCGCGCTGTCGAACACCTCGCACTCCTTGGGCTTGCGTGAGCCTCAGCTTCACCCTGATGTGCTTTGCCTTGAGCCCGACCACGGCACCTTTCGGCACCCTGAAACGTCCCTGCCCGCGAGCCTCCGTCGAACCCCAGGGCTTCCACTTGATCCCCTTGATCCAGAACCCCTGCTGGACCAGGAGGCTTGGCCAGGCTTGTAGAACACTCTTCCGAGGCGTCATCAGCACGAAGACCGCACCGGGCGGTGGGGCCGTGGTCTGCGCGGTGCTTGTGGCTGCGCCCAAGGCGCCGCAAATCGCCAGTACCCCTGCAAACAGAACCGCCCTCGCCCGCATGGCGGCGAACCTAACACCAATCGAGACGGGCGGTCAAGGAGCGGACGCGACTGCCTCCCAGCCGGCTACGTCGGCCTCGATCACGATCTCGCCGGTCTCGTCGGTGCGCAGGGTCCGCAGAGGTGACTCGCGCAGGTCGGCGAGTGTCTCGGGCGCGGGGTGGCCGTAGGGATTGTCGGCGCCGACCGAGATCACGGCGAGGTGCGGAGCCGTGCGTTCGAGCAGGCCCTCGAGGCCCGCGTCGGCGCTGCCGTGGTGCCCCACCTTGAGCACGTCCACCGGGCCGGGGTCGAGCGGCACCGCCTCGGCCTCGGCGTCCCCGGTCAGCAGCATCGAGAAGTGGCGCCACTCGGCGAGCAGCACCAGCGAGAGGCCGTTGGGATCGACCTCGCCCGCCGGACCGACTGCCTGCCGCGGCTCGGCCAGCTCGCGCGGCGGCCAGAGCGCGCTGAGGCGGAGCTCGCCCGAGCGCACCTCGGAGCCCTCCGCCATGCGCACCCGGGGCACGCCCGCCGCGGCGGCGAGGCCGAGCAGCTCGCCGCTGGAGCGCGCCAGTAGCAGGCGCTCGACGGAGGATGCGCTCAGCACCTCGCCCAGGCCGCCGGCGTGATCGCTGTCGGGGTGGGTAACCGCGACGGCGGCGAGTCGCTCTGCCCCTAAATCACGAAGCCGGCCGGCGATCCCCGCGCCGGGCGGGCCGGCGTCGACGAGCACGGGCGCGCCTGCCGGCGGGTCGAGCAGGATCGCGTCGCCCTGGCCGACGTCGAGCACGCGGACGACGAGCGATTCCGGCCGACCCGCGCCGTCCTGCTGCGGCCGCACCAGCGCGGGGGTGGCCAGAAGGGTGAGCGGGACCAGCACCGCGACCCCCACGGCCGCATGCCGACCGAATCTGCGGAATCGAGGGCGGGGGCGGTCCTCCCCGCCGCCGTTCCGGCGAACGAGGCCGAGGCCCAGTCCGCGCCGCCGCTTCGCCGCCCCGAGCGACGCCTCGATCAGCGCCGTCAGCCCCAGATACGCGCCGGCGACCTGGAGCGGCCCGCCGAGGCCCAGCTCCAGCTGCGCCCACGACGGCGAGCCGAGCCAGCGGGCGACCTGCGCGATGTAGCCGAGGCAGGCGGAGTTGAGCCAGTTGAGCGGCTCGACGGGGATGGCGGGCACCTGCGCCGCGGCCGCGGTCAGCATCCCCAGCCACATCGCCGGCGCCACGGCCGGCAGCGCGAGCAGGTTGGCCGGGAGCGCCGCGAGCGAGAGCGAGTCGAAGTGGTGGGCCATCAGGGGCGCGGTCGCCACCGTGGCGGCGACGGTGATCGCCACTCCTTCGGCGACGGCGCGCCGCGGAGAGCCCCGGGCGGCGCCGGCGTCGAGCAGCGATGCCAGCCGCCCGGTCCAGAGCAGGATTCCGGCGACGGCGGCGAAGCTGAGCTGCCAGCCCACGTCGCCGGCGGCCCGCGGGTTCAGCGCCAGCGTCACCGCGGCGGCGATCAGCAGCGCTGACCAACGGGAGGCGGGCCGCTCGGCGAGGGCCGCCACCAGGCCGGCGCCTCCCATCACGGCCGCGCGCTGGATCGACGGCCCCGCCCCAGTGACCGGGACATAGATGGCGATCAGCGCCAGCAGGAGCAGCAGCCTGGTCCTCAGGGTCAGGCCCGCGAGCGCCATGAACGGCCAGGCCAGCAGGCACAGGAGCAGCACGTTCTGGCCGGACACCGCGAGGAGGTGAGCCAGGCCCGAGCGTCGGAAGTCCTCGCGCGTGGCGGCGTCGATGCGGTCGTCCTGGCCCAGCACGAAACCGCGGGCCAGAGCCGACTCGCGCGCGGCCATGCCGCGCTCCAGGCCCGCTTCGGCGCGGGAGCGGATCGCGTCGACGCGACCCGCCAGCCCCTCCCTGCTTTCGCCCGTCGGCACGATCCGCTCGGCATCGATGGCCATCGCGATCCCGTGGCGCCGCAGCGTCCCCGACAGCCACGGCTCGGGCTCGGCCAGGCGGCCGCCGACCCTCACGATCTCGCCGATCCGGGCCTCGACGCCCTGCCCCGCCCGGACCAGGACGCGCCCGGCCTCGCTATCGAGCTCGAAGGAGGCCCCACCGCCATCGGGGCGCGGCGCCGTCGTCACGGCGCCCTCGAGCTGGACCGCGGCGCCGGCCGGGCCTTGCAGGGCGCCCGCGTCGATGGCGTCTAATCGCAGCGAGCCCACAGCCAGGACGGCGACGACGCCGGCCGCGAGCAGCGCGAGGCCGCGGCCGCTGACGGAGCCGGTCAGGGCTGGAGGCCCGCTCGCAGCGACTCCATCGTCGAGGGGCCGATGCCGCTGATCTCGTCGAGCTGGTCGATCGAGGAGAGGCCGCCTTTTTGGTCGCGGAACTCGACGATGTTCTGCGCGGTGACGGGGCCTATGCCCTCGATCTCGTCGAGTTGGTCCACGGTCGCGGTGCCCAGCGAGATCGGCCCATCGCCCGCCGCCAGCGCGCCGGCCGCGCCGCGGCCCGGCACGACCACCTGCTGGCCGTCGCTGAGCCGCGCCGCCAGGTTGATGCCGTCCTCGGCGGCCCCGCCCGCGAGGCCGCCCGCGCGCTCCACCGCGTCGGCGACGCGCGAGCCGAGCGGCAGTCGATAGACGCCCGGGTCCCCGACGGCGCCCGCCACGTGGACGACCACGTCGCGCCCCGTGTCCGCTCCCGGCTCGAAGCCGTCGGCCTCGAAGCTGAGCGATCCTCCACCCTCAGCGGCCGCGGGCGACTCACCGGAGCGAACCCAGCGGATCCCCACCAGCAGCACGGCGACCGCGATCGCCGCGTAGACCAGCAGTTGCGCTCGGCTCAGCTCGGGCACCTGCCGAGCCTGAGATGCCTCGGCTCAACGATGGCGCGCGAAAGGCAACAAAAGCTCAGCGCACCCGGAAACCCTCCAAGCCCTCGGGCTCCTCATCGAAGACCTCCAGGTCCGTCACCTCGGCCCGGCCCGGGCCCCTGCGACAGAGCTCGACCAGCGCATCCACCGCGTCCTCGGCTCCCTCGAACACAGCTTCCACCGCGCCGTCGTCGCGGTTGCTGACCCAGCCGGCCACGCCGAGGGACTCGGCTCGCCGCCGGGTCGTGTCGCGGAAGAAGACCCCCTGGACGCGACCGTGGGCGACGACGCGCTTGCGCCTCAATACTCCTCTTCGTCGTACTCCGCGGCGCCGGCCGGGGTCGGCGCGAACACCTCCGAGACGGTGACGGCGGGCGACTGGACCGAGACGCAGCAGAGGTCAGAGTCGCCGTCGTTGGCGATGGAGTGGTCGGTCGCCGGGGGAACCAGCACCAGGTCGCCCTCGCCCACCTCCTGGCGGTCGCCGGCGACGGTCATCGAGCCGGACCCCTTCGTGACGACGTAGATCTGCTCGGACTCCTCGTGGGAGTGGAGCTCTTGGTCCACGCCGGCCGGGACCTCGACCCAGGTCACGGACATGTGCCGTGAGCCAAGCTCACCGGCGTCCATGAGAATGTTGGTGCGGAGCTTGTGCCACTCCTCGACGGGAGCCTCCGCGAGCCGCCTGACCAGCACGGGCGAACTTCTAGCAGACCCGCCGGGGAGGCGTGCGAACCGAGCGAATTCGCCTACTTGACGACGAGGTTGACGAGCTTGCCGGGCACGACGATCTCCTTCACGACCTGCTTGCCGTCGATGTGCCCCTGCACCTTCTCGCTGGCGCGGGCGAGCTCCAGCAGCTCCTCCTCGGAGGCCTCGGAGGAGGCCTCGACCCGGTCGCGGAGCTTGCCGTTCACCTGCACGACGAGCGGGAATGTCTCGCTCTCGAGCAGCGCCGGGTCGGCCTCGGGCCAGGGCTGCTCCCAGACGCGCTCGCCCTCGAGCAGCTCATAGACGTCGCTGCCCAGGTGGGGGGCGAACGGAAAGACCAGCGAGGCCGCGGTCGAGGTGGCGAAGCGAACGGCGGCATCGCCAGCGGCGTCGCCATAGAGGCCGTCCTTCAGCTTGTAGATCTCGTTGACCAGCTCCATCACCGCGGCGATCGCGGTGTTGAACTGGAAGCGGGGCTCGATGTCGCGGGTGACCTTGTCGATCGCCCAGTGCACCTTGGCGAGCAGGCGCCTCGCGTCCCCGTCGGCGTCGCCGGGCGGCGCCGCGGCCTGGGTGCGCTCGTCGACCTCGCGGGAGAGGCGCCAGAGGCGGGTGAGGAAGTGGAAGACGCCCTCCACTCCCTGGTCGTTCCAGTCGCCGCCCTTGACCGGAGGGCCCATGAAGCAGATGTAGGTGCGGGTGGTGTCGGCGCCGTAGCGGTCGACGAACTCGGCGGGGCTGACGGTGTTGCCCCTGGACTTCGACATCTTCGCCCCGTCGCGAGTGATCATCCCCTGGGCGAAGAGGTTGATGAACGGCTCCTGGGTGTCGAGCAGCCCCATGTCGCTGAGCGCCTTGCAGAAGAAGCGCGCGTACATCAGGTGCAGGATCGCGTGCTCGACACCGCCGATGTACTGGTCCACCGGCATCCAGTAGCCGGTCGCGTCGCGGGCCCAGGGCGCGTCCTCGTTGCGCGGGTCGAGGTAGCGCAGGAAGTACCAGGACGAGTCGACGAAGGTGTCCATCGTGTCGGTCTCGCGCTTGGCCGGGCCGCCGCACTCGGGGCACTCGGTGTTGACCCAATCCTCGGCCGCCGCCAGGGGGCTCTTGCCCTTGGGGGCGTAGTCCTCGATGTCGGGCAGCAGCACCGGCAGCTGCTCTGCGGGGACCGGGACAAGGCCGCACTTCTCGCAGTGGATGAAGGGGATCGGCGCTCCCCAGTAGCGCTGGCGGCTGACCAGCCAGTCGCGGAGGCGGTAGTTGACGGCAGGCTCCCCCAGGCCCTTCCCCTGGAGCCAGGCGGTGATCCGCTCGATCGCCTCGGGCGAGGTGAGGCCGTCGAACTCGCCGGAGTTGACCAGGACCTCCCCCTCCGTGTGCTCGACGTAGGGCTCGTCCGGGCCGACCTCCCCGTCCGGCGGGCTTGACCACCTGGCGTATGGGCAGGTCGAAGGCCCGGGCGAAGGCGAAGTCGCGGCTCGTCGTGCGCCGGCACCGCCATGATCGCGCCGGTGCCGTACTCCATCAGCACGTAGTCGGCAACGTAGATCGGGATGCTCTCGCCGTTGACCGGGTTGGTGATGGTGCGCCCCAGCGGGACCCCGGTCTTCTGGCGGTCCTCGGCGGCGCGGTCCTCGGTCGAGGTGCGGGCCGCCTCGTTCACGTAGTCGCGCACCGCACCCTCTTGCTCGGTCCCCGCCGCGAGGCGCTCGACGTCGGGGTGCTCGGGGGCGAGCACGAAGAAGGTCGCGCCGAAAAGCGTGTCGGGCCGCGTGGTGAAGACGGTGAAGTCGAGGTCCAGATCGTCCTGGTGGAAGACCACCTCGGCGCCCTCGGAGCGGCCGATCCAGTTGCGCTGCATGGTGACCACATGCTCGGGCCAGGACTCGAGCAGCTCGAAGTCCTCGAGCAGGCGGTCGGCGTAGTCGGTGATCTTGAAGAACCACTGCTCGAGCTTGCGCTGCTCGACCAGCGAGCCGCAGCGCTCGCAGTGGCCGTCGATAACCTGCTCGTTGGCGAGCACGGTCGCATCCACGGGGCACCACTGAACCGGAGCCTCCTCGCGGTAGGCGAGGCCCTGCTCGTAGAGCTTCAGGAAGATCCACTGCGTCCAGCGGTAGTAGGCGGGTTCGTGCGAGCTGACCTCGCGCGTCCAGTCGAGCGAGATGCCCCATCGCCTGAACTGCTCGCGGAAGGAGGCGATCGAGGCCTCGGTCGCCGCGCGCGGGTGCTCGCCGGTGGCGATCGCGTTGTTCTCGGCGGGGAGCCCGAAGGCGTCGTAGCCCATCGGGTGGATCACGTTGAAGCCGCGGCGGCGGCGGAAGTGGGCGATGGCGTCGCCAACCGAGTAGCACTTCAGGTGCCCGACGTGGGGTTCCCCGGAGGGATAGGGGAGCATCTCGAGCACGTAGTTCTTCGGCTTCGAGGCGTCGAACTCGGGGGCGCCCGGGGTTGGGCACGACCCAGGTGCTCTCGGCCTCCCAGACCTGCTGCCAGCGCCGCTCGATCCCGTGCGGGTCATACCGCGCCGGGGCTCGCTTCCGTCGCTTCTCGCTCTCGGGCCATCGGGCCAGTTTACGAGCGCGGATGAGATCAGCTGGGGTCCGGCATCACGCGATCGAGGAGGCGCGTCGCTGCTGTTCCCCTGGCTGGAGGACGACTGATGCGAGGCGCTCTACTCCGACAGCCCGGCGGCTTCGAGGGCCTCGGTCCTGGTCCCGAAGATCTCTACGCACGCGATTCTCGCGCCGCGGAAGCTGTAGACATGGAAGGCATCGCGCTCGACCGGGGTGCCGCTCGACCGGCCACGGGCGTGAAAGCGGTACGCGGCGAAGACCCGCGGGTCGGCGTCGAGCAGCTCAAGCAGGTCCGTGCGCTCGTAGTCGAGAGCCTCCTGGGTGGCGGCGAGATGTCGCCCGACCTCCTCGATCCCGTGATGAACCGTCGCACCGGGAAGCTCGCGCTGATCGTGCCACTCGACATCTGGATCGAAGAACTCGCCCGCGAGATCCGCTGCCTCTTCACCGACCCCGGAAGTCCGGTTCCAGAGTGTGAACAGCCGCCGGACCAGCTCCACGTTCTCCTCGACATCGCCTACTCCTCAAGCCCGGCGGCTTCGAGGGCTTCTTGGGTCGAGGTATTCGCGCACCGGACGCCTTGCCGTCTCGGATGGACACCAGGTGCAGCGAATGCGGGAGCTTCGAGGGCTTGCTCCCGGTTCCCGAAGAGCTGATAACGCACGACAAGCCCATCTCGCAGAGTGAACACGGGGAAGGTCATTGCCCCTGTGACCTCGATCCCGCTTCGCCGTCCACGGTCCGCTGCGGAGTCGCAGCTCCGAACACCAGGTCCCCCGCGTCGATCGGTTCCTAGGGCTCGAGCCGGAGCTCGGCGAAGTCGGCAAACCAGATCCGCCTGAATCGAGTAACGGCGTCGCGGCCGGTATAGGCGCCGTCAAAGTCGGGCAGCCCGAGCGGGACCTCCCAGTCGACGTCAGGGGCGAGGATCGCCCCGGAGGCATCGGCCTCGCGGCCTCCGCGGTTGAATGCCTCGAAGGCGCGCTGGACGATCTCCGCGTTCTCCTCCGACACCGTTTACTCCCGCGACCTCACTGCATCGAGGGCGGCCTCCTTGCTATCGAGACCGAAGAGCCACTCGACGATCGTCCCCTCCCGCCAGCGACCGGCGTTGGTTCCCTGCCTCTCCACGGGAACTCCACTGGCCTGGCCTTTTCCCACCCATCGACCCACGGCGATGACCCAGTCGCCGACCTCCACGTACTCGTCGACCTCGCGCCAGTAGTCATCAAAGACTGCTGCGACCTGCCTGTAGACGTCGAGCAAGGCGTTTCGGCCGTGGACAACGTTGGGTGTGTCAACCGAAGCACCGAAATCCGTTGCGACGACGTCTTCCGCCACGAACCGGAAGAACGCAGCTTCGGCCTCCCCGCGTCGCCCTGCCTCGTTGAACCGCTTCGCGAGCTCAACGTTCTCCTGCGACATCGCCTACTCCGACAGCCCGGCGGCTTCGAGGGCAGCCGCTCGGTCCTCGCCGAAGTACTTGACCTCAATCGGCCTTCCATCGCGGAAGGTCCATAGGTTCCAGACGAGCGCGTCGACCTCGACCCCGCTCGACTTACCCCGGGCGGTCGATCCGGATGAAGGCGACCACGACATCCCCTGCCTCGATCAATTCTTTCGGCTCATATGTCGGCCAGCCCTCGAAGGTCTCGCGGACCTCACCGGCAAAGAAGACGAGGAACTCGTCACGGCGCAACACGAAAGGGTCAACGAGTCGGCGCGAGAACTCCACCGTGAAGTCAGGCGGGGCCATGTCGCGGAGCAACTCCGCATCTCCCTCGGTGAAGGCCACGTAGACGCGGTTCACAAGCTCGACGTTCTCCTCCGACATCGCCTACTCCGACAGCCCGGCGGCTTCGAGGGCCTCGGCCTCGCGCGCGAAGGTGCGAAACCGGACGCACTTCTTCTGGCGCCACTCCCCGAGCTGCCAGATGGTCTGCTCCATGCTCGCGCCGCTCGCTGCGCCGTGGCCGCGAAGGCGCACGCGCACAACGGTTACGTCGCCGAGGTCTCGTACCTCCTCGACCTTCGCTCCTGAAGTCGGGGGCGACGGCGAGCAAGCTCTCCCACCAGCGTCGGACACCGTCGTGGCCGCGATAGGGGCCGCCGCCCTCCAGCTCCACGATGCGCGGGAACCACTCGATGTCGGGGTCGGAAAGCGCGAGGAGAGCATCGAGGTCGCGCCGGTTGAAAGCTTCGTTTGCCTCGTAGTACGAGCTCGACGTTCTCCTCCGACATCGCCCACCCAGTATCCGCCCATCCGACCGGAGGGGGAACCCGATCCGCCCTTTCTGTGCACCCGCGACGGCGCGCGGAGGGCCGCGGCTAGGCGGTGGTCGGCGCCCAGGGGTCGACCGAGGAGCGGGCGCCGGGCCGCCGCACCGGCGGGGGCTCGGAGTCAAGAGGCGGCAGCGGGAACACGCCGGCGCCGCGAAGCCGTTCGAGCGACTCCGCGTAGAGCGTTGTTGCGTGGGCGTGCTCGGAGGGCGCAAGGTCCAGCCGCCAGCGGCCGATTCGGGCGTGAGCGGGCGTCAGCTCGCGTTCGAAGAAGGAGCGCCGCGCATGCGCCGTCGGTGAGGCCGAGGAAGGCGAGCAGCTCGCCGTAGGAGCGCTCGCGGTCGCGAGCGACCAGGTCCTCGATCAGCAGGCAGTGGACGCGGGAGGGCTCGATCTCCTGAGTCCCCAGATGCGCGGACAGCAGGCTCCGCTCCCACAGCCGCAGGGCAGGCTCGAAGGCGTCGGGCGCCCAGGGAACGCGCATGAACGAGCAGGCGACGTCGCGGCCGTCGCGGACGACGTGGACCACCCGCATCCGCGGGAACAGCGATGCCAGGAAGCCGGCGGCGGCGCAGTTGTCCGGGGTCTTCTCGACCCATGCGCCCGGCCGGGGCGCGAGCGGGTCCAGCAGCGCGCTCACGTAGTCGCCGCTGAGGCGGTGCCGGTCGGCGCGCGGCCCCGCTGTCAGCAGGCGGGCGACGGCGCCGAGGTTGCGGCGGCGCGAGACGAACCGGTGCGTGCCGCGGGCATCGCCTGGGCTCCAAGGGGCGGGACGGCTCCACCAGCGGGTCAGCAGATCGCGGGCGATCGGGAGGCGGCCTCGCTCGCCGCGCGCGAAAGCCGGGAGGCCGGCGAGGTCGGTGTGCAGCCGCAGCTCGCCGGGGACGAGCGCGTACTCGCCGCCGCTGGCCAGCAGCGCGGCGACGGCGTGGGTGCCGCAGCGGCCGGTCCCGCCGACGAAGACGGGACCCTCAGGTGAGTCGTGGCCGCCCGACCCCACCCCGCGAAGACTATGCGCGGGGCCGGGCGCGACCGGGGCGTATATTCGGCTTGATCAGGCATCCGAGGAGAAGGAGTGGTGATGTCGCGATTGATCAGGCTTGACCGCAGCGGCCACACCGAGGTCGCGAGCTGGAGCGCCGGCGACCCGGGCTCGCAGGAGGCCGCGATCGAGGCCTTCCGGCGCGAGCGGGAGAACGGGATGCTGGCGAGCGTCAGCCACGCCGACGGGTCCGCCGAGGTCGTGCGCGAGCTGCCGCTGGACGCCGAGCTGGTCGTGATGCGCCGGCCGATCTCGGGCGGCTAGCCCTGGGCGCCGAGCCCGCAGTCCAGGCCGCTGGAGCCGGCGCCGCGGCCGGTGGCCTCGCCGAGGCGGCGGCGATCCCCTGGCGGCGCCGCGCGGACGAGCGCGCGCTGCGGCGCGACGGCCGGCGCTGGACCCTGTGGACCGCCGCGGTGGTGGCGAGCTTCGGAGCGCCGGCGGCCGCGGTGGTGGCGCTGGAGCCGCTGACCGCGCCCGTCGCCGCGATGCTCGCCGCCCACGGTGCGGCGGTGCTCCACATCCAGGCCGGCCGCGGAGCTCGCGCGGTCGTCCCGATCGGAAGCGCGCGCAGCGCGGCGCACCGGGCCCCACCGGGCGCGCGCCCCGAGCGGATCGCGATCGGACTGCTGGGGGACCTGCTGGGGCACGAGGAGCGCGAGCTGCTGGCGCGCACCGGGCTGGCGCTGCAGCGCGGGCGGCTCGGGGTCTGGCTGGTGGGCGAGGAGGGCGCGCTGATGGTGCGGCCCGCAGGCCGACGGGTGGACTGCTGGTGCGTCCGCGTGGCCGAGCCCGGCGACCTGCCCGCCGGCGACCGCGTGGCCCATCTGCTGCTGGCGCTGCGCGAGGACGAGGAGGGGTTCGCCACCGTCGCCAACTTCAATTTCTCGGGGGCCCCTGGCGCGTTCCGCCGACGCCGCCCGCGCGCTCGCGGGTGGCCTCGACCGGGCTCGGTGGCTGGCCCGGCAGCGTTCGGAATCAGGCGCCGGGGGGTGACCGGTCAGTCGCGGGAGTCGAGGCGCAGTACCTCGGGGCCCGTGCGCTCGGGATCGCCGTCGCCCGGCTCGGCGGTGACGCTGACGACGGGGTACTTGGCCGGATCCACCGCAGCCGTGAAGGCGACGTCGGAGCGGCCCTCGGGGTCGGGATGGAAGGTGCCGGCCGAGATCCGGTTCGGGCTCTCGCGCGTATCGCCGGGGCCGACGAACCAGAGCTCGTAGTACTCGCCGGTCGGGAGGATCGGCAGCTCGTCCGACTCGAAGGCGATCAGGCGGCCGATGCCCGCCTCGCGCACGCTGACCTCGCCACTGCTGGTGCTTGCGCCGGGCGCCGTCATGGTGCCGGCCACCTCGAGTTCGCCTGTTGGGTCGGTCTCGCCGCCCCGGAGCGCCGCACCCGCGACCACGGCGAGGGCGACCAATCCGACCGCGACCCCGCCCAGCGCCAGCTTCGGGAGCGCGAAGATCCGCTCCCCCAGGGTCGCACGGGGCTCTGCTGGGCGATCGCGGCGGCGCCGGCCCTGGGCTCCCGCCTCCGTGGACCCGCGAGCGACGCCGCCGGTGTCCTGCCTCGCCGCTTCTGCCACCGCGGCCATGACGCGGTCGCTGAGGCCGGGCGGCACAAGGGCGTCGCGGACCTCGCGCGCGGCTCCGAACGCCTCAGCGGTCCCGCGCAACTCGGCCGCTTCGGTGCGGCAGCGCTCGCAGTGCTGCAGGTGCTCCTCGAAGCGTGCGCTGCTCGCGCTCGGTGAGGGAGCCAAGCAGGTAGGCGGCGACGTCCATGTGGATGTCGGCCTCAGGCGGCAATCTCGCGCTCCTCGAGCTCTTTCTTCAGGGCGCGCAGTGCATGGTAGGTGCGCGTCTTCACTGTGCCCAGGGGAATGTCGAGGCGGTCCGCGATCTGGCGCTGGGTGAGGTCCTCGCGGAAGTGGAGGTCGAGCGTCTCACGGTGCTTCCTCGAGAGGCTCGCGAGCGCCTCGCGGACCGAGATGCCGAGCACGATGCGGTCGAAGGCGCCGGCTCCGCGCGGGTCCTCGATCGCTGCGTCGGAGTCGTCGAGCTCCATCGCTGACGAGAGCGGGCGCGAGCTGGATCTGCGGCGGATGTCGACGGCGGCGCGGCGGGCGATCGTGTAGATGAAGGTCTTGACCGAGCCCTTGGAGCGGTCGAAGCGCCCGGCGCTGCGCCAGAGACGGACGAACGTGTCCTGGACCATCTCCTCGGCGGCCCCGCCATCGCCCAGCAGGCGAAGGCCAAGGGCGTGCAACGGAGCGCCGTAGCGTTCGCAGAGCTCCGCCATCGGCGGGCCCGCGTCGCCGGCGGCAATGCGCGCCACCAGGTCGGCCTCCGCTTCGGCCGCTGGGGCGTTGTCGGTGGCATTTGGATTCCGGGGGTACAGGCTCAGTGTCGGGTCGGGATGACTCAACCTGTGGGTTATTCGCATTTCGGGGGTCATCCGGTTCATCGAGAGGCCGGTGATCGAGGCGGCCGGAAACAAGACGGGCCGGCTTGCGCCGGCCCGTCTTTGCTTCCACCTGCCCACGCGCCCCAGGGGTCGCGTGCGCCCGGATGCTCGCGCTAGTCCTGCACCGCTGCGAGTCCGGTCAGGGCGACCTTCTTGACCTTGCCCTTCTTGGTGACGATGGCGACATCGCCGACCTTGGTCGCTGCTCCTGTGGCGGTGTCGAGCCTGTACAGCGTCGAATCGTTGCTCAGGTACGGCTGGTTGGCCGTGCCCGCGATGTCGAAGCCGACGTCGTTTCCGACCGGGACGCTGAGCTTCACGCCGCTGGTCAGCGTGCCCGCGTTCGGCGGGTTCTGGATGAACAGCGTGTCCGTGCTGGTGTCGCCGACGAACAGGGTCGTGGCCGTCGGCTTGACCGAGTTGTAGCCCGAGTTCAGGTACGCGGCAGCGACAAGCTGCGGCGTGCCCGGGTTGATCGCACCGTCGTTCGCCGTCGGAGCCTGCATCGCGCCCGGTGCGACCCCGGTGCTCGGAGCCGTGGTCCCGTTCGGGTCCGCCCGCAGGTTCTGGCCGGTGTTGCTGACGATCCTCAGCCGATCCGGAACCGGGTTGAAGTCGACACCGAAGTAGGTGCCGCTGAGGGTCGGCGGGGCCACCGGACCGGCCCTGAGGGCGATGGCGGTGCTGTCGCTCGTGACGACCAGCTTGTACATGACGCTGTCGCTGCCGACGCCGTAGAGCTCGCCGGTCAGCGGGCGGACGTCGATGCCGACGATCCGTTCGCCGGCGGGGAGCCCGAAGACGGTGCGCGACGCGGTGATCTGGACGGCCTTGGAGCGCTTGGTTGCCTTCTTGCCCTTGCTCGACCTGCCCTTGACCTTCACCTTGGTCTGCTTGTCGGCGAACGTGACGAGCTTGCCGTCGCTCGTCGTCCCGTACAGCGTGCGCGCCTGCGAGACCGCGGGAACCGCGACCGCGACGGCGAGCGCGAGCCCGACGAGGAGACTCACACGAATCTTGATGCCCATGGAAAACGCCTCCTGTTGTTGAAGTTGCGACGGCGCGCAGATGCGGCCGTCGTTCCCTGCATCTCGTGTTCGTCGGCGGGCAGCTGGAGGGTTCATTCGGGCTTCCGGTTTCCTCTCGGACGCGGCCTATGATCGGAGCGATGTCGGTGGCCCGCGACCCCGAGCAGCTCCAGCGTCGAACGATGCGGGTGCTGGTGGCGGCTCAGGTGTTCGGCGGCGCCGGGTTCTTCCTCGGCCTGGCGGTCGCGGTGCTGCTGGCGCGCGAGCTGACCGAAACGGACTCGCTGATCGGGATCCCGCTCGCGATCATGGTCGCCTCGGCGGCGCTCGCCGCCGGGCCGCTGGGCTCGTGGATGCAGCGCTCGGGTCGCCGGCCAGGGCTCGCGGCCGGGCAGCTGTGCGGCGCGTGCGGCGCGTGCGGCGTGGTGCTGGCGGCGCGCGCCGACAGCTTCGCGCTGCTCTGCTTGGCCCTGGGGCTGTTCGGGGTCGGGAACACGTCGAACCTGCTGGCGCGCTACGCGGCCAGCGACCTGGTGGAGCCCGAGCGGCGCGGACGGGCGATCAGCACGGTGTTGCTGGCGACGGCCGCCGGGGCGATCCTGGGGCCGAACCTGGCGGAGGCTGCGGGAGGGCTGGGCGACTGGCTCGGCGTGCCCGACGAGGCGGCGCCGTTCGCCTTCTCGGCCGTCGCGATGGCGACGAGCGCCGCGATCGTGCTGGCGCTGCTGCGGCCCGACCCGCTGCTGGCCGCCCGGGCCGCCACCGCTGAGGGTGGGGCTGAGACCGAGGACGCCGGGGGCCCCGTCTGGTCGCGCATGGCGCTGACGGGAGCCGCGGCGATGGTGCTGGCCAACGTGGTGATGGTCGCGATCATGACCATGACACCGATCCACCTGGACGACGCCGGCCAGTCGCTTGCGGTGGTCGGCCTGGTGATCTCGCTGCACGTCGCCGGGATGTTCCTGCCCTCCCCGCTCACCGGCGTCCTGGTGGACCGGGTCGGCCGCCTGCAGGTGATCGCCGCCTCCGGGGTCGTGCTGGTTCTGGCCGGCGGGTTGGCGCTGCCCTCCTCCGGCCACGACACCGTTCTCGTGATCGCGGCACTGGTACTGCTGGGTATCGGCTGGAACCTGGGACTGATCGGGGGGAGCACCCTGCTGACCGACTCGATCCCGCTCGCCCAGCGCGCTCGCGCGCAGGGTCGCGCCGACCTGGCGATGGGGATGGCCGGCGCGGTCGGCAGCCTGCTGTCGGGTCCGCTGATGCACGGAGCCGGGTTCGGTGCGCTTGCGCTGCTGGGCGCCTTCCTCGGCGCGGCGCTGGTGGTGGTCGCGATCCGCGCCGGGCTCTTCTCCCCGCGACCGGCTGCGGCCACCTAGATCTCGCCCCACAAACCGGCGATCGCGACATAGGATTCCGGCAGATGGGATTGCTCGACAGCTTCCTCGGCGGCATGAGCATGAAGGACCCGGTCGAGGGAACCGCCCTCGGCGGCTAGGCGATGGCGGACCCCGGCGACGCCGCGAAGACGCTCGAGGGAGAGCTTCAGGGCGAGCTGATCCGCCCCGGGGACGGCGCCTACGACGAGGCGCGCTCGATCTGGAACGGCATGATCGACCGCCGGCCCGCCCTGATCGCCCGCTGCGCCCGTCCCGAGGACGTGGCCGCGGCGGTTCGCTTCGCGGTGGCGCAGGAGCTGCCGCTGGGGGTCCGGGGCGGTGGACACGGCGTCGCCGGGCTGGCGCTCGCCGAGGACGGGCTGGTGGTGGACCTGTCGGCGATGCGCGAGGTCCAGGTGGACGCGAGCGCGGGCACGGTGCGGGCTCAGGGCGGCGCGACCTTGGCGGACCTCGACGGGGCGACGCAGGAGCACGGCCTCGCGGCCCCGCTCGGCGTCGTCACCAAGACCGGGATCGCCGGGCTGACGCTGTCCGGCGGTATCGGATGGCTACGCCGCAAGCACGGCCTCAGCATCGACAGCCTCGTCGAGGCCGAGGTGGTGACGGCCGGCGCCGAGGTCCTGACGGCGAGCGCGGACGAGAACGAGGACCTGTTCTGGGCGCTGCGCGGCGGTGGCGGCAACTTCGGGGTCGTCACCTCGTTCACCTACCGCGCGCACCCGATCGGGCCCGAGGTCTTCTTCTGCTTCGTGCTCTATCCGGCCGCGCGCGCCGGGGAGGTGCTCCGGGCCTGTGAGCGGCACCTCGCCGAAAGCGGCGAGACGATCGCACCGCTGGGAGTGCTGGGTCACGTGCCCGAAGCCGACGATTTCCCCGCGGACGCGCACGGAGAGCCATACGCGGCGCTGCTTGCGATGGGGACCGGGGACGCCACCGAGGGCGAGCGCCAGGTGGCGCCGCTGCGCGAGCTCGGGGATCCGATCGCGGACCTCAGCGGCCCGATGCCCTACACCGAGGCGCAGGGGATCCTGGACGAGGACTACCCCGACGGCTGGCGCTACTACTGGAAGTCGGTCAACGTCCGGGGCCTCGAGGACGGCGCGGTCGAGGCGCTGATCGAGCGCAACGCGGCGGCCCCGTCCCACCACTCCACGATCGACGTGTGGTTCCAGGGCGGCGCGATGTCCGATGTCGGCGAGAGGGACACGGCCTTCGCCAACCGCGCCGCGCCCTACCTGATGGGAATCGAGGGCAACTGGGAGGACGCCGGCGACGACGAGGCGAACGTGGCGTGGGTACGCGAGACGGTGACCGCGATGAAGCCGTACTCCGACGGCGGGGTCTACCTCAACTTCCCGGGCTTCCTGGAGGAGGGCGAGGACCTGCTGCGCGAGGGCTACGGGCCGAACTACGAGCGCCTGGCGCAGGTCAAGGCGAGCTACGACCCTGCCAACCTCTTCCGGCTCAACCCCAACGTGCGGCCCGCAGGCTGAACTCGGTCATCTCGACCAGGTCGGCGACCGCGAGCGCCTCGTCGGCGCCGTGCATGCCGCGCAGGTACTCGTGCATGTCCATCGAGAACACCGGCGCGAAGCCGTAGGCGACCATCCCCAGCTCGCTCCGCACCCAGTGCGAGTCGCTGAAGCCGGCGCTGATCACGGGGAACAGGGTGGCCCCGGGAATCCGCTCGGCGACGTACTCCGCGCAGAACTCGTACATGGGGGTATCGATCGGCGACTCCGTGCCCCCTTCCAGTGGCTCCATGAACTCGAGCTCGTAGCCCTCCTCCCCGCCAAGCGCGCGGGCCACGTGCGCGCGGACGTCGTCCTCGTCCTGGCCGGGCATCGCGCGCACGTCGCAGACCACGTCCGCGTACGGGGGCACCACGTTGGCGGGCTCGAAGGTGCGCAGCCCCGTCGGGGTCACGGTGAGCCGGATCATCACCGGCAGCATCTCCCCGAGCACGGGGTTCTGCTCGCGGCCCCAGGCGGCAACCGCCTCGGGGTCGGCGGCCCGAACCCCCAGCGCCCCCAGCGCGCTTTCGAGCGCGGGTGCCTCGGCCGCCGGCGCCTCGAGATCGAGCAGCCTCTCCACCGCGGCGGCGGCCTTGCCCACGGGGTTCTCGGCCCGTGAGGGAACCGAGGCGTGCGCCGCGCGGCCGAAGAAGCGCAGCCTGATCGAGCTGACCCGCTTCTCGCCGATCGAGATCGTGACCACCTTGCGGCCGTCGGCCAGCGGCAGCAGCCAGCCGCCGCTCTCGTTCAGCGCCCAGTCGCAGCGCAGGTCGGGGCGCTCCCGGACCAACCACGACATGCCGACGTTGAACGTGTTGCTCTCCTCGTCGGCCTCGGCGACCAGCAGCACGTCGCCGGGCGGCGGCTCGCCGGATCGCGCCAGGGCCGCGAGGGCGACGGCGCGCGCGGCCAGCTCGCCCTTCATGTCGCCCGCTCCCCGGCCCACCACCACACCGTCGCGCAGCGCCGCCTCGAATGGCGGCACCGTCCAATCGGCGGCGGGCGCGGGGACCACGTCGGTGTGGCCCATCAGCATCAGCGAGGGACCGTCGCCGCCCTGCACCCGCGCGATCAGATTGAGGCGGGCGGGGTCCGGTCCGACCAGCTCCGACTCGATCCCCGACTCGGCCAGGTACGAGGCGAGATGCTCGGCCGCCACGGTCTCGTTGCCGGGCGGGTTGGAGGTGTCGATCCTGATCAGGTCTCGAAGCAGGCCCACCGCCTCGTCCTCGAGTTGATGCTGGTCCGTTTGCGGTGGCGTCATCGCGACCGCACGGCGTCGATCGGAAAGGCCTCCTGCATGGTGCCGTCGAGACGCTCGGCCGGCCGGGCCGCGACGAGGCAGTTGTAGACGGCTTCGTGTGCAGCCTCGTAGGCGGCAGCGAAGAACGGATCGAGGAGATCGTTGGAGATCTCGCCCTCGCCAGCGGTCGAGAACGCCAGGCCGATCTCGCCCGAGCCCTCGCCGCCATAGGAGCCTGTTCGCGCGAGGCCCAGCCCGGGCCGCAGCGCCAGCCGCTTCAGCTGCAGCGCCGAGAGCGGCGCGTCGGTGGCACAGACCCAGATGCAGGAGCCGGCGTCAGGCCGCTTCGGGGATTGCGGCTCGAGCTCCAAGCCCGGAACGTCGAGATAGTCGCGGTCACCGAAGTTGCAGAGCAGCAGCACGCCAACTGCTTGCTCGCCCACGGCGCGCGAGGCGGTGCCGATGCCCCCCGGGTAGCCGTAGCAGACCATGCCGGTGCCAGCCCCCACGCTGCCCTCGGCCACCTCGTCCCCCAAGGCGTCGAGCGCGCGGTCAACGTCAGCGACCACCACCGTGCGCGAGTCGGCCATGTCGCCGTCGTCGCACTCCCCGACGACGGGCAGCACGATGTCGTCGGGTCCGCGGCCCGATGCCAGCATCGCTGCGCGGTGCACCGTGCCGACGGCATGCGAGCCGCATAGATAGACGGGCGTGTCCATCGTGCCGCGCTCGTCGATCTCGATCTTGCCCGTCAGCTCGCCCATGCCGTTGACCGTCGCCGTGCCTGCCCGCACTATCGGCGAGGGCGGGGCCACCACCGTGACGCCGGTGCGCTGCCCGCTCTCGGCCTGGGAGTGGCCGACGCGGACCCCCGGGACGTCGCTGATCGCGTTGCGCGGCCCGGGCCGAAGCCTCCCCACCGGGCCCGCGATCTCGCGCCAGCGCTCGGCCATCTACTTGTTCGAGGCCCCGGCCTTGGGGTTGCCGCCCGCCGGCGCCTTGGCAACCGCCTCAGGGTCATGAAGCAGACAGGCCGCGAGCTGGTCGCGGCCGCCCGCGGGCATCAAGGGGGGGTCGACGCTGTCGCACGGCTCGAAGCGCCTCGGGCAGCGCGGGTGGAAGCGGCAGCCGCTCGGGATCGCGGTCGGATCGGGCAGCTCGCCCTTGAGCAGGTCGCGGCCGCCTCGACCTCCGGCCTCCGGCACCGGCACGGCGGTAACCAGCGCGCGGTGTAGGGATGCTGGGGCTGCTCGATCACGTCCGTGGCCGTGCCCTGCTCGACGATCCGGCCCAGGTACATGACCGCGATCCGGTCGCAAAGCGACCAGGCGAGACTGAGGTCGTGGGTGATGAAGATCAGCGCCAGCTCGCGCCGCTTCTGCAGCCCCAGCAGCACTCCCAGGATCTGGGACCGGACCGAGGCGTCCAGCATCGAGACGGGCTCGTCGCAGATCAGGCCCTCGGGCTCCAGCACCAGCGCCGCGGCGATCGCCACCCGCTGGCGCTGGCCGCCCGAGAGCTGGTGCGGGTAGCGGGCCAAAAAGCGCTCGTGCTCGAGGCCGACGTCCTCGAGCGCGCTTCGCACCCGGGCCTCGTGCTCGCCGGACGGAACCCCCTGGACCCGCAGCGGCTCGCTCACGATCGCCTCGACGCGCTGGCGCGGGTTGAGCGTCTGGTAGGGGTCCTGGAAGATCATCTGCACGCGCTTTCGCAGGCCGGCCAACGCCTCCCGCCCCGCGGGGACCTCACCGTCCAGCCTGACCTCGCCCCCGGCGGGCTCGATCAGGCTCAGCATCGCTCGCGCCAGCGTCGACTTGCCGCAGCCCGACTCCCCCACCACCCCGAGGATCTCGCCGCGCCGCCATTCCAGCGAGACACCGTCCAGGGCGCGGGCGGTCTTGCGGTCCGAGCGGAACTCGATCGCCAGGTCCCGGACCTCCATCAGCGGCGCCCCCGCTGCGCCTACGGGATCGCCGGGGCGCGCCGCGCTCATCGGCCCACCTTCCTTCCCTCGGCGTCCGCGGGCGCCGGCCAGCGCTTCCAAGGGGCGAAGTGGCAGGCCGAGGCGTGGTCCTTGCTCAGGTCCTTCAGCGGCGGCTCGACCAGGCACTCGTCCTGGGCGTAGGGGCAGCGGGGGTGGAAGTTGCAGCCCTGAGGCGGATTGCCGGGATCGGGCGGCCCCCCCGGGATCGGCGGCGCCAGGCCGCGCTCGCCGCCGATCACGGGCAGCGAGTCGAGCAGCAGCTTCGTATAGGGGTGCTGGGGATCCTCGAACACCGTCTTCACCGGTCCGGTCTCGACGATGCGGCCGGCGTACATGACCGCGATCCGGTCGCAGGTCTCGGCCAGCACCCCGAGGTCATGCGAGATCAGGATCAGCGAGAGGCCGAGGCGCTCGCGCAGGCGCTCGAGCAGCTCCAGCACCTGCGCCTGCATGACGACGTCGAGGGCGGTGGTCGGCTCGTCGGCGATCACGAGCTCGGGATCGCAGGCGAGCGCCAGCGCGATCATCACCCGCTGGCGCTGGCCGCCCGAGAGCTGGTGGGCGTAGCGCCGGCCCGCTGCCGGAGTGAGCCCGACGGTCTCGAGCAGCTCGTTGATGCGCTCGGTGACCTGCTTCGAGCTCATCCCCTCTTCGTCGTGGAGCCGGATCGCCTCGGCCATCTGGGCGTCGATCCGCTGCACCGGGTCGAGCGAGTTCATCGCGCCTTGGAAGACCAGCGAGATGTGGCGCCAGCGGACGAGCTGCATCCCGGACTCGGTGCGCCGCCCGAGGTTGATCGGGTCCTCGACGCCGGGCGGGCGCAGGGTCATCGTCCCCGACTGCTTCAGGGTCGGTGGCAGCAGCTTCATCAGCGCCAGCGCAGTGGTCGTCTTGCCGCAGCCGGACTCGCCCGCGAGCCCCATCGCCTCGCCGCTCCGAAGAGTGAAGTCGACGCCGTCGACGATCGGGTGCTCGCCGTGGCTTACCCGCAGGTCGCTGACCTCGAGCAGGTTGCTCATTGCCGGGGCCTCATGAGCCGCGCTGCTCCCTGAGCCGCGGGTTGATGTACTCCTCGAACAGGTAGCCCAGCACCGAGACCGCCAGCACCAGCGTCGTGATGCAGAGCCCCGGCGGGATCACGTACCACCAGGCCTCGCGGCTGGGGGCGCCGCTCTCGAAGGCGTTTTCGAGCATCGTCCCCCAGCTGATCCGGGTCGGGTCGCCGAGCCCGAGGAAGGAGAGCGCGGCCTCGGAGAGGATCGCGACGGCGACGATCAGCACCGTGTTGGCGAAGATCAGCGGCAGCGTGTTGGGCAGGATGTGGGTGCGGATGATGTAGGGGTTGCCCGCACCGACCGCGCGCGCTCGCTCGACGAAGGCACGCTCGCGCAGGGTCAGCACCTGGGCGCGGACGATGCGACCGGTCCCCGCCCACGAGGTGAGGCCGATGACCACGATCAGCACGGTCAGCGACGGATCGAGCAGGCGCGCCAGCACGATCATCAGCGGCAGCGTCGGGATCACCAGGAACCAGTTCTCGAGCGCGTCGAGGATCTTGTCTGTCCAGCCCCCGTAGTAGCCCCCGACGAGGCCGACGATCGAGCCCAGCAGCGCCGAGATCGCCGCCGCGGCGAAGCCGACCACGATCGAGACGCGCGCACCGACCAACAGCTGCGAGAGCACGTCGGCGCCGCTCTCGGTCGTCCCCAGCGGATGCTCCCAGCTGGGCGGCGCGAACACGTCGGTGCTGGAGGCGTTCGGGTCGTCGGGCGCCAGCGCACTGCCGAAGATCGCGATGAAGACGAAGAAGCCCGAGCACGCCGATCCCGAAGCGCCCGCGCCAGGTTCCGAACAGGAGCTGCCGCACGCCCTCTCGGCGGCGCGGCGGTGGCCGGCACGGGGACGGGCGCCGTGCCGGGCGGTGGGCGCGACCGTGCCGCCGCTCATGACGGGGGCCTCATCGGGACTGGACCCGCGGGTCGAGGTAGAAGTAGAGGCAATCGGCCAGCAGGTTGGCGAAGATCACGCCCGCCGAGAAGACGAGGAAGGTCCCCTGCAGCACCGGGAAGTCCTTGTCGTTGATGGCGGTGAAGGTGAGCTCGCCCAGGCCCGGCCAGGAGAAGATCGTCTCGATCGTGATCGCGCCTCCGACGACGATCCCGAACTGGATCGCCGACAGCGTCACCAGCGGCAGCAGCGCGTTGCGGACGGCGTGGCGGCTGACCACTTTGGGCCAGGGCAAGCCGGTGGCGCGCTTGACGGTGATGAAGTCCTCGGTCAGCACGTCCACCATCGACGAGCGCATGATCAGGAAGTACTGGCCAAGCAGCATCAGCGTCATCGCCGTGGCCGGCAGGATCAGGTGCTCGAGCACGTCGCCCGCCTCCGAGAGCCAGCTCGAAAACTCAACTCCCGGGGTCTTCTGCAGGCCCGCGGGCAGGATCGGTATCCAGACCGCGAAGACGAGGATGAGGATGATTCCGATCCAGTACTCGGGCGCCGCGTATGTGAACAGGCTGAAACCCAACAAGCCGTCGTCCGATTTCTGGCCGCGCCGCGTGGCGGCGACCACCCCCAGCCATGACCGATCAGGGTCGCGAGCAGCGTGCCCGTGCCGACCAGCAGCAACGTCCACGGCAGCGCCTCCTTGATCTCGGTCCAGACCGAGCGCCGGGAGCGCTGGCTGGTGCCGAGGTCCAGCGTCGCCGTGTCGCCGGCGTAGTCGACTAACTGGCCCGTCAGCAGCGGCTTGTCGAGCCCGTAGTCGGCGCGGAGCTTGTCGGTCTCCTCCTGGGTGGCGTTGGGGATCCGGGCGAGCTGGGTGGTGGGGTCGCCCATCACCCTGAAGAGGAAGAAGTTGAAGATGATGACGAAGACGAGCGTCAGCAACGCCGCGGCGGTCTTGCCGGCAAGCCAACGCCCGCTCATCGTCTACCTCTCCTCAACTCCGGCCGTTCTCCCCCGGCCTACTCCTCGACCTCCAGGGGCTCGCTACCTCGGCCTCGGCCGCCGCCTCCGCCGCCACCGCGGCCACGGAGATAGCGGAACACGCCGTAGGCGATGCCCAGGAGCACGGCGACACCGATCGCGATCAGCACGCCGCTGCCGCCTCCTCCGTCATCGCTGCCGCTTGACCCGTCGGCCGGAGCCAGCGTCAGCAGCGGCTCGTAGCTGGCCTGCTCGCAGAAGAGGTCGCCGGTCTCATCCGCCGGACACGTCTGCTCGACGTTGCTGAGCCGGTCGGTCCGGTAGGCCTGCAGGTTCGGGTCCTCGGTGAGCACGATGTAGGGCAGGTCCTCCTGGGTCAGGTTGACCATCTCGGAGATCTTGTCCTTGCGCTCCTCCTCGTCGAAAGCCCCGGCCTGCTCGTCGAACAGGCGGTCGTACTCGGGGTTCGAGTAGAAGGAATCCGAGTTGCCGCCGATCTGGTCGGTCAGGAACAGGCTCAGGAGGAAGCTCGGGTCATACGCATCGCCACCCCAGCCCCAGACGAACGTGTCGAAGTCGGGGGCCGGCTTCCCGTCCACCGTTCTGATCTGAATCTCGGTGAGCTTGTCCGCACTCACCACCTGGACTTTGAACTCGACCCCGATCTCCCGCGCCATCTCGGCGATCAGCTTCGCCGCCAGGGTGTCGGACTGCGACTCCGAGCGCACGAACAGGTCGAACGACAGCGTCTGGTCGCCCTTGGTGCGGGGCTCGTCGCCGTTGTCCTGCCAGCCGGCGTCGTCCAGGATCTGCTTCGCCTGCTCGACGTCGGGCGGGTCATAGGGCTGCTCGGGCGTCTCGTAGAACGTCTGGTAGAACTGCGGCAGGATCCCGTTCGCCACGTACGAGGTCCCCAGCGCGGAGATCTCGTTGACGCGCTCGCGGTCGATCGTGTGGGCGAGCGCCTGGCGCACCGCCACGTCCTGGACGGCCGGGTTGAACTCGGCGTCGGGGCAGTCCTGCTCCGAGCAGAGGTTGAACGCCGAGCTCGGTGTAGGACGGCGACGCGGCCCTGATCGTCGTCGACGTTGGGCTCTTCGCCGAGGCGCTCGAACGTGGTCGGCTGCACCTCGGTGATCACGTCGACCTCGCCCAGGGTAGCGCGCGCTCGGCCGCGTCCTCGGTGCCGTACTTGATGTATTGGATCTCGTCGAAGTTCGGGGCGTCCCCTCGCCACTCCGGGTTCGGCTCCATGCGGATGATCCGGTTGCGCTCGAACTCGGTGACGATGAACGGGCCGCTGCCGACCAGCGGCAGCTCGGGCTGGTAGGAGCCCGTCAGCTCGTCCGGCGGCACCTTGCCCCAGATGTGCTCGGGGAGGATGTAGATGAAGAGTCCGCCGACCATGCGGGCGTCGGGCTGGGTGGTGTTGATCACGACCGTGGTGTCGTCGGGGGTCTCGATCGACTCGACCTTGTCGGTGTAGGCGGAGAAGTTGTAGCCGTCGGTGCCGAGGTTCTCGAGCGACCATTTGACGTCGGTCGAGGTGATCGGGGTGCCGTCGGACCACACGGCGTCGGGGTTGAGCTTGAAGGTGACCGTCTTCTCGTCGTCTGAGACCTCCCAGCTCTCGGCGATACCGGGGATGGGCTTGAGGTCGTCGGGGGAGAAGTTGACGAGCAGGTCCCAGTTGGTCGCCCAGACGTTGAAGCCCTCCTCGTTCACCTCGGTGAACGGGTTCAGCGTCGCGGGATCCTGGGCCCAGCCGATCTTGAGCACGGCCTTCTCGCCGTCGTCGGTGGTGGAATCCTGCGCGCCCGCGGGCGCGACGACGAGCGCGATCAGCGCCGACGGCCGCGACCGCCAGCAGTCCGGCGATCGTCCCCAGGGTCCTCGGCGTCTTCATCCTTCTCCTCCTTGGTGGTGTTTCATTCGGGTCTGAGCGCGTCATCAGGCCACCGCCGCCTCGGTCACCTCGAGCGTCTTGGCGGCGCCGTCCAGGCGGACGGTGGCGCCGAGCGGCATCGTGGCCATGTGCTTGCCGTGGCCGACCGGCACGTTGGCGATCGCGGGGATCCCCAGCGGAGCGACCAGCTCGTCGAGGATCTCCTCGATCGAGAGCTGTGACTCCACGTACTCGGGCACGGTCTGGTTCTTCAAGTTGACGTCGGTTCCGAACACGAAGCCCGCGGCTCCGTCCAGCTTCCCGGCCCGGATCAGGTGGTTGAGGGCGGTGTCTATCAGGTAGGTCTCGGTGTTGAGGTCCTCGACCATCAGCACGCAGCCCTCCGTCTGCACTTCGAAAGGAGTGCCGATGCTTGCCGCGAGCAGGGTCAGGTTGCCGCCCACCAACGGCGCCTCGGCGACCCCCTCGCCCACCGTCAGCACGTAGGGGTCCTCGGGGTCCTCGAAGACGCGCCCGAGCGGCTTCGGCTCGAAGGCGCGGTGGAACCAGTCCTTGGTTTCCTCCGTGAGCTGCTTCTTGCGCCGGGTGAAGCGGAGGAAGTTGGGGCCGTAGAAGGTGACCCAGCCGGCGTGGGCGGCGAGCGCGAGGTGGAGCGCTGTGATGTCGCTGTAGCCGCAGACGATGCGCGGCTCGCCGACGGCGTCCCAGTCCACCAGCGGGTGCAGCCGCGCGGTGCCGTAGCCGCCGTCGAGCGCGTGCACCATGTCGATCCCGGGCTCGCTCAGCGCCCACTGCAGGTCGGCGGCGCGCTCCTCGTCGGTGCCCGCCAGGTAGCCGTGGACCTTGCGGTGGTTCGGGCCCAGCATGACGGTGTGGCCGCGCTCCTCGAAGTAGGCGGTCGCCTGCTCGGTCTCCGAGCGCGTCTGTGGCGGGCTGGCGGGGGCGACGACTGCGATCGTCGCGTTCTCGGGCAAGGCCGGCGGCTTGATCCGCCCGCCCACCGCGGCCGGGGCCTCCGCGCTGGTGGCGGCGTCAGCCAAGGCGCAGCAGCTCCGGGGTCTGTTCCTGGGTGGCGACCTCGCGGCCCAGGGTGTTCGCCAGCTCGACGGTCTTGCTGCAGAGCGCCGCGCTGTCGGGCGCCAGCTCGCCCTTGGCGATGTAGACGGTGTCCTCCAAGCCCGTGCGGATGCCGGGGGCGCCCCGCAGCAGCGCCAGCGCCAGCATGCGCGGGTGGTGGCGGCCGATGCAGGTGACCGTCCAGAAGGCGTCGGGGGGCAGCGGGCGCAACATCGACTCCAGGGCCTCGGGCGAGGCGTCGATGCCGCCAGGGACGCCGAAAACGAGGTTGATGCGCAGCGGCGGCGGCAAAACACCTTCCTCCAACCAGCGCACGGCGCTGACGACGTGGCCGACGTCGAATGCCTCGACCTCGAGTGCGATGCCGGCCTTCGTCGCCTTCTCGATGATCCCCCGCCCGGCAGGGGGCGGGGTGATGAAGGTCTCGTCGCCGAAGTTCATCGATCCGGACTCGACGCCCGGAGATGTCGGGGTTCGCCTCGAGGCCGGTGGTGCGCTCGTCGATCGTCATGTCGTTGGCGCCGCCGGTGGAGACCATGGTCAGCAGCTCCGAGCCCTTGCGGATGCGCTCGATCACGTCCACGAACAGCTCGGGGCGGCCGCTGGGTGTGCCGTCGTCTTCGCGCACGTGCAGGTGGACGACCGTGGCGCCCGCTGTCCCGGAGTCGATCGCGTGGGTGGCGATCTCCTCGGTCGTGTAGGGGATGTTGGGATTGTTCTCGCGGAAGACGTCGGCGCCGGTGACGGCGACGGTGAGGACGACGGGATCGCTGCTCCAGGCCATCAGGCTTCTCCCTCCGCCGCGAAGGCCGCGCGCAGCGGGGCGCTGGAGCGGATCAGCTCCAGGGCGTAGGCGCCGCGATCGGGCGTGAAGCCGCTGCCGATCACCATCTGCACCTTGGTGCCGATGCCGTCCCCCGCGAGCGACGCGGACGAGAACGAGGTGGACATGGCGAAGAAGAGGGCGGTGCCGCCGTCGGCGGTGAGCAGGATCGCCGCGGGCTCGCAGCGGGTGGCGTTGACGACGCTGATCGTGAGGTCGGCCTCGGAGACGCCCGCGGCGCGCGCTGCCTCGAGCGCCGCGACCGGGTCGCGGAGGTCGGCGTTGACGGCCGCGTCGCAGAGCCCGGCGGATGCCACCCGGTCGAGCGCGTCGGCGTCCACGTCGAGCGCGGCGATCGACTCCGCGCCCGCGTCCCGGGCGGCTGCCATCGCCAGCTTGCCGGCGTGCCCCGCGCCGAGGACGCAAACGGCGCCGCCGGCGGGAGTGAGCTCGCGCGTCTGGTTGGCCGCCGAGCAGACGTCGAGCACCTCGAGCGCGGTCTGGAGCGGGAGGTCTTCGGGCAGGGGCGCCCAGAATCCTCGCTCGAAGACGTAGGCGGTGCCCCTGACCTCGACCTGGGGGGATGCGGGATCGATGCTCGTGACCTCTTCCAGGCGCAGTGGTGTGAGGGTCATCGACGAGAGCGTGACCACGTGGTCTCCGGGCTCGGGCGGATCGGAGAAGGACTCCCCCACCTCCGCGACCGTCCCGACCAGCACGCCGCCGGAGTCGGTCTCGAGGGTTGTGCATCTTGCCCCGCTCGGCGACGATCTCCGTGATCCGGGCGGCCATCCGATCGGGGTCGCCGCCGGCGCCCTCGCGGATGTTCCGGTGGGAGGTGGAATCGAGGCAGAGGCGCTCGACCGCGATCTCGAACTCGTAGGGGTGGACCGGCCCGGAGGCGTGCAGGCGGTCGGCCTGCTGGGGCAGCGAGCCCGCGGGCGAGATCACCCTGTCGACGCCCAGTTGCTGGGCGACCTGGTTCGCCTCTGAAATCTGCATGGCGATTCAGAAAACCCTATTCGCGCCGCTGCGGCGATGCAAATGGACGCTTCGTCGCAGAAGCCACGGTGCACAGGACGTGGTGGAGCGGGCCGGCCCACAGACGTGCAGTGGTCTTGGAATCAGTCATCTAGGCTCGGGCGGCGCATGGCCGACCTCGCGATGCCCGTGGTCTGGAGCGACCGCCAGCGGCTGCACGAGCCGGGGGGCGAGGTCTGGGTGGGAGTGCGGACACCCGGGACCGAGGTCGCCGCGCGCGCCGACACCATCCGCGAGGCGCTGGAGCGCATCGGCGCCGGCGTCGTCGAGGCCGCGCCGCAACCTGACGAGGCGCTGCTGCAGATCCATGACCGGGAGCTGCTCGCGTATCTGGAGGGCGCCTGGGAGGAGTGGCGGAGGGCGGGCCTGACGGCCGAGCCCGGCCAGGATCGGGTGGTGCCCTACGTGTTCCCCTCGCGCGGGCTGCTGCCCGAGGGCCGGGACTCCGCGGCAGTCCCCGCCGCGGCGTCCGCGAGGGCGGGGTACTTCGCCTACGACACGATGAGCCTGATCGGGCCGGGGACGTGGGAGGCGGCGCGGGGCGCCGTGGACGCCGCGCTCACGGCCGCCGACCTGGTCGCGGGCGGCGAGCCGGCCGCCTACGCCTGCTGCCGTCCCCCCGGCCACCACGCGACGCGCTCGGCCTTCGGAGGCTCGTGTTATCTCAACAACGCCGCCGCGGCCGCCGCGCGGCTGCGCGCGGGACTGGAGGGGCCGGTGGCGGTGATCGACACCGATGCGCACCACGGCAACGGCACCCAGGCGATCTTCTGGGAGGACCCGGAGGTGCTGACCGCATCGGTCCACGTCGATCCGGGCGCGGGCTGGTTCCCCCACTTCCTCGGTTTCGAGGGCGAGGAGGGGGCGGGCGCCGGCGCCGGCGCCAACCGCAATCTGTGCCTGGCGCCCGGATCGGGGGACGAGGAGTGGCTGGCCGGGGTGGCGGCGCTGGCGGGGTGGGCGCGCGAGGGCGGGGCGCGGGGCCTGGTGGTGGCGTTGGGGGTGGACGCGGCGGAGGCTGATCCCGAGAGCCCGCTCGCGGTGAGCGCCGCGGGCTTTCGCGAGGCGGGACGGATGCTGGGTGCGCTGGGGCTGCCGACGGTGCTCGTGCAGGAGGGGGGCTATGACCTCGCGTCCCTCGGAGGTTTGGTCGCCGAGAGCCTCGGTGGGTTCGAGGAGGGACGGCAGTAGCGGCACGGGTGCTGCGGTCTGCCCGATTCGGGCTAGGAACCGAGCTGCGGCTGGTGAGCGACGAGCTTTACGGCCGGCTTGCCGCGGCGGGTGACGAGGATCTCCTCGCCGGCTGCGGCTCGCTCCATGTAGAAGCCGAAGTGGTTGCGGAACTGGTGGGCGCCGACGGTGGTGGATTCGTCGGCGCCAGGCGTAGGAGTGGAGCTGCCGGGACTCGAACCCGTGGCCTCGTGCTGCCAGCGCGCGCTCTCCCAGCTGAGCTACAGCCCCGAGGAAGCTGTAATCGGCGGCCCAGTTTATCGCCGCTCGCTGGCAGTTCCTGGCGGGCCGCAGCCGCAGCTGGATCGCCGGTCTTGCCGGCGACGATCGCTACAGGAACGACGAAGCACCTGGTCAAGATCGCCGGCAGTAGACCGCGACAGCATCAATCTCATCGTCACCGTAGGTGCTCCTGACACTGGCCCCGAGACGTGTAGCGATAACCCGGCGAGATTGACACGAATGATCTCGCCCTTCCGCTGCCCCCATTTGCACTGAACTCTGAGGACACGGCCCCCGAGGTCGAAAGCCAGGTCGTAGCGGCAATGCTCGGCCACGGGCTTGAGAACCACGATGCCCGCCTTGATGGCATGAAGTGCGACAGCAGCCTCAGCAATCGCGCCTTTCTGGTTCGAGTCCATGGGGCAAATGATCCGCGCACGGCCGGATGCGGACAGGCCAGCTTTCGCACGGAAGAGGACACGAAAGACGCGCCGCGTAGGCACGAGAGGTGCGCCGGATCTGTGAAACCTGCGGACTAGGCGGCGCGGTGCGTGGCGTCGCCGTGGCCGACGTCCAGCACGATGCCGCCGGGGCCCGCGGTCCTGACACTGAACGGAAACGGCGCGCGCTGCTCCAACTCCTTCACCAGCTCCAGCGGCTGGGCGAAGGTCACCGAAAAGGTGGCGCGGCCGTCGGCGAAATTGCGGAGCGTGACGTCACCGCCCGAGTCGATCGACGCGACCGCGTCCTCGAAGCGGGTCAGCTGGGCGAAGTCGTGGAGGGGTCCCACCTCGACCTCGACCGAGCCGCTGTCGACGCCGCCGTCGGCGGCGGTCCGGTCCCGCTCGGTCCCGACGGCGGGGCGGAGCGCCTGGCGGAGCCCCATCCGATGCTCGGCCCGGGCCACGCGGTCGGCCAGCTCGCGCGCCTCGCGCTGCAACTCGGCCAGCCGCTCGTCGCGCGCGCGCAGGGCGGCGTCCACCTGGGCGCGGTGATAGCCGCCGATCGGGGCGCGGCGCATCGGTTCGTCAGCCACGGGAGCAGCCTAGGAACGGCCGCGGACGGCTCAGGCCCGCCTACAGCTCGAGCGTCTCGGCCTCTCCCCAGAGCACCTCGAGGCGGTAGCGCTCCCGCATCTTCGGCGTGAAGACGTGCAGGATGCAGTCGAGGTAGTCGGCCAGCAGCCACTCCGCCTCCCTTTCCCCCTCCACCCGGGCCGGCAGCCGGCCGTCCCGCTTGAGGCGATGGTGCACCTCGTCATGGATCGCCTTCGCCTGCCGCTCGTTGCGTGCGGTGCAGATGACGAGGAAGTCGGTGTACCCCACCAGCCCCCGCACATCGAGGGCGACCAGCTCGCCGCCCCCCTTCTCGTCGACGATCTCCGCGATCCGGCGCGCCAGCCCTTCGGATTCCTCGGGCGAGCGGGTCCGCTCCTTCGCCTGGTCCGCCGACCCCGCGCTCATCGGTACAGCCCCTTCTCCCCGATCATCTCGATCACCGGGTCCGGGACCAGGTGGCGCAACGGCCGACCCTCCCTGGCCCGCTCCCTGATCAGTGTCGAGGACGCTCCGCAAAGTGGCATCTCGATTATCTCGGCCCTGTCGGCGGCACCGACGCGCTCCAGCGCGGCGCGCACCTGATCCAGCTCGGTTCCCGGCCTGGGCACCACCCCCAGCCGCGCCAGCTCTACCACCCGCTCGGGCCGCTCCCAGGACTCGAGCGCCGCGGCCATGTCGGCCCCGAGCAGGAAGTGGATCTCGCGGCCCGGATCGCCCTCGGCCAGCTGCTCGAGGGTGAGATAGGTGTAGGAGGGACCTTCGCGCTCGACCTCGATGTCCGAGGCCTCGACCCCCTCCTCGCCCTCCGCCGCCGCGCGCGCCAGCTCCAGGCGCACCGCGGCCCCGGGATCGTCCTCGATCTCCTTGTGCGGCGCCCGGCCCGTCACCATCAGCAGCACCTCCTCCAGCCCCAGCTGGTGGCGCGCCTCCTGCGCCAGCAGCAGGTGGCCGATGTGCGGAGGGTTGAAGGCCCCGCCGAGGACCCCGAGGGCCTTTGTTGCGCCGACCGCCCTACTCCCTGATCTGGCCGCTGCCGTGGACGACGTACTTGGTCGTGGTCAGCTCGCGCAGCCCGATCGGGCCGCGCGCGTGCAGCTTCTGGGTCGAATTGCCGATCTCCGCGCCCATCCCGAACTCGTACCCGTCGGTGAAGCGCGTGGACGCGTTCACGTACACGGCGGCCGAGTCCACGCTCTCGGTGAACTCGCGCGCCGCCTGCTGGGAGGAGGTCACGATCGCGTCGGAATGCCCCGTCCCGTGCCTGTTCACGTGCTGAATCGCGTCCTCCAGCGAGTCGACCACGCCGATGGCCATCTTCAGGCCGTGGTACTCGGTGTCCCAGTCCTCGTCGCTCGCGTCCCCCACGGGAGCCTGCCCGGCCTCCGCGCGCGTGCGCTCGTCGCCGACCAGCTCGACACCCGCGGCGTCCAGCTCGCCGAGCAGCGGCGGCAGCAGCTCCGCGGCGACGCTGCGGTGCACCAGCAGCGTCTCGGCCGCGTTGCAGACGCCCGGCCGCTGCACCTTCGCGTTGTAGGCGATCCGGCGCGCCATCTCCAGATCAGCGTCCTCATGCACGTAGACGTGGCAGTTGCCGGCCGCGGCGTACATCACCGGCACCCTCGCCACCGCCTTCAGCGCGTTCTTCAGACCCTCGCCCCCGCGCGGGATGATCAGATCCACCAGCCCCTCCTGGGTCGCGAGCTCCCCCAGCTGTTCCCGGCCTCCGCCGACGAGCAGCGTCACGGCCGCCTGGGGCAGCCCCTCCTGGGCCAGCGACTCCGCCACCAGCCCGGCCAGCATCCCGTTCGAAGTCTCGGCCGCGCTCGAACCGCGCAGCACCACCGCGTTGCCGCTCTTCAGGCACAGCGCCGCCGCGTCGATGGTCACGTTCGGCCGCGCCTCGTAGACGATCCCGATCACGCCCAGCGGCGCCCGCTGCTTCTGCACCTGCAGCCCGTTCTCGAGCGTCCAGCTCTCGGCGATCTCGCCCACCGGGTCCTCCAGCTCCGCGATCTCGCGCACCCCGGTCGCCATCTCGGCCACGCGTTCCTCGGTCAGCGTCAGGCGGTCGATCAGCGCCTCGGTCAGGCCCTCCTCGCGCCCGGCCTCGACGTCGGCCGCGTTCGCCTCCAGCAGCTCCGCGGCGCGCGCCTCGATGCGGTCGGCCAGGTCGCGCAGGCAGGCGTCCTTGGCGGCCCTGTCGGTGCGCGCGAGCCGGTGCGAAGCCTCCTTCGCCGCCACGCATACGTCGTGAACGCTCTGGGCAACCGTCGCCATCACGAAAAGACTAGCCAGCGCCTGCCGGCGCGTGGGCGCCCGCTCCCTAGCGTCACCCCGATGCGTGGACTGGCTCTCGCAGTCGTCCTAGCAGGGATCGTCCGCAACGGCGCGCACGTCGACGCTCTCTACCACCCCAGGGGCACGGCCGCCCGCGCGATCCGCGCGTTCCTTCGCCGCCGCTAGCCCTCAGCCCTCGTCGTCGCCGCCGGAGTCGCCCCCACCCTCGCCGGAGCCACCGCCCGCCGCCGCGTAAGCCGCCTCCAGCTCGCGCTTCACGGTTCCGCGCTGGTTGGGGATCTCGAGACGCTGCTCCAGGATCGGAATCGCCTCCTCGGGGCGTCCGGCCAGGCGCAGGGCGTTGCCGAGGTTGAAGAGGGCATAGGCATAGGTGCGGTCCTCGCTGCCCTCCCCGAAGGACGCCACGGCGCGCTCGAGCACCGGGATCGCCTCGTCGTATCGGCCCTCCTGGATCAGCGAGAAGCCGAGGTCGTTCAGCGCGGCTCCGCGAGGTCCCCTCGCTCGCCGGCTCGGGCTGCGCCGTGGGCGGCTCCGCCGCCGGCTCTGGCGCCGGCTCCGGCTCCTGCTCCGGCTTCTCGGCAGGCGCCTTGGGCTCGGACTGCGCCGACTCCTTGGTGCCGCCGTCCGAGTCGCCGTCCCCGCCGCTGCTGAGCGCGACGCCGCCGACCGCCAGCAGGCCGAGGGCGAGCAGCCCGATCGCGAGGGCCCGGCCCGAGCGTCCGCCGCCCGCGCCGAGCGCGGCCGGGCGCGGCCGGGTCGCGGTGCCGCCGGGGGCCGCCCTCGCGTACCGGCGGGGCAGCCCGCCGAGTCGTCGCCTCGCCGCCGCGGGGCGCCGCGGCCGGCGCGTCGCCCTTGGCCAGCGCCGCCTCGAGCTCGTCCACGAACCTGCCCGCGGAGGGCTGGCGCCTGCCGGGCTCGTCGTCCATCGCCCGCTCCAGCACCGCGACGGCCGTGGCGGGGCCCGTCGGCCAGTCGCGCGCGAGGTCGGCCGGCGCCGCGCGCGGCCGCCTCGCCGGTGGAGGCCGCCTCGCTCGGAGGACGGCCCGAGAGCAGCTCGTAGGCGACGGCCGCGAGCGCGTAGGTGTCGCTCTCGGGGCCGCCGGCGCCCGGGCCCGCCAGCCGCTCGGGCGACATGTAGGGCAGCGTCCCCACGACGCTGCCCTCGCTGGTGATCTGGCTGGCGCCGACCGCCCTGGCGATGCCGAGGTCGGCGAGCTTGACCGTCCCGTCCTCGCCCACCAGGATGTTCCCCGGCTTCACGTCGCGGTGGACGACCCCCTCGGCGTGGGCGTGATCGAGCGCGTCCGCGACGCTCCGCAGGATCGGCAGAGCCCGCGAGGGCTTCATCGGCCGCCCCGCCAGCTCGGAGAGCGGCTTGCCCTTCACGTACTCCATCACGATCAGCGCGCCCTCCTCGGCGGCCACCGTGTCGTAGACCGCGACGAGGTTGGGGTGGTTGAGCGCGGCGCCCGAGGCGCGCCTCCTGCTCGAAGCGGCGCAGGCTGGCCTCGGGCGCGTCGGTGTGCAGCCGCTTGACCGCGACCTCGCGCCCCAGGCGCTCGTCCTCGGCGAGGAACACCGTCGCCATCCCGCCCGGACCCGAGCCGGCGCAGCACGCGGTAGCGGCCCGCCAGCGGCGTGCCGGCCCGGATCTCGGCGGTGATCAGGCTCACGGCGCCCCGGTCAGGCGGTCTTCGCGGCCTGCTCTGAGTGCACGCCCTCGGCGAACTCCTCGATCGCCTTGTCGATGAACGCCGGGAGGTCGTCCGGCTTGCGGCTGGTCACCAGCCCGGAGTCGGTCACGACCTCCTCGTCCACCCACTCGCCGCCGGCGTTGCGGATGTCGGTCTGCAGGCTCGGGAACGAGGTCAGGGTCCGTCCCTCGACGACGTCCGCCTCCACCAGCAACCAGGGCGCGTGACAGATCGCCGCCACCGGCTTGCCCGCCTCGAAGAAGGCGCGAACGAAGCCGACCGCGTCTGCGTCCGTCCGGAGGTTGTCCGGATTGGCGACCCCGCCGGGCAGCAGCAGCCCGTCGTAGACGGCTGCGTCGGCGTCGCCCACGGCGCGATCGACCTCGAACTTGTCCGCCTTGTCGAGGTGGTCGACCGCCTGGATCCGTCCCGCCTCGGGCGCGATCAGCTCGGTCTCCGCCCCGGCGGCCTCGATCGCCTTGCGCGGCTCGACCAGCTCCACCTGCTCGACCCCCTCGTTGTCGACGAGGATCGCGATGCGCTTGCCGTTCAAATCGGATGGCACGAGAGGCTCCTTTCGCTTGGCTTGGACTTCCGTTGGCTCCGCGAGCGGGCAGCGTGGTTCGTCCCCTACGCATACCCCGCCCTGCCGTCGAGTACCCCGTTTCCCGGTTACTGAAAACCGGGTAACCGAAACGAGAGCGCTGCCGAACGGCCGGAGGCGCGCCTCAGAGCTGGATCGACTTGACCTCGAGGAATTCCTCGAGGCCGAAGCGCCCGAGCTCGCGCCCGTGGCCCGACTGCTTGTAGCCGCCGAACGGCGCCAGCGGATTGAAGGTGGCGCCGTTGATCTGCACCTGCCCCGTCCTCATCCGCCGCGCGAACGCCTTCGCCCGCTCGGGGTCGGACGACCAGACGCCGCCGTCGAGGCCGTAGATCGTGCCGTTGGCGATCTGCGCCGCCTCGTCCTCGTCCTCGTAGGGGATGATCGAGAGCACCGGCCCGAAGATCTCCTCCTGGGCGATCGTCATCTCGGGCTTCACCTCGGAGAAGACGGTGGGCCGCACGAAGTAACCGCTCTCCAGCCCGTCGGGCGCCTCGGCGCCGCCGGTGACGAGCTTCGCACCCTCCTCCTCGCCCTTGGCGATGTAGTCGCGGACGCGGTCGCGCTGTGCGTCGGAGACCAGCGGGCCCATGCGGCTGCCCTCCTCGAAGGGGTCGCCCGGGGCCATCATCTCGGCCGTCGCCGCCGCGATCCCCTCGGCCTCCGCGAGCTTGGAGCGCGGAACCAGCATCCGGGTGTGCGCGCTGCAGGTCTGCCCGGAGTTGAGGAAGCAGTTGGCGACCCCGTAGCTGACAGCCTGCTTCAGGTCGGCGTCGTCGAGGATGACGTTGGCGGACTTGCCGCCGAGCTCCAGCGATACGCGCTTCACGTTCTTGGCCGCCTCCTCGGCGACCATCTTCCCGGCGCGGGTCGAGCCGGTGAAGGAGACCATGTCGACGTCATCGTGAGCCGCGATCGCCGCGCCGACCACCGGGCCGAGGCCGGTGACGAGGTTGAAGACGCCCGCGGGCAGCCCCAGCTCCTCGACGATCTCGGCCAGCACGAAGGCGCTGAGGGGGGTGACCTCGCTCGGCTTGGCGACCACCGAGCAGCCCGCAGCCAGCGCCGGCGCGACCTTGGCGCAGAGCTGGTGCAGCGGGTAGTTCCACGGCGTGATCGCCCCCACCACCCCGATCGGCTCGCGCACCACAAGCGAGTTGCCGACGTGTTCCTCCCAGGCGACCTCGCGCGCGACCTGCGCGGTGCCGCCGAAGTCCATCGCGGGGAGGCCCGCCTGGATCGTCCGCGACTGCTCCAGCGGCATCCCGACCTCGGCCGCGATCAGGGCGGCGATCTCGTCGCCCCGGGCAGCCAGCGCGGCCGCGATCCCCTGCAGGGCGTCGAGCCGGGCCTCGAAGGGCACCGCCGACCATGCCTCGAAGCCGGCGCGGGCGGCCGCGACGGCGCGGTCCACGTCCTCGGGCGTGCCCTCCGGCACGCGCCCGATCACCTGCTCGGTGGTCGAGTCGAACACCTCGATCGAGCCGGAGCCCGCGGGATCGACCCACTCGCCTCCGATGTAGAGCTTGTCGCGCTCGATCGGCTCGGTGGGACGGCCGGCGGGCGGCGCGGCGGGAGCCTCAGTTGCCAACGGGGACCTCCCTCTCCGACTTGTCAGGGGCCGCGGCCCCGGCGTCCTCGGCGATCGCGTGGGCGGTGCGCCTGGCGAGGGCCATGATCGTGATCATCGGGTTGGTCCCCGAAGGAGTCGGGAAGGCGCTCGCGTCGCCGATCCAGACGCCCTTGGCGTCGTGCAGCTCGCCGCGCGGGTCAGCCACGGACTTATCGGGGTCCTGTCCCATGCGGCAGGTCCCCATCTGGTGGGCGCTGAAGAGGCGGTGTCCGCCCATCCGGTAGGGCATGCGCGTGACGCCCGCGATGTAGGACTCCAGGTCGTCCCCGCGACGCCAGGTCGGCGCCCCGGCAGCGAGCGCCGTGATCGTGTGGGCGCCGGCGGTCTCGTGCAGGCGAACCTGGGCCTCGATGCCCTTCTGCATCGTGGCGATGTCCACCTCGTCGGTGACCGCGTACATGGGCACCGCCTCGCCGGCGGCGTCGATGCCGACGCTGCCATGCCCGTGGTCGCGGGTCAGCGCCACGAACGTGCCGGTGAAGCGGAATTGGGTCATGCGCTCCTTGTGGTCGGCGCCGGAGGTCCAGGGCGTCGCCGAGCCGATCAGGCCCGGCGCGTACTGCGCCGTCTCGATTAGGGGTCCATAGCCGTCCGTCTCGGCGGTGATGAACTCGTCGCACAACGCCGCCTGCGGCGGCCCCCACCAGGCGCGCTGGTCCTCGCCGTAGACGCCCGAAGACGGCGGTGGTCGGGTGCAGTCGCAGGTACTTGCCGGTCGCGGGGCCACCGATCTCAGAGCGCAGCAGCAGCGCCGGCGACTCGAGCGCCCCAGACGCGACCACCACTCGCGGGAGCGCGGACCGTGACCGCGACGGGGGTCCCCTCGGGGTCGGCCCAGCCGTACACGGCCTCGACGCCCGCGGCGCGGCCGTCCTCGACCAGCACCTTGGTCGCGCGGCAGTTCGCAACCAGCCGGGCGCCTTCGGCGTGAGCGTCAGCGAGCCAGGTCCGGTCGGCGCTGCGCTTGCTCCCGGACTGGTCCCCGAAGCCGAGGAAGCCGGCGGACTCGGGGTCATATGAGTCGGGGTCGGTGTTGCGGGTGATGCGCTTGAAGCTCCAGTCGAGCGCCTCGCAGGCCTCGGCCATGCGCTGCTGAGGCCCGTTCAGGTCGCTGCACGTGTCGGTCACGCCGAGCCGGCTCCAGACCGCGTCCAGGTGCCCGTCGAAGTCGGGGCCGTCCACCCCGTCGAGCCCGTGCTCGCTCGCCCACTGCTTCCGCACCCAGTCCTTGGTGCGCAGGCAGTTGGTCCAGTTGATCGTGGTGCCTCCCCCGAGCGTCGTGCCGCTGACGAGGCTGACGTTGCCGTCCGCCGTCGGCGTGGGCCCGCCGCGCCAGAACATCTCCTGGTAGGCCTTGAACTCGAGCTGGGCGAAGTCGGACTCGTTGAAGTAGCCGGCGGCGTCGAGCACGACCACGTCCATGCCGCGCTCGGCCAGCGCCGCGGCGATCACCGAGCCGCCCGCCCCTGAGCCGACGATGCAGACGTCGGCCTCGATCGTCTCCTGGCCCTCGGGCACGTGCAGCTCCAGCGCCTTCGGCTCCTCCGGAGGCGGCGAGATCGGCCCCGGGTAGCCGAGCACCTTCCAGTTGACGTTCTGGCCGGTGCTCGCGTCGGGCGCCCCGTAGGTGATGAACAGCGTCATCCCGATCAGCGCCGCGATCCCGGCCGCGGGCTCGGGGCCGGAGAGGGCGATGTTGCGCAGGATCTGCTCGCGCGACTCCTGCGAGGGCGAGCGCAGGATGCCCTGTGCGCCGATCGCGTCCAGCAGCTGCACCAGGCCGCCGCGAAGCAGCTCGTCGGGGATGCCGTTGATCAGCTCCTCGACGCCGAGGTGGATACCCATGTCGGTCGCGCTCCGCCCCCAGAAGCCCTCTGGATCCGGCTCGCGCTCGATTGACGGCACGACCGTGTCGCAGACCGCCGCCAGGACCTTGCGCTCCGCGTCGCCCAGCACCTGCACCGTCTCCTCCTCCGCTCCGATGCCGCGAACTTTAGTGGTTGGTCGGAAAGCCCCTGGTCAGGTGAGGACGAAGTAGTCCCGGTGCACTGCTTCCTCGGAGGCGTGCGGAAGCAGCTCGCGGACCTGCTCGGAGCGCATGCCCTTGATCCGGCGCAGCTCCTCGGCGGAGTAGTTGACGATTCCCTTGCCGATCACAGCGCCTGCGGTCTCCTCGCCGTCGGTCGAGATCTCGACGGCGTCCCCGGCCTCGAACTGCCCCTCGACGCCGGTGATGCCGACGGGCAGCAGGCTGCTGCCCCGCTCGCGCAGCACGCGCGCGGCGCCATCGTCGACGCGAACGGTGCCGTGGATCGGCTTCGCGTAGCGCAGCCAGAGCTTGAAGCTCGATCCCCGCTCGCGATGAGGCCGAAAGCGGGTGCCGACTTCCTCCCCTGCGGCGGCCGCGGCCAGCGAGCCCTCGACGGTGCCGTCGCAGATCACCGCGGGGATGCCTGCCGCTCCCGCCATCTCCGCGGCCGCGGCCTTGCTGCGCATCCCGCCGGAGCCGAAGGGAGAGGTGTGCTCGCCGATCTTGTAGCGGTCGAGCTCTGAGGGGTCCGCGACCTGGGCGATCAGCTCGGCGTCCCGATCCTTGTGGGGATCGGCGGTGTGCAGGCCCGCGGTGTTGGTCAGCAACACCAGCAGGCGCGCCTCGATCATGATCGCGACCTGGGCGGCCAGGAAGTCGTTGTCGCCGAAGGTGATCTCGTCGGTCGCCGTGGTGTCGTTCTCGTTGATCACCGGCACCGCGTGCCATGCCAACAGCCGCCGCAGCGTCTGGCGGGCGTTCAAGTAGTGCGTGCGCCGCTGCAGGTCGGCGGCGCTCAGCAGCACCTGGGCGGCGTGCGCGTCGCGTCCAGCGAGCCGCTCCTCATAGGCCCGGAACAGCGGCCCCTGGCCCACGGCCGACGCCGCCTGCAGCTCGTCGATGCCGCGCGGGCGCGCTGTCATCCCCATCACCTCCATGCCCCGCGAGATCGCCCCCGAGGTGACCATCACCACCTCCTCGCCCCCGTCGTGCAGCTCACCGACCTGCGCGCAGACACTGTCCAGCACGTCGGCGCGAAGGGCGCCGTCGTCGGCGGAGACGATGGAAGATCCGAGCTTGACGACGATGGTCATTTGCGCCTGAGTCTAGGTCTGGTACGTACCATCCACGCATGACATCTGGCCGCGGCCGTAGCGGTCGCCCCAACATGAGTCGCTACGGGCTTCGCCCTCCGCTCCAATGACCGGGCGACCTGACGACCGCTGGTTCGGCACGGTGCGCGTCGCGGCGATCCAGGCGACCCCCGTGATCCTCGACGCCGAGGCGACGGTGGAGAAGGCCGTCGGCCTGATCGGCGAGGCGGCGGCCGACGGCGCCCAGCTTGCGGTGCTGCCCGAGGCTTTCGTCGCGCTCTATCCCTCGGGCGCGTGGGCCAAGGCGGCCGCCGCCTTCGGCGGCTTCGACGAGCTCTGGGAGCGGCTCTGGGCGAGCTCGGTAGACGTCCCGGGCCCGCTGACCGACCGCCTCGCCCAGGCCTGCGCCGAGCACGAGATCCACGTCGCGATCGGGGTCAACGAGCGCGAGGCCGAGCGCCCGGGCAGCCTCTACAACACGGTCCTCCTGCTCGGGCCCGAGGGCCTGGTATGGAAGCACCGCAAGCTGATGCCGACCCACCACGAGCGGCTCTTCCACGGCATCGGCAAGGGGGATGACCTGGCCGCGGCTCAGACGCCCATCGGCCGCATCGGCGGGCTGATCTGCTGGGAGAACCGCATGCCCCTCGCCCGCTACGCCGCCTACCGCTCGGGGCCGCAGATCTGGGTCGCACCCACCGCGGACGACTCCGACGGCTGGCTCGCGAGCATGCGTCACGTCGCGATCGAGTCCGGCGCCTTCGTCGTCTCGGTGCCGCAGTACATCCCGCGCTCGGCCTTCCCCGGCGACTTCCCCGCAGAGCTGCCCGACAAGGAAGTGTTCGGCCGCGGCGGGGCCGCGATCGTCGAGCCCTCGGGCGGCGAGGTCATCGCCGGCCCGCTCTACGACGAGGAGGGGATCGTCAGCGCCGACTGCGATCTCAGCGTCGGCCTTCACGCCAAGCGCTGGTTCGACTCGGTCGGTCACTACAGCCGCGAGGACGTGCTGCTGGGCGAGGTGCCTCTGTCGGGGACGGGCGGGGCGGACGGCGGGACGGCTCAGGAGGGGTCGAGCTCGAACTCGATCTCGCCCACCACCACCTCGTCGCCGCGCTCGAAGCCCGCCCGCTGAAGCTCGGCGATGACGCCGATCTCGCGCAGCCGCCCCTCCAGGTAGTCGAGCGCCTCGGGATTGCCCAGGTCGTGGCGGGCCACCAGCAGCTCGATGCCGCGGCCGGTCACCCGCCAGCGCCCATCGCCGTCAGCGACGACCTCAAACCCCTCTCCCTCGCCGGGCCGATAGACCCGGTGCTCGGCCTCGAACCCCTCGGTCCCGCGGCTCCGGTGCGCCGACCCCACGGACGCCTCGGGCAGGGCGCCGACCACCACGCGCCGCAGCTCGTCCAGCCCCGAGCCGGTCGCCGAGGAGATCGCGACCACGTCCACCACCGCCTTCCCCAGCCGACTTTTCCAGTCCGCGGCCAGACTCGCGGCCTCGCCCTCGGGGACCAGATCGGCCTTGGAGAGCGCGACAACCTCGGGCAGCTGGTCCAGCCGCGCCCCGTATGACCCGAGCTCGCTGCGGACCGTCTCGTAGTTCCGTTCCGGGTCCCCGTCGGCTGGCTCGATCTCGACCAGATGAACCAGCAGCCGGCAGCGCTCGACGTGAGCGAGAAACTCGTGGCCGAGGCCGGCGCCCTCGGCGGCGCCCTCGATCAGGCCGGGGATGTCGGCCAGCACGACCTGGCGGTCGTCGAGCTCGATCGTGCCCAGCACCGGCTCCAGCGTCGTGAACGGATAGTCGGCGACCTTCGGATCCGCCCGCGTCAGCCGCGCCAGCAGCGAGGACTTGCCGGCGTTGGGAAGCCCGACCAGCCCGACGTCGGCGAGCAGCTTCAACCGCAGCTCGATCCAACCCGACTCGCCGGTCAGCCCGCGCTCGGCGAAGCGCGGGGACTGCCGCGTGGAGGTGGCGAACCGCTTGTTCCCGTGCCCCCCGCCCCCGCCCCGCGCCACGACGACCCGCTGCCCGTCTGCCAGCAGCTCGGTCACCGAGCCCTCGAGCCCGGTCACGGTGGTCCCCGGCGGAACCGCGACGACGCGGTCCTCCCCCGCTCCCCGTGCTTGCGGCTCCCCTGCCCATGAGCCCCCCGCCCGGCCCGGAAGTGCTTGCTTCTCCCCAGCGAAGCCAGATCGCGCCGCCCGGCCTCGCAGACCAGCACGACGTCGCCACCGCGCCCACCGTCCCCGCCATCGGGCCCGCCCTTGGGCACGTGCGCTTCCCGCCTGAAGGAGACCACGCCGTCGCCGCCGCGCCCCCCTCGACGTAGATCTTCGCGCGGTCATAGAGCACGCGGGCGACGTTAGCGCCAGCGCCTCGGGCGGGATCGGCCGGACTAAGATCGAACCGCGGGGTGCCTCGGCGCCGACGGGCGAGGTTGTCCCGGTCCGGGCCACGCGGAGGCGCCATCATGAACCCCGAGATGACCAACACGACCACGACACCCCGGCCCCGCACACGACCGCACCGCCTGCGAGCGACTCTGCTCGGGGCCCTCTGCGCCGGGCTGGCGGCCCTCTGCCTGGCGGCCGGTCCGGCCTCGGCGGATGCAGCGACCCAGACCCGCTTCTACGAGGACCGCAGCGTCGACGGGGGCGGCAACCTCCGGATCGACGTCGTCTTCAAGGACAAGAACGGGAACCGGAAGTTCACCGCCAGGCGGCTGACGCTGCTCTACGTCGAGATCCTGCCCGTCAGCTGCAACCCGGGCGGCGAGCAGTTCGCGGCGCTGGTCCAGCCGACGTCGATCAAGTTCACGAAGGGGCGCTTCGTGTTCCCGATCACCGACGAGAACTTCGACGGGCAGGCGAGCGGCAAGGTCTTCAAGCAGGGCGCGATGGCCAACGGCGCGCTCAACATCCGCGACTTCGATCCCAGCCCGACGGTGATGAACTGCACGACGAACGGGCCGCGGTCCTGGGTGGCGTCGCGATGCCGCAAGCCGAACCAGAACCTGAAGCTGCCGATCTGTCGCTTCTAGAGCGGCGTGCGGCTAGGAGCCGTCGACGACCGAGACGGTGCGCCCGCGCCGCCCGCTGTCGAAGCGAACGACCCCGGGCCGCTTGGCGAAGATCGTGTGGTCGCGCCCCAGGCCGACGCCGTCGCCGGGCCGGAAGCGCGTGCCGCGCTGGCGCACGATGATCTCGCCGCCGGCGACGGTCTGGCCCGAGAAGACCTTGACGCCGAGGAACTTGGGGTTGGAGTCGCGCCCGTTGCGGCTCGAGCCGAGCCCCTTCTTATGAGCCATCCGTCTCGGCCTCCTTCTTCGCCGCCGGCTCCTTCTTCGCCGCCGGCTTGCGCTGCAGCATCTTCACCTCGGTCACCTCGAGCCGCGTCAGCTCGGATCGGTGACCCTGGCGCTTGCGGTAGCCCTTCTTCGCCCGGTACTTGAAGACCCTGATCTTGGGCCCGCGCTCGTGGCCTGCGACCTTGGCCTCGACCTTGACCTTCTCGAGGTCCTGGCCGACCACCAGCTCCTTGTCGTTGAAGGCGACGGGGCGCAGGTCCACCTTCGCGCCCTCGTCCGCGGACAGGCGGTCGACGAGGAGGGTGGTCCCCTTCTCGACCTTGTACTGCTTTCCGCCTGTCTCGACTACCGCGTACACGCTGATCCTGTTCCGGGGATGCTCCCCTGTGTCTAGTCCTTCTTGGCTGCTCCGGCGCGCGAACGGCGGCCGCCCCTGCTGCCACGGCCTCGCTTGCTCCCGCCGGAGGCGGCGGATTCTAGCTTCTCGCCGTCGCTTTCCCCATCCGCGCTGACGGCGCCGTTGCCGTCCAGCAGCGAGGCGTCGGCGGACGAGCGCCCGACACCGTCGATGCGGACCAGGCGGCGCTCGCCCACATGTCCGCCGCCGCCCGCGACGCTGACGATGTAGGAGTCGACCCGCGCGATCGCGTCGTCGACGTTGTACATGTGCGGCTCCTCGATCGTGACCAGCACCTCGTCGCCGACCCCGAAGGGCAGCGCCTGCTGCTCGATCTCCGCCTGGCTCCCGGTCTCCTCGACCGCGAACGTGTCCAGGGGCAGCGCGTCGCCGCCCTTGAAGTGGAACCGCTTGCCTGACGCCTCCTCGAGCTCCACCAGCCCCGACTCGGGATGAAGCAGCTCGCCCGCGACGCGCGGGTTCACCCGCACCAGGAAGGCATCGGGCTGGGGGTTGTCGTCGACAACGTCGGCGAGCTTGCGGACGATGTCGATCGCCACGGTCTCCTCGGAGGGGACCACGCCCTCGCCGTCGCACGTCGGGCACTTCTTGGTGAGGATCTCGCGGACCCCGTCGGTGACGTTCTGGCGGGTCATCTCCACCAACCCCAGGGGAGAGACCTCGACCACGTAGGTCTTGGTGCGGTCCTCCTCGAGCGCGTTCCGCAGCGTCTTCAGCACCTGGTCGCGGTTGCGAGCCCGCGACATGTCGATGAAGTCGATGACGATGATGCCGCCGATGTCGCGCATCCGCAGTTGGCGCACGACCTCATCGGCCGCCTCGACGTTGACCTTGGTGATCGTGTCCTCCAGGCGGCCCTTGCCGCGGCCGGTGAAGCTGCCCGTGTTGATGTCGATCACCGTCAGCGCCTCGGCGTAGTCGATCATCAGGTAGCCGCCCGAGGGCAGATCGACCCGGCGGGACAGCGTGGACTTGAAGTCGTCCTCGACCTTCCACTTCTCCAGCAGCGGCGTCTTCGCCTTGTAGAGCTCGACCGAGTCGGCCAGCTCAGGCGCCGTCCGCTGCAGGAACTTGCTGACCCGCTCGTGCTGCTTGGGGTCGTCGATGACGGCCCCCTCGAACTCCTCCACCAGCACGTCGCGGACGACCCGGATCGAGAGGTCTGCCTCCTGGAAGATCATCTGGCCGACCTCGGCCTTCTTGGCCCGCTGCTCGACCACCTCGTCCAGGCGGTGCAGGTACTCGATCTCGCGCACGAAGTCCTGCTTCTTCGCGCCCTGCGCGGCGGTGCGGACGATCACGCCGCCGCCGCCGATGTCAACGCCCTCGATCAGCTTGCGCAGCCGCTGGCGCTCCTTGTCGGGCAGGCGCTTGGAGACGCCGATGCCGCCGCCCTGAGGCATGTAGACCAGGTAGCGGCCGGCGATCGAGAGCTGCATCGACAGGCGGGCGCCCTTGGTCTTCAGCGGGTCCTTGACCACCTGGACGACGATCTCCTGGCCCGGCTTGATCAGCTCGGCGATGCTGCGGCCGCGGCCGCGTCCCCGCTTGGGGGCGGCCTTGCCGTCCGCAGTCACGATCTCGTCGACGTGCAGGAAGCCGTTGCGCTCCAGGCCGAAGTCGACGAACGCCGCCTCCATCCCGGGCAGCACGTTGTCGACCTTGCCCTTGTAGATGTTCCCCACGATCGAACGGCGGCCGCGGCGCTCGACGTAGAGCTCCGCCACCTTCCATTCGTCGCCGGGGGCCGGCTTCTTGCGCCGGCCGTTGCCCTTGCCCCGGGCCGGGGTTCCTTTGCCCTCGAGCACGGCGACCCGGGTCTCGCCCCGGTCGACGCTGACGAGGATTTCCTTCTTCATGTTCTCGTACTTCCTTTCCGCGCTGAGCGGAGCCCGTGGATGCAGGGCATCTCGCCACCCGGTGGGTGGGGGGCGCCTGCGTGGGTTGTGGTGTGGGTGGGCTCCGAGTAGGTCAGCGCAACAGTGGGGTTGGTTCCCTGCTGTCGCGGCTGGCGAGCTGCGCCTGTACGTGGATGCTCTGTAAGAGCCCGATCGCCATGAAGGTGACCAGCACCGAGGATCCCCCGTAGCTCATCAGCGGCAGGGTGATCCCGGTGACGGGCATGATCCCCAGGTTCATGCCCACGTTGACGAAGACCTGGAACATCAGCATCGCAGCGATGCCGCCTGCGATCAGGGTCCCGTAGAGGTTCTTCGAAAGCGTCATTAAGCGCAGCGCCCGCCAGACAAGCAGGGCGTAAAGAGACAGGACGAATGCTGCCCCGAGAAATCCGTAGCGCTCCCCGATCACGGCGAAGATGAAGTCCGTATGCCGCTCGGGGAGGAAGTCGAGCTCGGACTGTGAAGCCTGGTCGCCACGGCCGGTTTTGCCACCGGCGCCGATGGTGATGAGGCTCTGTCTGAGCTGATAGCTCGAGTCCCCGGGGTCGTCACTGGGGTTGAGAAAGCTTGTGAGTCGTTCCTGCTGATAGTCACGCAGGATAGGGGCACCGACGGCCGGGGCGGCGACAAACACCAAAAGCGCGCCTGCGACGGCCACGCCGCCGATCGCCGCGAAGTGCTTCCAGGGCACGCCCGCGAGGAACAGGATCACGAGCGTGACCACGCCCAGCACGATCCCGGTGCCCAGGTCGGGCTGCATGAACACGAGCGCCGCGGGGGCCAACCCCAGCGCGAGCAGGCGCGCGGTCGAGCGCCAGTCGTGCCCGCGGCGCGAGCGCTCGATCACGAACGCCGCCAGAGCCACGATCAGCAGCACCTTGGCCAGCTCCGAGGGCTGGAAGCGGAAGTAGGGCAACTCGATCCAGCGCCGCGACCCGCGCGCGGCCGCGCCGAACACGAGCACGAGGCAGATCGAGGCGATCATCGCCGAGTAAATGCCCACGCGCAGCTCGCGGAAGCGCGAGTAGTCCACTCGGGCTACCGCGAACATCAGCACGATCCCGATCAGCGCGTAGACGGTCTGGCGCAGGACGAAGTAGAGCGGGTCCCCGGGAATGTCCTCGCCGGTCGACTCGAACAAGGTGAAGACGCTGAACGCAATCAGCCCGATCGCCGCGGCCAGCATGACGCCGTCGAAGTACGGCAGGTTCAGCCGCGAGCCGACCGTGGAGCTGCGCGGGGCGACGGTGAGCGGGCGGGCGGTCATTCGAGAGTCTCCGGGGCCGAGGAGCCCCTGGTGGCGGGGGTGACGGGAAGCTTGAAGTAGCGCTCCAGGATGCGGGCGGCGACCGGGGCGGCCGAGTCCGCGCCGAAGCCGCCGCGCTCGATCGTCACGGCGACCACGATCTTGGGGTTGTCGGCCGGGGCCACTGCCACGTACCAGGCCTGGTCGGGCAGCGGGAACCCGCCTTCGGTGACGCCGCGCTCGGCGGTGCCGGTCTTGCCGGCGACATCGATGCGGAAGTTGCCGAACACCGGATAGGAGGTCCCCCCGTCCTCCATCGCCGCGCGGCGCAGCCCGTTCATGATCGTCGTCCGCGTCTGATCGGAGATCTCCACCTCGCGCTTGGAGGGCGGGTTGATCTCCTGCAGGGGCTCACCGGTGACGCTCTCGACCCCCTGCGCCAGGTGCGGGCGCACCACCGTGCCGCCGTTCGCGAGCGTCGCATAGGCGACGGCCATCTGCAGGGGATCGGCCTGCAGGTCGCCCTGGCCCACGGCGAGGTTGATGTTGTCGCCCGCCGACCACTGGCGGTCGGTGAGCTTCTCGCGGAACAGCTTGTTGCGCCACGCGGGGCTCGGGATCAACCCTTCGGACTCGGCCGGCAGGTCGATCCCGGTGGCCTCCCCCAGTCCCAGCTTCGCCGCCCAGTCCTGGATCGCACCGCCGCCCTTCGCGGCCGGAGCCTCGAAACCGAGCTTGTAGAAGTAGACGTCGGAGGAGACCTTGTAGGCCTCGCTCATGTCGATCGGCCCGAAGACGGCGTCGCCGGCGTTCTTGAACTTGAGCGGGTCGCCCGGCGCCTGGAAGACGCCTGGATCGTTGACGATCTCGCCCGGAGTGATCAGTCCCTCCTCCAGCGCGGCGACGCCGGTGATCAGCTTGAACACCGACCCGGTGGGGTAGGCGCCCTGGATCGCGCGGTTGGCCAAGGGGGCGTCGTTCTCGCGCGAGACCAGGGCCCGATACTGCTGCTGGGTGATCGGCCGGGTGAAGATCTCGGGGTCGAAGCTGGGCGTAGAGCCCATCGCCAGCACCTCGCCGGTGCGGACGTCCATGGCGACGAAGGCGCCCGGTAGCCCGAACGAGCCCAGCGCCCCCTCGCCCACGGCCTGCAGGTCAGCGTCGATGGTCAGGCGGACGTTGTCGCCTGCGCGCGCTGGCTCGCCCTCGAGCTGCCCCTTCGGCCGGCCGAGCGCGTCCACGGTGGTGCGGGTCGAGCCCGCCTTCCCGCGCAGGAAGCGGTCGTACTCGTACTCGATACCCGACTGGCCGACGATGTCGCCCTGCTCCAGAGTCGAGTAGCGCGGCAGCTCGAGCTGCTCCTTGGTGACCTCGCCGACGTTTCCGAACAGGTGCGCGCCGATGGTGCCCTGCGGGTAGTCGCGCGCGAACACGCGCTCGACCGTGACGCCGGGGAAGCGGTTCTGGTTCTCGCGCAGGAAGAAGACCTTGCCCGCGCCGAGCCCGCGCTCGAGGATCACCGGGCTCGCCGGTGCCTGCTTGCGCACTTCGATGATCTCCCGCTCGATCTCGGCCGGCGTCTCGCCCGTGACGCTCGACAGACCGCGCATCACCTGGCGCCGCTGCGGCCCCGGCTTTGGCAGGTCCTCGGGAACCACCTGCAGCGCCAGGTCGGTGCGGTTGGCCACCAGCACCTTTCCGTCGCGGTCGATGATGTCGCCGCGCGGCGCCTGCACCCGGACCTCGCGCACGCGGTTGTCGTTGGCCAGGTCCCGGTACTCGTCGCCCGAGAGCACCTGCAGGTACCACAGGCGCAGGAAGACGACGGAGAAGATCGCCACCGCGATGCCGGTGATGACCATGACCCGCGTCGACAGGCGGGAGCTGCTGGCTGGTGTCTCTTCTCCGGACCTGTGGCGATACATGCGCTCTAGCTCCTGGATTCAGCGGTCTGCGGTGCCACCGGGCGGCGCCCGCCGGGACGGTCCTCGACCAGCGCCGGCCGCAACACAAGTCTGACGAGCAGGAAGACGGGAAGCGCAAGCAATGCGCCCAGCAGGGTCTTGAGCAGGGCGTCGCGCACGACCAGCGTGCTGACGTCGGCGTCGATTCCGGTCCCGACCTGGATCGCGATGAAGGCCAGCAGCCCGAGCAGCGTGAAGCCGGCGCCCAACAGCGGCACCGTGCGGCGGGCCGGGCGGCCCACGCTCTCGCGGTAGCGGCCCGCGACGTAGCCGACCGCCATCAGGGTCGCGGCGAAGGCCCCCAGCGTCTGCATGAGCAGGCAGTCGATCAGCAGCCCGATCGAGAATCCGCCCACAGCGCCGGCGACGCTTCCGCCCAGCAGTCCGAGGGTCATCACCACCAGCACCGCTCCGTCGGGGCTCGTCCCGAAGAGGGCGACCCCGGCGAAGAAGGTGACCTGCAGCAGCGCCGTCAGCAGCACCAGCGCCACCAGGCGGACCCAAATCTGACGGGTGAGGATCATCGGCTCTCCACCAGCGCCTGGACGAACTGCATGTCACGGAGGTTCGCGAACGCCCGCAGGTGCACTCGCTGGTAGGCCTGCCGCTCCTCCAGCGAGGACTCGGTGACGCGGCCGATCGGGATCCCGGGCGGGAACAGCGAATCGAGGCTGCCGCTGGCGAATCCCGCGGTGACCACGGTCTCGCCCTCGGCGATCGCGTCGCCGCGCTGTACGTAGTTGAGCTGCAGGTCGCGCGGGTCGCCCACCTCGGGCTCGACGACGCCGATCGCCCCCTCGGGCAGCACCCGCGCGGTCACCGAGCTGTCCGGGTCGGTGATCAGCGTCACCTGGGCGGTTCCCTTTGTCGTCGCGCTGATGCGGCCGGCGAGGCCGTCGGGCGCAATCACCGCGTCGTCGACCCGGATGCCCGCGCTGGTGCCCTTGTCGATCGTCACCGTCGAGTACCAGACGGTAGGGGAGCGGCCGATCACCCGGGCGGTGACGGGCTCGCTGCCGGGCGGGATCAGGCCGCCCCCGGTCAGCTCCGCGAGCTTGGCCAGCTCCTCGCGCTGGCCGGCGTCGGTCTGCGCCTGCGCGAGCTGGTCGCGCGCCTCGGCCAGCTCGCTCGCGGAGGCGCTCGTTCTCGCCTCGCGCCTCGAAGGTCTCGTCGAACCAGTTGACGAAGTCGCGCGCCGGCTTCAGCGCCCGGTCCGCCGCCTCCTCGAAGGGGCCGAGGACCGCCGCGACCCCCCGCTGCACGCGGTGCATCGGCCCGCCCTCGCCCTCGCGAAAGTAGAGGCTGAGCAGGGTCAGCGAGGCGACGACGAGCAGCAACAGGACCGCCCGTCGGCGGCGCACCTGTTTTCGATACATGTCCTAGTCCTCAAGTCTCGGTTCGGCGCCGAATGGATCGCGCCTACTCCTGATTCGCGGCTGACCCTGGCGCCCCTGCCGCGACGAGTGACGAATGTAGCGAACCCCCTCAAGCTGACTGAAAGGGCGCTCCCCGCGCGGGGACGAGCTCGGGCGCCAGCTCCAGCAGCAGCTTCACGGGGAGGCCGATCACGTTGGAGACGTCGCCGCGGACCTCGGCCACCAGTGCGGAGCCCAGGCCCTGGATCGCGTAGGAGCCCGCCCGCCCCCGCCACTCGCCGGAGGCGAGGTAGGCGTCGATCAGGCGGTCCTCGAGCTCGGCGAACCTGACGACGCTCGCCGCGGTCCCTTCGCGGGCGCGGGGGCGCCCCTGCTCCTGTTCGGGGCCCATCAGGGCGAGCCCGCCCAGGACCTCGTGCTCGCGCCCCGACAGCCGGCGCAGGTGCTCGCGCGCCTCCTCCTCGTCGGAGGGCTGGCCCAGGGTGCGACCGTCGAGCGCGACCTCGGTGTCGCCGCCGATGACCAGGGTGCCGGGCGGCTCTACCGCCGCCACCGACGCGGCCTTCCAGCGCGCGTTCTCGAGCACGATCTCGCGGGGCTCCCCTTCGCTCGTCTCGGTGACGCGCGGCTCCTCGACCTCGAAGCTGAGGCCGAGCGCGCCGAGCAGAGCGCTGCGCTGCGGTGAGCGCGAGGCGAGCACGACCCTCATCTCAGGTCCCTACAGCTCTGGGAACCAGATCCCGATCTCGCGCTCGGATGACTCGGGCGAGTCCGAGCCGTGGACGAGATTGAACGTGACCTCGGTCCCGAACTCGCCGCGGATCGAGCCGGCGTCGGCCTCGACCGGGTCAGTGGCGCCGATCACCTGGCGCGCGGCCGCAACGGCGTTGGGCCCCTCCAGCACCATCGCCACCAGCGGGCCGCCGGTGATGAAGCTGACGAGCTCCCCGAAGAACGGCTTCTCGGTGTGCTCGGCGTAGTGCGTGTTGGCGATCTCCTCGTCGGCGGTCATCAGCTTCAGGGCGGCCAGCAGACATGCCCTTGCGCTCGAAGCGGCCGATCACCTCTCCGGTGAGGCGACGCTCGAAGGCGTCGGGCTTGACGAGGATCAGTGTGCGCTCCACGGGGGCGGGCAAGCTACAGGCTCAGCTCAGCTGCTGGGGCGCTGGGATCCGCCGCTCGGGCGCTGCTGGCTTCGAGCGCTGACGGCCTCACGCTCGCGCTGCTGGCGGCCCTGGCCGTCGCTGCGCTCCGTCGAGGTGCGCTCCGTCGAGGTGCGCTCCGTCGAAGGGCGTTCCGTCGGGGGGCGTTCCGTCGAAGGGCGTTCCGTCGAACGGCGTTCCGTCGAGCTGCTCTCGGTTGAGTTCGTGGAGCGCTGCTCCGAGGCCGAGCGCGTCGGGCGCGCGCTGCGGTCGCGCGCAGCCCGGGCGCTGCGCCTGGCCTCTCGGTCCGAGCGCTCTGTGCGCTCGGTGCGCTCGGTGCGCTCGCTGCGGCGCCGCACCTCGGCCTCGCAGTAGGGGCACGTGCCCCACTTCGGATCAAGGGCCTGGCCGCACTTGCGGCATGGGTTGCGCAGGCGCCGTTCGCAGTTGGGGCAGCGCAGGTAGTTGCGCTCGATCGGGTACTCGCAGTGGGGACAGGACTGCTCGATCAGCTGCCGCAGCCGCAGCTCGGCCGCGCGCAGCTCGAGCTCGCGCTCCTCGCGGTCCTCGATGAACTCGGGTGGGCGCAGGATCGTGTAGACGACCGTGCCGATGAAGGGGAACACCGAGGCGGCGGTCGCGCAGGCGATCAGCACCGGATCCTCGATCCGGCGCTTCGCGTCCTGGTAGGTCCAGTAGATGAGCGCCAGGTAGGTGACGACCAGGAACAGGACCAGCAGCTGGATGACGAGGTCGATCGAGCCGCCGTCTATGCCGAATATCGCGAGCATGGGTGGTCGGAGCCGCCGAGTGTACGTACTTGCGCCATGGCTGGGCGCAACCTGCGGCTCAGAGGAAGAGCAGGCCGAAAACGTAGCCCACGGCGAAGAAAAGCAGGATCACCACGGCCACAACCAGGGCGACCAGGCCCATCATCGTCAGGAGCTCTCCGCGTGCCTCTCTGTCCATAGGCTGCCCAGAAGGTAGTGGGAACCGGCTGCTAGCACCACCGCCCCCCGCTCGCTCGCAATCTCCTTCGCGCGCCGCCACGCCGCCCTGGGATCCGTGACGGCTTCGGCGCTCGCACCGGCCGCCTCGCACAGCTCCGCCAGCTCCCGGGCGGGCACGGCCGAGGCGTCGGGCCGGCCGCTCCCGCGCATCTCCTCATCGGGAATCTCGGTGCAGACAAAGCGCGCGCATGCCGGCGCCAGGGCCTGGACTATCCCGCCCGCGTCCTTGCCCTGGAGCACGGCGAGGCAGCAGACGACCTCGGCGTCCCCGACCAGGTCCGGCAGCGTCCGGGCCAGGGCGCGGGCGCCGTCGGGGTTGTGGGCGGCGTCATAGACGGCGTCGGGGTCGCCGCGGACCAGCTGCGCGCGCCCCGGGATCAGCGCCTCATCGCCCGCCAGCCGCTCGATCACGGGGATCGCCAGCGCCGGATCGAACCCCTCGAGGATCTGGCCGGCGGCGGCCTGCGCCAAGGCGAGGTTCCCCGCCTGATAGCCGCCGAGCACGTTCGAGGCAACCGCGGTGGCCCAGATCCTTTTCGCGTGGCGGCGCTCCGCCTGCCGCTCCGCCACCGCTTCCGCCTCGGGCGGCAGCGGCCCGGTGAGCAGCACGGAGTGATCGCGCAGGACCGCGACCTTCTCGGCCGCGATCTCCTCCAGGGTCTCGCCCAGCCACTCGGTGTGGTCGAGCCCGACCGAGGTCAGCACGGTCACCTGGGAGGGGATCACGTTGGTCGCATCCAGGCGGCCGCCCAGGCCGGCCTCGATCACCGCCACCTGCACCCGCGCCTCGGCGAAGGCGACGAACGCCGCCGCAGTCAGCAGCTCGTACTGGGTCACGGGGCCCTCCTCGCCGGCCGCGCGGTCGGCCACCGCCGCGGACTCCTCGGCGCGCTCCAGCGCCTGGTCCAAGGCGTCAGCCGAGATCGGCTCTCCTCCGATCTCGACCCTCTCGCGCCAGTCTGCGATGTGCGGGGAGGTGTAGGCGCCGGCGCGGACGCCGGCGGCCTGAAGGAGTGCGGCGGTCATGCGCGTGACCGAGGTCTTGCCGTTGGTCCCCACCACGTGGATGGAGGCAAACCGGTGCTGCGGCATCCCCAGCAGCGAGCAGAGCCTGTGCATGCGCTCGAGCCCGAGCCGCCAGCCGAGCGGCTCGCGCGCGGCAAGGATCTCCTCGTAGCGCGCTATCCGCCCAGGTCCTCGAGCTCGGCCCGGTATGCCTCGAGCTTCTGGCGCTCGGCGTCGACGACGTCGGCCGGGGCCTTGGCGACGAAGCCCTCGTTCGAGAGCTTCCGCTCGCCCCGCTCGACTTCGGAGCGCAGCTTCTGGCGGCGCTCGTCGATGCGGGACCGCACGGCCTCGGGATCGATCCCCTCGCTCTCGAGCAGATCGACCCCGCCCACGCTCGCCATGGGCTTCCCTTCCCCGCCCGCGAAATCGACGCGGGCGAGGCGGGCGACGAGCTCGTGCGGCGGCTCGCCGTTGGGCCGGGCGGCCAGCACCTCCCCCGCGGCGACCCCAGCCAGGTCTCGCCAGCGGCGCAGGCCCCGGGTCAGCTCGATCGCCTCGCCGATCTCGCGTTCGGCGTCGGGGTCGAGCAGGGACTCATCGGGCGCCGGGAACTCGTGTACCACGAGCGCCTCCGCAGACGGCGACGGCAGGTATGAGTAGATCTCCTCGGTCACGAACGGCATCAGCGGGTGCGCCAGTGCCAGCACCTGCTCGAGGGCCCAGAGCAGGGTCGCCGATGCGTCGGCATCGCCCTCGTAGAGCCGCTCCTTGACGATCTCCAGGTACCAGTCGCACAGCTCTGACCAGAAGAACTCGTAGAGGTCCAGCGCGGCGCGGGAGAACGCGAAGGAGGCGATCGAGTCACTGACCGAGCCGACCGCCCGCGTCAGCCGTGAGGCGATCCAGCGGTCCTCCACACGGCCCGTCGCCGGCCTCGGAGCGAGGGCTTCGCCCTCCGCCGGCGCCGCGTTCAGCAGGATCAGCCGCGAGGCGTTCCACATCTTGTTGGCGAGGTCTCGCCCCTGCTTCACCCGCGCCTCGGAGTAGCGCACGTCCTGGGCCGAGGACATCGCCAGCAGGCCGAAGCGCAGCGCGTCCGCGCCGTGGACGCCGATCTCGTCCAGCGGGTCGATGCCGGTGCCGAGGCTCTTCGACATCCGCCGTCCGTCGGGCGCCTGGATCACGGAGTGGATGTTGACCGTGCTGAACGGGATCTCGCCCGTGAACTCCAGCGAGGTCATGACCATCCGCGCGACCCAGAGGAAGATGATGTCCCGGGCCGTCGAGAGCACGTCGGTCGGGAAGAAGGCCTTGAACTCCGGCGCCTCCGGGTCGGGCCAGCCCAGGGTCGCGAACGGCCACAGGGCCGAGCTGAACCAGGTGTCGAGCACGTCCGACTCCTGCTCCCACCCGTCGCCCTCGGGCGCCTGCTCTCCGACGTAGATCTCGGGGTCCGCGGGGTCTCCCCGGTACCAGACGGGCAGCCGGTGCCCCCACCAGAGCTGTCGCGAGATGCACCATGGCCGGATGCGCTCGAGCCAGTCGAGGTAGACCTTGGTGTGCGGGTCGGCCGGCACGAAACGCACCCGGCCGTCCCTGACGACCTCGATCGCCGGCTGTGCCAGCTCGTCCATGCGGCAGAACCACTGCAGCGAGATCAGCGGCTCGACCCGCTCGCCCGAGCGATGGGAGAACGGGACCGAGTGCGTGTAGGGCTCCTCGCCCCGGATCAGGCCCTGCTCGCGCAGCTCGGCGACCACGGCCTCCCGCGCGTCGCCGACCTTCATGCCGCGGAAGCGCTCGGGGGCGGCGTCGGTGATCAGCCCGTCCTCGCCGATCACCGAGATCGCCTCCAGGCCCTGCTTCTGCCCGATCTCGAAGTCGTTGGGATCGTGGCCTGGGGTGATCTTCAGCGCCCCGGTGCCGAACTCGACGTCCACGTGCTCGTCTGCGATCACCGGCAGCTCGCGGCCGACCAGCGGCAGCTCGGCCACCTTTCCGACCGCGTCGCTGTAGCGGTCGTCTGACGGGTTGACCGCCACCGCGGTATCGGCAAGCATGGTCTCGGGCCGCACGGTGGCGACCACCAGCTCCCCGTCGCCGTCCTTGAGCGGATAGGCGATCTCGTACAGCGTGTCGGTGACCTCGCGCTGCTCGATCTCCAGGTCCGAGATCGCCGACTGCATGCCGGGGTCCCAGTTGACCAGGTAGTCGTCGCGGTAGATCCAGCCCTTCTCGTAGAGCTCCACGAACACGCGGTAGACCGCCCGCACGTAGCCCTCGTCGAGCGTGAAGCGCTCGCGCTCGTAGTCGCAGCTCGCCCCCAGGCGCTTGAGCTGCTCGACGATCGTCGTGCCGTACTGCGCCTTCCAGTCCCAGATGCGCTTCTCGAATGCCTCGCGGCCGATCTCGTGCCGCGAGGTCCCCTCGGCGGCCAGCTCCTTCTCAACCACCGCCTGCGTGCCGATGCCCGCGTGGTCGGTTCCGAGCACCCAGAGCGTGTTGCGGCCCCGCATGCGATTGATCCGGATCAGGACGTCCTGGATCGTGCCGTTGAGCGCGTGGCCCATGTGCAGGGCGCCGGTGACGTTGGGCGGCGGGATCGAGATCGAGAAGTTCTCGGCGGCGCTGCCCTCGGCCGGCGGGTGGAACCAGCCGCCCTCCATCCAGCGCTCGAACACGCGCTGCTCGACCTCGCCCGGGTCCCAGCGAGTCGTCTCTTCCAGGGATTTTCTCGGTCGGCGTCCATACGGGCGCCGATATTACGGCGCGGCCTCAGCGGCGACGCGTGAAAGCGGCGCCGTGTCCGCCTAGGACGCCTGCTCGTCGAGCTGCTCGCCGGCGGCCGGCGTCCTGCTCGCCGGCGGCGTCGGTGACCAGCATCGGCTTCAGGCCCTTGTCGATCGTCTCCCTCGTGACCACGCACTTGCTGACGTCGCCGCGGGAGGGCAGCTCGAACTGGACGTCGAGCAGCGTCTCCTCCAGGATCGAGCGCAGGCCGCGAGCGCCGGTCTCGCGCTCGAGCGCGCGGTCGGCGATCGCTCCCAGCGACTCAGGGGCGAAGACGAGCTCTATCTCATCGAACTCGAAGAAGCGGCGGAACTGCTTGATCAGGGCGTTGCGAGGCTCGGTCAGGATCGTGATCAGGTCCTCGCGGGTGAGCTGGTGGATCGGGGCGACGACCGGCATGCGCCCGATGAACTCGGGGATCAAGCCGTACTCCATGAAGTCCTCGGGCAGCACCTGCTCGAACGTCTCGCCGGTGTCCTTCTCCATCGCCGAGGTGACCTCGGCGCCGAACCCGACGCCGTGGTTGCCGATCCGCTTCTCGATCACCTGGTCGAGCTGGGCGAAGGAGCCGCCGCAGACGAAGAGGATGTTGGAGGTGTCGATCGTCAGGAACTCCTGGTGCGGGTGCTTGCGGCCGCCCTGCGGGGGGACCGAGGCGGTGGTGCCCTCGAGGATCTTCAGCAGCGCCTGCTGCACGCCCTCGCCCGAGACGTCGCGGGTGATCGACGGGTTGTCCGCCTTGCGGGCGATCTTGTCGATCTCGTCGATGTAGATGATCCCCGTCTCGGCCTTCTTCACGTCGAAATCAGCCGCCTGGATCAGCTTCAAGAGGATGTTCTCGACGTCCTCGCCGACGTAGCCGGCCTCGGTCAGCGCCGTGGCGTCGGCGATCGCGAAGGGGACGTTGAGGATGCGCGCCAGGGTCTGAGCCAGAAGCGTCTTGCCGCAGCCGGTCGGGCCCAGCAGCAGGATGTTCGACTTCTGCAGCTCGATCGCGCCGTCGCCCTCCTGGTCGGTCGAGGACATCTGGACGCGCTTGTAGTGGTTGTAGACGGCGACCGAGAGCGCCCGCTTGGCCCCCTCCTGGCCGACCACGTACTCGTTCAGGACCTCGTTGATCTCGACCGGCTTGGGCAGGTTCTCGAGCTCGAAGGTGGGCGGTGCCGTGAGCTCCTCATCGATGATCTCGTTGCAGAGGTCGATGCACTCGTCGCAGATGTAGACGCCGGGACCGGCGATCAGCTTCTTGACCTGGCGCTGCGACTTCCCGCAGAAGCTGCAGAGAAGCTGCTCGTTGGATTCGGTCGGACGTGCCAGCGGAACTCACTCCCTAGGGGTCGGCGTTTCCGGCCCGGCGACCCGCTTCTTCCAGAAAGCTTAGGGAACGCCGGTTGCCGGCCTGACGCCTGTGGATTACGCCAAAGCGGCTCGGTCTCCTTCAGGCACTCGCCTCACCCGGCCAGCTCGTCCATCACGTTCTTGCTGTGGGTCAGGGGCAGACGGTTGCCCTCCAGCTCGATCCGGGACCCTCCCGGCTCGATCAGCTCCAGGACCTTGACGTTGACGCGCTGGTGGACCTTCGCCTCGAGGCCCTCCCTGGGTACCTGAAAGACGAACTCCCCTGCCTTCTTCATCTTCCCCTCGAAGCCGTAGACGGCGCTTTCGCTGACCCCGACGAGCATGTATGCGGGAAGCCCCGAGGCTGCCTCATTCGCCGCCACGCCGCCGGCGATCCCGGCCCATCGCCAAGCGCGGAACCGGCCGCGCCGGCCACCCCTCCGGCAGCTCGTCGCCGCCAGCCCCCCGGCGAACATCGAGCCGCTGTGCCCCGCGGGCTGAACTGGCCCGCAACCCCGACGCGATCGTCGATGCACCTCGCGCTCGGGGCCCTTCCTGGACGGCCGCAACCATTCCTTCCTCTGACATCTCTCCCTCCTCGTCGGCTCGTTTGCGCCGGGTCGAGGTAGATCTTCGTCAACCCCGGCCGCGGACTCAAGCGGCGGGCCTCGTCTCATCGCATTAGCTGAAGCGGTCCCAGGCCCGCAGGAAGGGCTCGGGATCGAGGAAGCGCCCGCCGCGGGTGCGGATCTCGAAGTGCAGGTGGCAAGGGGTCGAGGCGGCGTTGCCGGTCCGCCCGACGTAGCCCACCACCTGGCCGGTGAACACCCGGTCTCCCACCGCCACCTCGGCCGGGCGTGCCAGGTGCGAGTAGCGGTAAGTCCTGCCTTCCTTGCGACCGGCGATGACGACGTAGTTGCCGTCCAGGCTGGGATGAAAACGGCGCCGGACGACGGTGCCGCCACGGGCTGCCACCAGCGGGGTGCCGCAGCGCGCGGTCGCGTCGAAGCCCTCATGGACCCGGCCGCCGTTCCGAGCCGCCCCGAACTCGCCGACCGCGCCGCGGTTGCCGTGCGGCCCGCGGATCGGGAAGCGATGGCCGTGGAGCGTCGCCCGTCCGGCGTCGGCGAGCTGTGAGGAGCCCGGGCCGACGAGCACCCGGTAGAGCCCGTCCGGAGCCGCCTTTCGCGCGCCGGTGAGGCCGTCCCACTCGAGCTCGTGCGTCCGGCCCGGCTTGAGCTGTTTCAGCTCGTAGCGGCGCACCTCGCCCTCGCCCCCGCCCGCGATTCGCACCGAAACGTCGCTCGCGTCCGAGGCGGTGAAGCGAAAGGCGATGCGGACCCCGTCCCGGGCGCCGAAGAACGCCTTGCCCGGCGTCACCGAGGAGGACTGCAGGGAGAAATCGGCTGCGGGCGCCGAGGCCGCGATCCCGAGAAGGATCGGTGCGGCGAAGAAGAGGGCGGCTAGGAGACGGCGGGGGCTAGCGATGCTCGATCACGCGGTCGACCAGGTTGTATTCCTTGGCCTCCTCCGCGCTCATGAAGTAGTCGCGCTCGGTGTCCTTCGCGACCTTTTCCAGCGGCTGCTCGGTGTGCTTGGCGATGATCTCGTCCAGGCGCTGGCGGACGTCGATGATCTCCTTGGCGTGGATCTCGATGTCGGATGCCTGGCCCGAGAAGCCACCCGAGACCTGGTGGATCAGGATCTTCGAGTTGGGCAGGGCCATGCGCTTGTCCTTGGCGCCGCCTGCCAGCAGCAACGCGCCCATGCTCATGGCGACGCCCACGCAGATGGTCTGGATGTCGGGCTTGATGAACTGCATCGCGTCGTAGATCGCGAGTCCCGCGTAGACCGAGCCGCCCGGGGAGTTGATGTAGATGCTGATGTCCTTGTCGGGGTCCTCGGACTCCAGATGAATCAGCTGGGCGACGATCAGGTTGGCGATGTCCTCGCTGACCGGGGTGCCGAGGAAGACGATGCGCTCGTTCAGCAGCCGCGAGTAGATGTCGAACGCGCGCTCTCCGCGCGACGTCTGCTCAACGACCATCGGGACCATGGGGCTCATCAGGTGCGAGAGGATAGCCAACGGCAGCGGCGGCCCTTTCCCGGGATGATGCCCGCGATGGCGTCGGAGGCGGAGATCCTCACCGTCGGCCACTCGAACCACGAGGAGCGGCGTTTCATCGAGCTGCTGCGCGGCGCCGGGGTCGAGCTGGTGGTGGACGTCCGCCAGAACCCGCGCTCCCGCTACCCGCACTTCAACCGCTCGGCCCTGGCCGGCTCGCTGAAGGCCGCCGGAATCGACTACGAGCACATGGGCGAGGAGCTCGGCGGGCGCCGCAGGCCGGCCGAGGGCTCGCCCAACCGGGCCTGGAAGGACGAGGCCTTCCGCGGGCTACGCCGACCACATGGCGAGCCCGGAGTTCGCCGAGGGACTCGAGCGCCTGCGCGGGCTGGCCTCGCGCCGCCGCACGGCGATCATGTGCGCCGAGGCCGACTGGGCCCAGTGCCACCGCCGCCTCATCGCCGACGCCCTCGTCGCCGGCGGCGACCGCGTGCTGCACCTGGGGCCGGACGGTTCGCTCGTCGGCGCACGAGCTGCACGAGGCCGCCGTCGTGGAGGGTGAGCGGGTCAGCTATCCGGCGCCGCAGACCTCCCTCGACGTCTGACGCGCGCAGCCCTGGGTTAGGCTCCGGCAATGCCCTCCACCTCGGCCACCCGCGACCTCCCGCGATCGGCTCCGCCGACACCCGAGGAGCGGGCCGCCGCGGGCAAGTCGGCGCGCGCCCAGGTGCCCCGCTCGAGCCACGGGGTTTGGGAGCCCTCGGCGGACCGCCCTGATCCGGTCGAGCTCCTCGAAGGGCAGGCCTCTCAGCGCGTGCCCGAACTGGTCCCGTTGCGCTACGGCCGGATGCTCGCCTCTCCCTTCACCTTCTACCGCGGCACCGCCGCGATCATGGCCGCGGACCTGGCGGACACGCCGACGTCCGGGCTCACCGTGCAGGCCTGCGGCGACGCCCATCTCTCCAACTTCGGCACGTTCGCCTCGCCCGACCGGGCAATGGTGGTTGACGTGAACGACTTCGACGAGACGCTGCCGGGGCCATGGGAGTGGGACGTGAAGCGCCTTGCCGTGAGCTTCGAGATCGCCGGCCGGGACCGCGGGTTCGCCGAGGTCGACCGGCGCCAGGTGGTCACGACCGCAGCCCGCGCCTACCGCGAGGCCGTGCGCTCGTTCGCCGGAATCGGCAACCTCGAGACCTGGTACTGGCGGGTGGACCTGGCTCAGCTGCGCGATCGCTTCGGCGGAGAGCTGAGCGCCAAGGAGCTGCAGCGCTTCGACCGCAACATGGCCAAGGCGAAGAGCAAGGACAGCATGCGCGCCCTCTCGAAGCTGACGCGGCTCGTCGATGGCGAGTTCCGGATCGTCAGCGACCCGCCCACGATCGTCCCCTTCGAGGAGGTCTTCGCGGGGGAGCTCCTGCCCGAGGCCGAGCGGCGCCTGGCGGCGGTGCTCGATCAGTACCGGGCCACGCTACCGCCCGCGCGGCGCCACCTGTTCGCCTCCTATCGCTTCGTGCACGCGGCCCGCAAGGTGGTGGGGGTCGGCAGCGTGGGAACGCGAGCCTGGATCGCGCTCTTCATGGGCCGCGATCCCAACGATCCGCTCTTCCTGCAGGTGAAGGAGGCGCAGGCCTCAGTGCTGGAGCCCTACACCGCTCCCAGCGAGTACTCCCACCAGGGCCAGCGAGTGGTCGAGGGCCAGAGGCTGACCCAGGCTGCGAGCGACATCATGCTCGGCTGGCTGACGGCGGAGGGACCCGACGGGGCCAGCCGGGACTTCTACGTCCGGCAGCTCTGGGACCAGAAGGGCTCGGCTGTGATCGAGAAGATGTCGCCGAAGCTGATGGCGATGTACGCACGTCTCTGCGGTGTGGTCCTCGCCCGGGCGCACGCGCGCTCAGGCGACCGGATCGCGATCTCCTCCTATCTCGGCAGCGGCAACCGATTCGACCGGGCGATCGCCGACTTCGCGCCGGCCTACGCCGACCAGAACGAGCGCGACTACGCGGAGCTCGCTGCGGCGGTCGAGGACGGCAGGGTTACTGCGGAGATCGAGCCCGGCTAGTCATCTAGTCCGAGCCCGGGGTCCAGAGGTCGCCCTTCTGCTCGCGCTCCTTCTCCGGCGTCCAGATCTTCTCTTTCGCCTCAGCGGCCTGCACCGGGATCGGCTTCGCGTTCTCGGCGATCCGCTCCAGGGCGCGGCGCATGCGCAGGTCCTCGGCCAGCATCTGGTCGCGGCCGCTCTTGCGCAGCTCCTCCAGCGCCTGCTTGGGCTCGGGGTGGCCGTGGTCCTCGTGGCCCGGCGGGACCTGCAGCGCCTCCAGCAGGTCGTCCTCGCCGATCTCGATCCCCTCGGCGTCGGCGACGGCGCGCAGCACGGCCTCGCGGCGCAACGCCTGCTCTGACTCAGGCTTGGCCTCGGCGATCAGCTCCTCGCGGCTCTTGCCCTGCATCTGCAGGTAGGCGTTCGGGTCCATGCCGCGGCTCTGCAGCTGCCGCTCGACCCTCCCCCACATCTCCTCGGCGCGAGCCTGCACGACCGGGTCGGGCAACTCGACGGTCGCGTTCGCGACCACTGCGTCCAGGGCGCCGGCGCGGAACTGCTCGGCGATCTGCGAGTCGATGTAGTCGCGGATGCGCTCCGAGACGTGCTCGCGCAGCTCGGCCAGCGTGTCGAACTCCGACGCCTCGGCGGCGAAGTCGTCATCGAGATCGGGCAGCTCCTTCTCGCGCACCTCGCGCACCTGGATCGTGAACTCGGCGGTCTTGCCGGCGACCTCCTCCCCCTCGTAGTCGTCGGGGAAGTTGACGGTCGCCGTCCTCTCCTCCCCGCCCTTTGCGCCCTTCAGCCCGGACTCGAACTCGGGCAGGACGCGGCCGGCCCCGAGCTCCAGCAGATAGTCCTTCGCCCCACCGCCGTCGAAAGGCTCGCCGTCGATCTTGCCCTCGTAGTCGATCAGCAGCACGTCGCCCTCGGCGGCGGCGCGATCGACCGGGTTCAGCTTCGCGAAGCCCTCCCGCAGGCGCTCGAGCTCGGCGTCCACCGCCTCCTTCGGGACCTCGGGCTCGGCCCGCCCGACCTCGACCCCCTTGTACTCGCCCAGCGTCGCCGTGGGCAGCACGTTCACCTCGATCGCGAACTTCAGAGGCTCGCCCTCGGCGGGCAGCTCGTCCAGGTCGAGCTTGGGGTCGCCGACCGGGCTGATGCCGGTCTCGATCATCGCCCGCTCGTACCAGTCGCCCAGGCCCAGCTGCAGGGCCTCGCTGAGGACAGCATCGCGGCCGACCTTCTGCAGCACCATCTCGGGCGGGACCTTGCCCTCGCGGAAGCCGGATACCTTCATCTCCTTGCCCAGCCGGGTGGCCGCCTCCTTGACGCGGCTCTCGACCTGATCGGGCTCGACCCCGACCTCGACGCGGACCCGCGAGTCCCCGAGCTCCTTTACCGTCGTCTCCATCGCGCGTCGGACCTTAGACGACCCCACCCGCCGCCCCTCCGGCGCCGTCCGCCGCTCTGCAAGCGAGCGGCTCGAGGCATGGGCGCTCACCGGCCCCCCGGGCCGCGTGTGGAGCTTCGCCGCCGACCTCGCATCGGCGCTGCCGATGATGGTCCGCTACTGGGCGGGCCGCCGCCGGTCCTGATCGCGGCGGCTACTCGTCGTTCGCGTAGCCCAGGATCGAGCGGTCGATCAGCCACTCGACCGGGGCGACGTCGTCGGTGTAGACCTCGCCGCCCGGCAGCCGCCCTTCGATGTTGGCCGACTCCCGCGCTGCGATCACCCGCAGCTCGCCCGGCAGCCCCGGCACCGCCTCGGCCAGGCGCCGAGCCGACCCCGGCGCCTCGCTGCCGATCAGCAGCGTGTTCGTCTCCTCGATCGGGTCGCGCAATACGGTCGGGAAGACCTCGGCCATGGTCGCGCCCAGCACCTTCTCCAGGTCGTCGTTGCCCTCCGGATGGCCGGCGTTCACGACGACGACCCCGCCGGGAGCCAAGCGGTCGCGAACCAGCTCGAAGAACTCCTCCGTCGCCAGGTAGAAGGGGATGTAGGGCTGGCGGTACGCGTCCACCATGATCACGTCGTAGTCGCCGTCGGAGTCCTCCAGCCACGGCCGCGCGTCCTCGTGGGCCACCTCCAGCTTGGGGTTGTCGAGATCGAAATACCGCTCGCCCAGCTCGGTCAGCTTCGCGTCGATCTCGACCCCGTCCACCTCGGTCTGCGGGAAGTAGTGGCCGTAGGCGCGGGCGGTGGTCCCGGCGGCGTTGCCGAGAATCGCGATCCGCTCGGGGGCGGCATCGCGGACAGCGAAGGGCGCGATCAGGTAGCCATCCCAGACGTCGCCGGTGAGGTAGCTGCCGGGGCGGTAGAGCGAGTGCGTCGCCTGTCCCTCGTTCAGCTCCAGGGCCCGATCGCCGTCCTCCTGCTCGATGACGCGGATGTACTGCTCCTCGCTCTCGCCCTCGAACAGGACGCGCTCGCCATCGGTCGCTTTCACCGTCCCGATCGGGACGGCGAAGACGGCCGCCAGCGCCGCGGGCACCGCCAGGTAGCGCCACCCCAGCCCGGCGGCCGCGACCAGGCCCAGGGCGACGGCGAAGGCGAGGAAGGTCCGCTGGGTGCCGATGAAGGGGATCAGCACCAGCGCCGCCAGCATCGTCCCCAGCAGCGAGCCGACTGTCGAGATCGCGTACAGGCGGCCCGCGGTGCGGCCCGAGTGCTCTACGTCGGGCACAGCCAGGCGGATCGCCCAGGGCGCGCAGGTCCCCAGCAGCACGACGGGGATCGCGATCAGGAAGAGCACACCGACCAGCGAGCCGACGAAGGCGCCCGCCGAGATCTCGTCGAGCGCGTCGGTTGACACCTCGAAGAACGGGCGCGCCGCGAAGGGGACGACCGCCAGCAGGGCCGCGGCCGCCGCGACCACCAGGCAGAGCTCGCGGGGGCGCGGGTAGCGGTCCCCGAGCTTGCCCCCAAGCCAGTAGCCGATCGAGAGCGAGACAAGCACCACCCCGATCGTGTTCGCCCAGACGATGGTCGAGGCGCCGAAGAACGGGGCCATCAGCCGCGCCGCCGCGATCTCGGCGCCGAGGCTGGCGGTCCCGACCACGAAGACCAGCGTGTAGAGGAAGCGGTTATCGGTCATACCGGGGCTCCTCCCTGCGGCTCCGCCGGGTCGGGGTCGGTCGTCCGCCAACGGGGCCCCTGCGCATCTGCCTCGATCCGCTCGCGCAGGCGGGCGCCCTCGCCGGCGCGGACGGCCCGCTCGGCGCGCTCGCTGGTCAGCGGCACGCCGCGGTCGGCTGCCAGCTCCACCAGCTTCTGGCGCTCGGTGTCCTGCTGGGCCCACAGCAGGAAGAGCCAGGCGAACACCCCCAGCGTGACCAGGCCTCCCTCCACCGTCATGATCACCCCGGCCGTGCCCTGATCGGACAGCGGCGAGACGTCGAAGTCCGCCTCGCCCGGCGCGTAGTCGGGATAGAAGACGGTGTTCGACCACATGAAGACGTTGCCCAGCGCCGTGCCGGCGAAGCGGACCCCCACCACGTAGCCGATCTTCGCCCCGATCCCGAACCACGACGGGACCGGCAGCGGCCCCACCAGCGGCATCCACATCAGGATCCCGAAGCCGATGAAGCAGGCGTGCTGCAGGGCGTGCACGGCCTCGTTCGAGAGCGCCTCCTGGTAGAGGGCGGGGATGTGCCAGATGTAGAGGCTGGCGGCCCACAGCGGCAGCGCGATCAGCGGATGGGTCAGGACCCGCAGCCGGTCGATCGCCTTGATCGCCAGCAGCGGCTGCAGCAGCGGGCCCGTCAGCCCCAGCACGATCAACAGCGCCGCGACGTCGCCGACCAGCAGGTGCTGTGCCATATGGGCAAGCAGCAGCTCCTCGCCCATGTGCGCCAGCGGGCTGATCAGGCCGGCGGCGATCAGCAGGATCCCCGCGGAGAAGCAGATGACGCGCCAGGTCGGCACCGCCCGCCCCTCGCGGGAGAGCGTCAGCGCCCGCAGGCAATAGGCGGCAGCCGCGACCGTGACCGCGATCAGTTGCAGCGGCTCCAGGGTCCCGCCGCCGACGTGCCCGAGGACCGGGGTCATCGAAGCTGAGGCTACCGACGACCCTCAGCCGGGGCTAACGTCGCGCACGCCCGTGGCGCCCGTCATCCCCGATTGGATCCTCGGTAACTAGAGCCAGTCGATGCGCTTGAAGAAGTTGATCAGGGCGATCACGCTGAGCGCCATCACGCCCAGTGCCAGCGGGTAGCCGATCGGCGAGCCCAGCTCCGGCATGTGCTCGAAGTTCATTCCGTAGTTGCTTGCGATGAAGGTCGGGACCGCGATCACGGCGGCGTAGGCCGAGATCTTCTTGACGATCTCGGCCTGATTGACGCTGACGAGGGCGAGGTTCGCCTCCAGCACGCTGGTCAGCAGCTCGCGCTGGGAGTTGACCAGCTCGTCGGTGCGCCGCGCATGGTCGTGGACATCGCGGAAATAGCGCCGCAACTCCTCGGGGATCCGCTCGTAGGCTCCCCGCTCGAGAGCCTCAAGCGGCCCCAGCAGCGGATAGACGGCGCGGTGAAACTCGATGACCTCGCGCTTGAGCCTGTAGATACGGGCGGTCGGTGCGGGGCTGGCGTCGTCGAAGACGTCGGTCTCGACCTCCTCGATGTCGTCGTCGATGCCGTCGGTGACCGGCATGTAATCGTCGACGACCTTGTCCAGGATCGCCCAGACCGCCGCGGCGGCCCCCATCTTCAGGAGGTCGGGCCGGCTCTCGAGCCTGCCGCGCGCAGTTTTCAGCTCGCTGCCTGGGCCATGGCGCACGGTGATCACATAGCCGGTCCCGGCGAAGAGATGGATCTCACCGAAGTGGACCTGCTCGGTCTCCTCGTGGTAGTGCGCGGTGCGAAGCACGATGAACCAGGAGTCGTCGTAGTCCTCGATCTTCGGGCGCTGGTGCGGGCGCGCCGCGTCCTCGACCGCCAACTCGTGCAGGCCGAATAGCTGCTGGAGCCGCTTCAGGTCCCCCGGATCGGGCTCGTGGAGCCCGATCCAGACGAACTCGTCCCCACCTTTGGCGCATTCGGCCGCCCGCTCGAGCGGGATCGACCCCTCGTGCTGGCGTGTTCCGTCCTTGTACTGGGCGCAATCGACGATCACGGCATGGCTCCGCCTGCTTGTTCAGCCTGGGCGGACGGCTTCCTGCCCGGCAGGCGTCCGGTTAAGGGCGTAATATGAGGGTTGTCTTAGCGTTTGGTGAGCAGGCAGGCGGATTTCGGGCCTGACTTGCAATATCCAGCTTTCGCGCTATACTTTTTGAAGCGTCGGGCCCCTCGCGGGCGACGGCCCGTCACTAAGCACCGCACAGGCACCACCCACAAGCATCCCGGCAGGGACGCGACAAGTTCGAGAAAGGGGCACCACATGCCTCGCAGCAGAGGCGCTGCGGCAACCCGCAGCGAGCCTCGCCGCCAGCGCGGCGAGCACGACAACAAGACTACGAAGCAAAGCGCCGACGAGCGCCGGGCGCGCGATCACGCGACCGCCGAGGCGACGACGGACAGCCTTCAGCTCTTCATCAACTCCGCGATGAAGTACCCGCTCCTGACCGGGCCCGAGGAGATCGAGCTCGCGAAGCGGATCGAGAAGGGCGACCTGGCCGCCAAGGAGAAGATGATCAACTCCAACCTGCGCCTGGTGATCAAGTTCGCGCGCCGCTACCAGGGCCACGGGCTCGACCTCGGCGACATCGTCCAGGAGGCGATGCTGGGGCTGATCCGCGCCGCCGAGAAGTTCGATTGGCGCCGCGGGTACAAGTTCTCCACCTACGCCGTGCTCTGGATCAAGCAGTCGATCCAGCGCGGCCTGGACAACAGCGGCCGGGCGGTTCGGATCCCGGCCCACATCGCCCAGCGCGAGCGCACCGTCAACCGGATCACGGCCGAGCTGACCACCAGGCTCGACCGCGAGCCGACCGACGAGGAGGTCGCGAAGGAGGCGAAGCTGCCGCTGGACGAGGTGATGGCGACTCGGGACCTGACCAGGGTCACGACCAGCCTCGACACCCCGGTCGGCGAGGGCGACACCACCTTCGGCGAGCTCCACGCCGAGGAGACGGCGCCGCTGGAGGACGAGGTCCTCGAGCGCGAGCAGGAGCAGGCCGTGGACGCGGCCCTCGCCAAGCTGCCGGAGAAGGAGCGGCGCATCATCAAGGCGCGCTTCGGCACCGGCGGGCGCCCCGAGCGGGCGCTGCGCGAGGCCGCGCGCGAGGTCGGCGTCACCCAGGAGCAGGCGAGGCGGCTCGAGGAGCGGGCGCTGGCGCGCCTCTCCCAGGACGGCACGCTGGACGACTTCCGCGACGCCGCCTAACCCGGCGCTTCAGCGATCAGTCCTGCGCCGGACGGTCGAGCTCGGCCAGGAGCTCGGTGATCCGGCGCTCGATCTCGTCCCGCGTCGCCCGGACCTCCTCGATGGGCCGCCCCTTCGGGTCCTCGAGGTCCCAGTCCAGATAGCGCCTGCCTGGGATGTAGGGGCACTCGTCCCCGCAGCCCATCGTCACGACCACGTCGGCCCATTCGGCGTCCGCGGTCGCCAGCTTGCGGGGCGTCCGGCCGGCCAGGTCAACCCCCAGCTCGTACATGACCTCGACGACGTTGGCGTGGACCTCATCCCCGGGCGTGGTCCCAGCCGATCGCGCCTCGTGGCGACCGGCTGCGGCGCGCGTGAACAGGGCCTCGCTCATCTGCGAGCGGCCGGCGTTGTGGAGGCACACGAACAGGACCTTCGACACGCCCCAACTATACATTGACAAGTATCCATTCAATCGTTATACATAGATCGATGGCCGTGGATCTGGAGCTTGCCCCGAAGCGGAAGCGCCCAGCGGGAGACCCTTGCTGCGAGCCCGTCGTCTACCCGGACATCGAGCGACGCCAGGCCGAGCGGATGGCAAAGGTCGCAAAGGCGCTCGGCGACCCGATCCGGATGCAGCTCGTCGATGTGCTGCGAAAGCACGCGGGCAAGGTCTGCGTCTGCGAGCTCGTCCCGCTCTTCGAACTCTCCCAGCCCACCGTCTCACACCATCTGAAGGTCCTGCGCGAGGCCGGCATCGTCGGCTCCGAACGCCGGGGCCTATGGGCCTACTACTACGTCAACCCCGAGGCGCTGGAGGAAGTGAGCGCATGGCTGAGGTGAAGGCTGGCGAGTGCTGCGGCCCCGAGGCGCAGCGGTCCTGCTGCGATCCCGAGGACAAGAGCGAGTGCTGCGGTGCCACCGACGGCAGCTGCGGCTGCGGCAAAGGCAAGCCCCCCGGTGACGTCCAGTCGGCGGTGCGCGAGCGATATGCGGCGGCGGCAGGCTTGGTCAGCGACGGCAACGACGCGATCGAGGTGGAGAGCGTCTCGTGTTGCGGCCCGACGGACATCACCAAGACCCAGGAAGGGTTCGAGGACTTCGGCGCTGCGCTCTACTCGGGCGCCGATCGCGACCGGCTACCCGACGCCGCAAAGTTGGGGTCGCTCGGCTGCGGCAACCCGACCGCGGTCGCTGATCTGCACGAGGGCGAGATCGTCCTCGACCTCGGGTGCGGTGGGGGAATCGACGTCCTCCTTTCCGCCGAACGCGTCGGCGAAACGGGAAAGGCATACGGCCTGGACATGACCGACGAGATGCTGGAGCTGGCACAACGCAACCAGCGGGAGGTCGCCGCCGAGAACGTCGAGTTCCTCAAGGGGACGATCGAGGACATTCCGCTGCCGGACGACTCCATCGACGTGATCATCTCCAACTGCGTAATCAACCTCTCCGCCGACAAGCCAGCGGTCTTTCGCGAGGCGGCGCGGGTGCTCCAGCCGGGGGGCCGCTTCGCGGTCAGCGACATCGTGGCCGACCCCGACATGGATGAGGCCACCCGCGAGGACATGGAGCAGTGGACAGGGTGCATAGCAGGCGCGCTGACGCGCGATCGGTACGAGCGCGAGCTGAGCGCTGCCGGCTTCGACCAGGTCGAGGTCATCGAGACCCACCGAGTGCACGAGCACGCGGGGTCGGCGATCGTGCGGGCGAGGCTGTCGGCGTGAGCCAAGCGACCGAGCTGCTCAAGGATCCCCAGCAGCTCTACCTCGATTGGGAGCACGCGCACTGGGCCGCCCAGGACATCGACTTGAGTCGGGACCCGGCGGACTGGGCTGGAATCGAGCCGGGAGAACGCGAGCTGCTCAGCTTCGCGCTCAGCTCGCTGATGGTGGCCGAGGAGCGGATCTCGACCCAGTTCTGCGGGCTCGTGCTGGCGCAGGACGACGAGGAGGAAGGCAGCTACCTCTCCACACAGCTCGTCGACGAGGTTCGCCACCTGCAGTTCTACGCGCGCTTCCAGGACGAGGTCGTCGCCGATCCGGCCGCGATCGGCGCCCACGTCGCTCAGGCGAGGGAGTTCCTCGCCGAACCGTTCAAGCGGATCTTCGACGATGCGCTCGTCAAGGCCCACGATCGCCTGCGACTCGACCCCGCTGACCGAGAGGCCAAGGTCGATTTCGTGACGATCTACCACATGGTGATCGAGGGCACCCTCGGCCTTGTCACCTCGCACTTCCTGCTGGGTCTGCTGGAGGAGCGCGAGCTGTTGCCTGGCTTCGCTGACGGCTACGGACGGATCGCGGCCGACGAGCAGCGCCACATTGCGTACGGGACCTGGTTCCTGCGCGAGGCGGTGCGCGCCGACCCCTCGATGGAGGAAGCCATCCGCGCCCGTCTGCTGGACCTCCTGCCGTCGGTTGCCGAGTCCCTGGCGCCGCCGAGCGAGGGAGCGTTCGATGCGCTGGGCGTGGACGAAGGGGCCCTGGCCGAGTTCGGGTTGAACGCCCTGAACCGCCGGCTGGCCCTGATCGGCGTATCGCTCGACTGAGCGGCTGCTGAGCTGCGGGTAGCCTTGGCCCGGATGTGACGACCAAGGAGATGGCCGCTACTCGGCCCGGGGGCCTGCTTCGAGTGGAGGAAGAAAGCTAGTCCCGCAACCCGGCGGCCTCGAGGGCGTCAGCGTGACTCAGGAAGCCCTCGATCTTCGTCAACCTGCCCCGTCGGACCGTGTGGACCCAGCCCATCTCGGATGCGAGCTCCACCCCGCTCTCGCGCCCGCGCGCTTGCAGCTGCCCAAGGGCGAGAACCCGGTCGCCGAGATCGCGGAATTCGCTCCAGTCGAAGCTGAATGACTCGAAGGTCTCGAAAGAGTCGGCGTACCACGCCCTGAAACCCGCGTGGCCTCGGTAGACGTTTCCCTCAGCACCCCCGACGATCGCGGAGTGAAGCTCGGCCTCCGGATCCAGGTGGGAGACGATCTCATCCACGTCGCCGCGCGAAAACGCCTCGTATAGCCCTTGGACCAAGACCACGTTTGCTTGGGACATCACTCGTTCAGCCCAGCCGCTTCCAGGGCCTGGGCGCGTTCCGGAAAGGCCTCGGTCCGCACAGCGATGCCGTCGCGAAACGAGTCGACCATCCACGAGTGATTCTCCACCTGGGCCCCACTCCCGCGAATGCGGCCGCGCTGGACGACCGCGGAGAAGACCTTGTCGCCTGCATCGATGATCTCCGTGACCTCGATCGTGAGCCCTTCGAAGGACTCAACCCATGACATCACCCACTGCCGTCCGGCATCTCCCTGGTATGTCCCCGCGTCGGGCATCTCCGAAGTCGTCACGAACTCCCAGTCGTCGGCGACGTCCGCCATGCGGCTGAAGTCGCCGCGCGCAAATTCCTCGTACCTCCTCCGAACCGACTCGACGTTTCGCTCTGACATCTCCACCCAGTATCCCCTTGCGAGGCCGAGCGGGTGGCCTGGGCCGAAGAGTCAGCGCAGCGATGGACCAGCCAGGGAGCGAGGCTGATCCACGGGTCGCTCCGCCGGGCTCGTGTCTGCGGCGAGAGCTTGAGACTCGGCGCCCAGCGCGTGCAGGCCGCCGTCGACGTGCAGCACCTCGCCGCTGATTCCCCGGGCGAGGTCGGAGAGCAGGAACAGGGCCGCGTCCGCCACGGGGGCGGGGTCGGCCGGGTCCCAGCCGAGCGGGGCCATGCGCTGCCACTGGCCGGCGAGCTGCTCGAAGCCGGGGATGCCGCTGGCGGCCGGGGTCCCGATCGGTCCGGCGGAGATGAGGTTGGCGCGGATGCGGAGGGCACCGAGGTCGCGAGCGAGGTAGCGGTTGACGGCCTCCAGCGCCGCCTTGGAGACGCCCATCCAGTCGTAGGCCGGCCAGGCGACCGAGGCGTCGAAGTCGAGCCCGACGAAGCCGCCTCCGTCATCCATCAGTGGAGCGAGATGCCTCGCCATCGCGGCGTAGGAGTAGGCGCTGGTCTGGAATGCGGTGGCGGCGCTCTCGTACGGGGTCTGCAGAAAGCCGCCGCCGATCGCGTCGGGCGGGGCGAAGGCGACGGCGTGGAGGGCCCCGTCGAGGCCGCCCCAGCGCTCGCCGACCTCGGTGACGATGCGCTCCCAGTCGTGCTCGGCGTTGACGTCGAGCTCGAGCACCTCGACGGGATCGGGCAGACGAGCGGCGGCGCGCTCGGTCATCCGCCGCGTGCGCCCGAAGCCGGTCAGCAGCAGCTCGGCCCCGGCCTCCTGGGCGCGCTCGGCGACGGCGAAGGCGATGCTCCGCTTGGTGAGAACGCCGGTGAGCAGCAGGCGCTTGCCGGCGAGCATCAGACCAGCAGCCTTCCGTCCTGGATCGGCGAGAGCTCGTCGCCGGGCGGCGTGGTTGAGCGCCCGTCGGCTCCATTGGCCGCAGCAGCCCGGGACCGTTCGGCGCTCGCCTCATCCTGCGGGCGGCGCCGCCAGATGGCCTGCAGCTCGGCGCGGAGCGCCGTGCGCCCCTCGCCGCCGAGCACCTTCCAGTCGATCGTGACCAGGCCGGTGGCGTCGTCGAGGGGGCGCAGCCGCGCGACCTCGCCGCGGACCCGGATCGTCTCGCCGATCCGCACCGGGCGCTTGAAGCGCACCGAGTCGATGCCCCGCAGCGCGACGATCCGCTCGGGGTCGATCGGCGCCAGGCCGAGCGAGTAGGAGAGCACGAGCATGCCGTGGGCGACGCGGGCGCCGAAGGGGCCGGCGGCCGCCCAGTCTGCGTCGGCGTGCTGGGGATGCCAGTCGCCGGTCAGCGCCGAGAACGAGACCAGGTCGGCCTCGGTCACGGTTCGCCCGGCCGTCTCGAAGGACTCCCCGCCGGAGAGCTGGTCGAAGTAGAGCGAGAGCGGCGCGCTCACGGCTCCACCCGCAGGTTGGAGCCCGTGTACGCCTGCAGCAGGCGCTCGAAGGCCGACGCGGCCCGAGCGTGTCCCGCGTGCGACGCGTGCAGGCCGTCATCGCAGAAGTTCCCCGGCTCGGACAGGCCGGGATGAGCCGCGACGTCGAGGCAGGGGATTCCGCGCTCGGCCGCGATCTTCCTGACCCGCCCGTTGACGTCCTCGATCCCGGCTGTTACCCGCGCCCTGGTGCGGGGACCGAGCGAGACGAAGCTCCATTGCTCGGGGAAGGTGGCGGTGAAGAGCAGGGCGCCGGGTACGGCCTCGCTGAGGAAGTCGAAGCCCCATTCGAGGTTGGTGGCGGTCAGATCGGGGTCGGGGCGGGTTGTCCGCAGGACGTCGTTGGCGCCGGCGATGAGGCTGACCAGGTCGGGCTCGATCTCGATCGCCGCCTCGAGCTGCTCCAGCGCCTCCGCGCTCGTCGCGCCCTCCCAGGCGAGGTTGCGGTAGAGCAGGTCGGGCGTGCGCTTGCGCAGCGACGCCGCCAGGCGATCGGCCCAGCAGACGCCGGGCTCGCTGCCGGTGCCGGCGGTGAAGCTGTCGCCGATCGCGGCGAAGCTCCGGAACCCGTCCCTGGGCGGCGGGCCATCCCGGCGAGCCCGGTCCGGGCTCTCGAGCGCAGCGGGCAGCGCCTGGTCGCCGCCGGCGATCATCGTGTCTCCAGGGCGGCCAGCGCCCAGATCAGCCGGTCTCGCGTGCCGTCGGGCTCGACCACCTCGTCGACGAAGCCGCCGGACGCGGCGGCCTCTGCGTTGAGGTGGCGCTCGGCGTACTCGCGCGCGACGCGCTCGCGCTCATGCGCGCTCGCGCCCTCGAGCGCGCGGCGTTCGGTGATCGCGACGGCCTCGCCGGCGGCCATGATCCCGATCTCGGCCTGCGGGCCAGGCGAAGACGAGGTCGGCGCCGAGGTCGCGCGAGTTCATCGTGATCGCGGCGCCGCCGAAGGCCTTGCGGACGATCAGCGTCAGCTTCGGCACGCTCGCCGAGGCGAACGCGCGCAGCAGCCCCGCCCCGTGGCGGATGACGCCCGCGCGCTCCTGGCGGCTGCCCGGCATGAAGCCCGGGGTGTCGACCACGACCAGCAGCGGCAGGCCGAAGCGCTCGCAGCGGTCGATGAAGGCGGCGGCCTTCTCGGCGCCCGCGGCGTCGATGACGCCGCCGAGGCGGCGGGGCTGGTTCGCGATCAGGCCCAGCGGGCGGCCCTCGACTCGGCAGAGGCCGGTGACCATGTTCGGGGCCCAGCGCGGCGAGAGCTCGAGCAGGCTGTCCTCGTCGACGACCCGGCCGACCAGGTCGCGGACGTCATAGACCCGCCTCGACTCGGCCGGGACCACCGACGCGGGATCCCCGACGGCGGCGACGGGAGCCGCGAGCGGGGCGGGCTGGCCGACGCTCTGAGGCAGGAAGCCGAGCAGCGAGCGCGTCGCCTCGATCGCCTCGGCGATCCCCTCGGTCGCGATCTGGGCGACCCCGCTGCGCCCCTGCACGCGGGGCCCGCCGAGCTGCTCCATCGTCACCTCCTCGCCAAGCGCGGCGCGGACCACCTTGGGCCCGGTGAGGAACATCCGTCCCTCGGCGGCCATGATCACGAAGTCGGTGAGCGCGGGCGAGTAGGCGCCGCCGCCGGCGGAGACCCCGGCGATCACCGAGATCTGCGGCACCTGCTGCGAGAGCTCGACCGTGCGGCGGAAGATGCGGCCGTAGCCGCCGAGCGCGGCGTGCCCCTCCTGCAGCCGGGCCCCGCCCGACTCGACGAAGCTGACCACGGGCGAGCGCGAGCGCTCCGCGAGCTCGAGAACCCGCACGATCGAGTCAGCGTGTGACTCGCCGAGGCTGCCGCCCAGAAAGCCCGCGTCCTGGGCGTAGGTGAAGACGGTGCGGCCTCCCACCCGGCCGGCTCCCGCGAGCACGCCGTCCCCGGGCTCGGCACGATCGCCGATCGCGTCGCTGATGACCCCGGTTCTGATCAGCTCCAGGGAACCGGGGTCGCAGAGCGCCTCGAGCCGCCCCAGCGCGTCGCCGGCCGGCGCCCTCTCCTTGACGGCGAGGCCGCTCACGTCGGCCCTCAGGCAGAGCACGGCGTTGTGTCCGCCGAAGCCGAAGGAGTTCGAGATCGCCACCGGGCGCCGGCCGTTGCCGTTCGCGAGCGGGCGAGCGGAGCCGGGGATGTAGTCGAGATCGAGCTCCTCGTCGGGCTCCGAATAGCCCAGGGTCGGAGGAGCGAGACGCTCGCGGAGCGCCTCGCAGGTCGCGATCGCCTCGACGGCGCCGGCGGCCCCCAGCAGGTGCCCGATCGCCGACTTGGTCGAGGAGACGGGAATCGTCTTCGCGTCGTCGCCGAGGGCGGCCTTCAGCGCCTGGGTCTCGGAGCGGTCGTTGAGCGGGGTCGAGGTCCCGTGCGCGTTCACGTAGTCGATCTCGCCGGGGCCCACCTCGGCGTCTGCGAGCGCCAGCGTGATCGCGCGCGCCGCGCCATCGCCCTCGGGATCGGGCGCGGTGAGATGGAAGGCGTCGGAGGTGGCCCCGTAGCCCAGCACCTCGGCCAGCGGCTCGGCGCCGCGCCGCTCAGCCGCCTCGGCCTCCTCGAGCACGAGGATGCCGGCGCCCTCGCCCATCACGAAGCCGTCGCGGCGGCGGTCGAAGGGACGGCTGATGCCGGACTCCGAGGTCGCCCCCATCGAGGTGAAGGCGGCCATCGCAAGCGGCGTCACGGCGGACTCGGCGCCGCCGGTGACGACGGCCTCGGCGTCGCCGGACTCGATCATCCGCACGGCGGAGCCGATCGCGTGGGCGCCGGCCGCGCAGGCCGAGACGACGCCGTAGGTCTGGCCGCGGAAGCCGTAACGCATTGCGAGCTGCGCCGCCGCCGCGTTGCCCATCAGCTGCGGCACCGACAGCGGGGAGACGGCCTTGGGGCCGCGCTCGCGGAGCACGTCGTGCTGGCGCTCGATCGAGTCGAGGCCGCCGATCCCGGTGCCGATCACGCAGCCGACCCCGTTCCCGTCGTAGGGGAGCTCGGCGTCCCACCCGGCCTGGCCGAGCGCCTCGACGCAGGCGGCAATCGCCAGCTGGGCGAAGCGGTCGCTGCGTCGCGCCTCCTTCACCGACATGAAATCCGTCGGCTCGAAGTCCGAGCAGAGCGCGAGGCCGTCTTCGACCGCGCACTCGCCCTGGGCCCAGCGGCGGTGGAGCGTCTCGGCGCCGACCCCGAGCGGGGTCACGGCTCCGAATCCGGTGATTACGGCGCGGCGAGTCATCCGGCCTTGGCGACCACCAGATCGATCGCCTCCCCGACCGTCTTCAGGTCCTTGACGTCTTCACCCTGAAGCTCGACCCCGAACTCGTCCTCGACCACCTGGGAGAGCTCGACCAGGTCCAGTGAGTCGACGTCGAGCTGGTCGAAGGTCGCCTCGCGGGTCACGTCGCCCTCGGCGCCCATCTCCTTGAGCGCGGCGATGAGCTTCTCCTCGACCGACTCCGTTGTCGCTGCTGTTGCCATCTCGTTTCCTTTCTCGTTGATCGTTCGCTTGAAGTTGGTGGGGGCGCCTAGGCGCTCATGCCGCCGTCGACGGTGAGCGTGGTCCCGGTCACGTAGCCGGCCTCCTCGGAGGCGAGGAAGCGCACGCAGGCGGCGACCTCCTCCGGGGTCCCGGCCCGGCGAGCCGGGATGCGATCCATGAGGCCGTTGCTGAGGCCCTCGGTCATCCGCGTCTCCACCAGGCCGGGGGCGACCGCGTTCACGGTCACACCGCGGCGCGCCACCTCGGCGGCGACGGTCTTGGTGAAGCCGATCAGGCCGGCCTTCGAGGCCGCGTAGTTCGCCTGGCCCGGATTGGCCCTGGGGCCGACGACCGAGGCGACGTTGACGACCCGGCCGAAGCGGGCCCGGATCATGGGGCCGAGCGCCGTGCGCACGGTGATGAAGGGGCCGGCCAGATTGGCGTCGATGACGCTGTGCCACTGCTCGTCGGAGAGCTGCGGGGCGAGGCCGTCGGCGCGCATGCCCGCGTTGTTGACCAGGCAGAGGACCGGCCCGAGCGCGTCGTCGGCGGCCTCGAACAGTCCCTTGACCGACTCGGAGTCGCTGACGTCGGCCTGCAGCACGAAGGCGCGGCCGCCTTCCCGTTCGATCCCGGCCGCGACCTCCTCCGCCCCCTCGGCGTCGGAGCGGTAGTTGACGACCACCGGCCAACCCGCGTCGGCGAGGGCGCGGGCGCTGGCGGCGCCGATTCCGCGGCTGGCGCCGGTGACGAGCGCGCAACCCTCAGGCGGCATCGGGGAGCCCCCATTCGACCACGGTCGCGGCCCAGGTGAGGCCGCCGCCGAACGCCGACAGCAGGACCATGGAGCCGTCCTCGAGCATCCCGTCGGCATCCGCCTGGGCAAGCGCGATCGGGATCGAGGCGGCGGATGTGTTGCCGGTCTCGCGGATCGAGTTGACCACGCGCTCGGTGGGCAGGCCCAGGCGCTCGGCGACCGCCGTCAGGATGCGGCCGTTGGCCTGGTGGAAGACGAAGACGTCGATCTCGTCCAGCGAGAGCCCGGCCAGCTCAGCGGCGCGCTCACTCGACTCGGAGAGCCGGTCCACCGCCTGGCGGTAGGTGTCGGGACCCTTCATCCGGATCAGCGCCTCCTCGCGGCCCGTCTCGATCAGCTCGGCGCGGGCGCCATCGGAGCCGAACGCCGCGGGGCCGATCCTGCTCCCGAACGTCGTGCGGCGCACGACGACGGCGCCGGCCCCATCGCCGAACAGGGCGGCGGTGCCGCGATCCTCGGGGTCGGTGAACCTGGTGAGCAGGTCGGCACCGACCACCAGCACGGTCTTGAAGCGGTTCGACTCGATCTGGGCCGCCGCCAGCGCCAGCGCGGAGACGAAGCCGGTGCAGGCGGCGCCGATGTCGATCCCGCCCGCCCGATCGCAGCCCAGGGCCGACGCCACCAGCGGGGCGGCGTTCGGCGTCAGGTACTCGTGGCTCATCGTCGCCACCATCACCATGTCCACCTCGCTCGGCTCCACACCCGCGGCCGCCAGCGCCGCCCGGCCCGCGTCGGCCGCGTACTCCGTCAGCCTCTCGCCGGGCTCCGCCACGCGGCGCTCATGGACGCCGGTTCGCTCCACGATCCAGTCGGCGCTGACGCCCGCCCGTTCGGCGATCTCGTCATTGCCCACCACCCGGGGCGGCAGCGAGGCGGCCACCGATGCGATGCCAGCTCCCGCGATCCTGCGGTCGAGCTCCTCGGGCAGTGCGGCGCCGATCAGCTCATCCATCTTCGGCCTCCAGCGCGACCGCCTCGGCGTCGGGCAGGGTGCGGCGGACAAGGCCCGTCAGCACCTTGCCCGGGCCGGGCTCGAGGAAGCGCCCGGCGCCGGCGGCCTCGAGCGCCTCAAGCGTCTCGGTCCAGCGCACCGGGTTTATCAGCGCCTCGGCGAGGGTCGCGCGCACGTCCTCGAACGGCTCGGCCGTGGTGCAGGAGAAGACGGGAACGGCGGGCTCCGTGAAATCGGTGCGCTCAAGCACCTCACGGAACTCCGGCACCGCGTCGCGCAGCGCCGGGGAATGGAAGGCGCCCGCGATCGGAAGCCTCATCGTCTTCAGCCGGCGCTTGCGGGCGGCCGCCGCGGCGAGGTCGAGTTGGTCCACCGGACCGGAGAGCACGAGCTGGCCCGGTGCGTTGTGGTTGGCGATCGTGAGCCCGAAATCCTGGGCCAACCGCGTCGCCTCCGCCTCGTCCCCGAGCGCGGCGAGCATTCCGCCCGGAGCCGCACTCTCGGCGGCGCGTTGCATGATCCGCCCCCGCTCGACCGCGAGCTGCAGACCGGTAGCGACCTCCACGGCGCCCGCCGCCGCCAGCGCCGGAAGCTCCCCAAGCGAATGGCCGGCCATCGCAACGGCCGCGGGGCGCTCAGCGCGCTCCCAGGCGGCGATCGCCGCCGCGTACATCGCCGGCTGCGCGAAGGCGGTGCCCTGCTCGAGCCGCTCGAAGGGGTCCGAGCCGCAGGCCTCAATTGCGAGCTCCAGCAGATCCGGCCGGTACTCGGCGACCAGTCCCCGCATCGTGGGCGTCTGGCTCCCCTGGCCGGGGAAGAGCAGCGCCGTGCCCGTGGCGACCTCACCCTTCGGAGAAGGGCCGGCGACGGGGGCAGGGGTGGATGAGATCGCGCCTTGGGCGTGCATGGCTACCGATAATTCCCCGAACCCGGCCGCGCGTTAGCCGGGGGCGGCGCCGAACCCCCCGATTGGGGGGGCCGGAGCCCCCACCCGGGGGATCAGGCGAGCAGCTGCAGGTCCCGCGCCCTGCGCACGGCCTCGGCGCGGTTGCGGACGCCGAGCTTGCGGTAGATCGCCTGCGTGTGGTCCTTGACCGTGTGCGGGCTCAGGTGCAGGGTCGCCGCCGTCTCGCGGTTGGTGGCGCCGCTGGCGACGAGCTCCAGCACCTCCACCTCACGCTCGCTGAGCCCGGCCGCCCCGGCGCCGGGGGCCTCGGCGAACACCTCGGTCCCCAGCGAGACCATGCGCACGGCCTTGACCACGTCGGCGGCGCTCCAGTCCTTGGAGATGAACCCGGAGGCTCCCGCGGCGCGCGCCACCGTGGGCGAGATCCGTCCTGCGCCCGAGATCAGCAGCACCTTCGTCTGCGGCGAGGCCTCGCGGATCTCCTCGCAGACCTCCGCGCCGGAATCGCCGCCCAGCAGCAGATCGACCAGGGCGACGTGGGGGCGCATCCGCGCTGCGAGCGCGACCGCGTCCTCCCTGCCCCCGGCGACCTCGCAGCGCGCGACCCAGGGCTGGCGGCCCAGCAGCAGCCGGAAGCCCCAGTGGACGACGTCGTGGTCGTCCACCACCAGCACCCCGATCGAGTCGCGCTCAGTCGGCATCGATCGGCACCAGCAGCTTCACCCGCCAGCCGCTCTCGCCGACGGGTCCGAACTCCAGCAGGCCGTTGTGCTGGAGCGCCTCGAGGGTCAGGATCCGGAGCCCCAGCCCGGTGCTGCCGCGAGCGGGCTTGACGCCGTCGTTCAGCACCTCGAGCTCGAACGCCTCCGGCGAGCCGCCTATCCGCACCGTCGTCGCCTGCGCCTCGGAGTGGCGGTCGGCGTTGCGCAACGCCTCGATCACCACTGACTGGGCGAGCGGCTCGAGGTGGGCCGGCACCTCGGCTCCCGGCGCCCACCGGACCTCCAGGGGCGAGCGGCGCCCGCGCTGTTCCAGCAGCTCGGCCACCGTGGTCTTCGTCTCAGACTCCTGTGGGGCGAGGGGCCGGCCCATCGTCGCCCGCAGCTGTGAGAGCACACCCTGCAGCTCGGACGCGCAGCGCTCGCGGTCCTCCGCGGTCAGCTGTCGCTCCGAGCCGAGCGCGAGCGAAAGGCCGAAGAGCCGCTGGATGACCTGCTCGTGCACCTCTCGGGTCAGCGCGATGCGCTCGTCCAGGCGCCGCGCGCGCTCCTGCTGGCGCGTCGAGCGCTCGACCGTCGCGGCCAGCGCGGCGAGCCGGCCGAGGCTGAGCATCGTCTGCTCCTCGGCTTCGTCGAGCTCGAAGGTCGCGCCTCCACCGCGGTCGGCGAACACCACCCCGAACCAATGGCCCCCGGCGGCGATCGGAGCGCAGACGATCGTGTTGATGCCGGCGAAGCGCGCGTAGCGGGGCGGGACGTGCTGTTCGAGGTTCTCCGAGACCGCGATCACCCGGTCCTCCGCCAGCGCCCGCTGCACCATCGGCGCCTCGTCGAGGGTCGCCTCCACCTGGTCGATCAACGAGCGTTCGATTCCGTATGAGCCGACCGCCCGCGCGAGGTGGCGGGCCGGGTCATAGAGAATCAGCCCGGCTCGCTCCAAGCTGGTGAGGCGGCAGAGCGCCTCGCAGACCCGGTCGAAGAACTCCCTGGACTCCCCCGTCTCCTCGATCTCGGCGAGGAGCCCGACGAGGACATCGACGGTCCCGCCGCGGGTGCTTGTCGCAGACTTAGGGGTGATAGATGCGGCTACCCGGCTTCGCCGCCACGGTTACTGCGGACACCCCGGTCGGGGGACTCCAGTCCGGGCAGATGAATCGATGGGCGGGAAAGTCCGACGAAGTCATCGAGCTCTCGGCGTGTGGGCCCGCAACCGCAGTTTTGACTCGGGGGTTCCCCCTGGTCGGATGGGCGGATACTGCGTGGGCTATGTCGCAGGAGAACGTCGACGCGATGCGCAAGGTCTACGAGGCAATGGCTCGCGGCGACTTCTGGGCTGCCGGTGAGGTCTTCGACCCCGAGATCGAGTGGTCGTGGCCCTCCACCATGTCGGGTCTGACCGGGGTCAAGACCTATCACGGGATCAAGGGTGTCGAGGCAGCGACTCGCGATTTCTTCAAAGCCTGGGAGATGTTCCGGCAGGAGGCCGAGGAGTTCATCGAGGAAGGCGATGACGTTGTGGTTGTGGTCCGCATGTACGGACGGCTGAAGGGAAGCAGCCAGGAGATCGAGGACACGTCCGGCCACGTGTGGACTTTCCGCGACGGCAGGGCGATTCGGTTCAGGGCCTTTGACACCCCGACCGACGCCCTCGAAGCCGCCGGGCTGTCGGAGTAGGTGATGCTCGGGACGACTGGAGCCTCGAGCCTGGGTCTCCGCGACCCGTCTCAGTGGTGGCTGAGGTGCTCCGAGTCGGGCCAGGTCCCCTCGCCCGACATCTCGAGTCGATCGGTCAGCGGCCGGCGCCAATCGGGCGTCACCGTGGGCTCGCCCCAGTAGTCAGTGACGCGCACGGCCTGCCCGTCCTCCAGTTCCCCGATGGTGACGTTCCTGAACAGCCTGCCGTCACCGTAGTCACAGGTCCACTCGACCACGACGACATCGTCGAGATGCAGGCGCCTGCCGACCTCCAGCGTCAGTTCCGGAAAGTTGCCCTCCACGTCGGCGACGAGCTTCCGGCCGCGCACGACCTCATCCATCTGCGGCCACTGGCGCACGACGGTCTCGGCCAGGGGTACGCCGAGGATGTAGGCCACCCGCGTCGCGCCGTCGGACTCCTCCTGAGTCTCGGTCATGCGGTTCAGGCTCCTTCCGGTCGGTTTTGCGGGCTCGGGGACCTCGGCGCGGCCGGCTCCAGGGCGGCTCACCGGCACGAGCGGTTCCTCTCGATTCTAGAGGCGGGTCCCTGGCTGGATGGCATTGTCTGATCAATGTGTTCATCTGGCTTTCGCAGCGCGCGAGCTCGTATGGGCACGGGCCTGGCGAAGCTCGAAAGGTCCTGACGGGACTCGCTGGCACGCGCCCCCTGGCTCGAATCGGCGGATACTGCGTGATTGGCGATGTCGGAGGAGAACGTCCAGTTGGCCTACCGAGTGGCTGACGCCTTCAACCGGCGCGACTGGGACGCCTTTCTGGCTCTGATGGACGATCAGGTGGAGGTCGAATCGCGCCTGGTCGCGATGGAAGGCGGCTACCACGGGCACGAGGGCCTGCGCCGCTGGTGGAACGACTTCCTCGGTGCCTTCCCCGACTACACCGCCGAGGTCGAGGAGCTGCGCGACCTCGGAGATGTGACGCTCGCTCACGTTCGCGGTTGGGGCCATAGCGCCGCCAGCCACACGCCGATCGTCGATCCGTTCTGGCAGCCGATCAGATGGCGAGACGGAAAGTGCGTCTGGTGGCGCAACTGTTCGACCGAGGCCGAAGCCCTCGAAGCCGCCGGGCTGTCGGAGTAGGCGATGTCGGAGGAGAACGTGGAGATCGTGCGGGCGCAGAATCGACGCTTACAACCGCGGTGACTACGACGCCGCGCTCGCCTTCTTGGACGAGGAGGTGGAATGGCACGTTCCTGAGGTGGCGGCTCTCGATGCCCGGCGTCCGGAATCGTTCAAGGACGAGCCCGGGTAGCTGAGCAATTCGCGCGATGGCTGGAGGCATGGGAGACCCATGCCTTTCAGGTGACTCACGCTCTCAGCCAGGGAGATGACGTGTTCATCGCTGGCGTCCAGGTTGGGCGTGGCCGACACAGCGGCCTCGACATCCGGGTTTCGACTTTCCACGTATTCACCGTCCGCGACCAGAAGATCGTCGCCATGCGGGTCTTCCCCGAGCGAGCCGAAGCCCTCGAAGCCGCCGGGCTGTCGGAGTAGGCGATGTCGGCGGAGAACGTCGATGCCTTCAATCGCGGAATCGATGCGTTCAACCGCGGAGACATCGACGCGTTCGTGGAGGGACTCGACGCCGAGGTGGAGTGGCACCCGGTGTTCCAGGTGGTGATGCTCGGGGGGGTAGCGGAGGTGTATCGGGGACACGAGGGCGTCCGCGAGGAGCTCCGAGAGTGGTACGAGACGCTCGGGGAGGTCCAGGTCGCCATCTCGGAGACCCGGGACCTTGGCGAGCGAATCGTCGCGATCGGCCGCGTCCGCGCGCGCGGACAGGAAAGCGGCGCCCCGGTCGAGTTCCCTGAAAGCGGGATTGACGTCCCCGGCGAGATGGGACAGGTAATCGAGGTCGTGGATGGCAGGATTCAGAGCCTCCGGCTGTTCTTTGCGTGGGAGGAGGCCCTCGAAGCCGCTGGGCTTGAGGAGTAGGCGATGACGAAGGAGAACGTCGAATTCGTCCGCAAGGCCCTCGACGTCTCAATGCCTTCATGTACCACGGGCCGCCCCGCCGGAGCGGGGCTTTCCCGGAGGGTGAGCGACCGGACTCGAACCGGCGACCACCTGGACCACAACTCTGGGGTTCCGGTTGTTCTGGGTTGATCAGTGCTTGTCTGAGTTGGCCCGAGCTACTCGGAGCTGGGCGGGGCTGCCTCTAGATCTATGCCCGTTCTATGCCCGCCGGTGCCCGGTGTCCGGGGGGCTGGTAGGAGATCCAGAGACGTGGCTGTCGTCGTGCCGGCGGGAGTGTGTTGCGACGCTGTCATGCCCGGTCGTCGAGCAGCTTCACGGCCGTCTCCACGCCGCGGGCGAGGAGCTGGTCGGAGAGGTCATGGTCCGTCAGCGTCCTGGCGAGCTGAAGGGTGCCGACCATCAAGCCGAAGACGGTGAGAGCGTCTACTCGAGCGGCCTCGGCGTCGCTCGGGTCGAGGCGCACTGGTGGCCGGAGTCGGCGCCGCCGGCTGCCTCCTCCTGATCGTCTTTCTGCTCGTGGAGCGCCGTGTTTCGGATCCGATGATCCCGCTGGGGATCTTTCGCTCTCGACAGTTCTCCGGCGCCAACGCCGCCACACTGGCCAACTACGTCGCGATCGGAGCGACGTTCTTCTTCCTCTCGCTCCAGCTACAGAATGTGCTCGGCTACAGCGCCCTCGCCGCCGGCGCGGCGTCCTTCCCGGCCACGGCGATCATGCTGCTCTTCTCACCGCAGGCCGGGCAACTCGGCCAGCGGATCGGCGCTCGCATACCGATGACCGTCGGGCCGCTGGTCCTCGCCGCGGGCCTCCTCTTGCTCTCTGGGGTCGAGCGGGGGGATGGCTACCTCGAATCGGTGCTCCCTGGGGTCGTCGTCTTCGGCATCGGGATGACGATCTTCGTCGCCCCGCTCACCACGGCCGTGCTGGGCGCGCTCCCCGACGAGCAGGCAGGGATCGCCTCAGCGGTCAACAACGCCGCGGCCCGCCTCGCGCAGCTCCTGTCGTCGGCAGCACTGCCCGTCGCGGCGGGTCTCAGCGCCAGCACCGCGGTTGGCCCCGGCGCCTTCTCCGATGGATTCCGCACGGCGATGCTGATCGCAGCGGGCGTAGCCGCGCTCGGCGGCGCGATTGCCTGGGCGACTATCCCAGGGCGTCCCACCCGACCGACCGTGCGCCACCCGAGCCCAACCCAGGCCTGCACCGGCTGTCCGCCCGAGCAGGCAGGCGTGACCTGACTACGCCGTCTCAGCCGGGGGGCGGGTGCTGGTGACCAGGTCCTTCAGGCTCTCGTGGTCCTCGGCACAGGCGGAGCATCCCCGCAGGTGGGCCTGCATCCCGGGGATCCTGGAGTCCGCGTCCGCACCGGCGACCTCGAACTCGACGTAGCGGTCGAGCTCATCGAAGCACTGCTGGCAGGTGAGCTCGGGCTCACTCGGCCCGAGAAGGCGACTCAGGATCTCGCTTTGGCGCTCGCTCTTGCTCATGGCTTCCCTACTTCCTCTCGCTCTCCAACCCGAAACCGGCGCTGTCAAGTCCGGCACGAAGTTTCTTGCGGGCATCATGAAGGGTCTTGTAGAGCGCTCCGCGAGTGGTGTTCAGGCGCTCGGCCATGACGTCGATGGGGACACCGTTGACGGCGACTGCCAGCAGCACCTCCCGCTGGTGCGGGGAGAGGTCGGTCTTGATCGACTCCTGAATCTGGTCGAGCAGCTCACGCTGCTCGGCAGCCGCCGGCGCGGAGGGTTGGGTGTCGGCGAACGTGGCCCAATCCTCGGGTTCCATTGGGAGCTCCCGTCCCTGCCAGGCGCGTCGGCGCAGCTTCACCGCGGCCTCCAGGAGGGCGAACTTGTAGGCCCAGGTCGTGAAGCGGCTGTCTCCGCGGAAGTCGTCGAGCTTGCCGAGAATCGCCATCAGGGCATCGCCGGCAGCCTGGTGTGCGAGGTCGTCGAAGTCGTCGCCGCGAAGGTGGGGCAGCCTCCCCTTGCGGCGGTTGACCTCAAACCGTGCGGCTCGGAGCAGCAGCTCGTGGAGGCGCCCGGTCGCCTCCTCGCGCTCGGGACCATCGCTGCGCAGAGCGTCAAGCCAGGCACGGGACTCCTCGTCGAGGGCGGCGCGCCCAGGCGCGGTCGTATCCATCTGGGGCATTGTCGCGGCTGGACGACCGACGCGTCCCCCGGGCTCTCGAGTGCCCGTCAGCATGGGCCGGACCCCCGTCAAGGGGCGCCAGGATCCGAACGGCAAGCTCGGGATCGCAGCCACGATCCGTCAAGACGAGCAGGGCGTGCAGGTCGTAGCGCGGGTCACCGGCGACCACGGTGGCGAGGGCAGCGGGGACGCCCACCTGAAGCAGGCGCTCGCGCCTCCACTCGTCGAGTTCTGAGCGTGTCACGGGCGAGGTCATCTGGATTGTCTAGGAGGGCACACGCCGTTTGAGCGTCGCCCGGGGGTCGGTTCTTACGCGTGGCGTCGAAGGTTTTTCGTGACCGTGCATGCTCATCGCAGGCACCGGCGGAGCCTCGCCGCGTTCCACTTCGTCCAGATGACCCGCCGCCCCGGCGTAGCCGAGCTGAACCAGCTCCTCCGAATGATTGAAGTCGATCGGCGAGACGCGAAGCGGGCAGGGCGGCGGCAGGACGATCAGCTCGCAGTGGTCCTTCAGCAACTCGATCTCGACCAGCAGGCGCCGCATCACCAGCAGGCTCATCGAGTGCAGAAACATCCCCAGGGCCCCGTGCGGTGGCTCGGCGAGGTCGCAGGCATTGCCTGTCGGGAGCACGTAGACCCGCTCTGCCCCCAGCTCGATCGCGTGTGAGATCGGGGCGTTGTTGGCGACGCCCCCGTCTATCAGCTGGCGGCCGTGCCAAGACACCGGCGGAAACACACCTGGGAGCGCGATGCTCGCCATCACAGCCTCGAGCGCGTCTCCCGAGGAGAGACGCAGCTCGGCGCCGCTGATCGCATCGGTGCCGATCACGTGCAGGGGGATCGGCGCTTGCTCGAGGCGATCGAAGCCGGGGTGCTCACGAATCAGTCGGCGCAGGCTTCCGTCGGGGACCAGGTGGTCGCGGGTACCGAGGAATCCCAGCAGGCCCGTGACGGGATTCACCGGGAAGACCTCCCCGCGGCTGAGCTCGCGCCAGACGCCGGCGAGCTCGTCAGCCGTGGCGGGCGTTTGCGGACGGGAGGCGATGAAGGCGCTGTTGACGGCTCCCACGGAGGCCCCGACGATCAGGTGGGGCCTGACCTGGCGCTCGTAGAGCGCTTCGAGCATCCCGGCCTGGATCGCACCCAGGCTGGCGCCGCCTGAGAGAACGAAGGCCGTGGTCCTCTGAGTGCTCATGTGCTGTTTGCGTCCGAAGCTGCCTGAGCCTTACCTGCCGCCGCCGGGATGGGGCAAAGGTCCCATCGACACGCCGAGCTCGCGAGCCGAACATGGTCATGTCGATGGCCGCCCGACCGAACGGTCGCTTACGTGTAAGAGAAGGCGCGCCGCCGACGCCAAGTGGTCAATGCAGCACTTTCACCAATCAAACAAGGAGGTACACATGTCGGCCACCCTTACCGGCCGCGCGTCCGCCCAGGGCGTCCCGTCCAGCGCCAACGGCGCTACATCGGCGGCGGATCGCCTCAAGAGCGACCCCGCCTATCAGGCGTTCTGGCTGCTGCGAATCGGATTCGCCGCGTTGCCGATCCTGTTCGGCCTGGACAAGTTCTTCGACGTCCTGGTCAACTGGGAGATCTACCTGGCACCGTGGATCAACGACATCATTCCCGGCACCGCCGCCGAGGCGATGTACGCGGTGGGAGTGATCGAGATCATCGCCGGGATCGCTGTCGCGCTGAAGCCACGCTACGCCGCCTATGTCGTCGCCGCGTGGCTCGGCGGGATCATCGTCAGCCTGCTCACGGTCTCGGGCTATTACGACGTCGCGCTGCGGGACTTCGGCCTGCTGCTCGGCGCGCTGACGCTGGCCCGGCTGGCGAGCAAGTACGACCCGCCGCGGTTCCGCGCGAGGGCGTAACACCTCTCACCCCCGGCGCAGGCTGCGGCCTGCGCCGGGCGCAGGTTCGGCGGAGTCGCCACCACAGATCGGAAAGGAAGCGATGAGCGAGTTGATAGGCCTCAGCGGTGCGTCACTGGCGGGCTACGCGTACCTGCCCCAGATAACCCATCTGATTCATGAGCAATGCTCGGCCGGGATCAGCCGGAGCGCTTTCACAATCTGGCTGCTCGCGTCGGTCCTGATGACCGTCCACGCGATCTTGCTCCCCGCGGTGGTGTTCATCGTCCTCGGGGCGATCCAGATCGCCGCGATCACCACGATCCTGGTCTACAGCGCGAGGTATCGCGGCATGGTGTGCCCCATGCACGCACTGAGCCCCGCCCGCGACTCGCTCTCGCCCACTTCGCGCTGACGGCACCGTGGGAGCGGGGGCCCGGGTAAGAAGCAGTCGCCCGGGGACGCCAACTCCTCACAAGTCACCCCGACCCCAACCACCAAGGAGTCCCCATGACCGCAGGAACCGCAACCAGCGACGCCGCCTTCTCATTGAAGGAAGGACTGCGCCGCCTCTGGGCAGACCACGTCATCTGGACGCGCGACTACGTCGTCGCCGCGATCGCCGAATCGCCGGACGCCGACGCCGTCGCAACGCGGCTGCTCAAGAACCAGGAGGACATCGGCAACGCGATGGTGCCCTTCTACGGCAAGAAGGGCGGTCATGCGCTGACCGATCTGCTGAAGCAGCACATCACGATCGCCGTCGAGCTGATCGAAGCGGCGAAGAGCGGCGACGAGGACAAGTTCGCGGACGCCGACAAGCAGTGGGATCGAACGCCGGCGAGATTGCGTCGTTCCTGAGCAAGGCGAACCCCCACTGGCCCGAGGACGACGTCGTCGATCTCCTCAACCAGCACCTTGTTCTGACCAAGGGCGAGGCCGTAGCCAGGCTCGAGCAGCGCTGGGAGGACGACATCGAAGCGTTTGACCAGATCTTCACGGAGATCCTGACCGTGTCCGACGTGCTCGCGGCCGGCATCGTCAAGCAGTTCCCCGAGAAGTTCTGAGGAGAACGAGATGTCAGAAACGCTCACAACCGGCACCCCCGCAGCGGACCATCATTTGGTCCCGCTGCGGGGGGTGGACGGAAACGCGCACTCGATCGCCTCGCTGGCGGGCGAGGCGGCCACGGTCGTCCTCTTCACCGCCAACGGCTGTCCGACGGCGCGGGCCTACCAGGACCGCCTGGTCGCGCTTCAGAACCGGTGGGACGCAAGGGGAGTCCGCCTGATCGCCGTCAACTCGAACAATCCCTACCTCTCTCCGCCCGACACTTTCGACGAGATGGTCCGTCGCTCCTCGGAGTGGCCGATCAAGTACCCGTACCTCAAGGATGAGGACGGCGGGATTGCGAAGGGCTACGGGGCGATCTGCACGCCCCACGCCTTCGTCCTCGGACCTGACCTGAGAGTCGGGGACGGGGTCTGCATCGATGACTCGCGCCTCGGCGATCGGATCAAGTCCCACGACCTCGAGGAGGCGCTCGGTGAACACCGTCGCCGGGCGACCGGCGAGGGTTGACCGGACCGAGCCCTTCGGCTGCAGCATCGTCTGGTCATGAGTCCCTGCTCCCTGATCCTCGCGCACGTCGCCGGCGCCCCGGTGGAGGAGATGCTCCTCGCGGTCGCCCCGGTTCTCAGCCTTGGAGGGTGGGCATACCTGCGTGGTTTGCCCGAGCGGAAGCGAATGGCTCGTCGCGCGAAAACGGAAGCGCCCGCAGCCCGCGACTCGATCTAGGGTCCGCTCAAAATGGGGAAAAGCCCCATCCACAGGCGAGGCGCCCGGGAGTGATCATCGAGCCATGTCAATGGCAGCCAAAGCAGGAATCCGCTACCAGAACACCGGCGTGCCCCAGAAGGGCCGCTGGCGCCGGCCGCGCGCGCACCACGCCCAGCGCATCAAGGACCCAGCTTCCGGCGAGGTCCAGGCGTCGCTCCACGGACCCCACGCGTGATCGCGTAGCGAGTTCAGGTCGACGTCACTCGACGAGGCGCGGGCCCTGAAGCGCTCTGATGCCCTTCGCTCCCTGTCGCGGGACCACCACCAGGCTCTGGCGATCGCACAGCGCCTGCGCCGCGCCGAGAACACGGAGGGGGCGGCTACCGCCTTCCTCGAGTTCTGGCGGAGGCACGGCAAGGTCCACTTCCGGATCGAGGAGGAGGTGCTGCTGCCGCTTTGGGCGCTTCTGGAAGGATCGATGATTGCGCTGCGGGAAGGGTCATGAGGGAGCACCTTGCGATCCGCTCTGCCGCACTCGCCCTCAAGTCAGAGACGCCACCGCGGAAATCGCTGCATGAGCTCGGCGAACTGCTTCTCGCACATGTGCGCTTTGAGGAGAGAGCAGCCTTTGGGCTGATTGAACTGGACCTCGGCGATGACGACCTCCATCACTTGGCACGAGCGGTGCTCGCGGCCGAGGATGGGCAGAAACACATGGGCAGAAACACCCATAGCCGGCCCGGCTTCGCGCGGGATCCTTGCCGTATGTCCAATCTACCCCGCACGGAAGTCTGGAACAACACCTCGAAGCGCCGTTACGAGATCCTCGTCGACGGGGTGCCGGCGGGCTACGCCAGGTACCGCGTCGAAGGCGGGCGGGTCGTCTTCTTCGACACCCAGGTCGACCCTTCGCATCGGGGTGAAGGGCTCGGCCAACAGCTTGCCCGCGCGGGCGCTCGAGGATGTCGGGACCCAGGGAATGATGGTCGAACCTCGGTGCGAGTTCATTGCCAACCAGATCCGCGAGCACGCCGAGTACCGCGATCTGCTGCTGCCCCGGGCGACCACGAGCTGCGACCAGAGACGCCGGCGGAGGTCGAGGAGTCGGTCAAGAAGAGGGCGAAGGAGTCGGGCGGCGGCGCAAGCTGAGCCGAGGCAGCTGACGAGGAGCCCTTCGGTGCACCTGGGTCGAATGCGAAGTCCTTCGGTGCATCGAGGGGAATGGGGCAAGCGCCCATCGGCCGCAGAGGGGCGCCGTCAGCGATGCGCGACCCGGAGGTCGCGCCGCGGTCAGACTCGGACCGATGCCGCGCCGTTGGCGTCGACGAGCAGCTCCGTGAGCGGTTGGGAGTGCTGGGCGCGGATCCTCTCGGCGAGGTCTCGTTCGCGCCAATGGCGGTCGTAGTCGGTGTGGACGGCGATGACGATCTCGTCAGCTGGAAACTCCGCGAGCGCGTCGCCGATCGCTGTCACTATCGAAGCGTCGTCGCCCACGGTTCCCTCGGCCTCGATCTCTCGGTCGTATAGCTGCTCAAGC
>CAWFAI010000010.1:0-177668 GCA_963813725.1 uncultured Solirubrobacterales bacterium
TTCGCGTGCAGGGTGTGGGCGTCGGCCAAGCCTTAGGCCTCCGCGCCGGCCTTCTCGCCCTCGCCCTCGGCGTCGGCTTCTGAGTCGCCCGAGGACTCGGACTCGCCAGAGGACTCGGACTCGCCCGAGTCCTCGGCCTCCTCCTGCTTCGCCTCCTGCTCGTCGCCCTCGGCCGCGGCAGACTCGGCGGGGTCCTCGGGCTTCATCCCCTTGGCTTCCTCCAGCACCTGCTCGATCGAGCCCTGCATGTAGAAGGCGCGCTCGGGGATGTCGTCGTGCTCTCCGGTCGACGATCTCCTTGAACGAGCGAACCGTCTCGGCCACCGGCAGGTACTCGCCGGTGCGGCCGGTGAACTGCTCGGCGACGAAGAACGGCTGGCTCAGGAAGCGCTGGATCTTGCGCGCGCGCGAGACCGTCTGCTTGTCCTCGTCGGAGAGCTCGTCGATGCCGAGGATGGCGATGATGTCCTGCAGCTCCTTGTAGCGCTGCAGGGTCTCCTGGACCTGGGTCGCGGTGTCGTAGTGCTCCTCGCCCAGCACGTCGGGCTTGAGGATCGTCGAGGTCGAGTCGAGCGGGTCCACCGCGGGGTAGATCCCCTGCTCGACCAGCGACCGGGTCAGCACCGTGGTTGCGTTCAGGTGGGCGAACACCGAGGCCGGCGCCGGGTCGGTGAGGTCGTCGGCGGGCACGTAGATCGCCTGCACCGACGTGACGGAGCCTTCGCGTGGTCGAGGTGATGCGCTCCTGCAGCTGCCCCATCTCCGTCTCCAGCGTCGGCTGGTAGCCGACGGCGGAGGGCATGCGGCCGAGCAGCGCCGAGACCTCCGAGCCCGCCTGCACGAAGCGGAAGATGTTGTCGATGAACAGCAGCACGTCCTGGCCGCCCTGGCGGAAGTACTCCGCCATGGTCAGCCCGGACAGCGCCACCCGCAGGCGCGCGCCCGGCGGCTCGTTCATCTGGCCGAAGACGAGCATCGTCTTGTCGAGCACGCCCGACTCCTTCATCTCGAGCCAGAGGTCGTTGCCCTCGCGCGAGCGCTCGCCGACGCCGCAGAAGGCCGACAGGCCCTCGTGCTCCTCGGCGATGTTGCGGATCAGCTCCTGGATCAGCACCGTCTTGCCGACGCCGGCGCCGCCGAAGAGGCCGACCTTGCCGCCCTTGGCGTAGGGCGCCAGCAGGTCCACGACCTTGATCCCGGTCTCCAGGATCTCCTGGGACGGCGCCAGGTCCTCGACCTCGGGGGCGGGGCGGTGGATCGGCCAGCGCTCGTCGCCCTTGACCTCGTCGCCCTCGTCGATCACCTCGCCGAGCAGGTTGAAGATGCGGCCCAGGGTCTCCTTGCCGACCGGGACCGTGATCGGCCCGCCGGTATCGACCACCTCTTGGCCGCGCTGCAGGCCGTCGGTCGCGTCCATCGCGATCGCGCGTACGCGGTCGTCGCCGAGGTGCTGCTGGACCTCGCAGATCAGCGTCTGCTCGGTGCGGCTCTCCTCGGCGGGGATGCTCGATCTGAGCGCCGAGTAGATCTCCGGCAGCTCGTCGGGGAAGGCGACGTCGATGACGACGCCGGTCACCTGCTCGACCGTCCCGACGTTGCTGCCGTTGCCTTTCCGTTCTGATCAGCCATTCTTCGTCTCCTTCTGTGTTCCGAAGTTGTATGTACGAGCTAGCTCAGGGCCTCGGCCCCGCCGACGACCTCGAGGATCTCCTGGGTGATCTCGGCCTGGCGCACCCGGTTCATCTCCAGGGTCAGGTCGCCGATCACCTCCTTCGCGTTGTCGGCCGCGTTGCGCATCGCGGTCATGCGCGAGCCGTGCTCCGAGGCGGTTGACTCCAGCAGCGCCCGGTAGACCGAGAGCTGCGCGTACTCGGGGACAAGCTCGGCCAGCAGCTCCTCGGGCTCGGGCTCATACACCCAAAGCGCCTTGCGGTGGGCCTCGGCAAGCTCCTCGTCCACCTGCTCTTCGCCCTCGGCCTCCCGCTGGAGCTCCTCCACGCCCTCGCCGAAGACCTCGGCCTGCTGGATCGGCAGCAGCGTCTGTCGGCGCACGTACTGGGTCAGCGGCGAGACGTAGCGGTTGTAGATCAGGTCGACGCGGGCGAGCTCCTCGTCCACGTAGGCCGAGACCAGCTCGTCGGCGATCTCGCGCGCGTCCGAGAAGGCGGGGCGGTCGGTGAAGCCCACGAACTCGCCCTTCAGCTCCTCGCCGCGGAAGCGCATCGAGGAGGCGCCGCGGCGGCCGACGACCGAGAACTCGACCTCGCGGCCCTCCTCCTCCTCGGCTCCGCTGCAGCTGGATGCCGGCGCGGATGATCTGCGAGTTGAAGCCTCCGGCCAGGCCGCGGTCACCCGTGATCAGCAGGATCGCGACCTTGCCCTGGCCCTCGTGCTCCTGGAGCACCGGCAGGTTGCGGGCCTCGACCCCGGCGGCCTCGGCCACCTGGCGGGTCATCTTGCGCAGCGTCTGCGCGTAGGGGCGCAGGTCGGCGATCCGCTCCTCGGCGCGGCGCAGCCGCGCCGCGGCGACCATCTCCATCGCCCGCGTGATCTTCTGAACGTTCTTGACGCTCGAGATCCGGTTCTTGACTTCCTTGCGCGTGGCCATCTAGGCGGGCGTCGCCTCCTTCTCCTCTTCTCCCGCGGACTCCTCGCCGGCGGACTCGTCGCCGTCGGGCTCCTCGCCGCCTCCTCGCCGGAGGTCCGGCCCTCGGCCGCCCGCTCCTCCTCGGAGCGGATGCGATCGGACTCGCCCTCCTCGAGGGGGTTGCCCTCCTCGTCGAAATCGGGGCCGAAGTCGTCGACCATGTCGGTCAGCGCCTTGCGCAGCTCCTCCTCGTCGGCGTCCTCGAGCTGCCCGGTCTCGTTGATCCGGTCGAGCAGCTCGGCGTGCTCGGCGCGGAGGCGCTCGATCAGGCCGAGCAGGAACTCGCTGACCCGCTCGGCCTTGATGCGGTCGAGGTAGCCCTCGTTGCCGGCGAAGATCGAGGCGACCTGCTCGGCGACGCTCATCGGCTGGCGCTCGTTCTGGTTCAGGGCGGCGACCATGCGCTCGCCGCGTGCGAGCTGCTTCTGGGTCTCGGGGTCGAGCTCGGAGCCGAACTGGGCGAAGGCCTCCAGCTCGCGGTACTGCGAGAGGTCGAGGCGCAGCTTGCCGGCGACCTTCTTCATCGCCTTGGTCTGCGCGTTGCCGCCGACCCGGCTGACCGAGGTGCCGACGTTGATCGCCGGGCGCACGCCCGAATAGAAGAGGTCCGACTCCAGGAAGATCTGGCCGTCGGTGATCGAGATCACGTTGGTCGGGATGTAGGCCGAGATGTCGCCGGCCTGCGTCTCGATGATCGGCAGCGCCGTCAGCGAGCCCGCGCCCTGCTCGTCGGAGAGCTTCACGGCCCGCTCCAGCAGCCGCGAGTGCAGGTAGAAGACGTCGCCCGGATAGGCCTCGCGGCCCGGCGGGCGGCGCAGCAGCAGCGACATCTCGCGGTACGCGGCGGCGTGCTTGGAGAGGTCGTCGTAGATGCAGAGGGCGTGCTTGCCGTTGTAGAGGAAGTGCTCGCCCATCGCGCACCCCGCGTACGGGGCCATGTACTTGATCGGCGCGGCCTCGTCGGCGGAGGCGGCGACGATGATCGTGTTCTCCATCGCCCCGGCGTCCTCCAGGGTCTCCATCACCTGCACGACCGTGGACATGCGCTGCCCGATCGCGACGTAGATGCAGACCAGGTCGGAGTCCTTGTTGTTGATGATCGTGTCGATCGCGATCGCCGTCTTGCCGGTCTGGCGGTCGCCGATGATCAGCTCGCGCTGGCCGCGGCCGATCGGGATCATCGAGTCGACGGCCTTCAGCCCGGTCTGCATCGGCTCCTCGACCGGCTGGCGGTGGACGACGCCGGGCGCCTTCCACTCGGCCGGACGGGTCTCGGTGGTGTTGAGCTCGCCCTTGTCGTCGAGCGGGCGGCCGAGCGGGTCGACCAGGCGGCCCAGCAGCTGTTCCCCGACCGGGATCTCCAGCAGCTTGCCCGTCCGCTTCACCGTGTCGCCCTCGACGACCTTGTCCCAGTCGCCGAACAGCACGGCGCCCACGTTGTCGGACTCCAGGTTCAGCGCCAGGCCGACCACGTCGTGGGGCAGCTCGAGCATCTCCAGCGCCATGCAGTTGTCGACGCCGTGGACGCGGGCGATGCCGTCCCCGATCTCGAGCACGGTGCCGACCTCGGAGAGGTCCGCGGAACCGGCGTCCATGCCCTCGATGCGCTGGCGCAGAATGCTGCCGATCTCGTCCGGCTTGATCTCCATCTAGCTACTGCCTCCTTCATCTACGCCGCGCGGCGACGCTCTTTCGAAGTTTGTCCAGCCTGTTCCGGACGCTCGCGTCCAGCACCTTGTTGCCCGACCCGCAGCACGAGTGCCGCCGAGGATGTCGCGCGTCGACGTCGCTCTGCAGCTCGACGGTCTGACCGGTCTGCTTCTCGATCTCCGAGCCGATCCGCTGCACCAGCTCGGGGTCGAGCTCGACGGCGCTGGTCACGGTCACCTCCAGGCGCTTGTTCTCCTCGTCCCAGAGGTCGTCGAAGCGGTCTCCGGATCCGGAAGATCGACCGGGAGCCGGTGCTTCTCGGCCAGCAGCCCGAGGAAGTTGACCAGCTCGGGCTCGGCGCCGTCGATCGCCTTGGCCAGCCCGTCCTGCTTCTCGGCCGAGGAGAAGTAGGGGCTGAACAGGAACAGCTGCAGCTCCCGGTTCTCGCTGACCGCGTCGGCGAACTGGTCGAGCTGCTCCTTGATCACGTCGAGCTTTCCCGCCTTCTTCGCGGACTCGAACAGAGCCTCGGCGTATACGCGAGCGATCTCTTCCATACCTCGGCCACCCTCCCGCACGTCCTCCGCTTCGCGTCCGGGCGTGCGGGGTTACGACGCGTTTCTGGCGGCAACCCTGTCATCGCTCGGCGCCCTCAGCCGGGCTCAGGCTGACGCGAAGTCCACTTCCGCCAGCGCCTCGTCCACCAGCTTCTTGTGGTCGGCGCCGTCGAGCGACTTGCGGGCCACCTTCTCGGTGGTCAGCACGGTCAGGTCGGCGACCTCCCTGCGGATCCGCTCCAGCGAGCGCCGCGTCTCGGCCTCGATGTCGCGGCGGGCCGCGGCGAGCAGCTCCTCGCGCTTCTCCTTGCCCTCCTCGGCCGCCTGGGCCTTGCTCGTCTCGGCGGCCTTGCGGGCGCGGGCGACGATGTCGTCCGCCTGCTCGCGGGCCTCCTTGAGGCGGGCGCGGTACTCGGCCGTGAGCTTCTCGGACTCCTGCTTCGAGCGCTCGGCGGCCTCGATCGACTCGGCGATCAGCTTCGCCCGCTTGTCCAGCGCCTCCTGGATGCGCGGAAACGCGACCTTGCTCAGGACCCACATCGTGAACCCGAAGACGAGCAGGGTCCAGATCATCAGCCCCAGGCCGGGGCTGACGAGGAAGCTGCCGCCCTCCTCCTCGGCTGGCCCTCGGCCGCCGTGCTCGGCGCGTCTCCTGGGCGAGGACCAGGAACTGGCCTATGTCGATGACAGATCCATCGCCGGCCTAGAGGAAGAAGGCGATCAGGCCGAAGATGAACGTGTAGAAGGCGACGGCCTCGGTCAGAGCGAAGCCGAGCCAGCGAATCTGCTGCAGCTCGTCCTTCATCTCGGGCTGGCGGGCGACCGACTCGATCTCCTTGCCGAAGATGAAGCCGACGCCGATGCCGGCGCCGATCGAGCCCAGCCCGGCGCCGATGCCGAGTGCGATCGCCTTGCGGCGTCGGTGACGCCGGTGTCGGTGACCGTCTCGGTCGACTGGGCGATCAGGGGCAGGACATCCATTTACAGCTCCTTTCTAGTGACTTTCGGCGACCGCGCCGCCGATGTAGATCGATGTGAGGGTGGCGAAGATGAACGCCTGAAGCGTCGCGACCAGGCCCACCTCGAAGACGAAGAAGACGAACGCGGCGGGGAAGGTGATCACGCCGAGCGCGGCGATCCCCAGCAGCACGGCCAGGCCGCCGCCCATGAACAGCAGCAGCAGGTGGCCGGCCAGGATGTTGGCGAAGAGTCGAACGGAGAGCGAGATCAGCCGCACGAAGTGCGAGATGCACTCGATCACGAACACGAATGCCTTGAAGGCGAAGTTCATGTCCTCGATCCCGCCCGGCAGCCAGCTCTTCAGGTAGCCGAAGAAGCCCTTGTCCCGCACGCCCTCGAAGTGGTAGGAGAGCCAGACCACCAGGGTCAGCACCAACGGGATCGAGATGTTGGCCGTCGCGGCGTAGATCGCGAACGACGGCACCGCCACGCCGAACAGGTCGAAGGTGTGCTCGGTGTTGGTCGGCAGGGGCAGGTAGCCGAGCATGTTCGAGAACCAGATCCAGAAGAAGAGCGTGGCGATGAAGGGGAACCACTTCACCGCCAGCTTGCCGTCGAGGTTGCCGCCGGTGATGTTGTTCTTGGTCAGGTCGTACGCGAGTTCGACGGCGGTCTGGGTGCGGTTCGGCTTCTGCGCCATCCGCTTCGAGATGTAGAGCATCGCCGCCACCGTGGCCGCCGAGGCGAGCACCAGGTAGAGGACCGCCTTGTTGATCGACATGTCGATCCCGGCGATCTTGATGTTGACCCACGGCTCGAGCTTGAACTCGTTCTGCGGCTGGAAGCTCTCGTTCTCGCCGTCGTTGCCGAAGATCAAGAAGACGGCGACGGTGATCGCCAGATAGATGCCGACGCCGAGCAGGACCTTGGCCTTGCCCGACATCAGAGCCGCTCCTCGGGCGGGGTCATCGCCCGGGCCAGGAAGCGGCCGGCGAAGTGGACCGTGAACAGGATCGCCGACAGCAGCGCGGCGGCGAGGCCCGCCTCGCGCTCATCAAGCAGCCCGACCAGCAGCACCGCCAGCGTAAGCAGCCAGACACGGCCGAGCGTGGTCGCGGCGATCCAGCCCATCGCGTCGCGGCGGTTGCCCTGCTGCAGCTCGCGAACCACGCGCCGCTCGGTGTAGACCTCGACCGCCAGCGAGACCAGCCACACGGCCGCGACGACGAGGTAGCCGGTGAGCGGCAGGTCGGCCGCCAGGAACACTGGCAGCGCCGCGGCCAGGAGGAAGACGTCGAAGTAGCGGACCGCGAGGATCAGGCGCGAGCCGCCCGCACGGTCAGACCCCTCTAGAGCGAGCGTCGACATGGCCCATACCGGGGTGTGATTTTGAGGTCAGAAAGGCGCAAGTTGCGTCAAAAACAGTCAAAAAACCCTCCGCGGAGGGGGAGGCGGAGGGGCGCCAATCCTAGCCGACAGCGATGAGCGGCCGCCGGGCGAACCGGCGGCCGCTCACGTGCTCTGCTGCCTGACTTCTTCGCTACTTGACGAAGGCCGCCAGCTTCGAGCCCTTCGGGGCTGTGAAGTCGACGGTCGTCGTCTGCACCGGACCCGCCCCGCGCTTGCCGAGGCTGGTCAGGGTCGCGGCGTCGGAGCCGCTGGTCGGGCAGATCACCTGCTCGACACCCTTGGTCCGGATCGTGACCGCCAGGTTGCCCGGCGACCCGAAGAAGCGGACCAGGTAGTTGAACCCGAGTCCCGGGGGCGCCGCGACGATCTCGCAGAGGCCCGTCAGGTTCGGATTGCGGGGCGGCGTGCCGCCCAGCGGCGTGGGGACGCCGCGGTCGGAGCTGAACACCCGGGGCAGCTGACCGAACTTGGTCGAGAACAGCTGCGGGGAGCTCGAGTCACCGCTGAGGACGAGGTTGCCGATCACCAGCGTGTCGACCTCGGGGGCGGGCTTCTTCACCTTCACCTTCTTGCCCTTCGCTCCCTTCTTCACCTTCGTCTTCTTCGCCTTCGCGGCGTCGCCGCCGATGAAGGCATCGGAGCCGTCACCCGGCGCCCAGATGAAGGCGTCGCTTCCCGTCTGGCCGTAGGCGATGTCGCTGTTCGGCAGCGCGGGAGCGGGCTGGCCGCCCTCCGTGCCGCCGACGATGACGTCATCGCCGGCTCCTGCCCGGAACACGTCGCTGCCCAGGCGCCCGATCAGGGTGTCCGGGCCGAGGCCGCCGTCGATCTGGTCGCTCTTCTTCAGCGACTGATCCGCGCCGGGCGGGCTGGGAATCGGCTGGATCGTGCCGTTGCCGATCTCGTCGTTGTCGGCGCCGACGATGACCTGCGCCTTCTTCGAGTTCTCTTTGCCCTGCAGGGCGGCGGTCGCGGTGCCGACCACGCCGACCGCGGCCAGCACCGCGATCGACGCCAGCAGCGGCGCTCGCCTGATTCGTTCGATGGTTCGCATTCCGAGTACCTCCGGTGGTGGTGTGATTGACACGCCAGAGGACGCGCCACCCGCTCGCTTTATTCCCGCCGCCCCCTGGAATAGTCCGGGCGCCCGGGCGTCCCTATGGTTGAGAGGCGCGATGAGCGGAGATATCTCACACAGGCGGATGGACCCGGACCGGCTCAGCGAGCAGGACGAGCGCGACCTCGTCGCGCTCGCCGACGGCAGGCTCGAGGGCCGCCGCCGCGCAGCAGCTCGAGGATCGGATAGCCGACTCACCGGAGCTTGAGGCGGCGCTGGCCCGCCAGCGCGCGGCGCTGACGGCGCTCGACGGGCTCGACCTGCCGGCTCCGCTGGGGTTGCGGGAGCGGATCAGCGCCGAGCGCTCCTCGCCCGTCGGCTCGGTCCGCCGACGCCGGCTCGGCGATCGCGGGGCGCGCTCGCCGGCGCCGTCGCCGCCGTGGCGCTGGCGGCCGATGCTGGTGCTGCCCTCGGGTGCCGGGCGGCCCGACGGTGGTCGAGGCGGCGAAGCTGTCCGAGCTGCCGGCGACCGACCCCTCGACACCGCCGGACCCGGCCGACCCGAGGCTGCTCGAGGCGAGCGCCCAGGGCCTGCCCTACCCGAACCTCGACGTCGAGTTCGGCTGGCGCGCGGCCGGCCAGCGCACGGATGAGATCGAGGGCCGCGATGCGACCACCGTCTTCTACGAGCGCGGCGGCAAGCGGATCGGCTACACGATCCTCTCGGGCGATGCGATCGACCCGCCCGAGGGGTCCAGGCAGAAGACGCTCAACGACGTCGACCTCAGCGCCAGCTCGGACGGCTCTCAGCAGATCGTCACCTGGCTTCGCGACGGCTACACCTGCGTGCTCGCGGGCGAGGGCGTGAGCCAGAAGGAGCTGCTCACGCTGGCCTCCTGGAAGGGCGATGGGGCGGTGCCCTTCTGATCTTCATCATGGTCCAGGGGGAGCTGCGCGAGCTCGACCCGGAGTCAGCCGGGGATCACATCGACGCGCTCTTCCGGGCCGCCTGCGCGATGTCGGGGTCGCGGGCGCTGGCCGAGGACCTGGTTCAGGAGACCTACGTCAAGGTGCTCTCGAAACCCAGGCTGATCCGTCGCGACGACGATCTCGGATACCTGATCAAGGCCTTGCGGAACACCTGGTACAGCCACCTGCGCAGCGAACGCACCAAGCGCGCGGTCACCGCCGACGCGGTGGAGGACCCCGACCGGGTCCCCGCTCCGAAGGCGGTCGGGGACCCGCAGCAGGCGCTCGAGGCCTCACAGGTGCTCGACGCCCTCGGCGAGCTGCCGGAGCACTATCGCGAGGCCGTGGCCGCGGTCGACGTGGCGGGGCTCAGCTACTCGGAGGCGGCGAAGGCGCTCGGCGTCCGCGAAGGCACCGTGATGAGCCGGCTCTATCGCGGACGCGAGCAGGTCGCCCAAGCCCTCGGGGCCTGAGCTACCGCACTCGCACGCGGCCCTATGGCCCGCGTTACGGACCCCCGGGCGGGTTGGTCGGGGCGCGCGGCTCGCCCTCGGGCGATTCCCCGGCCCCCTCGCCCGGTCTGACCGGCTCCATCTCGCCGCTCTCGGGGTCCACGGCGGACATCTCGCCGGTCTCGGGGTCGACTGCCGCGTAGGTGCCGGTGTCGAGCTCACGGGCGACGCCGGCATCGACCTGGGCCTCGACGGGCGGGGCGGGCGGCGCGGGACCCGCGGCCTGGCGCAGCCGCAGCCGGCGCAGCTTCAAGATCTCCAGCACGTCGATCACGTAGATGCTCGCGATCACCTCGCCCACCAGCAGCACCACCATCACGGCGGTCCAGAACGGGTCGAAGTTGCCGCGGTCGTCGCTGTAGGGGATGAAGCGGAGAGCGAGGGCGAGCAGCGCCAGCGACAGGGTCCAGCCGTAGAGGTACAGCAAGGTCTGTCGCGGGTTGAACCCGATGTTCGCCATCCGGTGGTGGAAGTGCCAGCGGTCGGCCTGGTAGATCGGCTGGCGGTACTTGAGCCGCTTGGCGACGACGAAGCTGGTGTCCAGGATCGGCACGGCCAGCACCACCAGGGGCAGCGCCAGCGCCAGCGCCGCGTTGGTCTTGAGCGAGCCCTGCACCGCCGTCACGGCGAGCATGTAGCCCAGCAGGTTGGACCCCGTGTCGCCCATGAAGCTCGAGGCCGGCGGGAAGCCGTGGCGCAGGAAGCCGATCGCGCCGCCGGCCGTGAGCGCGGCGAGCACCCCCGCCTCATAGCGGTCGAGCGAGATCGCGATCACGGCGAACGCGCCCGCAGAGATCGCGCATACCCCCGAGGCGAGGCCGTCGACCCCGTCGATGAAGTTGATGACGTTGATGATCGCGACGATCCCGATCACGGTCAGCGGATATGAGCCCCAGCCGGTGTCGAAGCCGCCGATGAACGGCAGCGTCGTCACGTCCACCCGCACGTCCCCCCAGACCACCGGGATCAGGGCGGCCCCGATCTGGCCCAGCAGCTTCGGCAGCGCCGGCAGGTCGAAGACGTCGTCCGCGACCCCCAGCGCGGTGACCGCGGTGGCGCCGAGCAGGATCGACTGCGTCTCCTTGTCCCAGGGCAGCCAGATCAGGCCGGCCCCCAAGTACGCCGACCAGGATCGCGAGCCCCCCCAGCTTCGGCGTCGGGACGTCGTGCAGCCCGCGCTCGGTCGGCTCGTCGATGGCCCCGATCTTGCGGGCTATCGACTCGGCCGCCGGGACCAGCGTCCAGGCGGCGGCGGCCGCGAAGACGAAGGCCAGGATCGCGTCCTGGGCGTCGAGGGAGCGCATCGGCCTGATTCTCCCGAAGCCCGCGGCGCGATGAGCTACGAAGCGGCCGAGAGCGCGGCGTCGACCAGCAACTGCGGGTCGCGGGGGCTGATCGGGCCCGTTCCCGCCTCACGCTTCACCAGCTCGATCGCCCCCGGGTCCGACAGCTCGCGCAGCCGGCCTTCGGCGATCAGCTTCTCGTCAACGGCCCCCATGGCGCCGCTGAAGATCGTGTACACGGGCGTGCCCAGCGCGACGGCTTCACGGTTCATGGTGCCCCCGGCGCTGACCACCAGGTCGGCGTAGGCGATCAGGCTCTGGGCGTCGACGGCGCGGCCGGGAATCACCAGGGAGGGCATGCCGCGCTCGCGCAGCCGGCTCGCCTGCCCCTCGGTGCGCGGGATCACCACCGCGATCGCGTCGGCCGAGCCGCCGAGCCGGTCCATCACCCCTTCATACAGAGGGTTCTTGGCGTGGTACTCCGAGGTCTCGGGCGGGGGCCGCACCACCACCAGCACCGGGTCCTCGCACGTCGGCGCCGAACTCCAGCCGGTCGAGCCCGACGTCCGCGAACACCTCCGGGTCGGGACGGAAGTCGGCGAGGTAGTAGTCCTCCTTCAGCCCCGGGTAGCGGAACAGCGCCTCGGCCCTCGCCCCTGCCCGCTCCATCGCTTCGGCCGGGATCGCCTCGGGCGCAATCACCACCCGGGCGCGGCGGAACGCGAGCCGCCGCTGGAAGCCCGCGTGCTCGTAGTCGTTCATCTGCGCGAGCGGGATGCGCAGTCCCCGCGCGACCACCGAGATATCGACCGAGCCGTGCGCCAGCGCCAGCTCGAAACCCCTACCCCTCGCCCAGCGCCAGAGCCGGGCGCTGCGCGAGGCGAGCGCGCTCCCCTTGCCGACCATGCGCCCGCCGCCGTGGCGGCCGACGCTCGTGAACGGGATCCCGAGCCTTTCCAGGATGCCCGTGGTCTGTCCGTACTCGCGGGCGGTCACCTCGACCTCGTGGCCCGCCCCCTGCATGCGCTCGATGATCGGCCGCAGCACCAGCGGATGCGCGGCGGCGGTGCAGTCGACCCAGATCTTCATTCGCGCCCCTCCCCCGCCGCACGTGCTGGGCAGACCGTCAAACGGCGGCTGCGCTCAGCTGCGGGTAGAGCGGGTACTTCTCCATCAGGGCCCTGGAGCGGTCCAGCAGAGCGGCCTTGTTGGACTCGAAGTCTTCTCCGAGCGCGGCGACGATCACCTCGGCGATCTCGGCCATGTCGTCGCTCGACCAGGCCGCGGGTGGTGAGCGCCGGCGTTCCGATCCGGAGGCCCGAGGGGTCCATCGGCTTGCGCTCGTCGAAGGGGATCGCGTTGCGGTTGACGGTGATGCCGACCTCCTCCAGGCGCAGCTCGGCCTCCTTGCCGAAGACGCCCGTCGGGGTCAGGTCCACCAGCACCAGGTGCACATCGGTGCCGCCGGTGAGCACGTCCACACCGCCGGCGGCGAGGCCCTCGCCCAGGGCGCGGGCGTTGGCGATCGTCTGACGCTGGCGCTCCCTGAACGGCTCGCTCTGCGCGATGCCGAGCGCCACCGCCTTGGCGGCGATGATGTGCATCAGCGGCCCGCCCTGCTGGCCCGGGAAGACCGAGCGGTCGATGTCCTTGGCCAGCTCCTCGCGGCAGAGGATGAGACCGCTGCGCGGGCCGCAGAGGGTCTTGTGCACGGTGGTCGTGACGACGTCGGCGTGCTCGACCGGGTTCGGGTGCTCGCCCGCGGCCACGAGGCCGGCGAAGTGAGCCATGTCCACCATCAGCCGGGCGCCGACCCTATCGGCGATCTCGCGGAAGGCGGGGAAGTCGAGCTGGCGCGGATACGCCGACCAGCCGGCGACGATCACCTTCGGCTTGTGCTCCTTCGCCAGGCTCGCGACCTCGTCCATGTCGCAGAGCAGGTCCTCGCGGCGGACGTGGTAGGGGACGACCGCATACAGCTTGCCCGAGACGTTCAGCTTCATGCCGTGGCTGAGGTGCCCGCCGTGGTCGAGCGCCATGCCCATGATCGTGTCGCCGGGCTCCAGCATCGCCATGTAGGCGGCGTTGTTGGCCTGGGCGCCGGCGTGGGGCTGGACGTTGGCGTGGTCGCCCCCGAACAGCTCCAGGGCGCGGTCGATCGCGAGCTGCTCGGCCACGTCGACCTCCTCGCAGCCGCCGTAGTAGCGGCGGCCCGGATAGCCCTCGGCGTACTTGTTGGTCAACACCGATCCCGCGGCCTCCAGCACGGCCTGCGGGACGAAGTTCTCGGAGGCGATCATCTCCAGCGTGTCCTGCTGGCGGCCGAGCTCGCGGTCGAGGACCTGGGCGATCTCGGGGTCGACCTCGCCCAGCGGCGCGGTCTGGAAGTCGTCGGGCAAGTCGGTCACGGCGTTTGAAGATAGCTTGTCGCCCGGTGGCCGACAGCGCCCAGGAGATCGTCGAGCGCGGGATCCGCGCTTACAGCGAGGACGGGGTCGAGGCGCTGATCGAGTTCGTGCACCCCGAGTTCGAGATGACCACGCCGCCCGGGATCGCGGCCGAGCCGGACACCTACCGCGGGCGCGACGGCGTCCGCCGCTACTTCGAGTCCTTCCTCGAGATCATGGACGAGGTCCGGATCGAGCCGACTCGAGATCGTCGGCCGCGGAAACGACGGTGATGATCCGCTTCAACCTGGTGGCGCGCGGCAAGGCGACCGGCATCGAGGTCGACCAGAAGGGCTACGGGATTTGGAGGATCGACGACGGCATGCTGCGCGAGATCCGCTTCTTCGCCACGGACGAGGAGCTGACGGCCGCCTTCGAGGCAGGTGCCGGCGATGCCGGTTGAGTATTTATTGAACGTATGATAAGTAAAGACCCGCAACCGGCAACGGCAAACGCGGAGGACCCGAGATGAGCGAGAACGGAAGCAACGGCGGCGTCGAGCTGAAGACCGAGGATGAGGCCCTGTCGGTCCTGATGGACGCCGACATCGACAAGGTGATGAGCGGTCTCGACCGCATCATCGAGGCGGCCCCCTCCTACGAGAAGCTGTTCATGCGCTGGCAGCGCCAGCAGTGGTCCACCGAGGACTTCGACTTCACCGAGGACGCCAAGCAGTGGGCGGATCCCGACCTGATGACCGAGGAGGAGCGGCGCTTCCTGCTGTTCGGCTTCTCGCAGTTCTTCCTGGGCGAAGAGCGCGTCACGGTCGAGCTGCTGCCGTTCGCGCTCGGCGCCCCGTCCCACGAGGCCCAGGTGTTCCTGACCACGCAGATCTCCGACGAGGCCAAGCACATGGTCTTCTTCGACCGCTTCTATCGCGAGGTGTTCGGGATGAAGGCCGACTCGATCGGAGACATGCTCGGCCAGCAGCGAAACCACGTCAACGAGGACTGGGAAAAGCTGTTCGATGGGATCCTGCACGAGTGCGCCGAGAACCTGCGCAAGGACCCGAGCGACTTCGCCTCGCTGGTGCGCGGCATCACCGTCTACATGGTCGTGATCGAGGGCACCTTGGCCCTGACCGGCGCCCGCTTCCTCATCCGCAGCCTCAAGGAGCGCGACTGGTTCCCCGGCTTCACGGCCGGCTTCACGGCGGTCAACCGCGACGAGTCCCGCCACGTCGGCTTCGGGGTCAAGTTCCTGGCGGACGCGATCAGGGCCGACAAGGCCAACGCGAGGATCATCGAGGAGACGCTGAAGGAAACCCTGCCGGTGGCGACCCTGGTGTTCGTGCCGCCGTGGGTGGAGGATCCCTACAACTTCTCGACCCCGTTCTATAGTCGCGCGAGATCTTCGAGTACGCGATGAAGGCGCTCTCGAAGAAGCTGGCGGCGATGGGACTGGACCCGGCGATGCTGGCGGGCGCGGAGGCGTGAGCCCCTCCGCCCCACCGGCGGCTCCCGCGAAGCGGGGGCGGCCTTCGACCGGTGCGCGCGAGCGCATCCTGGAGGCCGCGGTCGAGGCGATGAAGGCCGACGGCTACGCCGGCCTCACCGTCGCCAAGGTCGCGGTCCTCGCGGGAGAGTCGAAGGCGCTGATCGCCTACCACTACGGCTCCAAGGACGGCCTCGTCGCCGCCGCCGGCCGGCACGTCGCCGAGATGATCACTACGCGCGTGCTCGCCGGCATCGACGGCGCCGACACGGTCGAGGACCTGGTCCGCGCGATCGCCGTGAGCGTCGAGGAGATCGCCGCCGAGGATCCCCGGGTCCCCCGCCTCTATTTCGATCTCGCCGCGGTCTCGGTGGTGGAGCCCGAGGTGAGGCGGACGGTCGCCGAGATCAACGAGCGGTGGCGCCAGGTGGTATCGGAGCGGCTCGCCGCGGCCAAGGACGGGCCGCCGAAGCGACTGAACGAGGCGCTGACGGTGCTGATCATCGCGGGCGTCCAGGGCCTCTCGCTCGAGCGCATCGAGCGCGAGCCCGGCCCCGAGCTCGAGCGCGCGCGGGACCTCTTCGTGCGGTCGGTCGCCCTCGCGGCGAAGCCGGGCTAGTCCAGGTCGAGGCGGGCTGCAACCTCCGCGACCGAGAGCGTGCCCTCGCGCAGGACCTTCCACTCCCCGCCACGGTCCAGGGCGCTGACGTCCACGACGGTCGAGGGCTCACCGCCCAATTCGCCGCCGTCTATGGCCAGGTCGACGTCTTCGAGGATCCGCGGGTCGATGGCGTCGAACCCTGCCGGCGCCGGCTCGCCGCTGCGGTTGGCGCTGGTCTGGAACACGGGCAACGGCATGCCGAGCAGTGGGCCCTCGATCAGTCGCACCCCGAGCCGATCGGGGCTCTCGCGCGCGGCCAGCGGGTAGCGGTGCTCGGGGTTCGCGATCACCAGGGTCACCGGGCCGGGCAGAAGCGCGCCCATCGCGGCCCGCGCGCCCGGGCCGAGCCCCGCGATCAGCTCCCTCATCGCCAGGGGCGTGAAGTACAGGACCGCCGAGGGCTTCCCGTCGTCGCGTCCCTTGATCCGGTGGATGCGCTCGATCGCCGCCGCGTCGAGCGGATCGCAGGCGAGCCCATAGAGGGTGTCGGCCGGAAACAGGGCCACGCCGCCGGCCGCGACCGTGCCCTCGAGCGCCTCGCGGGCGGCGTCGGCACCGTCCCGCTCGATCGAAAAGGCCTCGCTCACTCCTCGCGCCGTCCGAGGACGACGCGGTCGATGCCGGCCAGGTCGGCCCGCGCCTCGACCCGCTCGTAGCCCGCTCCCTCGAGCAGGGTCGCGGTTGCGCTCGCCTGGCCCTCGCCCACCTCCAGCGCCACCGCCGCGGCCAAGCTCGGGTCCGCTGTGAGCTTTGCGCTCAGGGACTCGATCGCCTCCATGCCCGTGGGGCCGGGGACCAGGGCCGTGCGGGGCTCGTGCTCGCGGATCTCGGGCTCAAGCTGCTGGAACTCCGACTCGCCCACGTACGGGAGGTTGGCGAGCAGAAGGTCGAAGCTGCCCCGCGCCGGGAGGGTGCCGGTGGCGAACTTCACCCGCTCCAGCCCGAGCCTGGCGGCGTTCTCCTGGGCCACCCGCAGGGCGTCGGCGGACGTATCGGTCGCCGTCACCTCCGTGGCCGGCAGCTCGTCGGCCACGGCCAGCGCGACGGCGCCCGACCCCGTGCCGACGTCGAGCACGGTCGCGGGCGCTAGCTCTAACGCGACCTCGACCAGCAGCTCGGTCTCGGGACGGGGGATGAGCACGCGCGAGGTCACCTCGAGCTCGATGCCGCGGAAGCCCTTGCGGCGGAGGATGTAGGCGACCGGCTCGCGGTTCAGCCGCCGCCGCACCATCTGGCCGAACGCCCTGGCCGCGGCGGAGGGAAGCGCGTCGCCGGGATCGGTGGCGAAACGCTCGCGGGACCAGCCGGTGGCCTCGGCCAGCAGCAGCTCCGCGTCGAGCTGCGGCGACTCGACGCCGGCTGCCGCCAGCGCGTCCACCGCGCCCGCGAGCGCCTCGCGAACGGACGCCCCGCCTGTCTGCCCTCCCTGCATCAAGCCTCGGCCGCCTGAGCCTCCAGACGCTGCCGCTTCTCTTCCGCGGCCAGCGCCTCGGTGAACTCGTCCAGTTCGCCGCCCAGCACGCGCTCGATGCCGTTCGCGGTCAGCTTCACGCGGTGGTCGGTGATCCGATCCTGGGGGAAGTTGTAGGTGCGGATCTTCTCCGACCGCTCCCCGGTCCCGACCTGGGCCTTGCGCTCGGCCGCGACCTCGGCCTGCTGCTCCGCGACCTGGTGCTCGAGCAGACGCGCGCGCAGCACCCGCATGGCCTTCTCGCGGTTCTGGCGCTGGGACTTCTCGTCCTGCATGGAAACGACGATCCCGCTCGGCTGGTGCGTGATCCGCACGGCCGAGTCGGTCGTGTTGACCGACTGGCCGCCGGGCCCGGTCGATCTGTAGGTGTCGATATCGAGGTCGCTCGGGTCCAGCTCCACCTCCACCTCCTCGGCCTCCGGCAGCACCGCGACCGTAGCGGTCGAGGTGTGGATGCGACCCTGGGACTCGGTCTTCGGCACCCGCTGCACCCTGTGGGTCCCGCCCTCGTACTTGAACACCGAGTAGGCGCCGTCGCCCTTGATCGCGAAGGTGCTCTCCTTGAAGCCGCCCTGGTCCGCGGCCGAGGACGAGAGCGCCTCGGTCGCATAGCCGCGCGCCTCGGCGTATCGGGTCAGCATCTTGTGCAGGTCCCCGGCGAACAGGGCGGCCTCGTCCCCCCCGGTCCCGGCGCGGATCTCGATGATCACGTTCTTGTCGTCGTTGGGATCGCGCTCGACCATCGCCAGCCGGATCTCCTCTCCCAGCTCCTCCAGGCGGCCCGGCGCCTCGGCGACGACCGCCTTCAGCTCAGGATCGTCGCCGTCCTCGGCCAGCAGCTCCCTCGCCCCTTCCAGGTCGTCGCTGAGCTTGCGGTACTCCGCCGCCAGCCCGTGGGCGCCCTCGAGCTGGCGGTACTCACGCCCGACCTCGGCGTATCTCTCCCGGTCTGCGATCACGGCAGGGTCGGACATCGCGGCCTCCAGCTCCGCGTGGCGCCGCTCGATCTGGTCGACAAGCTCGTCAATCACGGGCATAAGTGTGACGCCCGCGGGCAAAACCGCGCGCAGGGATGGAATCGGCTGGGAGACGGGAACCACCCGGTGGTCCAGGGACGACTGCGGCTGGGGAAGGCGGCTGGCCCTGCGCGAGCTCAGAGAGCTGCTCGCCTAGGCGACGATCTCTATCGGCTGTTCCTTGCGGGACTTGTCGAGATCCTCGTTCGCGAGGACCTCCTCTAGCGAGCGGATCGCCACGGCGAGCTGATCCAGGTCGGGCTCGCGGGTGGTGAGGTTCTGGAGCATCAGGCCGGGCCACATCAGGACGCGGACCCACTTCTTGTTGCGGTTCTTGCCGGCCCACTTGATCACCTCGTAGGAGAGGCCCGCGATCAGCGGGATGCCGAGGATGCGCGAGAGCAACAGCCAGTACCACTCGGGCAGGCCGATCGGGGCGAACACGAAGATCGCCAGCACCATCACGATCAGCAGGAAGCTGGTGCCGCAGCGGGGATGAAGCCGGGAGTAGCGCTTCGCGTTCTCGGGCCGCAGCTCGTCGCCGGCCTCGAAGCAGGAGATGGTCTTGTGCTCGGCGCCGTGGTACTCGAAGACGCGACGCAGGTCGGGCAGGCGGCTGATGGCGACGATGTAGCCGATGAAGATGAGGGTCCGCAGGATCCCCTCGACCAGCCAGAAGAGCAGGGCGGATCCGAGCCAGTCCTTGATCAGGCTGGTGGCGCCGACCGGGATCACGAAGAAGAGCCCGATCGCCAGCGCCATCGAGAAGGCGATGGTGAGGCCCCACATGAGGCCGCCGATCTCCTCCTTCTCGCCCTCGTCGTCCTCGGGCAGCTGGGCGTTGGCCGAGATGGCGAGCGCCTTGAAGCCGATCTTGAGCGACTCACCGAGGGCGACGACCCCGCGGATCACCGGCCAGCGCAGCACGCGGTGGCGCTTCGCCCACGAGACGATCGGCTCGGAGGTGACCTCGATCTCGTCCTCGGGGTTGCGGACGGCGACGGCCCAGGTCGAGACGCCGCGCATCATCACGCCCTCCAGGACGGCCTGTCCGCCGACCGGCGCGTCCTCGGAAGCAACCGGCATGCCGTCGGGCATGCGCTCGGCCTGAGCCTTCACCGCCCTGCCAGCGCCGTTAGCGGCAGCTGCGCCGTTGGCTCCGGCCGCCATCAGGCGACCGCGCCCGTTTCACCTCGCGGCATCCTCTGAGCAGGGGCGCTCCACACGGGCGCTCGGCCTACTCGCCCTTCTTGCTCTTCGCGGCGCGGCGGCGGAAGCGCTCGACGCGACCGCCGGTGTCGACCAGCTTCTGCTTGCCCGTATAGAACGGGTGGCACTGGGAGCAGAGCTCGACGTGAAGCTCGGGCTTGGTGGAGCGGGTATAGAACTCGTTCCCGCACGAGCAGTGGACGTGCGAGAGGACGTACTCGGGATGGATCTCGGTCTTCATCGCCACCGATTCTAGCCACGGGGCGAAGCCGCGAATAAAGACCGCTACGGCCTGTGCTTGACATACAGACTGTATCTGTGATACATACAGCCTGTATGAAGGAGGCCGCGCTCCCCCAGGGCACGATCCGCTACCGCGACAGCGGCAGCGGCGAGCCGCTCGTCTTCCTCCACGGCCTGCTGGTGAACGGCCGCCTCTGGGACGGCGTCGCCGAGCGCCTGGCCCCGGACTTCCGCTGCATCGTCCCCGACCTGCCACTGGGCTCGCACGCCGTCCCGATGAGGGCAGACGCCGACCTCACTCCCCCGGGCGTCGCCAGGCTCGTCGTCGACCTGCTGGACGAGCTGGGCCTGGACCGCGTCACCCTCGTGGGCAACGACTCGGGCGGGGCCATCAGCCAGCTCGTCGCCACCGCTTACCCCCAGCGCGTCGGCCGGCTGGTCCTGACCAACTGCGATGCCTACGACAACTTCCCGCCGAAGCTGTTCGCCTACTTCAAGCCCGCAGCGAGGATCCCCGGCGCCCTGACGATGATGACCCAGAGCATGCGGATCAAGCCGCTGCGCCGCTCGCCGATCGCTTTCGGCGTGCTGACGAAGAGCCGCCTGCCGGGCGAGCTCCTCGACGACTGGCTCGACCCCGGCTTGAACGATCCGCGCATCCGCGAGGACACGAGGAAGTTCATCCTCGGCATCGACCCGAAGCAGACCGAGCAGGCCGCGCGTGACCTGGAGGGCTTCGCCTCGCCGACCCTGTTCGCCTGGGCCCCGGAGGACCGCTGGTTCAAGGTCGCCCACGCCGACAGCCTCGCCGCCGCGATGCCCGATGCACGCGTCGTCCGCATCCCTGACGCCAAGACGTTCGTCTCGATCGACCAGCCCCAGCGCCTGGCCGAGGAGATCGCGGGCTTCGTGCGCGCAACCAAGCCCGTCGAAGTACCCGCCTAGCTGGTGCCGTTCAGCAGGCGTCGGGCGCCGAGCGCTTGACCGTGAAGTCACGGCCGTCCAGCAGCGTCACGTTGGCGCTGAGCCGGTTCTTGCCCGACCCGTCCAGGCGCTTCGCGCCGACCTTGGTGTCGAAGGGGGCAGCGCCGTCCTTGCCCGCCTTGCGGCCGTCCAGATAGAAGCGCGCGCCAAGCACCTCGGGCGCCGAGCCGCCGCTGACCTTCGCCCTGATCCCGTTCGCGACGCAGCCGCCGCCATTTCGGAACTTGAGCTGCAGCTTCAGCGATGCCTTCGTCGCGCACGACTTGCCGGCGCAGGAGGTCAGCTTCGCCAGCAGGCGGTCCAGGGCGGCCTCGACGCCCGCGAGCGAGGCGTCGTTGTGGCGGCTGTTGAGCTCGTAGGGGTCGTTGGAGAGGTCGTACAGCTCCTGCTCTGACCCCGTCTCGGCGTAGACGTAGCGGTCGGTGCGCACGGCGCTGTAGCGGGTGTCGACCGCGTCCGGATCGCTGGTGTCGGCGTTGTTGAACGCCTCGATCAGGATGCCGCGGCCGGGCTCGAAGAGCTTGTCCTCCATCACCGGGACCAGGGTGCGGCCGTCCATCGCGCGGCCGGACTTGGCGTCGGCGTAATCGAGGATCGTCGGAGCCAGGTCGGCGTTCACCGCGAGCTGGGCCCGCCGCTTGTCCTTCGGCACGCCCGGCCCCCTGATGATCAGCGGCACCTTGCTCGACTCCTCGTAGTGGCGCACCTTGCCGGCGCGGACCCTGTGCTCGCCGTGGAAGAAACCGTTGTCGGCGGTGAAGATGAAGACCGTGTCGTCCAGCTCGCCCTTGTCCTTCAGCGCGCCGATCAGGTTGCCGACCATCTCGTCCACGGCCAGCAGGGTCTCGAGCCGCGCGCGGTAGCGGGCATCGAGCGCAGCCTCCTGCGGCGCCGTGATCGGGGTCAGGTTGCGGATGTCGGCAGGCTTGTCGGAGACGTCGGCCTCGTTGTAGGAGGGCGGGCGGGGAACCGGCTCAGCGGCGAAGCGCCCCTGGTGGCGCGGGGCGCCCCGGGGATCGTCCCCCGCGCAGTTGCACGATCCCGCTTCTCCGTGCGGCGCAAGCGGCGCCACCGAGAGATAGAACGGCTTGCCCTTGGGCGCGCGACGGCGGATGTAGTCCTCGGCCTTGGCCGAGTAGACGTCGGTCTGGTAGGTGGCGGGGTCGACGACGTCGGGCGTGGATCCGTAGTGGACGACGGCCCCGTTCTCGTTCAGCGTGTAGCCGTACATCGTGTAGGTGCCGCCCGTGAAGTTGTCGGGATCGTCCAGCGACCCGTACCACTCGCTCCAGCCCGGCGGCACTTCGGTGTCGGGGGCGTTCGCGCCCGTCCCGTACCCGTTCAGGAACTTGCCGATGTGCGCCGTGTAGTAGCCGGCCTGCTGCAGCCAGACCGGCAGCGTGTTGCCGATCGTGTTCTTCATCTCGACGTAGCCGCCGCTGGGCTGCTGGTTGGTGCGGACGCCGTGGTTGTCGGGGTACTGGCCGGTCAGCATCGTCGCCCGCGAGGGGCAGCAGACCGGGAAGCTGGCGAAGTTGTTCTTGAAGGTGACGCCCGCGTTGGCCAGCTTGGAGTCGACGATCGGCATCGCCTTCAGCGACTCGACCGTCTGGTCGTCGGTCATCAGCAGCACGATGTTCGGCCGCTTCTGCTCCTTCTTGCCCTGCTTCTTCGCCTCGCCCCCGCCCGGGAAGAGCCCGATCGCCGCGCAGGTCAGGCCGGCCAGCAGGGCCGCAATCGCGATTCGGCGCCCCGGTGTCCCCTCTGAATGCTCCCTAGACACGCCCCAAAAACAATGGGGCACAGCCGAAGTTGCGGTGCGCCGTTTCAGCGCGAACTAGTCTTCACGTAGCCCGCACCGGGCGATCGAATGATGCAGAGCACAGGGGGAAGCGACCCGATAACCGTCGTTCTGGCCGACGACCACACGGTGGTCCGAAGCGCGCTGCGCAAGCTGCTCGAGGACCAGGACGGGATCGAGGTGGTCGCCGAGGCGGGCGACGCCGATGCGGCGATCCGCTACGTCAACGGGCACCGGCCCGCGGTCCTGATCCTCGACATCAACATGCCCGGCGGCTCGGGCCTGGCCGCCATCCCGACGATCCGCGACCAGTCGCCCGAGACGCAGATCGTGATGCTGACGATGCAGGCCGAAACCGCGTCCGCCCGCGAGGCCCTGCAGGCGGGGGTCCTGGGCTACATCCTCAAGGACTCCGCGACCGAGGAGCTTGTGCAGGCGGTCCGCCTGGCCGCCGAGGGCAAGACCTACCTGCAACCCGAGTTGGGGGCGAGGCTCGCCGCCGAGCGCGAGGCCGGGGCGCCCGACGACCTCAGCGGGCGCGAGCTCGAGGTCCTGCGCCTGATCGCCTTGGGGCATACCAACAACGAGATCGCCGACAACCTCTATCTCAGCGTGCGCACGGTCGAATCCCACCGCGCCCACATCCAGCAGAAGCTGGGCCTGACGAGCCGCTCTGACCTTGTCCGCTACGCCCTCGATCGCAAGCTGATCGAGACTGGGCCCGGTTAGGGAGCAGCGAGCGGGGGTAACGAGCGGTTGATGCCGTCACCCAGAAAGGCCGCGGCTCTCGCTTCGGTGGCGCTCGCCGTCGTCGCCCTCGCCGCCTGCGGGACGACCGACGACGAGGGCGAGAACCTCGACCAGGCGACCGAGGAGGCGCGCTCGACCCCCGAGGAGCCCCAGGCCGACGCCCCGCTGTCGGGTTCCGAGGAGCGGGGGCGCGAGCTGTTCGTGCAGAGCTGCGGCTCGTGCCACACCCTCGAGGCCGCCGGGACGCAGGGCGCGATCGGGCCCAACCTGGATGACCTGCAGGCCGACCAGGCCGACGTGCTGAAGGCGATCCAGGTGGGCGGCACCGGCAGCGGCACGATGCCCGCCGGGCTCTACGAGGGCGCCGACGCTGAGGCCGTGGCCACCTTCGTCGCCGACAACGGCGGCTAGCCAGCCAGGTGCGGGTCGCCGGGCGTCGATGCGAGGCGCCCCTCGCTGGCGGCGACGGCGCGCAGGACGCTTCGCAGCGCCGGGTCCTTGACGACCTCGGGAACGAGCGGCACCTCGACCTGGATCGCGCCGCCTTCGCGCGCCGTCACGTCCAGCTCCCCCACCCCCTTCAGCAATCCGGCCACCTCCGCATTGTCAGAAAGCAGCAGCGCAGTGAAGCACCTGATCCCCTCCTCCACGGCGCGGCCGGCGAGCACGCGGGTCAGCGCCGTGCCCAGGCCGCGCCGGTGCCAGTCGTCCGCCACGGTGACGGCGGCCTCGGCGCGGGCCCCGTCCTCGGCGTCGCGGACGTAGCGGCCGACCCCGACCAGGTCGCCGGCGGCGAGATCGACCGCGACCAGCGCCTCGTGGTCGCGGTGGTCGACCTCGGTCAGGTACCTGAGCTGGGAACTCGTCAGCCTGTCCATGGGGGTCAGGAAGCGCTTGTAGCGCGACTCCTCGCTGAGACGGTTGAAGCCCGCGAGCAGCGCGTCCTTGTCCTCCGCCTCGATTGGGCGGATGCCGACCCAGGACTCGTCCCTGAGTTCGACCTCGACCGTGACTAGGTCTCCGTGTACAGGGGCCCGTCGCCGCCCTCGGGGAGGGTGAGGCGGCCGCCCTTGGCCGTGATCGCTCCGCATTGAACGCAGTTGGACGCGGTGACGTGGACGTCCACCGCCCCGGCGCCGTTCTCCAGCTGCTCGTCGGGGATCTCGTAGACCTGCGCGGGACACATCGAGACCCACGTCTGGGCGATCTCGCGCGGGACCCGCTCCTGGATGCGCACGTGGTTCGGCGCGTCGTCGCGGGTGGCGTTGCCCGAGAGGAAGACCGAGTTCAGCTTGTCGAACGTGTACTCGTTGTCGGGCTTCGGATAGTTCCGGGACGCGCCGTCGATCTCCACCTTCACGTCGGCGTCGTCCTCGTTCTTCCAGTGCCCGCCGGGGAAGTAGCCCTTGGTGATGGTCATCGCGCTCGCCAGCGCGCCGCCGACGAAGAACCCCTTGGAGAAGACCTGCCGCATGTTGCGCGACTCGTACAGCTCCTTCTCGATCGCGGACTTCTTCACCTTGCGCTCGTACTCCTCGAAGTTGACCGAGTCCTGTTTCAGCGCTGCGACGATCGCCTCGGCCGCGTACATGCCGGCGTGCATCGCGTAGTGGATGCCCTTCAGCGTCGGCACGTTCACCATGCCGGCCGCGTCGCCCGCGATCACCATGCCCGGGACCGAGAGGCGCTTCGGCATCGACCAATAGCCGCCCGAGGGGATCGTCTTGGCGCCCCATGCGACCCGCTTGCCGCCGTCCAGGATTCCCTTCACGAAGGGGTGCGTCTTCAGCTCCTGCAGGCCGTCGTGGCAGGAGAAGGTCGCGTCCGTCGTATCCAGGCCGACCACCAGGCCGATGCAGACCTTGTCCTCCCCCATCGGGTAGATGAAGCTGCCGCCGAACTCGTTCCACTTGGCGCGCTTGCGCAGCGGCCAGCCCATCGTGTGGATGACCCGGTCGAGCGGTTCGGACACCTCCCAGACCTCCTTGACGCCGATCTCCCAGCGCCGCGGGTTGGGCCCGTGCAGGTCGAAGTAATCGAGCGCCGCGTCGGTCAGGTGCCCCAGGGTGCCCTCGGCCAGGACGGTCGCCTTGGCGACCACGTCGGAGCCGGGCTCGAAGTTCGACAGCTCCTCGCCCTGCTTGCCGCGTCCCTTGTCGCCCGAGCGCACGCCGCGCACGATCCGGTCGGAGACCAGCAGCTTGTCGGCCGCGGTCTCGCTCAGCACGTAGGCGCCGCCCTCCTCGGCCTTCTCCTGCAGGAAGCGGCCGAGCTTCGACACCGAGGTCACGTAGTTGCCGTGGTTTCGGAAGTTCGGCGGCATCGGCTTCAGCGGCAGCGCCGCCCGCTTGGTCAGCAGGTAGACCGCGTCCTTCGTGACCTCCTGGAACACAGGCCAGTCGGACTTCTCGAGGTCGGGGAACAGCTCCTCCATCGCCGAGGGGCGCATGTTGGCCCCGGACAGGAGGTGCGCGCCCGAGGTCTTGCCCTTCTCGATCACAGCCACCGGGACCTCGCCCAGCTTCTCAGCCAGCTCGGGTTCGCCCTCCAGCAGCTGCCCGAGCTTGACCGCGCAGGCGAGGCCGGCGGGGCCGCCCCCGACGATCGCCACCCCGACCTCGATCCGCTCCTCTTCGGGGTCGGTGATCGGGGCGATGAACTCCTCCGCCGGGTTCACCGGCGGGGGAAACTCCGCGGGCGCGACCTTCTGGCCCATATGAACCCCGTCAGCCGCCCTTCTTGGCCTTGATCGCCTCGGTCAGCTTGGGAACGATCTTGTGCAGGTCCCCGACCACGCCCAGGTCGCAGAACTCGAAGATCGGCGCGTTCTGGTCCTTGTTGATGGCGAGGATGTTCTCGGAGTTCTGCATGCCGACCTTGTGCTGGATCGCCCCCGAGATGCCGGCCGCCAGGTACAGCTTCGGCGCGACGGTCTTGCCCGTCTGGCCGATCTGGGCGGCGTAGGGGTACCAGCCGGCGTCGACGACGGCGCGGGTGGCCGCGACTGCACCGCCCATGGACTCGGCCAGCTCCTCGGCCATCTTGAAGTTCTCGGCCTGGCCGAGACCTCGTCCGCCGCCGACCAGGATGTCGGCGTCCTCGATGTTGACGTCGGCGCCACGCTGCTCGCCGCGGGTCACCATCTTGGCCTTGGTCGACCATTCCGACAGCTCCACCTCGACGTCCTCGACCTCGGCCTCGCCGCCGGTCTCGTTCTCGTCGAAGGCGTTGAGGCGGCCGATGATGATGCCGGGCTCGGCGACGTAGCCGACGTCGGCGATCTGCGAGTCCTGCAGGATCGGACGCTCGGCGACGAGCTTCCCGTCCTTGACGTTCACCGCGGTCACCTCCATCGTCACGCCGGCGTTCAGGCGCGCCGTCAGACCGGCGCCGATCTCGAAGCCCAGCAGGCCTCCGCCGAAGAGCGCGTAGGAGATGTCGTTGTCGGTCATCACCTTCGCCATCGCGTCGACGATCGGCTGGGCCAGGCCCTCAGGGACGTCCTTGGCGCGATAGACCTTGGTGACGCCGTACTTGCCGAGGCCCTTGGCGGCGTCGTCGGCGACGTCGCCGACCACGATCGCGGAGGCCTCGCTGCCGAGCTCGCCGGCCAGCTTTGACGCCTCGGAGAGGGCTCCGAGGGAGTTCTTGTTGAACTCCCCCTCGTCGTCGTGAAGGGTGTAGACCAAAATGCCCGCCATCAGATCAGCTTCCTTTCGTCGAGCCAGGCGACGATCTTCTCGACCGTCTCGTTCGTGTCCTCGTCCTCGATGATCTCGCCGGCCTCCTTCTCAGGAGGGGCCTTGAGCTCGAGCACGGTGGTGCGCGAGCCGCCCTCGCCGACGCGGTCGGCCTCGATGCCGACGTCGCCGGCGGCGTGCGTGTCGAGGGGCTTCTTCTTGGCGCCCATGATCGCCTTGAGGCTGGGGTAGCGCGGCTCGTTGATCGCATCGCCGACGCTGATCACGGCCGGCAGCTCCACCTCGACGGTGTCGTAGCCGTACTCGGCCTGGCGCTCGCAGGTGAGCTTGCCGTCGGCCGCGTCCATCTTGATCACCTGGGTCAGCGAGGGCATCTTCAGGTGGTCGGCGACGACCGCGCCGATCGTGTAGCACTCGCCGTCATCGGACTGCTGGCCCAGCAGGACCAGGTCGGGGCTCTCCTTCTCCAGCACCTTGGCCAGGGCGTAGCCCGTGGCCGCTACGTCCGAGCCCTCCAGGGCGGCGTCGGTCAGGTGCACCGAGCGGTCCGCGCCCAGCGCGACGGCCTTGTGCAGCGCGCGCACGGCGCTGTCGGGGCCCATGGTCACGGCGACGATCTCCTCGACGTCGGCGCCGCCCTCCTTCACCTGCATCGCGGCTTCGATCGCGTGCGTGTCGAAGGGGTTCAGGTTCTTCTCGCCCGAGCGATCCAGGCGCTTGGTCTCCGGATCGATCCGCTTCTCGACAGCGGCGTCCGGGACCTCCTTGACGAGACAACAGATCTTCAAGTCAGGTCCTCCTTGGGGAAGTGGCGGCGCGGGATATTACAGCTACGACTGGTTGACTGACCAGTCAATCAGGGTACAGCGCGCTTGTCTGCGGCGAGCCGCTTTATACCCCGCATCCCGGGATCCAGCGCACGCCGGCTAGCGGACGGCGCCGCGGACGAAATCGACGATCTCGTCGGTCGGCGCGCCCGGCGTGAAGACTTCGGCGATGCCGAGCTTCTTCAACTCGGGGATGTCGTCGGCGGGGATGGTCCCCCCCACCGTCACGATCACGTCCTCGGCGCCCTGCTCGCGCAGCAGCTCGACCACGCGCGGCACCAGCGTCATGTGGGCGCCCGAGAGGATCGAGAGGCCGACGGCGTCGGCGTCCTCCTGGATCACCGTCTCGGCGATCTGCTCGGGCGTCTGGTGAAGCCCGGTGTAGATCACCTCCATGCCCGCGTCGCGCAGCGCGCGCGCGATGATCTTCGCCCCGCGGTCATGGCCGTCCAGCCCGGGCTTGGCGACGACGATGCGGATCTTGCGGTCGGTCTTCTTCTCGGTCTCGGTCGGCATCTCGGAGGATTTCCGTTCGTGGTGGAACGGCTGCGAATTTCACCGTATTGAAAACAGGAGGTTTCGGCGATCGGCCGAACCTTCTTCCAGAAGCATGTGTTCCTAGGAACGCTTGGGAAAGGGGCGCGGCAATGTACGACGTTCTCTACAGGGATCCGAAACACGCCGAGCGGCTGATCGCCGCCGGCCTCGAACGCGAGGCCGCCTGCGAATTGGCTCGCGCAGAGGCGAGCCGCCGCCACATCGGGCGGATGTTCGCTGCCGGATCCGACCTGACGCCGGTCGGCAACGTGGTCTTGATCGTCGATTCGAAGCCGCGCGCGGCTTAGACGGCTTCCCCGTCACCGCTTAGGCGTGTGATGTCAAGGCGCTGCTTCTCGTCCAAAGCGGCTCTTTTCAGCTGCTCACCACAGTGCCCGCTGCGCACCTGCTTTTCACGCGAAAGCAGGCGTCCGAACCGCATGAGGCTCGGTGCTCCTCCGCATGGAAAGCGGCGCTTGCCCAGTGCCGAGTCGCGCAGCCTTGTTTCGGTGACGCGGCGGGCGTATGTTGCGGTCGTGGGGCAGGCCGCGATCGATCCCGACGCCTTCAATGCCTTCGAGGCGGGAGGTTGGGAAGAGAAGGCGGCCGGCTACGACCGCTTCTTCGGCCGCATTACCGGCCGACTGGTCGAGTCTCTGCTTGATGTCGCCTCGGTGGGGCCAGGGACGCGGATGCTGGATCTCGCCACCGGCCCCGGCTACGTGGCAGCCCGAGGGGCCGAGCGAGGAGCGTCGGTGGTTGGGGTGGATGTTGCCGGGGCGATGGTCTCCCTCGCCCGCCGGCTGCATCCGGGACTCGACTTCCGCCGGGCGGACGCACACGAGCTTCCGTTCGACCCCGCCTCCTTCGACGCCGTCGTGGGCAACTTCCTGATCTTGCACCTCGGACGCCCCGAGCGGGCGATGGCAGGGTTCGTGCGCGTGCTCGGTCCGGGCGGCAGGCTCGCGCTGACGGCATGGGACCTGCCCGAGCGCGCCCGCTTTCTGGGCGTCTTCCTGGACGCGGTCGCGGAGGCCGGCGCAACGCCTCCCGAGGATCTACCCACCGGGCCCGATTTCTTCCGCTTCTCGGCCGACGAAGAGTTCGACGCTCTCATGCGCGACCATGGCTTACAGGACCGCGCGGTGAGGACGATCGCATTCACCCACCGAGTCGCGACCGCCGACGAGCTCTGGGACGGCTTGCTTGGAGGAACTGTCCGAACTTCCGCGCTCATCGTGCGGCAGCCGGAGGAGACCCAGCGGCGTATCCGAGACGCCTTCAATCGACTCGTGCGCCCCTATCAGCGCGGAGATGTCCTCGAGCTCCCGGTCTCCGTCAAGCTCGCCGCTGGTCGCAAGCCTGACCGACACTGAAGCGGCTTTCGGTCCTGGGCCCGCTACCGCTTCGGACAAGAAGCAGAAGCGCTGAGTTGCTCCAGGGTTGCTCTCGCAATGCGCGAAAGCAGGAGGGCTAGCTCAAACTGTTGCTTTCCCTGCAACAGCAGCTGTTTGTAAATCACACCTCTGAGCGGCGAAGGGGGACGGCTTCGCCATCAGGTCGCGGCCGCTAGAACACCGGCGACTCGGTGTAGCGGCCGAAGACCTCCTGCAGCGCCGCGACCATCTCGCCCTCGGTGGCGCGGGCGCGGGCGCACTCGATGAACAGCGGCATCAGGTTGGCCTCGGTCGTGGCCGCCGAGCGCAGCTCGCCCAGGGTGCGCTCGACCGCCGCTGAATCGCGGTTCGCCCTGGTCGCCTGCAGCCGCCCCGCCTGCTTGCGCTCCAGCTCTCGGTCGATCTTCAGCGTCGAGATCTCCTCTTCGCCCTCGTTGACGTAGTCGTTGACGCCGACGACTATCCGCTGCTTCGAGTCGACCTCCTGCTGGTAGCGGAAGGAGGCGTCGGCGATCTCGCGCTGGGGGAAGTTCTGCTTGATCGCCTGGACCATGCCGCCGAGCTCGTCGATCCGAGAGAAGTACTCGTAGGCGGCGCGCTCCATCTCGTCGGTCAGCGTCTCGACGAAGTAGGAGCCGCCGAGGGGGTCGATCGTGTTGGTGACGCCGGACTCGTGGGCGATCACCTGCTGGGTGCGCAGCGCCAGCTGCACGGCCTCCTCGGTCGGCAGCGCCAGCGCCTCGTCGTAGGAGTTGGTGTGCAGCGACTGGGTGCCGCCCAGCACCCCGGCCAGCGCCTCGATCGTGGTGCGCACGATGTTGACCAGCGGCTGCTGTGCGGTCAGCGAAACCCCCGCGGTCTGGGTGTGGAAGCGCATCCGCCACGAGGCCTCGTTGCGGGCGCCGTAGGTCTCGCGCATCTCGCGCGCCCAGATGCGGCGCGCGGCGCGGTACTTCGCGATCTCCTCGAAGAAGTCGATGTGGGCGTTGAAGAAGAAGGAGAGGCGGGGGGCGAAGTCGTCGACGTCGAGGCCGCGCTCGATCGCGGACTCGACGTAGGTGAAGCCGTCCTTGAGCGTGAAGGCCAGCTCCTGCTGGGCGGTCGAGCCGGCCTCGCGGATGTGGTAGCCGCTGATCGAGATCGGGTGCCAGCGCGGCATCTCGGCCGAGCACCACTCGATCATGTCCTCCACCAGGCGCAGCGCCGGCTCGATCGGGAAGCACCACTCCTTCTGGGCGATGTACTCCTTGAGGATGTCGGTCTGGATCGTGCCGCCGAGGTTCTCCGGCCCGATCCCCTTCTTCTCGGCGGCGACCACGTAGAAGGCCAGCAGGATCGCCGCCGGGGCGTTGATGGTCATCGAGACCGTCACCTCGTCCAGCGGGATGCCGCCGAACAGCGTCTCCATGTCGTCGAGGGTGTCGATCGCGACCCCCTCCACCCCGACCTCGCCGAGGCTGCGGCCGTGGTCGGAGTCGAGGCCCATCAGCGTCGGCATGTCGAAGGCGGTCGAGAGGCCGGTCTGGCCGTGGTCGAGCAGGTAGCGGAAGCGCTCGTTCGTCTCCTCGGCCGTGCCGAAGCCCGCGAACTGGCGCATCGTCCACAGCCGGCCCCGGTACATGGAGGGATAGACGCCGCGCGTGAACGGGTACTCGCCCGGGAGGCCCAGGTCGCGCTCGGGGTCGGCCTCGGCGCGATCGTCGGGGGTGTAGAGCGGGCGCACCGGCTCGCCGGAGATCGTCTCGAACAGGGCCTCGCGCTCGTCGCCCCGCTCATAGACCTCCTGGCGCCACTCGTGGCCGCGGCGGCGCGCCTCGGGCTCGATCGCCATGCCGCGATTCTAGGGCCGCGCCTGGGCGGCAGTACCGGCCGCGGTGATCACGTCGCCCTCAGTCTGCCGCGGGAATTGAACGACCACAGGGCGACGGTGAGCACCGCAGCCCCCGCCAAGCCGTCCGCAAGGATGGAGACGACGCCCCGCGTCGTCAACTCGTCCGGCGACCCGGAGAGGAAGTGCCCGAGGCTGCTGATCCCGGCGAAGGCGTAGGCGAGCAGGAGCCAGCTGGCGAGCGGGAACTTCCCGTCCCTGTAGAGCAGGTACGCGGCGACGCCGACGGCGGAGAAGAGCGGCCAGGCGATGAACACCACCGCCTCGGTGATCCAGTCCGGCTGCGGGTAGTCCTCGATCGAGACCGCGTTGTCGGTGAAGTGGAACGCGGTCACCACGATGCTCGCTGCGACGACGAAGCGGACGACGTGAGTGGACGGCGGCTGCATCGCTTCCGACCAGCCTAATGTCCCGGGTCGCGGGCTTTGCGGACCCTGCGGCGGAGGGCGGCTCAGCGGCGACGCGCCAACCGCCGGCTCGGCTGCGAGCGGCGACGCGAGGCGAGCAGGGTGCCACCGGCCGCGGCCAGAGCCGTGCCCGCCGCGATCGCCATGCGCCGGCCGAGACGCTCGAACTTGAGCACGCGCCAGCCCTCCCGGCGCGCGTGCTCCAGCAACTCGGCGTCGGGGTTGACCACCACGGCGTTGCCGACCGAGCGCAGCATCGGCAGGTCGCTGACCGAGTCCGAGTAGGCGAAGGACTCCTCCATGTCGATGCCGTGCTCATCGGCGAAGCGCTGCATCGCCTCGACCTTGCCCTCGCCGTAGACGAAGGGCCCGTTCAGCCGGCCCGTGTAGCGCCCGTCGGGACCGACCTCGTAGCTGGTGCCGATCCCGCCCTCCATTCGCAGGACTCCCGCGAGCTGGGCCACCATCTCGTTGCCCGCGGCGCTGACGATGAACGTGGCCCGCCCCTCGTCCTGGTGGCGGTGGACCTCCTCGAGCATCTCGGGATAGATCCGCGGCAGGATCCCCGCCAGCACCTCGGGACCGAGCCGGACGATGTCGCGCTCGGGCACTCCCTTGAAGGTCTCCTTCGCCACCCGCAGCAGCTCCGAGGTCTCCTCGTCGGTCGAGCCCCGCAGCCGATAGCGGAAATGGTCGCGCCCCCACCGCGCCATCTGCCGCCGGGAAACCAGCCCGTGGCCGGCCGCGACCCGCGCGAACACCATGCCGCTTGACCCCGCCATCAGCGTCTTGTCCAGATCGAAGAAAGCTGCGCCGCGCTTGCTGACGCCGGGCTGATCCCGAACGTCGCCCTCCGGTTGGATCATGCGCAACGGCTAGGAGCCGTTGACCTCGAGCACGATGGCGTCGCCCTGCCCGCCGCCGCTGCAGATGGCGGCGACACCCAGGCCCCCGCCCCGGCGCTGGAGCTCGTGGATGAGGGCGCCGACGATGCGCGCTCCCGAGGCCCCGATCGGATGGCCGAGCGCGATCGCTCCGCCGTTGACGTTGACCTTGTCCTCGTCCACGCCGAGCATGCGCACGGAGTTGAGGGCGACCGAGGCGAAGGCCTCGTTGATCTCCCACAGGTCCACGTCCTCGGGGGACTTACCGATCTTCTCCAGCGCCTGCTGGGCCGCGAGGGCCGGCGTCTTCGCCAGGTAGGGGAAGTCGTCGGCGACCTGGCCATAGCTGAGCACGGTCGCGATCGGCTCCTTCCCGTTCTCCTTCGCCCACTCCTCGGAGGCGACGATCACCGCCGCGGCGCCGTCGTTCACGCCCGGGGCGTTGCCCGCCGTGTGGGTTGCGTCGTCGCCGCCGACCGGCTTCAGCTTGGACAGGGTCTCGACGGTGGTGTCGGGGCGAATCGCCTCGTCGACCTCGACGACGGTGTCGCCCTTGCGACCCTTGACGGTGACGCTGACGATCTCCTCGGCCAGCAGCCCCTCGTCGGTGGCCTTCTGGGCGCGCTGGTGGGAGCGCTCCGCGAAGCGGTCCATGTCGGGGCGGCTGATCTCGAGCTCGTTCGAGACTTCGCTCGCCTCGTTGATCATCTGCTTGTCGGTGAAGGGGTTGGTGAGGCCGTCGTGGACCATCGAGTCGATCGCCTCGACGTTGCCCATGCGATAGCCGAAGCGGGCGCCCGGCAGCAGGTGGGGCGCCTGGCTCATCGACTCCATGCCGCCGGTGACCCCGACGTTCAGATCGCCCGCCCGGACCGCTTGGTCGGCCAGCCCGATCGTCCGCATGCCCGAGGCGCAGACCTTGTTCACGGTCTCCGAGGGCACCTCCTTGGGGATGCCGGCGTTGATCTGGGCCTGGCGCGAGGGGATCTGGCCCTGGCCGGCCTGCAGCACCTGCCCGTAGACGACGCTCTCGACCTGGTCGGGGGCGACGTCGGCGCGCTCCAGGGCCTCGGCGATCGCCGTCCCGCCCAGCTCTGTGGCGTCGAGGGGGGCGAGGCCGCCGCCCATCTTCCCGAACGGGGTGCGGGCCGTGGAGAGGATCACCGTCTTCGACATCTGCGCCTTTCGTCTCGTTGGATGCGCGTGTGGCTGCTGGGCCGGAAAAGATAGCCGGGGTGTGTTTCGGGGCGCTCGACGGCGGGCAGCCTCCGGCGACGTGAAGGCGCCGCCGAGCTAGGGCGCGGCGCCTCTCCCCCACATCGCGGGCGTATGCTCCGCGCCCGTGCGGGTGGAGGTATCCGACAAGCCGCTGGCCGAGGCCGACGACGACCTCGTCGCGGTGCTGCTGTTCGAAGGGCGAAGAGCTGCCCGAGGAGCTGCGGGACGCTCGCGGGGCCGAGGACGCGCGGCCCGCCTATCGCAAGGCCACCGTGATCCATCCCGAGAGCCCGAAGCGGGTTCTGGTGGTGGGGCTGGGCGACCGCGACGAGCTCGACCCCGAGCGCGCGCGGGTGGCTGCCGCGATCGCGGCCAAGCAGGCGCAGGGGCTGCGCGCTGGGAGCCTCGGGATCGTGGTCCCCGAGGGCTCCGACGACGAGCTCGCGGCCGCGATCGTCGAGGGAGCCGTGCTGGGCGCCTACCGCTTCGACCGCTTCCGCTCGGACGCCGACCCAGAGGAGGAGGGCGACCAGGCCTCGCCGCCGACCATCGACTCGCTGACCCTGCTGGGCGACGCGAAGCTGGCGAAGCGCGTCGAGGTCGCCCGCGTCACCGCCGAGGCCGCCAACCGCGCCCGCGAGCTCCAGAACCTGCCCTCCAACGTCGCGACCCCCGCCTACCTGGCCGAGCGCGCGCTCGAGATCGCCGCCACCCACGACGCCGTCAGCGCCGAGGTGATGGAGCGCGACGAGATCGTGGAGCGCGGCATGGGCGGCCTCGAGGCGGTCTCGGCCGGAACCGAGCAGCCGCCGAAGCTGATCTCGATGCGGATCGAGGGCGACGGCCCGCTGCTGGCGCTGGTCGGCAAGGCGGTCACCTTCGACTCGGGCGGGATCTCGATCAAGCCCGCTGCCGCCATGCACGAGATGAAGATGGACATGTCGGGCGGGGCCGCGGTGATCGAGGCGGTCGCCGCGATCGCCGAGCTCGGAATCCCCTGCAACCTGCTGGCGGTAATCCCCGCCACAGAGAACATGCCCAGCGGGCGGGCGACCAAGCCCGGCGACATCATCACCCAGCTGAACGGAAAGACCGTCGAGGTCAACAACACCGACGCCGAGGGCCGCCTGATCCTGGCCGACGCGCTGGCCTACGCGGTGGAGGGAGGCGCGGAGCGGCTGGTGGACCTGGCGACCCTGACCGGCGCGGTCCTGATCGCACTCGGCTCCACCTACGCCGCGCTCATCTCCAACGACGACGAGTTCGCCGCCGAGGTCGCGGACGCCGCCGAGCGCACCGGCGAGATCGCCTGGCGCCTTCCCCTGCACCCCGAGTTCAAGGAGCTGACCAAGGGCACCGTGGCGGACCTGACGAACTCCGCCGAGAAGCGCAAGGCGGGCACGATCTACGCCGGCTCCTTCCTGGAGGAGTTCGTCGACGAGCGCCCCTGGGTGCACCTGGACATCGCGGGCACGGCCTGGGACGTGGGCCGCGAGTACGCCGGCAAGGGCCCGACGGGCTACGGCGTGCGGCTGCTGGTGGACCTGGTCCGCGCCGCCGCGCGCTAGTCATCTGCGGGGCAATCCGTCGGTCGCACTCCCCGGCGATCGTAGGATGGACGGTGATGAACGGGCTGACGCCGCTCCTGCGCTGGACCCTGCTCGGCTTCGCTGGGCTCGCCCTGATCGCGGGCTTCCTGCTGTTCGCTCGGAGCCTCTGAGCGAGAGAAGTGGTTCTCGTGGACGATCGAGCCGCCACTGTCGGCGGCGGCGCTCGGCGCCTTCTACTGGTCCGCGTTCGCGCTGCTGCTGACGCGGCGCGCGGGCGAGCGGCTGGGCGGGGGTCCGTCCGATCGCTTATCCCGGTGCTGGTGATCGCCGTGGTGCTGCTTGTCGTCACGCTCGTCCACCTCGACCGCTTCGACCTCGACAGCCTCACCGGGGTGTTCTGGCTCTGCGCGTATATCGTGGCGCCGCCGCTGCTGGCCTACGGCATCCTGCGAGGCAGCGCCGCGCGAGGTCGGCGGCCGCGGGCCGGGCTGCGCGCTGCCGACGGCCGCTGCGGGCCGTGCTGGCGGCCGAGGGCGCGGTGATGCTCGGCGCCGCGGCCGTGATGCTGCTGGCGCCCGACAGCCGCGATCGAGGTGTGGCCATGGGTGCTGACGCCGCTTGTCTCGCGCGCCCTCGGGGCCTTCATCCTCGGGCGTTGCGCTGGTGGCCTTGATCGTGGTTCGCAGAGAACCGCCTGGTGCTGTTCGCCGGCACCGCAGTGGCCTACGCCGCTCTGGGTGCGCTGCAGCTGCTCGCCGTCGCCCTGCACGAATCGGATCTCGGGCGGCGACGGACTGGCTAGCGCGCCTCTATCTGGCCTTCCTCACGGCGATCCTCGCGACGGGGATCTACGGCTCGATCGCGGCCAGGGCCTCTTCGCGCTCGTAGAAGGCGTCGACGCGAACGCCGAGCCCGTCCCGCATCGTCCAGACGTGCGCGTAGCTCGCATTCGACCTCCGCGCTGGAGCCGCGCCCCGTGGCGTTCATGTGGATGAAGACCGCGATCTTCTCGCCCGACCTCGCGGGTCTCGACGATCTCCTGATCGATGCGCTCCCACTGGGCAAGGAACTCCCGCAAGAAGCCGGCGATCGCGTCGCGGCCGACGTGCACGTCGGGCTCGGGCAATACGCCGCTCTCATGCCATTCGGCGTCTACCGCCAGCGCCTGCATCGCGGCGAACACGTCGCCCCGGTTGACGGCTTGTAGGAGCGGAGCACGACATCTTTGGAGGTGGGCGCCGGCACGGCCCGAACGCTAGCCAGTCGGCCTCCGGCTACGCCGTGGCCGGGACGCGGGCTCCAAGCTCGATGATCAGGCAGGCCGCGTTCCTGCTTCACTGCCGGCCGGCATGGACTTCGACCTCAGCGACGAGCAGCGGCTGCTGCGCGACACGGTCCGCGACTTCGCCCGCAACGAGGTCGCGCCGGTGGCCGAGGAGCTCGACCGCACCAAGGCCTTCCCCTATGAGCTGGTCGCCAAGATGGGCGAGCTGGGGCTGATGGGCATCCCCTTCCCCGAGCAGTACGGCGGCGGGGGCGCTGACACCCTCAGCTACGCGCTCGCGGTGGAGGAGCTGACCCGGATCGACTCCGCGGTCGCGATCACGATGGCCGCCCACACCTCACTGGGGACGATGCCGATCCACCTCTGGGGGACCGACGAGCAGCGGGACGACTGGATGCCGCAGCTCGTCTCGGGGAGGAAGCTCGCGGCCTTCGGGCTGACGGAGCCAGAGGCGGGGTCCGACGCCGGCAACACCAAGACCACCGCCAAGCTCGACGGCGACGAGTGGGTGGTGAACGGCGCCAAGCAGTTCATCACCAACTCGGGCACCGACATCTCGGGCTGCGTCACGATCACCGCGGTCACGGCTGAGGGCAACGGCGCCAAGGAGATCTCCAACATCATCGTCCCCAACGGCACCCCCGGCTACGAGGCCGGCGAGCCCTACCGGAAGATGGGCTGGAACGCCTCGGATACCCGCCCGCTGGCCTTCACCGACTGCCGCGTGCCCGAGGGCAACCTCCTGGGCCGCCGCGGCGACGGCTTCAAGCAGTTCATGCAGATCCTGGACGGCGGCCGCATCGGCGTGGCGGCGATGGGCGTGGGCCTGGCCCAGGGCGCGCTGGATGAGGCGATCGCGTACGCCAAGGAGCGTCGCGCCTTCGGGCAGCCCATCTCCAAGTTCCAGGCGATCCAGGCCAAGATCGCCGACCTCTCGGCCCAGATCGAGGCGAGCCGCCTGCTGGTCTATCGCGCCGCAATCGAGAAGGACCGCGGCGATCCCTTCACCCTCACCGCCGCCCAGGCCAAGCTGATCACGGGCCGGCTCGCCGTCCGCGCCACCGAGGAGGCGGTCCAGATCCACGGCGGCTACGGCTACATCGAGGAGTACCCCGTCTGCCGCTTCTACCGCGACGCCAAGATCCTCACCATCGGCGAGGGCACCGACGAGGTGCAGCAGATGGTGATCGCCCGGCAGCTCGGGTGCTAGCTAGTCGATCAGGGCGCCGGCGCTGACGTTCAGCGTCGCCGCGGTCATGCTCGCGGCGTAGTCAGAGGCGGCGAAGACCGCCGCCCTGCCCACCTCCTCGAGGGTTGCGGCGCGCGGGAGCAGCGCCTGCCCCTCGATCAGCTCGACGATGCTGTCGCGGCCGTCGAACTCGGAGGGCAGCGTTTCGGGGATGCCCCCGCTCGACAGGGTCACGAACCTGATCCCGTGTGGGCCCGCCTCGATCGAGAGCTGGCGGCGGATCGTCTCGATCGCGTCGAAGGCGACCTGGGTGCCGCCGAGGTAGTACTCGCGTTCCGGCCCGCTGCGATCCCCCGGCCCGCCGAACGCCAGGATCACACCGTTGCGCCGCGGAATCATGTTTCGGGTCGCGGCGCGGGCCGTGATGAAGGTCGTGCGCGCCGCGACCTCGACCGAATCCATGAAATCGTCGACCTCCATCTCCCAGAGCGGCGTGCCGTGCGTGCTCGGGTGCGTGATCAGGTTGAACGAGATGTCGAGGCCGCCGGCGTCGGCGACTCGGTTCGCGTGCTCGTCGACCTGGGACTCGTCGAGCGCGTCCACCGCCGCCGTCTCGGCTTTGCCGCCGGCTGCGCGGATGTCCTCGGCGACCTCGTCCAGGGTCTCGAGCGTGCGGCCGGTCAGGTGAACGTTCGCGCCCTCCCGCCCGAAGGCCCGGGCGACGGCACCTCCGATCGAGCCCCCAGCCCCGTAGATGATCGCGTTCTTGTTCTCGAGCAGCATCAGGTCCTCCTCGTCAATCGCGGTGGTCCAGCAGCTCGGTCGCGGCGCTGGCGGGGTCCAGCTCGCGGCTGACGACGCGGTCCAACAGGGCGGCGACGCCCGGATCATCCGCCACCGTCGCCTCGAGCTCGCGTCGCAGCCTGGCCGCCGCCAGCTCCAGCACCTCGTTGCGGAGGTTGCGGGCGCGGCGCTCCTCGAGCGTCCCCTCGGCCTCGATGTGGGCACGGTGCTCGGCGATCCTCTCGGCCAGCTCTGCCGCGCCCTCCCCCTTGGCGGCCTCGGTGCGGACGATCGGCACCCTCCACGAGGCCGCCGGCCCCAGCGAGAGCACGCCGCGGATCTCGCGCACCATCGTGTCGGTCATCGGGTGGTCGGCCTTGTTGACGACGATCACGTCGGGGATCTCCATCACGCCCGCCTTCAGCGCCTGGATCGAGTCGCCGGAGCCGGGCATGAGGACGAGGACCACAGTGTCGCCGTGGTCGACGATGTCGATCTCGGCCTGGCCCACGCCCACGGTCTCGATGAAGACGTCGTCCTTGCCCGAGGCGTCCATCAGCAGCGCGGCCTGCAGGGTCGCCTCGCTGAGGCCGCCCAGCGCGCCGCGCGACGCCATCGAGCGGATGAAGACGCCGGCGTCGAGGAAGTGGTCCGAGAGCCTGATCCGGTCGCCGAGCAGCGCGCCCCTGGTGAAGGGGCTGGAGGGGTCGATCGAGAGCACGGCCACCTGGCGGTCGGCATCGCGCATCTCCTTTGTCAGGGCGCCGATCAGGGTGCTCTTCCCCACTCCCGGCGGCCCGGTCAGGCCCACGATCCGGGCCCTGCCCGTCTGGGGATAGACCTCGCGCACCAGCTCCCACCCGGCGGGATCGTCGTTCTCGATCAGGGTGATTGCCCGCGCCAGCGCGCGCTTGTCGCCTGCGAGCAGCCGCTTCGCCAGGGATTCGTCGGTCTGGGCCGGCACCGCTGCGAGTGTAGTTGCGAGCCCCCACGCCGGCGATCAACCGGGCACCACCGTCCAACTTATGATCCGCCGCCGTGATCCGGACGGTGCGGTTCCTGGCCGCGAACGGGATGTTGAACCACCTCTACGCGCGCCTTCTGTGGCGCTATCTATGGCGCCGGTTCCTGACGCCCGCCGGATGGCGCTGGAAGACCGACGGGCCGGTCTTCTTCGGCAAGCGACTTCAGCTTCAGATCGGAAGGGGCGCCGAGCTTCGCTTCGGGCGCTTCTGCTGGGTCGGGGACGGAACCAAGATCCGCAGCCACGAGGGGGTGGTCGAGATCGGCGCCAAGACCGTCTTCGGGCAGGACTGCACCATCTCCTCCTACAAGTCGGTCACGATCGGCGAGCAGTGCGTGATCGCCGACCGGGCGATGTTCATCGACTTCGACCACGGCGTGACCGAGGTCGAGAAGCCGATTCGCCTGCAGGGCATCTACAAGCGCGATCTGACCGTCGGCGCCAACGTCTGGATCGGATACGGAGCCTGCTTGCTGCGCGGCGTCCGGGTCGGCGACAACTCCATCATCGGCACCAATTCCGTGGTGACCAAGGACGTCCCCGCCAACGCGGTCGTCGGGGGGGTGCCGGCGAAGCTGATCCGGATGCGCGACGCGCCCAAGGAGCTGCGCTGGCCCGACCCGGTCGACCCCCCCGCAGAGCCCTCGACGGAATAGAAGTGCAAGCGCAAGAAGCGCAAGAAGTAGACGCCGGGCTCCCCTAACCCGCGACTCAGAGCCGCTTGCCCGAGGCGAACAGGGCGACGCCCGCAGCAAGGGTGAGCCCGCCGAGAATCCAGAAGAGGAGGCCGCCTGTCGTCGCTCCCGTGACTACCAGGAAGAGGCCGATCACGATCAGCGGCAGGCCGAACGAGATCGGCACCGAGATCCCGGTTTTGGACCCGAAGCCGGGCTTGCGCCGCTCGCCCATCGCCTCCCGCGAGGGGTTCACCTCTCGGCGGCCCTCGGGAAGCGGCGTCACGCGCGCCCTCTAGGCATCTAAGCCTCGGCTGTCGGGACGGAGCGCAGCTCGGCCAGCTCCTCGTAGACCTCGACCGTGCGCTCTGCCACGTCGTCCCAGTCGAAGCGGCGCAGGTGGTTGAAGGCCTCGGCGGTCAGCCGGCGGCAGAGCTCGGCGTCCTCGAGCACGCGGATCGTCATCTCCGCGAGGGACTCGGGGTCGCGGGCGCGGAAGCGCAGGCCGACCTCGTCGTGGGGGACGACCTCGCGCAGGCCGCCGGTGTCGGCGACGATGCAGGGGCAGCTCGAGGCCATCGCCTCGAGCGCCACCAGCCCGAACGGCTCGTAGATCGACGGCACCACGCAGACGTCGGCGATCGCGTAGAGCGAGTGCAGCACGTCATCGCCGATCCAGCCGACGAAGGTGCCGTGCTCCATCAGGCCGAGCTCCTCCGCCTGGCGGCGCAGCTCCTCCTCGTGGGTTCCCGAGCCCGCGACCACGAAGCGGGTGCTCGGCAGACGCTCGATGATCTTCGGCAGCGCCTCCAGCGCGAACTGGAACCCCTTTTCGTAGACCAGGCGGCCCACCAGCAGCACCAGCGACTCGTCGGGCGAGGCGAACTCGGCCCGCAGGCGCCGCAGCTCGTCGTCGTTCTGGGGCCGTATGTCCTCGGGGTCGATGCCGTTCGGGATCACCTGGACCAGCTGCTCGGGGACGCCGAAGACGTCCACGATCTGCTCGCGCATGAACGTCGAGCACGCGAGCACCCGGTCGGAGCGGTTGGTGATCCAGCGCTCGACGCCGTGGATGTAGATCTGGGGGTGCTTGTTGACCCAGCCCTGATGGCGCCCATGCTCGGTTGCATGGATGGTGGTCACCAGCGGCGCCCCGAAGCGCTTCGCCAGGTGGTCGCAGGCGTTGGCCACCAGCCAGTCGTGGCCGTGGACGATGTCGAAGGTGTGGCGGTCGCCCAGCTCGACCCCGGCGGCCAGCATGTCTGAGTTCATGCGCTCGACCCAGGCCACGAACTCGTTCAGCTCCGCAGGGCGCGTCGGCTCGCGCACGCGGTGCACGTGGACCCCGGCGACGTCCTCCTCCACCGGCGACTCCTCGCCGCCGCGGGTGAGCACGTGGACCTCCAGGCCCAGGTCAACCAGGCCCTCGGCCTGCTTGCTGACGACGCGCGCAAGGCCCCCCTCGATCAGAGGCGGGTACTCCCAGGAGAGGATCAGCACGCAGCTGGCCACGCAGCCAATCGTTACAGGTCAGGGCTCCAGCAGCGGGCCCAGGCTGAGGTCGGGGGCGAGGTTCCGCAGCCGCGGATCGGCCCCCTGGGCCTCGATGATGGACTCGATCATCGCCTGGGCGTGGTCAGTCGCCCGCGTGAAGGGATAGTCGCCGGCCTGGCCGCGATGGTCCATGAACGCCCAGTCGCTGGACTGCACGGCGAGCAGCTCGCGGGCGGCGCGCAGGGCCCCCGCCGAGCCTCGCCCCAGCGCGCCCGAGCGCAGCGCCGCCAGCATGCGCAGCTCCAGGCGGCGCGAGGCCCAGGCGAGGTCCCCCACCGCGGGGCTGTCCCACGTCTCCAGCCCCTTGCCCTCGCCCCAGCTCGACTCGGCGGCCCGCCTGGCCTGGGGCTCGTGCTCGGCGAGCGCCTCGGTGAGCTTCAGCAGGCGTACCCCCTCCCCCGGGGCGGCGGCCAGGACCTCGGCCAGCCAGCTCGGGCCCTCCGCCCACCAGTGCCCCAGCAGCTCGGTGTCGATCGCGAACACGCACAGGCCCCGGCCTTCCCCGCTCTCGGCGTGCCGGGCCAGGCGCGAGCGCACCCGCCGCAGGAAATCGCGCGCGTGCTCGGCAGTGCGCTCGCGCGCCGCCCCGCGGTCGTATGGCTCGCCGCCGATGCTCCAGAGGCGGATCCCGTTGGGCGAGAGCCGGTGGTACTCGAGATAGGCGCGATCGGAGGGGTACCCGTCCTGCGACCAGACCAGCTCCACCGCCGGCCAGTCGATCGTGAAGCCCGTCAGTCCCGAGGGCAGGCGGGCCGGCGCCAGCGCGGCGCCGTCGGGCTCGCGCGCGCTGAGGTCGAGGCAGGTGTAGGAGAGACCGCGCTCGGCCAGCACCGCGTCGGTCCCGGGCACGTACGCGCACTCGGGCAGCCAGAAGCCCTGCGGGGCGCCGAAGCGGCGGCGGTGCGAGCGCAGGCCGGCGTCCACCTGCAGACGGCGGCCGGCCAGGGTCGCCAGCTTCGGCAGCACCGCGTGGGTGGCCGCCGAGGCCATCAGCTCCACCCGCCCGTTCGCCTCCTGGAAGGCGCGCAGGGCGTTCCCTCCCAGCTCCTCCAGGCGCCCGATCGCGCGGGCGTAGCCCTCGGCGTCGGCGGCCGCGGCGGCGCGCAGGGGCTGCTCGGCCTCCGCCGCGTCGCGCTCGGCGGCGGCCAGGCGGTGGCGGCGGATGAATTCCAGCGCTCGCTCCCCCACGCCGCCCGCCTCGAGCTGGTCCGCCAGCACCGGGGTGACGGTGACGGTCAGGTCCTCGGCCGACTCGAGCACCGGCAGGTACGAGCGGGCGATGGCGTCGAACAGCCACTCCTCGCCGAAGGGATAGGTGCCGAAGCCCTCGACGTAGGGCATGTGCGAGTGCAGAACGATCGCCAGGTCGCCTACTGAGTCCCGGAATCGGCGGGCTTCAGGACGCGACATGGCAGACGCCGACGAAGTCCAGCGCCTTTTCCAGGCCGGCGTCACGCAGGGTGAAGTCTCTGGATGAGATTGCCGGGATGAAGCGGTCATAGAAGGGCTTGGTCAGGCGGGCCGCCGGGTGGATGCGGTCCCAGCCCAGCCGGATGGCGAGCTCGTGGGCCCGCAGCCTGCGGGCGTGGAACAGGCCAAGCAGCTCGACGCGGCCGAAGTGCGCGGCGAGCAGGGCGCGGTACTCGGTCGCGTCGTACTCGCGCAGGTGCCAGGGGTTGTCGGACTTCTCGGCGCCCGGCGGCGCGAGCGTGAGGCGGTTGGGAGTTGAGATGTAGGCGACCGGCGCTACCCGCGCGATGCGATCGAGCAGCGCGTCCGGGTCGTGGATGTGCTCGATCGTCTGCAGGAAGACGACGGCGTCAACCTCCTCGTCGAACTCCTCCACCAGGCCGCGCCTGAAGCTCAGGTTGGGCCGCCTGTAGCGCAGGCGCGCGTGCTCGTGGGCGTCGGGGTTGGCGTCCACCCCGATCACCTCGCGGGCGCTCCGCGCCAGCAGCTCGGAGCCGTAGCCCTCGCCGCAGGCGAGGTCTACGACGCGCTTTCCCTCGCAGCGCGCGGCGATCCATTCATAGACGGCGACGTGCCGCTGGTACCAGTAGTTCTCCTCGGGCACGTCGGGGAGCGTGCGCTCGCCGGTTAGCTCCAGCGGCGGCACGCCCTCGGGCTGATCCTGCTGCGCGTAGGCCATGGGCCGCGCAGGGTACGCGGGCTAACATCGCCCCGCTATGAGCGCGCCCGCCAGCCCCGAGCGGATCAAGCAGGTCAACGAGCACTACCACGACGTCGCCGCGGGCTCCTATGACTCCAAGTGGGGCATCGACTTCGGCGAGACCGGCCAGGAGCAGGTGCTGGCCAAGATGCGCAAGGCGCTGGGGACCCTGCCGGCGCAGCCGTTCGGCGACGGGCTGGAGATCGGCGCGGGGACCGGATATTTCACGCTCAACCTGATGCAGGCGGGGCTGCTCGAGCGCGCCACCGCCACGGACATCTCGCCGGGCATGCTGAAGGCGCTGCGGACCAACGCCCAGCAGCTGGGGCTGAACGTGAAGACCGAGGAGGCCGAGGCCGAGGAGCTTCCCTTCGAGGACGCCAGCTTCGACATCGTCTTCGGACACGCCGTCCTGCACCACATTCCCGACCTTGGGCGGGCCTTCGGTGAGTTCCACCGCCTGCTGCGCCGCGACGGCGTCCTCGTCTTCTGCGGCGAGCCCTCGCGCTACGGGGACCTGATCGCGGCGGTCCCGAAGCGCGCCGCGCTGATGGCGGGACCGCTGTGGCGCCGCGCCATCGGGGCGGGGCGCCGCGACTACGAGGCCGAGCCCGACTCAAACGGACACGCGCTGGAGCCAGAGGTGGACGTGCACGCCTTCCGCCCCGCCGACCTGGGCGACTTCGCACGTGACGCGGGCTTCGCCGGCGTACACGTCCAGGGCGAGGAGCTGCTGGCGAACATGCACGGCTGGACCACGCGAACGCTCGAGGCCGGCGCCGTCCCCGAGCAGATCCCCTGGGGGTGGCGCTCGTTCGCCTTCCGCTCCTATCTGGCGCTGCAGAGGGTGGACACGCGGCTGCTGGAGCCCCGCCTTCCCCCCCAGCTCTTCTACAACCTGCTGGTCAGCGCACGGCGGCCGTAGAGCCCGCCGGCCCTAGCGCCGCAGCTCGATCCAGGTCGCCTTGGCGCGAGCGGCGATCTCGCCGTCGGCGTCGATCATCGCGGTGGCGGTGTGGCGCTTGCGGCCCTCGTCTCCGAGCGGCCAGCCGACGACCGCGAGGCGCTCGCCGACCTCGATCTCGCGGTGCCGTTGGGCGGTGAGGCGCCCGAGCAGGCTGATGGCGCCGGTGTCCATCTGCCCGCCGTTCCACATCGAGGGCACGTAACTGGGGCAGTCGAGGACGCCCCAGACGACCTCGGGCAGGACGATTCCGTCCTCGGCGACCGTTTCGTCGGGCTCGAACGGGGCGGCGCCGATGTCGGCCTGCGCGTCGATCGGGCCCGGGCTGACGTGCAGGCCGTCGGGGCGCTCGGGGCCGCAGACGAAGCAGCCTGAGAGCGGGTGGCGGACCCCGAGCGCGGGATGGGCGGCGCGGGCCTCCAGCGCCTGCTCGAAGCTGGGGCGCAGCGGGGGCTCGAGCGTGGGCAGCTCGGCCGGGCGCGCCTCGGCCACCAGCGTCTCGCCGTCGAACACGCGCACGCCCTCGTCATCCGAGCTGACGACGGCCAAGGGCCGCTCGAGCGCGGGCGGGGTGCGCAGCGTCACCTCGGCGGGCTCGCCGACGAAGCGCGCGAAGGCGCCGCAGGCATAGCCGCCGTTGGCGCTCGCCTCGGGCCCGTTGAAGCGGGCGCCGATCGTGACCTCGCCCGCGCGCTCCCCGGGTGCGGTTGCGGCCCTCATCTCCATCGGCGCATGGTCCCGGTCCCGGGGGCTCGCAAAGGAGAGATCCGTCACAGTGAGCGCGCTATCCGAAGGTGAAGGCGTAGCCGCTGATGCCGGGCTGGAAGCGGAGCTGGAGGCGGTGGCGGCCGGCGGCCCGCAGGTCCACCAGCCGGTAGAGGCGCTGGCCCGTGACGGTGACCTTGCCTGCCTCCACGTCCTCGCCCGCGGACCCGGCGCCGATCGGCTTGCCGTCCAGAAGAACCTCGACCCGGGCGGGCCCGGAGGGCGATCCCAGCACCAGGAACACCTCCTCCGAGGTGAAGTCGGCGTCGATCGTCGCCCGCCGCGCGGCGGTGGCGCCGTCCTCGCTCACCTGCCAGGTGCCGCCGTAGGAGAAGCTGCTCGGGCCCAACAGGGGCCGCCCCCGGCCGAAGTCGCGGGTCCCCGAGCGGATGGGGCCGTTGACCCAGCCCTCGGCTCGGGCCGAGCCCAGGTAGGTCTCGGGGGTGCGGGTGGCGGGGTTCGCGGTCTCGGCCGTGGCCCGGGCGCCGGTGCCGAGCTCGTCGTCGCCCTTCTCGCGCAGCAGCGTGCGGATCGCGCGCTCGGTGGTCTCGTACTCGCCCTCCCCGAAGTGGACGTAGCGGACCTGGCCGTCGGCGTCGATCAGGTATTTGGCGGGCCAGTACTGGTTGCCGAAGGCGGACCAGGTCCCGTACTCGTTGTCCTGCACAACCGGGTAGGCGATCCCGTTCTGCTCGATCGCGTCGGCCACGTTGCCCGCGTCGCGTTCAAAGGGAAACTCCGGCGTGTGGACCCCGACGATGGCGAGGCCGTCGTCGCGGTACTCGCTGTCCCACGCCCTCAGGTGGGGGAAGGTGCGGATGCAGTTGATGCAGGTGTAGGTCCAGAAGTCGATCAAGACCACCTGGCCGCGCAGCTCCTCCATGCGCAGCGCCTCGCCGCCGCTGGTGTTGAACCACGACTGCGTGCCGGTGAAGTCCGGCGCCATCCCCAAGCGCGGCAGCGCCAGCCCCCGGTCGAGCTCGCCCGCGCCCGCCTCCACGGACCCTCCCCCATGGGCGCCCACGGCCGCGAGCTCGGAGGCGACCGCGCTCCCCTCCTCCAGGTCGCCGGTCGGGTTGACGAGGAAGGCCGGCAGCTCATCGGCGATCGCGGTCTGGAAGCGGACGTCGGCCTCGGTCGCCATCAGCACGGCCACGCAGATCATCAGCGCCCCCATCACCATCTGCACCTGGCCGCGGATCGGCGCGATCCGGTCGGCCAGCCTGCGGCCGCCCAGCAGCAGCGCGTACAGCACCAGCGCCGACCCGATCGCATAGCTCAGCGCCACGGCCAGCCGCCCGGCGGTGAAGTCCTGGGCGGCGGAGGCGGTGATCACGCCGGCCAGGATCGGCCCGGCGCAGGGGGCGTAGACCAGCCCCAGGCTGGCGCCCACGACGAAGCCCGACCCGAAGCCCTCGCCGCGGAAGCGCGCCGGCCCGGGCGCGATGCGCGACGCGAAGGCCTCGATGCGGTCGCCGATGGGCGGCACCAGCAGCGCGACCCCGAAGGTCGCCAACACGACGATCGCGATCGTGCGCGCGATGTCGTCGGGCAGGCCGAGCGCGTCGATCACGTAGACCAGCGCGACCGTGGCGAAGGTGAAGGAGAGGGCGAGGCCGGTGACGACGCCCAGCGGGCGCCGTCGGCCCCCGGTGACCCCGGCCGAGAGCACCGCGGGCAGGATCGGCAACACGCACGGAGAGAGCGCGGTCCCCGCCCCGGCGACCAGCGCGAACAGCATCAGCAGCGCCACGCGGCGAGCCTTTCAGCGCGCCGTAACGACGCCCTAAACGTCCCGGGGGCGAACCGGGCCCCACCCCTAACATCAGAAGGCAGTGGCGGGACAGGAGCTACCGATCTTCGAGCTGCCGCTGGTGCTGCTGCCCGGCGAGCAGGTGCCGCTGCACATCTTCGAGGAGCGCTACAAGCGCATGGTCGGGCGCGCGCTCGACGAGGGTGAGCCCTTCGGGATCGTGCTGCGAGACGACGACGGCGCCCGCTCCATCGGCTGCACCGCGCGCGTTGACGACGTGCTGGAGCGCTTCGAGGACGGGCGCATGAACATCGTCGTCAGCGGCGAGGCGCCGTTCAAGGTCCTCGATCGCTTCGAGGCGACCGAGTACCCCGCGGGCGAGGTCGAGGTGATCGCCGAGGATCAGGAGCCGGGCAGCGACGAGGGCACGGCCGCCGCGGCCCGCGAGGCGTTCGCGGAGCTGGCCGAGCGCGCGACCGGCGAGCGCCCCGAGGACGAGCAGCTCTCCGACGCATCGGCATACGCGATCGCCGCCCGGATCGAGCTTCCCGCCGAGACCAAGCAGGAGCTGCTCGAGACCCGCGACGAGGACAAGCGCATGCAGCTGCTGGCGAGCGCCCTGGAGGCGGTCGAGCAGGCGCTGGAGCGCGCCGAGGAGGTCGCCGAGCACGCGCGCTCGAACGGGAAGGTCGATTTCGGCGATTAGGCGGATCCGCGAAGAAGAAGAAGCCCTCTTCTGAAGCACCCCTAGACGACGACCACGGAGCCCCCCCGCCGCGGGTCGCTGCCGCCGCTGACCTCGCCGGTGGCGGGATCGCGGGCCACCGCCTGGACCCCGCCGAAGTAGAGGTTCTGGCGGCTCCACCGCACAACCGGGACGCCGCGCCGCTCGACCTCGGCCAGGCCGTCCTCGTCAACGCCGGGCTCGGCCTGAAGCGTGCCGGCCTCGAAGTGGACGCGGGGCGAGCGCACGGCCTCCGCAGCGTCCATCCCCTGCTCGAGCACGCGGACCGCGACCGAGAGGATCGCCGAGCGGATGCGGTTCGACCCCGCGCTGCCCAGGCCCAGCGCGACCTCGCCGTCGCGCAGCGCCAGCGTGGGCGCCATCATCGAACTCACCCGCCGGCCGGGCGGGATGCGGTGAAAGCCGCCCGGGTTCAGGTCCTCCTCGCCCAGCATGTTGTTGACGTGCACGCCGGTGCCGGGCACGACGAGCCCCGAGCCGGTGCCGTTGGAACAGGTGACCGACGCGCACATGCCCTCGGCGTCCAGCACGGAGATGTGCGTGGTGGAGCCCAGGCCGTCACCGGGCATCTCGCGCATCAGTGCCGCGACGAACTCCGGGTCGTGCAGGCCCTCGGCGAACTCCTCGGTGCGGCGCTCGTTTGCGACCTCTGTCGCCTTGACCAGTTGCTCGACGTCGCTGCGGTCGCCCAGCTCCTCCAGCGCGGCGAGCGCGTAGGCGATCAGGATGCCGCCGGAGGACGGTGGCGGGTTGGTCAGCACCTCGGCCCCGCGGAAGCTCGCCCGCACCGGCTCCCGCTCGATCGGCTCGTAGGCCGACATGTCTTCCATTCCCAGGGTGCCGCCCCGCTCGCGCACCCACTCGGTCACGGCCGCTCCGATCTCACCTCCGTAGAAGGGCTCCGCCCCCTCGGCGGCGAGCAGCTCCATCGCGTCGCCGGCCTCGGGGAAGCGGAACGTGTCCCCCTCGCGCAGCAGCTCCCCCTCGGGCGCGTACAGGGCAGCCGCCTCCGGGGTCGAGGCCAGGATCGGGTGCAGGATCTCGTGGAAGTAGGCCTGCTCGGCGGTCAGCCTGACCCCTTCGCGAGCCAGCCTGGCCCCCGGCTCGACCAGCCTCGCCAGCGGCAGCGACCCGTAGCGCCCGGCCACGGCGACCAGCCCGGCCGGGTTTCCAGGGACCCCGCAGGAGGCCGCGCCGACGTGGAAGTCCTGGACCTGGTCCCCGAAGTCCACCGGGATCGCGACCAGCTCGGAGCCGCGCTCGGCGCCGTCGGCGCCCCCGGCGGCGACGAAGAAGTCGGTCAGCTCGGTCACCGCCGCGCCATCGGCCCCGCTCGTGTGCACGAGCATGAAGCCGCCCGCGCCGAACCCGGTCAACGGGCTCTCGGTGATGAACGAGGTCAACACCGCACAGACCGCGGCATCCACGGCATTGCCCCCCTCGCGCAGCACCTGCGCCCCCGCCTCGGCGGTGAGGGGGTGCCCCGCGGCGATCACGCCTCGTCTGCTTGTCATAGGAGGGTCCGAGAACCGAGCAGGTCAAGGACGCAGCCCGATCGGCGAAGCGAGCGTACTAATCGCGTACGTGAGCGAGCCGATCGGGCGAGGACGCAGAGATGCGAAGGTTCGCAGGGCCCTCTACTGGCCCGGGATGAACTCGGGCACGTCCAGCACCAGGCCCCCGCGGGTGTCGGCGGGGTGGGTCGGGCGCCGGTCCTGGCCTCGGCCTCGCAGCTCTCCGCCGTAGATCTCATCGGCGCTCGCCATCCGTGCTCCGCGGGAGCGACGGTCGCCGTCGCTGCGCCAGTCGCCGACGGGGTCGCCGTAGCCGAAGTCATGGCCGCGGCGGTCGTCGAGGTCGCGGGCGCGGGGATCGCTCGGCCCGGAGTCGTTCCGGGGGTGGCGGCGTGAGAAGGGGGAATCGAATCGGGTCGCGATGACCGTGATCCAGACCTCCTCCTGCATGTCCGGGTCGATCGCGGCGCCGAAGATGATGTTCGCGTCGGGGTGGGCGGCCTGCTGGACGATCGCCGCGGCCTCGCTCGCCTCGACCAGCGAGAGGTCGGATCCACCCGTGATCGAGAGCAGCAGCGACTGCGCGCCCTCGACCGAGCTGTCAAGCAGCGGCGAGGAGACGGCCTTCTCGGCGGCCAGCATCGCGCGGTGCTCGCCCACGCCCATGCCGATCCCGAGGATCGCGTCGCCGGCCTCGAGCATCGTTGTGCGCACGTCGGCGAAGTCGAGGTTGATCAGGCCGGGCAGCATCACCAGGTCAGAGATGCCCTGGACGGCCTGGCGCAGCACGTCGTCGGCGACGCGGAAGGCGTCGGTCATCGAGGTGCGGCGCTCGAGGATCTGGATCAGGCGCTCGTTGGGGACGACGATCAGCGTGTCGACCTCGGCGCTGAGGGCGGCGATTCCCTCCTCGGCCTGGTCGGCGCGGCGCTGGCCCTCGAACCCGAACGGCTTGGTCACGGCGGCAACCGTGAGCGCGCCGACGTCGCGGGCGAGCTTGGCGACCACCGGAGCGGCCCCGGTGCCCGTCCCGCCGCCGGCGCCGGCGGCGAGGAAGACCATGTCGGAGCCCTTCAGGAGCGTCTTGATCTTGTCCTGCTCCTCGAACGCGGCGCGATAGCCGACGCGGGGGTCGGAGCCCGAGCCCAGCCCGCGGGTCAGCTCGGAGCCGATGTGCAGGGTGACGTCGGCCTTCGAGTTCTGAAGCGACTGAAGATCGGTGTTGATGGCGACGAACTCCACGCCCGGCAGCTGGGCCTCGACCATGCGGTTGACCGCGTTGACCCCGGCGCCGCCGACGCCGACCACCCGCAGCACGGCCTCGTGGGTGCGCGGCACGACGGTGGGGTGAGGGGCGGCGTCGTCGGGCTCGTCGCGTCCGAAATTGGGGCGGACTTCCGGCTCGCCGCCTCCCATCAGGCGCTTCAGGCCCTCGTGCTCGACCTCGACCTCCTCGTTCACCTTCAGCGCCCGGGTCTGGCGGCGCTCGAGGTCCTCGACGGCGGGGTCCTTGTGGGGGTCGACCATCGCCTCGCCGGCGGACTGCTCCGAGGTGCCGTCCTCTGAGGTGCCGGGCTCCGGTCTCGACGAGGGCCTCCCCGTCGGCGGCGTGCTCGACTCGCTCAACCTTGATCTCCTCGGCCGCGAGCGCCACCTCGACGCCGGAGCCGGCGTCGGCGGTCGCGGTGACCGTGACCTCCTCCTCGCGCACCGACTCGTCGGTGGAGCGGAACAGGTCGGCGAGGGGGCCCTCGCGCATGCTGGCGCGCTTCTTAGCCATCGTGCGTCAGGACCTCTTCGGCGAGAGCGCGGTAGTACTTGGCGGCGTTCCCCTGAGGGTCGTACTTGAGGACCGAGGATCCGCGCACCGGCGCCTCGGCAAACTTGATCGCCTTCTTGATCCGCGACTGGAACACGAGGTCCCCGAAGTTCTCCTCGAGGATCTCGACAGCCTCCTTGGCGTGGACAGTGCGCGAGTCCAGCATGGTCGGCAGGATCCCCTCGATCTCGACGTCGGGGTTGAGGTTCTCGCGGATCATCTGCAGCGTGTTCTGGAGCTGCACCAGGCCGCGCATGGAGAGGTACTCGCACTGGACGGGCACGATCACCTTGTCGGCGGCGGTGAGGGCGTTCACGGTCAGCAGCCCCAGGCTGGGCGGCGTGTCGATGCAGATGAAGTCGTAGTCGCCGCGGACCTCGTCGATCGCCTTCTGCAGGGAGCGCTCACGCCCGATCTGGGCGCTCATCGCGATCTCGGCGCCGGCGAGGTCGATCGAGGCGACCGCGACGTCGATCTCGCGCTCGACGATGATCTCGCGCAGCGGCATGTGGTGCACGAGCACGTCGAACATGCTCTTCTCGACCTTGTCCGGGTCCACGCCCTGGCTCATGGTCAGGTTGCCCTGCGGGTCCATGTCGACCGCGAGCACGTCGTGGCCGGACTCCTTGAAGGCGACGGCGAGGTTGAGGGCGGTCGTCGTCTTGGCGACGCCGCCCTTCTGGTTGGCGAAAGCGATCACCTTCGCGCGGCGCTCGCCCTTCCCGGACTTGCTCGCCTCGGCATCCTCAGCCTTCTGAGGCTCGTCCTCGGCGGGCGCGTCGGCCTGCTCGGCCCCGTCCTGGGGCTCAGCGTCCTTGGGCGGCGTCGGCCCGACCACCTCGTCCGGCTTCAGGCGGGTGCTCTCGGCCGGCTCGTCGCCGGCGTGCGCCTGCTTCCTCTTGCGCAGGATTCGTGCCATCAGCGGCTTTTTTCGCAAAGCAGGCCCGCATTCCTTCTGCCTTTTGCATATTTTCTCCCGCGCGGCGATGACGCCTGAGGGCCATGGCATTGACACAATCCCGCCTCCGTGCCCGACCTGTTCGAAAAGCGGCTTGTCTTCGTGACTGGCAAGGGAGGCGTCGGCAAGTCCACGATCTCGATCGCGCTGGGCCTGGCCGCCGCAGCCCGCGGCAAACGCACGATCGTCTGCGAGGTCAGCTCGCAGGAGAACGCCTCGCGGGTCTTCAAGAAGGGCGAGGTCGGCTTCAACGAGGTGGCGGTGGCGGACAACCTCTGGGCGATCTCGATCGACCCCGACGAGTCGCTTCGCGAGTACCTGCTGCTGCAGCTGAAGGTCCGCGCGATGCGCGACATGCTCGTCCGCTCACGCCTGTTCAACTACCTCGCGGCCGCGACCCCGGGCTTGAAGGAGATGGTCACGATCGGAAAGATCTGGGAGCTCGCCCAGCCCGACCGCAGGGTGAAGAAGGGACGGGAGTACGACCTGGTGATCGTGGACGCACCCGCGACCGGGCACGGGATCGGCTTCCTGCAGACGCCGCGCACGTTCGCGGGCATCGCCAAGGTAGGCCCCATCCACAACCAGGCCAACGCCCTCGACGCCTACATCACCCAGCACGAGACGACCGGGGTGGCGATCGTCTCGCTGCCCGAGGAGATGCCCGTGAACGAGTCGGCCTCGCTCGAGCGATCGCTGACCGAGGACGTCGGAGTGGCCGTGGACCAGGTCTACATGAACGCGATGTACCCCGAGCGCTTCAGCGACCAGGAAGGCGAGAAGCTCGCCCGGGTACTGGAGATCACGGAGGGCCCGCCCCACGCCGCCGTCCGCGCTGCCCTGTCCGAGCACCGGCGCGCGAACGGCCAACGCGCCCAGCTGCAGCGGCTGCAGCACAGCGTGCGCTCGCCGGTCAGGGCGCTGCCCTTCATCTTCAAGCCGCGCCTGGACGTGCCCTCCCTGAAGCAGCTCGCCGGGGAGCTGGCCTAGCGGCCGCGGCGGTGGCGAGCGTCGCCGACATCCTCGCGGACCGCAAGGTCTGCATCTGCGCCGGCTCGGGCGGCGTCGGCAAGACCACGACCTCGGCGGCGATCGCTGCTGGACTGGCGTCCCGCGGCCAGAAGGTCGCTGTGCTGACCATCGACCCGGCGAAGCGGCTGGCCGACTCGCTGGGGCTCGAGGAGCTGGGCAACGAGCCGCGCCGGGTAGATCCCTCGCTGTTCGAGAGCGCCGGCATGGAGATGGAGGGCGAGCTGTGGGCGATGATGCTCGACGCGAAGGCGACCTTCGACCAGCTCGTGCGAAAGCACGCGCCCGACGAGGAGACCCGCGACCGCATCCTGCAGAACCGCATCTACCGCCAGATCTCCAACGCCCTCGCCGGCTCCCAGGAGTACATGGCGATGGAGAAGCTGTTCGAGATCCACCAGGAGGGCCGGTTCGACTTCCTCGTGCTCGACACCCCGCCCTCGCGGAACGCCCTGGACTTCCTGGACGCCCCGAAGCGCCTGACGCAGTTCATCGAGGGGCGCGGCATGCAGATGTTCATGAAGCCGACGGGGATGGCGGCGAAGGTCGTCGGCCGCGGCAGCTCGATGGCGTTCAGCATGATGAAGAGGGTCGTCGGGATCGACCTGCTGGCGGACCTCGGCGAGTTCTTCAGCGCGTTCAGCGGCATGGTGGACGGCTTCCGCGAGCGCGCCGAGCGCGTCAACGAGCTGCTCGCCGATCCCTCGACCTGCTTCATGATCGTCTGCGGCCCCCAGGGCGAGCCGATCGAGGAGGCCGTCTACTTCCACCGCAAGCTGGTCGAGGCGCAGCTGCCCGTCGGCGGGGTCGTTGTAAACAAGGTCCACTACGAGACCGAGGCCGACCTCTCGGAGAACGGGGTCGAGGAGGAGCTGCGCGGCCCCCTCGACGACGACCTCGCCGAGCGCGTCGCCGCGAACTTCCGCGACTACCAGGCGCTGGCCAAGCGGGACGCCGCCAACGTCGAGCACCTGGCCCGGGAGTTGAACGCCAAGCAGGTGATCCGGGTCCCGTACATGGACGAGGACGTCCACGACCTGGGAGGCCTGCTGAAGATCAACCGCTATCTCTTCGCGACCGAGCAGCAGCGCGAGGAGATGGCAGCCGGAGCCGCGTGAGCCTCAGAAGGACGGGCGGCGCCGGCTAGCGGTTCTTGCGCTCGCGCTCGTAGCGCAGCTCGCCCACGTCCCAGTCCGTCGCGTCCGGCACCGGGAACAGGTAGCGGACGCGGTCGGCCGCCTCGTCGTCGAGTTCGCGCTTTTCGCCACGCTCACTGCGTGGGCTGGCGAAGGCGGGCCAGTCCACCTCTCCGTTCCCGTCCTCTGCGCTGAACCAGTCGGCTCTGGGCCTCTCCCGGGTGGGCCCGGGGTGTTCCGTGGCGGCCATGATCTCCGGTAGTTCGACGTCAGGCATAACGATCCTCGTTGGCTCGGACGCATCCTCTGCAGTCGGCGCTTCGGCGCCCTCATCCACGCCTGCGGCGCGCTCCGCGCCCCGCCTGCGGGTGTCGCGGACCTCGATCTCCCCCATGGTGGCGTCGGCGATGCCGGTCAGGTCGAGCTCCCCGTCAGGCACAGCCTCGGGCAGGCGCCACTCCGCGGTCTCCCCCGTGTCGGCCTGCGCCACCTGGGCGGCCCGCAACCCGTCGGCCAGCAGCAGCTCGTCGGCGGTGGTTCGCAGGTCGCCCCCGAGCTCGCCCGTCGCCAGGGCCTTCAGGATCCGCCGCAGCAGCTCCTCGACCTCGGCGATCACGCCCAGCGGCGAGGATCCCGCCGCCGGCCGGTAGCGGGCGCCGCTCATCAGCTTGCGCTCGAGCGTCAAGGCTCTCTCCACGGTGACCCGTGCCTGCTCGCGCTCGTGCGGCTCGCTCGCCAGCGCCGCCACCCTGGCGCTGAGCCCGAGCTTGGCGCTGCCGCCGCCCTCGAGCAGGCCCCGCAGCGCCAGCAGGTAGTCGCTGAGCGCCTCGATCAGCGACGGGCGCTCGGCGCCCAGGTCAAAGCGCGAGATCGCCCACGACAGCGACGGCAGGCGCGAGCCGCGCTCGGTCAGGGTCCGCGCGAAGGCCTCGAGGTCGGCGACGTCGTGCCCGGTCAGCCTGTAGCCGCCCTGGCGGGGACGGGTGGCGCCCGTCCCGAAGCGCTCCCAGCCGCCGGCGCGGCGCGCCCAGCCGTGTTGCGCGAGGCCGATGGCGCCGGGGCGGAACAGGCGCAGGGTGCGGAGGGCGCGGCGCAGGTCATCGGCGACCGCGGCGGCAGGGGCCATGTTCGCGTAGTTGCAGCTGACCATGGCCAGAAAGCCGGCCTTGCCCTTCTGGCCGCTCTGACGGGTCGCCTCTACCGCGTCGAGGGGCGCATCCTGGACGGTGTCGGCTCGCACGATCGTCACCCCGTCGATCACGACCTCGTCGGCCGGCATGTGGAAGCCGACCAGGGGGACGATCACCTCCCCCACCGCGGTTCCGCTGTCGGCCGGCGAGGAGACGTTCGCGAGGACACCGTCGATCGCGCCCTTGAGGCGGTCGCCGGCGACGTCGAACTGGCTGCGGCCCTCCCAGAGGCCGATCAGGAACCCCGTCGCGGTCTCCTCGCCGGCCAGCTCGCGGACCTCGACGAAAGCCTCGAGTCGCCGCAGCTCTGCGATGTGGCGGGCGATGAACTCGCCCGTCAGTGGCGAGTACTGGTACATCGGCAGCGGCCCCTCGCCCGGCGTGGGCTCCAGGTCGAAGGGAAGCTCGGCTCCGGACGCCAGCAGCTCCTCGAACAGGTCGGCCGCGTCGGCGGCCAGCCTGCGAAGCGCGTCCTCGAGCCGCTCGCTGATGCCCTCCAAAGTGGTCACGCATGCGGATTCGCCTGCGTGGGCGGGCGTCCTGCGCCTGCACCGCTACTTGCAGCGCGAGGGGACGGCGGCTAGAGGGCGGCCGGGCGGGTGCGGTCTGCGCCCGGCACCAGTCGGAGCGGCGGGCGCCGCAACATCCTGCGCGGCGCTAGCGCGCCGCTTGAAGTACAGCGGCTGGCCGCTCCTCAGGCAGCCAGCGGTTCCCGTAGGTCCGCATGTCCTCGATCAGGGGCACCAGGGCCCTGCCCTTGTCGGTGAGGGCGTACTCGACGCGGGGCGGGACCTCGGGATAGGTGCGGCGCTCGACGATTCCCTGCTCCTCGAGCGCGCGCAGGCGCAGCGAGAGGGTACGGGGGCTGATGCCGGAGAGGGAGCGCTCGATCTCGCAGAAGCGCAGCGAGTCGTCGGCCAAATCGCGGATGATCAGGAGGGTCCACTTGCCGGAGATGACCTCGGCCGTCCGGCAGACGGGACAACCCGTATCGAACATGAACCTGAGGATAGCGGCCCAGCTTTACAAAGTGAAGCGCTGCCGCAGCGCCGCGGCTACTCCTTCGGCGGCTTGCTGGAGGTCACCAGCTCCACCCGCAGGACCTTGATCCGGTAGACCTGGTTGTCGGCCGCGTAGGTGAGGTCGCCTGTGGCTCCGGGCTTCAGCGCAAGCATCTGGCAGGAGTCCGGCGACGGGAAGCAGTCCCCCCCGCCCTCGACCGACGTCACGTCGTCGGAGACGAGGAAAGCCGCCGCGTTGCTGCCGCCGACGGTCACGTTGCCCAGGAACACCAGCACCGGGGCCTTCTGGCTGGGCAGGAAGCTGAAGACGTCGATCTCGTTGCGGCGCTGCAGCTTGCCGTCGGCGGTGCCGACGGCGACGTCGGTCTCGTAGAAGAAGTACTTGGTGGTCTTGGAGGTCTCGACCGACCCGCCCGAGCCCGTCGCGGTGCCGCCGCCACCGCCGCCACCACTGCTGGCCGAGGCGCCGCTGTCCGAGGCGGCGTCGCCGGCCGCGACCACCGGGGCGCTGAACTGCTGTTGGAAGGGGTTCTTGGAGGCGGCTTCGTTCAGGCGCTCGCGGTAGTTGCGGACGCCCGGGTCATAGGCGAGCACGGCAGCCTGGTTCTCGGGCGCCAGGTCGGCGGCACTCTTCGCCGCCAGCTCGGTCGAGGGCGGCGCAGCCGCGCCCTCGCCGCCGCGGGTGATGATGATCGGCGCGGCGAAAATGGCGACGACCAGCAGGACCGCCAGCGGCAGCAGGCCGCGGTTGCGGAGGTCGTAGACGACGTCGCCGAAGAACTTCTGGATCTTCCAGGTCTTCACGGTGCGCTCACAGTGCTCGCGGGGGTGGTCTGGGGCGCGGCGGGCACGCCGGGCGCGGTCGGGCTGGCCCCGAGGGTCAGCCCCTGCTCGGAGGGGACCGTGTAGGTGGTGACGGCGAACAGCGCCTCGAGGTCGGGGTCAGAGCCCGGCGAGCCGCCCAGCAGCGAGAAGCCGTCGATGGTCATCAGGCGGCCGTTGACGTCGACCTGGGTGCCGTCGTCGCCCGCCTGGACCAGTCCGTCCACGCCGGCCATGAAGTCGGCGACGTCGAAGAATGTGCCGTCGAAGACGTAGCTGTAGGGCAGGGTCGGGAGCCCGGCGGGCCCGACGGAGGCGCCGATCGGCAGGTTCGCCGCGGCGGACTCGGTCGCGGGGGCCGGCGCGGTGCTGCCGGCCGCGGTCGTCGCCGTCGAGGTGGCGTCGGTCGAGGGCTGCGCGGCGTCCGCCGGCGCGCCCTCGGCGGGCGCGGTGCCCTCGGCGGGCGCCGGCGTCGCGGGGGCCGGCGTCGTGGGGGCCGGCGTGCTCGCGGCTCCCGCGGTCTGCCCCGCGGACTCGCCGCCGCCCTCGGCCAGGGCCAGGCTCCGGAACCTGACGCCGGCGCGTTCAGAGATCGAGTTGACCTGGACCAGCATCGAGGCCGTGTCGGCCTGCTCGGGGGCCGCCTTGCCCAGCACCACCATGCGCCCGTAGTACTTGGGGAACTCCTTGCGGGCCTCCTCGGCGAAGGCGACCGTCTGCTCCTGCTGGGAGATCTGGGACTCGAGCGCGGCGATGTCCTCGCCGAGCTTGCTCGCCTCCTGGCGCTTGGGCGCCAGCACGAGGAAGTAGAACGCGGCCAGGAGCCCGACCAGGAACAGCCCGGAGACGACGGCTCTGTCGGTGGCCTTCACCTCAGCCTCCCGGAACCACGTTGGTTGCCTGCTGCGCGGCCGCGGTCTGCTCGGCCGTGGTGCCGGCGGTCCCCGCGCTGGCCGGCTGGCCGGCGGGAGCGGGAGCGGGAGCCGGGACGCCGGGCGAGACCGTGGCGGTCTCGGGGGTCGGCACGGCGTCGAAGGCGACGACGATCTCGAACTGGTAGATGAAGTCGCGGGTGCGGCAGTCCTCGACCTTCTCGCCTGTGGCGGCGCCCGCGCTGACGTCTCCCCCGCTCTGCTCCTGGTCGCTCTGCGACGAGGAGGCCAGGCCGACGCGCGTGACACCGTCGATGTCCTCCAGCGAGGCGATGAAGCCGGCCACCTGGTCCTGGCCCGGCGCGCAGCCGACGATCTCCAGGGCGGGGCCCGGGATCGTGGAGCGTGCCTGGATCTCGGCGCCCTCCTCGAGCTGCACGGCCGGGTTGACGGTGCCGGTCATCTTCAGCAGCCACACGTCGGAGGGGATCACCAGGGACAGCTCGCGCAGGACGCGCTCCCAGTCGAAGCGGCTCTGCGCAAGGCTGGCGAGGGTGGTGGTGCGGCTCTGCTGGACCGCGCGAAAGTCGGTGAAGGCGCGCAGGCTGTCGGCCTTGACGGTCGTGGCCGCCAGCTCGCCCTCCAAGCGCGTCACCTCTGACTCGCGGTCGGAGATCTGCTTGCTGGTCAGCGCCACTGCGATGATTCCGATCAGTCCCAGCGCCAGCGCCCCCAACAGCACGTAGGAGGTGGCGCCCGTGCGCATCGGGGCGCGGTCGCCGCGGCGGTCCTCGGCCGGGATCAGGTTGACGGGGCGCACGGTCCTGGCTCCCCTAGCCGTCCAAGGCGAGGCCGTAGGAGACGGTCAGCCGGGCGGCGTCCTCGGCGTCGAGCTGGCCGAGGGCGGGCGGGCTGAGAGGCTCGATGTTCAGGCCCAGGCTGCCCCCGACGCGGTCGGGGAGGCCGGGGATGGTGCTGCCGGGCCCGCAGACGACGACGCGGTCGATGGCCGCCGCGCCCTCCTGGGCGCTGTAGAACTCGACCGACACGCGCAGCTCGTCGGCCAGCTTCGATGCGCCGTCCTCCAGCGCCTCGCGAGCTGCCTCGGCGTCCTCGCGGTCGTTGTCGAACAGGTTCAGGTCGTCCTCCAGCCCGACCTCGAGCAGCCACTCCCGCGCGTCGGCGAGCGGCCTGGAGGTTTTCTCGGCGACCCTGGCGGCGACGCTCTCGATGCCGAACGGGGCGATGCGGGTGAAGAGGCACTGGCTGCCGCGGGCGACCGCGAGGTTGGTGATGTCACCGAGGTGGCAGTAGAGGGTCGTCGGGACGATCTCGCCCTCCTGCGGCTCGGCGGCGCCGTTGCCGTTTCCGAGCGCCCGGATCATGCCGAAGGCCGAGAGGTCGATCCCCACGGGCCGCAGGCCGGCCGTGCGCAGCGCGCCCAGCAGCGAGGTGACCATGTCGCGCCGGGCGGCGACGGCGACGACGTCCATCTGCCTCTCGCCGTCGGGGCCCTGCTGCCTGGAGACGACCTGGTGGTCCAGCACGGCCTGATCGAGCGGCATCGGGATCTGCTCGGCGGCCTGGAAGCGAATGGCGGTGTCGAGCTCCTCGTCCTTCTCGATCAGCGGCAGCCGCAGCGTCCTCACCACGACGCGCTGGTTCGCGATGCCGAGGCGGACTGCCTTGCCGAGCTTGTTCTGGGAGAAGAATGAGCGCAGGACGCTCGACAGCGTCTCGGCGTCGGTTACCTCACCCTCGTTGACGACGCCCGGGGGCAGCGGCGCGATCGCGGTGCGCGCGATCGTGTTCCCGTTGCCATGGCGCACCTCGGTCGCGGCGATGCTGCCGGTCTCGATCTCGAGTCCGACGGTGGTGTTCGGCTTCTTGCTGGTCGTGAACATGCGTTTAGGCCCTGCTGCTGCGTATGTCTCCATCGGACGCGGGGGCCGCGCACGCCATACCTACTTCTGCCCGTTGAAATCCGTGGTTCATCCGGGCCTCACCTGACGAACGAGTCGAGGTACCAGTCGAGGATCTCGTTGCCGGCCAGCAGGCCCACGAGCCCGCCCAGGGCGAGGAACGGCCCGAAGGGGACGGCCGCCTTGCGGGCGCCGGCGCCGTGCCGGGCCAGCAGGGCGACGCCGACCAGCGCCCCTGCGACCAGGGCCACGAACATCGCCGGCACCACCGCCTTGCCCAGGTAGAGGCCCATCACGGCGGCGAGCTTGACGTCGCCCATGCCCATCCCTCGCGGGTAGGCCAGCGCCGCCAGCAGCAGGAAGCCGCCCGCGCCGGCGGCCGCGATCGCGCGGTCGGGCAGGCTGGAGGGGTCGGTGGCCGCGACGATCGCGATCCCGGCAAGCGCGCCGGCGCCCAGGATCACGTTCGGGATCACCCGCCGCTCGAGGTCGGTGAGCGTGACCGTGACCAGCAGCGCGCAGAAGATCAGGCCCAGCGCCAGCTCGGCCAGGTCGTCGGTTCCGAGCACGGCCACCGTCGCGGTGAACGAGACCGCCATCGCCAGCTCGGCCAGCGGGTAGCGCGCCGAGATGGGCTCGTGGCAGTTGCGGCAGCGCCCCCGAAGGGCGATCCAGGAGAGCACCGGGACGTTGTCGTAGGCGGCGATCTGATGCCCGCAGCCGGGGCAGCGCGAGCGGCCCGTCGCGAAGGACTCCCCGCGCGGGACGCGGTGCGCGACGACGCTGGCGAAGCTGCCGAAGATCATGCCGCCGACGAACACGACTGGGGCAAGGGCGGTCATCGCTTACTACATTCGGCCAGGCGCGCGGGCCGCTTTAGCGCCGCACGCATCGTCCGAGGGCTACGGGTTGTCCAGCGTCTCGCGCTGGATGTGCCAGGCCGACTCGACCGGGTCCAGGAAGTTCGGGGGCTCCTGGTAGCGGAGGCGGTCGTCGTAGTTGTAGCTCTTGAAGTACCCGGTGCCGCCGGTGGTGCCGACCGGGCCGCGGAACTTCTGCGAGATCGCGCCGTTGACGGTGAGCGTGCCGAGGCCGGCGCCGCAGTCGTAGTGGTCGACGATGAAGGAGTGCTGGATGGCGAGGATGGCGGCATCGATCCGCAGGTTGTTGATGGTCCCGCTGCCGTTACTACCCCCGTTGCAGTTGCCGGCGCTCGTCTGGGCCGAGAAGGGATGCTTGACCCGCACGAAGTTGTTAGCCACCAGCCCCAGCAGGCCGTTGCCGGTCCTGGTGAGGTTGCCGTCGACGATGATGTCGTTCTCGGCCGCGATCGTCAGCTGCCCGCTGTAGGTGCCGCGCACGACCGCGTTCCCGCACTGCGAGGCGGTCGGGTAGGTCGCGGTGAACGGCGAATAGCTACCCGAGCAGACGTTGGTCGAGCACGAGGAGTTGCCGTTGCCGACGTAGAAGACGCCGTCCGCGGGGATCGGGAAGGTCGAGGGGCTGCCGGTCCCGACCTGCACCGTCATGTTGTTGCCGCTGAGGGTGATGTTGGTGAGGCAGTTGCGCGTGTAGGTCGCGCCCGCGATGGTCTTCAGCTTGCCGTTGGTGGGCGGCGGCGTCAGCACCGGTGCCGTGGTCACGAAGGGCCCGACGAAGTTGGGCTGGTTGGTGCCGCCGCACTCGCCGGTCCACCCGACGGGGGGCGCGCTGACCTCGATCACGTCGGCGGCAGTGCGCCCGAAGGTGGGCGTGCCGCAGATCATCAGCGCGTCGTTGGTGTGCAGCGGGCCGTTGATGTCGTCAGCGCTGACGAAGACGATCTTGTTGCAGAACTGGCCGCCCGCTCCGGGGATCGGCTGGCTGTAGCGGCCCTCGCGGATGAACTTGCTGCACTGCGAGTAGGCGCCGGTCAGCGCGGCGGAGGGGTTTGGGAACCCGTAGGTGACCGGGTCCGAGGTCTCGAGCTGGGTGAAGTAGATGTAGTCGAGCAGGCTCGCCCGCTTGAAGGTGGCGACGATCGAGCGCTCCACTCCGTTGGGGGCGAACCCTGTGGAGCGGATGCGGAAGGAGCCGGTCAGCGCCCCGCTCTGCTCCAGCATCGTCACCACCGGGTTGCTCGTGCTGCACGAGGACTGGCCCGTCGCCGGCATCAGCTCGATCGCGTAGCTGGTGTCGGTCGATCCCGGCACGAAGCGGCGCTGGGTCGTGGTGCCCATCTGGTTCACCGCATGTGGCGCCGGCACCGAGGTGCAGCGGGACCAATAGCCGTTGTCGTTGTTCAGGTGGAAGGAGTAGTCGGCGATGCCGGCCTGTGCTGCGGCGTAGGCGCGCTTGGTGTCGAGGTCGCGCCGGGTCAGGTTGAGGTCGCCGTTGGTGGCCGCCAGGCTCGCGCCCGCCAGGGTCGTCACCAGCGCGATGGCGCCGACCACGGCGATCATCGTGAAGCCCTCCTCCTCGGAGAGCCGTTTCCTCAAGACCTCCAGGACTCGCTTCAGACGCATGGCAGGTTCACCTCCGCGCTGTCCTCGCTGGCGGGCTCGAGGCGCAGGGTGGCCGAGTCGGCGAGCGTGATGGGGGTGTTCGCCTCGCTCACCGGACCGCCTCCGGGCGAGACCGCGAAGGCGACGTCCACCTGCACCACCAGCGCCGCGTGCTCCGCGCTCAGCGGAGTCGGCAGCGGGGTCGTCGAGACGGTGCCGCCGTCATACGCGTAGTAGCGGAACGGGGGCACGGTCGTCCCGCCGATTTTGGCCGGCCCGACGCCCGACAGCAGCTGGCGCGTGGAGGAGGCCGTCGGGGAGAACGTCCAGGTCGGCGGCGCGCCGCCGGTGGCGGGGAAGACCTGCTCGTTCAGCGTCGTCCCCGCAAGGGCCACCACGCGCTTGTTGGGGGTCGGGCTGACGGAGGAGCCGGAGAGCGACAGGAACTGCATCGTGTTGCTGGTGCTGCCCGCCTGGATGGGCGCGACCCCGGGAGCGACGCAGGCGCTGTGGAGGTGGTCGACGAGGTTCGTCAGGGCCGGCCTGGCCCGCTGGTTCGCGGCCACCCTGCTCGCGACCCGGTCCTGGTTCTGGGTCGCGACCATCGTCATCGTGATGATCGCCCCGAACACGATCATCGAGACGGCCATCGACACCAGCAGCTCGGTCAGCGTGAAGCCCGCCTCGTCCCGGATCATGGGCAGGTCCCTGACTGCGAGGAGCCGCCGGTGAGGAAGATATTCACCGTCTGGCCGCCGGTCACGTCGGGCGGGTCGTTCATGGACACGTTCTGGGTTCGGCGCCGATTGCTCGCGCCGACCAAGCCATGGGCGCAGACCGAGAAGTCCGTGTAGGGGACGCCCGGATCATCAAGCCTGCCCTGCGAGTTCGCCGTGTAGGTGCGCAGGAAGTCCGAGCAGCGTGTGTCTCGCAGCTTCAGCGTGGCTCCCGCGGCCCTGGCGCTGGAGGTGTTCGAGCCCTGGTACACGGTCACGTGCATGGCGGGCAGCTGCACGGACGCGGTCTGCGCGCCCCCAGCTGGCAGCAGCACGCTCGCGATCGCCAGCGGCGCCGGCGGCGGATCGAGGTCGAGCGGGTTCGGGTTGTCGCCCTCGCACGTTCCGGCGTAGACGGCGTAGTCGGAAGCAAACGGGAACAGCGAGCTGCCGGTGATGGAGGCGAGCCTGGCGCCAGGCGTGTCGGGGAAGACCCGCGACGACGTCAGCCCGGTGTTGAAGGCGATGACCGAGTCGGCGCTGGAGCTGACCAGCGCTCCGTCGTAGAACTTGGTCGTGAAGTCGGTCGTGATCTCGCCCGGGCTGTCGTACTGGAGCACCACCGTGTTGGTGCTCTCGGCGACGACGCTGGTGGTCACGGGCCCCGGCTCGAGGCCGTCCTTGTCCACGAGGCCGGTGGCGAAGCCGCTGACGGTGACCGTGTAGTCCCCTGCCGGCAGGTTGCCGAAGATCGCACAGCCGTTCTCGCCGGTGAAACCCGAGAACGAGCCCGAGCCGCTGCCCGCGAGCCCGATCCCCTCGATGCCGATGTCCTGGGAGTCCACGACCTGGATTGCCAGCGAGCCGCTGTTCGCCGAGATCGAGCCGTTGGGCGGCGCGACCAGGGTCGCGGCCACCACCGGGGGCCGCGTACCGATGCTGCTCCAGGTGACCGTCGAGCTGATGCGGATGTAGTCGGCCGAGGCGAGGCCTGACTCGCAGGACGCGGTGCCGGTGGCGTCGCTCTGGAACTGGGCCCGGGAGTTGATCGAGTAGACCTGGCCGTCCTGGGTGACGGTCCGCGTCTGGTTCAGGTTGGACAGCGCCGAGATGCGCATCGTGCGCATCCGCGAGAGGTCGGCCTCGGCCAGGGCGTGCGCGCGGGCGCGGTGGCGCTCCTCGGCCGTCGAGCGGGTGGCCGCGTCGAAGGCGCCGAAGACGCCGACGGCGGCGATCACCAGCAGGATCGCCGCGACGAGGGTCTCGACCAGGGCGATTCCCGCCTGGTCCCGTGGGTCCAGCCGCTTGCTCATGCTCTTCCCCTCGTAGGGCATGGTCCGCTCACGCGGTGAGTTATCGGCGCGCCCAGAGGCAAGCGTGAGCCTGGCCAGGCACCGCCCCGTTGCGGTTGGCCGTACGTACGAGTTGTCGCCGCCGCGGTCATGCGTCTCCCCTTCAGGTGGCTCAGTCCCAGGTCCCGTCCGCGGGGCAGCCGGCGGCGTCGGCACTCGCGCAGGTCAGATCGACGCTGCCGTCGCCGTACTGGGTGACGTCGAAGGTGTTGCCGGTGTCGGACTGGACGCGCACGGTGACCGTCTCGGCCAGGGCCAGCGGCACACTCAGGTTGACCTCGTCGAGCGCGGGCTCCATCGCGACGATCCGGGCCACCGTGACCCCCTGGGGGCCGTTGAAGCGGCCGTCGTTGTCGCGGCCGATCTCGAGCGCCGCGCCCTGTGCGGCCCGCGCGTCGGCCGTCGCCTGCGCGTCGCGTGCGCGGTCGCGGTGATGCAGGAAGGCGGGAACCGCGATCGCCGCCAGCATGCCGATGATCGTGATCACCACGACCACCTCCACCACCGTGAAGCCCTCGTCGGTGCTGCTGCGCGGCGTTCTTGCTCGCATGCTGGTCATCTCGGCCCCTGGGACCCGCCTGATGCGCCGAACCTCGTTTTCTCGACAGAAGAACGGAGGGCGGGCCCTGGGGCCCGCCCTCCGCAGTTGCTGCTTCTGACGACCGTCAGACGGGGAGCGGGATTAGTCGCCCCAGGTCCCGTCGGTCGGGCAACCAGCATTGGCGACCTGCGTACAGGTCAGGCTGGTTGAGCCCCCAGGGTTGCGGGAAATGTTGAACACATTGCCCGTATCCGAGGTGACGCTGACCGTGTACGTGTCAGCCGCGACAACAGGCGCGGGCGACAGGTTGGTCGGCGGGTTCAGGGTCTCTTCGATCGCCCTGAGATCGGCAGCGTCGGCGCCAACATAGGAGCCGCCGTTGTCGGTTGCGTATGTCTCGATCGCCGTCTGAGCGGTACGCACCGCCGACTTCGCGTCGGCGTCACGTGCCTTGTCCCTCTGGTTGAAGAAGGACGGGATGGCGATAGCGGCCAGGATGCCGAGAATGAGCATCACGACCAGAAGCTCGACGAGGGTGAAACCCTCCTCGCGCCCCATTCGCTCACGTAGCTTCTGCAGCATTGGATCTCCTTTGATTTCCAATTTGCCGCTGCCATCGCCCGTTGCCCCCTCGGTGTCGACCTGACCCCGGTGGCAGCCCGGCCGACTCCCGTGCTTCTGTGAGAGCCCCGCTGGCTTTGCGTCCCCGCCTCACGACGGGTTTGCCTTTGCACCGTGGCGTTGGCAGTTCTGTTTACGCCCGCTCCATCGGAAGCGCCCCCCGGCGCCTTTAGCGAGAACCCCAAAAACGCCTAGGCTCCTGCAATCCGACGTTCGTCCAGCCCTCGGGGGCGCCTCTTGATCGCGGGAATCCTGGCGGCGGGCCTGGTGCTCGCCGTCGTGCTCGTGGTCGTCCTCAGCGGCTCCGAGGAGCCGCGCGATTTCGAGCCCGCCCCCGCCGCCTGCATCGAGCACTGGAATGCCGACGAGGCCGCGCTCGCCTTCGGCACCCATCAGTCCGGCGCCCACGGCTACTACGAGGTCCAGGTCCTGACCCTCACGAACGACGGCCAGAGCCTCGCGGAGCCGGGTTCGCCCGGCGCCAGCTGCGCCGTCGTCTTCGCCGCCAGCGCCCTCGACCCCGAGCCGATCTCGGCCGCTCAGATCGAGAAGCGCGGCGCCTGGCTCCCCCTCAGCCGGCTCGCCGACACAAACCGCCTCACCGACCTCCAGGCCACCGCCCAGACGGCCTACAACGCCCAGATCGGCCCGGACGGCAGCATCACCGCGCTGTAGCCGGCTTCGCCATCAAACGGGGCCACTGGCGGCCGCCGGCATCAGTCGCAGCCGCAAGCGGCTGCGATGAAGAGTGCGGCCTGGTGGCGCCATCAAACGGGGCCACTGGCGGCCGCCAGCATCAGTCGCAGCCGCAAGCGGCTGCGATGAAGAGTGCGGCCTGGTGGCCCCTCAGCGGATCTTGTCGTAGAGGCTGAAGATCGGCAGGTACATCGAGATCACGATGAAGCCGACGATGCCGCCGACGAAGCAGATCATCACCGGCTCCAGCAGCGAGGTCAGCGCCTTCACCTTGGCGTCCACCTCGGACTCGTAGAAGTCGGCGACCTTGCTCAGCATGTGCTCGAGCTGGCCGGTCTCCTCGCCGACGGCGACCATGTGGGCCACCATCGCGGGGAAGATCGGGTTCTGCTCGATCGGGCTGGCGATCGTGCCGCCGCTCTTGACCGAGGCGAAGACGTCGTCCATCGCCTCCTCCACCAGCGCGTTTCCTGACGTCTGCCCGGTGATCTTCACCGACTGCAGGATCGGCACGCCGCTGGAGACGGTGCCCGAGAAGGTCCGCGACCAGCGCGCCAGGGCGACCTTCTGCACGATGTCGCCGATGTGGGCGGGGATCTTGAGCTTGACCTTGTCCCAGGTGTAGCGGCCGCGCTCGGTCTTCTTCCAGCGCCGGAAGCCGAAGATGCCCAGGATCAGGCCGGGGAACCAGATGAACCAGTAGCCCTTGATGAAGTCCGAGATCCCGACCGTGATCTGGGTCATGAAGGGAAGCTCGGAGCTCTCGCCCGGACTCTCGGAGGCGATGTCCTCGAAGACGCCGACGAAGATCGGGACGATGAAGCTGACGATCACCAGCAGGATCACGACCGCGAGCCCGAACACGAAGGCCGGGTACATCATGGCCGAGCGGATCTGGCGCTTCAGCGCGTCCATCTTCTCGAGTTGGAAGGCGACGCGCTCGAGCGCCTCGTCCAGGCGGCCCGAGCCCTCGCCCGAGCGCACCATCGAGCGGAAGAGCTGATCGAAGACCTCCGGCTGGCGCTCCATCGCGTCGGCCAGGCCGCTGCCGGCCTCGACGTCCTTGCGCAGGCTGCCGATCGCGGCGGCCAGGCGCTCGTCCTCGGTCTGGTCCTCGAGCGTGTAGAGCGAGCGCAGCATCGGCATCCCCGAGGCGACCAGCGTCGCGAACTGGCGCGAGAAGATCGCCATTTCGCGCATGCCGATCCCCTTGAAGCGGTCGAAGACCCCCTCGAGCTTCATCGCCTCGTTCTGCTCCTCGACGTCGAGGACGATCAGGCCGCGGTCGCGCAGCTGCTCGGTGACCTGGGCCTTCGTTTCGGCCTCGACCTCGCCGCGTGAGGGAATCCCGGCGACGTCGATTGCGCGGAAGGCGTAGGTGCTCATTGGTCAGCCCCCGTTCTGCCCCGCGGCCACCGGCTGCGCCTGCGGCTGGCCGGGCATCTGCGGCTGCGCCGGCCCCAGCAGCCTCTTCAGCTCCTCGGGGACCGAGGCGCGCTGCTCGGCGAGCTTGCGCGTGATGCGGCCCGCCCGCACGAGCTGGGCCAAGTGGGCGTCCATCGTCTGCATCCCCAGCGCGCCCGAGGTCTGGATCGTCGAGTAGATCTGGTGGGTCTTGCCCTCGCGGATCAGGTTGCGGACCGCGGGGGTCGGCATCAGGATCTCGCACCCGACCACGCGACCGGATCCGTCGGCGGTGGGCAGCAGCTGCTGGGTGACGATTCCCTGCAGCGCGATCGAGAGCTGCATGCGGACCTGCTTCTGCTGCTCGGCAGGGAAGACGTCGATGATGCGGTCCACGGTCTGGGCGGTGGACTGGGTGTGCAGGGTGGCGAAGACGAGGTGGCCGGTCTCGGCCGCGGTCAGGGCCGTGGACATCGTCTCGAGGTCGCGCATCTCGCCGACGAGGATCACATCGGGGTCCTCGCGCAGTGCCGCCTTCAGCGCCAGGCTGAAGTCATCCGCGTCGGCGCCGATCTCGCGCTGGTTGACGATGCAGCTCTTGTGCGAGTGCAGGAACTCAATCGGGTCCTCGATCGTGAGGATGTGCTCCTCGCGCTCGGCGTTGATGATGTCGATCATCGCCGCCAGCGAGGTGGACTTGCCCGAGCCGGTGGGCCCCGTGACCAGGACGAACCCGCGCGGCTTCTTCGTGAACTCCTCGATCACGGGCGGCAGCCCCAGCTCGGACAGGTTCGGGACCTGGTGGGGGATGCGCCGGAAGGCGGCGCTGATCGAGCCGCGCTGGAAGAAGCAGTTGACCCTGAAGCGAGCAACCCCGGGCACCGCGTAGGCAAGGTCCAGCTGCTTGTTGGACTCGAAGCGCTTGCGCTGGTCGTCGTTCAGCAGCCCGTAGACGGTGTCGCGCGTGTGCTGGGGGTCGAGCTTTCCGTACTCCTCCAGGGGCACGATGCGGCCGCGCACGCGGATGGCCGGCGGGAACCCGGGGCTCAGGTGGACGTCGGAGGCCCGCTCCTTGGCCATCCTGGTCAGCACGTCTGCGAAATCGAAGTTTTGGCTGGCTTCCATGGCGCTCTCCTCTAGATCGTCCGCGCAGGCACAGGACTTGAGCGGCGCGCGTCGCCGCCCCCGGACGCGTGAGCGGACCGAAGGTCCGAGAAGCACGAGGGACCCCGGAGCAGGCGGCGTTGCGGGCTAGCTGGCAACACGTGCGATCTCCGGAATGGAGGTGATCCCCTGGCGCACCTTGGCCAGCCCCGCCTCGCGCAGGGTCATCATCCCCTCCTCGCGGGCGGTCTTGCCGATCTCGGACTCGGGCGCGTTCCCGACCACCATCTCCTTGATGCGCTCGCTCAGGACCATCACCGAGTAGACGCCGATCCGCCCCCGGTAGCCGATCCGGTGGCAGCGGGCGCAGCCGACGGGCTCGTAGGCCTCGACGTCGCCTGCCACGCGGAAGCCCGCCTCCGTCAGCGCCGCCTGGGGAATCACCGTGCGTTCCTTGCACTGAGGACAGAGCACGCGGGCGAGCCGTTGGGCGACCACGCAGTCCACGGCCGAGGAGGTGAGGAAGGACTCGATCCCCATCTCGGTCAGGCGGGTGATCGCGCCCGGCGCGTCGTTGGTGTGAAGGGTGCTCAGCACCATGTGGCCGGTCAGCGCGGCCTCGATCGCGATCCGCGCCGTCTCGGCGTCGCGGATCTCGCCGACCATGATCACGTCGGGATCGGCCCGCAGCACGGATCGCAGCCCGGTGGCGAAGGTCAGGCCGGCCTTGCGGTGGACGCCGATCTGGTTCACGCCATTGAGGCGGTACTCGACCGGGTCCTCGATCGTGATGATGTTCTTGTCGACGTCGTTCACCTCCTGCAGCGCGGCGTAGAGGGTGGTCGACTTGCCGGCGCCGGTCGGGCCGGTGACCAAGACCGCACCGTAGGGCTGGCGCACCGAGCGCTCGAAGCGCTCGCGCTCCTCGCCGGCCATGCCCAGGTCGTCCAGCGAGCGCAGGGCCGCTGACTCGTCGAGGATGCGGATCGTCGCCCCCTCGCCGCGTTGGGTCGGCAGGGTGGTCACACGCAGGTCGATGCGGCGGTCCTCAACCGTGACGCCGACGCGCCCGTCCTGGGGCACGCGCTTCTCGGCGATGTCCAACTCGCTCATGATCTTGATGCGCGAAACGACCCCGTTGACCATGCGGCGCGGGACGCGCGCGGCCTCCTGCAGCACGCCGTCGATGCGAAAGCGGATCCGCATCTCGGACTCCTCGCGCTCGAAGTGGATGTCCGAGGCGCCCTCGGACACGGCCTGGCCGAGGATGCTGCTGACGAGCTTGATCACCGGGGCGTCCTCGGCCGTCGCGCGGATGTCGGTGATCTCGGCGGGATCGCCCTCGCCCGCCGCGACCTCCTCCTCTTCGTCCTCGGCGATCGCTTCGGCGACGGTGCTCTGCAGCGTGCTCAGCCTTCCGATCAGGGCGTCGACGTCGGTCGCCGGCGCCACCGCGACCCGGCAGTTGAGCCCGGTCGCCATCTGCATGTCGTCGATGGCGAGCACGTTGGCCGGGTCCGCGATCGCCAGCAGCAGCGTCTCCTCGTCGATGAAGCCGATCGGCACGGCCTGGTGGCGGCGGGCCGACTTGATCGAGACCATGTTGGCCGCGGTCATGTCCAGCTGGAAGACGGCGAGGTCCACGTAGTCCAGCCCGTAGCGCTCGGCCGTCGCGTGGGCCAGGCGCTCGGCGTCGATCACGCCCTGGCTCAACAGCACCTGCTCCGGAGGCTCGCCGGCGGTCCGCGACTGCTCGACCGCGGCCTCGACCTGCTCGGGGGTGGCGAAGCCGAGGTCGACGATGACATCGGTGATGAAGCCGGTCGAATGTCCACGCCCCCTGGGCGGGACCAGGCCGAGCGGGCCTTCAGGCTGCGCCGCGGCGTCGTCGCCGGGCACGGGGGCCGTGGCCGCGGCGGCCGACCCGGGGGGCGACGCGGCGGGCGGCGGCTGCGTGGGGGGCGGCGGCTCGGTGGCGGGCGGCGGCTGGGTGGCGGCGCGGCGGGCGGCGGCGGGCGGCGGGCGGCGGCGCGGCGGGCGGCGGGTCGGGCGCAGGAGCTCCCGTTTCAGCCGGTGTCTCGGCCTCAGGAACGGGGCGCAGGTAGTCGGGAAGATCCCGCGGGGTCATGGCGGTGCGCCTCAGCCGGGGTGGTAGGGCACGTCGTCGCGGCCCTCGTAGAGCGCGTCGTTAACCGCCTGGACGACGCTCTGCGAGTCGCGGAAGCCGTAGCTCACGATCGCCTGCGGAGTTGATCCGCTGACGCTTCGAGGCCTGACAACCACCAGTGCCGGGACGCGGTTGACGCCCACCCCCTGGGTAATGCGCGAGTACCGCGACACCTTGCTTGCCGGGGCGACGAAGACCGAGACACCCGGCTCAGACAGCGAGTTGACCGAGGACCTCACCAGTTCGTCGTCCCTGGCGCCCTCCTTGACGATCAGCAGCACGATCGCCTCGCCGCGGGCCCACGCCTGGGCGACCTCACGCGGCAGGCCCGGGCCCGGGACGAGCGCCTCGGGCGAAACCGTCCCGGTGTTCGGTGCGGTCGGAGAGCTTGTGATCGGCGCCGCGGCAGTCGCCGCCGCGGCCGCGGGGTCGCCGGACGCGGGGGCGGTGCCGCCGGGAACGACGTCGCTCGCGGTCGCGCCGACAGCGGGAGCGGTGGTGACCGGCTCCTCCTTCTTCTTGAGCGGCCCCATGAACACCATCAGCGCAGCCACCAGCAGCAGGCCGGCGACCAAAGCGATCTGGACGGTGGGGTTTTCGTTTATTGCCTTGCGCATCGCTGAAGCACTGGACGGGTGATCAGGGACTCAGTCGGCAGGCGTGAGGCCAAGCTTGAGCGCTGAAGGTGCTCAGGCGGCAGGTGCGGAGGCGCCGGCACCGTTGCCGGCTGCATCCCCGTTCCCCGCGGCGACCTGCTCGATGCCGCTCGCGCGCTCGCCCTTGGCGGCGAGCATGAGCTTGAAGTCGTGCGGGCTCGAGGCGGTCTGCATCGCGACCTCCTCGCTCACCACGCCGTCCATGACGAAGCCCAGCAGCGCCTGGTCGAACGTCTGCATCCCGTAGAAGTCGCCCTCGCTGATCACCTCGGTGATCTTGCCCGTCTCCTCTGGGTTCAGGATCAGGTCCTGGATGCGGCCCGTCACGACCATCACCTCGGAGACGGCGACCCGCCCCTCGCTGTCGGCGCGCGGGACCAGCCGCTGGCTGATCGCGCCGCGCATCGTCGAGGCCAGCATCACCCGGGCCTGCTGCTGCAGGTGCGGCGGGAAGAAGTCGATGATGCGGTTGATCGTCTCGGTGGCGTCCAGCGTGTGGACCGTGGACAACACCAGGTGCCCGGTCTCGGCGGCCGAGAGTGCGGTGCGGACGGTCTCCTCATCGCGCATCTCGCCGATCAGGATCACGTCGGGGTCCTGGCGCAGCACCCGGCGCATAGCGCGGGCGAAGCTCTTGGTGTCGGCCCCCACCTCGCGCTGGTTGATGATCGACAGCTTGTCGTGGTGCAGGTACTCGACCGGGTCCTCGAGCGTGACGATGTGGCGCGCCCGGGTCGAGTTGATCTGGTCGATCATCGCGGCCAGCGTCGTCGTCTTGCCCGAGCCCGTGGTTCCGGTCAGCAGGATGATCCCGCGCTGCTCATCGGCCAGCCGGCGCACGACCTCGGGCAGCCCCAGCTCGTCGATCGTGGGCACGTTGTGGGGGATGGCCCGCAGCGCGATCGAGGTGGTGCCGCGCTGGCGGAAGGCGTTGACGCGGAAGCGCGAGACGCCCTCGAGCTGATAGGCGAAGTCGGCTTCGCCGTCCTCGCTGAACTCCTTCATCACCTCGGGCCGGTGCTTGGAGATGTGCTCCAAGACGGCGTGGGTGTCCTCGCCGGTCAGCGTCTCGGCCCCCTTCAGCGCCCAGAGGTCGCCGTGCACGCGGGCGACCGGCGGCGAGCCCACCTTGAGGTGAAGGTCCGAGCCCTCGCGCTCGACCAGGTACGTCAGGGCAGCGTCGATGTCGAAAGCCATCACCCTGCCTATCGGCACGCATGATCGCTTCTTGAGCGCCGCCGGCGGCGGCTGGCCCAAGCGCTACAGCGAAATTAGGCGACTTCGCGGAGCTTCTGAGCCTCGGCCAGAGACTGCAGCTTCTTGAGGCACTGGTTCTCGATCTGGCGGATCCGCTCGCGGGTGACGTTGAAGGTGCGGCCGACCTCGTCCAGGGTGCGCGGGTGCTCGCCGCCGAGCCCGTAGCGGAGCTCGAGCACGCGGCGCTCGCGGTAGGAGAGGTTCTCGAGGGCCTCCTTCAGCGCCTCCTTGGTGAGCAGCTCGGCGGCCCGCTCGAAGGGTGACTCGGCGCGCTCGTCGGCGATGAACTGGCCGAACTCCGACTCCTCCTCGTCGCCGACCGGCTTCTCCAGGCTGACCGGGGCCTGCGCGGAGCGCTTGATCGAGTCGACCTCCTCGGGCTCGATGCCGGTGACCTCGGCGATCTCCTCGGGGGTGGGCTCGCGGCCCAGCTCGGTGACCAGCTTGCGCTCGGCGCGGCCGATCTTGTTCAGCTTCTCCACGACGTGGACGGGGATGCGGATCGTGCGCGCCTTGTCGGCGAGCGCGCGGGCGATCGCCTGGCGGATCCACCAGGTCGCATAGGTCGAGAACTTGAAGCCCTTGCGGTAGTCGAACTTCTCGGCGGCGCGAACCAGGCCCAGGGTCCCCTCCTGGATCAGGTCGAGGAAGGGCAGGCCCTGGTTGCGGTAGTTCTTGGCGATCGAGACGACCAGGCGCAGGTTCGACTCGACCATCTTCTGCTTCGCGTCGAGGTCGCCGCGCTCGATGCGCTTCGCGAGCTCGACCTCCTCGGCCGCGGTCAGCAGGCGGACCTTGCCGATGTCCTTCAGGAACAGCTGAAGCGAATCGGTGGTCATGTCGGGCTTCAGGTCCAGCGCGGCCTTCTTGCGGGCGCCGCGCTTGCCCTTGGCGCCCTCGGACGCGACCTCCTCGGCCCGCTTCTGCGCCGGGTCCACGTCCTCGACCAGCTCGATCCCCGACTTCTCGAGGTGCCCGTAGAGGTCCTCGACGTCGGACTCGTCCAGCTCCACCTCGGACACGGCCGAGGAGACGTCGCCGTAAGTGAGCACGCCGAGCTGCTGACCCTTGGCGATCAGCGTCTTTACTTCCTCAAGCTCCTGAAGATCCGCAACTAGCATCTGCCTAAGACTTCCTTCCTTGCTCTCTATCCGTTTCCTGGCCTTCGATTCCTCTTACCCATTTCTGGGCCGTCTCTCTCGATGTCGGCCGGCGCCCCCAAACCTTTACCGTGGACCTCGAAAGGCGACAGAAACGCGGATCGGACGAGCTCCGATGGCGTCGCTCGTCCGAGAAATGAAGAGGCACTTTTGCCCCGCGTACACCGTCAAACGTCTGTTCGAATCCTAGCCACTACATTTTTTGAAGTCAACGCTCGCGGGACCCCCGCAAGTCCGCGTTCCCATGCGGAAACAGCCAACTTGGGAGAAAGTTCCGCAAGCCCCCCTGACTACACCCCCCTGGACGTTCGTTACGCAGGGGCCCGATGAACCCGCTGCAACGCCTCTTGCCCGCGTCCAGAAAGCACCGAGCCCCGTGGCGCTCGCCCTGGGCCGTCGCGTTCTGGAACCGGGCCTACAAGGAGAACATCACCGGCCTCGCCGGCATGGTCGCCTACAACCTGATGCTCGCGATCTTCCCGTTCGCGCTGCTGGTGCTGTTCGTGTTCGGCCAGATCGTCGACAGCCCGGAGATCGAAGAGAGCGTGATCATCGACATCCAGCGGCTGTTCCCCAACATCGAGCAGACCGGGCTGGAGAACGCGATCGACCGCGTGCGCGACAGCTCCACGACGATCGGGGTCGCGGCCGCGGTCGGCGGCATCTGGATCGGGGCGAGCTTCTGGGGGGCCATGGACACCGCCTTTTGCCGCATCTACCACGTCGAGTGCCGCAGCTGGGTCGCGCAGAAGCGCTTCGCGCTCGTGATGCTGGTGGCCCTCACGCTGCTGCTCGCCGCCAGCGTCGCCGTCCCGATCATCGAGAGCGCCGCCCTGGCCGGCAGCGAGGACCTGCCCTGGGGCCTTGACGAGCTGGGCGCCATCCGCACCGCGATCATCGCCGTCGGCGGCTTCGTCGTGACCTTCTTCATCGTCAGCTCCATCTACTGGGCCGTGCCGAAGGGCCATATGCCCTGGCGCTCGGTCTGGCCGGGGGCGCTCTTCTTCTCGACCGCGCTCTCGATCGCCAACTACGTGTTCCCCTTCTATCTGACCACCGTCTCGGACCTGAACCGAATCGGCGGCACGATCGGCTTCATCCTGGTGGCGCTGCTGTGGTTCTACGCGATCAGCCTCGGCATGCTCGCGGGTGCCGTGATCAACTCGCTGCGCCACGAGCGCGACGACACCGGCTCCCTCCCCACCGACGGCTGATGACTCCCCCCTCGTCCGACGTGGGGCCGATCAAGGTGCGGATACTGCCCGACCCCGAGCGAGGGCCGGTGACCGCGAACGGGCCCCTGCGCTCGGTGCAGGAGGCCGAGCTGGCGATGACCGCGGAGCGGCTCGACGAGCTCTGGACCCCAGCGAACCTGGAGCGCTTCGCGCGCGGGTACTGGCGCTACCTGAACAGGATCTCGCTGGGGCTGCTGCGGATCGCGTACTCCGGCGCCTCGCGCTCGGTTGTGCTGGTCTGGCGCCGGTTCGACCTTTTGCGCTTCCGCGAGCCGCAGTACGACACGGGCCCCGAGTTCGGCCGGGTCACCTGGCCGATCGAGCGCGGCGTCCTGGTTTCCCCCAGTGGCCGGGGCCGCGGATACCTGCGCTTCGACGTGCGACGCCTGGAGCCGGGCCCCGACGGCGAGGGGCGGATCCGCGTTCGCGCGGTCGTCGCCAACTTCTATCCCTTCCTGCGCGGATCGGGCCGCGTCGCCCGCCTCGGCTCCTTCGTCTACTCGCAGACCCAGCTGCGGATCCACGTGCTGGTCACGCGCGGCTACCTGCGCTCGCTCGAGCGAGGCGAGCTGCCACCGTTGCGGCCCGAGCGCGCGGCCGTCTACCGCGAGACCGCCCCCTAGACGCCTTCGCCCTGGCCATCGCCCTCGGCGAGCGCCGCCCTGATCGCCTCGTCGATCGGCGTCGGGCTGACCTCGAACAACTCCATGCCGGAGCTGTCCTTGACCACCGTCTCCGTCGACGCCCCTTCGATCAGGGGCTTCGCGACTTCGGCGTCGACTGGGGTGACCAGGCCGATCCACTTCGAGGACAGGAAAGGGGTCAACAGCGGCACCGGGAGCTTGCGTGGGGGACGACGGTCCATCGCCGCGGCCATCGCGTCCATCATGCCCCCGTAGGTGGTGACGTCCGGGCCCCCGATCTCGATCGAGCGGCCTCGCGCCGCCGCATTCTCACGAGCCTGCGCCAGATAGGCGATCACGTCCGCGATCGCGATGGGCTGGGTTCGGGTCGTGGTCCAGCGCGGGGTGATCATCACCGGCAGGCGCTTGACCAGGAAGAAGACCGTGCGGAACGATTCGCTGCCCGAGCCGATCACCGCGGCGGCCCGCAGGTAGGTGACGGGCACCCCGGTCGATCCCAGGTAGCCGGCGGTCGCGTGGCGGCTCTCGAGGTGCTTGGAGCCCCCGTCCGAGAGGCCGCCCAGATAGACGATGCGCTCGACGCCCGCCCGAGATGCGACCGCCGCGAAGTTCTCGGCCCCCTCGCGATCGCGCTCGGCGAAATCCCCCTCTCCCCCGCGTCCCATCGAGTGCACCAGGTAGTAGGCGCACCTGATCCCCTCCAACGGCTCGTCCAGCGTCTCGCGGCGCAGCACGTCGCCGGGCACCACCTCGCAGCCCGGCGTCGGCCAGGTCCCGCGCCTTGCCGGGGTTGCGCGCCATCACCCGCGGCTGGCGCCGGCCGTGCGCTCCGCGAGCTCGCAGCGCCAGAGCAGCCGGCCGATGTAGCCGGTCGCCCCCGGCGACGAGGGTCTGTCTCGCGTCTCGGCCACTCGCGAAGGTGGACTACGTACCCGCGGGTCAGCTGCGGATGAACGCGGAGGCCCGGGGTCATCCGTAGCGGCCGCCGGTGACCTCTCGCAGCTTCGGGCGGTCGTGGGTGGCCTGGATGCGGCGTACGGTGCCAGAGCGCGAGCGCATCACCAGCGACTCGGTGGTGGCGGTGCCGTCGTCGAGGCGGCGGACGCCGCTCAACAGGTCCCCGTCGGTCACACCGGTTGCGGCGAAGAAGGCGTCGTCGCCGCCGACCAGGTCGTCGGTGTCGAGCACGCGCGAGATGTCATAGCCGGCGTCCTCGGCGGCCTTGCGCTCCTCGTCGTCGCGGGGCCAGAGCCTGCCCTGGATGCGGCCGCCGAGGCACTTGATCGCGGCGGCCGAGATCACTCCCTCGGGAGTGCCCCCCACTCCCCACAGCAGGTCGATGCCGGTGTTCGGCATCACGGCGAACAGCGCCGCGGCGACGTCACCGTCGGAGATGAAGCGGATGCTGGCGCCGACCTCGCGCAGCGCCGCGACCGCGTGCTCGTGGCGGGGGCGGTCGAGCATGATCACCGTCACGTCCGCCGGCTCGCTCCCCTTGGCGTCGGCGAGCCTGCGGATGACGTCCTCGAGCGGGTCGTCGAGGCTGATCAGCTCCGCGGTGCGGGGCCCGGCGGCGATCTTCTCCATGTAGACGCAGGGCCCGGGGTCGAACATCGTTCCCCGCGGCGAAAGCGCGATCACCGACAGCGCCGATGGCATCCCGCGGGCGGTCAGCGTGGTCCCCTCCAGCGGATCGACGGCGATGTCGCAGACCGGCGGGCTGCCGTCGCCGATCTCCTCGCCGTTGTAGAGCATCGGCGCCTCGTCCTTCTCTCCCTCGCCGATGACCACGACCCCGTCCATGGGGACCGTGTCGAGCATCAGGCGCATGGCGTCGACGGCGGCGCCGTCGGCGCTCTCCTTCTCGCCGAGGCCGATCCAGCGCCCGGCGGCCAACGCTCCCGCCTCGGTCACGCGCACCAGCTCCATCGCCAGGTTGCGGTCGGGCTTCGAGGCGTCGCGAGGGTCATGCGAGATGACGCTGTCGTCGGGCGTCTCGGCCACGGTCAGAGGGTAGGCGCTGCGGGCGAACCTAGATGGCTAGAAGGTGGCGGGCGGTTTGCGTCGCGCGCCGCCGCCGCTCTCGACCGCCCTGAACCCTCCGGCGATGAAGATCCCGATCGAGGCCAGGATCGCGATGAAGTAGCCGAAGTCCAGGCTGATCCCGATGTCGTTCGCCGAGGGCTTGTCGACGAAGCCGTTGAAGCCGATCAGCACCAGCGCCGTCAGCCCGGCGATCGCGGTCAGCTCACCCCGCGGCCAGGTCAGCTTGTGCTCCCTGATCACGATCCAGCTCAGGATCAGGGGGGCGGCCGCGGCCAGCAGCAGCAGCCACTTCAGGATCGGGAAGGTGCCCCAGGCGCTGCATGTGTTCTCTCCGACGCCGCAGACCCAATCGTCGGACTCGTCGCGGGTGACGTCGGTTGCCAGCGAGTACCAGGGCAGGAACAGGCTGATCGCGAGGATCACGCCCGATACCACTCCGACCAGCTCCGAGCGATCGAGCTTCGAGAAGTCCATTGGCGCGACTCTATGCGATTTCCCTGCTCGCGCGCGACGGTTGGGAGCGCGCCGGCGCCGGAGCGATGGCGCCGGACGGCCTCCGATAGGGTCGCCCGATGGCAAGCCGCTGGGGACTGACGCTGCCGCTGCCCGCGACCTCGCTCGCCGACAGCGAGGACGCCGTGAGGCGGGCCGAGGCGGCCGGCTACACCGACATCTGGTCGGGTGAAACCAACGGCCCAGACGGCTTCACCCCGCTGGCTCTGTGCTCGCAGTGGACCGAGAAGGCCCGCCTGGGGACCGGCGTCGTCGGCGTCATGCAGCGCGGCCGGGCGCTGCTGGCACAGGAGGCGGCCGCGCTGGCCGACGCCTCGGGCGGGCGCTTCGCGCTCGGCATCGGCGCGTCCTCGGACCGCATCATCGAGGGCTGGAACGGGATGCCGTTCGAGCGCCCCCGCAGCAAGGTCAGCGAGACGATCGACTTCCTGCGCACGGCCCTGGCCGGCGAGCGCGCCGACGGCGGCTTCAAGCTCGAGACCGCACCGGCCTCGGAGATCCCGATCATCGTCGCGGCGCTGCGGGGCAAGATGCTGGAGCTCGCGGTCGAGAAGGGCGACGGCGCGATGACGAACTTCCTGCCCCTATCGGGCCTGCCCCAGGTGGCGGGCCAGCTGAAGGACGCGGGGGCGCCCGAGGGCTTCGAGCTGCTCTGCCGCTTCTTCTGCCTGCCCGGCGAGCGCGAGCAGGTCGAGCCGCTGGCGCGATTCATGTTCAGCTCCTACATCACGGTCCCCGTCTACGAGAAGTTCTATCGCTGGCTCGGCCACGGCGAGAAGATCGACGAGATGGTCGCCGCCTGGGCCGCGAAGGACCGCCAGAAAGCCGCCGAGGTCGCGCCCTGGGACCTGATCGAGGACACCTTCATCTTCGGCAGCCCCGAGGAGATGAAGGCCCGGCTCGACGCCTACGTCGAGGGCGGGATCACGCTGCCGGTGATCACCCCGATCACCACGCCCGAGGCGGCCGGCGAGCTGATCGAGGCGCTGGCGCCGAGCTAGGCGGCCGGGGGACGAGCTCCTGCTCGTGTGATCTGACCGTTGCTAGAGCGCTCGGGCGAGGCTGAGGGCGTAGAGGCCCGCGTCGTCGGTCCACCAGTCGGTCAGCTCCAGGCCGGCCTCGGAATAGATGCCCTCGAGGCCCGGGCGCATGAACTTGGTGGAGATCTCGGTGCGCATCTCCTCGCCGGCGGCGAACGCGACCTGGAGGTCGAGGGCGCGGATGTCGATCACCTGGTGACTTCAGCGAGCGGAGACGGATGTCCATCCAGAGGTTGTCGGCGTCCCAGCGGGCGACGTGCTCGAAGGCGTCGACGTCGAAGTCGGCCTGCAGGCGGTCGTTGAGGACCTCGAGGACGTTCTTGTTGAAGGCCGCGGTGACGCCCTGGGGGTCGTCGTAGGCGAGCTCCAGGGTGCCGCGGTCCTTGACCAGGTCGGTTCCGAGCAGGAAGCGGTCCTCGGCGTCGAGCAGGTTGGCGATGCGCCGCAGGAAGCTGGCGCGTTGCGCCGGCTGGAAGTTGCCGATCGTGCCGCCGAGGAAGGCGATCACGCGCGGGCCCTCGACCGGAACCCGCTCGAGGTCGAGCTCGAAGTCGCAGACGTGGCCGAGCACGGTCACGCCTTCGTACTCGGAGGCGATGCGGTCGGCGGTGTCGCGGGTGATCTCCTCGGAGATGTCAACCGGCGCGTAGGCCTCCAGGCAGCCGTCCTCGCTCATCGCGTCGAGCAGGACGCGGGTCTTGGCGGCCGAGCCCGAGCCGAGCTCGATCAGCGCCCTGGGCTTGGCCGCGGCGACGATCTCCGCCGAGCGCGTCTCGAGGATCTCCCGCTCGCAGCGGGTCGGGTAATACTCGACGAGCTCGGTGATCCGCTCGAACAGCTCCGAACCGCGCTCGTCGTAGAAGTAGCGCGGCGAGAGCTCCTTGAACGGCTTGGTCAGGCCCGCTCGAACGTCCGCGGCCATCCCCGACAGGGGGCCGCCCGGGGGCAGGTGCACGTCCACGGCGACTGAGCTCTGAATGGCTGGGGGCAAGTCGGGCGCGCTGATCGGCGGTCTCAGTTGATTGCGGAGGAATGGCGGATTCGGATCACGCGTCCCTGGCGCAGCGGAAGCCCGAGAAGATCTGGCGGCGCTCGGGCAGATCCCAGTTGCGAAAGCTGGTGCGGATGGTGGGACGGCGGGCGGCCCAGGCCCCTCCGCGGAGCACCTTGTGCTCAGGGCCGAAGAAGACCTCGGAGTACTCGGGGTAGGGGAAGGCCTCGAAGCCCGGGTACGCGGTGAAGTCGCTCGCGGTCCACTCCCAGACGTCGCCCAGCATCTGCACGGCGCCGCAGTCGGAGGCGGCGTCGCCGTAGGCGCCGGCCGGCGCGGTGCCGAACGAGAGCTGGTCGAGGTTGGCGCGCTCGGGATCGGCGCCGGCGGCCGCGGCCTCCCACTCGAGCTCGGTCGGCAGGCGCTTTCCGGCCCAGCGCGCGAAGGCGTCGGCCTGGTCCCAGCTGACGTGGATCACCGGATGCGCGGGATCGACCGGCTCGGTCTTGCCCATCGTGGTCCGGACCCAGCCCCCCTCGCCGTCGCGCTCCCAGTACATCGGCGGCTCCGCATCGGTCTGGGAGAGGAACTCGATGAAGGCCGCGTTGGTGACCGGCGTGCGGTCGATCTCGAACGCGTCCAGCTCGATCCGGTGGCGCGGGCGCTCGTTGTCGTAGGCGAAGCCCTCGGCCGGCGGCCCCGCGCCGATCTCGTGCCCGCCTCCATCCACCTCCACCATCTCGGGGCCGTCGCTGACCGGCTCGGACGCGGGCCCCGGGTCCACCTCGACGGGCTCATAGGACTCGATCATCTGCAGCAGCTGCAGCATCGTCTCGTTGTGCTGGTACTCGTGGGCCAGCAGCATCTCGTAGATGAATCCGTGGGCCAGCAGTGGGTCGCCGGATTCCAGGTCGATCTGGTCCAGCACCTCGAGCGTGCGGGCGCGCACCTGCTCCATGTAGGGGCGCACCTCGTCGGCCTTCAGGATCGGCAGCTCGCCGCGCAGCTTCCGCGGCTGCTCGATCGCGTCGTAGAAGTCGCCCAGGTCGCCGCGCAGCGGCTCGCGGCCGCCGATGGTGCGGACCAGCCACAGCTCCTCGAAGTTGGCCATGTGGCCCAGGTCCCAGATCAGCGGGCTCAGGATCGGGGAATAGACGCGATTCAGCTGCTCGTCCGTGAGCGGCTCGATCAGCTTCAGCGTGTGGGTGCGGGCTTCCGCCAGGCGGTCCGCGATCGAGCCTTTCGTATCGGTGGCGGTGGCGCCCGGGACGATCTGAAAAGCCTACAGAGGCGGTAGGGTCGCGCCGGTGAAAATCGAGGGATCGAGCGCGCTGGTCGCCGGCGGTGCCTCCGGGCTCGGGGCCGCCACCGCACGCGCCCTGCACGAGCGCGGCGCCTCGGTCGTGATCGGCGACCTCAACGCCGAGAAGGGCGAGGCGCTGGCCGACGAGCTGGGCGACGGCCGCGCGCGCTTCGTGGAGATGAACGTGATGGAGCCCGAGCCCGTTCAGGCCGCGGTGGACGCCGCGGCCGAAGCATCTGGAGGGCTGCGCGTCTCGGTCTGCTGCGCGGGCATCGGCTGGGCCCAGCGGGTCACCGGCAAGCAGGGCCCGCACGACATCGAGATCTTCCACAACGTGATCAAGGTCAACCTGATCGGCACCTTCAACGTGCTGCGCCTGGCCGCGACCGCGATCAACGACAACGATCCCGACGACGGTGGCGAGCGCGGCGTCTGCGTCAACACCGCCTCGATCGCCGCCTACGACGGCCAGATCGGCCAGGTCGCCTACGCGGCCTCGAAGGGCGGCGTCGTCGGCATGACCCTTCCCGCCGCCCGCGACCTCGCCAGCCGCGGCATCCGCGTCAACACCATCGCCCCGGGCCTGTTCGACACCCCGCTGCTGGCCGCGCTGCCCGAGGACGCCCGCCAGGCCCTCGGCGAGACGATGCCATTCCCCTCCCGGCTGGGACTGCCCAGCGAGTACGCGCAGCTCGCCCTCCAGATCGTCGAGAACCCGATGCTGAACGGCGAGACGATCCGCCTGGACGGAGCGCTCCGCATGGCGCCCCGCTGAAGCCGACCGCTGCGACGGCGAGGCCGGGAGCTAGCGTTGCCGATCGCCCTCTATCCGTTCGAGGCGACGCTCGATGGCATCGAGCTTGGAGAGCGTCAGTTCCCGGGCCTCCGTCGCCCCACCGGCGCGAATGAAGCGTTCGGCGACGTACGCCGTCACCATCGCCACGAATCCGAGCCCAACCAGCATCACCACCACCGCGATCAGGCGACCCTCGACGGTCTCGGCGGTATAGCCAGGGTTGCCGACCGTCGTCACCATGTTCAGCGCGAACCAGATGCCGCTCCAGGCGCTTACCCCCTCGACCACCGCGAAGGCGATTCCCCCCGTGACCACGAGGCCCGCCACAATCACAGCCGCGTCTCGTATCCCCTCAGGCGAGAGGACGCGCATCGAGACCGGGCGCACCGCCCTGCGTACACGCGTCCGCTTGCTTCGCTCGTCCATCAGGCCGCTTATTCGACGTTGGGCTTCGGGTTCCCACCAGCACGCCCGGCGGTTCCCGACCCTGAACTAGCGCCTGCCGCGACCGCCTCCAGCGAGCCTGTTCGGAAATCCGCCCTCTAGGGACCACTAGCTGGGCTCCACCGTCGTATTAAGTGATCTCCAGGGTGCATCGTGCGATCAGCTCGTAGGCCGATGCCTTGCGGCCGTCTTGGCGCCAGTCGAAGTAGCGGCACTCGATCACCCACCAGCTGACCACCCAGGCGGTCATCCACACGACTGCCGCCACGGCCACGAGCACTCCGATCGCGAGGGCACTGTCGGCCTCCTGGGCGGCGAATCCGGCGGCATATGCGATCACCAGGGTGAGGAAGGCGATTACGAGGCCGAGCGGCAGCTGTCGGCTGCCCATGTTGCGAACGGCCATGGCGTCGCGCCACACGACCGAGGCACGGTGCGCGGCCCGGCTGCGGAGCGCAGCCTGGGCCTCGGCGACGGGCACGTCCGGCGAAGCGCCTTCAGGGAGGATCACACGAACCGTCAACTCATCCGGAAGCGCCTTCGCTGCGGCCAGTGTCGCGGCGAGGGCGTCGACTCCGGGCTGCGCCGGGCCGCGTTGCGGGACGAACGGTTCCGCGTCGGGCTCCACGAGCAGATCGGCAAGATCACCCATTTCGATCACCAGCAAATGCTCACGGTTGAGCCGGGCAAGCGTTTCGTCGAGCTGGCTCGTGTCGAGGGGGGTGTCGCCGGGGCGGCTCGTGTCGCGGGGGACGTCCATCGCGCTCTGCGATGAACACTACGCCTGTTGCCGCCCGAGGTTGTCCCGGGTCTCGTGGAACTCTCGGCGCGGGCGCGCGGATGCCGCCCCAAGGCCGTCAGTCGCTTTCGTCTCGCAGGCTCTTCAGCTCCGGCCGGACGGCCGCCAGACCACGGGCGACCTCGTCGAGCCTCCGGATCACGGGGTCATCGCCGGCAACCCGCCTTTCGTCCTGCGCCTGGGTGACGAAAGGCTCGTCTCCATGCCCGTCACCACAGCCAGCAGCGAGAGCCCACCGAGCAGTAGGAAGGATGCGATCACCTTGCTCTCGGTCTGGGCCGGGACCACGTCGCCGTAGCCCACTGTGGTGACCGTCTGCAGGGCTCACCACATACCGAGTCGGGGTAAACTTCCCGCCTGTACTGCCCTAGGGGAGCGGCGAACGACAAAGCGTTCAACTCGTGGAAGGAACTCACTTGAGGCGAATCACCCCCCGACGCGATACCCGCCTGCCGCGCCTCGCCGGCGCGCTCGCGCTGACGCTGGCGCTCGGCGCTGGCGCATGCGGGGATGACGACGATGAGGACAGACGACCGAGGGCCTCGGCCGAGAAGGTCACGGTGACGACCAGCGACACCGCAGACGGCTACACCTGGGACGTCTCGTCGACGCCGACCGCGGTGACGATTTCGGTGACCTTGAAGAACAAGAGCAAGGAGGAGCACGCGCTGGTCTTCGCGAGGCTGGGTGAGGGCTACACCGTCGACGAGGCCTACGAGCTGGAGGGCAGGAAGGGGTCGGCCACGGAGGTCATTCGCGGCACGGGCGCCGGGCCGGGGAAATCCGCGACCGCGGACGTTACGGAGCCGCTCGATCCAGGCGCCTATGTGCTGTTCTGTCCGCTCGTCGGCAAGGACGGCCCCCACTACAAGCTCGGGCAGCTCGACGAGTTCGCGATCGAGTAAGCGGACCGCCGTTCTAGAGCTCGCCGGCCGGCTCACTCCCAGCGAGCTTGCGCACCCCAGCGGGCGGTGAGCTGGTAGATGATCACCACGTCGAGGATGATGATCAGGAAGGCAAACAACGGTGCGGCGGGGAACCACACGATCTGCAATACCGCGTTGACTGCGAGGAAGAGGACTCCGAGCCATCGGGCGGCTTCGTTGCCCACCAGCAGCCCAAGCCCAGTGAGGGCGATGATCGAGCCGAGGATCAGATGCACCCAGCCCCAGGTCGTGATGTCGGCGATGATGGCTCCGTGGCCACCGACGATGACGATTTCATCGTTGAGAACCGCGCCCAGACCCCAGAGCCCGGTGAGGCACCCGATGATGAACATGACCACCCCTGCGAAGACCGCCCAACCGGACTCGCTGGGCCGAGTTCCGGGCCGTGTTGAATGTGATTGTTCCATTGTCTGCTCCTTGTGCCGGGTCGAGACTTTGCCGTCGGGTAGCACGAGCTACCTTCGAGGCTGTGTCGGCTAGACCTCCCACCCCGCGGGGGGTTCAAGCCGGGGCGATTGCTCGTCGTCGACGTGGTCCACCAGCGGTATAGGATCGCGGCCCGCAACGACGACTAAACAACTTGGGCAAGTAAAGGCAGGATTTACGCCCGGTCGGCCCCACGAGACTCGGTGAAGGCCTAGCGACGTCTCGGCGCGTCGAAAACCTCAACCTTCCGACCTCCTCAGCTCGGCGGCGGGGGATGCGTCAGCGTCCGTTGTATTAGTGATCTCCAGGGTGCATCGTGCGATCAGCTCGTAGGCCGACGCCTTGCGGCCGTCTGGGCGCCAGTCGAAGTAGCGGTACTCGATCACCATCCAGCTGGCCACCCAGGCGATCGTGATCATGACTGCCGCCACGGCCACGAGCCCTCCGATCGCGAGGCCACTGTCGGCCTCCTTGGCGGCGAATCCGGCGGCATATGCGGCCACCAGGGTGAGGAAGGCGATTACGAGGCCGAGCGGCAACTGTCGGCTGCCCATGTTGCGCATGGCCATGGCGTCGCGCCACGCGACCGAGGCGAGGTGCGCGGCCCGGCTGCGGAGCGCAGCCTGGGCCTCGGCGACGGGCACGTCCGGCGAAGCCCCTTCAGGGAGGATCACACGAACCGTCAACTCATCCGGAAGCGCCTTCGCTGCGGCCAGTGTCGCGGCCAGGTCGTCGACTCCGGGCCGCGCCGGGCCGCGTTGCGGGACGAACGATTCCACGTCGGGCTCCACGAGCAGATCGGCAAGATCACTCAGTTCGATCACCAGCAAATGCCCACGATTGAGCTGGGTGAGCGTCTCGTCGAGCTGGCGGCTCGTGTCGCGGGGGACGTCCATGGCGGCTCGGCGACGAACACTACGCCGATGGGCCGCCCGAGGGTTGTCCCGGGTCTCGTGGAACCTAGCCGTCCGAGGTGCGCGAGCTATTTTCGACGCCTGTGGCGGACAGACCTGCCAGCCCCGCGTGCCCGGCGGATATAGCATCCCCCGGCCGCGACGACGACAACACTCGAAGGAACACAGATGCTCATAGCCGAAGCCGACTTCCCGTTCCTAGAGGTCCTCTGGGCGATGATCATCTTCTTCGCGTGGGTGATCTGGATCTGGATCGCGATCACCGTGCTGGTCGACGTGTTCCGCCGCCACGACATCGGGGGCTGGACCAAGGCGGCGTGGACGGTGTTCATCATCGTGGTGCCGTTCCTCGGAGTGCTCGTCTATCTGATCGGCCAGCACGACGGGATGCGCGAGCGCGGCGAAAAGCAAGCCGAGACGCAGAAGGTGGAGTTCGACCAGTACGTGCGCGAAGCGGCTGGTGGGTCGGCCGCCGAGATCGCCAAGGCCAAGGAGCTGCTCGACAGCGGCACGATCACGCAGGAGGAGTTCGACGCGATCAAGGCCAAGGCGTTGTCGTCGTAACTACCTAGTCGGTCCCCTCGTACTCGGGATCACGGAAGACGCGCTTTCTCCACGGCGGGGTCACGGCGAACGGGGTGCCGTCGGTGCGGGCGATCTCGCTGAGAGGGATCAGGACGAGCCGGTCGTCCTTGGTCGTGCGGCCCACCCCGCGGACCCGGACCTGGCCGGCATGGCTGCCGCCGGCGACGTAGATGCGATCGCGGCTCGGCACCCAGCCGCCGCCGTATCCGTGGTGCGAGCTGGCGCGGGCGAGTCGGCGGCCGTCCGGCTCGATCCGAACTTGAAACGACTCCCAGTCATCTCGGTGCCAGGTTGAGTGGCCCACCGCGGAGCTCGCCTTCCGGATCGCGCCCTTCAGCGGCGAGCTGCCCTCGCCGGTCGCCGAGCCCGGGTAGTAGAACCAGTACTGGAGGTAGAGGTGGCCGGCGCGCGCGCCCGAGCAGTCGGCGCCAGCCGGCCGGGCGCCCTCGCGGCAGTCGATGACGTGGGTGAAGGCGACCGCCCGCTCCCCGCGCTCGGTCCGCAGCACCGTCCCCTCCCCCGGTCCCGCCGCGCACTGGTCGATGCGGCAGCGGCGGTAGTCCACCGGGATCGCGGTCATCCCCTCCTCATACAGCAGGGCCGGGGCGTTGGCGCGGACGAGCGCCGCCACCTCGTGCCCATAGCCTTGCCGCAGCTTCGGCTCCTCGCGGCAGTCCTCGGTGAGCCTGACGGCGCAGATCAGGTTCCCAAGCACCGCGTCGCGCAGTGAGGCGCGAACGGCCTGCCAGCCGACCGTGACGAGCACCGCGGCCAGCACCAGGGTCGCCAGCGCCAGCAGCCCGACCCACTCGACTGTCGCCTGGCCGCGCTCGGATCCCACGCGGGCGACCCTGTCGACGCGCGCCGCACAGGTGGCCTGAGAACGTGACGATTCCGTCGCCGGTGGCGGTCGGACCCCGTGCTAGGGTCGCGCGCGTCGTGTCAGCCGGAACCACGTCAAGCAGCACCGGGGGAGCGCCCCGCTGGCGGCTCTACGTCGCCATCGGGACCATCATCCTGGCGGCGATCTTCATCCTCCAGAACTCCCAGGAGGTGTCGGTGGACTTCTTCTTCACCACCACCGAGACGCCCCTGGTGTTCGCGCTGCTGTTCGCGGCGATCCTCGGCTTCATCATCGGCCTGGCGCTGCCGCGCTTGCGCCGGCCCAAGCGGCACGACTAGCCGCGATGGGCCGGGGCTGACGTGGTCAGCCCTTGCTGGGCTCGCCCGGGCCCTGGGTTCGCACCCGCTTGCGCGAGCTGCGGACGTCCTGGCGCCGCGTGCGGGTCCGGCCGTCCCCTCCGATCGGCGGTGCCATGGCCAACGCTGCGAAAACCTGTCTCACCTGTGTCTCCTTCGGTGTAGTTGGACGCTGCGCGTGGCAAAGTAGGCGGCGCGGGGCGAAAAAGCACCGGGTGATTCCCTAGTTTCGGGGCTGTCCACGCCTGATCCGGGGCCGCTCACGCCTACCCGGTAATGGGCGTAGGCTGGTTTCGTGCCCAGGGAAGGGCCACAGATGAGCGATCGAGTGCTGCTGGGACGAGATCGTGAACTGGGCCTGATCGACGCTCTGCTCGGGGACGCGCGCGAGGGACGCGGGCGCGGGCTGCTGATCTCGGGCGAGGCCGGCATCGGCAAGACCTCTCTGCTGGACGAGGCGCGGGAGCGGGCGAGCGGCATGCGCGTAATCGAGGCGATCGGCGTCGAGGGCGAGTTGCATCTGCCGTTCGCGGCGCTGGGCGAGGTGGCTGAGCCGCTGGTAGATCGCATCGGCGAGCTGCGCCGCCGCAGGCCGAGGCGATGCGGGCCGCGCTCGCGCTCTCCTCGGGTCCCGACTCGCCGCGCGACCGGTTCGCCGTCTGCGTCGGGTTCCTGAGCCTGCTGCGTACCGCCGCCGAGCAGGAGCCGCTGCTTCTGCTTCTCGACGACGCCCAATGGCTCGATCAGCCCTCCGCGGAGTGCATCGGCTACGCGGCACGGCGGCTGGACGACTACGCGATTGGGCTGTTCGCGGCACGCAGAAGCGGCGAGGGCGAACGGCCCCTGCCGGGCGTCGCCGACGAGCTAGTCTGGAGGGGCTATCGCAGGAGGACGCCCTGGCGCTGCTGCGCTCGTGGAGCGAGGGCATCAGTGGAAGCCACGCGGAGTCGGTGCTCACCGCGGCGAACGGGAACCCGCTGGCGCTGCGCGCGCTGCCGGAGCTGCTCGATCCTGAGCAGGGCCCGGGTGACGTCGCCGCCGACCGGCTGCTCGAGCCCAGCCATGGCCTGCATCAGGCCTTCGAGCGCCGCATCGCCGACCTCGACCAGCCGGCGCAGCGGGCGCTGCTCGTCGCCGCCGCTCGGGCTCCGGCGCGGCGGGACCGATCGTCACGGCCTGCGGTGAGATCGGCATCGACGTCGAGGCGATCGAGCGGGCGGAGGCCAAGGGGCTGATCAGGGTCGGCGAGACGCGAATCGAGTTCGACCACCCCCTGCTTCGCGGCACCGCCTACAACCGCGCAACCGCGGCCGAGCGCCGGGCCGCTCACGCCGCCCTGGCGGGGAGCGAGAGCGGCGACCGCCGCGCCTGGCATCTGGCGGCGGCCGCGATCGGTGTCGACGAAAGGGCAGCCTCCGAGCTCGAGCAGGCTGCCGAGCGAGCGCGCCAGCGGGGTGCCAAGCTGAGCGAGGCGCAGGCGCTGGAGCGCGCCGCGGAGCTCAGCGCCGAACCGCACCGCAGGACCAGGCGCCTGATGGACGCGGGCGTGGCCGCCCACGCAGCCGCGGACCGCGACCGCTCGCTGCGGCTGCTCCGCGGCGCCGCCGAGACGGAGAACCGCGAGCTGCTGACGCTGGCGCAGCAGATGCTCGCGGTCGTCTCGCTCTGGGGCGGGAGGGCGGACGAGGGCTACTCGATGTTCGTCGATGCGGCCGAGCGCGAAGCCACGAAGAACCCCGTACGGGCGGCGACGCTGCTGGCCGACGCGGCGGTGGCCGCCACCGCGCAGGGCGACTACGTCGAGGCTCGCGCGCGGGCCGAGGAGGCGAACGAGCTGCTCGGCGACGGGGGCGAGCCGCAGGAGCGCGCCGTGGTCCTCTCGGCGCTCGGGTGGTGCCTTGCCCTCAGCGGGGAGTCCGCCCGCGCCACGGCGCTGTTCGAACAGGTCGAGCCGCTGATCGAGTACGTCGACCCCTTCTCGCCGGCGGCCCAGTCGATCGGGCTCGCGCTCAACAGCCGCATCTTCTCCGAGGACTACGAGCGGGCGCGCCGGGAGTGCGTCGCGATAGTGGAGGCGCTGCAGGAGGCCGACGCGCTGGCGCTGATCTCGTTCCCGATGGCCGTGGGCTCGGATGCGGCCCACCGCCTAGGCGATTGGGACGCGGCCGACGCCGAGAGCGCCGAGGCCCTGCAGCTCGCGGTCGAGGCCGGCGAGCGCGGCACCGAGACGATGGCGCTGGTGGTGAAGGCCTGGCTCGCCGCCGGGCGCGGGCGCGAGCAGGAGCTGGAGGCGATGGCCGAGCGCACGTTCGAGCTCGCCGAGGAGGGCGGCCTCGGCAGCGTGCGCTGTTCGTGCGAGCCGCGCAGGGCTTCGGCCTGCTGGGGCTCGCGCGCATCGACGAAGCGATCGAGGTGCTCGAGGACGTCGCCGGGCGCGCGAGCTCGATGGGCCTCGAGGAGCCCACGCTGATCCCCTGGATCCCGGACCTGGTCGAGTGCTACGCGCACGCGGACCGGGGCTCGGACGCGGAGCGGATGACCGAGCTGCTGGAGCGGCAGGCGAAGCGCACCGGGGGATCGGTTGCGGCCGCGCTCGCGGCGCGCTGCCGCGGGCTGGTCGAGGATGACTTCGAGCCCCACTTCGAGCGCGCCCTGGAGCTGCACGAGGCAGGTCTCGACCCCTTTCGAGCGCGCCCGGACCTGCTCGTGCTCGGCTCCCGGCGGCACCGCGCCGGCCGCCGGGTGGAGGCGCGCGAGAGCCTCTACGAGGCCCTCGGCGTCTTCAGGGAGCTGAGAGCCGAGCCCTGGGTGAACAGGGCCGAACGTGAGCTGGACGCGGCGGGCGCGCGGCCCCGCGACCCGGTGTTCGACCCCGACGAGCTGACCGCGCAGGAGATCCGGGTGGCCGAGGCGGTTGCCGCGGGCGCGACCAACCGCGAGGTGGCGGCGAGCCTGTTCCTGAGCGAGAAGACCATCGAGTTCCACCTCGGCCGCGTCTACCGCAAGCTCGGCATCCACTCACGGACGGAGCTTGCGACCCTGGTTGCGAGCGGCGAGCTCGACCGGCAGCCCGCCGGGCGCTAGCGCTTGTTGGCCTTGAAGATGATGTCGTCGCTGCAGGGCGAGCCCTCGACGTCCATGTAGGCGTCGCCCGTGCCCCGAATCGCCTTCTCGCGCAGGCCGAGGAAGAAGGTGACGTCGAGCTTCTCGCCGCCCTCCTTGGCCGTCACCTTGCCGTCGTAGTAGAGGCCGCCGCCGGCCGGGCCGTTGTCGACCTTCTTGAACGGGGTCTCGACCGTGCGGCGCAGGGTGCTGCCGTCCTCGGCGCAGTCGAACAGGAAGACCGCCTTGAGGATGCGGGCGCGCTTGCCCTTGACCTTGATCTCGATCGGCGTCTTCGGGCGGTCGTTGTCGAACTGCGAGTCGGCCTTGCCGGTGAAGAGGCCGCGGCCGTAGCCGGCGCCGAGCGCGGCCGGCGCGGCGAGGAAGGCGAGCATCGAGAGCGCGAGCAGGCCGACGAGCAGCGTGCGCGGCGCGGAGGCGTGAGGACATCTGAGTGCATACTCCCTGGTCGGTTTCCTGGCTGTCCGCCCCCCGGCGGAGCGCGGCAGGATAGCGCGCCGCGAGCTAGAGCTCCTCGACCTCGCCCGCGATCTCCTGGGCGGCGGCCTTGGCGTCGCTGAACAGCATCGAGGTGTTCTCCTCGTAGAAGAGGTCGTTGTCGATGCCGGCGAAGCCGGGGCTCAGGGAGCGCTTGATGACGATCACCTGCTGGGCCTCGGTCACCTCGATGATCGGCATGCCGGCGATCGGCGAGTCCGGGTCGTTCTTGGCCGCGGGGTTGGTGACGTCGTTGGCGCCGATGACGACGGCGACGTCGGTGCGCGGCATCTCGGGGTTGATCTCGTCCATCTCGCGCAGCTTGTCGTAGGGCACGTCGGCCTCGGCCAGCAGCACGTTCATGTGGCCCGGCATGCGCCCGGCGACCGGGTGGATCGCGTAGCTGACGGTGACGCCGCGCTGCTCGAGCTCATCAGCCATCTCCTTGACGGCGTGCTGGGCCTGGGCGACGGCGAGCCCGTAGCCCGGCACGATCACGACCGAATCGGCGTAGGCGAGCGCGATCGCCGCGTCTTGGGGGCCGATCGAGCGGTGCGGCCGCTCTTCGCCGTCGCCGGCGGCCCCGCCCGCCGGCGCCCCGCCGAAGCCCGCGAAGAGGACGTTTGCGACCGAGCGGTTCATCGCGGTCGCCATCTCCATGGTGAGGATCGTTCCCGAGGACCCGACCAGGGTGCCGGCGACGATCAGGGCCACGTTGTCGAGCGAGAAGCCGGCCGCGGCGGCCGAGAGGCCGGTGAAGGCGTTCAGGAGCGAGATCACCACCGGCATGTCGGCGCCGCCGATCGGCAGCACCACGAGCGTCCCCAGGAACGCCGCGCGCGATCAGGACGGCGATGAAGATCGCCCTGGCTGGGGTCGTCGTTGGTGATTCCCAGGTAGATGCAGGCGGCGACGATCCCCAGCAGCAGCACCGCGTTGATCACCTGCTGGCCGGGGACCTTCACCGGCTGTTGCGGGATCAGGTCCTGGAGCTTTCCGAAGGCGACGTTGGAACCCCAGAAGGAGACCGACCCCACCACCATCGAGAACATGATCGGGACGAAGATCTCGAGCGGGATCTGGCTGATCGAGCCCTCGCCTAGGAGGTGCAGCTCCTCGCGGAACTCCGACCAGGCGATCAGCGCCACCGCGCCGCCGCCGACGCCGTTGTAGAGGGCGACCATCTGCGGCATCGCGGTCATCGCCACCCGGATCGAGGCGACCGCGCCGACGGCGGTGCCGACCAGGATGCCGCCGATGATCAGCGGCCAGTTGCCGATGCCGTCGAGCGCCAGGGTGGTCGCGACCGCGACCGCCATGCCGGCGGCGGCGATCATGTTGCCGCGCTTGGCCGTGGTCGGGTGCGTGCCCTGCCGGACGCCGACGATGAAGAGGACGAAGGCGACGATGTAGGCCGCGCGGACGAAGTCGGAGTCGGGCGCGAGCGCCGCGAGGGTGGTCATCAGGACGGGCGCTCCCCGGTCTCGGGGCCCGAAGAGCCCTCGGTCTCGGAGGCCGAGTCCTCGGCGGGGAGGGGCTCGGTGGCGCTTTCTTCAAGCGCCGGCTTGGGCTTGCGGACGAACATGCCCAGCATCCGGTCGGTGACCATGAAGCCGCCGACCACGTTGATCGTGCCGAAGGCGACAGCGATGAAGCCGATCGTCTTCTCCAGCGTGTCGTCGGCGTAGCCGAGGACGATGAAGCCGCCGAGGACGACGATGCCGTGGATCGCGTTGGTCTGCGACATCAGCGGCGTGTGCAGGGTGGTCGGCACCTTCGAGATCACCTCGAAGCCGACGAAGGCGGCGAGCACGAAGATCGTGATCTCGGTCATCAGGTCCATCAGGCCGCCGCCTCCTTCGCTCTTTCGTTCTTGATCTCGCCCTCGTGGGTGAGGCAGGCCCCGGCGACGATCTCGTCCTCGAAGTCCAGCTTCAGCTTCCCCTCCTCGTCCAGCAGCAGCTCGAGCAGGTTCGAGAGGTTCTTCGCGTACAGCGCCGAGGCGTCCTGGGCCATCTCGCTCGGCAGGTTCACGGGCCCGATGACCTGGACGCCGTTCTCGACCACGGTCTCCCCCGCCCTGGTCAGCTCGCAGTTGCCTCCGGTCTCGGCGGCGATGTCGACGATCACCGATCCCGGCGCCATGTTGCGGACGGCCTCGGCTGTGATCAGAAGCGGCGCATCGCGGCCGGGGATGGCGGCGGTGCTGATGATCACGTCCTGGCGCTTGGCCGCCTCGGCCAGCTCCTCGCGGAGCTTCACGTTCTCCTCATCGGTCAGCGGGCGGGCGTAGCCGCCCTCGCCCTCGGCGTCCTTGACGGCCTCGACCTCCAGGAACCTTCCCCCCAGCGACTCGATCTGCTCCTTGACGACGGAGCGCACGTCGAAGCCGGTGACGACGCCGCCCAGGCGCTTGGCGGTCGCGATCGCCTGCAGCCCCGCGACGCCGGCGCCCAGGACCAGCACCTTGGCCGGCGCGATCGTGCCGGCGGCGGTGGTCATCATCGGGAACAGGTTGCCCGAGTCCCTAGCGGCGATCAGCACCGACATGTAGCCGCCCAGGTTCGCCTGCGAGGAGAGCGCGTCCATCGACTGGGCGCGGGTGATGCGGGGAATCGCCTCGACCGCGAAGCTGGTGACGCCGCCGCTCGCGAGCGACTTCGCGAGTGGCGCATTGGTCAGGGGAGCCAAGAAGCCGATCAGCACCTGGCCCTGCTTCAGGCGAGCGACCTCCTCGTCGTTCGGCGCGGCGACCTTGAGCACGACGTCCGCGTCCCAGACCCCATCGCCGACCTGTGCCCCGGCCTCGGCGTACTCGGCGTCGGGGTGTGATGCGCCCTCCCCCGCGCCGGATTCGACGGACACCTCCAGCTCCTTGGCCGTGAGCTGCTTGACGACGTCGGGGACGAGCGCGACCCGCCGCTCCCGCTCGGCGGTCTCCTTGGGAACTCCTATTCGCATAGGCGGCGCGGAAGGCTATTGACAATCGGCAGCAGGCGCGTGGGACAGTGAGCCGGCGGCGAGTCCCTAAAAAACTTGCCGAGACGGGAGTAGAGTCGGAACGGAATCACACAACGGAGGAGGTGGTGCTGATGTATGCCCGGATCGCGCGGTTCGAGGGTGGAGACACGTCGCAGCTGGAAGCGGTGATAGACGGCGCAAGAGAGATGATCGACTCGAACTTCGATTCCCCGCCAGAAGGCATGGAGGGAGCGAAGGCGGTGTGGATGCTCGTCGATCGCGAGAACGCCCGAGGACTGGGAGTGACCCTCTTCGAGAACGAGGAGGATCTGCGCCGCGGCGATGAGGCACTCAACGCGATGTCCCCGGCGGTCGACGCCGGTCAGCGCCGTTCGAACGTCGAGATCTACGAGGTGCTCCACCGCAGGGAACGCTGACGCCCTCATCCTGGCTCTCCCGCTCGTCCTCGTCAAAGGACAGGGCGAGGTCGCGGCCCACGGTAGCCTGACCGGCAGCCTGCCGCATCGGCGACCGCCCGCGTCCAAGCCGCGTTCTCTAGTCCGTCTGCTCCGCCAGCGGGTCGGGCACCGCGCGAGCGACGTAGCTATGCGGGCGAGGCCGCGCCGACCACCGAGGCCATGCGCTCGACGGTGTGCAGGCGCTCGGAGGGCGTGGTCTGGACCGGCGAGATGATCAGGCGGTCGACCCCCTGGTCCTCGAAGGCCTTCACGCGCTCGGCGACCTCGTCCTCGGTGCCGATCATCGAGGTGGCCTCGACCAGCTCGTCCGGGATCGCCGCAAATGCTTCCTCGCGCTTGCCGTCCAGGTACAGGGACTGCACCTCGTCGGCGGCGTCGCCGAAGCCGAAGCGGTGGGTCAGGTCGACGTAGAAGTTGGTCTTGCGCGAGCCCATGCCGCCCAGGTAGAGCAGCAGGCCCATCTTGACCACGTTGCGGGCGGCGTCGAGGTCGCCGTCGATCGCCACCTGGACCGACGGCGAGACCGCGAAGTCCTCTCGCGAGCGTCCGCCCTTCTTCAGGCCCGCCTCGATGTGCTCGCCCCAGGCCGACTCCCACTCGTCCACCGAGAAGAAGATCGGGATCCAGCCGTCGGCGACCTCGGCGGCGAACTCGACCGACTTGCGGCCGATCGCGCCGATGTAGATCGGGATGTGGTCGCGGACGGGATGGAAGTTGAGCTTCAGGGCCTTGCCCTGTCCGGTCACCCCCTCGCCCTCGGTCAAGGGCAGCGTCCAGTGCTCGCCCGAGTGCTCCAGCCGGCCCTCGCGCGCGACGATCTCCTTCACGATCTGGACGTACTCGCGCGTGCGCCCCCATGGCTTCGCGTAGGGCACGCCGTACCAGCCCTCGGAGACCTGCGGGCCCGACGGGCCGAAGCCGAAGAGGAAGCGCCCGCCGGAGAGGGCGTCGATCGTGGCCCCCGCCATCGCCGCCGCCGCAGGGGGCCGCGCCGGAACCTGAAGGATCGCCGCGCCGAGCTGGATCGTCTCGGTCTTCGCAGCGAGGTACGCGAGCACGCTGACGGCGTCCGAGCCGTAGGACTCCGCCACCCAGACCGAATCGAAGCCGGCCTTCTCGACCGCGCGCGTGATTTCGACCGCCTCGTCGCCCTGGGGCCCGATCCCCCAGTAGCCGAGGTTTAACCCGAGCTTCAAGGACACGCGCGCAACCCTAGATGATGGGCGGCTTCGGCCGCCTAGTCGTTTCTGAGGTGATCCAGGGCCGCCGGTGGGCCGATAGGAAGGGGTATGACCGAGCAGCAGATGACGTTCAGGGCGGAGCAGGCCGAGCAGCTCAAGCAGCGCTACTCGGAGCTGGAGGCCGAGCGCGAGCGCGCCGGACTCTACGAGGAGGCGCTGGAAGCGCGGCGGATGCTCCACGAGCAGGAGGCCGCCGCGATCTACTGGCGCTCCCGCGCGGAGGGCGCCACGCCGTAACCGCTTGGTTCACGCCGCCCCGCTTCGCTATCAATGGCGGGGTGAGCGCCGAGAGCCATCCGGGAGGCCTGTCCGGCCGAGAGGCCGCCAAGCGCCTGCAGAAGCTCGGGCCGGCCGAGGACACCGACAGCCGTTCGGTCGCGAGCATCGTCGCCGGAAACGTCTTCACGCTGTTCAACGCGATCATCGGCGTCTTCTTCATCGTCATCCTGGGGCTGGGGCTGTTCGCCGATGCGCTGTTCGGCTTCATCGCGATCATCAACAGCTACATCGGCATCCGCCAGGAGCTGAAGGCGAAGGAGACGCTGGAGAGCCTTGCGCTGCTGGTCGCGCCCCGGGCCAAAGCGATCCGCGACGGCGCCATCGTCGAGGTGCACGCGGACGAGGTGGTGCCCGGCGACTTCGTGCGGGTCGAGCCCGGCGACCAGCTGGTAGCCGACGGCGAGGTGATCGAGAGCCGGGGGCTGACCCTGGACGAGTCGATGCTGACCGGCGAAGCCGATGGCGTCCGCAAGCGGCCCGGCCAGAGGGCGCTGTCGGGATCTTTCGCGATCGCGGGCTCGGGCTACTACGAGGTGGATGCGGTCCGCGAGGACAGCCACGCGGCCAAGGTCGCGGGCGAGGCTCGTCAGTTCCGCCATCCCCCCTCCCCGCTGCAGGAGGAGGTGAACCAGGTGCTGAAGGCCTGCACCTGGCTGCTGATCCCGCTGGCGGCGATCCTGATCTTCGCCCTGATCGCCCGCGAGACCCCGCGCGACGAGGCCGCGCAGACCGCGACGGCCGGCCTCATCACCCTGATCCCGGAGGGGCTGGTGCTGCTGATGAGCGTCACCCTCGCCGTCGCCGCCGTCCGGCTGGCCCGGGTCAACACCCTGGTCCAGCAGATGGCGGCAACCGAGTCGCTGGCGGCCGTGGACACGATCTGCGTGGACAAGACCGGCACGCTCACGACCGGCGAGCTGAGGCTGGTGGCGATCGAGGTCGCCGACGACTCCGAGAGCGCGACCGCGCAGAAGGCGCTGGCGCGCTTCGCCGCCAGCTCGGGCGAGCGCAACCGAACCCTCGAGGCCGTCGCCCAGCGGTTCCCCGGCAGCGCCGAGCGCGTCTCGGCCGAGGTGCCCTTCAGCTCGGAGTGGAAGTGGAGCGGGCTGACCCTGGGCGGCAGCCGCGGCGAGACCTTCGTGCTGGGAGCCCCGGACATGATGATGGCCCGCGGCTCGCTGTCTCTGCCGGTGCCGCTGCTGAAGAGCCTGGAGGCGCACACCCGCTCGGGCCGCAGGGTGGTCGCCTTCGGCCGCGCCTCGGGCGGCCTGCCCTCGAACCCCGCTGCCGAGCCGATGCCGCCGATCACCCCCCTGGCGCTGATCGTGATGGAGGAAACGCTGCGGCCCGACGCGCGCGAGACGATCGAGTTCATGCGCTCGCAGCAGGTGGACCTGAAGCTGATCTCGGGGGACGCCCCTGAGACCGTGACGGCGGTCGCCTCGGCGGTCGGGGTGCCGGCCGGAGCGGGGGTCATCACCGGGGACCAGCTGCCGGGTGACCGCGGCTCGCTGGGCGAGGTGGCCGAGCGCAACACGATCTTCTGCCGCATCAGCCCCGAGCAGAAGAAGGGGCTGGTGTCGGCCCTGGCCGACCGCGGCCGCTTCACGGCGATGATCGGCGACGGCGTCAACGACGTGCCGGCGCTGAAGCGGGCGCGGATGGCCGTGGCGATGGGATCGGGCAGCCAGATCACCAAGGGAGTTGCGGACATCGTCTTGTTGGAGGACGAGTTCTCGCGGCTGCCACGCGCGGTCGCCGAAGGCCGGCGCATCGCCCGCAACATCCACCGCCTCGGCCGGCTCTACCTGACCAAGACGGTCTACGCGGCGGCGCTGATCCTGGTGGTCTCGGTGCCGGGCTTCGCCTTCCCCTTCCTGCCGCGCCACCTGACGATCGCCGCCTTCCTCACGATCGGGATCCCCTCCTTCGTGCTGGCGCTGGCGCCCAGCGACGGCCCGCTCTACCGCGGGCGGCTGCTGCGCGCGCTGGCGGCCTTCGCCGTCCCCGCGGGCGTCGCGATCGCGGTCGCCTCGCTGGCGAGCTTCTTCCTGGTGGACACCGTCTTCGGCGGCGGGCTGGAAGAGGGGCGGACCGCCGCGACGACGACGCTGGTCGTCCTCGGCCTCTGCTTCATCCTGCTGCTCGAGCGCGGGCCCGGCCGCGAGCACATCGCGATCCAGAGCTACATGCTGGCGCTGGTCGCGACGCTCGGCGCGCTCTACGCGCTGGCGCTGGCGGTCGAGCCGCTGCGCGAGTTCTTCGAGCTGACCCCGCTGGCGGGGGGCGAGCTGTTCCTGTCGCTGCTGTCGGCCGCGGGCGGCCTGGTGCTGGCGAGCGCGATCTGGAGGCTGCCCGCGATCGAGCGCCTGGAGCAGGAGGTCGAAGAGCAGTCCCCGCCGGACGAGGAGAGGACCGCGGCGGGACGGATGCCCGCGCCCACCACCGCCCGCGCGGCCAAGCAGGCGGCGGCGCGCGGAGCGGCGCAAACCGAGACCATGCCCGAGCAATGAGCACCGCGGTCATCTTCGACATCGACGGCACCCTGGTGGACAGCAACTACCAGCACGCCCTGGCCTGGTACCGCGCCTTCCGCCAACACGACGTGGTTCTGCCCCTGTGGCGCATCCACCGCGCGATCGGAATGGGCGGCGACAAGCTGATCGAGGCGCTCGCGGGCGCGGACGTCGAGCGCGAGAAGGGGGACGACGTCCGCTCGGCGGAGGGCCCGCTGTACAAGGAGATGATCGACGAGGTGGAGCCCTTCGAGGGAGCCCGGGAGCTGCTGGCCGAGCTGGCCGACGCCGGCCGCACCGTGATCCTCTCCTCCTCGGCCAAGGAGGACGAGGTCGAGCACTACGTTGACCTGCTGGGCGCGCGCGAGGGCGTCGCGGGCTGGACGAGCTCGGGCGACGTCGAGCAGACCAAGCCCGATGCCGACCTGGTGGAGGTGGCCCTGGAGAAGGCCGGGACGCGCGAGGCGGTGATGGTGGGCGACTCGGTCTGGGACGCCGAGGCCGCGAAGCGAGCCGGGATCGCCACCGTGGGGGTGGTCAGCGGCGGCACCTCGGCGCCCGAGCTGCGCGCCGCCGGCGCGGCCGAGGTGCTCGAGTCGGTGGCTGAGCTGCGCGAGCGGCCGGAGCTGCTGGCATGAGCGCCGCCGCGAGCACACCGGATAGCGGCCCTCGCCGCACCAAGATCGTCGCCACGGTCGGGCCCGCCAGCCGCGAGCCGGCCGTGCTGCGCGAGCTGATCGAGGCGGGCGTGGACTTCTTCCGGCTCAACTTCAGCCACGGCAGCGCCCCGGAGCACGCCGAGAACGTGACCAGGATCCGCGAGGCCTCGAAGGAGCTGGGCGTCGAGATCGGGGTCATGGGCGACCTGCCCGGGCCGAAGCTGCGGCTGGGCGACCTGGAGGACGGCGTCGCGGTGCTGCACTCCGGCTCGACGGCCACGCTGCACGGCCAGGGAGACGGCGGCCCGCCCGGCAACGCCGAGCGCCTGCCGGTGCAGTGGGAGGGCATCGCCGCCGCCGTGCAGCCCGGCGATCCGATCTTCCTCGCCGACGGCCGGGTCCGGCTGCGGGTCACGGGCGTCGAGGGTGACGAGATCAGCGTCGAGGTCGAGGCGGGCGGTGCGGTCAGCTCCCACCAGGGCGTGAACCTGCCCGGGGCGGACGCCGACCTGCCCGAGTCGGGCGCCGAGGACGCAGCCTGGATCGACTTCGCATGCGAGAACGGGATCGACCTGCTCGCGGTCTCCTTCGTGCGCCGCCCCAGCGACCTCGAGCAAGCGTCCGCGCAGACGATCCGGCAGCGAGGCGCCGACATCCCGTTGATCGCCAAGATCGAGAAGCCCCAGGCGGCCGCGCGCGCCGAGGAGATCATCGAGGCCGCCGAGAGCGGGATCATGGTCGCGCGCGGCGACCTGGGGGTCGAGCTTCCGATCGAGGAGGTGCCCGAGGCCCAGAAGCGGCTGATCTCGCTGGCCGGCAGGGCATCGAAGCCCGCGATCACCGCGACGCAGATGCTGGCGACGATGGTGAAGGCGAGCCGCCCCACCCGCGCCGAGGTGACCGACGTCGCCAACGCGATCTTCGACGGCACCGACGCGGTGATGCTCTCCGAGGAGACCGCCGTCGGCGAGCACGTCGTCGAGGCCGTTCGGGTGATGGACCGGGTCGCGCGCGCCGCCGAGCGCCAGCTCCCCTACGGCGAGTGGCTCTACAACCGCGTCGAGGAGGGCGAGCGCGACGTCGCCGAGACGGTCGCGCAGGTGGCGGTCGCCGCCACCTACCGGCTCGACCTGGCGGCGATCGTGGTCCCGACCGGCTCCGGGCGAACGCCGCGCCTGATCTCGGCCTTTCGCCCGCGGGTGCCGGTGCTCGCGGTCTCCTCGCGGATCGAGACCGTGCGGCGCATGAACCTGCTGTTCGGCGTCCGCGCCGTGCAGGCCGAGCCCTGGGAGAGCCTGCGACAGCTGCTCGACGACTGCGCCGCGCTGGCCCGCGACGGCGGGCCACGCGAAGCCCGGCGACCTGATCGCCGTCACCGCGGGCCTCCCCAGCCAGGAGCTGGGAACGAACCTTTTCGAGGTCCACCGGGTTCCATAGCCCGTGGACGCCGGCGCCGCCCCCTTGAAGATGTTGACTTTGCCCCAACATCGCCCCGCCCTGCGCTATAAAGAGGGCGTGGCGAAGGAGAGCACGGGAGAGGAAGAGGAGCTGGAGGGTCCTACTCGCCCTCGCGGCGGGCATCTGCGCGCTCGCGCTGGCGCCCGCGGGGGCCGCGGCCGCCGACCCCGTCAAGGGCTGCACCCAGACGAGCGGCGGCGATCCTGACCTCGTGGAGACGGAGTGGACCTGCTACTCGGATCCGACCAGCGTCTCCGGATACGAGGTGAAGCGCGGGGTCGTTGACATTCCCAAGCCCGCGGGCCTCGAGGGCAACATCACCCGCATGGAGGTCGACGTCGCCGACGGCAACGGCCCGGTGCCGATCAGCCGCCTGATGCTGCACCACATCGTCTTCTTCAACGCCGGACCCGGCAAGAACGACTCCGCCTGCGGCGGCAATGAGCGCTTCTACGGCGCCGGCGAGGAGCGCCTGAAGATGAGCTTCCCCGACGGCTACGGGTACAAGCTCGACACCACCGACAACTGGTACGCCGTCTACATGTACATGAACCACCGCGCCCAGACCGACAAGGGCTGGATCAAGTACTCGTTCACCGTCGATCCCGGACCCGCTGATCCGCTCGACGCGCTCCTACTGGCTCGACGTCGGCAACTGCGCCTTCGACCCGATCTACAACGTGCCCGGGGTCGAGCAGCCCCAGCTTCCCAACTGCTCGAAGCTCCGCAAGGCCGCGAAGAGGAAGGACACCAAGAAGGCCAGGCGCAAGGCCAAGAGCTGCGAGAAGAAGGCCAAGACCATCCGCGCCGCGATGCCGACCGAGGCGAGCCACGTCAACAGCAAGGACGTCAAGTCCAAGCACGACGGCTGGATCGTCACGGGCGCGGGCCACGTCCACGGCGGCGCCAAGGAGCTGAACCTGACCAAGCCGACGTGCCCGGGCAACCCCGAGGTCGCCGAGTCGATTCCCACCTGGGGCAACCCCGACCACGCCTTCTACAACGTGAAGCCGATCCTGCACGAGCCCGGCCCGGTCGGCATGAGCGCCTTCCGGGCCCCCGATGCGACCGCGGATCCCAACGACATCCCAGGTATCCCGGTGGCCAACAACCAGACCATTCGGCTCAACTCGGTCTATGACGACCTGCAGCCCCACACCCGGGTGATGGGCATCTACGTCGTCTACGTGGCGCCGCGCCTGGGGAGCGACCCGCCGATCGACCAGTGCGGCGGCCCACCCCCCGGCACCTTGGTCGGGCCCGGCACCGACGTCCCCGGCCGCCCCGGGCCCGTGCCCTTCAAGGTCCCGCTGACCGGCCTGGACTCGAACCTGAACGCGATCGAGATCGACGGGCCGCCAGGCGACTTCAAGACCCTTTCCAGCGGCGCGACGATCACGGTCGGCGACCGCTTCTTCAGCGAGCCGAACGTGAAGATCACGCCCGGCACCACCCTCAACTACTCCTTCACCGGCAACGAGCAGCACAACCTGACGCTGGCCAACGGCCCGCTCGGGATCGGCTCGCCCGACGCCAACGACGGCTACGTCTACAGCCAGAAGTTCGACCGCCCCGGCACCTATCGCTTCTTCTGCGGCCTCCACCCCGTGCAGATGACCGAGCGGGTCGTGGTCGAGAACCCCAAGAAGAAGAAAAAGAAGAAGAAGCAGAAGAAGTAGCGGCGCCGGCTGCGATAGCCGCGGCCAGGTCGCTTTACTAGGGGCATGACCTCGTCAGGCCTCGACGGCGCCCGCGCGCCCGCGATCTCGATCAGCGGCGCCGTCAAGCGCTTCGGCGAGATCACCGCGGTGGACGGGCTCGACCTCGATGTCCCCCAGGGCATCTGCCTCGGCCTGCTGGGCCCGAACGGCGCCGGCAAGTCGACGACGATGCGGATGCTGACCGGGCAGGTGATCGCCAACGAGGGCGAGATCCGCGTCTTCGAGCACGTGCTGCCGGGCGACTCGAAGCAGGCGCGGGCCCGGATGGGGGTGGTCCCCCAGCTCGACAACCTCGACGTGGACGTCACCGTCGAGGACAACCTCGCCGTCTATTCGCGCCTGTACCGGGTCAAGGACGTGCGCGAGGCCGTCGATCGCGGGCTTGCCCTGGCGCGGCTGACCGAGCGCCGCCGCGAGGAGGTCGACAAGCTCTCGGGCGGCATGCGCCGCCGCCTGCTGCTGGCCCGCGGCCTGGTCCACGAGCCCGAGCTGCTGCTGCTGGACGAGCCGACCGTGGGCCTGGACCCCCAGATCCGCACCGAGCTGTGGTCGCTGATCGACAGCCTGCGCTCGCGCGGCAAGACGATCCTGATGTCGACCCACTACATCGAGGAGGCCGAGCGCCTGGCCGACGAGGTCGCCGTCATGCACCACGGCAAGGTGATCGCTCGCGCCACCCCCGCCCAGCTGATCGCCGAGCACGCCGGGCGCGAAACCGCCGAGCTCTATGGGCCTCCGGACCGGCTGGCCGAGGCGCGGGCGCTCGCAGAGAGCGAAGGACTCACGGTCCGTCCCGCCGGTCCCGCGATCGCGATCGTCGGCTCCGAGAACGCGACCAACGGCGCCGTGCCCGACGACGCGATCCGTCGCGCCGCCACGCTGGAGGACGTGTTCGTGATCCTCACGGGCGAGGAGGCCGAGTGATCAGCCTCCGTATATGGGTATGGGCGGCGTGATGGAGGCCGCAACCACCCCCACCAAGCGCATGGGACGGCTCGAGCCCGCCGCGATCGCGGGCGTCATGAGCCGCGAGGCGGCCAACTTCCGCACCTACTGGAAGGGCACCGCCTTCAGCAGCATCCTCGAGCCGATCGTCTATCTGCTCGCCTTCGGGGTCGGCCTCGGGGCGACCCTGATCGACGGCGTCGACGGCCTCAGCTACGTCGAGTTCGTCGCGACCGGCATGGTCGCGACCGCGGTGATCTTCTCCAGCGCGCTGCCGGCGATGTTCGGCACCTTCGTCAAGGAGCGCTTCCAGAACACCTACGACGCGATCCTCGCCGCCCCGGTGGATGTCGAGGAGCTGGTCACGGCCGAGATGCTGTGGATCGGCATCCGGGCAGGCTTCTTCGGCTGCTTCCCGCTGCTGGTGGGCATCGGCTTCGGGCTGACCCCGAAGCCGGCGATGCTGCTGGTTCCGATCTTCGCCTTTTTCACGGCGCTTGGCTTCGCCGCCTTCGGCATCTCGGTCGCCGCCAGCGTGGCCAAGATCGACCAGTTCAACTACGTGACGACGCTGGTGATCACCCCCCTGTTCCTGGTCGCCGGCACCTTCTTCCCGATCGACCAGCTGCCCGAGGGACTGCAGGTCGCGGCCAACCTCAACCCGCTGTACCAGTTGGTCGAGCTGGTCCGCGGCTCGGCCTTCGGCTTCGAGGCTGTGGACGCCCTGCGCTTCGCGAGCCTGATCGCCTTCGCCCTGGTGCTGTGGCGGATCGCGGTCAGCCGCATGACCAAGCGCCTGATCGACTGATGGGCGTCTGACGATGGTGGGTGCCTGAGGTGAGTCGCTACGCAGCCTTCCTGCGCGCGGTCAATTTGGGCAGCGCCCGCAAGGCGCCGAGCGCGAAGCTGGTCTCGGCCTTCGAGGAGGCCGGGTTTGAGGACGTCGCGACCTTCCGCACCAGCGGCAACGTCGCCTTCAGCGCACCGGGCCGGACCGCCAAGGCGAAGCTGGTCGAGGCGATCGAGGCCGGCCTGCGGAAGGAGCTCGGGTTCGAGGTCCCGGTGTTCCTGCGGACGGAGTCAGAGGTCGATGCGATCGCCTCCGAGCGTCCCTTCCCCGCGAGGGCGGTCGAGGCCTCGAAGGGGAAGCTCCAGGTGGCCCTGCTGCTCGAGGCGCCTTCGGCCGCGGCCAAGAAGCGGGTGATGTCGCTGGCGAGCGAGCAGGACCGGCTCACGGTCAAGGGCACCGAGCTCTACTGGTTGCCCAGCGGCGGCACCCAGAAGTCCGCGCTGAACATGAAGGCCATCGACAGCGCGGTCGGCCCCAACACCCTGCGGACCCAGGGGACGATCGAGCAGATGGCCGCGAAGCTCCTCTAGCGGCCGAAGTCCCCGACCTCCCTGGGGACGTTCGGCCTAGCGGCCGAAGTCCCCGAAGGGCTCGTCGCGCTCGCGGACGGCCTGCTTGAAGCCGGCCTCGGCGGCGCGGCGCTGGAAGTCGAAGCCCTCGGGCGTGTGACGAGCGATGCCGTCGAAGAAGGTGCCGAGGGCCTGGGTCTGGTGCAGACCCTGGGCGTAGAGCGTCTGGTTCACGAGCAGCTTGTGCATCACGAGCTGGTTCACCGGCAGCCGCGCGACCCGCTCCAGCAGGGATTCGAAGGCCCCGTCCAGGTCGGCCTCGGGGTGGGCCTCGGTGGCGAGGCCCCACTCGACCGCGGTGGTGCCGTCGATCGAGTCGCCCGTCAGCAGCAGGCGTTTGGCGCGGGCGGGGCCGATCCGGTAGGCCCACAGCGCCGTCGTCGGCACCCCCCAGACGCGGGCCGGCGGGTAGCCGATCTTGGCGCTGTCCTCGGTCACGATCAGGTCCGAGCAGAGCGCCATGTCGGTGCCGCCCGCGACGCAGAAGCCATGCACCTTGCAGACGACCGGCTTCTCGGACCAGAAGAGGCTCATGAAGCCGCGCACGTTGCGGCTCATCATCTGGAAGTCGGTCACCGGGTCCCAGGTCCCGTCCGGGTCGTGGTTGGCGGCCTGGACGGCTGGGTCCAGCGGCGACCCCGTGGCAGCCTCCCGGTCGCCGAGGCCCTCAGCCGCCCCCGGACGCGAAGCGGAGGAGGCGGCGTCTGATGAGAGTCCCTCGGCCGAGGCGACCAGGTCATACCCACCGCAGAAGCCGCTGCCGTTGCCGGCGAGCGCGATCACGTGCACTTCCGGGTCCAGGTTGGCCCGCTCGACGCAGGCGGCCAGCTCGCGAGGCATCTCCAGCGTGATCCCGTTGCCGCGCTCGGGGCGGTTCAGGGTGATCCGTGCGACGCGACCCTCGGCGCCGTAGGTGAGGGTGCTCAGAGCTCTCAACCGACACGATCCACATCCTCTCCGATTCAGGCGTGGCTCGTGCGGCGGCTCACCCCCACCCGGCTGGCGGCCTCACCCCGTCTCCCGGTAGCTCGGCTTCTTGTTGCGCGGGATGCCGTTGAGCACCCGCGTCACCTCCAGCAGGTCGCCCTCGTTGTAGAAGTCCACCGCGACGAGGTTGGAGAGCAGGCCGCGGCGGCGGTCGCACTCGCGGGCTCGGCGCTTGAGGAAGTCGAACGCGTTCACCTTGGCGCCTATGTCGGGCGAGCGGGGGACCTTCTCGACCCAGTGGTTGAGCTGGAACAGGGGGTTGTTGCCGTCACCGCGGTTCGGGACGCAGCTGGTCGAGAGGTCGGACAGCTCGGCGGGCGATTTGAAGGTGTAGGGCGTCTCCTGCGCCAGGTCGAAGCCGTCGTGGTACCAGGCGAATTCGCCTCCGCCGTTGTCCTTCTCGGCCATCACGAACAGGCGCCGGTCGCGTTCGATCATCTCGCGCAGGGTCGGGAACGGGCGGCCCGGGCGATGGGCATACGCGTAGCGGAGGATGCCGCTCTCCTCGAACGCCTCGGCGGTCGCCTCGGGGCTGATCGCGTCCTCGATGAACAGGATCACGACCTCGTCGGGGTGGGTGTCGAGGAAGTCCTTGACCCAGCCGAGGGCCTTGGTCAGCTTGGTCGCGCCGAGCTCGCAGACGACGTGACAGAGGTAGCTGCCGGGCTCGCCCTTGCCGCCGCTGCTGGCGAAGCGGGCGCTGAGCTGCTTGAACTGCCGGGCCCCTTCCGGGCCGAGCTGCTGGTTCACGGTCTCCAGCACCTTGCTGGTTCCCTCTTGGTCGAGGTCGGTCAGCACCGGGCCGCTGGGCCGCTTGATCCCGTAGTGGGTGTCGATCAGCAGGGCCCTGACGCCGTCTTTGAGCTGGCGCGGGATGCCTCGGCGCTGGTTGGGCGTGAACCAGGCCGGCAGCTCCGCCGCCGACATCGCGTTGTGCGTAGCGGGGAAGGCGACCTCGTCGAGCGCGCGGTCGCAGAGTTGCGGGTGGCCGTTGCAGTTCTTCACCGGGCCGGCCGGCCTGGCCGCGGCGCGCTTGTTCTCTTGGGTGATCAGGAACGCCACCCCGACCGCCGCTGCGACGATCGTGGCGGCGGCCAGCGCCGGCACCCTCCAGTTGGGGGCGGGTGGCACCCCGGCTTTCGCCTTGGCGGCCCGCGAGCGCCCCCCGGCGGGGGCCGGCGGGGGCGCGATCGCCGCGATCAGCTCGACGACCGCGTAGTAGATCGCGATCGCGCCGACGATCACGGCGAAGATCTGCAGCGCCAGGGCCGGTTCCAGGAAGGCGATCACCCCCGCGATCCCGATCACCAGCGCCCGGGCGACCCGTGTCCAGGTCCTCTCGGGGGTCCGCGCGATCCAAGCCGCCGCCTGGCGCGGGCGGTCGAGCGGGTCGGGATCACGGGCCGCGGCGGCGGCCGCGAGCGCGACGGCGACCACGCCGCCCAGCAGCAGCCAGTCGGCCAGCCCGTCCATGTAGTTGTCGAACAGCGCCGCGACGGCGTCGTGGGTGGTCTCGTCGTCGAAGCGACGCAGCAGCAGCGTCCTGGCGGCCAGCAGGCCGATGAAGCCGACGGCCGCCGCGGCGCCGATGCCGATGAAGACGTTGACCAGCGCCCGCCGGCGGTCGGGGTTGGTGAAGACGGCACCGGCCAGAGCCAGGATCCCGAGGGGAGGCAGCAGCAGCCCGAGGAAGCTGATCTCCCTGCTCCAGCGGGCCAGGGTCAGCGCGGTCTTGCTCTCCGTGATGCGGACCAGCCGCTGACCGACGTCCTCGGGGATCTTCTTCGCGGTCGCGGGCGAGACCGAGCCCACCGCCGTCACGATCACCCCGTTCACCTCCTGGATCGTCAGCACCAGCTCGTCGCGGTCCTTGCGGAACAGCGCCTTGTGGGCCTTGCGAACGGCGTCCCGGAAGACCGACTTGAAGGCGTTCGTCTCGAGGGCTCCGGAAACCGCCCCCTGCAGCAGCGGCTGCGCGTTGATCAGCTGGTCCGGGCCGATGTTGATGATCTGCTCGACGATCGGCTCGGCGAGCGCATCCCGCACGGCCTCGTCCTGGAGCGACTTGGCGGCGGTCTGCGAGAAGGCGTTGGCGTTGAACAGCTCCTGCCTGGCGTAGAGCGCGAAGCCCCCGACCAACAGCAGCACCGCGCCGGCGATGCCGAGAACGGTCGACAGCGGCGCGCTTCGCTTCAGAGCCTCACGCCCTCCTCCATACCCCGCGATTCAATCAGGCCCGGTCCCGCCGCCCGCTTCCGCGATCATGCCCTGCGTGGCGAAGAAGGAGTACACGACGGTCGAGGCCGCCGGGCACGAGGTGCGGATCTCGAGCCCGAGCAAGGTCTATTTCCCGAGGGCCGGCCCGGGGAAGAAAGGCTTCACCAAGCTCGACCTGGTCGAGTACTACCTCGCGGTCACCGACGCGGCGGTGAACCAGCTGCGCGAGCGGCCGGGGACGATGAAGCGCTTCGTGGACGGCGCCGCGGGCGAGTTCTTCTTCCAGAAGCGCGTGCCGAAGGGGGCGCCCGAATGGCTTCAGACCGCGACCTTCACCTTCCCGAGCGGGCGCACGGCGACGGAGCTGGTGGCAAACGACGGCGCGCACCTGGCCTGGGCGGTGAACCTCGGCGTCATCGACTTCAACCCCCACCCGGTCCGGCGCGCGGACCTGGACTGCCCCGACGAGCTGCGGGTCGACCTGGACCCGACGCCCGGGGTGCGCTGGAACACGGTGCGGCAGGTGGCGATGTGCGTGAAGGAGGTGCTGGCGGACCACGACCTCGTCGGGTTCCCAAAAACCTCAGGGAGCAGGGGCATCCACGTGAACGTGCGGATCACTCCCGACTGGGACTACGTCGAAGTTCGCCGCGCCGCACTGGCGCTGGCGAGGGAGGTCGAGCGCCGAATTCCCAAGAAGGCCACGAGCAAGTGGTGGAAGGAGGAGCGCCACGGCGTCTTCGTGGACTACAACCAGAACGCCCGCGACCGCACGATCGCCTCGGGCTACTCGGTGCGGCCCGTGCCCGAGGCCAAGGTCTGCTGCCCGATCGGGTGGGACGAGGTCCCCGACGTCGAGGCGGGCGACCTGCGCCTGGACACCGTTCCGGCGCGGCTGAAGAAGAAGGGCGACCCCGCGGCCGACATCGACCAGCACGCCGGCTCGCTCGACAAGCTCCTGGACCTGGCCCGCCGCGACGAGGAGGAGGGCCTTGGCGACGCCCCCTGGCCGCCCCACTTCCGCAAGCAGCGCGGCGAGCCGAAGAGAGTGCAGCCGAGCAAGGCGAAGCAGCCGGCGCCCGGCGGGACGAAGCGCAAAAAGCAGGCAAGGAAGGCGGCCAAGAAGCAGACCTGAGGGGCGGCCCCAGGGGTCTTTGGAACGGCGATCGGTTCGCTGCTTACGTCGCGCGCTCGGCCTGGCCCTCATGTTGGCAGGGCCCCGAGCCGATTCGGAAGCGATGGACGCCAACCAGTACGCGCTTGCTCACGGTGTCCGCCGCAGCCGGATGACCCTGCTGCGCTGGCAGCGGGATCCCTGGCCGGTCCTGCGCTCCTGGCTGCTGGGGGCCGTCGCGATCGGCGTCGTGCTGCTGTTGGCCGTGCTGGTGATCGCCTCGCTGGTCAAGCCCGACATCGGCTTCAACTACGTGCCCGGGCTTCCCGAAGGCGCGGAGGCCGGCCACGTCGCGCGGATCGTCGGGCAGAACTCGCTGGTGCTGGCGCTGCACGCCTTCGCGTGCATCGCGGGCTTCATCGCCGGCAGCGCGCTTCCCCTTTCGGCCGAGAAGCGCCGCGGGATCTCCCGCTGGGTCCACGAGCGCGCGCGGCCGGTGGCCTTCGCCTGGGTGGTGTTCGTGACGGGGTTCTCGCTTCTCGCCCAGGCCGCCGCCCTCGGCGTGATCGGCTCCACCCTCTCCTTCAGCGCCGACGTCTCGCCCGGGGTGCTTGTGCTGACCGTCCTCCCCCACGCCCTGCTGGAGCTGACCGCCGTCTTCCTGCCGCTGGCCGCCTGGACGATCGCCAGCCGCCGCGACGAATGGGATCAGCTGCTGGCCGCCACCGCCGTCACCGTCACGATCGCGATCCCGATGCTGATCGCCTCGGCGGCCTGGGAGGTCCACGTCTGGCCCCACCTGCTGCGCGCCGCCTCGCCCGTCGGCTGACGCCGGCCGACGGCCCAGATCGCCGGACGGCTAAGGTTCCCCCCGACCTGCTGCGACTCACAAAGGGGACACGATGATTCCGATTGCCGAGTACACCTTCGGCCAGGGGCTGCTGACGGTGCTTTCCATCTTCGTCTTCATGGCCTGGATCCTGGTTCTGGTCACGATCCTCAGCGACCTCTTCCGCGATCACGAGTTGTCGGGCTGGGGCAAGGCTGCCTGGGTCCTGTTCCTGATCTTCATTCCCTTCCTCGCAGCGCTCATCTACCTGATCGCCCGCGGCAGCGGCATGCGCGAGCGCGCGATCAAGCAGCACGAGGCCGACCAGAAGCAGCTAGACGCCTATGTCAAGCACGCGGCCGGTGGTGCCTCAGCCGCGGACGAGGTGGCGAAACTCAAGAAGCTGCGCGACGAGGGGACGATCAGCGACGAGGAGTTCGAGCGCCAGAAGGCGAAGGCGCTGGCCTAGCGCCTAGACGAGCTGGTCGAGGGTGCACTCCCTCGGCTTCTTGTCGTCGCGCCAGCGGACGATCTTGGAGCCGTGGCGGATGCGCCCCCCGCTGGTGTGGTCGTAGGTGATCTCGATCACGAGCTCGGGGCGCAGCTCGCGCCACTCCAGCTCGCGGTCTGAGTCCCAGCGGCTGGGGTCGCCGCTGCCCACCTCGCCGGTCTCGTACGGGGCCAGCGTCTTCACGAGCTCGCGCTTCTCTTTGGCCTTCAGCCCCGAGGTGTGGCCGATCGGGGCCAGCTTCCCCTTCTTGTCATAGAGCCCGAGGATCAGCGAGCCCACCGTGCCCTCCTCCTTGCCCGGCCGCCAGCCCACGATCACGACGTCGATCGTGCGCACGTGCTTGATCTTGACCATGCCCTTGCGCTTGCCGGGCACGTAGGGAGCGTCGAGCTGCTTCGCGATCACGCCCTCGCCGGACATCAGCCACGGCGAGGCGGTCTCGACCGACTTGGTCAGCGGCGTCAGCTCGACCGAGCCGCTCGCCGACTTCTTGCGGCCGGGGGCGTCGGCGATCAGCGACTTCAGCGCCTCGCGCCGCTCAGAGAACGGGGCCTTCATCAGCTTCGTCTTCCCCTCCGCCAGCAGGTCGAAGGCGCGGAAGATCGCCGGCGTCTCGTCGGCCAACATCTTCACCCGCGACTCCGCCGGATGCAGGCGCGCCTGGAGGTGGTCGAAGACCTCGCGGCCATCGTCGTCGAGGATGACCAGCTCGCCGTCCATCACGTAGCGGCCCTTCGGCAACACCAGCTCGGGGAAGTAGCGCAGCAGCGGACGGGCGCCGCGCGACTGCAGATAGACCTTCTCGCCGTCGACGAACGCGAGCGCGCGGAAGCCGTCGTACTTGGGCTCATAGGCCCACTCCTCGCCCTCGGGCAACACCTTGCGCGAGAGGGCGAGCTGCGGCTTCACCGGGGGCCGGATCGGGAACGACACATCACATTCGTACCATCGCCGCCATGTCGGCAGCCGACAGCATGGACTTCGCCGTCGTGGGCGGCGGCATCGTCGGCATGGCGACCGCGCGCGAGCTGCTGGCCCGCAACCCCGGCGCCACGCTGACCGTGCTCGAGCGCGAGCCCGAGCTGAGCACCCACCAGACCGGGCACTCCAGCGGGGTCATCCACGCCGGCATCTACTACGCGCCGGGCTCGCTCAAGGCCCGGCTCTGCGTCGAGGGGGCGCGCGAGCTGTACGCGTTCTGCCACCAGCGCGGGATCGAGGCGCGGCGGGAGGGCAAGCTGATCGTCGCCACGGACGAGTCCGACCTGCCGGCCCTGGACGAGCTCGAGCGCCGCGGCGCCGCCAACGAGGTCCCCGGCCTCCGCCGCCTGGCCAGCGAGGAGATCGCCGGGATCGAACCGCATGCGCGGGCCGTCGCCGCCCTCCACTCCCCGAACACCGGCGTCGTCGACTTCAAGCGGGTGGCCGCCGCCTACGCCGACGATGTGCGGGCGGCGGGCGGCGAGGTGCGAACGGGGAGCGAGGTCACGGGCCTGCGCGCCGACGGGAGCGGGATCGAGCTGGCGCTGCGCGACCGCGCCCCCCTGCGGGCCGGGTTCGCGGTCCTCTGCGCCGGCGCGTGGTCGGATCGCCTTGCGGTGATGGCCGGCGCGCCGGCCGAGCCGCGGATCGTCCCGTTCCGGGGCGGCTACCTGAAGCTGCGGCCCGAGCGCCGCGAGCTGGTGCGGGCCAGCATCTATCCCGTGCCCGACCCGGACCTTCCCTTCCTCGGCGCCCATCTGACCAGGACGATCGAGGACGAGGTTCTGCTGGGCCCCTCCGCCCTGATGGTGGCGGCGCGCGACGCCTACCGGCTCGGCAGGCTCCGGCCCCGCGACCTCGGCTCGACGCTCGCCTGGCCGGGGACTTGGAGGCTGATGGGCCGCTTCTGGCGAACCGGCGCCACCGAGATCTCCCACGCCGCCAGCAAGCGGGCGTTCGTCCGCGAGGCGCGCCGGCTCGTCCCCGAGCTGACGGCCGCCGACGTCGTCGCCGGCCCGTCCGGGATCCGCGCCCAGGCCCTGAACCGCGACGGCTCCCTGGTGGACGACTTCGTCGTGCACCGGACCGAGCGGGCGATCCACGTCCGCAACGCGCCCTCCCCCGCCGCGACCTCGTCGCTGCCGCTGGCCCGGTTGATCGCCGACCAGGTCGCCGGCTAGTCCGTCGCCCGGTAGTCCGCGGGCATGCGCTCGTCGAAGCGGGGCAGTCCGTCGTCGGGGATCTCGTACCAGGGCGCCTTGTAGGCCACGAACTGGTGCAGGCCCGGCGCGACGCCGGGATCCTCGTCGAGTGCCCCCATCCTGACGCTGATCAGGGCCGGGTTCTCGTTGCTGCGCGTGAACAGCTGGCTGCCGCAGGCGCTGCAGAAGCTCTTGTGCCAGCCGTCAGCGGGCCGGTGCACGCCGACAAGCGCTTCGCCCTCTGTGATCTCGAAGGAGCCCGGCACGGTCAGGGCGCTGTACGAGAACGCCGTGCCGGTGCGCCGCTGGCAGCGCTTGCAGTGGCAGTACGCGGCGCCGAGCAGCGGCTCGTTGACCTGGAAGCGGACCTGCTCGCACATGCAGCCGCCCTTGATCGGTGTCTGTGCCATACCCGAAAAATGTTAGAGAGGCCGGATCAGAAGGCGAGGCCGGCGAGGCTTCGTAGCCGGTCGGTCAGGTCCTCGATCGGCTGGAAGCCGCCGCCCGGGGGCGGCTCGACGCTGACCTCGGCCCCGACGTCGGAGATCTGAGCGTCGATGGTGACTGCGCCGCCGCTGATGTCGCCGACGGCGGCCTGCCTCGTCGCCGGGACAGCGAACGGGAACTCGGTCCGGAAGCGCCGGATCGTGTGGTCGTCGTATGCGACCCAGGCCTGGACCGGGCCGTCGCGGGCGCCGCGCGCCAGCTCTCGCAGCAGCGCCGGAGCGCCGAGCGCTGCCATCAGCCCGGCCAGGTCCCGGGCGGCCGCGCGCGAGTCGAGCGTCCCCTCCACCAGCTCGGTCTGGGTGCCGGCCACGTCCTCGGTCCCCGCGTAGCGGGGATCCCGGAACCACTCGTCCACCTGCAGCGCCAGCGCGGGCGGGCCGCCCTCTTCGCGAGCCGCGCGCAGATCTTGCTCGAGCTCGGCGACCCGCTGGGGCCCCACCCGGTAGTTCTCGCCGAAGAAGACGACGAAGGCGTCATCGCCGGTCGAGACGAGCTGGCCGTCCACGCCGAACCCCGCGACCTCGCCGTCGAGCGCAAAGTCGAAGCTGGGCAGCCCCCCGCCCTCGTCCAGAGCGAACGGGCCCTGCAGCTGGGCGCCGCTCTGGCCGGCCAGCAGCGAGTTCCCCTCGAGCACCACGCTGAGGCCGATCTCGGCCTCGCCGCTCTGCGCCGGGTTCTGCACCGCCTGCCCGCAGCAGCTCGGCCGGCGGCTCGCTGGGAGGCTCGCGCTCGTCCTCGCCGCCGCAGCCCGTGGCCGCCAGCAGCGCGGTCATGGACCAGGAGGCCGGCCAGCCCGCCGGCCGGCCGAGGCCTCAACAGCCGCCGAGGACCAGGAAGAGGGCCACGGCCAGGGCGACGATCGCGAGCAGCGCGATCAGGCGGCGGCGCATATACACGTCGATACCGCCGCCGTAGCGGCTCATCGAGCGCATCTCGGGTGGCTCCCAGCCGCCATCCGGCTCCGGGGGCCTGGCCTGCTCCTCGACGGGAAGCCCCTCCTCGTCCTCGACGGGAGGGTCCTCGTCCCGAGCGACGCGCTCGCGCTCGCGCGCCTCACGGGCCGCCTGGCGCTCGTCGGCGCTTCTGCTATCTCGCTTCATATGCCCCAACTGTAGGCTGATCTCGGATGGCGGTTCGGGAAGCTATACCCAAGAAGCCCGAGGCCGAGACCGAGCAGGAAGTCTCGTCCTTCGCCAAGGCGCTGTTCCTGGGCGAGATCCACGAGGAGCTGGTCTTTCCCTGGCCCGCGCCCGACGCCGACGAGCAGGAGCGGATCCGCGACCTCAACCGCCGGCTTCGCGAGTACTGCGCCGAGAACTATGACCCGCGCCGCGTCGAGGAGGAGCGCTGGGTTCCGGACGAGGTGATCCGCGACCTCGGCGAGATCGGGGTGCTGGGCCTCTACGTGGACGAGCGATACGGCGGCCAGGGCCTGAGCCAGACCGGCTACGCGCGCGTGTTCGAGACGATCGGGGAGATCGACGCCACCCTGGCGATCGTGCTCGGGGTGCACCAGTCGATCGGCTACAAGGGCGTCGCCCTGTTCGGCACCGACGAGCAGAAGGAGCGATGGCTGCCCGACCTGGCCACCGGGCGCAAGCTCGCGGCCTTCGCCCTGACCGAGCCCCAGGCGGGCTCGGACGCGTATGAGATCCAGTCGCGCGCCGTCGAGCAGCCCGACGGCTCGTGGGTGCTGAACGGCGAGAAGCGCTACATCGGCAACGGCTCGCGCGCCGACGTGATCACCGCCTTCGCCCGCTGCGAGGTGGACGGGCGCGACAAGCACATCGCGCTGGTGCTGGAGAAGGGGATGGAGGGCCTGGAGGTCGGGGAGCGCTTCGACACGATGGGCCTGCGCGGCAACGACCTGCGCCGCCTCTACTTCAAGGACGTCCGCGTCCCCGCCGAGAACGTCCTCGGCGAGCCCGGCGACGGCTTCCGCATCGCCATGCAGATCCTCAACAACGGCCGCATCGGCCTCGGCACCGGGTCGGTGGGCGCCACCAAGACGCTGCTTGATCTGACCATCGCCCACGTCAAGGAGCGCCGCCAGTTCGGCCAGCCCCTCGCCGACTTCGAGCTCGTCCAGGACAAGATCGGCTGGATGGTCTCCTACCTGTTCGGGCTGGAGTCCATGACCTACCTCACCTGCGGGCTGGTCGACGCCGGGGTCCCCGACTACTCCCTGGAATCCGCGATCTGCAAGGTCAGCGGCACCGAGTTCCTCTGGTACGCCGCCAACCGCTCGCTGCAGCTGGCGGGCGGCCAGGGCTACCTGCGCACCGAGCCCTGGGAGAAGGTGGTGCGCGACATCCGCATCTTCCCGATCTTCGAGGGCGCCAACGACGTGCTCCGTGCCTTCATCGCGCTCGGCGGCATCAAGCCCGTCGGCGAGAAGCTCGAGGGCATGGGCGACCTGGCCCTGGGCGACCCGATCCGGTCCATCGGAGTACTGGTTGATTATGTGACCGACCGCGCCAAGCGCGAGGTCAAACCCGACAAGCTGAGCCTGGCCCACGAAGAGCTCTCCGATCACGCCGACGCGGTCAGCGATCAGGTGAAGCGGCTCGCCGGCGTGACCGAAGGGCTGATCCGCGAGCACCGCAAGGAGATCATCCACCGCCAGTTCGCCCAGAAGCGCCTGGCCGACGCGGTCGCCGACATCTTCGCCCAGGTCTCCGTGCTCTCCCGCGTCAGCTCGATCTTCGCCGACCAGGGCGTCGAGGCCTCGGGCCAGGAGCGCTTCATCGCCGACACCTTCTGCTCGCGCGCGGCCTCGCGCGTCGCCTACAACTTCGACCAGGTCGAGCACAACGACGACGACCGCATGACCTCGATCGCGAAGCTCGCCTACAAGCGCGGCTCCTACGGATACGCGCTGTTCGAGGACTAGCCGGCAACTTCTACCTACAGGCGCCGCAGCCGCGCCTAACATACAGCCTGTATGGCCAGAACTTCAACCAAGGCCGCCGCGCCCGGCCGGCGCGAAAAGGACGCGGAGGCCACCCGCCAGGCGCTGATCGACGCGGGCTTCGCGCTGTTCAGCGCTCGCGGCTACTCGGAGGTGGGCACCGAGGAGATAGTCGAGCGGGCGAAGGTCACCCGCGGGGCCCTGTACCACCACTTCGCCGACAAGCGCGACCTCTTCCGCGCCGTGCACGAGCGCGTCGAGGAGGACCTGGTCGCGCGCATCGCCGCGCGGATGGAGGGCGTGGCGGACCCCTGGGAGGTGATGGTGACGGGCACCCGCGCCTTCCTCGACGCCTGCCGCGAGCCCGCCCTGAAGCAGATAGCTCTCGTTGATGCCCCGGCCGTGCTGGGCTGGCGCGAGTGGCGCGAGATCGACGAGCGCTACGGACTGGGCCTGATGAAGGCCGCGCTGGGGGGCGCCATCGAAGCCGGCGTCCTCCGCCCCGCCCCCTCGACGCCCTCAGCCACCTGATGCTCGGGGCGCTCGCCGAGGCGGCGTTCGTGATCGCCAACGCCGAGGACCCCGCGGCCGCTCGGGAGGAGTCCGAGAGCGCGTTATTCGCGCTGCTCGAGGGGCTGCGCGCCTGAGGGCGGCCCCCGGTCGTCGGGCGGGCGGCCGCGGTTCTTCATCCCGCGCCGGATCGCCTTGCGCAGCAGCAGGATCAGCCCGACCCCGATCGCCAGCAGCACCAACACGACCGCCAGCGCGATCACCGGCTCGGCCAGCACCAGCGCGATGACGACCGCGACGATCCCGTCCTCGATCAGGCTGACGAAGATGTTCGAGAACGGCTCGGGCGAGGCGTTGATCCCCAGCCGCACGCCGGCCTTGATCGCGTGGCTGGTCAGGGCGGTGCCGCCCGAGACGCCGCCCGAGACGATCTGCTCGGCCTCGCTGACCTGGTCGAACTCGGCGAACTCGACGCCGATCAGGCTGGCGACGGCAGGTCGGATCACCGTATGGGCAACGTCCCAGAGGTTGTCGAGGTAGGGGATCTTGTCGGTGACGAACTCGATCGCGTACATCACCCCCGCGCCGATCAGCACGGCGTCGCCCATCAGCGGCTCGGGGACTTCGCCGAACCCGCCCGGCCCAGCAGGTTCAGCAGCACGACCGTGCCGTAGGCGTTGATCCCGGTCGCGTAGCCGGTGCTGATGACGGTCGGGACGAGGTCCATTGGCGCGGCAGCCTAGGGCCAATCCGCCCACGACCGTAACCCCCCGCCCCGCTCCGGCGCTTGAACGGGGCGAGTACCGCAAATCGATGACGATCCGAGGAGGAACGATGCGGAGCATCAGAAAGAGCCTGGCGCTGGCCGGGATCGCCACGCTGGCGCTGGCCGTGACGGCGAGCGCCGAGCCCGGCGGGAACGGCAAGGGCAAGGCCAAGGGCCACGACAAGGTCGCCAAGCAGTGCGCCATGGAGAAGAAGGCGCTCGGCAAGGACGCGTTTCGTGAGCTCTACGGCAAGCCGGCGATGAAGAACTGCAAGGCCGCCGGCGACGACGGCGTGGGCGTCGGGGAGAAGGTCAACGCCGCCAAGGAGTGCAAGGCGGAGCAGGCCGACCCGAACTTCGCCGCGTCTCACGACGGCAAGACGTTCGACGAGTTCTACGGGACCAACGGCAATCCGAAGAAGGAGACGGCCGGTACCGGCAAGAACGCGTTCGGCAAGTGCGTCTCGACCAAGGCGAAGGCGAAGGGCGAGGAGGAGCCTCCCCCGACCCTATAGCCGGGTTCGAGCATTTCATGCAAGCGAGAAGGGCCCCAGGGAAGGGGCCCTCTCTCGTTCAAGCGTCAACATGCGCTCGCCGCGTGGATCAGGCCTCTACGGGATCGCCGGTTTCCGTGCACGGAGGAGTCAGCTCGGTTGCGCGCGAGTGAGCCTGCTCCTCCTCGATCGTGTGCAGCACGTGCTCCATCTCGATCGGCGTGATGCTCCCGTGCTCCTCTGCGAAGGGGTGATCGAGGAACCAGACCAAGAGCAGCGCCGAGGTCACCATCACCGCGACCGACGCGACGACCGCCCCCTGGACCAGGAAGCTCCCCCTTCGGTTGGCGCTCAGGGCAACCCAGCCGATCGTCAACCCGGCCCCCAGCAGCAGCACGATCCACAGCGGGCGCGGCACCACGCGGATGGCCTCGGCCAGCCGGGTCCGCCGTCCCTCGATTCGCTCATCCTGTTCGATCAGCATCTGGCGAAACGAGTCCTTCTGGATGAAGGTGCTGACGTTCAGGCCCAGGACCTCTTCCCTGAACCGGGCGCCCCACTCGTTGACCACCGGGCTCGAGTTCTCGTCCCGCATCGCCGGCCAGCCTTGATGGACGACCGCACGGCCGTAACAGACCAAGCTGCCCCTCAGCGCCGCGCCCTCCTCCGGCTCGTACGCCTCGGCCGTCCGCGAGAGCTCGAGGACGGCCTGTGCCTCCAGCTCCGCTCCTCGCTTGCCCTCGTTGTAGCTGTCGTAGGCCTCTAGCACGACGAAAGCGAGCAGGACCGCGAAGGCGGTGCCGAGGAAGTCGAACGCCTTGTTGTGCTCTCCGACCTCTTTCGCGAAGCGCTCGTTGTAGGGACTGCGACGCGCCGCCCACAGGAAACGCGAGGGAGACGAGCGTCACGCCGATCACGATCCCGGCCTGCGCGACCAGAGTCATCCGCCTGAGCCTATCCCCAGGCGGCCCTACATCCCCCGGCCCGTCCTCCGCATTCGCCTCCGGGCGTGCCTGCTCAGTTCAGGCGCTCGACGATCATCGCCTCGCCCTGGCCGCCCGCGACGCACATGGTCTCGAGGCCGACCTGGTGGTCGTCGGTTTCCATCACGTTCAGCAGCGTGCCCATGATGCGGGCGCCGGTCATGCCGAACGGGTGGCCGAGGGCGATCGCGCCGCCGTGGGTGTTCAGCTTCTCCAGCGGGATGTTGGCACTCGTTCATGATCGGGATCACCTGGGCGGCGAAGGCCTCGTTCAGCTCGACCGCGTCGATGTCGCCGACCTTCATGCCGGCGCGGTCGAGCACGGTCTTGATCGCGCCGATCGGGGCGACGCCCATCAGCTCCGGCTCGTTGCCGTGCGTGGCGGCGGTGATCGATCCTGGCGCGAGGCTTCAGGCCCAGCTCCTTGGCGCGCTCGTCCGACATGATCAGCACCGCCGCGGCGCCGTCGTTGAGCGGGCAGGAGTTGCCGGCGGTGACCCCGCCGCCGCCCTCGAACGCCTCGGGCAGCTCGGAGAGCTTCTCGAGCGTCGAGCTGGCGCGGGGGCCGTCGTCCTTGGCGACCTCGTTGCCGTCCTGGTCCTTGACGGGCGACGATCTCGCGGTCGAAGAACCCGTCCTCCTGGGACCTGACCGCCAGCTCCTGGGAGCGCTGCGCGTACTTGTCCATGTCGGCGCGGCTGACCTCGTACTTCTTGGCGACGTTGACGGCGGTGATGCCCATGTCGATGTAGGCGTTGGGCTGGCCGTTCTCGCCGATCAGGTTCGGGTTGCGGTCATCGACGCCGGCGGGCTCGGTGCGCTCGTTGAAGCGACTCACCCACTCCACGCCGGCGGCGACGTAGGTGTCGCCCTGGCCGGCCTTGATCGAGTTGGCGGCGTGGCGGATCGAGTCCAGGCTCGAGGCGCAGTAGCGGGACATCGTCACCGCGGTCGTCTCGTTGGACAGCTTTTCTGACAGGAGAGTCATGATCCGGGCCACGTTGAAGGCCTGCAGGCCCTGCGGCATCCCGCAGCCGGCGAACACCTCGTTCACGGTCGCCGGATCGACGTCGGGGTTGCGCTCCAGCAGCTGGTCGATGACGTAGGCGCCGGTCTCCTCGGGCCGCAGCTGGGCCAGCGAGCCCTTGAAGGCGCGGCCGATGGGCGTGCGAACGGTGTCGACGATCACTGCTTCGGGCATCGAGGGGTCTCCTTGAGGTGGGGTGCGGTTCGGCTCGGGTAGGTCAGGTTCGGGTGCGTCGGGTGTGAGGGCGCACAGTCTAGGATGCGCGCGATGGCGGAGCGGAAGCCGAGCGAGGAGCAGAAAAAGCCTGCATCCGAGGACGAGTCGGAGGCGGAGACGAAGGTCGAGCCGACGACCGAGACGAAGGTCGAGTCGAAGCCGGAGGGGAAGTCCGAGCCCAAGCCCCCGGCAAAGCCCAGGAACATCGAGGAGCGCATGGAGGGCGTCCAGGGCTGGATGGCAGAGCTCGAGAAGCGCCAGGAGCGCGCGACCCGCGTCGGGGGCGCGGCCTTGGTCCTGGCGATCCTCGCCGCGGGCGGCGCGCTGGCGCTGGGCATCCTCAACAAGCAGGACGCGGCGACCACCGACGACGTGGACGAGCTGACCGAGAAGGTGAACCAGCTGGGTGGCTCGATCGAGCAGCAGACCAACAAGCAGGTGAGGGGCATCAACGACCGCCTGGCCGCGCTCGAGCAGCAGCTCGCGAGCCTGAACGAGCGCCAGCGCAAGGCGGAGGCCGACATCGCGAAGCTGAAGCAGAGCCAGAACACCGCGGCCGACATCGCCGCCGCCCAGCCCGCGCCCGACGCCGGCGGCGCCAACGACGGCGGCGCCCAGCAGCAGCCCTAGCGCCGCCGGGGCACGGAGGGCGCCTGTTCGGCCGTGCTTGTGCCGAACTGCACAAGGAGATTCGTGCCTGGGCAGGCGTTCGTGCGTGGGCGTCCGACGATTGCTCTAGCGTCATCGTGACTGGGGATTACGCACGAATAGGCGTGGGTACCCTGGAACAGGCCAATGTCGGCTCGAAAGGAGGCTCTCAGTGGCTGAGGGCTATTGCGTCAAGGAACGCAAGAAGGTCGAGATCAAGGACCCGCAGCAGGTCACGATGAAGAACGGTCGCCCGGCTATTCAGGGCACGTGCCCCGACTGCGGCACCAAGATCTTCAAGATCGGGAAGCTGGAGAACAACTAGCCCGCTTTTTCTGCACTCGTGGGGGGCCGCCCACGAGTGCCCGGCGACCAGCCGGCATGGGCGCGACGCGACCTCGGATCTCGTCGAGTAGCCGCGTCGCAAGCACTGGGGCCTCTTCGCCCGGTTGCGGGTCTCCCGCGGCCGGGCGAAAGAAGGCCACCCTCACCCGTGGACGCCTGGGGAACCGTGCGTAAGTCGTCGTCCCCTCGACCGTGCAGAGGACGACCTGCACGCCCGGGCACCACTCGGCCAGGCGGCCCACACCGCTGCGTGCGCGCAGGCGCTCGCCCCAGGAGAGGCCGCCCTCGGGAAAGACGCAGATCGCCTCGCCCGCGGCCAGCGCCTCGATCGCCTTCTCGAGCGCGGCCGAGTCGCCCGTTCCGCGCCTGATCGGAATCTGTCCCAGGCCGTAGAGCACGGGGCCGAGCAGCAAGCCGCCCCAGCACGGGGATCCTCCAGAGGCTGGCGCGGGCGAGGAAGCGCAGCCTGCGCCTGGGCTTGACCGCGAGCCCGATCAGGATCGGGTCCCACTGGCTGTCGTGGTTGGGCACGACCAGCAGCGGGCCCTCGGCCGGCACCTGGTCGAGCCCCTCGACGCTCAGCCGCCCCCACCAGGCGGCGGGCCGCATCAGGCTCGCGGCGAGGTCATAGAGCACGGCGCCAACCGTATGCGACGGCGGGCCGCCCCCGGTGCGAGGACCGCTCGACCCCGTGCGATATGTCACACCGAACGGGAACGGCCACACCGATAGAGCCACTGATGAAAGAATCGGGCGGTTAGAGGGATTAGGTGAGGTAAATGGACCAGAGGCCGCTGGAGCTGATCCTGGCTCGGAACTTCCTGACGAGCCTCTCGACCCCTGCCTTCCTGGTGGACGAGGGCGGGGGCATCGTCTTCTACAACGAGGCCGCGGGGGGCCTGCTCGGAATCTCCTTCGAGGAGTTCGGCCAGAAGCCGGCCGACGAGTGGAGCAAGATCATCGGCCCCTTCGGCGACGACGGCGAGCCGCTCCCGATCGAGGGGCTGTCCACGACCAAGGCCGCGCGGGAGGGCCGCCCCTCGCACGACAGGTTCTGCATCCACGCCGTCAACGGCACGGAGCACAAGGTCGAATCCACGGTGCTGCCGATCGTCGCCGAGGGCGGACAGGAGGGCGCGATGATCTTTCTCTGGGCCCGCAACGGAAGCGCCGGTGACGGCTAGATGCCGGTGATGGCGGGGGTGCGGGCGTGAAAGCCAGGGTATGGGGAGCCCGCGGCTCGGTCCCCGCGCCGGGCCCCGAGATGAACCGCTACGGCGGCAACACCTCGTGCGTGGAGCTCGAGCTCAGCGACGGCTCGATGCTGATCATCGACGCGGGCACGGGTATCCGCGGGCTGGGCGTCGCCATCGCCACGAAGAGCCAGAAAGCTCGAGGGTCAGAAGATCCAGGGTCAAAAGATCAACATTCTGCTCACCCACCTGCACCTCGACCACATCCAGGGGCTGATGTTCTTCGCGCCGTGCTTCCGGTCTGATTCGGAGATCACCATCTGGGGTCCGGCATCGCCCGAGGCTTCCCTCGAGGCCCGCATCGCGCGTTACATCTCCGCCCCCCTCTCGCCCGTCGAGGTGAAGGAGCTGCCCTGCGACGTCTCCTTCCGCGACACGCCGGCGAGCGAGTGGGAGATCGGCCCAGCCAAGATCCGGGCCGAGTCGGTCACCCATCGCGGGCCGACCCTGGGCTACCGGGTCACCGACCAGGACACCTCGCTCGCCTACATCTCCGACCACGAGCCGGGGCTCGGCGCCTCGCTCGAGACGCTGGAGCCCGAGTGGATCTCGGGGCACGGGCTGGCCTGCGAGGCCGACCTGCTGATCCACGACTGCCAGTACACCGACGACGAGTACCCCGACCACGTCGGTTGGGGCCACTCGCGCCTGACCGACACGCTCACCTTCGCCCGCCGCGTCGAGGCGCGCAGGCTGATGCTCTTCCACCACGACCCCCTGCACTCCGACGAGTTCCTTGACTCCTTCCGCGGCACCGCCGCCGAGCGCTGGGAGGAGCTGGGCGGCCGGCCCGGCAGCATCGAGATGGCCGCCGAGCGGCTGGAGCTCGAGGTGAAGCCCGAGAAGCCGGTCGCCGCACCCGCTCGGGCCTAGGCGAGCGGCTCCTGGGCGACGGGCTCCGAGACGGCGAGCGGCGGGCGCCGCCCCGCCCACGGCCGCTCGGACTCGAGCTGCGCCGCAAGCGACAGCAGCGTCGCCTCGTCGTTGGGGGGCGCCACCAGCTGTACGGCCAGCGGCAGCCCCTCGGCGCTGAGTCGCGCCGGGACCGCCGCCGCGGGCTGGCCGGTGTGGTTGAAGGGCACCGCGTAGGGGTACCAGCGGCTCTGCCCCACCACGGCCCGCAGCGCCCCCAGTCCGTGCCAGCGGCCGACCTCGACGGCGGGCCCGGCCGTCATCGGGGTCAGCAGCAGGTCCACGCCGTCATCGCCGGTGAAGATCGCGTTGATGCGGTCGCTGTCGGCGCGCTCCAGCTTCAGCGCGCGGCGCACCGCCCAGCCCGGCGCCGACAGTCGCGCCAGCCGCCTGTAGCCCTTCGTCTGGCCCTCGAGCCGGTCGCCGTTGGGAACCTGGTCGATGTCCTCGGCGATGCCGCCCAGGTAGCGCGCCGGGATCTGGTTCGCGATCGAGCCCCAGTCGGGGTCCCTGCGGATGATCGTGTGGCCCAGCGAGGCGAGCAGCTCGGCCGTCTCCTCCAGCGCCGCCCTCGACTCCTCGCCCAGCAGCGGCTTGGCCAGGGCCCGCGGCGCCTTCGTGCTGACGGCGATCCTCAGAACCCCCGGAGGCGAGGCCGCCGCCTCGCTGAAGCTGCGCTCGGGCGGCGGCGGCGCGTTCGCCGAGTGGGCCGGACCCGCGGTGACCGCGTCCAGGAACAGGGCGGTGTCGGCGACCGTCCAGCTGACGCAGCCGTTGACCGAGAGCCCGTGCCAGTGCTCGGAGTCGATCGGGACCCGGTTGCGCTGCGGCTTCAGGCCGAACAGCCCGCAGTTGGCCGCCGGGTAGCGGATCGAGCCCGCGCCGTCCGAGGCGTGGGCGAGGGCGGCCATGCCGGCGGCGACGGCGGCCCCGCTGCCGCCGCTGGAGCCGCCCGGCGTGCGCTCGGGGTTCCAGGGGTTGCGGGTGACGCCGAAGGTCTCGGTCTCGGTGAAGCCGTGGATCGCAAGCTCGGGCAGGTTCGTCTTGCCGAGGAAGACGGCGCCGGCGGCGCGCAGGCGGGCGACGATCTCGGAGTCCCGTTCAGCCGGCTGGTCGAAGCCGGCGGTCCCCAGCATGGTCACGTCGCCCTCGACGTCCACGGTGTCCTTGATCGCGATCGGCACCCCCAGCAGCGGCTGGCTCTCGTCGCCGCCGGCGCCGGACGACAGGCGCTCGTCGGCGTCGGCGGCGGCCGCCAGCGCCTCGTCGCCCCAGACGACGCGGAAGGCGTTCAGCTGCGGGTCGAGCCGCTCGATCCGCTCCAGGAACATCTCGGTCAGCTCCCGCGAGGTGACCTCGCGGTCGCGCAGCTTCGCGGCCAGGAGGGCCGCTCCCTCGAAGGCCAACTCCTCCGTGACGGCCGCGTCGCTCACAGCCGCCATCCTTCCGCATCCAGCACTTCGCCCGCCGCGCGGTCGCCGCTGCGGACGGCGCCATCCATGTACCCGCACCACGTCGTCGCCGTCTCGGATCCCGCCCAATGGACGCGGCCCGAAGGCCGGCGCAGCTCCTCGCCGTAGGCGGTGAGCGCGCCCGGGGCCGGGTGGCAGACGGGGCCGCCCCCGCTCCACTCCTCATCCGCCCAGGCCTGCTCGAAGTAGGCGGTGGCCCCGCGAGCCTGGTCCCCCCACATGCGCGCGAAGCAGTCGAGCACGATGCGGCGGCGCTCGGACTCCGGCTTGCGGGCGTGCTCGATCGCCTTGGGGCCGGCGATGAACCCCAGCATCACCCCGGCCGGACCCTCGGGCGGCGAGTTGTCGAAGGTCGTCTCCACCGGTCCCTCGTCGCTGACCGCGGCGCCGCTCCACCCGTCCTCGCGCCAGAACGGCGTCTCGTAGGTGGCCGTGCACTTGGTCAGCGCCCCGCTGGCCGTCCACTGGGCGAGCTGGTCGCGCTTGGCCGAGAGGTTCGGGCTGAACCGGATCCGGCTCGTCAGCGCCGGGGCCATGGCGACCACGGCGCGGCGCGCGCGCACGGCCATGCCGTCCGCGCGGACGCGGACGCCGTCGGGGTCCTGCTCGATCAGCTCCACGGGCGCGCCCAGCCTCACCGAATCGCCCAGCTCCTCGGCCATCCGCAGGCAGATCTCCTGCGAGCCCCCGGCGATCCGGTCCTGCTGGGCGCCGCCCTCGACGTCGAGCATCGCGTCGAACCCGCCGCAGGAGTGGACCAGGTGGCACATCCACAGCAGCGACATCTGCTGCGGGCTCACCCCGAACGCCGTCCCCACCGCGATCCCGATCAGGGCCCGCGCCTTGCGGGTGCTGACCGAGTGCCGTAGCCAGGCGGCGACGGTGGTGCCGTCGAGGGCCTCGGCGTCCGGGGCGCTCCACGGCGCCTCGGTCGGCACCGTGGCCGCCAGGCGGTCCAGGCGCCGCCGCGCGCGGGCGATGTCCGCCAGCACCAGGGGCCCCAGGCGCGGGATCGTGCCCTTGTAGCGGCGGCGCTTGCCGCCCAGCTCGAGCAGGTTCCTCCCCTCGTGGTATGTGGGAAAGGTCTCCAGGCCCAGCTCACCGAGCAGCTCGAGCACCCGGTCCTGGCCGGGTCCGACCCACTGGCCCCCGATCTCACTCACCTCGCCCTCGCCGAGCGGCATGTTCAGCGTGCGCCCGCCGACGCGGTCGCGCGCCTCCAGCACCGCCACCGTGCGGCCGGCCGCCACCAGCCGCCTCGCCGTCACCAGCCCGGCGATTCCCGCCCCGACGACCGCGACGTCAACCGCCCCGTCGGCGGGGTCGGCCTCGCGCTCGTTCGCAACCGCAGCCGCCACGCGGGCAACCTATCCCCAAACCACGCGCCCCCGAGACCGCAACCCTGGGCCGGTAAATCTGTTCTCAATATTCAGTAGCAGCCAGAAGGGCCTCGGGGTGAGGCCCCCGAACCAGGGAGTGATTCATCCATGAGAACCAGGAAGAGCAGGGCATTCGTGGTGGCGGTGGTGGCCGCGCTCGCCGGAGTGACGGCGACGTCCGCCCTCGCCGCGTTCATCGAGGGCACCAACGGCGACGACCAGCTGATGGGGACGCCCCAGGGGGACCTGATCCTGGCCAAGGCGGGCAACGACGGGGTCGTTGCGGGCCCCGGTAACGACGGCGTTGACGCCGGCGACGGCAACGACAGCGTCCTCGCCAACCAGGGCCGCGACAACGTCTCGGGCGGCCTCGGCGATGACGTCCTCGACGGCGGCCAGGGCCGCGACATCGTCTTCGGCCAGGACGGGAACGACAACGTGCTCGGCCGACAGGGCGGCGACGAGGTGCGCGGCCGCAACGGCGACGACATCGTCCGCGGAGGCCGCGGGCATGACTTCGTCTTCGCCGGCGTCGGCGTGGACACCACCTTCGGCGGACCCGGCGGCGACGTGATGTTCGCCCTCGCCAAGGCCGACGCTGCCAACCCGGGCGGCGACACGCTGTTCGGCGGGCGCGGCAACGACGTCATCCGCGTCTCGGACAACGAGACCGACCGCGTCGACTGCGGCCGGGGGCGCCGCGACCGCGCCATCGTGGACCCGGGCGACCTGGACCAGGTCACCAACTGCGAGATCGTGGTCCAGCGCCCGCCCCGTGAGGAGGAGGACGACCCCGAGGTCACCTCCTAGGCGGCAGCAGGACAAGATGGGACGGGTAGGCGAGGGGCCGCGAAAGCGGCCCCTCGTCGTCTCACTGCTCGGCCAGGATCTTCGCCTTCTCGCGGTCGAACTCGACCTTCGTCAGCGCGCCCTCCTCGCGCAGCTTCTGCAGCCGCTCGATCCTGGCGATGGTGTCGCCCGATCCGGCCCTGGCGACAGAGCCGCCCGCCGACCCCCACTTCATCTTCTGGCCGATCTGCTGCGCGGCCTGGGCCTGGTCCATACCGGCGCGCATCCGCCCCGTCGCGCCCGTCGTCATGCCACCCGTCGCGCCGGCGCTGGTGGATCGCTCGCCGCTCGTGGGTCGCTCGCCGCCCCGGTTCGTCAGGCCCCGCAGCGCGCTCCACAGCCCGATCAGCAGCGCGGGCACGCCCATCACCAGGAAGGTGACGCCGGTGATCGTCGCCCCCAGCTCGCTGTCGGGCCGGCCCACCACCTCCCCGGTCTGGGGATCGGTGATCTCGCCGTAGGGGCCGCCCAGCATCAGCGCCGCCCCCGTGCCGGCGAAGAAGATCCCCCAGGCGAGAGTGGCCCAGCCGAACATGCCGACCGTCCTGCGGCCCTCGCCCCAGGGGGGATCGCCCCTGAAGGCGAAGATCGCGCACCCGATCAGCCCGCCGATGATCGAGGCGAACAGCAGCAGGGCCTTCGACCCCGTCCCCTCGGGGCACTCATAGCCCTGCCGGATCTCGAACGGCACGTTCCCCGATGCACAGGTCCCGATGTCCAGCAGCTCCTGCAGCGTGACGTTGAACAGCACCAGCCCGCCGAAGAACAGCGCCAGCCCGACCCCCGCTTTGACCAAGTACCCCACGAGGCGGGGACCCTACCCCAGCCCGCGCGAGCTCAGATCTTGCAGGTGGCCAGCCCGCGCTTCTCGAGGTAGCGCTGGTGGTAGTCCTCGGCGGCGTAGAACTCGCCGGCGGGGAGGATCTCGGTCACGATCGGCTTGCGGTGGTTGGCCTGCTCGCGCTCGCGGGAGGCGGTCGCCTCGCGCTCCTGCTCGGGGGTGTGGAAGAAGATCGCGGTGCGGTACTGCGTGCCCACGTCCGGTCCCTGGCGGTTCATCTGCGTGGGGTCGTGCAGGTTCCAGAAGACGTCGAGCAAGTCCGAATAGGAAACCTCTTCAGGATCGAACGTGACCTCGACCGCCTCGGCGTGGCCCGTCGCCCCGGTGCAGACCTCCTCGTAGCTGGGGTTCTGCTTGGTGCCGCCCGTGTAGCCGACGATGGCGTCCTTGACCCCGTCGGTATTGCGGAAATCGACCTCGACCTGCCAGAAGCAACCCGCCGCGAACGTCGCCTTCTCGTACATCTGACCTCCTGTCGTGGACACAACAGATGGTAGGCGCGGCGGCTAACTGCGCCTAAAACGGATACGGCTGGTCCGGCCACGGCATCCGGCCGCGGAACTGTTGCCAGCGCCGCCTGCGGATCGCCGTGCGGACCAGCTCGCGGTCGTGGTCATAGGTCAGCAGGCTCCGTGCCTCGCGCGGCGTCAGCCAGCGCAGCTCGTCGACCTCGCCGTGCGAGCGGAACTCGCCGTCGATCGGCTCCATCAGCCAGTAGCGGACGAGCTTGCGCCGGGCCTTGCGGTCCAGGTAGGTGACCCGCGGCAGCTCGGGCCCCATCTCGCAGCGGTAGCCGGTCTCCTCCTCGACCTCGCGAAGCGCGGCCTCCTGCCAGCCCTCGCCCTGCTCGAGCTTTCCCTTCGGCAGCGACCAGTCCATGTACTTGGGCCGGTGGATCACGGCCACACGGGTACGGCGGTCGTCGTCGCGGCGCAGCACCACGCCCCCGGCGGCCGTGATGTCGGGCTTGCCGTCGGCGGTCTGGAGCTTTCTGCGCGCCACGGGTGAGGGAGCGTATGGGACGCGCGGGAGCGCCCGGTCCCACCGGTTATCCATCCGGGCCGATGGCGAAGATCGCGACGATGCTTCTGGCGAAGATCGACTGCTCGGACCCCGAATGCGAGGAGGACCTGGAGATAGTGATCGAGGACCTCGCCGAGCTGGGCGGGCTGGTCTGCGAGTGCGGCTACGGCTTCGTCCTCACCAGCGTCTCCGAGCTGCGGCCCGACGACGCCAAGGTCGTCTCGATCCAGTTCCGGCAGGGCCGCGCGCTGCGCAAGCTGGCCGCCTAGCCGCCGCGCCGGGGACGCCGCGCCTGATGGCGAAGCCGTGAATAGCATCGCCGCGTGCGCCGCATGAGCCCCGAGCGGGAAGAGGTGCCGCGCCTGCCGGTGATGCAGGTGCTGCGGGTCGTCTGGCGGGTCTACCGGCGCAAGTGGAAGTTCCTGGTGCCGCTCTCGCTCGTCGTGCTGCTGCCGCAGGCGGCGGCGGACGCCGTCTTCGGTGACGTCGAGGTGGAGCGCGTCGAGACCGCCGAGGACATTCTGAACCTCGCCTCGATCCCGCTGGCGATCGCGATCAACCTCGGCGGCGAGGCGCTGTACGCGGGCATCGTGGCGGCGGCGGTCGTCGAGTGGGCGCGGGGCCGCGAGCTGCGCGACGTCCCGGGGGCGATCCGTTCTATCGAGTACGGGCGCCTGATCGCGCTCGACCTCATCCTCGCCGTCGGCACGGTCATCGGCCTGGTCCTGCTGATCGCCCCGGGCCTGATCTTCTTCACCTACCTGGCGGTCTCGCCGGCGCTGATCGAGCTCGACGGCGACACCGTGAAGCAGGCGCTGCGCCGCAGCGCGCAGCTTGTCCGCGGCAACTTCTGGCGCGTTCTCGGCTTCACCCTGATCGTGCTTGTCGTCACCGACTCGTTCGCCACCCTGCTCGAGTCCCCGATCCACGGCGTGCACGGAGAGCTCCTCTTCAACCTGCTGATCGAGGCGGTCGTCGAGCCCTTCCAGGGCCTGACCACGGTCTTCCTCGCCCTGGCGCTGCTGGGCCTGCACGGGCACGACGACAGGCTGGCGCAGTTCGTCGAGCGCATGAAAGGCGCCGACTAGACTGCGCGGGCGATGGGCCGCGCGATCCACTTCGAGATCCACGCCGAGGACCCCGAGCGCGCGGCCGACTTCTACCGGGACGTGTTCGGCTGGGAGATCCAGAAGTGGGACGGCCCGGTGGACTACTGGCTGGTCACCACCGGGCCCGACGACGAGCGCCGGCATCAACGGCGCGGTGATTCGCCGCATGGGCGGCGCGCCCGGCGACGGCCAGTCCGTGAACGCCTTCGTCAACACCATCCAGGTGGACTCGATCGACGAGACCGAGCGCCGGGTGCCCGACGCGGGCGGCGAGCAGGTCGTCGCTCAGGACACCATCCCCGGCGTCGGCAAGGTCTCCTACTTCAAGGACACCGAGGGCAACATCTTCGGGGCGCTGGAGCCGGCCGAGTGAGCGGCGCCGCCGGCCCCGGCGGCCCCCAGGCGGGCGGCCCCGCGCAGTCGAACCGCCGTACCCAGCTGATCGTCCTCGGCGTGCTCGCGGCGCTGATCCTGGTCGCGGCGATCGTGATCAGCCAATCCGGCTCGGACGACTCCGGCTCCGGCGAGTCGAGCGGCGGCGAGACCGCCTCGGTGGAGGACGCGCTCGAGGGCATCCCGCAGGAGGGCGTCCTCCTGGGCGAGGACGGCGCCCCCGACCTGGTGACCGAGTTCGTCGACCTGCAGTGCCCCTTCTGCGCCGAGTTCTCCACCAACGCTTTCAACGACGTCGTCGAGCAGCACGTCCGGCCCGGCGACGTCCTCTACGAGCTGCGGGTGATCAGCTTCCTGGGAGAGGACTCGGGCGTGGCGGCGGAGATGGCGGCGGCCGCGGCGCTGCAGAACAGGCTCTACGAGTTCACCGAGACCTTCTACCTGAACCAGGGCGAGGAGAACTCCGGCTACGTGACCGAGGAGTTCCTGACCGAGATCGCCGAGAAGACGCCGGGCCTCGACGCCGAACAGGCGCTGGCGGACCGCAGCAGCCCCGAGGCGCAGGAGCTGGTCGCCGAGAACGAGGCCAGGGCGACCGAGCTGGGCGTCAACTCCACGCCCACGTTCCTGCTGTCCGAGGGCGGCGAGCCGACCGAGCTCCAGCTCAGCGACCTCACCCCCGACGCGTTCACCCAGGCGCTCGCCGCGGCGCGCGGCGGGTGAGCGACGGCCAGCTCCGCCTGGCGGCCGCAGCGCTCGCGCTGGCCGGGCTCGCGATCGCGATCTACCTGACGGTCGTCCACTACGACCACTCCAGCCCGGTCTGCGTCGGCGGCGGAGGCGGCTGCGAGAAGGTCCAGACCTCGGACTACGCCGAGCTGGCCGACGTCCCGGTCGCGCTGATCGGCGCGATCGGCTACGCGGCGATCCTGGTCTCGCTCGCGCTGCCGGCCGAGCCCAGCCGATTCCTGGGCGCGCTGCTCGGGAGCGTCGGCTTCGGGTTCAGCATCTACCTCACCTACCTGGAGCTGTTCGTCATCGACGCGATCTGCCAGTGGTGCGTCGCGAGCGCGTTGGTGATGACGGCCCTGGCGCTGGTGACCATGTGGAGGTTCCTGAAGTCGGCCGACGCCCAGGCCTGAGACCGGGTCCCGCCTGGGTAGGATCGCCACACCTTGGCCGGCGAGCTCGGACACGAGGCGGTGGCGGTCGGTTACGCCAACGTCACAAAGCGCTACGCGGGGCAGGACGAGCCCGCCGTCCGCGACCTCTCACTCGAGGTCCCGGCGGGCGAGATCTGCGTGCTGGTCGGGCCTTCGGGCTGCGGCAAGACGACCGCGATGCGGATGGTCAACCGCACCGTCAGCATCACCGAGGGCGACATCCGGGTCGGCGAGAAATCGGTTCGCGACCGCGACCCGGCCCAGCTGCGGCGGGAGATCGGCTACGTGATCCAGCAGATCGGGTTGTTCCCGCACCGCACGATCGGCGACAACATCGCCACCGTCCCCTCGCTGGTCGGGTGGGACGACGAGCGGGTGGAGAAGCGCATCGGCGAGTTGCTGGAGCTGATCGGGCTCGATGCCGAGATGCGCGACCGCTATCCCGCCCAGCTCTCGGGCGGCCAGCAACAGCGGGTCGGCGTGGCTCGGGCGCTCGCCGCGGACCCGCCGCTGATGCTGATGGATGAGCCCTTCGGCGCCATCGACCCGATCAACCGCGAGCGCCTGCAGAACGAGTTCCTGCGGCTGCAGGCGAACATCCGCAAGACCGTCCTCTTCGTCACCCACGACATCGACGAGGCGATCAAGATGGGCGACCGGATCGCGATCATGAAGCAGGGCGGCGTCCTCGCTCAGTACGCGACACCCGCCGAGCTGCTGATGGCGCCGGCCGACGAGTTCGTCCAGGACTTCGTCGGCGCCGACCGCGCCTTGAAGCGGCTGGCGCTGATGCGCGTCCGCGACATCGACCTCTGGGAGGCTCCGCTGGCCCACGTCGGCCAGGCGATGGGCGAGGTGCGGGCGAAGCTGGAGGGCGCCGAGGTCCCCCACCCCCTGCTGGTCGACTCCGAGCGGCGCCCGCTGGGCTGGCTGTCCGAGCGCGACCTGCAAGCAGGAGACCGTCCCCGCCAAGCCCGGCTCGGGGCCGGACCCGATCCTGGAGGCCGACGACGTGCTGCGCGACGCGCTCGCCGACGTGCTCCAGGCCGAGACGCTGTACGCGCCGGTGGTGGACGGCGAGGGACGCATCGCGGGGGTGCTCAGCGTCGAGATCATCTCCGACTTCCTCAGCTCGCCCGAGGCGGCGGTGGAGGAGCACTCAGCGGTCGAGCGGCCCCATGGCGATGCCTGACGCCGGCGCCGCGGCGCAGCTGCTGGCCCAGGTCGAGATCCGCGAGCGCACGGGCGAGAGCTGTCCCGAGCGCAACCCCTTCTTCTGCTTCGACTGGGCCGCCGACAACTACGACCGCTATGTCGACCCCACCCTCGAGCACATCGTCCTGGTCACGGTCTCGGTGGTGGCGGGCTTCCTGATCGCCTTCGGGCTCGCCTACATCTCGCATCGCCGTCGCTGGCTGATGCCCGCCTTCCTGGGCGGGACGGGAATCCTCTACACGATCCCCTCGATCGCGTTCTTCGCCCTGCTGCTGCCGATCACCGGGCGCGGAACCGTCACGGCCATCATCGCGCTGACGGCGTTCAACGCTGCAGATCATCTACCGCAACATCGTCGCCGGGCTGGCCAACGTGCCCGAGGGCTCCAAGGAGGCCGGGCGGGGCATGGGCATGACCCAGAACCAGCTCTTCCGCCGAGTCGAGCTGCCGCTCGCGGTCCCGGAGATCATCGCCGGACTGCGGATCGCGACCGTCTCCACGGTCGCGATCGCGACGCTCGCGGTGTTCGCCGGCGGCGGCGGGCTCGGCGCCGAGTTCACCGGCCAGATCGACTTCAAGACGAACGTGATCATCGCCTCGCTGATCTGCGTGGTGATGGCGGTGATCTTTGACCTGCTGCTGGTGTTGCTTCAGGCCTTGATCACGCCCTGGCGCTCCGAGGGCGCCGTGAAGGAGCATCGCAAGGGGCGCTTCTTCGAGATGTTCCGCAGGACGGCCTCATGATCCTGCCGCTCGCCTTCCTCGGCAACTTCGGCGGCGCCATCGAGTTCATCTTCGAGCCGCAGACCACCCGCTTCACCGGCGGCCGCGAGGTCGGCGGCCTCGATCAGGTCTGGGAGTTCACCCAGACCCACATCGAGATCAGCGCGGTGGCGCTGGCGGTCTCGCTTGTCATCGCGCTGCCGGTGGGCGCGGTGCTGGGCCACTACGGCAAGGGAGAGGTGTTCGCGATCAGCGTCGGCAACTCCTGGCGCGGGATCCCCGAGCTGGCGCTGATCGCGCTCGTCGTCGCCTTCGTCGGCTTCGGCTTCCTCAACGTCGCGATCGCACTGATGGTGCTCGGGATCCCGCCGATCCTGACCAACTCCTTCGTCGGCGTGCGCCAGGTGGACCCCAACGCCGTCGAGGCGGCGCGCGGGATGGGAATGAACGACCTCCAAATCCTGACCAGGGTCGAGCTGCCGCTGGCTGTGCCGACGATCATGAGCGGGGTGCGCACGGGTGCGATCAACATCATCGCCACCGCCACGATCGCCCCGCTGGCCGGCGTGGTCACGCTCGGCGACTTCATCCTGGGCCCCAACGTCTACGGCGACGAGGGCGTGATCGCGGGCGCGATCCTGGTCGCCCTGCTCGCGATCCTGGTGGAGCTGGGCCTGGCCGGGTTGCAGCGCCTGCTGACGCCGAAAGGGCTGAAGCTGGCACGCCAGCGCGCAGCGGCATAGGATCACGGCGTTCACACGCCCCGGTCTTCGGTAGGTGGGGCCCCAACGAGAGGAGGCTCACGTGCTGAGCAACGACAAACGCTGGCGCGCATTGTTCGCGCTGATGGCTGCGTTCGTGCTTGCGCTCGGCGTCGCCGCGTGCGGCGATGACGATGACGACGAAGGAGACGGGGGCGGCGATACATCCGGCTCGCTGATCGAGTCGAACGCCGACAACGAGGGCAAGGCGATCACGGTCGGTTCGAAGAACTTCACCGAGCAGATCGTGCTCGGCGAGATCTACGCCCAGGCCCTGACGGCCGCGGGCTACGACGTCTCGACCGACCTCAGCCTCGGATCCGAGCAGGTCGCCCTGGATGCGCTCAAGGCCGGCCAGATCAGCGGCTATCCCGAGTACACGACGACCGCTCTGACCACGTTCTACGGCGCGGCGCCCGAATCGGTGCCGACCGACGTGGGCGAGGCGGCGACTCAGGCCCGAGCAGAGTTCGAGAAGGACGGCCTGGTGATGTTCGAGCCGGCCCCGTTCTTGAGCGAGAACGCGGTTGGGCTCCTCGCCACGAAGGCGGATGAGCTCGGGGTCGAGACGATCTCGGACCTCGAGGGCCAGAGCCAGGACCTGGTCCTGTTCGGCTCGCCCGAGTGCCGCCAGCGCGTGGACTGCCTGGTCGGGCTCGAGGACGGCTACGGCCTCCAGTTCAAGCAGTTCACCCCCGTTGACATCGAGCAGCGCTATCCGGTGCTCGACGACGGGCAGGCGGACCTCTCGATCGTGTTCACGCTCGATGGCGAGCTCGCGGCCTCGGACAAGTACGTGACCCTCGAGGACGACCAGGGCGTCTTCCCGGCAGCGGGCAACCCCGCGTTCGTGACCGACCAGGCCACGGTCGACGAGGCCGGACCCGATTACCAGGAGACGATCGAGCTAGTCCAGGAGGGCCTCACCGAAGAGGTCATGCAGGAGCTCAACGCCCGGGTCGACATCGATCGCGAGGAGGCCACCGCGGTCGCCACCCAGTACCTCCAGGAAGAGGGCTACATCGAGTAGTCAGGTCAAAGCAGCGCAAGCAACACGAAGCCGGCCGGGGCGCTGCCCCGGCCGGCTTCCCCTTGCTAGTCCCTGTTCTTGTCGCGGTTGAGGACGTCCTTGACCTTGTCCGCGGCGTCGTCGGCCTTCTCCTTGATATCGGACATGGCCTTGTCGACCTTGCCCTCCCGCTTCAGGCCGTCGTCGTCGGTCAGATCACCCGCAGCTTCCTTGGTGCGGCCCTTGGCCTCATCGATGTTCTCACCCATCGTTTTCTCTCAGCTCCTTTGATTGGTCTCCCCAATCGCGTACCCGGCGCTGCGCCGTGAAAACCTTCCAGCCGTGACCGAGCAGCTCAGCTTCGACGACGCCCAGATCCTGCGCCTGGAGTCCGACGCGATCAAGGGCCACACCGGCAAGGTGCTGATGCTGGGCCCGATGCACGAGGGCGGCGCGCTCGACGCCGAGCGCCTGCGCGAGCGCGTCGCCGAGCGCATCGGGGCGCTGCCCCGGCTGCGCCGGCGAGTGGACGATCCGGCCGTCGCCCGCGCCCGCCTGGGTCGATGCCGACCCGGACCTCGCCTGGCACGTCGCCGCAGGTCGTCCGACGCGAGCCGCTGGACGGACCGAGCTGCGGGCCCTGGCGGGCGAGCTGCTCGCCGAGCGCCTGGACCACGCGCGGCCGCTGTGGCGGATCGACGTGGCGCCGCTCGCCGGAGGCGGCACCGCCCTGATCGGCCGCATCCACCACGCCATGGCCGACGGCGTCACCGCCATCCGCATGCTCGGCGAGCTGCTCTGGGACCCCGCGCCCGAGGGACGCGCCGCCACGCCCGCGGCGGCGGCGCGCGGCACGACCGGCGGCGGCCGGCGCGACGCAGAGGCCGGCCGAGCCGCCGCGCCGCACGCGCATTCGAAGCGTCCCCGGCGCGATTCGCCGCGAGCTCCGCCCGGGAGCCGACACGGCGCTCGACCGCCACATCGGTCCCGGCCGCGAGGTCGCCTGGAGCGCCTTCCCCCTGGCCCGCCTGAAGGCGATCGAGCATGCGGCTGGAACTGGTGTGACCGTCAACGACGTCGTGCTGGCGATCGTCGCCGGCGGCCTGCGCGCCTGGCTCGAGGGCGGCGGCGAGCGCGTCCGGGTCCAGATCCCCGTCAGCCTGCACAGCCGGGACGCCGCGCAAGGCGAGGCGGGCAACAGGGACTCGTTCCTGAACGTCGACCTGCCGCTGGGCGAGCCCGACCCGCTCGCCCGCCTGCGGGCCGTCAACTCCGAGACCAGCGTCCGCAAGCTCGACCACGACGCCGAGACGCTCTACGACTTCTTCCACGCGCTGGGGCGCTTCCGCCCTCTCTATGAGGGCGTCACCCGGCTCACCTCGGGCCCGCGCGAGTTCGCCCTCTCGGTCTCCAACGTCCCCGGCCCCCGCGAGCGCCCCTCGGTGCTGGGGCACGAGGTGAGCGGCCTCGTCTCATTCGCCGAGCCGGCCGACCGCCACGCCCTGCGCGTCTCGGTCGTCTCGCTGGGGGGCGACCTCGCCTTCGGGCTCTGCTCGGACCCCGATGCGATCGGCGACCTCGACCGGCTGGCCGCGGCGCTGGACGATTCGGTCGCCGAGCTGGAACGGGCCTGCGGAGGCTGAGTTGGCGGCGAAGAAAAAGACCAAGCTCGCCGAGTACGAACGTAAGCGCGACTTCTCCAAGACCGGCGAGCCCGCCGGTAAGCCCAAGCGCGGCGCGAAAAGCCCGAAGGCCAGGCGCCGGCATCCCCGCTTCGCGATCCAGAAGCACGCGGCGACCTCGCTTCACTACGACCTGCGCCTGGAGATCGGCGGCACCCTCGCATCGTGGGCGATTCCCAAGGGCCCCTCGCTCGACCCGCGCGACAAGCGCCTGGCGATGCGCACCGAGGACCACCCGCTCGAGTACCTGAGCTGGGAGGGCGTGATCCCCAAGGGCGAGTACGGCGGCGGCGAGATGATCGTCTGGGACCGCGGCGTGTTCGAGAACATCTCCAAGACCCGCAGCGGCCGCCCGCTCGACCTCGAGGAGGCCCTGGAGGCGGGCGACCTGAAGCTGTTCCTGCTGGGCGAGAAGGTCAAGGGGCCCTACGCGCTGGTCAGGACCTCGGACCCCGGCGACCGCGAGCAGTGGCTGCTGATCAAGAAGAAGGGCGAGGGCGCCGACGCCCGCCGCCGGCCCACCTCCACCCAGCCGGAGTCGGTGCTCTCCGGCAAGACGATCGAGGATCTGAAGGGATGGCGAAAGAAGCGCTGACCCGCGCTACGCTCAGGCCATGAGCACGGTCGCGGACGCCCAGACGCTCCACAACTTCATCGGCGGCGAGTTCACGCAGGCCGCGGTCGACTCGACGCTCGAGGACCGCGACCCCGCCACCGCCGAGCTGACGGCATACGTGCCGCTCTCGGGCCAGGGCGACGTCGAGCAGGCCGTGCGCGCCGCGCGCGAGGCGTTCCCGGCTTGGCGCGGGACTCCGGTGCCGCAGCGCGCACGCGCGGTGATGGCGCTGCGCGAGGCCCTGGACGAGCACCGCGAGGAGCTGGCGGCGCTGGTCACCGCCGACATGGGCAAGACCATCGACGACGCGGCCGGCGAGGTCGGCCGCGGGATCGAGTCGGTCGAGTCCGCGATCGCCATCCCCCATCTGATGAAGGGCGAGAACCTGGAGGGCGTCGCCAAGGGCCTCGACGTGGAGATGGTGCGCCAGCCCGTCGGTGTCGTGGCCGCGATCACCCCGTTCAACTTCCCCGCGATGATCCCGCTCTGGTTCCTGCCCTACGCGGTCGCCTGCGGCAACACCTTCATCCTCAAGCCCTCCGAGCGCGACCCGCGGACCTCGCAGCGCATCTTCGAGCTGATCGCCGAGCGCGAGATCTTCCCGCCCGGCGTCGTCAACCTCATCCACGGCGCCCGCGACGCCGTCACCGCCATCCTCGACAGCCCCGGCATCGACGCGATCAGCTTCGTCGGCCAGGCAACGACGGCCCGCTTCGTCGCCACCCGCGGGGCCGAGACCGGCAAGCGCGTGCAGGCGCTGGGCGGCGCCAAGAACTCGCTCGTCGTGATGCCGGACGCCGACCTGTCCAAGTCGGTGCCGGCGATCATGCAGTCCTCCTTCGGGGCCGCCGGGCAGCGCTGCCTGGCGGGATCGGTGCTGGTCGCGGTCGGCGACCAGGCCCGTCAGGACGAGGTCCGCGACGCATTGCGCGCCGCCGCCGAGGCCGAGCTCAAGGTCGGCGCCGGCTCGGACCCCGAGACGGACGTCTGCCCGATGGTCGGCCCCGACTCGCGCGAGCGCGCCGAGCGCATGGTGGGCGAGGCCGTGGACGGCGGCGCCGAGCTGGTCCTCGACGGCCGCATCGACGGCGGCGAGGGCGGTTCGTTCCTGGAGCCGACCATCGTCGAGACCGACGACCACGAGTCCGACATGGCCCGCGAGGAGATCTTCGGCCCCGTGCTCGCCTTCGTCCGCGCCGGCGACCTGGACGAGGCCCTCGAGTTCGTCAACGGCTCGCGCTACGGCAACTCCGGTTCCATCTTCACGCAGTCCGGCGACGCCGCCCGCTCATACCGCTACGGCGTCGAGGCGGGCATGCTCGGCGTCAACATCGGCGTCCCCGCACCGGTCGCCTGGTTCCCCTTCTCGGGCTGGAAGGACTCCCTGGACGGCGACCTGCACGCCAACGGCACCGACGCCGTCGAGTTCTACACGCGCAAGAAGGTCGTCACGGCTCGCTGGTAGCGCCGGTCATGGCGGTGGCGCGCTGGTAGCTAGCGCGGCTCGGGGTAGTTCGGTTCGATGATGCCGAGCGCCGCACCCTGGGGGTCGGTGAAGACCGCCAGCTTGCCGATGGGGATCTCGGTCACCGGGACCATCACCTGGCCGCCGCCCTCGCTGGTCATCTTCACGGCATCGTCCGCGTTCTCGACGCAGAAATAGGCCGTCCAGTTCGGGGGCACGCCCGGGGGCATCTGCTCGCCCATCTCCGCCGCGCCGGCGATGCCCTCGTCCCATTTCTGGCCCTTCACCTGCCACATGAAGAACGGCAGCTCGGGCGGGGACTCCTCGGCTCTCTCCAGCGTCCAGCCGAAGACGTCGCCGTAGAACCTCTTGGCGCCCTCCAGGTCCGGGGTCGTGAGGTGGTTCCAGGTCCAGGTGCCGACCTCGTTCACGAGCCGAGCCCCGGGGGTCTCGTTCGGCTGCCAGATGCTGAAGAAGGCGCCCTGCGGGTCGTGGCAGACCGCCATCCGGCCCGCGGTGGCGACGTCGAACGGATCGACGAAGACGGTTCCCCCGGCCTCCTTCACCTTGGCGGCGGTCGCGTCGGCGTCCTCGACGCTGACGTAGCTCGACCAGGCCGGAGGGTGCTGCTCGTCCTGGAGCGGGCCCATGCCGCCGACGACCTTGCCCCGCTGGCTGAACATGCCATAGCCGCCGAATTCCTCGGCCCCTTGCTCCCAGTCGACCCCGAGCAGCTCGTTGTAGTACTCGGCGCCGGCCTCGGTGCTGGGGACGGCCAGGTCGACCCAGCAGAACTCGCCGGGGTTGTAGCCGTCACGCTCGCTCATGCTCGCCTCCTGGGATCAGGGTCGGGAGGGCCAACACTACGCCTGGGCGGCGGCCGCTTGTTGCGCGTCGGTGACCGTTCCCTCCAGGATCACGCGGGTCACGAGGTCGGGGTCATCCCATGTGGGCACGTGGCCGCAGCCCTCCAGCACGACCTGTCGCACGCCGTCGGGCAGGACGCCGTCCGCCAGGGGCCGGTTGCGAACCAGGCGGTCGAACTCGGCCCACCCGATCGTCAGCGGAACCCCGAGGTCCGAGAGATCGCCGATGGTGCCGGCGCGCATCAGGCGACTCGACTCGGGGTAGCCCCGGGCGGAGCCGTATCCCTGAACCAACGCGATCGCGTCGGCCAGCGGGACGCGCTCGGGGTGGTGGACGTTGCCGGCCAGCGCACGGTGGCGCAGGCCCCGGATCCGCAGGGCGAGAGGCATCAGGGGACGCATCGCCCTGGCGAGGTCGTAGGCCGTGTTGCGCCGAGGTTGCAGAGGCTCGCGCCAGAAGCCGGCCGGGGAGAGGGCGACAACCGAGTCCACCCCGCCCTGGCGCCCGCACTCGATCGACACCCAGGAGCCCAGCGAGATCCCCGCGACGCCCGGCTTGGAGCCCAGGCCCAGGCCCTCGACGAACGCCAGCACGGCGGCCGCCAGGCTGCGCGCCGTCGGCTCCACGCCATCGGACATCTCCGGCGAGCGCCCGAAGCCGGGCATGTCCACGGCGATCACGTCGCGGCTGCGGGCCAGGCGGTCGATCACCGGGTTCCACTGCGCCAGGGTGCCCCCCAGCGAATGCAGCAGGAGCAGCGGCTCGCCGCTGCCCCGGCGAACGTGGTTCAGCTCCGGGCTCGGCGGCGTCACAGCTCCAGCTCGTACTCGATCCACTCCGAGCGCTGGGCCCCGCTGCGGTCATAGACCTTGTGGGCGCGGTGGTTGTCGGGCGCGGTCATCCAGCCCAGCGACGAGATGCCGAGCTCGCGGCAGCGCTCGGCGCAGCGCTGGATCAGGGCGTCGGCGACTCCCTTGCCGCGCGCCTCGGGATCGACGAACAGGTCCTCGAGGTGGGCGACCCGGGCGCCCGCGGTGCTGGCCCACTTCCAGTCCATCACCGCGAAGCCGATCAGGGACCCGTCCTCCTCGGCTACGTAGATGCTGCCCTGGCCGCGCCGCCCCTGGCCGCGCCCGCCCTCGTCCGGGTCACCGGCGACGGTCCGCGCCAGCTCCAGCAGCCCCGAGTCCGGCGGATCGACCTCGTAGTGGTCGCAATAGCCGCGCAGCAGCGGCAAGAGCCCATCGGCGTCCTCGACCCGCGCCTCGCGGATCTCGACGCCCTCGGCCAGCGGACGGGGCTTGATCTCATCGGCCATCCCGGTATGGAATCACGGACGCTCAGCACGGACGCTCAGCGCCCGATGTGAAAGCCGATCCGCTCGGGGATCGCGGCCAGGCCGCGGTGGATCGCGGGCGCGATGCTCTCCTCCTCCTCGGCCGCCTCCTTGGCCAAGAGGCCCGCGCGGATCGCGTTGCCACCGAGCCAGCCCGGCAGCCCGCCCGGGACGCGCCCGGGGCTCGGCTCGACCAGGGCTAGGCGGGTGCGCTCGTCGCGGCGGTCGAGGGCGAGGGAGGCGAGTACTCCGCCCAGCAGATAAGCGGGGCCGACGCCGTTGCCGGTGTAGCCGAAGGCGCCGTGGACGGCGTCGGAGCCGACCTGGGTGACCACGGGAAGGTGGGTGGGCGAGACGTCTATCGCGCCGCCCCAAGCGTGGCTGATCGAGCGGCCCTCGAGGCCGGGGAAGAAGGAACGCAGATCGGCGACAACCTGGTCCACGACCACGCGGTCGAATTCGGTGAGGCCGCCGAGGCGGGCGCCGCAGGCGATCCGGCCGCCGCCCCAGCCGAAGGCGATGCGCCCGTCGGGGGTGGTGCGCAGGTAGTGCAGCATCGCGCGACTGTCGGTGATGCACTCTCCCCCGGTCCAACCGGCCTCCTCAAGCACGTCGGGGACGGGCTCGGTGATCGCCATGTGGCTCGAGGTGACCGTGAGCCGGTTGCGGAAGGGCGATCCCGCGGCGTTGCTGGCAGCCCCCACCGCCAGCGCGCAGGAGCGCGCCCGGACGGTGGCCGAGGGGGTCTCGGCGACGCAGCCCCAAGGGCCCGCGGTGAGGCGGCGCATCGGCGACTGCTCAAAGACCCTGACGTTGGGCAGGCTCGCGACCCGGTCGCGCAGGCCGAGCGCAAGCCGGGCCGGCTGCACGGTCGCGGCGCCGGGGAAGAAGGCGCCGGCGCGGAAGCGCGGCGAGCGGCAGATCCTCGCCACCTCCTCCGCGCTCAGCTCGCGCGCCGCCTCGGGCTCGCCGAGCTCGTGGCAGAGGGCGACGGCCTCGGACCAGACGCCGTCCTGGGCGGGGGCGGCGGAGAGCAGCAGGTAGCCGGCGCGCTTGTACCAGGCGTCCACCTCCTGCTCGGAGCAGAAGCGCCCGATCTCCTCGACCGCGTCCTTCGCCGCTCGCGCGATCGCGAGCGCGCGCCCGGGCCCGTAGCGGTCGCGAAGCAGCGGCAGCGCGAACCAGATCTCGTTGACGAAGCCGCCGTTGCGGCCGCTGGGGCCGTGGCCGCAGCGCATCCGCCTCGAGCACGACCACGCGCGCCTCGGGCTCGAGCTCGGCCAGGCGCCAGGCGGTCCACAGGCCCGTGTAGCCCCCGCCGACCACGAGCACGTCGCAGTCGAGCGCGCCCTCGGCCACGGGGAGGGCGTCGTGGGGGCCGGCCTCGGCCAGCCAGTAGCCGTGGGGATCGTGCCTCATGAGGCGAGGAGGCTACGCGTCGGCGGCGAATAGCAACGGCCTGATGCCCAAGGGTGCTGAGCTGACTGCACGCTCGATCGCGCGCACGGTCCTGATCGTGGTCGCCGTGCTGCTCACCATGTACGTCCTCTACCTGCTGCGCAAGCCGATCAGCTGGCTGATCATCGCGGCCTTCATCGCCGTCGCCGCTGCCGGACCCGTGAACGTGCTGCAGCGCCGCATGAAGCGCGGCTTCGCGATCGCGATCGTCTACCTGGTGATCATCCTGATCCCGATCGGGCTCAGCGCGCTGCTCGTGCCCCCGATCGTCGGCGAGGTCGAGGACGTGGCGAACAACGCGCCCGAGTACGCCCAGGACGTCGAGGACTACGTCAACAAGAACGAGACGCTCCAGAACCTCAACGACGACTACGACATCACCACAAAGCTGCAGGAGGAGGCCGAGAAGCTGCCCGAGCGAATCCCCGACGCCGCGGGGGCGCTGAGCGACATCGGTGTCGGCTTCGTCAACTCGATCTTCGCCGCGGTCACGATCCTGATCCTGAGCGTGTTCATGGTCGCCGGCGGGCCGCGGTGGGTGAGCGGCTTCGTCGAGGCCCAGCGGCCCGAGCACTCCCAGCGCATCGAGCGAACCCTGCAGCGGATCGCCAACGCCGTCGGCAACTACGTGGGCGGCGCCCTGTTGCAGGCGACAATCGCCGGCGTCACCGCCTTCATCGTGCTGACGATCCTCGGCGCTCCGTTCGCGGGGCCGCTGGCACTGCTCGTCTTCTTCTTCGACCTGATCCCTGTGGTCGGCGCGACGATCGCGGCATTCCTGGTCGCGATCGTGATGGTCTTCGTCAACTTCCCGATCGCCCTGATCATCTGGGTCGTGTTCGCGATCGCCTACCAGCAGTTCGAGAACTACGTGATCCAGCCCCAGATCCAGAAGCGCGCGACCGAGATCGACCCCTTCCTGGTGTTGGTGGCGGTGCTCTTCGGGTCGACCCTGTTCGGCGTCATCGGCGCCATCCTCGCGATCCCCGCCGCGGCGGCGATCCTGATCACGTTCAGCGAGTGGCGCCGTTACCTGCGCGATTCGGGCGAGGGCCCCAGCGCGATCATGCCCGGCGGACCGGGGCCGCCGCCCCCGCCGCCCCCGCCTCCTCCTCGAACCGAGCCACCGCAGGGCACCGAGGGCCCCTCCACTCCCTCATCGTCATCGCGTCTGAAGCGCTGGTTCGGCCGCGGCCCCAGCACCGCCTAGGGCCGCAGCAGCACCTTCAGCTGCTCGGTTCCCGGGCTGCTCAGCTCGTCGAACATCTCCTGCGCGCGGCCCAGCGGGACGACGTCGGTGATCACCTCGGCCGCGGGCAGATTCCCCGAGGCCAGCAGCTCGATCGCGCGCTCGAAGTCCTCGCGGCGGTAGGCGAAGGCGCCGCGGATCCGGGCCTCTTTCATGATCAGCAGCAGCTGGTTGATCGGGACCGGCTCCTCCAGCACCCCGCAGGCGACGATCGTGCCGGCCGGGGCGACCAGCTCCAGCGCCAGGCCCAGCGCCGAGGGATGGCCGGCGCACTCGAACACCGCCGCCGGCAGCTCGCCGTCGAGCCGGGCGATCAGCGCCTCGTGCACCCCCTCGAGCGGGATCGCGGTGAAGCCGAGCGCCTCGATGCGCTCGCGGCGGTGCTCGCCGGGCTCGACCACGACGATCCGCTCGGCGCCGGCCGCGCGCAGCGCCAGCGCCGTCATCACCCCGATCGGCCCGGCCCCCAGCACGCAGACGGAATCGCCCGTGCCGACCTCGGCCAGCGTCGCCGCGTGCACGCCGACCGCCAGCGGCTCGACCAGCGCTCCGTGCTCGTCGCTGACCGAGTCGGGCAGCGCGAACAGGCTGTCGGCAGAGACGACGACGCGCTCGGCGTAGGCGCCCGGCCGCCCGCCCAGGCCGTGTCCCCGGATGACTCCCTGCATGCAGAGGTGCTCCTCGTCTGCCAGGCACTGGGGGCACTCGCCGCAGGGCGTCCCCGGCAGCACCGAGACGCGGTCGCCCTCGGACCAGCCCTCGACCCCCTCCCCGATCGCGGAGATGCTGCCCGAGAACTCGTGCCCCATCACTGACCCGGGCGCAATCGCCGGCGAGGGCAGCATGTGCAGGTCAGAGCCGCAGATACCGCAGAAGGCGACGTCGACCACGACCTCGCCCGCGTCCGGCTGGGGATCGGGCAATTCGCCCTCGGCCAATCCTCTCTCGTCTGTCACCTGGACCGCTCGCATCGGCGGCCTCAGACTATCCGCGCAGCGCCTCGGTCAGGGTCCGGTGACGTCGCCGTGCTCGATCGCGGCCTCGAGGATCGCCTTCAGCTTGCGCTGGTCGGCCTCGGGCAGATCAGCCAGCCACGGCGGCGGCTCGGCCAGGCGCTTGGTCACCTCGGCCCGGATCTTCTCGCCCTCTTCGGTGAGGACGAGCATCTTCACGCGGCGGTCCTTTTCGCCCGGCTCCCGCCGGACGAGGCCGCGCTCCTCGAGCCGGTCGGTGATGCCGGTGACGTTGGAGCTGTCGCACATCAGGTAGCGGGCGAGCTCGCCCATCGGCCGCGGGCCACCGCCGAGGATCCTCAGCGCGATCGCCTGCTGGGGCGCCAGGTCGAACTCCTGGTTGATCGCCATCCACCTGGGCTTGCTGGAGATCATCAGCCAGTGGAGCAGGCTCCAGGCCTGGCTGGCGGGATCGGTGCGCCCCGTCTCCTCTGCCAGCCACGAGAACGCGGCCTGCTTGGCCTCGGCCGCCTTGCTTGTTGTCGCCTCTTCGGTGCCCATTTGCTGAGATACTACCAGTAGTTCAACAATTGTGGTACTCAAATATTGTGCTAGTCTGCCATCCGTATTGGCAAAGACTTCTGCCCACAAGCATATGGAAGGAGCCGGAGCGTATGAGTGAGAGCCCCAACGGCGCCGCCCCCGGCGAACGGGTCAACGGGATCGAGGCCACCGGCCTCGCCCGCGAGTTCAAGGGCGGCGTCCGCGCCGTCGACGGCATCGACATCGAGGTCCGCCCCGGCGAGATCTACGGCTTCCTCGGCCCCAACGGCGCCGGCAAGTCCACCACGGTCCACATGCTGACCACGCTGCTGCCGCCAACCGCCGGCTCGGCGAAGGTCGCGGGCTTCGACGTGCTGACCCAGGGCGCACGCGTCCGCGACGCGATCGGCGCCGCCCTGCAGGAGGCCGCGCTCGACCCGCAGCTGAGCGCGCGCGAGCACATGCGGCTTCAGGGCGCCCTGCACGGCCTCTCCAAGGCCGAGCGCAGCAAGCGCGGGGACGAGCTGATCGAGCGCGTCGGCCTCACCGACGCCGCCGACCGCAAGGTGGGCGGCTACTCCGGCGGCATGAAGCGCCGGCTCGACCTGGCGCTGGCGCTGCTGCACGGCCCCTCGGTCCTGTTCCTCGACGAGCCCACGACGGGGCTCGACATCCAGAGCCGAACCGCGCTCTGGGACGAGGTCGCGAGCCTCTCGCGGGACCAGGGCATGACCGTCTTCCTCACCACCCAGTACCTGGAGGAGGCCGACCAGCTGGCCGAGCGCGTCGGGATCATCGACCACGGCAGGATCGTGGCCGAGGGCACCCCGGCCGCGCTCAAGGCCGAGGTCGGGCGCCCGACGGTCGAGGCCGTCCCCGCGGACCTCGCCCAGCGCGAGCGTGCGGCCCAGGTCCTTGACCGCTTCGGCGAGCTCGTGCCCGCCTCGCCCAACGGCGCAGCCGTGCGTCTGGATGACGGGCCCGAGACGCTGGCGGCGATCGTGCGCGCCTTCGACGACGAGGGCCTCGTGATCGCCAACATCGACCTGCACGCCCCCAGCCTCAACGACGTCTTCCTCGCCAAGACCGGCCGCTCGCTCGAGGGCGCCGCGGCCGAGGAGGAGGCCACGGCCGAGGGCGAGTCCGCGCAGCGCGTGATCGAGGGGGCCGCGGCTTGACCGCCGCCACCGTAGGCCTTCGCGCGGCGCCGAGCCGCTCGCACCCGCCGCTGCGGCTCCAGATCGGCGAGCTGGCGCGGCGCTCGATCGTGCGCGTCCTGCGCCAGCCGGCGGCGATCGTCCCCGCGACGCTGTTCCCGCTGATCCTGCTCGCGATCAACGCCGCCGGGCTCGACTCGGCGACCGACCTGCCGGGCTTCCCCACCGACTCCTACATCACCTTCGCGCTGGCCTTCGCCTTCCTGCAGGCGGGCGTGTTCGCAGTCATCGGCGCTGGCCAGAACCTCGCCGAGGACCGCGAGAACGGCTTCTTCAACCGCCTCCAGCTCACCCCGATCCGCCCCTCGGCCCTGCTCGCGGGGCAGCTCGCGGGCACGCTCGTGCTCGGCGTGCTGCAGGCCGTGACCTACATCGCCATCGGCCTGCTTGCCGGCGCCGAGATCGAGGCCGGGGTCCCCGGGGTGCTGGTGATGATCGCGCTCTCGGTCGTGATCACTCTCGCCTTCGGCTCGATCGGCCTCTTCGCGGGGACGCGAGCGAAGTCGGCCGAGTCGGTGCAGGGCATCTTTCCCCTGCTGTTCGTCTTCCTCTTTCTCAGCTCGATGAGCCTGCCCCGGGACCTGATCCAGACCGACTGGTTCCAGACCGTCGCGACCTACAACCCGATCAGCTACATGATCGAGGGCATCCGCAGCCTGCTGATCGTGGGCTGGGACCCCGAGGCGCTGGCGCTGGGCTTCGGCTGCGCGCTCGCGATCCTCGTCGCCGGGCTCGTCGCCGCATCCTTCTCCCTGCGCTCGCGGCTGGAGCGGACGTGATGGTGCGCCGCTACATCTCGGTCGCCCAGGGCCTGAGCCGGCGCCTGCTGCGCAAGCTGTTCGCCAACCCGGCGCTGTTCCTGCCGCCGATGCTGATGCCGATCTTCTTCTTCGTCGCCTTCGCCGGCGGCCTCTCGGCGATCTCCGAGGCGCCCGGATTCGACTACCCGGGTGGATACACGGCCTTCGTGTTCGGCTTCGTCCTGCTCCAGACCGCCGCTTTCAGCGGCGTCTTCACCGGCTTCTCGATCGCCGCCGACTTCCAGATGGGCTTCGGGCGGCGGCTGATGCTGGCCACCCCCAACCGCAGCGCGCTGATCGCCGGCTACGGCGTGGTCGCGCTGACCCGCGCGCTGATCACCTTCGGCGTCGTCACCGCGATCGCGGTGATCGCCGGCATGGACATCGGCGGCGGCCCCGCGGAGCTGGCCGCGATGTACGGGCTGGCGGCGATCGTCAACGTCGCCGGGGTCCTGTTCGCCGCCGGGGTGGCGCTGCGCTTCCGCAGCCTGCAGGCGACGCCGCTGATGCAGGTGCCGGTCTTCCTCTTCCTCTTCCTCGCGCCCGTCTATGTGCCGCGCGAGCTGCTCACCGGCTGGGTCGAGGCCGTCTCCGGCTTCGACCCCGCCACCCACATCATGGAGACGGGCCGCGAGCTGCTCGCCGGCCAGCCCGCCGACGTGCTCGGCGCGCTCGCGATCGCCGCCGGGCTGGTCGCGGCGATGCTCGTGTTCGCGATCCGCGGCCTGCGCAAGGCCGAGACGGCCGGATAGGGAGGCCCCGCGGATAGACCCCCAGCGCATCGTCGACCTGATCGCGCTGCAGATTTACCTCGAGAGCAAGGAAAAGGGCTAGCCGAGCTCGGAGCGCCGGCGGGCGACCGCCGCGTCGGCGCGCCGACGGGCGCCGATGCTGACCGGCTTGCCGAGCAGCGCTGCGGTGGCCCGGCGACCCAGCGGTAGCCGCGGTCGGCGGCGCCGGGGAAGCGCTCGGCGAGGTCCGCCAGGCGCTCGCCCCGCGGCAGCATCCGCAGCAGCGGCGCGATCGCAGCCGCCGCCCGAGCGCAGCTCGCCGTCGGGCGTCGCCAGATGCCAGGAGGCGAGCCGCTCCTCCTCGGGCATCCCCGCCAGCAGCCTCTCGCCCTCGGGGCTCTGGATCGGCTCGGGGCGCACGCGCCCGCGCCTGTCCCACGCCAGCAGCTTCGCCAGCGCCCAGCGGCAGAAGCCGCAGTCCTCGTCGTAGAGCACGGTCGCCCGCTGCACCTCGGCCATCGCGGGACCCAGGGTAGGCTGACGGGCGATGACCCTGTGGGAGGAGATCGTCGACGCGCTCAACGCGATCAACGGCTCGCACCCCGGTTTCCGCGCGGTTCACGCCAAGGGCATCGTCTGCGAGGGCACCTTCACCGCCACCCCCGAGGCCGCGAAGCTCTCGCGCGCGGCCCACCTGCAGGGCGAGCCGGTGAAGACCACCGTCCGCTTCTCCAACGCCAGCGGCAACCCCAAGACCTCCGACGCCAACCCGCTCGCGGGCCGCGGCCTGGCGGTGAAGTTCCACCTGCCCGACGGCGACGCGACCGACCAGGCGACTGTGCCGCTGCCCGTGTTCATGGTCCGCGACGCCGAGGACTTCCTCGCCTTCACGAAGGCGAGGATCCCCGACCCCGAGACCGGCCAGCCCGACCCCGACAAGGTGATGGCCTTCATCGGCGAGCACCCCGAGACCGCCAACGCGCTGCAGCTGGGCCTGCCCAAGATCGCGCCCACGACCAGCTTCGCGACCTCGGGCTACAACTCGCTGCACGCCTTCGGCCTGGTCGACGCCGAGGGCGAGGAGCACTGGGGCCGCTTCCACTGGCACCCGGCTGGAGGGCGAGCACTACCTCAGCGACTCAGAGCGAGAGGCCGCCGACCGCGACTACCTCCGGCACGAGATCCGCGAGCGGCTGGAGTCAGGCGGTACGGCCGAGTTCAGGCTCGACTTCGTGCTCGCCGCCGAGGGCGATTCGCTCACCGACCCGACCCAGGAGTGGAAGGGCGAGCACGAGGTGGTCACGCTCGGGACCCTGACGGTCACCGGCGTGATCGAGGAGCCCGGCGACGGGCCGCTCGTCTTTGACCCCAACAACCTCACCGACGGCATCGTCCCCTCGGACGACAAGGTCCTCGCCGCCCGCTCGCCGGCCTACTCGGTCTCGATCGACCGCCGGATGGCGTAGGGGCTCAGAACTCGGCTCTCGGGTCGGCGAGCTCGATCCGGAAGATGGGGTGCTGCGGGGCGATGCGCTGGATGTCGGCGTCGGACGGGTCCTTCTCCACGTCGAAGAAGGCGCCCACCTCCCAGGCCCATTTGTCGAGGTAGGTCTTCAGGATCGGAAGCTTGTCGGGATCGGCGACCTCCTCGCCGTGGAAGCGCGTCGTCCGCCGGCCGTGGTGCAGCTCGCCCTCGCCGGCCACTCTCAGGTTGCGGACCCACTGCGTGTTGCCGCGCGGGGCGACGAGATAGGTGACGCCGTCGAGCTCCAGCGGGTTGACGGGCACCGTGTGCGGCTCGCCGGACTTGCGGCCGCGGACGGTGAGCCGCCGGGACCCCGCGAGGCTGATCCCCAGCCGGCTGGCCAGCTCGACCATCCGGTTGAAGACGTTCTTGGTGAACCATCCCGGCCGCTTGTAGGTGGCCTCGGTCATCCACCTCCCAGACTACCCCGGGTGTAGCGTCAGGAGCGGTGCTGTTTCGCCAGATCGTCAACGAGGACCTCGGCTGCGCGTCGTATCTGATCGGCGACCCCGATGAGGGCGTGGCCGCCGTGATCGACCCGCAGTGGGACGTCGAGCCCTACCTGCACCTGAGCCGGCTCCACGGGGTCCGCATCGAGCACATCCTCGAGACCCACAACCACGCCGACCACGTCAGCGGCCACGGGCGGCTCGCTCGCGCCACCGGCGCCACCATCCACGTCAGCGAGCTGGCGGGCGCGGAGTACCCGCACGAGGGCGTTCGGCGACGGCTGGAAGCTGGGGCTCGGCTCGGTCGAGATCGAGGCCGTGCACACGCCGGGCCACCGGCCGGAGCACACCTCGTTCCTGCTGCGCGACGAGGGGCGCAGCGCCGAGCCCTGGGCGCTGATCTCCGGCGACTCGCTGTTCGTCGGCGACGTCGCCCGTCCCGACCTGGCGGTCGAGCCGCGCGAGGGAGCCGCGCAGATATACCGCTCGCTGCACCAGCGGCTGCTGGCCCTGGGCGACGAGGTCGAGGTGTGGCCCGGGCACCTGGGCGGATCGCTCTGCGGCAGCCAGGGGCTGGACCACAAGGCCTCCTCCACGATCGGGTTCGAGCGCGCCCACAACCGGGCCCTCGGCTTCGATGACGAGGATGAGTTCGTCGAGGACGCGGTCGCCTCGATCGGCAGCAGGCCGCCCAACGTCGAGCGCATCGTCGAGCTCAACCGCGGTCCGCTGCTGGAGCAGCTCGGCAACCCCGCCCCGCTCAGCCCCCGCGCGGTCGAGGTCGCGATCGCCGACGGCGCCCTCCTGATCGACGCCCGCACCAACGAGCAGTTCGACGAGGCCCACGTCCCGGGCGCGCTCAGCGCCTCGGCATACGAGACCGGTTTCGCGACCAAGGTCGGCCGGGTGGTCCCCCCCGAACGCGAGCTGATCGTGGTCGCGGCCTCCGACGGCTACGAGCTGGACGCCGCCGAGCAGCTCGCCTCGGTTGGACTGCCGGTGCGTGGCTACCTGCACGGCGGCATGACCGCGTGGCGCTCGGAGGGCCGGCCCGTGGCGCGAGTCGAGACGATCGACCCCGCCGGGCTGGCCCAGCGCCTGGGCGGGGGCGAGCCCTCGAACCCTGCAGGCGAGAGCATCGTCGTGCTCGACGTGCGCGACGACGACGAGTACGAGCGGGCCCACATCCCGGGCTCGGTCCACATCCCCTTCGGCGAGCTGCCCGAGCGCAGCGGCGAGCTGCCGCGCGACCGCACGATCGCCGCGGTCTGCAGCGGCGGCAAGCGCAGCGGCCTGGCCGCGTCGCTGCTGCAGCGCGAGGGCTTCGAGCGGGTCCTGCATGTCGCCGACGGCGGCGTCGGCACCTGGCAGCGCCAAGGCCACCCGGTCGAGGCCGGAAGCTCCGGCTAGCCGGGGGCGGCTCGGGTTTGCGGCCTCCCCGGGCGGGGCACTCACCAGTCGAGGCGGTGCTTTCAGCGATACTGGCGATCCTGCTGTGCCCGCTCGTCCTGCTGGACGTCAACCTACGGATCAAATAGCAAGGAAGGCTGGAGAACCATGGAGATCATCCTGATCATCGTCGGAGTGCTGATCATCGCCTACCTGCTCTATCTGGGCAACCGCAGGCGTCAGGTGAAGGAAGCCGAGCGCCGCGAAGCGCTGGGTGCCCAGGCCGAGGGCCATCGTTCGATCGCGAGCGAGCACGACCGCAAGGCCAGTGAGCTGGCCGACAAGGCGGAGCGCGAGCGCGAGAGCGCCGACCTTCACCAAGAGCGCGCTGCCGAGGTCGACCCCGCCGTGGACGCGGACGACCGGGTCGATCGTGATGACGTCGACCGCGACCGGGTCGATCGCGACGCGGTCGTGGATCGCGACGATTCAGTCGCCCGCGACGATTCAGTCGCCCGCGAGGACGTCGACACAGAGCGCGACAGGCGCTAGGCCGCAGCGACTGAACGACTCGGCCCCGGGGCCTCGCTCCGGCGGCTCGCTCTAGGCTCAGGCCGTGAGCGCGATCGAGGACCTGCGGGCGCGACTGGGCGAGATCGGCGACCTCAGCCGCGCCGCCGCGCTGCTGGCCTGGGACGAGCGCACGATGATGCCTCCGGCCGGCGGCGAGGCGCGCTCCGAGCAGCTCGCGACGCTGGCCAAGGTCCGCCACGAGATGTTCTGCGAGGACGAGGTCGGGCGGCTGCTGGAGGCGGCGGGCAGCGAGGCCGGAGGCCCAGATGGGGGCGAGGATCCCGCGCCGGGCGGCGAATCCCGGCAGAGCATCGACGCCGACCTGGTCCGCGTCGTCAGCCGCGACTGGGAGAAGGCCCGCCGCGTCCCCTCCGAGCTGCGCGCCGAGCTGGCCCGCGCGGGGTCGGCGGGCGAGCAGGCGTGGGTCGAGGCGAAGGCCGCCTCGGACTACTCGCTGCTGCTCCCGCACCTGCAGCGCAACGTCGAGCTGACCCGGCGCTACGCCGACTGCTTCGACGGCTTCCCCGGGTTCAGCCACCCCTACGACCCGCTGCTGGACGAGTACGAGCCCGAGATGAGCACGGAGCGGATGCGCTCACTGCTGGGCGAGCTGCGCGAGGGACTGGTGCCGATCGTGGCGGACGCGGATGGCGGCGGCGAGGACCTGCTCCAGGGCGAGTTCCCCGAGAGCGCCCAGCGCGAGCTGATCGCCGAGATGGTCGGCGAGATGCCGTTTCCCGAGGGCGGCTGGCGCATCGACCCGACCGACCACCCGTTCGCGATCACGATCGGGCGCGGCGACGTGCGCCTCACCACCCGCTACGACGCCGGCAACCTGGGGATGGCGCTGTTCAGCGCCATGCACGAGGCCGGACACGGCCTGTATGAGGCGAACCAGGACCCGGCGCTCGCCCGCACGCCGCTCGAGAAGCCCCGATCGCTGGGCCTGCACGAGTCCCAGAGCCGGCTGTGGGAGAACTGGGTCGCGCGCGGGCGCCCCTATCTCACGCACCTGCTGCCGAAGCTGCGGGAGCGCTTCCCCGACCAGCTGGATGGCGTCGACCTGAACGCGTTGGTGCGCTCGTCGAACCGCGTCGAGCGCTCGCTGATCCGCATCGAGGCCGACGAGGTGACCTACAACCTCCACATCCTGATCCGCTTCGAGCTCGAGCTGGAGATCTTCGACGGCGAGCTGGAGCTGGAGGACCTGCCCGAGGCCTGGAACGCGCGCTATCGCGACTATCTCGGCCTCGAGGTCCCCGACGACGCCCGCGGCGTGCTCCAGGACGTGCACTGGTCGGGCGGGGCCTTCGGCTACTTCCCCACCTACAGCCTCGGCAACGTGATCGCCGGCCAGCTGTGGCGGGCGGCGGCCGCGGACATGCCCGACCTGGAGGAGCGGATCGCCGCCGGCGAGCTGGCCCCGCTGGGCGAGTGGCTGCGCGAACGCGTGCACCGCCACGGCCGCCGGCTCTCGCCGGCGCAGATCATGGAGCGGGCGGGGTGCGGCGAGCTCTCAGTCCAGCCGCTGCTGGACCATCTGCAGGCCCGGGCCGGCGACGGCTAGCTGCCGCACCGTCCCGTGGCCCCCGAACTCTTGCCCGCAGTTGGGGCACGAGTTGAGCTTGGCCTTGTGCGCCTGCACGCGGCAGCTCGGGCACTCGCGCCGGCTCCGTCCCCTGTTGAACCTGATGCGTGGCATCCCCAAAGGTTCGGGGACCTGCGCAATTTGCGAATCCGTAGTTTCCCGCAAACCTGGATTCACCCAAAAACTAGTATTCGGCGGCCTGAGCATGCCGACCGGTCCGAAAATCGAGCGTCACGCGACCGTCATCCGCATCGGCCTGGTCTACCTGGCCGCGATCATCGGACTGGTGGCGGTGATGATCCTGATCTCGCCGCGCGGCTTCTACGACGACTTCCCCGTCGGGCCCTCGGCCTGGGTCTCGGTGCTGCCGCCGTATAACGAGCACCTGCTGCGCGACTTCGGCTCGGCCGGCCTGGGCCTGGCCGTGCTGGCGGGCCTCGCGGCGTGGTGGATGGACCGCCGCCTGGTCCAGGCCGCCGCGATCGCCCTCTTCGTCGGTGGCCTCCCCCACGCGATCTACCACGGCACCACTCTCGAGCACTACTCCACCGTTGACAACATCGTCAGCTTCGGCGGGCTGGTGCTCCAGTCCCTGCTGCCGCTGGCGATCCTCTACCTGGCGACGGGCTCGCGCCAGGATCCGGCGTCGGGCCCGGCACCGGCGCCCGCCGAACCGACCGCCGACGCCACCTAGCCGCCGGACTCCGGCAACGCCTCGCTCGCCGCGCGATCGAGCTTCAGCAGCACGCCGCGCTCGAAGATCTCCTCCACCTGCTCTCCCGCTACGAAGCGCGCGCCCTCGGTCAGCCCGGGGTCGAGGACGAAGCCGTCGAAGATGTCCTGCTCGGGTGCCCTGCGGACCTCGGCGACCTTGCCGAGCTCCTCGCCGTCGCGGGAGTAGACGGGTGCCCCGGGCTCCAGGGCCAGGTAGGAGCTGGGCTGCCCCAGGTCCGGTTTGTCCGTGCCGGGCATCGCGGCGCGAGGCTATCGGGCATCGCCTCCCGGTCGCGGCCTGAAAGGATCGCGGCGTGGACTTCGGGGTCTCCTACTTCCCCACCGACGAGTCGGTCGAGCCCGCCGAGCTGGCCCGGATGTGCGAGGAGCGCGGCTTCGAGTCGGTCTTCGTCACCGAGCACACCCACGTCCCGGTCAAGCGCGAGACCCCCCACCCCGCCTTCCCCGACGAGCTGCCGCGCGAGTACAAGCGCATCCACGACCCCTTCGTCAGCCTGGCGATGATGGCGGCGGCGACCGAGCGGATCCGCATCGGAACAGCGATCTGCCTGATCGTCGAGCGCGACCCGATCACCACGGCCAAGGAGGTCGCCTCGATCGACCGCCTCAGCGGCGGGCGCTTCATCTTCGGCGTCGGGGCCGGCTGGCTGCTGGAGGAGATGCGAAACCACGGCACCGACCCCGCCAGGCGCTTCGGGCTGATGCGCGAGCGGGTAGAGGCGATGAAGGCGATGTGGACCGAGGAAGAGGCCTCCTACCACGGCGAGCAGGTCGACTTCGACCCGATCTGGTCGTTCCCCAAGCCGCTCCAGCAGCCCCACCCGCCCGTGCTGATCGGCGGCAACGGCGCCAAGGTGCTCGACCGCGTGCTCGCCTACGGCGACGGCTGGTTCCCCAACCGGATCGGCGCCGAGGAGCACAACATCCCCCGGATCGAGGAGCTCCAGCGCCGCGCCGCGGAGGCCGGCCGCGACCCGATCCCGGTCACGCTCCAGATCCCGCCCAGGGACCCCGACTCGCTGCGCCGCTACGAGCAGGCCGGCGTCACCCGCAGCGTCTTCATGCTGCGTGCCACCGACAGCGGCGTCGGCGGACTCCGTCGAGCGCAAGCTCGACGAGTGGGCCGGGCGGATCGCCGCCTACTCCACCGCCATCAGCTGACGGCGAGGCAGACGGCCGTCGCGTCGTCCTTGAGCTCGGATCCCGCCGCCCGAAGCACGGCGGTGTGGACCCTCCTCACCGTGTCGGCGGCTGTCTGGGAGCCGGCGGTCGCAGCGATGACGCCGTCGATCGCCAGGCCCGCCTTCCCCTTCCCCTCGATCACGACGCCATCGGAGACCATCAGCAGGCGGTCCCCGGAGCCGAGGTGCGCGTTGCGCTCGGCGGGCTTCGGCATCGCTCGCCCACCCAGACCGTGCGCCTCCGGCACCTCGAGGTGATCGGCCTGGCCATCCGCGCGGATCACGATCGGCGGCACGTGCCCGCAGTTGGCCACGGTGAGATCGTGGGTGGCCGCATCCCAGCGGGCGATGATCGCGGTCATCTCGGCCCGCGGGCCCGGCATCTCCTTCAGCGTCTGGTGCATCACGATCAGGGCCTCGCTGATGCTGGCGTCGCTGCGCCGGCTGGCACGCAGCGCTCCCAGGGCGACCGCTGAGGAGGCGGTGGCCCGGGTCCCGCCGCCCCCCAGCCCATCGGCGAGCGTGATCCAGACGCCGTCGGCGTTCTCGATCACGTCGAACCAGTCGCCGGCGACGTCATAGGTCGGCAGGATGTTGCCGGCGATCTCGCCGCCGCTGAGCCGGGCGATGCGCGGAGGAAGCAGGCTCTGCTGGATCTCGGCCGCGGCCTTCGGCTGCTTACGCCTTTGCGTTCGCGCCAGCACGTCGGTGTAGCGGTCGGCCAGGGTCATCGCGGCCGACGCCTGCCTCGCCAGGCCGCTGAGGTCGCGCAGCGGCGCTCCGAAGGCGATCAGGACCCCGGTCGCCCGGCCCCGCAGCCAGAGCGGGATCAGTTCCGTGCCGGGGTGCTCGCCCAGGTACTGCGAGCGGAGCTCGGCGATGCCATCGGCGTCGAGTTCGGGGCCGACCGCAAGCGGGGCACGGAGCCTGTCGGGCAGTCTCCTCGCGCCCGCGGCGCGAAGCAGATGCGAGCCGTCGATGTCGACGACGTAGAGCGCGATGGGCACCCCTCCGAGCCGCTGGGCCTCGGCGACGAGCTGCTCGGGCAGCATCGGCGGCGGCACTACGTCGAACGCCTGGATCGCCTCCATCTCGACCGGCCGCTCTCGGCCGAGGTGGCCGGGCGGCCGCAGGCCGCCCGCCTCGCGGTCCGGCTCGGAGGGATCCCTTCCCTCGAGCGCCGTGACCAGCGCCTCTCGCGAGGGGAAATGTCGATAGAGGGTCGAACGCGAGACGCCGGCGGCGGCGGCGACCTCGGCCAGGGTCGTTTCAGGCGAGCGCTGCAACAGGCGGGCGCCGGCGTCGAGGATTCGCTCTGCGTTCTGGACGGCGTCGGTTCGGGTCCGTGTGGCTGCGATCTTCAACTCGCTCTCATGGCCTGCGCCTGGTCCCACCTTGCCCCGGATGTCCTACTTGAAACACGCTGGCGCGGCTTGGTGTCCCACTTCGGCCGCGATCTCCGAGCCGCTCGTTTGCCCGTGCCGACCGGGGGCATTCCTACAGACGGCTCAGAGAGAGACGAGCGAGGAGAGGAACCGCGATGGCCGAGACAAGCACCAGTTCAGACTTCAGCACCGAGACCGATCCGGGCAACGGCAGCTCCGGCGGACGCAGGCGCCGGCGGCGCCGGCGCGCCGCCTCCGATGAATCGCTGGGCGCGCTCGTCAAGCAGCTCTCCGAGCAGAGCACCGAGCTGGCGCGCAAGGAGGTCGAGCTGGCCAAGGCCGAGATGGCGGTGAAGGCGAAGAGGTTTGGGATGGGCGCAGGCGCCTTCGGTGGCGCCGGTCTGTTCGGCCTTTTCGCCTTTGGCGCCATCACGGCCGCGGCCATCCTCGCCCTCGCCACCGCCGTCGATGGCTGGCTCGCGGCGCTGATCGTGGCGGCGGTCTACGGCGCCATCGCCGGGATCCTGGCGCTGACCGGCAAGAAGAAGGTCGAGGAGGCCGGGCCGCCGGTGCCGGAGCGCGCGATCGACAGCGCCAAGGCCGACGTCCGGGAAACCCAGCAGCGCGTGAAGGAGGCGAGGTGATGAGCCCGCAGAAGAGCAGCACCGAACAGAGGGATCCCGAGGAGATCCAGCAGGACATCGAGGGGACCCGCGAGGAGCTCGGCGACACGGCCGAGGCGATCGCCGACAAGGCCGACGTGAAGGGCCAGGCGAAGGCCAAGGTCGACGCCGCCAAGAGCAAGGCCTCGGAGCTCGGCTCGAAGGCCAAGGAGGCCGCGCCCGAGAGCGTGGGCGCCGGCGCCGAGCAGGTCGTCGGCACCGCCCGCGAGAACCCGGTTCCGGTCGCCGTGGCCGGGGCGTTCGTCGCCGGCATCGTGTTCGGCTGGCTGTTGAGCCGCTGAGGGCGACCAGGGGAGGGAGCTGGAGCAGATGGCGGAGACGAGCAACACGCAGAGGAGCAACTCGGAGAAGAGCAACGGCGCCGACTCGGCTCCGACGAAGCCGAGGCGCGCCGACTACGCCCCGGAGGGCGTTGACCGAAAGACGGGCCTGTTCGCGACGCTGAAGCGCACCGCCACCGAGTTCAGCGAGGACAACATGACCGACTGGGCGGCGTCGCTCACCTACTTCGGCCTGCTGGCGATGTTCCCCGCCCTGATCGTGCTGGTCTCGATCGTCGGGCTGGTGGGCGACCCGAAGTCCACCACCGACACGATCACCGAGATCGTCACCGAGCTGGGCCCCTCCACCGCGGCCGAGACCTTCTCGGAACCGATCGAGCAGGTGACCTCGAGCCGCAGCAGCGCGGGCCTCGCCCTGATCCTCGGCATCGCCATCTCGCTGTGGTCGGCCTCGGGCTACGTGGGCACCTTCATGCGCGCCTCGAACGTGGTCTACGAGACGCCGGAGGGGCGGCCGTTCTGGAAGCTGCGCCCGCTCCAGATGGCGGTGACGCTGGTGATGGTCCTGCTGCTGGCGCTGCTCGCGGTCGGGATCGTGATGACGGGACCGCTCGTGGAGGCGGTGGCCGGCCCCCTCGGCATCTCCGACACCGCCGTCAGCGTCTGGAACATCGCCAAGTGGCCGGTGATCGCCGCGCTGTTCGTGCTGATGATCGGGATCCTCTACTACGCGGCGCCGAACGTGAAGCAGCGCGGCTTCAAGTGGGTCACGCCCGGCAGCGTCCTCGCGCTGGTGGTCTGGATCGTGGCCTCGGCCGCGTTCGCCTTCTACGTCGCGAACTTCGGCTCCTACAACAAGACCTACGGCTCGCTCGCGAGCGTCGTCGTGGTCCTGGTCTGGTTCTGGATCACCAACCTCGCGATCCTGTTCGGCCACGAGCTGAACGCCGAGCGCGAGCGCAGCGCCGAGATCGAGGAAGGCACTCCCCGCGCCGAGCGCGAGATCCAGCTCGAGCCCAGGGACACCCCGAAGAAGCAGAAAACGACCTGAGGAGCGAAGAGATGGCGAAGAGCTCGGCCGACAAGCTGATTCCGTACGTGGACCGGTACCTCGACAACGACTACGCGCGCAAGAACGCCGGCCGGGCCGGTTCGGCGATCCGCGACGCCTACCACCGGGCGAGCCGCAAGGGGCTTCGCGCCCCGGCCGACCGCAAGTTTCGCGACCGGGTCGCCGACTCGGTCATCGCCCTACGCGAAACCTCCGATGCGATCCAGCACGGACGCCGCAAGCCGCGCGGCCAAACGGCTCGCCGCGTCGGGATCGCCGTCCTCGCGCTCGGCGCGGTCGCGGTCGTGGCGCTCGCCGCGAACGACGACCTGAGGGCCGCGGTGATGGGCGACGAGACCACCTTCCCGCCGGCCGATCCGGTCGCGCCGCCTGACCAGAACTGAGAGCCGCTTGCGGGCGGCGCCCGCCCCGCTTCAGCCGCTGAGCAAGTTGCCGAGCCCGCCGCTGGCGCTTCCGCCCTGAGCGCCGGGAGTGATGCGGCCCTCGGAGGGCTGGATCAGGACCCATCCCTTGCCCGAGAAGGACATCGTGAAGGTCTCCCCCGAGCCGCGGCCGATCAGGTTCTTCATCGAGACGTTGGTCTTGACCCCCGTCTTGAGCCCGTCCGACCAGGTGATCGCGGCCTGCGGGTCGGCGAAGGTCTCCTCGCCGTCCACCATCATCAGCACCGGGCTGCCGTCCGAGATCACGGCCACGTATCCGGTGCCCTCGAGGTGGGTGTTGTAGAGACCGCCGCCGAGCATGCCCGAGACGCCCTCGACCTTCTTGATGTCCCAGTCGATGTCGGCGTCGAAGGCGAGCAGGTTGGCGCCGTTGACGGTGATCGCCTCGTTGTCCAGCTTCAGCACCTGGATGTCCTGGCCCATGTCGGCCAGGAAGACCTCGCCCTTGCCTGAGATCTTGGCCAGGCACGCGCCCTCGCCGGTCATCGCCTTCTTCGCCATCCGCTTGAGGCCGCCGGAGCCGGCGTGCTCGATGTTGACGTCGCCCTGGTAGGCGACCATCGAGCCGAGCTTCGCCTGGATCGTCTCGTCCGCCAGCTCGACCTTCAGGCACTTCGAGTTCTGCAGGCTGAACGACTCAGTGCTCTCGGTCTCCTTGAACTCCTGCAGCGACGCCTCCACCGACATGCCGACCTCCTCGTCTCAGATCTTCTTGGGTGCAGTCGCGAGCTTATCCGCGATCCCCTCCCGCGCATGTTTCGCAGCCGTTTCGCGACATCCAACGCGCCTCGGCGTCGGTCCTCGGCGGTAGCCTTGGCGCAATGGATTCGGAAACGCGGACGGAGTTCGCGGCCTATCGAGCGGAGATGCAGCAGGGCTTTGCCGCGGTTCGCGCGGAGATGCAGGGCGGATTCTCCGAGTTCCGGGGTGAGATGGGGATGCTGCGGCAGGAGCTTTTGGGCGAAGTCGGTGCTGTCCGCCAGGGGCTGCAGGGCGAGGTCGGCGCTGTCCGGAGCGAGATCGGCGCTGTCCGCGAGGAACTCCGTGGTGAGATCGTGGAGCTGCGGCGGGTGATGCTCGGCGTCGGCGGCGGCATCATCGTCGGCCTGGTCGGCGTGATCGCCGCGATCCTCGCCCGCGGCGCGTAACGGAACACGCGCGGTTCCGCGGAACCGCCGCCCGCGTCACTCCCGTGCCGGTCCCGCGCGTGTTCCGTGCGCTTAGGCGGTGCTCGCGACCGGCTGAGCGGGGTCGGCCTGCTCGCGCTGCGGTCGCCGCGCCGGGCGCAGGATGTACTCGGCGGGGTCGATCTCGCGGGTCGCCTTGCGGTAGGTGAAGGTGAAGCTGGGCCAGATCGTGACGTTGCGGCCGCGCTCGTCGAGGTACCAGCTCTCGCAGCCCCCGGTCAGCCAGACGGTGCCCTGGCTGCGCTGCTGGATCGCGCGGTTGTAGGCGTCCATCGCCTCGGGCCGCACCTCGATCGACTCGAGCCCGCGCCGCTCCATCAGCCGCAGCGCGCTCAGCACGTAGTTGATCTGCGACTCGATCATGTAGACGATCGACTGGTGCCCGCCGCCGGTGTTGGGGCCGAGCAGGGTGAAGTGGTTGGGGAAGCCGGCGATGGTGGTGCCGCGGTGGGCGCGGGTGCCGCCCTGCTCCCAGACCTCGCGGATCGAGTGGCCGTCGCGTCCCCGCACGCCCTCGGGCCCCTGGCGGTCGTGTACCTCGTACCCGGTCGCGAAGACGATGGCGTCCAGCTCGTGCTCTGTCCCGTCCGCGGTCCTGATCCCCTTCGGGGTCACGGCGGCGATCGGGTCGGTGACCAGCTCGACGTTCTCGCGCATCAGCGCCGGGTAGAAGTCGTTGGTCGGCAGCAGCCGCTTGCAGCCGGGGACGAAGGTCGGCGTCAGCTTGCGGCGCAGCTCGGGATCGGGCACCTGCTTCTCCAGGTGCTTCAGGCCGACCCGCTTCAGCACGTTCAGCAGCCGGGGCCGCAGTGTCATCCCGATCGCGAGCGGCTCGTGGCTGGCGTAGATCAGGCCGCGCTGCAGCCGTTGCAGCGCCGGGAAGCGCCGGAACCGGCGCCGCTCGGAGTGGCTGATCGGGCGGTTGCGGTGGGGCATCACCCAGGCGGCGGTGCGCTGGAAGACGTGTAGGTGGGCGACCTTCGGCGCGATCTCGGGCACGATCTGGATCCCCGAGGCGCCTGTGCCGATGACGGCGACTCGCTTGCCGGTCACGTCGTAGTCGTGGTTCCACCTGGCGGAGTGCATCGCCTCGCCCTCGAAGCTGTCGATCCCGGGGATGTCGGGGTAGCGGGGATCGACCAGGCCGCCGACCGCCGAGATCACCACGCGCGCGGTGATCTCCTCGCCTTCGTCCGAGCGCAGCCTCCACAGCGCCCGCTCCTCGTCCCACTCCGCGGTCGCGAGCGTCCAGCCGAAGCGGATCTTGGGCCTGATCCCGAAGCGGTCGGTGGTGTCGATCAGGTACTGCCAGATCTCGGCCTGGGGCGAGTACATCTCCGACCAGTCGGGGTTCGGCGCGAACGAGTAGGAGTAGAGGTGCGAGGGCACATCGCAGCGGCAGCCGGGATAGGTGTTGGCCTCCCAGGTGCCGCCGACCTCCTCGGCGCGCTCCAGCACGACGAAGTCCTCGATTCCCTCCTGGCGCAGCCTGATCGCCGCCCCGATGCCCGAGAAGCCGGCGCCGACGATCACGACGCGGTGGTCGGGGGCGCCGGCGGTCACCCTATTCAGACAGCGGCCTGCGCGGCCGCCGCGATGCGGCCGATCCGCTCGCCGAGGTGCTCGGGCGTCCAGCGCTCGGGCTCGCTCAGCATCAGCCGAGCGGCCGACTCGGCGAGTGCCTGCGATCGCGCTGCCCATCAGCCGCGCGGTGGCGTCGATCTCCTCGGGCGAGCCGGCGTCCGGCCGCTTCGCGATCCACTGCCGCGACAGCGCCGCGAGCGCCTCGACCTGGGCCTCGCGACCGGCCTGGATTCTCCTCGCCACGGCCATGTTCCCCCCGCCCTCTCCCAGGAAGATGAGGCGATAGACGTCGGGCGAGGACGCGACCGCCCGCAGGAAGCCGGTGCAGCCCTCGACCAGGGTCGCTTCCGGGTCCGAGAGGTCGGCGTCGCCGAAGGCCGACTGGATCTCGCCCAGGATGCGCTCCTCCTCGCGGGCGAGCAGGGCGCGGAAGAGCTCGTCCTTGCCGGGGAAGCAGGCGTAGACGACGGGCTTGGTCACCCCCGCGGCGCCGGCGATCGCATCCATCGAGGTCCCCTGGTAGCCGTGCTCGAGGAACAGCGCGAGCGCGGCGTCCAGCACCTCGGGGCGCCGGCGCTCGGGGCCCAGGTGGGCCGCGCGCTTTCTCGTCTGGGTTCCGCTCGTGTGGGTTCCGCTCGCCATTTTCCTACTTATGGTAGCTTTTTCTTACTCCCGGTAGCAAATTCGAGTCAGTCCAGCGTACACCGGAGGATCGACGTGAGCGAGAAATCCAGCCCCGACGGCCCTGACGACACGGTAGACGCCCTCGCCTCGGCCGACGCCGGCGAGCTCGCCGCGTTGGCGAGCCAGATCAGCGACGAGGACCTAGCCGCCGCGATGGCCGACGCCGAGACCCGCAAGAAGATCCTCGACACGATCTTCGGCCGCATGGCCGATCACACCGACCCCGCCCAGATCGCCGGCGTGGACGAGGTCGTCCACTTCAAGATCACGGACGCCCCCGGCGGAGGTGAGGACCTCTACGAGGCCGTGATCAAGGACGGCACGGTCACCGTCAACCACTCCCCCACCACCGACTCGCCCAAGCTCACCGTGACCGCCGACCCCGTCCCCTTCCTGAAGCTCGTCACCGGCCAGGAGTCCGGCCCTGCCCTGTTCATGAAGGGCGAGCTGAAGATCGAGGGCGACCTGATGTTCGCCACCCGCCTGACGAGCTTCTTCCGCATCCCGAGCGCCGCCTAGCGCTCCCGCAAAGTTTGGCCCTACTTGGGGGCCCTCTCCCCAGAGGCCGGCGTCAGGAAGACGCCGGCCTCGCTCGTTCTGGGTGGACGGGGCGATCGCCCAACTAGTTTCCGGCCCTGGTTCCTTAGGTTCGCGTGGCTTCGAAGCGACCGAAGAGCAGGCTCGCCCCGGCCGACCCGTTGAAGCGCGAGATCCAATCCGCCTTCGATGAGGACTCGGCCGACGACCGCTACCGCACCGGCCACGGCCGCTTCGACGGCTGCGGCTACGTCGGCGCCGAGGCCTACTTCCACCTCGCCGGCGGCAAGGAGTCCGGGCTGCGGTCGATGCAGCTCACCTACCGCGGCAGGAGCCGCTGGTGGCTCGAGGACGCCGAGGGCCGGGTCATCGACCTCGCGCTGGCGCCCCGCGAGACCTCCGCGCTTCCCCTACCACCGCGGCCAGCCCCCGCCGGTTCCGCTGGACCCCAGCCGGGATCTCGCGCGCTGCCCAGGCCTTGGTCGAGCGCCTGGGCGGGCCAAAGGACAAGGCTCAGGCTGGACGCAACAAGGTGTGACGCTAGCGGTGCTTGACGCCTTCCTTGGCGAAGCCCGCGAGCCGCGGCTCGGTGACCACGACGTCCTCGAGCGCCTCGTCGATCGCCGCCAGGGTGTCTTCTGAGAGCTCGATCCCCGACGCGGCGGCGTTCGACGTCACCTGCTCGGGCTTGCTGGCGCCGATGATCGCCGAGGCGACGTTCTCCTCGCGCAGGATCCAGGCGAGCGCCAGCTGCGCCATCGAGAGGCCCGGCTTCATCCGCGACCGGCTTCAGCCCCTGCACCGCCTCCAGCACCGGGTCGGCCAGGTAGCGCTCCATCGCCCATCCCATCTCGTCGCTGGTCGCGCGCGAGTCCTCGGGATGCTCCTCGCCCGGCTCGTACTTGCCGGTCAGCACCCCCTGACCCAGCGGCGACCAGACGATCTGGCTGATCCCGTTGCGCCGGCAGACGTCGAACACCTCGGCCTCGGGGGAGCGCCAGATCATGTTGTACTGCGGCTGCGAGCTGACGAACTTCGCCGCACCCTCCACATCGAGCCCGGCCTGGATCTGCTCGGGGGTCCACTCGCTGAAGCCGATGTAGCGCACCTTCCCGGACTCGACCGCCGCCGTCAGCGCCTCCATCGTCTCCTCGATCGGGGTCTCGGTGTCGAAGCGGTGGCACTGGTAGAGGTCGACGTAGTCGGTCTGCAGCCGCTTCAGCGAGGCGTCGAGCTGCTTCTCGATCTGCGCCTTGCTGAGCCCGCGCTCCTCCCCCTTCTCGTCCATCGGGAAGAAGACCTTGGTCGCGAGGATGAACTCCTCGCGCTTGAAGTCGCTGAGGATCTCGCCCCAGGCCTCCTCGGCCGCCCCCTGCCCGTAGACGTTCGCGGTGTCGAAGAAGTTGATCCCCTCGTCGAAGGCCCGCCGGGTGCAGGCCTCGGTCGTGGTCCTGCTCCACCCCACCCGCGTAGGTGAGCCAGGAGCCGAGGGAGATCTCCGAGACCTCGAGGTCGGAGTCGCCGAGCGTGCGGTACTTCATTGGCCGACCTTACCCGCCCGGGGTCCCCTGCAACCCCACAAACCCCGGGCGGGAAGATTGGTCAGCGCGCTACGGGCAGCGGCTCAGGGCGTCGCGGCCTGCGCCGCCCTTGCAGTTGTCCCGCTGTCGACCGCCATTCAGCGTGTCGTTGCCGCGCTGTCCCCTGAGCTTGTCGCGGCCGGACTTGCCCTTCAGGTTGTCCCCGCCGGTTCCGCCGATGAGGCGGTCGCGGCCGGGCCCGCCGATGGCCGTGTCGGCGCTGGAACCGCCGAACACGGTGTCGGGGCCGCGGTCGGCGCAGATCAGGTCACTGCCGCCGTTGCCGAAGATGCGATCACCGCCGGCGAACCCGCGGATCACGTCGGGGCCAGCGGTCCCGACCAGGGTGTCGTTGCCCCCGGTGCCCGAGATCGTCGGCGCGGCGCAGCTGGCCTGGCCTTGCCCTTGCCCTTGCCCTTCTTCTTGGGGGCGGCGGGCTTCTTGTTGATCACCGTCGACTCGGTGTCCGAGTTGTTCGCCGCGTTCGTGTCGTCGACGCTCGTGAGGGTGGCCGTGTTGCTCGCCGTGCCCTGCTTCTTCGCCTTGACCACGATCGCGACGGTCACAGTGGCGCCGGTGTTCACCTGGCCCAGCGCGCAGGAGATGTCCCTGCCCGTCCGGGCACAGTCCCCGGCCGTCGTCGACATCGAGACGAAGTCGACGCTCGAGGGGAGCGTGTCGGCCACGGAGACGCCCGTGGCGTCGTTCGCGCCCGCGTTCGCGACCTGGATCGTGTAGGTGAAGTTGCTGTCCTGCGTGACCGGGTCCGCGCTGTCGCTCTTGGTCAGCACGAGATCGGTCGGGCCGGGAACGGCCGATGCCCAAGCGGGCAGCAGCACCGCGAGCGCGATCAGAGTCGCGGTCGCGACCAGCGCCCAACTTGCGCGTCGCCTGCCGTCCAGACCAGCTGTTGCGCTTTTCATCTGTTCTCTCCTTGGTAGTGCGGGCCGCTTCCTGCGACCCGGTCCCGTGGTGGAATCAGCCCTCCCCGCTGGCTTCCGGCGGAATCCGACCTTTCACACCTCAAGAGCGCCCGCAGCGACCCCGGGGTTACGCATATGCCGGGGTTACCGGGTAGGAGGCCGGGAAATAGGGTCACCACCGCCGTGAACGCGACAGACGACACGGGCTTCGGCGTCGAGCATCTCCCCTACGGGGTGGTCTCGCGCTTCGGAGCTGAGCCTCGGCCCGCGGTGCGAATCGGCGACCGGGCGCTGGAGCTGGCGCCACTGGCCGCGGCGGGACTGCTCGATGAAGTGGCAGTGGAGCATGAGGCGCTGTCGAGGGCGCTGGACGCGCCGACGCTCAACCCCCTGCTCGAGCTGGGACCGACCGCCTGGTCGTCACTCCGCGCCCGGCTGGCGGACCTGCTTGGCGATGCGAACGCCGGGCTCGCGGGTACGGAGCTTGCCGACCGCGCGCTGGTGTCGCTGGACGAGGTCGAAACCGCGCTCCCGATCGAGGTCGCCGACTACGTCGACTTCTACTCCTCGCTCGAGCACGCCTCCAACGTCGGCGGCCTGATCCGCCCCGACGGCGATCCGCTGTTCCCGAACTGGCGCCACCTGCCGGTCGGCTACCACGGGCGCGCGGGGTCGGTGGTCGCGAGCGGCACACCGGTCCGCCGGCCGCAGGGTCAGAGCCCGCCCGCCGAGCCAGGCGGGCCGCCGGGCTTCGGCCCCGAGCGGCTGTTGGACTTCGAGCTCGAGCTCGGCTTCGTCACCGGCCCGGGCCTCGCCCCCGGCGAGCCGGTGACGCCCGACCGAGCTGGCCGAGCCACGTGTTCGGCTTCGCGCTGGTCAACGACTGGAGCGCCCGCTCGATCCAGGCCTGGGAGTACCAGCCGCTCGGCCCCTTCCTGAGCAAGTCCTTCGCGACCTCGCTCGCGACCTGGATCACGCCGCTGGAGGCGCTCGAGCCCTTCCGCGTCGAGGGCCCGCCCAGGAGCCGCGAGCCCCCGGAGTACCTGCGCAGCGACGAGCCCTGGGCGCTCGACCTCGACCTGGAGGTGGCGCTGGTCCCGGCCGGATCAGGCGACGAGCAGGTGATCAGCCGCACCAACTCCCGCCTCCTCTACTGGAGCCCCGCCCAGCAGCTCGCCCACGCCACGATCCACGGGGCCGAGGTCCGCGCCGGCGACCTCTACGCCTCGGGCACGATCTCGGGCTCGGAGCCCGGCACCCAGGGCTGCCTGCTCGAGCTGACCCGCCTGGGACAGGAGCCGCTGCAGCTGGAGGGCGGCGCCGAGCGCGCCTTCCTCGAGGACGGCGACGAGGTGATCCTGCGTGGCCGCGGCGCCCCCGGCGAGGGACGCCCCAACGTCACCCTCGCCGAGGTGCGCGGCCGAATCGTGCCCGTCCCCGCGGCGCAACAGCCACCCGGATAGCGTCCGCTACCCGGTCGTGCTCTGCGCCACGGGCGCGGGCTCACCCTCCCGCCAGGAGTAGGCGTAGCTCGGGTCGTCCAGGTCCCGGGCGAAGGTGGTCAGCTTCAGCGGGGCGAACGTGTCCCACATCACCGCCAGCTCCTCGGTGCGGCGCGCGCCGAGCGTCTTCTCGACCAGGCCCGGCTGCGGCCCGTGCGGCAGGCCCGAGGGGTGCACGGTGACCGAGCCGACCTCGATCCCCTTGCGCGAGCCGAAGTCGCCGGAGACGTAGTAGATGATCTCCTCGGACTGCAGGTTCGAGTGGTGGTAGGGCAGCGCGATCGCCTGCGGGTCGTAGTCGAGCTCGCGCGGGCAGAACGAGCAGACCACGAAGTTCGGGCCCTGGAACGTCTGGTGGATCGGCGGCGGCAGGTGGAACCGCCCCGTGCGCGGCTCGAAGTCGTGCACGTTGAAGGTGTAGGGGTAGACGTAGCCGTCCCAGCCGACGACGTCGAGCGGGTGGTAGTCGAGCGTGTAGCGCTGCAGCCCGCCCCGGACCCGCGCGATCACCTCGTACTCACCGCCCTCGCGGTGGGTGACCAGGTCGGCCGGCGGGTGCATGTCGCGGTGGCTGAACGGCGCCGACTCCAGCAGCTGCCCGTAGCGGTTGCGGTAGCGGTTCGGCGTCTCGATCTCGCCCGGCGTGTGCAGCACCAGCATCAGCTGGTCGGGGTCGTCGAAGCGGAAGCGGTAGGTGGTCCCGTGCGGGATCACGATGTAGTCGTGCTCGCGGTAGGGGAGCGTGCCGAAGATCGTCTCCAGCTCGCCCGAGCCGCGGTGGATGAAGAGCAGCTCGTCGCCCTCGCCGTTGCGGTAGAAGGCCTCGGCCTCCTCGGCGGGGCGGCAGATCGAGACCTCGAGGTCCTTGTTCCACATCATGCAGCGGCGCCCCGTGAGCGGATCGCCCTCGACGGGGATGCCGCCGGTCTCCAGGTGGCGGTGGACGTGGGCGTCCGGGATCCACTCCTCGTGCTCGATCGGGGTGAACTCGCCGGCATCGGAGATCCGGCAGGGCGACTCGACGTGGTAGAGGATCGACTCGTTGCCCGGAGAAGCCCTCGAAGCCCATCACCTCTTCGACCAGCAGGCGTCCGCTGCCGTTGCCCGAGCCGTTCTCCCTGAACTGGCTGTGCCGCTTGGGCGGGATCTGGCCGAGTTGGTGGTACCTCATAGGTTGCCTCTCCTTTCCTGCTCTCGCTCGATCGCCTCGAACAGAGCCTTGAAGTTGCCCTCGCCGAAGCCGCGGGCGCCGTGGCGCTCGATCACCTCGAGGAACAGGGTCGGGCGGTCGCCCAGCGGCTTCGTGAAGATCTGCAGCAGGTAGCCCTCGTCGTCGCGGTCGGCGAGGATGCCGAGCTCGCTCAGGTCGTCCAGGTCCTCGTCGATCTCGCCGATCCGCTCGGGCAGCTCCTCGTAGTAGCTGCCCGGGGTGACGAGGAAGCGGACCCCGCGCTCCTGCAGCGCGCGCACGGTGGCGACGATGTCGGTGGTGGCGAGCGCGATGTGCTGGACGCCGGGGCCGCCGTGGAACTCGAGGTACTCCTCGATCTGCGACTTGCGCTCGCCCTCGGCCGGCTCGTTGATCGGGAACTTGATGCGGCCGTTGCCATCGGCCATCACCTTCGACATCAGCGCCGAGTACTCGGTCGAGATGTCCTCGTCGGTGAAGCGGATCATCTCGGTGAAGCCGAAGACGCGCTCGTAGTAGCCGACCCACTCCTCCATGCGCCCGAGCTCGACGTTGCCGACGACGTGGTCGATGCCGGCGAACATGCCCTCGTCGTCGCCGTCGCTCGGCGGGCTGGAAGCCCGGCAGGAAGGCGCCCTCGTAGCCGTCGCGCTCGACGAAGGTGTGGACGGTCTCGCCGTAGGTGGCGATCGAGGACATCTTCACCTCGCCGCTCTCGTCGGACTCGGTGTGCGGCTCCTGGAGTCCGCGGGCGCCGCGGCGGACGGCCACGCGGTAGGCCTCCTCGGCGTCGGGCACGGACAGGCGCCACGATCTTGACGCCGTCTCCGTGGTCGGACAGGTGGCGGGCGATCTCCGAGCCGCCGTGGAGTGGCGCGGTCAGCAGAAAGCGGATCCGGCCCTGCTCGACGACGCGGGAGGAGCGGTCGCGCGTCCCCGTCTCCAGCCCCGCGAACGCGGTCTCGCGGAAGCCGAGGGCGTGGGTGAAGAAATGGGCGGCCTGGACGGCGTTGCCGACGTAGAGCTCGATGTGGTCGATGCCCAGCAGCGGCATCTCGTCGTGCTTGGGGACGGGCGGGGTCGCGGTCCGCAGCCCCGTGTCCTGCGCCGTCTTCACTTCCATCGCGATCCTCCTTGCGCGCCTACCCTCATCTTGTTTATGATTACCCTGTGAAGACGGCTACTGCAACCGCGATTCGTTGCGTCATCGGCCTGAATATGGCGATTACCGACGAAACCGACGAGCAGATCGTTGCGCTGCTGCGCCAGAACGCCCGCTCGTCCTTCCAGGAGATCGGCGAGCGGGTCTCGCTCTCGGCCCCCGCCGTGAAGCGCCGCGTCGACCGGCTCGAGGCCGACGGCGTGATCCGCGGCTACACCGCCACCGTCGAGCCGACCGCCTTCGGCTGGCACAGCCACGCCTTCGTCGAGCTCTTCTGCGAGGGCAAGATGTCGGGCCCCGAGGTCAGCGCCGCGGTCTCGAAGCTCCCCGAGGTGGAGGGCGCCTACACGATCGCCGGAGCCCCCAGCGCGATCCTGCACGTGCGCGCCACCGACACCCAGCACCTCGAGCAGGCGCTGGAGCGGATCCGCGAGACCCCGGGCGTGATCCGCACCGAGACCCAGGTCGTGCTCTCCACCCTGTTCGAGCGGCCGGTCAGCAACGGCCGCGTCGCGCCCGCCAAGAAGCGCAGGCGCTGAAAACGGGTAGAGGAGCGGAGATGGCCGACCAAGTCAGCGACCTCAAGCTCCAGCACCTGGTCGAGCTCTCCAAGCTCGGCGACGGCTGCGCCGAGCTCGAATCGCAGATCGAGGACTGGCTGGGTGAGCACGACGTCGTCTTCGACGGTCACACGATCCCGTTCGTACTGATGCCCCACTTCGTCAGCCCGGGCCAGGTGCGGCGGGTGCGCCGCGCGGTCGAGTCGCTCTGCTCCGTGCTCAACCGCTTCTGCGAGGCCTATCCCGATGACGGGCGCCTGCAGGAGGAGCTGGCGCTGCCGGGCTTCGAGGACTCGCTGGTGCGGGTCGGCCCCGGGTACCCCGGCCCGCTCCGCATCTGCCGGCTCGACGCCTTCCTCGCCGGCCAGCAGGTCAAGTTCCTCGAGTTCAACGCCGATTCGCCGGCGGGAATCGGCTACACCGACGTGCTGCACGAGGGGCTGCGGCAGGCGATCGCGCTGCCGGGGGTCGACCGCGAGTTCGACACCGCCTATGAGCCGATGCTGCCGCTGCTCGTCGGGACCCTGCTCGACGCCTACCGGGAGATGCGCGCGGCGCGCGCGGGCGGGCCCGAGCTCCCCGAGACCCCGCGGCTGGCCCTGGTCGACGTCCCCGGCAGCCCCTCGATCCCCGAGTTCCGGATCATCTGCGCCGCCGCGGCCGAGGCCGGGGTCGAGGCGATCCACCTCACCACCGACGAGCTCTCCTACGACGGCTCGGTGCTCCGCGCCGGCGGCGAGCCCGTCCAGCTCGTCTACCGCCGAGCCCTGGTCGACGACCTCACCGAGGGCGACCTGACCGCCGCCTACCGGGACGGCGCCGCCTGCGTCGTCAACCCGCCGCGGGCCCGGGTCGCCAACAACAAGAAGCTGATGGCGCTGCTCGACGATCCCCGCTTCGCCCACCTGGTCGAGCCGCGCGAGGCCGAGGTGATCGCGGCGACGATTCCCTGGACCCGGGTGCTGCGACCGGGCCGGGTCACCTACGGGCAGTGGACGATCGATCTGCTCGACTTCGTCTCCGACAACCGCGCCCGGCTGGTGCTGAAGCCGGCCTCGGAGCACGGCGGCCACGGCGTCGCGCTGGGGATGGAGACCGAGCAGGACGCCTGGGATCGGATCATCTCCGAGCAGGCCGAGTCCGGCGATTTCATCGTCCAGGAGTACGTCCCGGTGCCCGAGGAGATGTTCCCGACGGTCGAGGACGGCCACGTGCAGATGCGCCTCAAGCGCTTCAACATCAACCCGTTCGCGATCGGCGGGCGCTACGCGGGGATGATCACCCGGATCTCCGACCAGGCGGTGATCAACGTCTCGGCCGGGGGCGGGCTGCTGCCCAGCGTGGTCGGCCGCCACAAGCGGCGTTTGCTCGCCGAGCCCGACGGGGATCAGGAGGAGGGAGCGAGAGATGAAACTCGGGCCTGAAGACCTGCGCCTCGGCTACGACGTCGACGAGAACGCGATCCGCTTCTCGAACTACTTCCACGTCCTGCGCGAGCTGGTCCACCTCTCGTGCGGCTGGCTGGCGCTGGCGCCCGAGTTCGAGCTCAAGTACGCGCTCTCCGATCACCTCCACGACGACGCCCGCGCGGTCTCCAAGATCCGCCGGCGGCTGTACGAGCTGCGCCACCCGAGCGACTATCCGGGCACGCCGTCAGAGGAGCTGTGCGAACTGCTCGACCCGATGGCCGCCGCCGAGACCCCGGACGTCTACGTCGAGATCGCATACGGCGTGATGAAGCCGGCGCTGCTGCGCGCCTTCGCGATCCACTTGGACAACCTCGACCCGGTCTCCGACGAGCCCAGCCAGCGGCTGCTGACCCAGCTCGTCACGCGCCAGAGCCAGCACGTGACCGCCCTGGACCCCTCCGGGCTCGGCGGCCCGGCCGAGCTGACCGACCTCGGCGCGCTGCCCATCCGGCTCAAGGCCGACCCCCGCGAGCTTCGCATCATGCCTCCCCTCGACGAGCCCGCCCGCGACAAATTCATCGAGGTCACCCCCGACGGCGACCCCTACCTCGCCCGCGAGCTCTACGTCAACGACCCCGACGAGAACCATGTCCCGGTCGAGCCCAGCGAACAGCGCCACTTCTTCCACGCCCTCATGGACGCCGAGATCTGCGCCGCCGAGCTGATGGCGCGCAACTCCCACGAGCACCCCGAGATGCCCTGGGACTTCCACGTGGACATGGCCCGCCAGACCTGGGACGAGATGCGCCACGCCAAGCTCCACTCCCTCCTGATGCCGAAGGAGCTCGACTGCCGCTGGGGCGACTACCCGGTCGGCTTCTCCTACTTCCGCTCCGTCTACGCCCACGACCTCCTCGGCCGCCTGGCCCTCTTCAACTCCACCTCCGAGCAGAAGGCGATGTGGCGCCACTCCCACCGCCGCAAGGTCCTGGTCGACCGCGGCCAGGAGCAGATCGCCCAGGTCTTCGACTACCTGCTCGCCGACGAGGTCCCCCACGTCCACAACGGCACCCGCTGGGGCACCTACCTCTGCGACGGCGACGAGGCGGCCTACAAGCGCACGGTCCGCCAGCTCCGGGAGGGCCTCGACGAGACCGGCGCCCCGCCCATCGAGCCCCCTCGCGCTCTCAGCCGCTGAGGATCTGATCCGGGCCGCCCCGGGTAGGCTCGGCGCGTGATCCGCTGTCTCGGCGAGGCCCTGGTCGACCTGATCTGCGAGCGGCCCGCGGCCTCGCTGGCCGAGGCCGACAGCTTCCGCCCCCATTTCGGCGGCGCGCTGGCGAACGTCGCCGTCGCCGCCCCGCGCGCGGGAGCCGAGGCCGGCCTCGCCGGCGCCGCCGGAGACGACGAGTGGGGGCGCTGGCTGCGCGGGCGGCTCGAGGAGGAGGGCGTCGACCTCGAGTTCTTCGACCTCGCCGCCGGAGCGCAGACCCCGGTCGCGTTCGCGACCGTGGACGACGCGGGCGAGCCGAGCTTCATGATCTACGGCGAGGCGATCGCCGACGCGCTCGATCTGCTGGGGCCGCGGCTGGAGGAGCTGGTCGAGGAGGCCGACGCGCTCGTCTTCAACTCGACCACCCTGGCCGAGGACGGCGAGCGCCGGGTCACCGACGCCGCCCGCTCGCGGGCGCTGGCCGCCGGGTTGCGCGTCTGCTTTGACCCCAACGTCCGCCCCAACCGCTGGAGCGGCGGCTACGACGAGGCGGTGCGCGAGAGCGGCACGCGGATCGAGGGCAGCTTCCTGGTCCGGGCCAACCGCGAGGAGGCGATGGCGATCACCGGCGCCGAGGACCCGCGCGCCGCGGCCGAGGAGCTCGCAGGGATGGACGTCGAGCTGGCCGTGGTCACGCTCGGCGCCGAGGGCGCGGTGATGCGGGGCGCCTGCGAGGCCGAGGAGCCGGCGCCGGAGGTCGAGCTGGTCTCGACGCTCGGGGCCGGGGACGCGTTCATGGGCACGCTCGTCGCCGGGCTCGCCGAGCGCGGCTGGGACGCGGCCCGCGGCGGCGAGGCGCTGACGCCGGCGCTCGCCGCCGCCGCCGAGGCCTGCACCCGCTGGAGCGCGCTCGACTGAGATGCCGGACGCCGCGGAGGCGCACGGGCGAGGCCGCGCAGCCCTGGTGGCGCGACGCCGTCGTCTACCAGGTCTATCCCCGCTCCTTCCAGGACTCCGACGGCGACGGGGTCGGCGACCTGGCCGGGATCGCCTCCCGGCTCGACCACCTCGTCTGGCTCGGGGTGGACGCGCTCTGGCTCTCGCCGATCTATCCCTCGCCGATGGCCGACAACGGATACGACGTCAGCGACTACATCGGCGTCGATCCCGCCTACGGCACGCTCGAGGACTTCGACCGGCTCGTCGCCGAGGCCAAGCGCCGCGGACCTGCGCCTGCTGATGGACCTGGTCCCCTCCCACACCTCGATCGAGCATCCCTGGTTTCGCGAGCACCCCGACTGGTACATCTGGGCCGAGGGGAAGGGTGACGAGCCGCCCAACAACTGGCGCGCGACCTTCGGCGGGCCCGCCTGGAGCCGCGACCCGAGCGACCAGCGGGCCGCTGGTACCTGCACTCCTTCTTCCCCGAGCAGCCCGACCTGGACTGGCGCAACCCCGAGGTCCGCGCCGCCTTCGCCGAGGTGGTCCGCTTCTGGCTCGACCGCGGCGTGGACGGCTTCCGCATCGACGCGATCGAGCGGATCATGAAGGACGCCGAGCTGCGCGACGACCCGCCGGCCACCGCCGAGCCGCCGCTGCCGCTTCACCCCGAGCAGGCAGCGCTCGACACGGTCCACTCCCGCAACGACCCCGATGTCTCGATCGCGCTGGCGGCGCTGCGCGAGGCGGCGGGCGAGGCGCTTCTGGTCGGCGAGGTCTATCTGCCGAGCGCGATGCTGCCGCGCTACCTGGAGCAGCTCGACCTCGCCTTCGCCTTCGAGTTCCTGCACGCTCCCTGGAGCGCGCCCGAGCTGGGGCAGGTGATCGCCGAGGCGTCTGCGCTGGAGGGGGTCGCCTGGGTGCTCTCCAACCACGACTTCCCCCGCCTCGCCACCCGCCTGGGCGAGGCCGCCGCGCCGGCGGCGGCGATGCTGCTGCTGACCCTGCCCGGCACCGCCTTCGTCTACCAGGGGGAGGAGATCGGGATGGTGAACGGCTCCTACGAGGGCCACGACCGCTTCGGGCGCGACGGCCAGCGCCACCCGATGCAGTGGGAGCCGGCCCCCGGCGGCGGCTTCAGCGAGGGCGAGCCCTGGATGGGGCTGACCGATCCCGAGCGCCGCAGCGTCGCCGCCCAGCGCGATGAGGCGGACTCGCTGCTGGCGCTCTACCGGCGCCTGATCGCGCTGCGGCGCGAGCTGCGCGGGCCGCTGGAGCCGCTGGAAGCGCCGCCCGGGGTGCTCGCCTTCCGCCGCGGCGAGCACGCCGTCGCGATCAACTTCAACGAGCGCGCGGCCGACTCGCCGCTTCGGGGCGAGCTGCTGCTCGCCACCCATCCCCGGGCACCGACGGCGCCGGGGCCTCGGCGCACGATCCCGCCCTCCGCCGGCGTCGTCGTTCGCGTCGGCGTGGTTTAGCCCGTTCGCAACCGGGGTAGGACGCAAGCGGTGCCCGTAAGGAGACGGCGCACCCGGAGAGAGGAGAGGGCGTAGCCGCACGCACCAACAAGCTCCTGCTTGCACTCGCACTCACCGCCGCGCTGGCGGTCGCCGGCTGCGGCGCGGCGACAGCGGCAGCGGCTCCAAGGAGCTCACCTGGTTCATCTTCAACGAACCTGGCGGAGCGCCACAGGCCGCCGCCGACAAGTGCTCGAAGGCTGCCGACGGCCGCTACACGATCAAGTTCGAGTTCCTGCCCGCCGACGCCGACGGCCAGCGCGAGCAGCTTGTGCGCCGCCTCGGCGCCGAGGACTCCTCGGTCGACCTGATCGGCCTCGACGTGATCTGGACCGGCGAGTTCGCCAACGCCGGCTGGATCGATCCGCTGCCGGCGGAGACCGCCGAGGTCGTCAGCGAGAACGTCTTCCCGAGCGTGCTGACCACGGCTGAGTTCGAGGGCGAGCTCTACGCCGCGCCGCTGTGGTCGAACACGCAGCTGCTCTGGTACCGCTCCGACCTGGTCCCGAACCCGCCCACCACCTGGGCCGAGATGATCGAGCAGGCCGAGAAGCTGCCCGCGGGCGAGAACTTCATCCAGGTCCAGGGCAACAAGTACGAGGGCCTCGTCGTCTGGGCGAACCAGATGATCGAGTCCGCCGGCACCAGCATGCTCGCCAACCCCGACGAGGTCGAGCTCTCCGAGGCGGAGACCAAGGAGGCGCTGGCGGCGATGGGCGCGCTCTCGACGTCCTCGGCGGCCGACCCGGCGATCACCACCGCCGAGGAGGACCCCGCCCGGCTCGCGTTCGAGTCCGGCAGCTCGGCCTTCATGATCAACTACCCCTTCGTCTATCCGAGCGCCGAGGAGAACGCGCCGGACATCTTCAAGACGATGAAGGCGGCGAAGTACCCGGGCATCTCCCCCGACATTCCCAGCGCCCCGCCGCTCGGCGGCATCAACCTCGGCGTCTCCTCCTTCTCTGAGAACAAGGACCTCGCCTTCGAGGCGATCGAGTGCCTGGTCGGCGCCGAGAACCAGCTCGCCACCGCCGAACTGGGCGGGCTGCCGCCCGTGCGCGAGGACCTCTACGACACCCCCAAGATCGAGGAGGTCTATCCCGGCTTCGCCCAGCTGATCCGCCAGTCGATCG